>NZ_VCNH01000008.1:2449640-3674460 GCF_024355225.1 Roseovarius sp. M141
GAGCCCATCGCCGAATAGGGAACGCGGAACATGCGCCCGCCGGGGAATGGATACCACGGCACCTTGGCGAACACGTCGAACCTTGTCAGGTCGCCGTCAATCGCCTCTGACAGGATGCGTCCGAAGGTGTGTGATCCGGTAACGCCATGGCCGCTGTAGCCATGCGCGAAATAGGTGTTGTCGCCGATACGGCCCATCTGCGGCACGCGGCTGAACGACAGGGCGAAATTACCGCTCCAGGCGTAGTCGATTTTGACGCCCTTCAGTTGCGGGAACACCTTGTCCATGTTGCGCTGCAACTTGGCTTTGATATCGCTGGGATCTGCACCACCGTAAACCGTGCCGCCGCCAAACAGCATGCGATTGTCGCCGGACAAACGATAGTAATCAAGAATATAGCGGATATCCTCGATGCAGGTATCCGTCGGCAGCAATTCCTGCGCGCGCGCCTCGCCCAAGGGTTCGGTCGCCATCACCTGCGTCGAGACCGGCATCACCCGCGCGGTCAGCGTCGGCACCACATGGCCCAGATAGGCATTGCCGCACAGAACCAGCGTCTTGCAGGTCATTGACCCCTTGGCGGTTCTGACCACGGGTCGGGCCGCCGCGTGATCCACGTCGATGACCGGCGACATTTCATAGATCGTGCCGCCGTTCTTCTCGAACGCCGCCGCCTCGCCCAAAGCCAGATTCAAGGGGTGCATATGGCCGCCGGAATGGTCGATCAGCCCGCCCGCGTAGAGGTCGGAATTGACGTGTTTGCGCAGCTCGGTCTTGTCCAGCATCTCTTGGTTCTTGATGCCGTAGCTGGCCCACAGCTTCATCCGGTCCTCCAGCTCGCCCATATGGGCGCTGGTCAGGCCGGTAAAGATGTTCTTTTCCTTCAAATCGCACTTGATGTCATAGGTGCTGATCCGCTCGCGAATGATCTCGCCGCCCTCCTGCACCAGACCGGCGACGAACGTGGCCGTATCCTGACCATAGCGTTTCCTGATCGTCTGCAAGCTGGCGTTCAGCCCGTTGACGATCTGCCCGCCATTGCGCCCCGAGGCACCCCAGCCGACCCGTGCGCCCTCGATGATGGCGACCTTGTAGCCCTTTTCCGCAAGGTGCAAACCTGTCGAGAGGCCGCTATATCCGGCGCCGACGATACAGATGTCGATCTGATGATCGCCGGACAGTTCGGGCCGCTCCGGCGCGGGGTTGGCCGAGGCCGCGTAGTAGCTGGCGGTGTGGCTGCCGTCGCCGGCATAGGATTTCTGCAACGTCATCACACGACCTCCAGATAGCTGTCATATTCAAGATTGGTCACATGGCGGGCAAATTTACGCAGTTCCTGCATCTTGCATTCGACCAGCATCGTCTGCAAACGCCGCGAGAAGATGGTCGGCACATCGCCGCCCTTGCGAAAGGCGTCGATGGCTGTCGCCCAGTCCAGCGGCAGATTGTCCAGCTTCATCGCATATGCGTCGCCCGCAATCGGTGCGGTTGGCTGCATGTCGTTTTCGATGCCCAGCAGCGCCCCGCCCAGAATGCTGGCCAGCACCAGATAGGGGTTGGCATCGGCCCCGGCGACGCGATGTTCGATGCGACGCGCCCTTGGATCTCCGCCGGGAATACGGATCGCGGCGGTGCGATTCTCATAGCCCCACGCGACGTTGGTGGGCGCATGGGCACCGGGCAGCAGACGGCGATAGGAATTTTCGTGCGGCGCAAATGTAAGGGTATTTTGCTGCATCGTCGCCAGCAATCCGGCCACGGCGTTCAGCAACAGCGGGGTTCCCTCATCGCCGCCATTGTCGAACACGTTCACCCCATTTTCATCGACCAGCGAGAAATGCACGTGAAAGCCGCTACCCGACAGATCGCCATAGGGTTTGGCCATGAAGGTCGCGGCAAAATCGTGTTTGCGGGCGATGCCGCGCACCAGCCGCTTGAACAGAACCGCATCATCAGCGGCACGCAAGGGATCGGCGACATGCCTCATGTTGATTTCGAACTGCCCTGCCCCGTTTTCCGAGATCGCCGCATCCGCCGGAATGCCCTGCAATTCGCAGGCGTCGTAAACATCGTTCAGAAATTCATCAAAATGTTGCAAGTCGTCAAGCGACAGCGCCCCGTCGGAATCCAGACGCTTTCCGGTGACCGGTGATTGTGGCGCTTGCGGGTGATCCTCCGTGGGATCGACCAGATAGAATTCCAGTTCGGTCGCCACCACTGGCGTCAGCCCGCGCTCCTTGTACTGCTCGGCCACGCGCGCCAGGGCCCGTCGCGGATCGCCCGGAAACGGCGCGCCGTTCTCTTGCCGCATCCACAGCATCGCCAGCGCCGTCGGGCGGCTGGTCCAGGTGATCGGCATCAACGGGCGACCGGTGAAATCGCACAACCCATCGGAATCGCCCGTCTCAAAGACCAGTTCGCTGTTTTCAACATCCTCGCCCCAGACATCCATGCCAACGATCGAGAGCGGCATCCGTAGACCACCCTCCACCACCTTGGAAACCTGATCGACCGGAACACGCTTGCCCCGCATTGTGCCGTTCAGATCGCATACGCAGGCAAAGATGGAATCAATCTCCGGGTGCTGCGCCAGCCACGCTTCGGCCTTGTTGTCAGACATGCGTCACCTTTCGATACTGTTGGATAAATTGTGATATCGTTGTATAGCTCGTAATATCGTTAACCGCATTGTGTCAATCGTTTTACGGAATATAACCACACTCGGCATTACCAAGGGCAGCCTCATGACCAGCAACGGCGAACTCAATATCCCGGATATCCCCGAAACATCCGGTGCGACGACACAGGAACACGTGTACGAGCGCCTGCGCAACGCAATCATGCTGGGTGCGATCGAGCCAGGCACATCGCTGACGATGCGTGGGCTGGCCGAACGTCTGGGCCTTAGCCCGACCCCGGTTCGCGAGGCGGTGCGGCGGCTCAGCTCGGAACATGCGATCCAGATCAAGGATAACCGCCGCATGACGGTGCCCTTGATGACACCTGATCGCTTTGAAGAACTGGTCGCGCTGCGCGTCGCGGTCGAGGTCCATGCCGCCAACCGCGCGCTGCCCTATGTGTCGGATATCATCATCGAAAAACTGACGGAGATTGATAACAGAATGGACAGGTTCGTGTCCGAAAGAGATCTGGACCAACTGACCTTGCTGAACCAGGCCTTTCACCGCACGCTGTACACGGTCAACCCGGCCCAAGCCTCGATGCCCATCATTGAAAGCATCTGGCTACAGCTGGGTCCGTTCCAGCGTCAGGTCATCACGCGGGTCACGGAATATTACGAGATTGATCGCCACAAGGAGATTCTGGCCGCGCTGACGACCCGCGACGCAACCGCTCTGCACGACGCCATCGCCAACGACATCAAGGATGGCGTATTGCAATCCGGCCAAAATCTGCTTGCTTTGACCGACGCGGCATGAGGCGCTTGCAAGCAAAAATCGGGTAATGGGTCACTTTGTAATCTGAAAGATGAGAGGTTCGATTGACGACTTGGACTAACTTGTGAATGTGATACGGTTTCTCTTGGAAGCAGTACCAATGGCCACAGTCGGGAAATCAAGCATATGAAGGCGATCAAGTTTTACAAAACCGGCAGCCCGGACGTCATGCAATATGAAGACGTTACCCTGGATGCTCCGGGGCCCGGTCAGGTACGGTTGCGCCATACTGCCATCGGACTCAACTACCTCGATACCTATTATCGGTCTGGTGCCTATCCCCTGCCCTTGCCCAGCGGTTTGGGTTTTGAGGGAGCCGGCGTTGTCGAAGCAGTTGGCGATGGTGTCACACATCTCAAAGACGGCGACAGGGTTGCCTATGGCGCGGGGCCGCTGGGGTCCTATTCGCAAGCGCGCAACATGCCAGCGAACAGGCTTAGCAAAATGCCGGACACAATCGCGGATGAAACTGCGGCCGCCATGATGCTCAAGGGCATGACGGTGCGCTATTTGTTGCGGGAAACCTACAAGGTCAAAGCGGGCGATACGATTCTGTGGCACGCGGTTGCCGGTGGCGTTGGCCTGATTGCCGTTCAGTGGGCGAAACATCTGGGCGCCCGCGTCATCGGCACGACCAGTTCACCGGAAAAGGCCGCGCTGGCCAAATCCTTCGGCTGTGACGAGGTGATAAATTACACCGAAGAAAACGTGGCAGAGCGGGTCCGCGCGCTGACGGATGGCAAGGGGGTGCCGGTGGTTTATGATGGTGTCGGTCAGGCCACGCTAGATGCATCGCTCGACAGCCTCAGCCCGTTTGGCCTGCTGGCCAGTTTTGGCTCTGCCTCCGGTCCGGTAAAGGATTTTGACACTGGCGTTCTGGCGGCGAAAGGGTCGCTTTATCTGACGCGCCCATCGCTGAACACATATGTGGCCTCGGATGAGGCATTGCAGGCCAACGTGGCTGACCTGTTCGAGGTTGTCGGGTCGGGCGCCGTCAAGATCGAGGTCAACCAAACCTATGCACTGGCGGATGCCGTCACGGCACATCAGGATCTGGAAGGTCGCAGAACGACCGGCTCGACCATATTGTTGCCATAGCCAGACGAGACCTGAACAATTACCCAAAATAAACCTGAGACTGTCGCCTGCGACCCTGACCACTGCATTCAGGTGCGCGGCGCGCGTGTCCACAATCTGAAAAACATCGACATTGATCTGCCCCGCAATGCGCTGGTCGTTTTTACGGGTATTTCGGGGTCTGGAAAATCCTCGCTGGCCTTTGGGACGCTGTTTGCGGAATCGCAGCGCCGGTATCTTGATTCCGTGTCGCCCTATGCGCGCCGGTTGATTGATCAGGTTGGTGAACCGGACGTCGATGCCATCGACGGCCTTCCGCCAGCGGTCGCGCTGCAACAGCAACGGGGCGCGCCGTCTGCGCGATCCTCGGTCGGGAGCGTCACGACGATATCCAACGGCCTGCGCATGCTGTATTCGCGCGCCGGGCAGTATCCGCGCAGGCAGCAGATGCTTTACGCGGATGCGTTCTCGCCCAACACACCTGACGGCGCCTGCCCGCGATGCCATGGCATCGGGCGCGTGTTTGAGGTGACAGAAAAGCTGCTCGTGCCCGACGATACGAAAACCATCCGGCAGCGCGCCGTCGCTGCGTGGCCGCCCGCGTGGCAGGGTCAAAACCTGCGCGACATCCTTGTTTCGCTCGGCCATGACATCGATATCCCGTGGAAGGATCTGCCCCAGAAAACGCGCGACTGGATCCTGTTTACCGACGAAACGCCGGTCGAGCCGGTTTACGCCGGGTTCGACCCAGATGAGACGCGCATCGCGCGGCAGCGCAACCTGTCGCCCAGTTACATGGGGACATTCACCAGCGCGCAGCGCTACGTGTTACACTCGTTTGCAACGACGCAAAGCCATCGCACCAAGAAACGTGTGTCACAGTTCATGCAGATTTCCGAGTGCCCGGACTGCAACGGCAAGAAGCTGAAGCGCGAGTCGCTGTCGGTGAAATTTGCCGGACTGGATATTGGGGAATTGTCGCAACTCACGCTGAGCGAGCTAGCCGGGCGGCTGCGAGGTGCTGCCACTGCAAAACCGGAAGAGAGCGATTTGCACCCGGAGAAAACCATCGTGGCACAGCGCATTGCCAGCGATATTCTGGCCCGCGTCGAGACGCTAACAGCCCTTGGGCTTGGATACCTGTCGCTGGAACGCAGCACGCCAACCTTGTCTCCGGGCGAGTTGCAGCGCCTGCGGCTGGCCACGCAAATCCGCTCGCAACTGTTCGGTGTGATCTATGTTCTAGATGAGCCGTCTGCGGGGCTGCACCCATCGGACACGCTGGCATTGCTGGGTGCGCTGGATGAACTCAAAGGCGCCGGCAACTCCCTGTTCATTGTCGAACATGATGACAGCGTCATTCGACATGCCGACTGGATCGTGGATATCGGGCCGGATGCCGGAACGCATGGCGGGCAAGTTGTCTACAATGGCCCGATAGACGGCCTGCGCGGCGTGCAGGAGTCCCATACCGGGCGCTATCTGTTCTCGCCTGATATCTCTGCGGATCGCACGCCAAGACACCCGTCAGGCTGGCTAAAGCTGGAAGGGATCGACCGAAACAACCTGCGGAGTCTGGACGTCGAATTCCCGCTCGGGGTTTTGACAACCGTCACAGGTGTATCAGGTTCGGGCAAATCCAGCCTTGTCAGTCAGGCGCTCGTCGAACTCGTTGGCGACGCGTTGGGGCAAAAGAAGCCTCTTGAAGCCCCAAGCGGTGACGCCGAGTTGCTGGAGCGCGAACTGGAGGCAGCCACCGGCGGGCGGATTGTTGGTGGGATGGTGCATGTTCGCCGTTTGGTGACCGTTGACCAAAAGCCCATCGGGCGCACGCCGCGCTCCAACCTTGCCACATATACCGGTTTGTTTGACCACGTTCGCAGGCTGTTCGCCGCGACCCGCGACGCGAAGGCACGCCGCTACGATGTGGGGCGCTTTTCTTTCAATGTCGCAAAGGGTCGTTGCCCGAATTGCGAAGGCGCCGGTTTTGTCAGCGTGGAGCTGCTGTTTCTTCCCAGTGTCTACGCGCCCTGCCCCGTATGTCACGGCCAACGGTACAACGCCAAGACGCTGGAGATCACCTACCGCGACAAGAACATTGCCGAAGTGCTGGACCTGACGGTCGACATGGCCCACGCATTTTTCCGCGATGAACCTGCGGTTTCGCGTGCCCTAGAAGCTTTGCTGCAAGTCGGCCTCGGCTATCTGCGCCTCGGTCAGCCCGCAACCGAGCTTTCGGGCGGCGAAGCACAACGGATCAAGCTCGCAACGGAATTGCAACGCGCGGGTCGAAGCGACACGCTGTATGTTCTGGACGAACCCACCACCGGCCTGCACCCCGCGGATGTGACTATGCTGATGGCACAATTGAACGGGCTGGTCGAGGCAGGCAACTCCGTCATCCTGGTCGAACACAATATGCTGGTCGCCCGAACCAGCGACTGGATCATCGACATCGGCCCCGGTGCTGGCGACGAAGGCGGCGCCGTCGTCGCGCAAGGGCCACCGGCCAGTGTGGCAACGTCAAAAGCCAGCCGAACCGCGCCCTTCCTGTTTCCGTAACGCGCGCTTCAGCGTGACGTCTGTCAGTCGCCCACAATGACCGATGATGCCAAGATCAAGAATGGGACCGCCCGCTCAGGCGGGTTCGGGCCAGACAAATTCCGGGCGCAGGCCCTCATAGACCGGGCGACCGTCCGATGGTTTGGCGTAATCTTTCGAACCGTCGTAAAATGCGTGATAGGTGGCCTCGGGGAACGACGAGTCATTGTAGCCCATGACATTCGGCACGGCGACGCGGATGCGTTTCTGCTTGTCGTCAAGCATCAGGGCGGCGCCGCACTCGGCACAAGTGCAAAGCTCGAGCGGGCCGTCGGGGTTATCCTTGTTGAACGGCTGGCGATTCATCTTTTCCGGGTGGTCGACCGACAGGTCGCCGTAATTGAAGAAGGCCACATGGGTGGTCTGCTGGCCGGTCACGCCCTTGCAGACATTGCAATGGCAGACGTGATTGTCGATCGGCTCCGCGTTGGCACTGACGTGGACGTGATCGCATCCACCTTTATAGGAACTGGACATTGTCTCTTCTCCTTGTGTGAATATTTCGCTCGGCCTCAGGCATAATCTAACACCAAACGGTGGAAAATTGCGAAAAAACCTTGCCGTGGCGCCCATCTATGGCGCTAAAATCCAGCACAGGAAAAATGGAACGCGGGCTGGTATCAAGGGCGACAATTGCAACACCCAGCTTTGCGGCCATGCTCTGCGCGCCGGTTTTCTGCATGAAATTCTCATTGGCGAAGGTCGGCACCGACAGCCGATAGAGCACCGGCACCTATTGCCCCTTCGCAGTCTGCGACGGCAGGTAGATAGCGAACCGCATGTCGCGGTTCAACGGGGTCAAGTGGTGTGTATACTGCTAGGTCCCAGGGGGCTCGCGTCGCTTTGGTTGATGGGGATGTCGCTCGTGCAGCGGGTAATATGCGGGACACCCTGTATTTCTATCCCGCCATAATCATATATCTTTACAAATCAGTATGAGGTTAGCGTAACAATGGAGGCGCGTCTGTTCGCAAGGGAGGCGTCGATTTCCAGTTGGGAAGGAGTGTCCGAATTTGTCGCCGACGCAGAGACCGCAAGCCTTACAGCCGCCAACCGGCTGGGGATTTCCACAGCGCAGGTCAGCCGTCAGATCGGGGCACCTGAAGCGCGGTTGGCATCATGCACCGGACGCGATCCATCCACAAAACCAGCCCCTGCCGCCCGAGGTGCTGCTGCTAGACCATCTGAGCCAAGGGCTGGACTGATCTTGCGCTTTTTGAAGCTGCAATCGATGGGGAAAATCAGATGATCGTCAGAGAGCACCCGTCTTCACTCCAACTTTTCTTTGTGATGCAAGGATCGGTTGTGCCGAAAATCATCGGCAGGATCATCGGGGTCGCCCTGTTGTCGGCGACTATCCTGGTAATCGATCAACGCGTCGTCACCTTGCCGCATATTTCGATAGGCGCCATGGGGATATTTGGCGTCGCGCTGTCGCTGTTCCTTGGGTTTCGCAACAACGCAGCCTATGACCGTTGGTGGGAGGCCCGCAAACTTTGGGGATCAATGATCGCCGATGTGCGCAATCTGGGGCGACACATGTGTGTCTTTGTCGGGAAGGGGTCAGACCGCGAGCATATCCTGTCCTGCGCCGTCGCGTTTGCCCATCTTCATCGCGGTTTTTTGCGAAAAGTCGACGTACGCTCTGACATAGTTCCCTGGATCGGCGAGGCGAAATCTACAGCGATGATTGCGCGCAACAACCCTGCAGATGCGGCACTACGGTCCATGGCCGATCAAATTGGCAAACTGAGTGAGAAAGACGCCATCAGCGGTTTTGGCCAGATGACCATCTCGCAGACACTGTCCTCATTGGCACTGGCACAAGCGGGATGCGAGCGGATCGTGACGACGCCGCTGCCCTTCGTGTATTCCCTGCTGGTGCGCCGAACGACCTACCTTTACTGCTGGTTGCTGCCCTTCGCGCTGATCGAATCCACCAGTTGGTTCGCCCCGGTATTTTCGGCGGTGGTGGCCTACGTGTTCTTTGGCCTCCAAGCAGTGACCAATGAGCTGGAACTGCCGTTTCGCAATGTTCAGAACGGCCTGCCGCTCGATGCGATGTGTCGCACGATTGAGATTTCCGCGTCAGAAGCACTGGACCGCCAGCCCCCGGAACCCTTGAGCGCGACGAACCATGTGCTGACTTAGGTTCACGGCGAAAGCGCGCCATTGTCCCCGCTGGCGACATCCCGCGTGGAGCGCATCACAAATGGGTTCGGCGGCACTTGTTGATAGCGCATGCAGTGGACAAATGACCGCGTCCGGCCCATCACTGCGCTGCGGACACCCACCAGTCCGGATGACTGACCAAAGGAGAAAGCCCTGAATGTTGCTGCGCATCTCAATCATCGCCTTAGTTCAGTGGGCGATCGTTGCCCCTGCGTGGGCGGCCAGTTGCAGAACCTCGCTAAACGGGACACTTCATCAGATTGACTACACCGTGTCGCAGAGGGATCTGAGCGGCACCGGCCAGTACATCCTGAAAAAGGAAATGAAGGGTAATACATCGGTCCGCGAAAGGCTGTTCGGGCGTTGGGGCAAAGTGGATTGCCCCGCCTATCTGACGCTGCGGGAATTTACGCCCGGCCTGACCGATGCAGAGCGCAAGCCGTTCTGCCTTGTCTACGACAAGGATGCCGATACCTATACGGGGTTCTCTGAGGGGGATCGCAATGCCTATCTGATCTGCAACAACCCAAAGACATTCTGCGAACGCGTGAACGCCACCAAGGACGAAGCGCGGTCCTACGCGCAAACGGGCCTTGATATGGCGATGAACACGGCGCAATCCGCGCTGTCACCCGATGTTGGAGAGATCATCAGCCACAGTTCCGGGGCGCTGATCATGAAAGGCTCCGGCAGCTTCATCTCCGGCGTATTGGGGACTTCGGGAACCTCGATTGGCGCAGCTCTGACCGCGCCCGCCGTCGTTGCCGCCGGTGCGGTGACGCTGGTCGGGGTGGGCGGCGCCGTCTATTTCTGCCGATAACAGTTCAAAAGGCACCTCTGGACGCCTTAACATGCCCGTTTCGTGCCGCACTACAGCCCTGCAAGCCCAGAGCCCGAGAGATTACTTTCCCGCGGTCAATTTCTCGACCGCATTCGCAGTGCGCAGAGTGTTCTGATAAATGCCAACACCCAGATACATAAATCCTCCCATCAAGACGACGTAAATCGCGCCGACAAAGAGGAAAATCAAAGCAGCGAAGATCCCCCCGGACTGTCCGTAAGGTCCGTAACCTCCGCCAAAGGCAATTCCGAAAAACCCGATGATGATACCGATGCCCATCAAAACGATGATGACGCCGATAAGCTTCTCAAGGGAGTGAATAAAAAAATCTCGCATGTTTTCTCCTTGGGGGTGGATGCCTGATCACCTGTGAGCTTGAATATCTTATCAGTTTAAGATGTCAAATCTTAAGATTTACATCAATTGGTTACGGATTTTCGTGGAAACGAACCCGCTCTGCGGCGAACCTAAGGAAAACGCGTTCGTATACACGCTGCTCTTTGCCTCGACCATCAAACTGAAAAAATCCACGTTGCAGGTGGACCGCGCGAAACTCAGCGATGCCGACATCACGGAATTTGAGGCGAGATTCAAAATGCAGGATCCTGAAATCAAACGAAAACCATATGCACGGCGCCCCACAAGTCAGCGCCATGCGTAATCGAATCCGTCTGCGGAATTCAGATGACCTGCGAAAGTAGCGTCAGCGTCTATTTCTTGCTGGAATCCGGGGCTGGAGAAGGCCGAAATCTGCATTTGCATGAAAATTCTGAACTGTCTTGACAGGTCATCAGTTTCCGTCGAAATAGGTATCTTAAATACCGATTAAATCAAGCGCAGAGGAGACGCTATGCAGATGACGGTTCTGGCCATCAGCCTCGTTGTGATGGCATTGATCAGCCTTGTCTTTATCGGTGCGATCCGGTCAGGCGGCAGGGCACAGGCGCCGGGAAGTGTCGAACGTCGCCGCTTGGCGCTGATACTGGCGATGCTGGCGGTCGGCATCGTGGTTACGATCGCGTCCCTGCGGCCTTGGCCACAAGCCGTCGCAATGACAGCGGATACCCCCACCATCAATGTCACAGGCGGGCAATGGTACTGGGAAATCGATAACACGGAACTGCCACAGGGTGTTCCGGTCATATTCAACGCGCACACAGAGGACGTGACCCATGGCTTTGGCGTGATGAACGACGTCGGCCGACTGTTGTTCCAGGTTCAGGTGATGCCGGGATATGTCAATCAGGTCCAGTATGTCTTTGACACACCGGGCGAGTACACGGTGGTTTGCCTCGAATACTGCGGCGTTGCCCATCACGCGATGATTACCGACTTTACAGTGGTGACAAACCAGGGGGGCGACGACAATGGCTGAAGCAAGGTATGCGCCACAGACGGCGATGGTGAAGTTCACGATGATCCTGGTCGGTGTCGTGCTGATCCTGATGATGACCTTCGGGTTGATCATGCGGCTCAACCAATCCGGCATGATCGAAATCGACCCGATTCTGTTTTACGAAATTCTTACCGCCCATGGCGCCGGCATGGTTGGCACCGCCGGACTGACCGGCGCGGCGATCATGTGGTATTTCATGGGCCGCTACGTGCCGCTTGTCGGCGCTGTCTACGCAATCTTTCTGGGCCTTTTCCTGTTGGGCGTTGTGCTGATCCTTGGCGCCATTTTCGTGGGAGGTTACGCCGGCGCCTGGACGTTTCTCTACCCTCTTCCCGCAATGTCTGGCGGCCTTTGGTCGGGCGGCGCCGCGGCGATTTTCCTGTTGGGGTACATTTCAATCGGCGTCGGCTTCTTGCTGATGCATCTTGAGGTCGGTCGCCAACTCATTCGCGCCTATGGCGGCGTCGGCGGGGCCTTGGCCTGGCCGTTGATTTTCGGCAAGGGCAAGCCCGAGGATGCGCCGCCTGCGTCGGTGATCGCGGCCATGGCCTCGACCATATTCAACGTGCTCGGAATTGTCGTCGGCGCGGCAGTTCTGGTGGCGAGCATCGTCAACCTGCTGGTGCCCGGGTTCGCCGTAAACGCGCTCTTGGCCAAGAACATGATCTATATCTTTGGCCATATCTTCATCAACGCCGCGATCTACATGGCGGTGATCGCAGTTTACGAGATTGTGCCGGAATATACCGGCAAACCGTGGAGAGCATCGCGTGTCTTTGCAATTTCGTGGAGCGTCATCCTGCTCTTTGTCGTCATCATCTATCCGCACCACCTGCTACAGGACGTCGCGATGCCAGCCTGGGCGCTGGTCATGGGGCAAATCATCTCATACCTGTCGGGTATCCCGCTTCTGGCGGTCACGGCCTTTTCATTGCTGGTCTATCTGCGCGCGGGGCCGGTCAAATGGGATCTGGCGTCAGCGCTTCTGGTTCTGGGCGTGGCCGGGTGGACCGTGGGGGTGGTTCCGGCGGTCCTTGACGGGATGATCATGGTCAACCGGGTGATGCACAATACCCAGTGGGTGCCGGGGCATTTTCATATCTACCTCCTGCTCGGCGTCGTCGCGATGGGCTTCGGGTTCATGGCCTGGCTGGTGCGAGACGCACGCACGGCAGGGTTTGGCACCCTTGATCGTCTGGGGGTCGGCGTTTTCCTGACAGGTGGCGCAGGGTTCACGCTGATGTTTCTGATCTCCGGTGCCATGTCGATCCCGCGCCGCTGGGCGGACCACGCGCCGGAATGGCAACCTCAGGCTGTCATCGCGTCGGGCTTCGCCGTTCTGACCATCCTCGGGGCGCTGTTGATCGTGGTGCTCTATTTGCGCGGATTGACGGCCCGCAAAAGGGCCTGAGATGCGCGTTGCGCTGATCGCGTCGACGCTTGTCCTGGCGACGGGCGTCGGCGTTTTATGGCACGCGACCGACGAGGGACGCGCGCTAACCACCGAGACCGCGCGGCGGATCAACGTGGCCGAGACTTTGCCGCGCGTTCCCGACGCAGCCCTGGAAACCATGACCGGCGCGCATCTGCAGCTCCATCCGGGGCCGGGTCAGATCACGGCGGTTGAATTCATCTACACCACATGCCCTACAATCTGCCAAAGCGCAGGCGCGGATTTTGCCCGCTTGCGGGACGCGGCGGCCGCCATTGCGCCACAACTGCGGCTGATATCCCTGTCATTCGATCCCGAGACCGACGATCCCGAACACCTTGCGATCTACGGCAACTGGCACGGTGCGGATGGCGACATCTGGACAGTGGCGCGCCCCTCGCGTGCGGACTTGCCCGGACTTCTGGACAGTTTCGGGGTTACCGTGATCCCCGATGGCTGGGGCGGCTATATCCACAATACGGCGATCCACCTTCTGGATGACCGGGGACGATTGGCGGCAATCGTCGACACTGACGATATTGACGGCGCGCTCGCTGCGGCCAGACAGATTTTGAGATGAGCCGCGCGGCGCAGATATTGACCGGGGCCGGTCTGCTTGCACTGGCGTTGCTGGCGCGCGGCTGGCTAGAAGCGACGCCGACACGTCACATGCTGGTGCAATATCCGATGCTCATCGCGGCCGGGGCCCTGATTGCCGGGTCATTGGTGCAGTTCGGCGCGGGCGCATGGAATCGCGGCGGGGTGGCCAGTGTGCTGACCGCGATCTTCGCCATGGCGTTCTGGATGCTGCCCCGCATGCTGGATGCTTCTGTCGCCGCACTGTCGGCGGACCTTCTCAAGGCGGCAAGTCTTGCTGCCCTGATCGGTGGCGGCTTGCGTCTGGGCTGGCCGCGCGCGCACCCATTGCTTCGCGCGGTTCTCAAGGCACAGGCGATTTCGATGCTTGGTATTCTCGCCTTTCTATACACGCATGCACCCGGGCGGCTGTGCAATGCCTATCTGCTGGACGACCAGCAGCGTCTGGGTGAGATGTTCCTGCTGGCAGCGATCGCGCTTGCCGCATTATGGATCATCCCTCTGTTTGGTTTCTCCCACCCTGCCCCCAAACCGTCGGCCCAGGCATCAGGGCCGCCGAACCCGCATTGAATTTGGCTGTGTCTTGATATCGTGTTGGTCGGCGTTCGTTTTGCCAGAAATGGCCAATATTCCACTCTGGTCGCAATAAACCGGAGGCCTCCGTGTCATTGAAGCAAGCCACGAATATCAGCCAGCACGCGTTCCGTCAGTTCCTCGATCGGATCATCCAGCTTACCCCGCGACAGATTGAGGATCTGCTTTCGCGGGCGCACGATGTCCGCCAGAGGCGGGCTGCATTGGCAGAAATAGAAACACGAACAGAACAAGAACGCAAGTGCCCACATTGCAACGAAGAGAGGCGCCAGAAATGGGGACAAACGCGAACCGGTGTGCAGCGTTATCGCTGCGACTGCTGTCTGCGAACTTACTCTGGTCTCACCGGAACCGAGATTTGCGGACTGCACCGGCACGATCTTTTCTTGGAGGTTATCCGGAATATGCTGTCGGACACGCCTCTCTCGTGTCGCAAACTCGCCGCGCGTCTCGGACTTACAAAAGATACGATATGGCGGTGGCGGATGATTATTCTGGAATCACTTGCAGAGGCTTGCGACAAGGATTTTAGCGGCGTTGTGGAGGTCGATGAGACCTATCAGCGAGAAAGCCGGAAAGGCTCTCGTGAGTGGGCAAATCACGCGGCTAACTCCAACCAGTATCCCGCTCCACCTCGGCCGCAGTGGTATGTTTATCGCAGCGGACGGATCAAGATGGCGCGCGGCCTCTCGCAGTGGCAGATCCCCTTGCTGACTGTGATGGATCGGGGCGGCAGGCGTCTCTTCGCACCGATCGCAAACCGCCGAAACCGGACAATCGAAATCGCCCTGGCACCGATCATTCCAGATGATGCGGTGCTATGTAGCGATGGCTTGAGACCATATCGCTCTTTCTGCAAAAAGCACAGCCTCACACACTACGAGGTCTCGAACAAACTTGGGAAACGGGTTGTCGCCGGCGCGTTCCACATCCAGAACGTCAATGCGTTGCACGCGCGATACGATGCTTTCATTCGACCGTTCTGCGGACCAGCGACGAAATATCTCTACCGCTATCTGCGCTGGTTCCTCCTTCGCGCCAAAATCAAGCCCGAAGCCGCCTTTCAGAGCATCCTCGCAGCAACCTGATCAGGAGATCTGAACATTCCCAACACGATATAGCGACACATCCTTGAATTTCATCCAAAGCCCCGGGCCAAACGCGATCATTTGACCGCGAACGCGGTAATCTCATCCCGTTGGAGACGATCACTTACCGGGACATTCCATGACGCTGGCGCCAGTTGCCGGAACGCCGCGGGATGACTAAGCTGCGCCGGACTCCATTATCAACCGGATGAACATCATGGCCAATGACCCCTACGCCGCGCTTGGCTTGGACAAGACCGCAGATGCCGCCGCGATCAAGAAGGCGTATCGCAAGATTGCGCGCACATCGCATCCTGATCTGAACCCGGACGATCCCGCCGCCGAGGCCCGGTTCAAGGCCGCGAATGCCGCTTACGAACTGCTGAAAGACCCCGAAACGCGCGCGCGTTTTGACCGGGGCGAAATCGGCGCCGACGGAACCGAACAGGCACCGCGCGGGTATTACCGCGACGCGGCGGGCGGACCACAGGACAGCTACAGCAGGTCAGGATTTGATGCCGGGCGCGGCGGCGCGCAGGGCGATTTCGGCGGCATCGACCCCGAGGATATCTTTGCCGCCTTCGCCCGGCACGGGCGCGGCGCGGGCGGCGGCGACCCTCGCGGCGGCTATGCAGGTGGCGCGCGGTTCGACATGCCGGGGCAGGATCAGCGCTATACGCTGGAGGTGCCGTTTCTGGATGCCGTGCGCGGCACCAAGACCCGCATAAGCCTGCCCGGCGGCGGCGATCTGGCGGTGACCATACCCGCCGGCGCCACGGATGGCCTGACACTGCGCCTGCGTGGCAAGGGCGGTGCTGGCTATGGCAGCGGCCCACCGGGCGACGCCTATGTAACGCTGGCGGTCGCGGACGATCCAGCCTTCGAGCGGCAGGGCGATGACATCCACACCCGGCTGGACATCTCGCTGGACGAGGCGGTGCTGGGCGCCAAGGTGCCCGCGCGCACCGTGGACGGCGAGGTCAATGTGACCGTGCCCGCCGGCGCCAGTTCGGGCCGTGTTCTGCGGCTGCGCGGGCGGGGCGTCAAACGGCGCGGCAGCGATGCGCGGGGGGATCATCTGATCGAACTGCGCATCGCCCTGCCCCCCAATATCGACGATGATCTGCGCAGCTTCATCGAGGGCTGGCGCGAAACCCATGCCTATGACCCGCGGGGAGGCCGGACATGACCGAACAATACACAGAAACCGACCTGATCGAAACTATCGCCCCCCTGACCCGCGACCGGCTGCTGCACTATGTCCATCTGCGCATCGTGCAGCCAGTCCAGACAGAACACGGTGCCCGCTACCGCGAGATCGACCTGCGGCGCGTCACCCTGCTGTGCGAGTTGGCCGACGACATGGATCTGAACGAGGACGCTTTGGTCGTGGTGATGAACCTGCTTGACCAGCTACACGGAAGCCGCGCCCGGCTGGACGCCGTGATGACTGCGCTGGCTGCTGAGGATGAGCAGGTGCGCGCGCGCATCGCCCGATCCCTGATCGGGTAGGCAAATCGCCTATTTTCTGGTCAACCCGCATATCGCAACTAAACTAAGGTGGGCGGCGCAGCGGATATGGGCCGCGATCGGGTCATGACGGGGAAACGCATGAGGCGCATCTACACCTACCGCAATCGCGGCGGTCTGCGACATTTCGGATATGCCGCGATGCTGTGCGCGCTGGCGGTCCTGTCGGTCGGCGCGCCTGTGACGGCTCAGACGTATCCGGCCGCGCAGGATCCGGCAGCCAGCGCCTCGCAAAAAGAGATTGCTGTCGCCCCCGATGTGCGCGATTCCGAGATCGCAGACCGGTTGCAGCGTATTCTGACCGCCAGTCAGTGGTTCAAGTCCCTTGCCGTTTCGGTAAGCGAGGGCATCGTTTTCCTCGACGGCGATGCCGAAACGGACGAGCACAAGGAATGGGCGCGTCAGCTGGCGCTCAGGACCGAAGGTGTCGTCGCCGTCGTCGACCGGATCGAGGTCAAACCGCAGATCAGCTGGGATCTGACCCCGACCTGGCGCGAAGTCGAACGGCTGGCCGAGCGCGCACAGTGGTTCGCACCTCTCACCGTTGTGTCGCTGTTCATCCTTTTGTTCACATGGATCATTTCGCGCGGTGTGACGGCGCTGGCGCGTCACTGGTTGCGGCGGCGCATTCCGTCGACCCTGTTGCTGCAATTCGTGGCACGCGCGCTGTCGATCCCAGTGATCCTGATCGGTATCTACCTTGTGCTTCAGGTCGCTGGCCTCACCCGGCTGGCCGTCACCGTTCTGGGCGGCACGGGCCTGATCGGTATCATTCTGGGCCTTGCCTTTCGCGAGATTGCGGAAAACTCGCTGGCCAGTATCCTGCTCAGTATGCGCAACCCGTTTCGCGTGGGCGATCAGATACGCGTGGCCGACCATCAGGGAATCGTCCAGAATCTGAACATGCGCACGACCGTCCTGCTGACGCTGGACGGGAACCACGTGCAGATACCCAACGCCGTCGTTTTCAAGAGTATTATCGAGAATTTCTCGACCAATCCCAACCGGCGATCAGAATTCGTTGTCGGCATCGGGTACGACGATTCCGTGCTGGAAGCGCAGAGCGTCATCATCGCCGCGCTGCACCAGCACCCCGCCGTCCTGAACGATCCTGAACCGAACGCACTGGTCGATCAACTGGGTGCCTCGACCGTCAATATCCGGGTGCAGTTCTGGTTCGACGGCAAGGCGTATTCAGTGTTCAAGATTCGCTCGGCGCTGATGCGGCAGGTCAAGCAGGCACTTCAGAACGCTGGCATTTCGATGCCCGACGAGTCGCGGGAAATCATCTTTCCCGACGGTGTTCTGGTGCGTCATGCGCCCGCGTCCGAGGATGGGCGCCAGACCACGCCGCCGCCCCCCGACCTGCGGTCGGAAGATGCGGCAATGGTCACATCCGGCGAGGGCGATCTGACCTCTGAGCGCGACGAACTGGAACGTCAGGCAGATGCCGCGGACATGACCGGCGCCGGTGAAAACCTGCTGGCGCCGGAAAAGAAGGCAGACTGACGCCCTACCGGCCAGTCTGCCGTGTCAGATGGTACGAATGTCAGGGCCGGATATCTGCGCGGCAGATATCAACCCGTCAACGAAACTTCGCGCGGCTTTGGTCCAGGCCGCCTTCTCCATCGCTTCGGCCAGCTTGGGGCGGACGGTGTCGAAGGGCAGGACTTGGCCCTCGGCGCAGGCATCAAGCCGGACAACATGCCAGCCAAAGCGTGTACGCACGGGAGCGGGCGTCATTTCGCCCTCGCCCAGAAGGCGCAATGCCGCCTCGAATTCGGGCACCGTGTCCCCCGGCCCCAATTGTCCCAGCGCGCCGCCGTTGGCCTTGGACCCGCAATCGCTGTCGCTTGCGGCAAGATCCGCGAAACGGCGCAAGCCCTTGTGCGCCGCGTCAGCCAGTATGTCCGCCCGCGCCTTAGCACCGATGGCACCTTCGTTTTCGCCCGGATCGCAGGCGCACAGGATATGCGAGACCTCCCAGAGCGGGGGTGCGCGATACCGGTCCGGCGCCTTGACCCATTCGGCGCGCACGGCCTCCTCCGGCGGGGTCGACACGTCGATGGCGGTCTCTAGCAGGGCGCGGATTTGCGCCTCGTCTTCGGTTTCGCTGCGCCCGGCGCCGACCTCTTCGGGCACCGCCGCAACCCCGCGCCGCTGCGCCTCCTCCAGCAACAGCTGGCGTACGGTCAGGGCGCGGGCGGCCATGCGCCAGGCAAGGCCCGGCTTGCCCTTCGGGGCGTGGTGGTTCTGGGCTTCGGCGGCGATGGCCGCCGAAGGGATGGTGATGCCGTTGACGATCATATCCGGGAAAAGGGCAACTGACATGGTTTACTCCGCAGGTTTGGCGGCGGCGCGGCGTGCGGACACGGACGCCTTGGGCGCGACCAGTGCCGTTCGGTGCGGCAAGGGGGTCTGGCGGCGCGAACGGACGACCTGATATCCGGGCCGCCAGAGGTATCGCACAGGGGCCGAGATCATGTGGACAAGGCGGCTGAAGGGAAACAGCACAAAGATCGTCAGGCCCAGCAGGATATGCAGTTGAAACAGCACCGGCGCCCCCTCGACATAGGACGCAGCGCGGCCATCAAGGGTAAAGATCGCCTGCGCCCACAGCATGAATTTCACCATCTCGCCGCCGTCGATATGTTGCAGCGAAACGATAATGGTCAGCAGCCCAAGGCACAGTTGCAGCAGCAAAAGGCCAAGGATCGCGATGTCCATGGTGCTGGATGTGGCGCGGATACGCGGATCGGTCAGGCGCCGGTGGATCAGGATGATCCCGCCGACAAGCGCGGCAATTCCCGCCACGCCGCCGACGACAACGGCGAGGATCTGTTTCGCCTGATGGCTGATGCCCAGCCCCTCGACCAGCCAGAGTGGCGTCAGCAGGCCAAAAAGGTGGCCGAAAAAGATCGTCAGAACTCCGACGTGGAACAGGACCGATCCCAGGATCAGCTGCTTGCGGCGCAAAAACTGGCTGGACGATGATTTCCATGTGAACGGATCGCGCTCGTAGCGGGCAATTGTGCCGATCAGCAGAACGGACAGGGCGATGTAGGGGTAGATCCCGAAAATGAAATTGTGCATCTGAGCCTCCTTTATTCCGCCGCGTGCCGGGGTTTCGGCGCGGGTGTCTTGGGGGTTTCCATATTGGACAGCATGTCGCGGACCTGCGGGCAGCCGGCATTGGGGTCGGGGCCAAAAGTGACCTGAGCCTCGTCCCAGACCGCGTCGAGCGCGGCCAGATCGGTGGGGTCGTCGTCCTCCTGCCCCAGCAATGCGCTCACGGCCTCGGCGTCCGGCTGGGCGCGTGACAGTTGCCCCAAGGCGTCAAAGACCGGCGCATAGACACTCTCGCGGCGGCTCAGCCTTTCGGACAGCGCCGCAAAGATATGCGCCGCGTCTGCCAGCGTGTCTGCCGCCTCGGCGGCGGGGCGTGTCGCCAGAAACTCCAGCAATACCGGCAGGTGATCCGGCAGCTCGGACGTGGCCGGATCAAACCCGCCATCGCGGTAGGTTTCCACCAGCGACACCATAGCACCGCCCCTGTCGCGGCTTTCGCCGTGGACATGCTCGAACAGGTTCAGCGACAAGGTGCGCGAGCGGTCGAACAGCATCACGAACCGTTCTTGCAGCTCGTAAATATCGCCGCCGCCAAGGGCCGTCACCAAGGGCCGCAAGGCCCGCCGCACCGCAGCCGTCAGCCGCGTATCGGAGGCAAGCACGCCTCCGATTTCGGGCATGGCCGATTGAAGGGCCTCGGTCGGGTAGCTGAGGACCAGCGAAATCGCCTTGAGCGTACGGTCGTTCAGGACAAGTGTCATCACATCGCCTCCGTCGGCATTATGAGCGGGCGCTTCTTGCCACCGAACAGCGATCCCTTGCTGATCCCCGGCGAGCATCCGTTCGTGTCGGTAAATCCACATTCGCCGCGCAGATCGTAGGCTTCTTCGACCTGCTCGCGGTGCGTCGTCGGGATGACAAAACGATCCTCGTAATCGGCCAGGGCCATGATCTTGTACATGTCCTCGATCACGCGCCCGGTCAGGCCGACACGGGTGGCGATGCCTTCGTCGATGACGCCGTCCACGGTTTTCGCGCGCATATAAGCGCGCATCGCCAGCATCCGCTCCAGCGCGGTCACGACCGGCGCCTCTTCGCCCGCTGTCAGCATGTTGGCCAGATACTTGACCGGGATCCGAAGCGAGCGGACGTCCGGCATGTCGCCGTCCACCCCGATCTTGCCCGCTGCGGCGGCGTTCTGAATGGGACTGAGCGGCGGGATATACCAGACCATCGGCAGGGTCCGGTATTCGGGGTGCAGCGGAAATGCGACCTTCCACTCCATCGCCATTTTCCAGATCGGGCTTTCCTGTGCGGCCTTGATCCAATCCTCGGGGATGCCGTCGGCGCGCGCCGTTTCGATCACCGCCGGATCGCGCGGATCCAGGAAGACGCCCAGCTGTGCATCATACAGATCCGTCTCATCGGGCGCGTTCGCGGCCTCGGCGATCTTGTCGGCGTCATAGAGCATTACGCCGATATAGCGGATCCGCCCGACGCAGGTTTCCGAACAGACCGTCGGGTTACCGGATTCGATGCGGGGATAGCACAGCGTGCATTTCTCGGACTTGCCCGAGGACCAGTTGTAATAAACCTTCTTGTAAGGGCAGCCCGACACGCACATCCGCCAGCCCCGACATTTTTCCTGATCGATCAGGACGATGCCGTCCTCTTCGCGCTTGTAGATCGCGCCCGATGGGCAGGACGCCGCGCAGGTCGGGTTCAGGCAGTGTTCGCACAGCCGAGGCAGATACATCATGAAGGTGTTTTCGTACTCGCCGTAGATCTCCTTCTGGATGCCTTCAAAGTTGTAATCCGCCGACCGCTTGGAGAATTCGCCGCCCAGGATTTCCTCCCAGTTCGGGCCTTTTTCGATCTTTTCCATTCGCTCGCCGGTAATGATGGAGCGCGGCCGCGCGGTGGGAAAGGCCTGCATTTCAGGGGCCGATTTCAGGTGGTCATAGTCAAAGGTGAACGGCTCGTAATAATCGTCGATCTCTGGCAGGTCCGGGTTGCCGAAGATATTCGACAGGATCCGCCATTTGCTGCCCTGCTTTGGCTGAAGCTTGCCGGATTTCGTCCGCGCCCAGCCGCCATTCCATTTCTTCTGGTTTTCCCAGTCGGTCGGATAGCCTGTGCCCGGCTTGGTTTCGACGTTGTTGAACCACGCGTATTCGACACCCTCGCGGCTGGTCCAGACGTTCTTGCAGGTGACGGAACAGGTGTGGCACCCGATACATTTGTCGAGGTTCAGAACCATCCCGATTTGTGCGCGAATTCTCATTCTGCGGCCTCCTTGTTGTCGGCGGGTTGATCGAGCCAGTCGACCTTGCGCATCTTTCTGACGATCACGAATTCATCGCGGTTCGATCCGACGGTGCCGTAATAGTTGAAGCCGTAGGACAGATGCGCGTAGCCGCCGATCATGTGGGTCGGTTTCAGCGTCGCGCGCGTTACCGAATTGTGGATGCCGCCCCGGTTGCCGGTGCGCTCCGATCCCGGTGTATTCACGATCTTTTCCTGCGCGTGATACATGAACAGCGTGCCCTCCTTCATGCGCTGGCTGACCACTACGCGCGCGGTCAGCGCGCCGTTGGTGTTGTAGACCTCGACCCAGTCGTTATCGACGAGACCCGCCTTTTTCGCATCCACTTCGGACATCCAGACCACCGGACCGCCGCGGTTCAGCGTCAGCATCAGCAGGTTGTCGCTATAGGTTGAATGGATGCCCCATTTCTGGTGGGGCGTGATGAAGTTGAGAACGACATGAGGCTGGTTGTCGCGGGCGTCATGGTTGACGTCCTTGGTGATCGTCTTCAGATCTACCGGCGGGCGATACTGGCAGAACCCTTCGCCAAAGGCGCGCATCCACAGATGGTCCTGATAGAGCTGCTGACGCCCGGTCAGCGTGCGCCACGGGATCAGTTCGTGCACGTTGGTATAGCCCGCGTTGTAGCACACCGTCTCGGACTCGATCCCCGACCAAGTGGGGGACGAGATGATCTTGCGGGGTTGGGCCGCGATATCGCGGAAGCGGATCTTTTCGTCTTCCTTGCTATGGGCCAGATGGGCGTGTTCGCGGCCGGTGGCGACGCTCAGCGCGTCCCATGCCTTGACCGCGACCTCGCCGTTGGTTTCGGGCGCCAGCATCAGGATGACTTCGGTTGCGTCGATATCGGTTTCGATCTTCGGGCAGCCCTTGGCCGGACCGTCCAGCCATTCGCCGTTCAGATCGCGCAGGTGCTGGACCTCGTGCTTGGTGTTCCAGCCGATGCCCTTGCCGCCATTGCCCAGCTTGTCCAAGAGCGGCCCCAGCGCGACGAACCGGTCATAAAGCGCGGTATAATCGCGCTCGACCGCCACATAGGCGGGCGCCGTCTTGCCGGGAATCAGATCGCATTCGCCCTTTTTCCAGTCCTTGACGTCTGGCTGGGCAAGCTCCCCGGCGGTGTCGTGCAGGATCGGCACGGCAACGATGTCCGTCTCCTTGCCCAGCACCTCGGGCGCGACCTCCTGAAACTTTTTGGCGATTGCCTTGAATATCTCCCAGTCGGATTTGCTTTCATAGGCGGGGTCGACGGCGGCCTGAAGCGGGTGGATGAAGGGGTGCATGTCCGAGGTGTTCAGGTCGTTCTTTTCGTACCAACTGGCCGTTGGCAGAACGATATCGGAATAGACGCATGTCGTGCTCATCCGGAAATCGATGGTCACCAGCAGGTCCAGTTTCCCCTGCGGCGCCTTGTCGTGCCATGCGGCCTCCTTGGGCTTGGTGCGCCCCTCCTCACCCAGATCGTGACCCAGCACGCCGTGCTGCGTGCCCAGAAGATGCTTGAGGAAGTATTCGTGCCCCTTGCCGCTGGATCCCAGAAGGTTCGAGCGCCAGACAAACATGTTGCGCGGCCAGTTTTCAGGGGCGTCAGGATCTTCGCAGGACATCTGGATCGTCCCATCCTTCAGCCCGGCCGTCACGTAATCCTTCGGCTCGACCCCTGCCGCCTTGGCGGCCTTGGCCACCTCCAGCGGATTCTGCTTCAACTGCGGCGCCGAGGGCAGCCAACCCATGCGTTCGGCCCGGATGTTGTAGTCGATCAGCGAGATGTCCCAATCGCCTGCGGGGGCCGTGGGCGACAGGATCTCTTCCGCTGTCAGCGTCTCGTAGCGCCACTGATCGGTATGGGCGTAAAAGGCGCTGGTACCGTTCATCTGCCGCGGCGGGCGGTTCCAGTCCAGCGCAAAGGCCAACGGCAGCCAGCCGGTCTGCGGGCGCAGTTTTTCCTGCCCGACATAATGGCTCCAGCCGCCGCCGGACTGGCCGACACAGCCGCACATCACCAGCATGTTGATGATGCCGCGATAGTTCATGTCCATGTGATACCAGTGGTTCAAACCGGCCCCCAGAATGACCATGGACTTGCCTTGGGTCTTTTCGGCGTTGCGGGCAAATTCGCGCGCGACGGTGATGATCTTATCTGCGGCGACGCCGGTGATCTTTTCGGCCCAGGCGGGGGTGTAGGGTTTGTCCTCGGTAAAATCCTTGGACACCCAGTCGCCGCCAAGTCCCCGGTCAAGACCGTAATTGGCGCAGAACAGATCGAACACGGTCGCAACCATCGCGTCGCCATCACCCAGCGCGATGCGCTTGATGGGCACATTGCGCGTCAGCACGTCGGGATGCTCGCATTTGACGAAGTCCTGCGTCGCCGCACCGCCGAAATACGGGAAATCTACGCCGACGACGTCGTCATGGTCCGACTCGAGGATCAGCGATAGCTTCAGCCGTGTCTCGGCGGCGCCTGCACGCTCCTCCAAGTTCCACGATCCCTTTTCGCCCCAGCGAAATCCGATCGTCCCGTTCGGCGCGACAACCGATTTTGACACCTCGTCAAAGGCCACCGTCTTCCAGTCGGGGTTATTCGACTCGCCCAGCTTGTCAGAGAACTCGTCCGCCCGCACGAACCGGCCCGGGATCAGCTTGCCGTCTTTTTCTTCCAGCCGCACCAGCATCGGCATGTCCGAATACTTGCGCGCGTAATCCTCAAAATACTCGGCCTGCCGGTCGAGGTGGAATTCACGCAAGATCACATGGCCCATCGCCATCGCCAACGCGGAATCCGTGCCCTGCTTGGGCGCCAGCCAGATGTCCCCGAATTTTGCCGCTTCGGAATAGTCGGGGCAGATCACCGCCGATTTTGTCCCCCGATAACGGGCCTCGGTGTAAAAATGCGCATCCGGTGTGCGCGTCTGCGGCACGTTCGACCCCCATAGCAGCAGGAAACCGGCGTTGTACCAGTCAGCCGATTCCGGCACATCGGTCTGCTCGCCCCAGGTCTGGGGGCTGGCCGGCGGCAGGTCGCAGTACCAGTCGTAAAATGACAGGCAGGTGCCGCCCAGCAGGCTCAGATACCGCGATCCGGCTGCGTAGCTGACCATCGACATCGCCGGGATCGGCGAAAATCCGAACACCCGGTCCGGGCCGTATGTCCTGGCTGTGTAGGCGTTGGCGGTCGCGATGATCTCGGTCGCCTCATCCCATGTGGCGCGCACGAACCCGCCCTTGCCGCGGGTCTGAACGTAGGACGCCCGCAGGACCGGATCGTTTTGCAATTTGGTCCAGGCCTCGATTGGCGTCATGGTCTTGCGCATCTCACGCCAGACCTTCATCAACCTGCCCCGGATCAGCGGGTTCTTCACCCGGTTGGCCGAATAGAGATACCAACTGTAGGACGCCCCCCGCGCGCAGCCGCGCGGTTCGTGGTTGGGCAGATCGGCCCGCGTGCGCGGATAATCGGTCTGCTGCGTCTCCCATGTGACGATCCCGGATTTGACGTAGATCTTCCACGAACACGACCCGGTGCAGTTCACCCCGTGGGTCGAGCGCACGATCTTGTCATGCCGCCAGCGGTTGCGATACGTCTCCTCCCAGTCGCGGTTTTCGCGCGTGACCTGGCCGTGGCCGTCCGAGAATTTCTCCAACTCTTTGGGCTGGAGGAAGTTCAGTCTGTCGAGCAGATGGCTCATGACATGCGTCCTTTCTTATTGTGCTGGTTGGGTGGCCGCATTTGCGGATCTGCCACGTTCGATGTCGTGCAAAAGGCCGCCTGGCCTTGTGTAGAAGGCCCAGGTGATGACCACGCAGATCGCGTAGAACCCGAGGAACGCCCAGAGCGCCATCACCGGCCCGCCGGTCATCGCAATCGAGGTGCCGTAGGCCTTGGGGATGAAGAACGCCCCATAGGCTGCAATGGCCGAGGTAAAGGCGATGATCGCCGCGCTTTCGCGCCCTGCCTGTTTACGGCCTTCCGCAGCGTTGAGCTGGGGCATCAGGCGCGGGATCTCGCGGCCCATGATCGCGGGGATCATCTGGAACGTCGACGCGTTGCCGATCCCGGTCAGCAGGAACAGCGCCATGAAGCAGGCAAAGAACCCGACAAAGCTGCCCCCGGTCCCGCCGACCGGCAGGAACGCGATCACACCGAACACGGCGGCAATCATGCCCAGAAACGTCCAGAACGTGACCCGCCCGCCGCCGAAACGGTCGCTGATCCAGCCCGTACCGGCACGGCTGAGCGCACCGACCAGCGGCCCCAGAAACACGTATTGCAGCGCGTTGATTTCAGGAAACATCAGCCGGGTCAGCAACGGAAAGCCTGCCGAATACCCGATGAAACTGCCGAATGTGCCAGTGTAGAGGACGCACATCAGCCAGTTATGCTTGCGGGTGAAAATGATAGCCTGATCGCGGAAACTGGCCTTGGCATCGGCAATATCGTTCATCCCCAGCCAGGCAGCGACTGTTGCAATGATAATGAACGGTACCCAGACAAAACCGGCATTCTGCATCCACAGCTGACCACCGTCCGACATCGTCTGCGGCTGACCGCCAAGCGCGCCGAACACGCCCGCCGTGATGACGATCGGCACCAGGAACTGCATGACCGACACGCCCAGATTGCCCAGCCCCGCGTTCAGGGCCAGCGCGTTGCCCTTTTCAGCTTTGGGATAGAAGAACGCGATATTGGCCATCGACGAGGCAAAGTTGCCGCCCCCGAGGCCGCACAAGAGCGCCAGTACGAGAAAGATCAGATAGGGTGTGCCCGGGTCCTGCACAGCGTATCCAATGCCGATGGCAGGAAACAGCAGCGAAGCGGTCGACAGCGTGGTCCAAAGGCGCCCGCCGAAGATCGGCACCATGAAGCTGTAGAAGATCCTCAGCGTGGCGCCGGACAGGCCCGGCAGCGCCGCCAGCCAGAACAACTGGCCCGAGCTGAAGCCGAACCCGATCGCCGGCAGGCGTGCAACCACGACCGACCATACCATCCAGATCGAAAATGCCAGCAGCAGCGCGGGGATCGAAATCCACAGGTTGCGCCGCGCGATCGCCCTGCCCTTGTCGGCCCAGAATGCCGCATCTTCGGGTTTCCACTCTGTCAGGGTGCGCGGCACGACCGTGCGACCGGGGACGTGGATCGGCGCCATTTCGGGCAATTCCGGCAACGTATCCAGCGCCTGACCATGCGCGGCGCGTTCCATGGTGCGGATCGACATGTGCATCCACACCAGCGATACGGCGACAATGCCCAGCAGCAGCGCGAAGCAACTTGTATAAATGCCCGTCAGATCCAGAAGCGCGCCGAAGATGATCGGCAGAATGAACCCGCCAAGGCCCCCGATCATGCCCACCAATCCGCCCACCGCGCCGACATGCCGCGGATAGTAGACCGGGATATGCTTGAACACCGCCGCCTTGCCGAGGCTCATGAAGAAGCCCAGCACGAACAGGATCATCACAAAGGGCCACACATCCAACTGCGTTGAAAACGCGATAGGTCCGTTCTTGCCCTGGATCACATAGTCGGTCGGCGGATAGGACAGCATCAGCAGCAGCACCATGCTGAAGCCAAAGCACCAGTACATCACCGTCCGCGCACCGACGCGGTCCGACAATTGCCCGCCATAGGCCCGAAACACCGAGGCCGACAGCGAAAACGCCGCCGCCGACATGCCGGCCACGCGGATATCAAGCCCGTACACATCCACCAGATAGTGCGGCATCCACAGTGCCAGCGCGACGAAGGCCCCGAAGACAAAGAAGTAATACAGCGAAAAGCGCCAGACTTGCAGATTGGCCAGCGGCGCGAACTGTTCGGCCAAGCTGGGCGCGCGGGCCCCGCTCTTGCGGCGCGCGACCAGTGCCGGATCGTCCTTGGCGAACACGAAGAACGCAATCGCCAACGCCGCCAGCGCCCCCGCCCAGACATGGGCGACACCGTGCCAGCCATAGGCCACCATCACAAAGGGCGCGACAAATTTGGTGACCGCCGCGCCGACGTTGCCGGCCCCGAATATCCCCAGCGCGGTCCCCTGGCGCCCTGCATCGTACCAGCGCGACACATAGGCGACCCCGATGATAAACGAGCCCCCCGCCAGACCGATCCCCAAGGCCGCGACCAGATACATCGTATAGGTCGTCGCAAAGGTCAGCATCCAGGTGGCCGCCGCCGTCAGCAGCATCTGCGCCGTAAATACCAGACGTCCGCCGTATTTCTCGGTCCAGACACCCAGAAACAGCCGCGTGACCGATCCGGTCAGGATAGGCGTGGCGACCAGCAGTCCAAACTGGAATTCGGTCAGCCCAAGCTCTGCCTTGATGGCGACGCCGATGATAGAAAAGATCGTCCAAACCGCAAAACATGCGGTAAAGGCGATGGTGCTGAGCGCAAGCGCCCGGTTCTGATCAGAGCTGCGGACGCCCTCGATACTGTCCATCATTGAGCCTCTTTTAAAATGCGTGTCGTTTGATGCCAGGATTGGCTTGGGTGAAAACTGGAACTCAGATCCACCGGGGTGCTTGATCTGGATCAAATCCACAGGTCCAACCGTGTGAAACAAGTAACTGGGGGGAAAATGCATGGCGCCGCGCCGGTGGATTTCCGCCCTCCAACTACCAGAACAATCCGGTCGCCTTGACAGAGGCCATTCCGGAACTTGACAAATATCAAGCAATCATCAGGATTAGGTCCGTTGAAAGAATCCGACATACCCGACATCCGGTCCCTGCCCCTGCTCTGCGGCATGGCGGATGAGAATTTCGATTTGTTGACGCGCGCGGCCTATATCCAGAACTTTCCGCCGCAGATCGAATTGATCAGCGAAGGCGAGCCAAGCGATTTTCTGCATATCGTTGTGGACGGCACCGTGGAATTATTTGCCAAGTGGAACGACCGTGAAACGACGATGGCAACGGTCAGATCGCCGGGCACCTTCATTGTGGCGGCATCGATCATGCAGTCGCCTTACCTGATGTCGGCGCGCACGCTCGAAAAATCCCGCCTTGTCCTGCTGCCTTCCGAGGATGTCAGAACCCTTTTCACAATCGACAAGGGGTTTGCGCAAGCCGTCGTTACCGAGCTGTCACGCTGCTACCGGACGCTGGTCAAGAACACCAAAAACCTCAAACTGAGAACAGCGATCGAACGGCTTGCCAATTACCTGATCCGCAAGCAGGCCAATACAGGCAGTGCGCAATCCTTCATGCTTGATATCGAAAAACGGCTTCTGGCCTCATATTTGGGTATGACGCCTGAGAACCTGTCGCGCGCAATCAAGGCCTTGCAGCCTTATGGCGTGTCGTTTGATGGTGCACAGGTGAAGATCTCGGATGCCAAAGCCCTGCTGGGTCTGGCCAAACCATCGCCGCTGATCGACAATGCCGCCCTCTGAGGGCGCTCTAGGGGTGCTATATTCCAAATCCCAAGCCTTCCGCAACGAGCGCAGTACAGTGCCGCGTTGCAGGCGGGCCGCAATGGAGATGCAGATGGAACAGGCCGTTTCTGCCAAGGTGGCCTTGCTACAGATCGGGACGCCCCGCCCCTTTGGGCCGAACGGTGTGCCCAGCAGCATGGGTCGTGCGCAAACGGCCGACCGCGTCGCCGTCCGCGCCTTGGGGTTCGAGGGCGACCGGGTCGGAGATCCGGTGTTTCACGGCGGCCCGGACAAGGCGGTTCACGCCTATCCGCGGGCGCATTACGTCGATTGGCGCCGCGATCTGCCGAAAACTGCGGCGTTGCTGGTCGATGGATCCTTTGGCGAGAACCTGACACTGAACCACCTGACCGAACGTGACATCTGCATCGGGGACGTCTTTGCCTGCGGCCCGGTACGGTTGCAGGTCACTCAGGCGCGCCAGCCATGCTGGAAGCTGAACATCCGGTTCGATCGCCGGGACATGTCGCGTCTGGTGCAGGACACGGGCCGCACCGGGTGGTATTTTCGCGTGCTGGAACCGGGCGATATCGGCGCAGGAGACACGCTGAAACTGGTCCAGCGACCAAATCCTGACTGGCCGCTGGATCGCGTCTGGCGTCTGCTGTATCGCGAGGCGCCAGACGCTGTGACATTGCAGGCATTCGCCGCGCTTGAGGGCCTTTCAGCTTCGTGGCAAAGGCTGGCCGCGCGGCGTCTGGAAACCCTCAATGTCGAAGACTGGTCCCCGCGTCTGGATGGCTAGCCCTTCCAGTATCCGTTGGCGGCCGCGACCGTGGCGAAATGTGTGGCGACAACCGCGCTGACAGCAATCAGGGAATCGGCATTTTCGGCATAATCGGGCCGCAACCGGCCACGCACATCCGCATCGCCTTGGGTCTTCTTTATCGTCATGCGGGCCAGCTTTATCGCAAGGTCATAGCCCTCGGTCGGGGTTTCTGTGATCAGACTGGGAAGCCAGTTTTCCATTGTGGGTCTCTCCTGTTGTGGCAAAAGGATTAGCCTGCCCGCCACCCGGGCACGATACGCGATATCCGCAATCGGTGATGAAGATCAGGCGCACCAATGTTCAAAATGATAATAAGCATTTGCAATGCCCATTATGCGGTACCCATTGCTTGATGCAAGGTTTGAATCCTGCATACCCACCCTGCCTTGTGGTCCGCCAGCCATAATAGTAAGCCTCCCCACTCGACGCAGCCAACCGTGCAGAAACCCCCCGCCGTTATTGATTTAACGCAAAGACCTGCGCCCGAATATCTTGTTAGCAGGTGAAATGAAGACCGCTTACGCCCGTATTCCACGCATGCTGCTTGTCCTGTGCCTTATCTGGTACGGCCCATTTGCCATGGCTGGAACAGGCTATGCCAACGGCATGTTGACAATGGAGATTTGCGCCAACGGCGCGGTCGAAACAGTGCGTATCGACACCGGCGGCACCTCCGAAGAGCCGACAGATGACTGCTGCGTCTGCGTCGGCTGCTGCCACATTGCAGGCGACGAGCCGCGGGAACCGCGTGTGATGCGCGTCCTGCACACTCATGAAATGCCGCTCAACTTTACCCTTAGCGGGACATCCCTCACCCGGATATCCATTATTCGCCCGTTGCCGCGTGCGCCCCCGCTGGCGCACATCGCGATAATGACCACCCAAGATGTGATCGAGCCTGATCATTCCGACACCGGTCAAGTCATGCACTGCAACGGGCGACCTCTTTCAAAGGACGCCGACGCATGACGACCCTCCGCTCCCTCCTGAAAACTTTAGCCCTGTTCAGCCTGATGTCCCTTTTCGGGCTACCGGCGGCGGCGCAATCTGTCCTGTCCCAGCTCATCGATGATGTCGAGGTGGGGCAATTGGTGGAGGGCGCCGATGCGTTCGGGGCAATTCATCCGGACATACCTGCGGTGCAGGTCCTCAAGGGCGGGCAGCAGATCGGCTGGGCGTTCGTCACGTCCGATTTCGTCTCGACCACGGGGTATTCAGGCAAACCCATCCACACCATGGTCGCCGTCGATGAGGCCGCGCAGGTCATCGGTGTCGAGCTTGTCAAACACTCCGAACCGATCGTTCTGATCGGTATCCCGGATTCCAAGGTCAAGACGCTGGTTGCCGGATATCGCGGCCTCGATCTGGTGGCCGAGGCGGAATCCGGCGGCTCGTCGCACGAGTTGGACATCATTTCAGGCGCGACCGTGACGATCATGGTGATCGACGATTCGATCATTCGCGCCGGTCTGAAGGTCGCCCGCCAACTGGGCCTTGGCGGGCTGGCGGTCGAGGAAAAGGGCACCGGACCGCAGTTTGAGATCAACCCGGACGCGACCGCCGCCACCGACTGGATGACGCTGGAGGGCGACGGCACCCTACGCCGCTTGTCACTGGATGTTGGCCAGGTCAATGCCGCCTTCGCCGCGATGGACGACCCCCGAGCCGCCAAACGGGCGCTGACCGAAGCGCCCGAGACCACGTTTATCGAAATGCAGACGGCGCTGGTATCCGTTCCTGCCATCGCACAGGCGCTACTGGGCGATGCGGTCGCCGCCAATCTGGACGAGTGGCTGGACGAGGGCGATAACGCGGTCGCCATTTTTGGCCGGGGGCTCTATTCCTTCAAGGGGTCGGGCTATGTGCGGGGCGGCATCTTTGACCGGATCGTACTGATCCAGAACGATATTTCGGTCCGCTTCCGCGACCGGATGCACAAGCGGATCAACACCATCGCCGCAAATGGCGCGCCCGTTTTCAATGAATCGGACATATTCAAGATCCCCGCAGAGAGCGGGTTCGATCCGTCCCAGCCGTTCCGCATCCAGTTGCTGGTGCACCGCGATGTGGCAGCGATCGAGAAGGTCTTTACCACGTTCGATCTGGGCTATCAGCTGCCCGAAAATTACCTGCGCCCGGTTGCGCCGCCGCCCCCTGCCGATGTGCCCGCCGGTGTTGCGGAAGTCACCTCGCAAACGGAGAAGGACGCGCATCAGGCGCTGTGGAAACGGATCTGGGCCAGCAAGACGGTCGAGATCACCGTGCTGGGCGTTATGCTGACCATCCTGACCGGCGTGTTCTTCTTCCAGTCCTTCGCGACCATAAACGAGCGTGGGTTTTTCTGGTTCCGCATCGCGTTCCTGACCGTCACGCTGGTCTATCTGGGCTGGTATGCCAACGCCCAGCTGTCGGTGGTCAACCTGATGGCGCTGTTCGGCTCGCTCGTGTCCGGCTTTAGCTGGCAGGCCTTCCTGCTGGACCCGATGACGTTCATCCTGTGGTTTGCGGTGGCGGCGGCGCTGCTGTTCTGGGGGCGCGGTGCCTATTGCGGATGGCTGTGCCCGTTCGGCGCCTTGCAGGAGCTGCTGAACCGCGTGGCCAAGGCGCTGCACATCCCCCAATGGACGCTGCCATGGGGCCTGCACGAACGGCTGTGGCCACTGAAATACATGATCTTCCTCGGCCTTTTCGGCGTGTCCCTGACCAGCATCGAGCAGGCCGAGCGTCTGGCCGAGGTCGAGCCGTTCAAGACAGCGATCATCCTGAATTTCGTGCGCGCGTGGCCCTTTGTCGCCTATGCTGTGGCGCTGCTGGTCGCGGGCCTGTTTGTCGAGCGGTTCTTCTGCCGGTATCTCTGCCCGCTGGGCGCGGCGCTGGCCATTCCGGCAAGGCTGCGCATGTTCGACTGGCTCAAGCGGTATCACGAATGCGGTAATCCGTGCCAGACATGCGCACATCAATGCCCGGTGCAGGCGATCCATCCGACCGGGGAAATCAACCCCAACGAATGTATCAACTGCATGCATTGCCAGGTGCTGTACCAGTCCAAGACCACCTGCCCCGTCGTCATCAAGAAGATGAAGCGCCGCACCACAACCGGCGCCGTGCCAAACCTTGGCCGCGATATTTCGGGGCACCCGAACCAACCCAAAACCCAAACTGCAACATGAAAGGACTTATGATGTCTGAGGGGAAAAAACTGCCGATTTCACGCCGCAGCCTGCTGGGCGCGACCGCCGGGGGCGCCGCGCTTGCCGGTGCATTCGGCACCCGCGCGATGCTGACCGGCACCGCCGTCGTCGGCGCCGCCACACTGGCAGGCACCACAAGCGCCCGCGCCGCTGCCGGGGCCGAGGTCGGACCGGGCCAGCTGGACGAATTCTATGGCTTCTGGTCGTCGGGCCAGTGCGGTGAAATGCGCATTCTGGGCATTCCGTCCATGCGCGAGCTGATGCGTATTCCGGTGTTCAACACCTGCTCGGCCACCGGCTGGGGCATCACCAACGAATCCAAGAAGATCCTGACCGAAGGCCTTCTGCCCAAGACCAAGGAATATCTGGCCGCTAACGGCCACGAATTCCCGCCCAACGGCGATTTGCACCACCCGCACATGTCCTTCACCGAGGGCACATATGACGGTCGCTACATGTTCATGAACGACAAGGCCAACACCCGCGTCGCCCGTGTGCGCTGCGACGTGATGAAGTGCGACAAGATCATCGAGATCCCCAACGCCAAGGCGATCCACGGCCTGCGCCCACAGAAATGGCCGCGCACCGACTATGTCTTCTGCAACGGCGAAGACGAAGTGCCGATGGTCAATGATGGCCAGATTCTGGACGAGCCGGAAAAGTACGTGAACTTCTACACCGCCGTGAATGCCGACGAGATGACCGTCGCATGGCAGGTGATGGTCACTGGCAATCTGGATAACACCGATTGCGACTATGAGGGCAAATATGCCTTCTCGACCTCGTATAACTCGGAAATGGGCATGAATCTGGCCGACATGACCGAAGCCGACATGGATCATGTCGTCGTCTTCAACATCAAGGAGATCGAGGCAGGCATCGAAGCCGGCGACTATCAGGAGCTGAACGGCGTCAAGGTTCTGGATGGCCGCAAGGGCCAGAACAAGAAATACACCCGCTACATCCCGATCCCCAACAACCCCCACGGATGCAACATGGCCCCCGACAAGATCCACCTGTGCATCGCGGGCAAACTGTCGCCCACCGTGTCGGTGATCGACGTGCGCAAGCTGGACGCCGTGTTCAACGAAGACGCCGATCCGCGCAGCGTCGTGGTGGCCGAGCCTCAACTGGGCCTCGGGCCGCTTCACACCTGCTTTGACGGTGAGGGTAACGCGTTTACGACGCTGTTCCTGGACAGCCAGGTCGTGAAGTGGAACCTCGAAAAGGCGATCCAGCTCTACAATGGCGAGGATGCCGATCCGATCATCACCAAACAGGACGTGCATTATCAGCCCGGCCACAACTCGACCGTGATGGGCGAAACGCTGGAGGCGAGCGGCAAGTACTATCTGACGATGAACAAGTTCTCCAAGGACCGGTTCCTCAACGTGGGGCCGCTGAAGCCCGAGAACGAACAGTTGTTCGCGATCGACGGCGATAAGATGACGCTGATCCACGACGGCCCCACCTTCGCCGAGCCGCACGATTCCATCCTTGTAGACCCCAGCAAGGTGAACCCGAAATCGGTCTGGGATCGCAACGATCCGATGTGGGCCGACGTGCGCGCGCAGGCCGAAGAGGACGGTGTCGATCTGGACGACTGGCAGGAGGAGATCATCCGCGACGGCAACAAGGTGCGCGTCTACATGTCCTCCAACGCGCCCAGCTTCTCGATTGAGAAGTTCACGGTGCAGCAGGGCGACGAGGTCACGATCATCGTCACCAATCTCGATGATATCGACGACCTGACCCACGGCTTTACCATGGGCAACCACGGCGTCGCGATGGAAGTGGGGCCGCAGGCGACCGCGTCCATCACGTTCGTCGCGGCGCAGCCGGGTGTGTTCTGGTACTATTGCCAGTGGTTCTGCCACGCGCTCCACATGGAGATGCGCGGCCGGATGTTCGTCGAACCGAAGTCTGCCTGAGCCATGCTGCGCTCCCTGATCCTCGCGCTGTCCATGCTGATCGCCCTGCCCCTTTGGGCGGCGCAGGTCCGCGTTCAGCCGGGACCGGGGAGCCTTGCCAATGCCATCGCCGGGGCCAGCCCCGGCGATGTACTGATCCTCGCGCCCGGACGCCATGAGGGCAGCATTACCATCGACCGACCGCTGACCGTGACAGGCGGCATAGATGCGATCATCGACGGGATGGGCGCCGGCACTGTCGTCACCATCAACGCCTCCGACGTCACCATATCGGATCTGACCGTGACCGGATCGGGCATGGACAGCGCGGCGCTGGACGCCGGCATCAAGATCCTCAAAAAAGCCGACCGCGCCATGGTTAACGGCAACCGCGTGCTGGGCAATCTGCACGGCATCGACGTGCATGGCGGGCGTGACGCGCAGGTGCGCAGCAACATTATCGAGGGCACCCGCAACCCACGCATGAACGACCGCGGCAACGGCATCTATGTGTGGAATTCACCCGGCACGCTGGTCGAGGGCAATTCGGTCCGCTGGGGACGCGACGGGATCTTTTCCAACGCATCGCGCACTGGCATTTACAAAAACAACCTGTTCCGCGACCTGCGCTTTGCGGTGCATTACATGTATACCAACGATTCCGAAGTGTCCGGCAACGTGTCCATCGGCAACCATCTGGGCTATGCCATCATGTTCTCGAACAAGGTGATCGTGAAGGACAACCTGAGCCTGTCGGACATCAGCCACGGCGTGATGCTGAACTATGCCAACAATGCCGACGTGTCCGGCAATCTGGTGCGCGGCGGCGCGGATCGCTGCACCTTCATCTACAACGCGCACAAGAACCTGATCTATGACAACCATTTCGAGGGCTGCGCTATCGGCATCCACTTCACCGCCGGGTCCGAGCGCAACGTGCTGACCGGCAACGCGTTCATCGGCAACCGCACGCAGGTGAAATATGTCGGCACCCGCGACATCGAGTGGAGCTTCGAGGGACGCGGCAATTACTGGTCGGACCATCCGGGTTTCGATCTGGGCGGTGATGGCATCGCCGACGCTGTGTTCCGCCCCAACGATCTGATGGACCATATCCTGTGGTCCCAACCTGCCGCCGCCCTGCTGACCGGCGCCCCCGCCGTGCAACTGATCCGCTGGGCGCAATCCAGCTTTCCCGCGACGCTGCCGGGCGGGGTTGTCGACAGCTTTCCGCTGATGGCGGCGCCCCCGTTTGACGTGCCCCCCGAATACACCGCGATGGAGGTCGAAGCGGCCGCCAACCGGGATGAAAGAGACCTAGATGACTTCGACGTTAACAATCTCACAACTCACTAGGACGTTCGGCGACACAAAGGCCCTGACCGATGTCTCGCTGGTCGTTGCGCCGGGCGAGCGTGTGGCACTGCTGGGCCATAATGGCGCCGGCAAATCCACGTTGATGAAGATCATCCTGGGCCTGATCGCGCCGGATAGCGGCCAGATTTCCGTCTGCGGCGCCGGGCCGGGGCATCCCAACGCGCGCGCCAAGGTGGCCTATCTGCCCGAAAACGCGACCTTTCATCCGGCCTTGACCGGACTGGAGCAGATCACGCATTACATGCGCCTGCGAAACGAGGATCCGTCCGGCGCGATGGATCTACTGGGGCGCGTCGGGCTGGGCTTTGCCGCCAAGCGCCGGATCGGCACCTATTCCAAGGGGATGCGCCAGCGCGTCGGGCTGGCGCAGGCGCTGATCGGGCACCCGGCCCTTCTGGTGCTGGACGAGCCGACCAGCGGGCTGGACCCGGTCTCGCGCCGCGATTTCTATGAACTGCTGGACGGGCTGGCTGCTGATGGCGCGTCGATCCTGCTGTCCAGCCACGCCCTGACCGAGGTCGAGGCGCGTACCGACCGCCTGCTGATCCTGTCCGGCGGGCGCATGGTCGCAGAAGGCACACTGCCCGAGTTGCGGCGCAAGGCAGCCCTGCCCGTGGCGATGCATGTCACCGCGCATAACGGCTATGAGTCCGATATTCTGGCGGCCCTGCCCGGCGCGATCCGCATCCACGGCGCGCTGCAACTGAGTTGCACGCAGGACGACAAGCTGGCCACGCTTGGCCGGATCACCGCGCTGGAGGGCAAAGTCGCGGATCTGGAGGTCATCCCGCCCAGCCTAGAAGACATCTACAGCCATTTCAGCCGGAGGGACGGCCAATGATCGCCCGCATCCTTGCCACGGCCACAACCGAAATCCACATCGCGCGGCGCAATCGCTGGGTGCTGATCGCGGTGCTGCTGATGGTGGTCTTTTCGCTGGTACTGTCGGCGGCGGGATCGGCGCCGACCGGCGCGCTGGGGGCTGACCGGCTGTCGGTCGTCGTGGCCTCGCTGACGTCGCTATCGGTCTATCTGGTGCCGCTCGTGGCGCTGCTGATGTCCTTCGACGCTGTCGCCGGCGAAGTCGAGCGCGGCACGCTGCCCCTGCTGCTGACTTACCCCGTTGCCCGCTGGGAAGTGCTGGCAGGCAAGCTGGTGGCGCATACGGCCATCCTGATTGTCGCCATCGTCGCGGGTTACGGCGCGGCGGCGGCAGTGACGATTGCGGCTGATCCGGCGGCGATGGCGGGCCTTGGCGCGCTGTGGCGGCTGACATGGACCTCGGTGCTGCTGGGCGCCACCTTCCTCGGGATCGGCTATGCGCTGTCGTCGCTGGCGCGGCGCGTGTCGGGGGCTGCGGGGCTGGCGATCGGACTGTGGCTGGGGCTGGTCGTGCTTTATGATCTGGGCCTGCTGGCGGCGGTTGTCGCCGATGATGGTGGCACCTTCACCACCCGGATTTTCCCCTCGCTCCTGCTGGCCAACCCCGCCGATGCGTTCCGTCTGTTCAACCTGACCGCCGCGCAGGCCACAACCGCCGCCTCGGGTGTTGGCGGCGCAGCGAATGCCATCCCGATGTGGCAATCGTTAATGTCCGTCGCGGTCTGGCCGCTGATCTCGCTCCTGCTGGCCGCGCTGGCATTCCGAAAGGTCGAGCCATGAAAGCGCTGCTGATCGCCGCCGCATTGCTGGCCCTGACCGCCTGCAAGGAAGAGACCGCGCAAGACACATCGCCGCTGCCGCTGACCCCGGCTGCCGTCGGGCATTATTGCCAGATGAACCTGTTGGAGCATGATGGCCCCAAGGCGCAGGCCCATCTGGCCGGACTGCCCGGCGCGCCGCTGTTCTTCAGCCAGGTTCGTGACGTCATCGCCTATCTGCGCATGCCCGAGCAGAGCCACGCGGTGCTGGCCATCTGGGTCAACGACATGGGCGCGCCGGGCGCTGCGTGGGACGCGCCCGGCGCGGCCAACTGGATCGACGCCAAGGATGCACATTATGTCGTCGGCGGCCGCGCCATCGGCGGCATGGGTGCGCCCGAGATCGTCCCCTTCTCGGACCCCGCAGATGCCGCCGAGTTTGCCGGCATAAATGGTGGGCGGGTTTTGGAACTGGACGAAATACCCGACTCTGCCGTTCTGGCCCCCGTCGAGCTGGACGGCGACACGGACGATACGGATTTTCAAGATCGCCTGCGCAGCCTGTCGCGCACAGTGGGAGAATGACACCATGACCAATCGCCGCCGTTTTCTGGCCATCAGCGCCGCCGCCATCGCCTTGCCCGGTGCCTTGTCTGCGCAACCGGTCCATACATGGCAGGGCACCGCCCTTGGCGCGCGCGCCACGCTGCGACTGGCCCACCCCGATGCAGCGGCGATCAGCGCGCGTGTCGCGGCTGAAATTTCACGGCTCGAGGATGTGTTCAGCCTCTACCGCGCCGACAGCGCGCTGTCGCAGCTTAACCGCACCGGCAAATTGCTGGCGCCACCGTTCGAACTGCTGGAATGCCTGTCGATGGCAGGCACCGTCCATACCGCCAGCGGCGGCCGCTTCGACCCCACCATCCAACCGCTCTGGGCCATCTATGCCGAGGCGTCTGCCCTTGGACAAATGCCGAACAACTCCGACCTGACACGTGCCCGCGCTTTGACTGGCTGGAACCGCGTCACGCTGGATCCCTCGGGCATTTCCATGGCGCCCGGTATGGCGCTGACGCTGAACGGCATCGCGCAGGGCTATATCGCGGACCGTGTGGCGACCCTGCTGGCCGCCGAGGGCCTGACGAATATCCTGATCGACACAGGTGAATTCCGCGCGCTTGGCGGGCACCCCAATGGCGGGGCTTGGCCGGTCAAACTGGCCGCGGGCGGCAAAGTGCCGCTGGCAGCGCGCGCGCTGGCCACCTCTGCGCCGCTCGGCACGACCTTTGATGAGGGCGCGCAGGTCGGTCATATCCTCGACCCGGTGACAGGTGCGCCGACCCGTGCAAGTTGGCGTGAGATCACGGTATCGGCCCCCTCTGCGGCGCTGGCCGATGCGCTATCGACGGCGGCGTGCCTGTTTCAGACACGGGCCGAGATCAAGGTCTGCCTCGCGTCCTTTGAGGGCACCGCACTAGAGGCGATCACGACCGTCTGAAGGCAGCTGGGCACAGTTCGACAGTGACATCAGGACCATACCGACAGCGCAGGCCCAGACTAGAGGTCAGGGCCGACAAAACAGATACCGACCGCCCCGTCTAAGCCGTGGCAAGCCGTGCCAGACGGGCGGCGCGCAGGCGGGCAAAATCATCGCCCGCATGGTAGGAGGACCGCGTCAATGGGGTGGCCGACACCATCAGGAACCCCTTGCCGAAGGCCGCCTTTTCGTAGGCCGCGAATTCTTCGGGGGTGACAAAACGGTCCAGCTTGTGATGCTTGGGGGTTGGTTGCAGATACTGGCCGATGGTCAGAAAATCGATATCGGCGGCGCGCATGTCATCCATCACTTGATGCACGGCTGGCCGTTCCTCTCCCAGCCCGACCATGATGCCCGATTTGGTGAAAATCGTCGGGTCCATCTCCTTGACCCGTTGCAGCAGGCGCAAGCTGTGGAAATAGCGCGCGCCGGGGCGCACCGAAGGATAGAGGCCGGGCACGGTTTCGAGGTTGTGGTTGAACACGTCGGGTTTGGCGGCGACCACCAGTTCCAATACCTTCGGGTCGCAATTCAGAAAGTCGGGCGTCAGGATTTCGATCGTGGTGCCGGGGCTGCGGTGACGAATGGCGCGGATGGTCTGGGCGAAATGCTCGGCGCCGCCATCGGCGATATCGTCGCGGTCGACCGACGTGATGACGACATGGTTCAGCCCCAATTTTTGCACGGCATCGGCCACGCGACCGGGCTCGAACGCGTCCAGATCCTCGGTCGGCTTGCCGGTGGCAATGTTGCAAAATGTGCAGGCGCGGGTGCAGATCTCGCCCATGATCATCATGGTGGCGTGGCCTTGGGACCAGCATTCACCGACGTTCGGGCATCCCGCCTCTTCGCAGACGGTGGTCAGATTGTTGTCACGCATGATGCGGGCGGTTTCGGCATAGCCCTGCCCGCCCGGCGCCTTGACGCGAATCCAGTCGGGTTTCTTGGGCTGCGCGTTGTCGGGGCGCCGGGCCTTTTCGGGATGGCGCTGCGCCGGTATCTTGAGATCACGCACGAATTTTGTCCCCGCGAATGGTTTGGTAACTTTGTCCGACTATAAGGATTCCCGGGGGGAGTTGCCAGTACAAGCGCCCGACCGGTTTCAGGATGCGATGTTTCACCAGTGCCCCCCAACCAAACACATCTATCAGCCGCTACGCGCCGCCCGCGTCAGCCCTGTGCCAACGCCGGTCAGGATCTTGGCCAACTGCAAGAACCACCCGTCGCCCAGCGTCGAACTACGCCGCACGAGGCAGATTGTGCGCGCAGGTTCAGGCGCGTCAAACCGCCTCAGATGTACGCGGGACGCACCGCGCACCTCTGCCGCCGCCGCAATTTCCGGCATCAATGTCAGGCCAAACCCCGCCGCCACCAGCTGGGTCAGTGTTGCCAGCGATGACGCGCCCATGTCGATCTGCGCATGGCCCCTGCCCCGGCGGCATGCCTCCAGCGCCTGATCTGTCAGGCAGTGGCCATCCTCCAGAAGCAGAAGTTGTTGGGCGCCCAGCCCATCGGGACGCAGCGTCTCGGCCCCGGCGCCGATCGCTGCCAGCCTTACGGCGCTGCCCGCCAACAGGAATCGATCCTCGAACAGCGGCTCGGCGATCAGCCCAACCGTCAGGACCGGCAGCGCCATGACGGCAGCATCCAGCCGCCCGGCCAGCAAATCCTCTGTCAGCCGGTCGGTCTTGGCCTCCTGCACCTGCACGTCCATGGAAATGTCGCCGCTGCGCAACGCCTCCAACGTGCCGGGCAGCATGTAGGGCGCCAGCGTCGGGATCAGTCCGATGCGCAGCAGGCCCGACAGTCCGCCATGCCAGCGCGCCGCCTCCTCCAGATTGCGCATCGCACTGTCGACCTGATCGGCATGGCCCAGAATCAGCCTGCCAAAGGGCGTCAGCACCACGTCGCGCGCGCGCCGTTCAACCAACGGCTGGCCAAGCGCCGCCTCCATATCGCGGATCTGCACCGACAGGGCCGGCTGCGAGACAGACACAGCCGCCGCTGCCCGCCCGAAATGGCGATGGGCGGCCAGCGCCCGGAAATAGGTCAGTTGGCGGAGGGTGATGCTCATAATAAAATATTATAGCAATCAGAAGAAACTGCAATTTGCATTTATCGCCGTGAAGCCTCATGTTCAATTTGGAACGATTCCAAACGCCTTGAAAAGGCAGCGGACTCATGACCCTATTCTGGCGCGCGGCGCGCACGCCAAACAATCCAAGGAGACGCCAAATGGACGGTAATCTGAAATGCCCCGTTACAAACAAGGCCAAGCGCACCAATCGTGACTGGTGGCCCGATCAGCTGAATGTCGGCGTATTGCACCAACATGGCCGCAGCCCCAATCCGATGGATCCCGATTTCAGCTACACCGAAGCATTCAAGAAACTTGATCTGGATGCGGTCAAGGCTGACCTGCACGCGCTGATGACCGACAGTCAGGACTGGTGGCCGGCAGATTACGGCCATTACGGCCCGCTTTTCATCCGCATGGCATGGCATTCAGCGGGCACCTACCGCACAGCGGACGGGCGCGGCGGCGCCAGCACCGGCAACCAGCGCTTTGCCCCGCTGAACAGCTGGCCCGATAACGGCAATCTGGACAAGGCGCGCCGCCTGCTGTGGCCCATCAAGAAGAAGTACGGCGACAATCTCAGCTGGGCAGACCTGCTGATTCTGGCGGGCAATGTCGCCATCGAATCGATGGGCGGGCCAATCTATGGCTTTGGTGGCGGCCGCGCCGACATCTATGCCCCCGAGGAAGACGTGCATTGGGGTGCCGAGTCCGAGTGGCTGGCCACCTCGGATATGGAAAACAGCCGCTATTCGGGCGACCGCGAGATGGACAACCCGCTGGCCGCCGTCCAGATGGGCCTGATCTACGTCAACCCCGAGGGACCGGACGGCAACCCCGATCCCGTCGGCTCGGGCCACGACATCCGCGAGACATTCACGCGCATGGGCGTCGATGACGCGGAGACCGTCGCGCTGATCGCTGGCGGGCATACCTTCGGCAAGGCGCACGGCGCGGGCGATCCGATCTATGTTGGTCCCGAGCCCGAAGCCGGCGACATGGCGCAGATGGGTCTGGGCTGGAAAAACAGCTGGGAAAGCGGGCGTGGCCTGCACACCACCACCAGCGGTGTCGAAGGCGCGTGGAAACCCAAGCCGACGACATGGGACATGGGTTATTTCGACGTTCTGTTCGATAACGAGTGGGAACTGACCAAAAGCCCCGCAGGCGCGCAGCAATGGACGCCCAAAGACCCCAAGCCCGAGCATATGGTCGTTGACGCGCATGATCCGGAAAAAATGCATCCGCCGATGATGACGACCGCCGATCTGGCCCTGCGCTTTGACGCGCAATACGAGCCGATTGCGCGCAAGTTCCACAAGGACCCCGAGGCGTTCGGCGAGGCGTTCGCGCGCGCGTGGTTCAAGCTGACCCACCGCGACATGGGCCCCAAGGCGCGCTATCTGGGCAACGACGTACCGGCCGAAGACCTGATCTGGCAGGATCCGATCCCGGCAGCCGATTACGACGTGATCGACGCAGGCGACATCGCGGCGCTCAAGACGCAGATTCTGGACAGCGGCGTGCCACGCTCCGATCTGGTCTTTGTGGCCTGGGCCTCGGCGTCTACGTTCCGTGGCTCGGACAATCGCGGCGGCGCCAATGGGGCGCGTATTCGCTTGGCACCGCAGAAGGACTGGGAGGGCAACGACCCCGCGCGTCTGGCCTCGGTTCTGGAGAAATACGAGGCGATCAAGGCCGATTTCGACGCCAGATCCGGCGCCAAGAAGGTGTCGATCGCCGATCTGATCGTGCTGGGCGGGGCCGCCGCCGTTGAGGCCGCCGCCGAGGCTGCGGGTCATAAGGTGGACGTTCCCTTCCATCCGGGCCGCACCGATGCGCTGCCCGAGCAGACCGACGCGAACAGCTTTGCTGTGCTGGAGCCCATCGTCGACGGCTTTCGCAACTATCAGCAGCAAAAATTCAGCGTGCGCGCCGAACAGCTGTTGATCGACCGGGCGCAGCTGTTGGGGCTGTCCGCGCCGGAAATGGCGGTACTGGTCGGTGGCCTTCGGGCACTGGACGCCAACCATGGCACCAGCAAACACGGCGTTCTGACGGATCGTCCCGGCCAGTTGACGAATGATTTCTTCGTCAACCTGCTGGGCATGGATATCGAGTGGAAATCCGTCGGCGACGATCAGGACGAATTCGAGGCGCAGGACCGCAGGACGGGCCAGATCCGCTGGACCGGCACGCGCGCCGATCTGGTGTTCGGCTCCAACTCGCAACTGCGCAGCGTTGCCGAAGTTTACGCCCAGGACGATGCCGGCCCGCGTTTCGTGCGCGATTTCATCGCCGCCTGGACCAAGGTGATGGACGCGGACCGCTTTGATCTGAAGTGATCCGTCAGGCGTGACATCAGGAAGGGCGGGCCGGTTTCGGTCCGCCCTTTCGCGTTTCAGCGCGACGCAGTGCCATTGATGCAACATAGTGCTCCGATCCGAGGATACCCTCCATGATCACGGCTGATTCTGGATCGAACCGAAACTGGCCATGGTCGATGCGCCGACGGGTGTCTTCGGCAAGGGGATCGCGAACATCTCGCTGTATGCGCAGGCCGATCTGGCGCCATCGCGGCCCCGAAGACCGGCGTCGGGGTAAAATACGCCTGCCCCGCCCAAGTCTAAGGACGGTTCAGCAGTCTTCCTGCGCCGGGCGAAACCTCTTATACAAGCAAAAGCGCGTCATGCATCTCAGATGGGCCTTGTTGTAGCCGGTTTCAGTCCGTGCCGCCCGTCGGCAAACTATCGGCGCAAAAGCGTCAATTGCGATACCGAATTCAACGTCATTTCAGGCATGTACGGGCTGCCGATTGACAGATGACCGGCGCGTGCCTACATGAAGGATATGAATGTACACGCAGATCATTACGGGTTTCCCCTGCTGAACCGCCTGCCGCCCCGGGCGGACTAGGCGCGCGCGCGCCTGCGAGCCTCCCGGGCTTACCTGCATACCAGAATTCAACACCAACTCTCCACGCAAACTTACCATAGGGCGGCCCTACGTCCGAAGATTTGGCTACGGCCAGCCTGTCCGCGCGCAGCACGGATATGACGAACCCCAAAATCCCCGCGCGGGAAACGCAGTCGTGGCTGCGCCGCGCAACAAAATGCTGACGCACCCCTGATATGGGCACGATCATCGCATCCCTTTTTTTCACCGTCCTCTAATTAGGAGCCAGACACATGACAGCCCAGACCACGGACACCGTCAAAAAGCCCCGCACACGCGCGCCCAAGCTGGTCATCAACGAGGATGAGTTGACCCATATCGAGGCGCTCGCCGAAGGTGGTTATCAGCGAAATCCAGTTCTGGCCGACCGCCTGCTGGACGAAATTGGCCGCGCGCGTATCGTCGCTGCAGCCAAGATGCCCGCCGATGTTGTTTCGATCGGCAGCAGTGTTGTCTACCGCGACGAGACGACGGGACAGGAAAAAAACGTCACGCTGGTCTATCCCGAAAATGCCGATATCTCGCGCAACCGGGTTTCGCTGATGACTCCTATTGGCGTGTCCCTGCTGGGCCTGGCCGAGGGTGCGGCCTTCTACTGGGATACGCGGGACGATCAGCGCCGCATGTTGACCGTGATCAGCGTTCAGCAGCCCGAGTCTGTCGCGGCGCCAGTTCAGGACCCACCGAACGCATCTTGATACGTTCCGCGCACCGCGCTTAGGTCGTCGCCACTCGCGGCCCATAGGGGTCTGCGGGTGTCGTGCGCCGTTGCCGATTGCACACCGTTTCAGTCCGCCATTTTCGACCGGAGCCTTTGCGATGTCACTGCGTTCTGCCCGCATCATCTGCGCGGTCTGCACCAGATGCATCAGCCCGAGTCCGCGCGCCCACAGCGCGGGCGCGACGACAGCACCGCACAGCCCCCCCCACGTTTGAAAGGCCCATTGCATGAGTCCCAAACAGCACGCCCGTCGGCTGATATGGCCTGTCGCCTCAGTTGTCCTCAGCCTCGGGCTGATCCTGACCCTGCCCCATGTCGACCTGAGCCGCGCCGTCGAAGACGTTGAAGCCCTGTCGATGGGCGTCACGGTGGCGGTCTATTTCTCGCTTGCGTGGCTTGCCAGCCGACTATTGGCCATGGTGCTGGACCAAGCGACCACCCGCAGACGTCCCTATCCACGTCTGCTCAAGGATCTAATCGCTGCCGTCTTGTTCCTGCTGGCCTTTGCTGCATCTGTGGCGATGTTCATGGGTCAGGGCGCTGTGGGCGCACTGGCCGGATCGGGGCTGGTGCTGGCAATGCTGGGCTTTGCGATCCGCAATGTGGTTGCCGACACCCTGTCGGGTATCGCGCTCGGGATCGAAGGGCCGTTTCGCATCGGTGACTGGATAGACATCGACGGGCTGGCCCGCGGCAAGGTGATCGAAATCGGCTGGCGCACCACCCGCGTCCTCACGCGCGATTCAACTTATTTGATCCTGCCCAACAGTCAAATCGCGCGCCAGCGCATCACCAACTATTCCGCGCCAAGGCCCCAATACCGCGCGCAGGTGGCCATCATTCTGGATCATTCCATCCCGATCGACCTGGCCCGCAAGACGATGCTGGCCGCCGTCAAGGAGGCGAAGCTGATCCAGCAGGATCCGCCGCCAGATGTGCGTGTACTGTCCTACGAGGAAGGCGGCATCGCCTATGCCTTGCGGTACTGGCTGACCCGGTTCGACCGCGATGTCGACTGCCGTGACGAAGTGTACAGCCTGCTCGACAACGCGCTGCGCCAAATCGGCGACGTTGCGCCACGCAAACGGGTTGAGCTGATCGGTCCGGAAATTGCGGCGCCCCATCCGGAGTAAGATGCTCCGGTCAGAGGATGTACACAAACAATAAGGGCCCCGGCTGCATTTCGCACCGAGGCCCTTGGGGCAAGCTTACATACTGAAGAAGCCTTACTTCCCCAGCGCGGCGCGGGTCTGCGCGATCGCCGCTTTCAGCAGATCGGGGTTGTTCTGTGCCTCCCTGAGGCTGGCTTTCAGAAGGGTCTTCTGCGTATCGCTGATCTCGGAATTGTCGATCATGTCGGCTGCCGCCTGCATGTCGAAATTCTGCTCGCTCAGCGGGTCTGTCGCATCGGCTGCTGTCGCCGCATCTGCGCCCGTTGCTGTATCGGTAGCGTCTTCCAAGGTCCCCTCAACCGCGTCCACAGTATCGGACGCCGCATCGCCTACATCAGATGCCGCATCAGCCGCATCTTGGGTTGCGTCCTGCGCAGCCTCGTCGACGACTTGCATCGCATCACTGCCCTCTTCAGCCATCGCATCGACAGCGGATTCGGCACCTGCCGCAGCCGTGGCGGCAGCATCCTCGGCGGTACCCTCTACCACGTTCATTGCGTCGTCCGCGCTGTCCAGAACGTCATCTGTCGCGGTCTCAACCGTATCGGCGGCCTCATCGGCAGCTGCGTCCACCTCGACAGCGACGTCATCTGCCGCAGCTTCGACGTCATCGCCGGCAGCATCAGCGGTATCGGCCATATCGCTCGCAGCTTCATCCGACACGCTAGGGGCCTCGATCGTCTCATCGGCGGTGTCGATCATATCGGCAGGCGTCTTTCCTGTCACCAATACGTAGCCGCCAATCAAAACGATTGCAGCCAGCGCGATCCAAAGCAGGTTTTTCATTTGGTCATCCCCAATAATCCAAAGCAACCGCGATCCGCCCAACCTAATTGGCATGGCACGGCCACGTTCCATCTGACGTCATGCCCGCCGTACCCGCAAGGCGCAAGGCCGATTCCCCCCGGATCGGCACAGATCGGCCTATTTTGCGGCTTGAAACATCAAGGGGCGGCGTCTAGGTTGCTGTTCCGAAAGACATCCCAACAATCAAAGGATCAAAGCCATAGCCCGCAGACCGCACAACGCACCCCCCACGCGCGACACTGGACCCCGAGTAAATGACCGCATCCGTGATCCCGAAATTCGGCTGATCGGGGCCGATGGCGATAACGTCGGTGTCGTGTCAGGTGCGCGCGCCTTGGAAATGGCCGTAGAAGCGGGCCTGGATCTGGTCGAAATCTCGCCGAATGCCAAGCCGCCCGTGTGCAAGATCATGGATTTCGGCAAGTACAAGTACGAAACGCAAAAACGCGAGGCCGAAGCCCGCAAAAAGCAGAAGATCATCGAGGTGAAAGAGGTCAAGTTTCGCCCCAACACCGATACGCATGACTATGACGTCAAAATGCGCAACGTCTTCAAGTTCCTGGAAAATGGCGACAAGGTAAAGATCACGCTTCGTTTTCGCGGCCGTGAAATGGCCCACCAGGATCTGGGTCGCGTACTGCTGCAACGCATCGCCGCCGATGTCGAGGGCACCGGCAAGGTCGAAAATATGCCCAAGATGGAAGGCCGCCAGATGATCATGATTGTCGGCCCGATGCCAAACTAAAGCGTTTCGCGAAACGCAGCGCGACATATGAGCGTTGCACGCGGTTCGCCATAGCCGAGCATCTCAGGTTTAAGGCGGGACGCTTTAGGTATCCATCTAATGAATACACCGTAAAAATCGGCGCCGGAAATGGCGCCGATTTCCTTTTCCGCGCTCTTGTCATGGCGCATTAGCCCGCCGCAGCAACCGCCCGCCGCGTCATGACGCCGGTCAGATGAGCTCGATATTCCGGCGTCCCATGCAGATCGCCGATCATACCATCTGCCGGAACGGTCAGCCCCTCCAGTGCCGACGCGTTGAAATCAGCACTCAACGCGTTCTCGGCCTCACTCCAGCGAAACACGCCGCTTTCGGACGCGCCAGTAATGGCCACGCGCACCCCGTCTTCGAACTTCGCCACGAACGCCGCGACCAGCGCAAAACGCGAGGCAGGCTGTTCAAACTTGGCATAGGCCGATTTGCCGGGCACAGGAAACTTGACCTCGGTAATGATCTCGCTCTCGTCCAGCGCCGTATCGAACATGCCTTGAAAGAAATCATCCGCACCAATTTCACGCTTGTTCGTCACGATTGTCGCGCCCGCTCCCAGCGCCGCCGCCGGATAGCAAGCGGACGGGTCGTTATTGGCAAGCGACCCGCCCAGAGTGCCGCGATTGCGCACTGCCGGATCTCCAATCTTGGCCGCCATGGCCGCGAGGCCCGAAAAATCGCCCGCGCCCGCCGCCACCTCGGCATGCGTCGTCCCGGCGCCGATGCACAACCGTCCGGCATCGTCCGTGCAAATTCCGCGCATCCCCGGTATGCCGGTAAGGCTGACCAGAACCGACGGCATCGCCAGGCGCTGTTTAAGCGTCGGGATCAATGTCTGCCCTCCGCCCAGTGGCTGCGCCTCGTCTGCGGCCAGCGCCTTGACCGCATCCTCGATGGTCGCAGGCCGCTCAATTTCGAATGCATACATCCCGACATCTCCCACATTTCGGCAATCGTTTCTTCTTGCCTCAAATATCCCGGGGCTCCGGGGCAGCGCCCCGAAATCCCCGGCCTCAGCCTTGCTGCATCGCCGCCCAGACACGCGACGGTGTCACGGGCATATCCACGTGGTCCACTTTGTGCCCCCCCGATTGCAATGCATCGACGACCGCATTGATCACCGTGGGCGTCGACCCGATCGCGCCCGCCTCACCACACCCTTTGACACCCAATGGATTGTGCGTGCAGGGTGTGCCATTGCTGTGGTCGACACGAAAGAACGGCACATCGTCCGCCCGCGGCATGCAGTAATCCATGTAGCTGGCCGACAACAACTGCCCGTCCGCATCATAGGTGCAATTCTCCATCAGCGCCTGACCGATGCCCTGCGTGAGCCCGCCATGCACCTGCCCGTCCACGATCATCGGGTTGACCACGTTGCCGAAATCATCCGCCGTCGTGAACTTTTCGATCGTCACCTTGCCGGTTTCGGGATCGACCTCGACCTCGCAGGCATAGGCACCGGCAGGATAGGTGAAGTTGTTCGGGTCATAAAACGCCGTCTCCTCCAACCCCGGTTCGACCTCGTCAAGCGGGTAGTTATGCGGCACATATGCTGCCAACGTCACGTCGCCCCATGCCAGCGATTTATCGGTGCCCGCAACGGTGAACTTGCCGTTCTTCAGCTCGATATCGCCGTCGGAGGCCTCCATGATATGGGCCGCGATCTTCTTGGCCTTGGCGATGATCTTCTCGGTGGCGCGCACCATGGCGCTGCCCCCCACGGCAATAGAGCGCGAACCGTAGGTGCCCATGCCCATCGGCGTATTGGCGGTGTCGCCATGCACGATTTCGATCATGTTTGCGTCGATGCCGATCATATCGGCCACCACCTGCGGGAAAACCGTCTCGTGGCCCTGCCCGTGGCTGTGGCTGCCGGTCATGACCGTGATGCCGCCGGTGGCATTGACGCGCACCGTTGCACTTTCATACAGCCCCGCGCGAGCGCCCAGTTGCCCGACCAGATTGGACGGCGCGATGCCGCAGGCCTCGATAAAGCAGTTGACGCCAAGGCCGCGCAGCTTGCCCTTGGCCTCGCTTTCCTTGCGGCGCGCCTCGAACCCGCCCAGATCGGCCTGCGCTTCAAGTTTGTCCACCAAGCGATTGAAATCGCCTGAATCATACTCCACTGCGACGGGCGTCTGATACGGAAACTCGGTGACAAAATTCTGCTTGCGCAGCGCGATAGGATCGACCCCCAGCTCGCGCGCGGCCTTGTCGATGACGCGCTCGAGCTGATAGGTTGCCTCGGGCCGCCCGGCGCCGCGATAGGCGTCGACGGGCACCGTGTTGGTAAACACCGCGCGCACATTCACATAGACCAGCGGCGTCTTGTAGTTGCCGGCCATCAGCGTGCCGTGCAGCCATGTCGGGATCGACGGCGCAAAGGTCGACAGATAGGCGCCCATATTGGCCAGCGTATCGGTGCGCACGGCGGTAAAGTTGTTGTCCTTGTCCAGCGCCAGCTCGATCTTGGTGACGTGATCGCGCGCCTGCGCATCGCTCAGGAATGCCTCGGACCGGGTGCAGGTCCATTTGACGGGCCGGTTCAGCGCTTTGGCGGCAAAGGTGCAGAATGCCTCTTCGGCGTAATGGTAGATTTTCGAGCCGAACCCCCCGCCCACATCGGGCGCCACGACGCGCAGCTTGTGTTCGGGGATGTTCAGCACGAACGCCCCCATCAGCAGGCGGATCACATGCGGGTTCTGCGATGTGGTGTACAGCGTGGAATCGCCCGTTCCCCGGTTGTAGTCACCGATGGCGACGCGCGGCTCCATCGCGTTGGGGACAAGGCGGTTGTTGATCAGCTCGACCGTGGTGACATGGGCCGCTGATCTGATCGCGTCGTCCACCGCCTGTTTGTTTTCTTCGACAAAGCCCCAGTCAAAGCACAGGTTGCTGGTCAGCTCGTCATGCACCTTGGTCGATCCATCCGCTAGCGCGGCGCGCATATCGACAACGGCGGGCAAATCTTCGATGTCGGGGATGATCGCCTCGGCGGCGTCGCGGGCCTGCTCACGTGTTTCGGCCACGATGGCGGCGATGGGATCACCGACATGGCGCACGTGCGTCTCGCACAGAACGGGGTGGCGCGGCTCTTGCATCGGCTGGCCGAAACGGTCGGTGACCTGCCAGCCGCAGGGGATGGAGCCGACCGTCTTGAAATCCTCGCCGGTGAAGATGCGCAGCACGCCGGGCATCTTTTCCGCCTCGCTCAGGTCCAGCCCGTTGATCTTGCCGTGGGCGACGTCCGAGCGCAGGAAATGCACATAGGCCTGCCCGCGCAGATTGATATCGTCGGTGTAATTTCCGGTGCCGGAGAGGAAGCGGACATCCTCGCGCCGCTTGGGGCTGGCGCCGATTCCGCCATGATCGGGTGGGGTGTCCTTGGGCATGTCGTGTCTCCCTGGGTTGGCGATGCATGGACAGGCTTACTCGGCGGCGATGCCTCCTGCGATGCCGGTCACATCCTGACCGCTGGCCGCCATGATCGCCTTGACGATATTATGATAGCCGGTGCAGCGGCAGATATTGCCCTGCAAATAGCTGCGCACCTCGGCCTCGGTCGGCTGGGGGTTGTCCTTTAGCAGCGCCGAGGCGCTCATCACCATGCCGGGGGTGCAGAACCCGCATTGCAGGCCGTGGTAATCCTGAAACGCCTGCTGGATGGTGTTCAGCGTCCCATCAGGGGCTGCCTGCCCCTCGATGGTGTCAACCGTGGCACCCTCCGCCTCGGCAGCGAACATCGTGCAGGCTTTGACGGCCTTGCCATCCACATGCACGACGCAGGCGCCGCATTGACTGGTGTCGCAGCCGACATGGGTGCCGGTCAGGCCTAGGGTTTCCCGCAGGAAGTCGACCAGTAGCGTGCGGCCCTCGATAGTGCCGCTCGCTGGCTTGCCGTTCACTGTCATGCTGACTTCGGACATGGGCGCCTCCCTCAAGTATCGCTGTCTGAGGCAGAGTTAAGCACGGCATAGGTGACTTGAGAAGCCTGTTTTTACGCCGAATTCTTGCCGCGGCGCGGCATCGGGCGACTGTGGATCTCTTTCAGCAAACCGCCGACGCCCATCGCCGCAATGTCCGCCGATGTGACCGGCACGCCGCATATCACCCGCTCCAGCACCCAGTCAGCGCCGTTCAGCGCGGGGGACCGGGCGCATCCCGGCAGGCCGATCACCGGCTTGCCGCCTATCCGGCCGAGGAACAGCAGATTGCCCGGATCGACGGGCATTCCATAATGGTCGACCTGTCCGCCAGCGTGGCGCACGCCCTGCGGCGCAACATCGCAGATATCGGAGGTTGCCGATCCGGTGAGGATCATCAGCACCTCGCCGGGGGCATCTGCCAGTGCAGCCGATATGGCCTGCGCATCATGCGCAACGACGATGCGCGGCGACAATTGCGCGCCGAAATTCGCCGCACGCGCCGCCATTGCACGGCGCCCCTTGTCCGGCGGCGTGTCTGGCCCGATGCGCGTCTCGATCAGAGTGAGGGTCGCGATCTGGGCACCATGCAGACCAATCGCGCCGCGCGCGGCGGCGCAGGCTTGGGCCAGCCGGTCACCGGGCACCGCATAGGGGATGATCTTGATCGTCGCGACCAGCCCATCGGCGGCGATCCTTTGCCAGCAAGGCACGGTGGCGATCGTGATGCCAGGGTCCACCAGGTTGGCAGCCAAAATCGCGGCGGCGTCCAGCGACACGATGCCGGTATGTTCTGCAACCAAATTAACCCGCCCTGTGCTGGCGCGCCGAGCGCGCAGCCCGACGCCCGAGGCCAGCATGGCGGCGGCCAGTTGCTCGGCGGCGGCGTCCTCATGCACATCGCCCGGTTCCAGCCGCGCGGCAACGACCTGCGTGACCCCGTCCTCGGCCAGATCGCGCAGGTGTTGCACCGTCAAAACCGTGCCTTTGGCGATCTTGTAGGTCAGGCTGGCATAGCCGTCCGGCGAAGGCGCGCGCATGGAATGGGCCAAGATCGCGCCCGCCGCCTCGTCCAACGGCACAGGCCCGAACTTCACGTCCCCTGCCTCAGCACCTGCGTCATCTGCGCAAGGATGCTCAGCGCGATCTCGGATGGGCCAGCGGCGCCGATATCCAGACCTACAGGGCCGTGGATGCGTGCCAGATCGGTCTCCGTGAACCCAGCCTCGCGCATCCGGTCCAGCCGCTTGGCGTGGGTGCGGGTCGACCCCAGCGCGCCGATATAGAACACATCGCTGCGCAGCGCCTCGGTCAAGGCAGGATCATCCAGTTTGGGATCATGCGTCAGCAGCACCAGCGCCGTGCGGGCATCCAGCCCCAGCGCGCGCACCGCGTCATCGGGCCAGTCGTCCAGCAGGGTTTCCCCCGGAAACCGCGTGTCCGACGCAAACGCGGCGCGCGGATCGATGATGACCGGATCGTATCCGGCAATCCGCGCCATCGGCACCAGCGCCTGCGCGATATGCACGGCGCCCACCACGATCAGTCGCAAGGGTGGGTTGTGGATGGCGACAAAAGTCTCGCCATCCTCCTGAAACCCCGAGCGATCCATGCGAAAGCGCTCCTCATGCCCGGACATCTCCAGCCTTGGCGCGGCGCCCGGCGCCGTCACCAACGCGGCAGGCTGGCGAGCGGCGCGGGCGGTGACCAGCGCCTCCAGAACGTCCTCCGGCAACGCCGATCCGATGGGCTGCACCAGCACCCGGATCGTGCCGCCGCAGGCAAGCCCGACGGCAAAGGCATCCCCGTCGCTGACGCCATATTCCAGCATACGGGGTGCGCCATCGGCAATCGCCTCCAGCGCCTCGGCCATCACGGCGCCCTCGACGCAGCCGCCCGACACGGACCCGGCCATGGCACCGCTGCCGGACACCGCCAGCATGGCCCCCACGCGGCGCGGCGCACTGCCCCACGTCTGCACCACCGTAGCCAGCGCAGCGCCCTGCCCCGATTGGTGCCAGCCCAGCGCAATGCGTGGAATATCGTCGATCTCAGACATCAAAAGGCCCTCCGCCATTACTATGTGACGGAGGACCGAGACACTCAATGCAAATCCGCACCGGATTCGCGGCGCAAAGGCGCCCTAGCGGTTGCCGGTCAGCAGTGGCGTGATATTGCGCACAGCGCCGCGCCGGTTGCCGCGGATGTCGCCGGTCTGCTTGATCCTCAGATCCGCCTCGCCGTATCCCTGCACGATCATGTTCGACGGCGGGACGTCGAAATACTCGGTCAGGGCCAGAGCGACGGATTCGGCCCGGCGGTCAGACAGCGCAAGGTTGTAGCTCGCGTCGCCCACCGTGTCGGTGTGTCCTTCGATCAGGAACACCTGCGCCGGATCGTTGTCGATCGCCGCCAGCATGGCATTGCCCAGAGCCGACAGCGATTTTGCCTCACCGGCCTCGATCACCGCCGAACCTGTGCGGAAGTTGATCGCATCCAGCGCGATCACCGGAACCAGTTTGCGCACTGCGTCGATCCGGCGGATCTGGTTCAGCGAGAATGTCCGCTCAGGAAGCGCCTCGTTCTTGGCGCTGAGCGCGGCGCGCAGGCCTTCCTCATCTGCGGTGCTGTAGTCGTAATCGCTTTCGCGGGCGGGCCTTAGATTGGTCACATCGACGCGGTCAAAGTTGCGCGTGTCGTCGAACAGCAGCACCTCCTGCCCATCGGGCAAAATGCGCGTGCGGCGCAGGACGCGGCCATCGGCGGCGCGGATGGTGACGGTCGAGGAATTGTCACGCGCGACGACCTCGGTCCGGGTCGAGCCATCGGTATAGGTCTGAGTCGCCACATTGCTGCCGGGCTGGCGCAGCAGCGTGTCATCATCCTTGATGATACGGTACTGCCCGTTCGGGTCGCGCACCACGGCCCGGTCGCCGGTGTTGGACACGACTTCCCCGCCATTGTTCAGCATCTTGCCGACCGCGTAGGCGCCGAGGCCCGCTGCGGCGACAATGCCGACCGCTTTCAGCAGATCGTTATCCTTCTCCTTTGCAGTCGGCGCCTGAGTAAAGACCGTCTGTTGACCGCCGGCGGTCGTCTCGAACTCTTCGTCCGAGGCGCGCGCCTGATCTTCGGTCACGGTGCCTTCTTGCGAGTCGACCACCTCGCCCTCGCCGCTGGCGGCGGCAGCGGCGGGCGCATCGCCGGTTTCCTCGGCCAGGGCATCGGCCTGTGCCTCGGCGCTGACCTCCGGGGCCTCGGCGGTGTCGGTTGTGGTTTCCACAGTTGTCTCGGTGGCGCCGACGTCAGTGGCCCCTGTTTCGGGTAGCTCCTCAGCGGCTTGATCTGTGGCGGGGGCGTCGTCCTCGCCTGTAGCGGTCTGATCCGCAGGCTCTGCAGTGGCGGCATCCTCTGCGACAGCAGGATCTGCGACGTCGTCACTTGTCGCGGCGTCCTGTGCCGCTTGCTCCTCAGCCGTACTCTCGGCCTGCGGCGCGGATTCGGGCTCGGGCGCAGCCTCCCCGGTGGCTTGTTCCTCGGTGGCTGCCTCTACGTCTGCTTCTGCTTCTGCCGTGGCCGCCGCGTCTGCTTCATCCGCTTGTTGTTCGGCCTCAGCGGCGGCGGCGTCGATTGCCTGTTGGTCAATTGCCTGCTGTTCGGCCGCTGCGGCCTCGTCGGCCGCTTGCTGCGCGGCGGCGGCGTCCGCTTGTGCCTGCGCCTCGGCCGCCGCGTCTGCTTCTGCTGTGGCTGCTGCCTCCGCTTCTGCAGCTTGTTGGGCGGCGGCATCGTCAGCAGCCTGCTGCTGTGCGGCTGCGGCCTCGTCCTCGGCCTGCTGAGCCGCAGCGTTGGCGGCATTTTCGGCTGCCAGCGCTTCGGCTTCGGCTTCGGCTTGGGCGGCTTGCTGCGCGGCCTCGTCGACTGCGCCGTCTACGGCACCCTCAATGGCGTCGGTCGCAGTGTCATCCTGCAACGCTTCCGCTTCGCTTTGCGCCAAACGCATCAGTTGCGGCGCAGCGTCATTGCGGGACACGTCGGTAGCGCCCAGCGCGACGCCGGGCATGGGGGCGGCGGCATTCAGTACAAGGGCAAGTGCCGTGGTGGATGTAAGCCAAGTGCGACGCATGTAAGTTCTCCTGTTTAAAACGTTATCCGGGCGCACATTGGACCAGCCGCCGCGCGCGATACGCGGATTATTGACGCAACAACGCCCCCACGCCCGGATTGTTCCGCAAGATGGCCCTAGATCGGCGGGGTTCCGCGCGCGGCCATCAGGCGGGTTTTCTCGCCTGCCTGTAGCGGGGCGGCAAAGGCTGCTGCCAGATCTTCGATCGAGGCAACGGAATGGCAGGCCAGCAGGCTATCGACATGTGGCAGCATCGCAGCAATGCCCTGCGCACGCGGCGCGAAGCCGTCCCATCGCAAAAGCGGATTCAGCCAGATCAGCCGCCGGGCGCTCAAATGGAGTCGCTGCATCTGCGCCGCAAGGAAATCGGGCGCGCCCCGGTCCAGGCCATCACTGATCAGCACCACCACGGCACCTTGCCCCAGCACCCGGCGCGACCAGTCGCGGTTGAACGCGGCAAGGCAGTCACCGATGCGCGTGCCGCCCTCCCAATCCTGCACCTCGCGCCCGGCGGCGGCCAGCGCCGCATCGACGTCGCGCGTGTCCAGATGGCGGGTGATGTTGCTCAGCCGCGTGCCGAAGGTAAAAGCATGCACCCGGCCCCAGCCGCCTGCGCGATCCGCCCCCCGGCTGTTGGCGACGGCATGGACAAAATGCAAAACCATCCGGCTATATTGGCTCATCGAACCGGAAACGTCGCACAGCACCACCAGATCCGGCGCCTTGATACGGGGGGCACGGCGGGCCAGCTGCGTGATCTCGCCGCCCCGGCGCAGGGCAAGGCGCATGGTGCGGCGCGCGTCGATCAGCCGACCACGGGCGTCTGAAGCCATCCGCCGCGACGGCATCGGCGGCACCGGCAGCGTCAGACGCGCCAGCATGCGCCGCGCCTCGGCAATCTCGGCGGTGCCCATCTGTTCGAAATCGAGGCTGCGCAGACGCTCGCGCGCCGAAGCTGTGGCGCTGGCGTCGATTTCAAGAAGGCTGTCTTCGTCCTTGCCCTCGGGCATGTCAGGCACAGGCGCCTGCGCGCCGTCCAGCAGCGCCTCGGCCGCGCGTTTCTCGGCGGGTTTGGCGGGCGGGCTTTCATTCAGGCCGTGCATGGCAGGCAGAAGCATCGCCATCATGTGTTCCAGAAAGCGCGGATCGCGCCAGTAGAGACGAAAGATCTGCGCAAAAACCGCGCGATGTTCGGGGCGCGTCACGCAGAGCGCATGCAGCGTCCAGTAAAAATCGCGCCGCGAGGTAAAACCGACATCGGTCACCGCGCGCACCGCATCGATCACACGACCCGGCCCCACGGGCAGGCCCGCCCGGCGCAGGGCGCGGATGAAATGGGTGATATTCTGCGCCAATTTCGGGTTATCGGGCAGATCGAGGTCGGGGTATTCATGCATATGTCGCGCCGGGGGTTCTACCCCCGGACCCCCGGAGTATTTGCGGAACATTGAAAGATCATGCGGGCGGCAGCGCGGCGCGGGCATTATCGAGGATGCGGGTCGCCTCGCTGCCCTGCATTTTGGCGATGTCATCCTGATATTTCAGCAGCGCGCCGAGTGTATCAGCCACGACCTGCGGGCTGAGCGCGACGGCGTCCAGCGCCAGCAGGCATTTGGCCCAGTCGATGGTTTCCGCGACGCCGGGTTTCTTGAACAGATCCTCGGTACGCAGGGCCTGCACGAACGCGACGACCTCGCGGCTGAGTGTTTCAGACAACTCGGGCGCGCGGGCGGCAAGAATCTCAGCCTCGCGTTCGAAATCGGGGTAGTCGACCCACGCATAGAGGCAGCGGCGCTTCAGCGCGTCATGCACTTCGCGCGTGCGATTGGAGGTCAGGATGACGATGGGTGGCTCGGGCGCCTTGATCGTCCCCAGTTCGGGGATGGTGACCTGAAAATCGCTGAGTGCCTCCAGCAAAAACGCCTCGAATGGGGCATCGGTGCGGTCCATTTCGTCGATCAGCAAAACGGGGGGGCCGCCAGCCTGCGGGCGCATGGCTTGCAAAAGGGGGCGCTCGATCAGGAAAGCGTCGGTGAAAACATGGTCTGTCAGGGCGGCCGTGTCGGCGCTTCCGCCTGCCTCGGCGGCGCGCAGGGCAATCATCTGTGCGGCGAAGTTCCATTCATACACCGCGCTGGAGGCATCCAGCCCCTCGTAGCATTGCAGGCGGATCAGGCGACGGCCAAGCGCCGTGGCGACGGCCTTGGCTATTTCGGTCTTGCCGGTGCCAGCCTCGCCTTCCAGAAACAGGGGCCGCCCCAGACGCAGCGACAGGAACAGCGCGGTAGCCAGCGCGCGCCCGCAGACGTACCCCTCTTGCGCCAGCATATGCTGCACGTCATCGATATTGCCCGGTTGCCTCATATGAGCGCCTCGTTTTGCTGTCCTGCCGTTGCACCCTGAAACGCTTCGGTCAGCCTGTCCAGCAAACCGCACGCATTTACCAAAGTTTTGACAGAACCGCCGGGTATCGCAGGAGTGACATGCTCAGACTTATGCACCGCAATCCATTCGAGAACCATCATGATGTAGAATACACCAGTCAACTTCGACACGCCGCTTACAAGGCAGCAAAGCAGGGCGGCACACATCTGCCACCGCTCACGCCGAAGGTGGCGGGCCCGGATGAACGAACCGATCCCACTGGCGCGGCGCGCGCCGATCGGGTAAAGCGCCCGCATGACACATCTGACCCTCCGCACCCCCGACGACTGGCACCTGCATCTGCGCGACGGCGCCATGTTGCGCGCGGTGCTGCCCCATAGCGCGGCACATTTCGCGCGCGCGATCATCATGCCCAACCTCGTGCCGCCCGTCGTCACCGGCGCCGATGCCGCCGCCTACCGCGCGCGCATCATGGCCGCCCTGCCCGAGGGCGCGGATTTCATACCGCTGATGACCCTCTATCTGACCGAAGACACGGACCCCGACGACGTCGCCGCCGCGCATGCGTCCGGTCTGATCCACGCGGTCAAACTGTACCCGGCCGGCGCCACCACCAACTCTGCCAGCGGCGTGGCAAATTTCGACCGCGTGCAAGGCGTGCTGGAGCGGATGGCACAGATCGGCCTCCCCCTTTGTGTGCATGGCGAAGTGACCGATCCGACCGTAGACATCTTCGACCGCGAGGCAGTGTTCATCGACCGCATCCTCGATCCGCTGCGCCGCCGCGTGCCGGTCCTCAAGGTGGTTATGGAGCATATCACGACGTCCCAGGGCGTGGATTACGTCAAGACGCATGACACCGGCCTTGGCGCCACGATCACAACGCATCACCTGGTCATAAACCGCAACCACATTCTGGCCGGTGGCATCCGCCCGCATTATTATTGCCTGCCCGTGGCCAAGCGCGAAGAGCATCGCCTGGCCCTGCGCGCCGCCGCCACCTCAGGCGATGCGCGCTTCTTCCTCGGCACGGACAGCGCGCCGCATACCGACCCGGCCAAACTACAGCCCTGTGGCTGCGCCGGCTGCTTTACCGCACCCAATACGATGCCGATCCTCGCGCATGTATTCGAGCAGGACGGCGCGCTGGCCAATCTGGAATCCTTTGCCTCCCTGAACGGCCCGGCCTTCTACGGCTTGCCGCCAAATTCCAGCACCATCACGCTGACCAAAGGCGCCCCGGACCAGCCCACACATATCGACACCGACGATGGCCCTGTCACCATCTTCGATCCGGGTTTCACCCCCGACTGGCACGTTACCGCCCGTTCTTCTTGCTAAAAATATCCTCGCCGAAGGCGAAATAAGTCCCAACCCGTCACAAGGACCGCCCGCATGATTCCCAGCACCTACCCCCCCGCCGAAGAAATCGCCCGTCTGACCGCGCGCATGCTGCTGGAAATCGGCGCTGTCCATTTCAACGCGACAACACCCTATATCTACTCCTCCGGCCTGCCCGGCCCGACCTATATCGACTGCCGCAAGCTGATCTCGTACCCGCGCATCCGCAGTACGTTGATGGATTTTCTGGCGGTCACGGTCATGCGCAATGCGGGGCTGGAGGCCTTCGACAATATCGCCGGCGGCGAAACGGCCGGCATTCCGTTTGCTGCCCTGATGGCCGAGCGGATGGCCCTGCCAATGACCTATGTGCGCAAAAAGCCCAAGGGGCATGGCCGCGGCGCGCGCATCGAAGGCACCATGACCGAGGGGCAGCGCGTGCTGCTGGTCGAGGATCTGACCACCGATGGCGGCTCGAAAATCGGCTTTGTCGATGCCATTCGTGAAACGGGGGCGACCTGCGCGCATACTGCCGTCATCTTCTACTACGGCATTTTCCCGGACACCGTGCAGACGCTTGAGAATCACGGCGTCGCGCTGCATCACCTGTGCACATGGTGGGACGTTCTGGCCGAGGCGCGCGCCCAAGGCACCTTCGATGACGCCACGCTGCGCGAAGTCGAGGCGTTTCTCAAGGCCCCTCGTGCATGGCAGGACGCCCGCGCCTGAGCGGCAGCACATAAGGCTGCCACTTCCCGGCAACAGACTTGGGCCGCTTGCGGAATTCAGCCAATAGCAAGCGCGGCAATCTACCGCACGACCACCAGATGTTGACGCGGCGCCCCTTAGCGGCGCAAGATGACGTGCAAGCGGGCCGTGCTTGAAACCACCCACAGGTTTATACAATTTGCACCCGCAGGGGGCATCCGTCTATGACGGCAACGCAGGGCAGCCGGAGAGCGACATGAACGAGATCATCAAATTCAACGCAAGCGGCAGCGCTGCCGGGACCGAAATTCAGGCCGCCGACACCATGCCCCACTCGATCGAGGCCGAGCAGCAGCTCCTTGGCGCGATCCTGACCAACAACGACGTCTTTGACCGCATCGCCAGCATCATCGGGCCGCAGCATTTCTACGACCCCGTCCACGCCCGCATCTTCGAGACGGCAGCCGCGCGCATCGCCAAGAACAACCTGGCATCCCCCGTCACGCTCAAGGCGTTTTTGGAAGAGGACGAGGGCCTCAAGGAGCTGGGCGGCCCCGCCTATCTGGTCAATCTGGCCGGCGCGGCAATCAGCACCTATGCGGTGCGCGACTACGCGCAGATGATCTATGATCTGGCGATCCGCCGCCAATTGATCGCGCTGGGCCACGACATCGCCGGCAAGGCCGCGCATATGAATGTGGACAGCGAGCCGAAGGACCAGATCGTCGAGGCCGAACAGCAGCTCTACAAGCTCAGCGAGCAAGGCCAGACCGACAGCGGATTTCAAAGCTTTCTCAGGGCAGTAACGGACGCTGTTAATGTGGCCAACGCGGCCTATCAGCGCGAGGGCGGCATGGCCGGCATCTCAACCGGCCTGATCGACATGGACAAGAAACTGGGCGGGCTGCACAAATCCGACCTTCTGATCCTCGCCGGGCGCCCGTCGATGGGCAAGACGTCGCTGGCCACTAACCTGGCGTTCAACATCGCCAAGGCCTACAAGCGCGGCACGCTGCCCGACGGCACCGAAGGGTCCATCGAAGGCGGCGTCGTCGGCTTCTACTCCTTGGAGATGAGCGCCGAACAGCTGGCCGCGCGCGTCCTGTCCGAAGCCTCCGAAGTGCCCAGCGAACAGATTCGCCGCGGCGACATGACCGAGGGCGAATTCCGCCGCTTTGTCGACGCCGCCAAACAGCTGGAATCCTGCCCGCTATATATCGACGACACGCCCGCCCTGCCGATCAGCCAGCTGGCGGCACGCGCCCGGCGTCTGAAACGGACGCATGGCCTCGATGTTCTGATCATCGACTACCTTCAGCTGGTGCGCGGCACCGGACGCTCTGAAAACCGCGTGAACGAGATTTCCGAGATCACCATGGGCCTCAAGGCCATCGCCAAGGAGCTGGACATCCCCGTCATCGCCCTGTCGCAGCTTAGCCGTCAGGTGGAAAACCGCGAGGACAAGCGCCCGCAACTCAGCGATCTGCGCGAATCGGGCTCGATCGAGCAGGACGCGGACGTGGTCATGTTCGTGTTCCGCGAGGAATATTATGTCGAGCGCGAGAAACCGTCGGATGACAGGCTGGACGAAATGGCCGCCTGGCAGGAACGGATGGAGCGTCTGCACGGCAAGGCCGAGGTCATCATCGGCAAACAGCGCCACGGGCCCATCGGGTCGATCGACCTCAGCTTCGAGGGGCGCTTTACCCGCTTTGGCAACCTTGTGCAGCCTTGGCAGAATGGCGGCAACGAGCAGGAGTTCTGATGGCGCCCTTTTCACACACCCCCGGCGGCGCTGCCTGCCGGGGCGCTTTGGGCTTGACGCGGCGCGCACCCGTGTCAAAACCCCGGTCATGAGTACAGCCACCCTTACCGTAGATCTCGGCGCGTTGACCGCCAACTGGAGCGCGCTTGCCGCAATGGGCCGCGCCGAAGCCGCCGCCGTGGTCAAGGCCGACGCCTACGGCCTGGGCGCCGCGCGGGTGGGCCGGGCCTTGGCCAAGGCTGGCGCGCGCACGTTTTTCGTCGCCGTCACCGAGGAAGGCGCGGCATTGCGTCAGGCGCTTGGCCCCGGTCCGGTGATCTACATCCTGTCGGGCCACATGGCAGGTGATGCCGACATGCTGGGCGACATGGACCTGACGCCGATCCTGAATTCGCTGGACCAGCTGATCCGTCATCTGGAAGCCCTGCCGGGCCATCCCTTTGGCCTGCAACTGGACACCGGCATGCACCGGCTGGGTATGGAGCCCAGCGAATGGACCGCCGTGCGCGACATCGCGCTGGCCCAAAGCCCGCAGTTGATCATCAGCCACTTGGCCTGCGCCGACGATTTGGGCGCGGCGATGAACACGGACCAATTGGCGACGTTCCGCCAGATGACTGCCGGCCTCGACTGCCCGCTGAGTCTGGCCAATACCGGCGGCATCCTGCTGGACCGGGCCTATCATTTCGATGTGACGCGCCCCGGTATCGGCATGTATGGCGGTATGCCGTTCGAAAAGGCCCGCCCTGTCGTATCGCTGGATATCCCGGTGATACAGTGCCGCGACGTCGCGCCGGGCGATGCCGTGGGCTATGGTCGCGCGTGGACTGCGCGCCGTCCCAGCCGCATTGCAACGCTGAGTGCCGGCTACGCCGATGGCATCCTGCGCTGCCTGGGTGATCGCGCCGCTGTCTGGGCCGACGATGTGCGCTGCCCCGTCGTGGGGCGGATTTCGATGGACCTGATCGGCATCGACGTGACGGACACCTCCAGAGACCCCAAATCTGTCGCGCTACTGGGCCCATTGCAAGGTATCGATACGTTGGCGGATGCTGCGGGTACCATCGGATACGAGATACTCACTTCGATGAGCGCGCGCTACACCCGGCGGTATCTCGGCTGATGACCGTGATCCTTGGCTTTTTGGCCGCTATCGGACGTCATGTTCTTGCGGCGCTGGCGGGCATTGGTCGGGTTACGCTGTATACCGGGCAGACGGTGTCGCACCTGATCCGCCCGCCGTTTTACATGCGTGAATTCGCCCATGCGCTGATCCAGATCGGGTGGCTGTCGCTGCCCGTCGTCGGGCTGACCGCGCTGTTCACGGGCGGCGCGCTGGCGCTGCAAATCTACGCCGGCGGCGCGCGGTTCAACGCCGAAACGGTCGTGCCCTCCATCGTCGCCATCGGGCTGACGCGGGAACTTGGCCCGGTTCTGGGCGGCCTTATGGTGGCGGCGCGTGTCGCCTCGTCCATTGCCGCCGAGATCGGCACGATGAAGGTGACCGAGCAGATCGACGCGCTGACCACCCTGTCTACCAATCCGATGAAATACCTTACCTTGCCCCGCGTTCTGGCCGCGACGCTGGCCGTGCCGCTGCTGGTGGGCGTGGGCGACGTGATCGGCGTCATGGGCGGGTTTCTGGTGGGCGTCGGACGGCTGGATTTCAACGCCGCGACCTACATGCATAACACGCTGAATTTTCTCGAGGGCTGGGACGTGCTGAGCGGGATGATCAAGGGCGCGGTCTTTGGCTTTATCGTCGCATTGATGGGCTGCTATTACGGCATGAATTCGGGGCGGGGCGCGCAGGGCGTGGGGCGCGCGACCAAGGCGGCGGTCGTAACCGCCTCGGTGCTGATCCTGGCCAGCAACTATGTCCTGACAGAGGTGTTTTTCTCAGCATGATCACCCTGACGGACGTCCGTAAATCCTTTGGCAGCAACCACGTTCTGCGCGGGGTCGACCTGACGCTGGACAGCGGATCATCCATGGTGATCATCGGCGGGTCCGGCACGGGCAAGTCGATCCTGCTGAAATCCATCCTTGGCCTGGAAATGCCCGATAGCGGCACAATCACGCTGGACGGGGCCGACGTTACCCGCGGTGATCGCGATGCGTTCCTTGCGCGCTTTGGCATGCTGTTTCAGGGCGGCGCGCTGTTTGATTCGCTGCCGGTCTGGCAGAACGTCGCCTTTCGCCTGCTGCGCGGTCCGGCCAAGCGCCCTGTCGCCGAGGCGCGCGAGATCGCGATCGAAAAACTGCGCCGCGTCGGCTTGACCCCCGATGCCGCCGACAAATTCCCGGCCGAGCTGTCGGGCGGGATGCAAAAGCGCGTCGGCCTTGCCCGCGCGATTGCCGCCGAGCCCGAGATCATATTCTTTGACGAGCCGACGACGGGCCTTGATCCGATCATGTCGGGCGTCATCAACGATCTGATCCGCGAGATCGTCGTTGAAATGGGCGTGACGGCCATGACCATCACCCATGACATGACATCCGTGCGCGCCATCGCCGACAAGGTCGCGATGCTGCATGACGGCGTGATCAAATGGACCGGGCCGGTCGCGGATATGGATGCGTCGGGCGATCCCTACCTTGATCAGTTCATCCATGGCCGCGCCGAGGGGCCCATCGAGGCGGTGCGTTAAGCGCCCCGTTGACGGCCCTGCCCGCTTGGGGCATCAGGCAGCCTATGGCGAAAAACCAACCGACATTCACCTGCACGGCCTGCGGCGCGGTCCATAACAAATGGTCCGGGCGCTGCGATGCGTGCGGTGCGTGGAACACCATTCACGAGGATGAGGGCCTCAGCGCCGGGCCGTCAACGGCCACGCTGGGCGCGAAACGCGGCACCGGCATGAAGCTGACCGATCTGTCGGCCAAGGAGGCGCCGCCCCCGCGGACCTCGTCCGGCATGGATGAATTGGACCGCGTGCTGGGCGGCGGGCTGGTGCCGGCCTCGGCCATCCTTGTCGGCGGCGATCCGGGCATCGGCAAATCGACGCTGCTGTTGCAAGCGGCGGCCAGTTTCGACCGGCAAGGGCTGAAAACCATCTACGTCTCGGGCGAGGAGGCCAGCGCGCAGGTACGCATGCGGGCTGAACGGCTGGGCCTGTCAGGCGCCAATGTGAAACTGGCGTCCGAAACCAACCTGCGCGACATCCTGACCACGATGGAGGCCGAAAAGCCCGATCTGGTGATCATCGATTCGATCCAGACCATGTGGCTGGACACCATCGGCAGCGCGCCGGGCAGCGTCAGCCAGGTGCGCGCCGCCGCGCATGATCTGACCAGCTTTGCCAAGCGGCGCGGCGTCAGCGTCGTGCTGGTCGGTCATGTCACCAAGGACGGCCAGATCGCCGGGCCGCGCGTGGTGGAACATATGGTCGACACCGTGCTTTATTTCGAGGGCGAGCGCGGGCACCAGTTCCGCATCCTGCGCGCCGTCAAGAACCGGTTCGGCCCCGCCGACGAGATCGGCGTATTCGAGATGACAGGCGCCGGGCTGGCGCAGGTCACGAACCCCTCGGCTCTGTTCCTGAGCGAACGGGGCAAACCCTCGCCCGGATCGGTGGTGTTCGCCGGGATCGAGGGCACGCGCCCCGTTCTGTGCGAGCTTCAGGCCCTGGTCGCCCCGTCACCCCATTCACAGCCGCGCCGCGCGGTCGTGGGCTGGGACGGTGCGCGGCTGGCGATGATCCTCGCGGTGCTCGAATCGCGCGTCGGCATCCCGTTTGCCGGGCTGGACGTCTATCTGAACGTCGCGGGCGGCATGAAGATCAGCGAGCCGGCGGCGGATCTGGCCGTCGCCGCCGCCCTACTCAGCGCGCGAGAAGACGCCGCCCTGCCCGCAGACACTGTCATTTTCGGCGAAATCAGCCTATCAGGCGCCTTGCGGCCCGTGGGCCAGACCGAAAACAGGTTGAAAGAAGCCCAAAAACTTGGTTTCAGCAGTGCAATCATTCCCGAGGGCGGCAAGCCCGGCGGAAAAACCGGTCTGACGCTGACACGTGCGGCGGATCTGATCGGCTTTGTGGGCGACACATTTGGCGCTGGTTAGCGCATAAGGATCGAGGCGACATGGACGGCTTTACCATCATCGACGGCGTTGTAGCGCTGGTTATCGTTCTGTCGGCGCTGCTGGCCTATTCGCGCGGGTTCGTGCGCGAGGCGCTGGCAATCGCGGGCTGGATCGTGGCGGGAATCATCGCCTTCATCTTTGCCCCGCAGGTCGAACCGCTGGTCAAGGAGATCCCGGTCATCGGCGAATTCATCGCCGACAGCTGCGAACTGAGCATGATCACCGCATTCGCCGTCGTGTTCGCCATCGCGCTGATCGTGGCGTCGCTGATCGTGCCGCTGTTCTCGTCTCTGGTGCAGCGCTCGGCGCTGGGCGGAATCGATCAGGGGCTGGGTTTTGTCTTTGGCGTGGCGCGGGGCATATTGCTGGTTGCCATCGCTTATTTCGTCTACGAAACGATTATGACATCGCAGCAGATCCAGATGGTCGATGACAGCCGCTCGGCCCGCGTGTTCCAGCGCATGACCGGCAAGATCGAGGACGGAAACCCCGAGCAGGCACTGGGCTGGATCACCGCGCAATACGAGGCATTGGTCGGCAAATGCAGCGAGACGGCAGCCCCCGCTGCAATTGATCCCGCCGCCACCGATGACGCGACCATCGCCCCCGCCGAGTAACCGCAATGACAAACCAGATCCTTGGCGCGTCGATCCTGATGGCGATCGCGGGCGGCATGGTTGCCACGCAGGCGCCGATCAACGCGGCGCTTGGGCGCGGAATCGGCAGCCCCATCGGGGCGGCGACGCTGTCTTTTGGCGTCGGTTTCGTGATTCTGCTGGTGGTCTCGGTGCTGATCGGGGACGGGCCTAATCTGCTGCGCTTTGCCCGCGTGCCGATGTGGATGCTGGTCGGCGGCGCGCTGGGGGCGGTCTATGTCTTTGCCGCGCTGTGGAGCGTGCCGAAACTGGGCGTGCTGACCACCACGACGCTGATGATCTTTGGCCAGATGGGCGCGGCGTTGCTATTGGACCATATCGGTGCGTTCGGCGTGGCGCAGCACAGCGTCAGCCCCCTGCGCCTGTTGTCTGCCGCACTGGTGGCGGGCGGCGTGATCCTGTCGCGCTGGTAGCGTGGCATCCGCAGGCCACCCGCCGCCTCACGCAGTAGTGCACGATCATGCCGTGACATATGCGACCGCAGTGCCTATGTGTGACGAATATGTAAAACCCGGATTCGGAGTTGCCCCTTGGCCAAACTCATGCCTCCCGCCCATCCCTTTGATACCACCTATCTGCGCGACGCCGCCGATGGCGACAAGCTGAAGGAGGAGTGCGGCGTTTACGGCGTGACCGGCATCCCCGAGGCCGCCAATTTTTGCGCCCTCGGCCTGCACGCCTTGCAACATCGCGGCCAAGAGGCCGGCGGCATCGTCAGCCATGACGCCACCGAGGGGTTCAACAGTCAGCGCCGGTTCGGCTATGTGCGCGACAACTTCACCAAGCAAAGCCTGATGGAAACGCTGCCGGGCGAATTGGCCATCGGGCATGTGCGCTACTCCACCTCGGGCGGCAAGATGCCGGTGCTGCGCGACGTGCAGCCTTTCTTTGGCGAATTCGCGATGGGCGGCGCGGCGATCGCGCATAACGGCAACATCACCAACGCCGTCGCCCTGCGCAAGGAACTGATTGAGCGCGGCAGCATCTTTCAGTCCAATTCCGATACCGAATGTATCATTCATCTGATGGCCCGCTCGCTGCAACGCAATATTGTCGGCCGGATGGAAGACGCGCTGCGCCGCGTCGAGGGCGCGTTTTCCATCGTCGCCATGACCCGCACAAAGCTGATCGGCGTGCGTGATCCGCTGGGTGTGCGCCCGCTGGTTCTGGGAAGCCTCGGTGATGGCTGGATTCTTAGCTCTGAAACCTGCGCGCTGGACATTATCGGCGCCAAGTACGAACGCGAGATCGCGCCGGGCGAAATGGTCGTCATTACCGCCAAGGGCGGCGTCGAGAGCCATTTCCCCTTCCGCAAGCAAAAGTCGCGCTTCTGTATCTTTGAACACGTCTATTTCAGCCGCCCCGACAGCATCATCGGCAGCCGCAGCGTCTATGAGACGCGCCGGCAGATCGGGGTGGAACTGGCCAAGGAAAGCCCGGTCGACGCCGATCTGGTCTGCCCGGTGCCGGATTCGGGCGTGCCTGCGGCCATCGGATACAGTCAGGAATCGGGCATTCCCTACGCCATGGGTATCATCCGCAACCAATATGTCGGACGCACATTCATCGAGCCGACGGACCAGATCCGCAACATGGGCGTGCGCCTGAAATTGAACGTCAACCGCGCCCTGATTCAGGGCAAGCGGGTGATTCTGGTCGACGACAGCGTCGTGCGCGGCACCACCAGCCGCAAGATCCGGGAAATGATCCTGGACGCCGGCGCCGCCGAGGTGCATTTTCGCATCGCGTCGCCCCCCACGGCGTGGCCCTGCTTTTACGGGGTCGACACGCCCCAGCGCGAAAAACTGCTGGCCGCAACCATGAGCGAGGATGAGATGCGCCAGCATCTGGCCGTCGACAGCCTCAAGTTTATCTCGCTGAACGGTCTTTATCGCGCCGTGGGCGAGGCAACGGGCCGCGACGACAGCAGCCCGCAATATTGCGATGCGTGTTTTTCGGGCGAATATCCAGTGCGTCCCTCGGACCAGATCGAGCAGGGGTTCGAGTTGAAGGCAGCAGAGTGACGCCTGCCTCCCGCCAACGTCGCCTGCGGCGAATCGCAAAAGAACCGGCCGCCGGGTCTGTGGTGGGCAGGGACGGCTCCGCCCGGACTGACAGCGCACGATGACGCCCCTGCCCGCCCCCGTTGCAAAAGTTGTTACCCGGTGGCCTGACCGCGCGCAGGCCGCGTTTCACGTCATCCGCCGGATCGTCCTGAACGCGGCAGCATCCACACCGCCCGTCGGTGCACTGAGCGAAACCCTCAAATGGGGCGAGCCTGCCTGGCTGACGGGTGCCAGCCGCAGTGGCACGACCCTGCGCTGCGCATGGCAAAAGGCGGCGCCGGATCATATCGGTGTTTACGTCAATTGCCGCACCGACCTTGCTGAAACGATGCGCAGTATCTATCCGGGGACATTCCGCCATGAGGGCAGCCGCGGCCTGCTCATGCCGCTGGCCGCGCCGCTGCCCGAAGCGGCACTCGATCACTGCGCGCATCTGGCGCAAAGCTATCATCTGAGGAAAGGCCCAAGACCGTGACAGACAAAGCGCAAACCGTCGCCCTTATCACCGGCGCCTCGCGCGGCCTTGGTGCCGCCCTCGCCGAAGAACTCGCCGCCGCGCACCACGTTGTCGCCGTCGCGCGCACCACCGGCGCGCTGGAAGAACTGGACGACCGCATTCAGGCAGCAGGCCACTCGGCCACGCTGGCGCCGATGGACATCACCAATCCCGACGCGATGGCGCAGCTGTGCCGCAGCATCCATGACCGTTGGGGCGGTATCGCGATCTGGGCGCATACCGCCGTTCACGCCGCACCGCTCAGCCCGGCCATGTCACTGGATGCGCGCGACTGGGACAAATCGGTCGCCACCAACGTGACCGCGACGGGCCATCTGATCCCCTATATCGCGCCGCTTCTGGGCGAGGCGGGGCACGCCATGTTCTTTGAGGATTTCAAGGCAGGCGAGAAATTCGCCGGCGCCTATGGCGCCACCAAGGCCGCGCAGATCGCGCTGGCCCGCTCGTGGCAGGCCGAAAGCGCGCGCCACGGTCCCAAAGTGCATATCGTCAGCCCCGGCCCCATGGCCACGGCCACCCGCGCGCGGTTCTATCCCGGCGAGGATCGCGAGGCGCTGGCCAGCCCGCGCGATGCGGCGCGCCGCCTGATCGGCCTTCTGGGATAGGCGCTTGCCGCTGTCGGCTGTGCCGTTTAGACAAGAGCAGGCAGGCTGGAGGGCGAAATCTTGCGCATCTTGATCACCAATGACGACGGCATCAATGCGCCGGGCCTTCAGGCCCTGCAAGAAATCGCCGACGCCCTGGCCGGCCCGGATGGCGAGGTGTGGTGCGTCGCGCCCGCGTTCGAGCAGTCGGGCGTCGGTCACGCCATTTCCTACACCCAGCCAATGATGGTCAGCGAACTGGCCCCACGCCGATTTGCGGTGCAGGGCAGCCCCGCCGATTGCGTGCTGGCCGGGCTATACGACATCCTCAGGGGCAAGACCCCCGATCTGGTGCTGTCCGGCGTCAACCGGGGCAATAATGCCGCTGAAAACGCGGTCTATTCCGGCACGCTGGGCGCCGCGATGGAAGCCGCGTTGCAAGGCATCCGCGCCATCGCCCTCAGCCAGTTCTACGGACCCGCCAACCGCGATCTGGACGATACGTTCGACGCATCGCGCGCACATGGCCTCGATACCGTCCAGCGCCTGCTGGACAAAGGCGTCTGGACGCGGGACGATTACGGCATCTTCTACAACGTCAATTTCCCGCCAGTTCCCGGCAACGCCGTCAAAGGCCTGCGCGCCGCGCGGCAGGGCTTTCGCCGCGACATTGGTTTCGGTGTCGAGCCGCATGTTTCGCCCTCGGGTCGCCGGTTCCTGTGGGTTACGGGCGCGCCGCAGCAGCAGCCTACCAGCCCCGGATCGGACGCGGCGGTCAATCTCGAGGGCTACATCTCGGTCACGCCGATGCGCGCGGACCTTACCGCCCACGACATGCTGGAGCCGCTGAAAGCCATCGAATGACCGAGGAAGACCCCGATATCGCCGAACGCAAAATGCAGTTTCTCTACGCGCTACGCTCGAAGGGGATCACGGATAACCGCGTGCTGGCCGCGATGGAAAAAATCGACCGCGGCCCCTTTATCCGCGGCTATTTCTCGGACCGCGCCTATGAGGACATGCCGCTGCCCATCGCCTGTGGGCAGACGATCAGCCAGCCATCGATCGTGGGGCTGATGACACAGGCGCTCAAGCTCAGCCCGCGCGACAAGGTGCTGGAGGTCGGCACCGGCTCGGGATATCAGGCCGCGATCCTCAGCCTGCTGGTGCGCCGGGTCTATACGATCGACCGCCACAGGCGACTGGTGCAGGAAGCCAGCGCAATCTTTCAGACGCTGGATCTGAACAACATCACCGCCCTCACCGCCGACGGCAGCTTTGGTTTGCCCGAACAGGCACCGTTCGACCGCATCCTTGTGACGGCGGCCGCCGAGGATCCGCCCGGACCGCTCTTGGCCCAGCTGAAAATCGGCGGTATCATGGTGGTCCCGGTTGGCCAATCGGACAATGTGCAGCGGCTGATCCGCGTAACGCGCACCGACGCAGGCTTTGACTATGACGAATTGCGCCCGGTACGCTTCGTGCCACTGGTCGAGGGGCTGGGCCGCGATACCGCCTGAGGGCGCAGGACATTACAGACCAGCCCCGATACATATGGGGCCGAGCATGAGGACGAAGACCGACATGAGCAGTATCCAGCGCCCACAGATGCGACGCCGGCCCCGTATAACGATTTTGCTGGCCGGTACCTGCGCGCTGGCCCTCGCGGCCTGCGGCGACAACCCGGATTTCGACCTGCGCGGCCCTATCGGCGGCAGCCTGGACACGGCGGGCGCGGCGCGCGCGGCCACCGCCGACAGACCGAAACCCGACGCACGCGGTATCATCTCCTACCCCGGCTACCAGGTCGCAATCGCGCAGCGCGGCGATACGCTCGCCAGCCTTGCCGCGCGCATCGGCGTCGACGCAAACCAGCTGGCGCGCTATAATGGCATCCAAACCGGAGACCCGCTGCGCCAGGGGGAGGTGATCGCCCTGCCGGGCCGTGTGGCCGAGCCGACAGGCCGCGATATCACCGACATCGCCGGCGCCGCGATCGACAGCGCCGGGCCAAGCCATATCGAAACCAGCACGCTGGCCCCCGCCTCCACCCCCAGCCAAGGCGGCGCCGAGCCTGTACGCCACCAGGTCCAGCGCGGCGAGACCGCTTATACCATCGCACGCCTCTACAACGTGCCAATCCGCAGTCTGGCTGACTGGAACGGCCTCGGCAGCGATTTCGCGGTGCGCGAGGGCCAGTTTCTGATCATTCCCGTCACCCTGCCGGGGCAGCAAACGGCGGCGCGCGCGCCCTCGACTGCGACTGAACTGCCCGGCGCCGGGTCACCCACGCCAGAGCCTCCGAGCGCGGCCAAGCCCCTGCCACCCGAGGATACCGTACCCGCAGCCGCAGCCAAGGCCGAAAAACCCAAGGACGCGCCCGATCTAGGCAAACAGCAGACCACCAACGCCAAGGCCCGGATGAGCTATCCGGTGCGCGGTGACATCGTGCGCCCCTACTCCAAAGGCAAGAATGACGGTATCGACATCGCCGCCAGCCCCGGAACCGCCGTCAAGGCCGCCGATGGCGGCACTGTCGCCGCCATCACCAAGGATACCAAAGGCACGCCGATCATCGTGGTCAAGCACGCGAACAACCTGCTGACGGTCTATTCAAACGTGGCCAATGTCGCGGTCAAGACCGGCGATAGCGTGGCGCGCGGGCAAACATTGGCCAAGATCCCGACCAGCGGCGCCGCAGCAGTCCATTTCGAGGTACGCAAAGGCTTCGACAGCCTTGATCCGGTGCCCTACCTGACCGAATAGACCCGGGAAAAGAGGGCGCGCCGCCCATATCCTTGCGCGCGCCCGATCTTTCAATGTTCAAAAAATACTCATGCTGCGCCGCCTGCAACGCGGCGCAGCATCAGCCGATCTCGCGCAACCGCTTGAACAGGCTCGATGTATCCCAGCGGCTACCGCCCATCTTTTGCACATCCTTGTAGAATTGATCGACCAGCGCCGTCACCGGAAGCGATGCGCCGTTCTCATCCGCCGTTTTGAGGCAGATCCCCAGATCCTTGCGCATCCAGTCAACGGCAAAACCATGCTCGAACTGATCGTCCAGCATCGTCTCGGACCGGTTCGCCATCTGCCAGCTGCCCGCAGCGCCCTGGCTGATCACTTCGACCACCGCGCGCCCGTCCAGCCCGGCCTTTTCAGCGAAATGCAGCGCTTCGCTGAGACCCTGCACCAACCCGGCTATGGCGATCTGGTTACACATCTTGGTCATTTGCCCCGAGCCCGATGCGCCGATCCGGCGGCACAGCTTGGCGTAGATCTGCATCACCGGCTCGGCCGCGTCATAGATCGGTGCATCGCCGCCGCACATGATCGATAGTTGGCCGTTTTCCGCCCCCGCCTGACCGCCAGATACCGGCGCATCGACGTAATTCAGCCCAGCCTCGTTTGCCGCCGCATATAGCTCGGCCGTCACGGCGGCGGAAACCGTAGTGTGATCCACAAAGGTCGCGCCTGACGCCATCCCGGCAAACGCGCCATCCGTGCCCAGACAAACGCTGCGCAAATCGTCATCATTGCCAACGCAGGCCATGACAAAATCGGCGCCTGCCACCGCCTCGCGCGGAGTCGGCGCGCTGGCGCCGCCATGCTGGGCCACCCATTTATCTGCCTTGGCAGCGGTGCGGTTATAGACGGTCACGTCATGGCCGGCCGCACGCAAGTGCCCTGCCATCGGATAGCCCATTACACCCAGTCCCAGAAATGCCAGTTTCGCCATGCGTCTTCTCCCCGTTCACATTGCCGCCGGGGCCATTGTCTCGGGCCCCGTTTCTGACTATCCCCTGCGCCATTGGAAACGCAAGGCGGGGCGGCATGGCGCAGGTGTTCAAATGGCTGATGCGGATCGCGGGGGCGCTGATCGCGCTGACCGTGCTATGCGTGATCGGCCTTTATTTCCTGCTGGCGCGGTCCCTGCCCGACTATGACAAGACGCTTGCCATTGGGGGCCTTGGCGATCCAGTCGAGATCGTGCGCGACAATGCCGATGTGCCGCATATCTTTGGCCAGTCCGAGGCGGACGTGTTTCAGGCGCTGGGATACGCCCATGCACAAGACAGATTGTGGCAGATGACGATCCTGCGCCGCACCGCTCAGGGCCGCCTGTCCGAGGTGTTCGGCCCTCGAAGCCTTGCCATAGACAAACTGATGCGCCGCTTTGACATTTATGGCGCCGCCCGCGCATCCGTGCGCTGGCAGGATCCCGCCACCCGCGCCGCGCTGGAGGCCTATGCCCGCGGCGTCAACGCCCGCCTGACGGAAATCAACGACAGTGCCCTGGGCCGCGGCGCGCCCGAGATGTTCCTGTTCAACGCGCCCATCGCGCCATGGGTGCCCGCCGATTCCATTTCAATCATCAAACTGATGGCGGTGCAGCTATCGGGCCATATGCAGACCGAAGTGTTGCGCGCACGCACGTCGCTGGCGCTGGACGATCCGGCGCGGCTGGCCGATATCCTGCCCGACGCGCCCGGCAGCGGTATCGCGGCCTTGCCGAAATATGCCAGCTATTTCGCACCCGGCGCGCTTCCGCGCTTTGCCGAGGCGGCGCAGGCGGCGGCAGATCCGCTATCGCCCGTTCGGCCGCTCGCGCTAGCCGGGGCATCCAACGCCTTTGCCGCTGCGCCGTCGCGCTCGGCCTCGGGCGGCACGCTTTTGGCGAATGATCCGCATCTGGGCCTGACCGCCCCGTCCATCTGGTATCTGGCCCGGCTGGAGCTATCCACCGGCGGCGTCATCGGTGCCACCATTCCGGGTGTGCCGTTGGTGCTGAGCGGGCGCAGCGACACGATGGGATGGGGCCTCACCTCGGCTTACCTTGACGATCAGGACGTCCATATTGAACAACTGAACCCGGAAAACCCCGAAGAGTACCGCACGCCGGACGGCTACGCCAAATTCGCCACGCGCGGGTCAATTATCCGGGTCAAGGGCGCGCAGTCCGTCACGCTGACCCTGCGCAGCACGGAAAACGGGCCAGTCCTGCCCGGCTCGCAATATGATCTGGCCGCGATCACCCCGCCGGGGCATGTCGCGTCGCTATCGTGGACCGCGCTCAGCCCGCGCGACACGACCATGAGCGCGGGCATTGACCTGATGCGCGCCGGTAGCATCGAACAGGCACTGGCGGCGGGCGAAAAATTCGTCGCGCCTGCGCAGGTGCTGACCGTGGTCGACGAAGGCCGGATCGCGATGAAGATGGTCGGCGCCATGCCGCGCCGCCACGCCGAACACGACACACAGGGCCGCCTGCCCAGCCGGGGCTGGATCGCGCATAACCGCTGGCAGGGCCGGTCGCCCTATTCCGCCAACCCCGAATTCATCGACCCACCCGGCGGCATTCTGGGCAACACCAACAACAAGATCGTTGATCGCCCGTTTCCGTTGCATGTCAGCTACCATTGGGGTGATACACAGCGCGTCTATCGCTGGCAAAATCTGATGCAGGGGCGCGAGGTTCATACACGCGACAGCTTTGTCGAGGCGCAGCTGGATACGGTCAGCTTCACCGCCCGCTCGCTGCTGCCACTGATCGGCGCGGATCTGTGGTTCACCGGCGAAAGCGCGCCCGAGGGCACTCCGCTGCGCCTGCGCCAGCGCGCGCTGGAGCTTCTGGCCGACTGGAACGGCGAGATGAATGAACACCGCCCCGAGCCGCTGATCTATGCCGCGTGGCTGCGCGCCCTCGGTCAGCGTCTGGTGCAGGACGAACTGGGACCATTGGCCGAAGAATTCACCCATACCGACCCGGTTTTCGTCGAACGCGTCTTTCGCAACATCGACGGCGCGTCCGCGTGGTGCGACGTCAAGCAGTCCTCGCCCATCGAAACCTGCCCCGACATCGCGCGGCTAGCACTGGATGATGCGCTGGTCTGGATCTCCGAGCGCTACGGCACCGCGCTGGAATCGCTGCGTTGGGGCGACGCGCATCAGGCGGTGCAGGATCACCCGGTGCTGGGAACGGTGCCGGGCCTGCGCTATTTCGTGAATATACGCCAATCGACAGGCGGCGGGGACAATACGCTGCAACGCGGGCGCACCAGTGGCACCGGGCCGAACCCGTTTCAGAATGTGCACGCAGCGGGCTATCGCGGTGTCTATGATTTTGCCGATCCGGGCAGCAGCGTCTTTATCATTTCGACCGGTCAATCAGGCCATTTTCTCAGCCGGTATTACGACGATCTGGCGCAGTTATGGCGGCGTGGCGAATATATTCCGATGTCTCTGGATCCCGAACTGGCCCGCGCGGGGGCTGTCGGTGTGACAATCCTGACCCCGGCGGCGCCCCCGCAGGATGCGGATTAAAGCGCGTCGAACTCGGCGCGCTGGCGGGGCGTCCAGCGCAACGTCAGGCGATAGCCATCCTCGCCCTGCGCTTCTTCCTCGATCAGGCCATGCTGGTGCAGCCATGCGCGCTGACGTCCCGCCGAAAATGGCAGCGACACCTCTTCGCGCCGGGCACCGCCGGTCAGTTTCTGCGCGATGCGATCAACCAGCGCCTGCATCCCCTCGCCGGTCACGGCTGACAGCGCCTGAACGTCCTCATCCCGCTCGGCGCGGGTGATGAGCGCGTCATGTTCCTCGGGGTCGACCAGATCGATCTTGTTCCAGATCTCAAGGCGCGGGGTGTCTGAGCCGACCTTGAGACTGGTCAGGATGTCCTCGACATCGGTTTTCTGCGTCTCGGTTTCGGGGTGGGCGATATCGCGCACGTGCAGGATCAGATCGGCGCTCAGCACCTCTTCCAGCGTGGCGCGGAAGGCGGCGACCAATTCGGTCGGCAGGTCGGAAATAAAGCCGACCGTATCGCTGAGAATCACTTCGGGCCCGCCGCCGGGCAGCGCAATGCGCCGCATCGTCGGGTCCAGCGTGGCGAACAGCATGTCCTTGGCCATCACATCGGCGCCGGTCAGGTGATTGAAAAGCGTGGATTTTCCGGCATTGGTATAGCCGACCAGCGCAACGATGGGAAACGGCACCTTGGCGCGGGCGGCGCGGTGCAGGGTGCGCGTCTTGGCGACCTTGTCCAGCTGACGGCGCAGGCGCACAATGTGATCGTCGATGGCCCGGCGGTCCGCCTCGATCTGCGTCTCGCCGGGGCCGCCGACAAAGCCAAGGCCGCCGCGCTGCCGTTCCAGATGGGTCCAGGCGCGCACCAGCCGCGTGCGCTGATAGCTGAGGGCGGCCATTTCCACCTGCAACACACCCTCGCGGGTTGCGGCGCGGTCGCTGAAAATCTCAAGGATCAGGCCGGTACGGTCCAGGATCTTGACCTCCCAGTCCTTTTCCAGATTGCGCTGCTGCACGGGGCTGACCGGGCCGTCGATCAGGACCAGCTCGATCTCGGCCTGCGCAAACTGGGCTTTCAGTTCGGCGATCTTGCCCTTGCCGAACAGCTTGCCGGGGTGGATCTTGGGCAGGCGCACGACGGTTCCACCCAGCACCTCAAGCCCCGGCAGGGCGTGGCCAAGGGCCACCGCCTCTTCCAGTGCCAGCGCCGGTTTACGCGCGTTGCTGCTGGATTTGTAGGTATCGGGGTGCAGGACCCATGCCCTTGTGTTGCGGGCACGGGTATCATTGGAGCGGGCATCACGCGCGTGCGGAACGTTCTCGTCGCCATCCTCGCCGTCGTCGATGATATCATCGTTCATCAAGTGAACCTTGGGGAATGGTGCGGATCAGGCCGCATCATCACCATCATACAGGCTGATCGGCTGCGACGGCATGATCGTGGAAACTGCATGTTTGTAAACCAGTTGCGACTGCCCGTCGCGGCGCAGCAGGATGCAGAAATTGTCGAACCAGGTAATGACACCCTGCAATTTCACGCCGTTGATCAGGAACACCGTCACCGGTGTCTTGGTCTTGCGCACTTGATTCAGAAACGCGTCCTGAAGGTTCTGCCGGTCAGTTGCCATATTTGGTCCCCAAATTCATTTTTTCTTGCAAGTGCCGCGGATCGGCATCGGATGGTTGTATCGTTACCAATATGATCCGGCACAACACGAGTTTCCAGCCCTAAAATCGAACGGTTGCACATAGTTGTCAGAATTGGGCAAATTGCTGCCGCCCCTGTGCCACCATGCCGGGTGTATCAGTCGCGCCATAGGCTGGGGCTGATCAACGCGATGATCGCCAACGTTTCCAGTCGGCCCAGTACCATTGCGGCGCAGATCACCAGCTTGGCTGTGGCGCCCATGAGGTTCAGCGCGATGGGGGCGTCGCCCGCGATCTGGGTCAGCGGGCCGGTCGTGGACAGCGCTGCGATGGCCAGAATGATGGACTGCTCGAACGTCATCCCCAGCGCCGCCATGATGATGGTGATCAGCGCCAGCGACATCGCGAACAGCATGAAGAAGATCCACGCCACGAACGCACCCTGTCGGCGCATACGCCGACTGCGCGCGCCGGCGCGGCCCACAGATGAAGGATGTACCAGACGCTCCATCTCGCGCTGGCCATTGAGGTAGAGGGCGTAGACGCGCAGCAGCTTGACCCCGCCTGCCGTGGTGGCGACGCCCCCGCCCATCAGCGCCGCGCCCATCAGGATCAGCCCCGGAGTGCCCAGGCCCGACCAATTGCGCGCCTGATCCCAATGTGCGCTTTCAAACCCGGTGGTCGACAGGAACGACAGCACACTGAACATGCCACCCCAGAGCGCGCTCAGCACCGATGGCAGATCCTCGACCTGCTCGCCCTCCAGCGCGCCCAGCCAATGGCGGAAAAACAGCAGCAGGGGCACCCCCAGCACGATCACCATGCCAAGTCGGAATTCGGGATCGTTGTGCAGGCCCGGACGCGTGGATGTGACCGTATCCGATGAAAAGGTTAGCCGCGACAACGCGAACATCATGAAGAAGAAAATCACCACCTCACCGCCAATGCCCGACCCGGCATTGCCCACCCCGCCGATGGGCGAAATGCCGCTGGTCGCCATGGTCGACATCGCATGCACCAGCGACACCAGCGGCCGGTCGCCGCCAATAGCCAGAAACAGCCACAGCGCACCCGTCAGCCCGATGTATAGCGGCGCCAGCGCGCTGGTCACCTGCGCGACGCGGCGGCCTGATCCGGCACGCTGAAAGCGGCCCTGCGCATCCTCGACCTGCCCCGGCTCGGCCGTGGCCGTCACCTCGAATCCGCCGAGGTTCAGGGGTGCCAACACAGCCGAGGCGGCGACCCACATCAGCAGCCCGCCCATCCAGCCGACCATGCCACGCCACAGATGCAGGCTGTCCACCAGCCGCCCCGGTTTTTCAAACAGGGTCGCGCCGGTGGTGGTGAAGGACGATACCATCTCGAAATAGGCATTGAGAAAGGTTGTCGTGCGCAGCCCCTCATAGAACGGGATCGCCAAAAATACCGGCAGCGCCGCGAAGGCGAGGCAGAGCGACAGGAGGTTGTCCAGATCGCTGGCCTCACGCCGGGCGTTGCCGCCCATCGCCAGCGCGATCAGACCGATCAGCACCAGCCCCAGCGCGCCGGTATAGGCAAAACTGCGCGACACGGTGTGTTCGCCTTGCATCAGCGCGTGCAGCGCCGGCACGAACATCGCCAGCGACGCGATCCCGGCCAGCAGCAGGATCAGCGGCAGGCGGGCCAGCGGTGCGGTCAACGCAATCTGGGTGCGCACGGCCATGCCTAGAAAAAGTCGATCGAGACCTGAAGCAGCTGTTCCACCCGCTCCACGTCCGATGCCATGGCAAAGATCACGATCACATCCCCCTCATCGACGCGCATGGCGCCGGTGGGTTTCAGGATCGTGTCGCCTTTCTGCACCGCGCCGACCAGCACCCCTTCGGGAAAATCGATGTCGCGGATCATGCTGCCCGCGATCGAAGAGGTCGACATGACCTGCGCCTCGATCACCTCGGCCTCGGCGTCGCCGATCGAATAGACGCCGCGGACCCGTCCGTGGCGGATATGGCGCAGAATACTGCTGACGGTGGTGGCGCGCGGGTTGATGTAGGCGTCGACGCCGATCGGCTCCAGCAGCGGTATCAGCGTGGGGTCGTTGATCAGCGCGATGGCAAAGGGGCAGCCTTCGGATTTGGCGCGCACCGCAGCCAGCAGGTTCGTCTTGTCGTCATCGGTGACGGCGAGCACCGCATCGGCGCGTGATATGCCGGCCTCGTGCAGGATCGAGCGATTCAACGCATCGCCGTTCAGCACAATGGTACGTTCCAACGCGTCGGCAGCGCGCTCGGCACTGCCGCGATCCCGCTCGATCATCTTGGCACGAAGGCCGCGGCCCTTCGCCTCAAGCGCCTTGGCAACGGCGAGGCCGACATTGCCGCCGCCCAGGATCACCACCCGTTCCTGCTTGTGCACCTTCTTGCCGAACACCTCCAGCGTGCGGGGGATATCCTCGTTCGGGGCAAAGACGTAGCATTCGTCGCCGACAAACAGCTGATCGCCGGCCTCGGGCGCAAACAAATGGCCGCCCCGGCGCACCGCGAGCACCACCACCCGCAGCGTCGAGAACAGATCCGACAGCTGGCGCAGCGGCGTGTTGACGACCGGGCAATCCTCGTCCAGCCGCAGGCCCATCAACTGGGCCTTGCCGCCCATGAACGTCTCGGTATCAAAGGCGGCAGGCACGGCGAGGCGTTGCAGCGCGGCCTCGGCCACCTCCTTTTCGGGGCTGATAACCACGTCGATGGGCATGTGGTCGCGCCGGTAAAGATCGGAATAGATCGCATCCAGATAGGACTGGCTGCGCAGGCGCGCGATCTTGCGCGAGATGGCAAAGACCGAATGCGCGACCTGGCAGGTGACCATGTTCACCTCGTCCGAATGGGTCGCGGCGATGATCATGTCGGCGTCGCGCGCGCCGGCACGATCCAGAACATCGGGATAGCTGGCAAAGCCGTGCAGGCCCTGCACGTCAAGCGTATCGGTGGCGCGGCGCACCAGATCGGGATTATTGTCGACCACCGTGACGTCGTTCTTTTCGCCCGACAGGTGGCGTGCAATCTGCCAACCAACCTGGCCCGCGCCGCAAATGATGACCTTCATGGCGTGCCTTTCAAAGCTGCTGCATTGATGTGCCTGACAAACACCGGGCGGTCAAATGGTCTGATGGTAGGTGGGTACGTGAGCGCCGCCGACCGGCCTGCGTCCCCGCCCGCCGCGCCGATCACCCTGCCCGTGCGGGCGTTTTCCCGGATGTCGCAACCCCCAGCGATTTCAGCTTGCGGTGCAGCGCACTGCGCTCCATTCCGACAAATTCGGCGGTGCGACTGATATTGCCGCCATAGCGGTTGATCTGAGTCAGCAGATACTCGCGCTCGAACGCCTCGCGCGCCTCGCGCAGGGGCATCGTGGCCAGCGATCCCGACAGCACCACGCGCCCGTCGCCCGAGGCCCTGTCTGCCTCGTCAGGCAGTTCGCGCGCCTCGATCTCGCCCGCGCCATCCCCCAGGATCAGCACCCGTTCGATCAGGTTGCGCAGCTGGCGCACATTGCCCGGCCACGCCATCGTCTGAAGCTGGGCGCGCGCCTCGCTGCCGATCGCGCGCTGCGGCAGGCCCTGGGCCTTGTTCAGCATGTCGATGAAATACTCGGCCAGCAGCGGGATATCGTCGCGCCGCTCCTCCAGCGAGGGCACGGAGATCGGCACAACATTCAGGCGGTGATACAGCTCGCGGCGGAACCGGCCTTCGGCGATTTCCTGCTCCAGATCGCGCGAGGTGGAGGATATGACGCGCAGATCCACCTGCACCTTGTTTGATCCGCCAACACGCAGAAACTGCTGATCGACCAGCACGCGCAGAATCTTGCCTTGGGTCCCCTGCGGCATGTCCGCGACCTCGTCAAAGTAGATCACGCCGCCGTCGGCTTCTTCCAGCAGGCCCGGCTCCACGCCCTTTTCCTTGCTCTCGCGACCGAACAGCACCTCTTCCATGCGCTCCGCGTCAATGGACGCGCAGCCGACGGTGACGAATGGTGCAGCGGCGCGGTTCGAATTGACGTGGATATACCGCGCCGCCAGTTCCTTGCCGCTGCCTGCGGGGCCCGACAGCATCACCCGCCCGTTCGAGCGCGTGACCTTGTCGAGCTGCCCCAGCAGCGCGCGAAACAGGGCGCTTTCCCCCAGCATTTCGGCGGGCGTCGTCTCGCGCCGCTTGAGGCTGGTGTTTTCACGGCGCAGGCGGCTGGTTTCCATTCCGCGCCGGATGACCACCATCAACTGGTCGATATTGAAAGGCTTTTCGATGAAGTCATACGCGCCCTGCTTGATCGCGGCGACGGCGATTTCAATGTTGCCATGCCCCGAGATGATAACCACCGGCACCTCGGGATAGTCGCGTTTGACCGCCTTGAGGATATCGATGCCATCCATATTGCTGTCTTTCAGCCAGATATCGAGGATCAGCAGCGCCGGCGGGTCGGCCGCTATGGCGGCCATGGCACCGTCAGAATTACCGGCCATCCGCGTCTTGTACCCCTCGTCGCCCAGAATATCCGAGATCAACTCGCGAATGTCGCGCTCGTCGTCCACAATCAGAATATCGCTCATACCTGTGCTCCCGTCGCCTTGTCGGCGTCTTCTTGGTCAATATTTATGGCAGTCAGATCCAGCCGGATCACGGCCATCGCGCCCATATGCGCGCCCTCGTCAAAGGGGTCGGCAGGGGTCAGCGCCAACGTGCCGCCATGCTCTTCGATGATTTTCTTGACGATCGGCAGACCCAGCCCGGTGCCCTTGTCGCGCGTCGTAACATAGGGCTCAAACAGACGCGAGCGGTCCTCGGGCAGGCCGATGCCATTGTCGGCGATGCGCAGTTCGGCGCGCCCGTCCGTGAACTGGCTGGACACCCGGATCGTGGGCTGGAACCCTTCGGGCGCAAGGCCCTTTTCCAGAAGGGTTTCAGTGGCTTCGCCTGCGTTCTTGATAAGGTTCGTCAGCGCCTGAGAGATCATCGTCGCGTCCACATCAGCCCAGAGCGGGGCGTCGTCCAGGTCGGCCTCAATGCGCACATCGGGCTGACCGGCCTCCTGCAGCAGTACCGCCTCGCGCACCAGGCGCGTCAGGCTTTCGGGCTTGCGCTGCGGTTCGGGCATGCGGGCAAATTTCGAAAATTCATCGACGATGCGCCGCAGATCGTCGGTCTGGCGCACGATCACATTGGTCAGCTGCGTCAGATCGGCGGCGTCCTTTTCACCCAGCAGCTTGGAGAACTTGCGCTGTGTGCGCTCGGCCGACAGCTTGATCGGGGTCAGCGGGTTCTTGATTTCATGTGCGATGCGCTGCGCGACGTCACCCCATGCCGCCATGCGCTGCGCCGATACCAGATCGGTTACATCGTCAAAGGCCACGACATACCCCTCACGCCTTCCGCTATCTGTTCGGCGGGTCGACATCCGCACCAGCAGGCTCTCCTGATCGCCGCCGCGCGTGACGCGAATCTCGTCCTGAACAAAACCGCCGGCGCTTTTGCGCAGACGATTGAACAGCCCGGCAAATTCGGGGACGGCGACGATAAGGTCAACCGACTGGCGGTCCTCCTGCCAGTCCAGCAGCTTTTCGGCGGCGCGGTTCACAAAGGCGATGCGCCCCTTCGCATCAAGCCCGACAACCCCCGACGACACCGACCCCAGCACCGAATCAAACAGGCGGCGGCGGCGCTCGATCTGTTCGGTGTTCGACAGCAGGGCAGCACGCTGCCCCTTCAGCTGGCGGGTCATCTGGTTGAAAAACGTGCTGAGCTGCGCGATCTCGTCGTCGCCTTCCTCCTCGCGGACCTGCACATCCAGATCGCCCGCACCGATGCGCTGCGCGGCGCTGGTCAGGCGCCCCACCGGGCGCGCAAGGCGTTCGGCAAACCACAGGCCCAGCCATACGGCGGCAAGGATCAGGATGACGGCAAAGCCCAGGTACAGCAGGCCGAATTCAAACAGGACGCGGCCCCGTTCGCTTTCACGTTGCTGATAGAAATTGGCGGTTTCCTTGGTCTCGTCCAGCAGGGACAGGATGTCACCATCCACGTTGCGCGTCACATAGAGCAACCGATCGGCAAAGCCCTCCAGCGGGATCAGGGCGCGAAATTCGTTGTTGTCCCAATCCTGAATGATCAGCAGACCGTCGCTGCGCGCATCGGCGATCTGCGCAGGCGTCGGCTCCTCATAATCGAACAGATACGAGCTTTCTCCGCGCGCACGGATTTCGCCGGAGCTGTCGATCACGAAGGCCTCGCGCAGGCCACGCTGGATTTCGCGCTGGCCTTCGGTCAAGACCTGCCGGATGTCGCCATCATCCATGAACACGCTGCGTTGCTTGACCGCTTCCAGAAACTGCGCCACCGCACGCGCGTCAATCACCAGATCGCGGCGATGCTCTTCCTCATAGGCCTCGGCGGCGGCGACCGAATTGCTGACGACGCGCCCGACGCGGTCGGAAAACCACGCCTCAAGCCCCATATTGACCGACAGCGTCGCAAAAACTGCGACGGTGATGGTCGGCAGCAGCGCCATGATCGCAAATACGCCCGTCAGCCGCAGGTGCAGCCGCGATCCGGCCGACCGTGACCTGCGCGCCGAGATCATTTGAACGACGCGCTGCATCACCAGCGCGGCCACGGCGATGACATAGACCAGATCGCACAGCAGGACGAGCCGCAGCACGTCCGACTGCGCCCCCTGATCCAGCGGCCCCATGACGAGGAATGTCACCAGTGCCAGCACCGGACCCAGCACGACCAGCCCGAAGGTGGCAAAGTTCTGAAACCGCTTCGCGCGACGCAGGCGCAAAATGCGCTCCCAGCCCGCTGTGCGTGTCCTTGCGGCCACTGACATCCCCCAACGCCTTGGCGCGACTGGCTGCGCGCCCACAATATTCTGTGCCCCTATCAGGGCAATGCCCCAAAACGCCACAGGTCTGTTGCGCTTTTACATCAACTTGCCGCGACGTGTCACCTCAATATCCAGCGTCGTCAATTTTTTGCGCAAGGTATTCCGGTTGATCCCCAGAAGAGCCGCGCAGCGCGCCTGATTTCCGGCGACCGAGTCCAGCGCAATGCGCAGCAGCGGCGCCTCGAATTCGGTCAGCAGCCGGTGATACAGCCCATCGGGCGGCAGATCCTGCCCATGCAGGTCGAAATACCGCTGCACATGCTGCGCCACCGCATCGGGAAGCGTGTCGGAGGCCGGGATCGCCCGGTCGGGCACACGGGCCGATTGCAGCGCCGCTGCCGCCTCGGATGCGGGCACCAGCGGCGCGCGGCCCGCCCATGCCATCCGCTCGGCAGTATGGCGCAGTTCGCGCACATTGCCGGGCCAGTCATGCGCGCGCAGAATGTCCAGCGCGTCGGGGCTCAGCCGACGGGGCGGCGCGCCCGCCTCTTCGGCCAGATAGAGGAAATGAGTGGCAAGCAGCGCCACATCCTCGCGCCGCGCGCGCAGCGGCGGCACGTCGATCACCGCGCCTACCAGACGATAGTAGAGATCGGCGCGCAATTCATGCCCGCCCTGCCCGGGCTGCGCAGTGGCGATCACGCGGGGACGCGCGCCGGTCTGCTGCGCGGCAACGGCATCAACCAGATAGAGCGCACGCGCCTGCGTCGCGCCGTCCATGTCGTGCAACCCGTCCAGCAGGATCGTACCCGCCCCGGCCTGTGCCAGAATCGCGGCTGGCGCGCCGTCCTGCGCCAGATCACCCGGCGCCACGATAACGAAAGGCTGCGCCTGGCGCGCCGATAGGTCATGAACCGCCCGCGCAATCATTGATTTTCCGGCGCCCTGCTCGCCCGCGATCCAGACCGGCAAATCTGACTGGACGACCTGCGCCAGCACCCGAAACAATGCCTGCATCGGAGCGCTTTGTCCCACCAGAGGCAGATCGGTCTGTTGCACTTGCGCCGATGGCCGGTCGGCTTGCGCCGCGCGGCGGCTGTCCAGCGCGCGGGCCGTGCGCGCCATCAAATCGGGCAGATCAAACGGCTTGGGCAGGTAATCCCACGCCTCGGCCTCGGCGGCACGGATGGCGGTCATCACCGTGCTGCGGGCCGAGATCACGATTACCGGCAGGCCGGGCCGGTCGCGCGCGATTTTCGGCAGCATCTCCAGCCCGTTCCCATCGGGCATCATCACATCGGTGATCACCGCATCGCCCAGCCCCTCGCCGATCCAGCGCATCAGCGTCGTCAGGCTGGACGTGGCATGCACCTTGCATCCCGCCCGCGTCAGCGCCTGCGTCAGAACCGTGCGAATGCTGCGGTCGTCATCGGCGACCAGAACCGTACCGTCCATCAGCGCGCCTCCGCAGCGGTGGCCAACGGCAGCGACAAACGGAACACGGTGTGCCCCGACCGCGAAGCGACAGCAATCCAGCCGCCATGATCGGCCATGATGCGCGCCGCAATCGCAAGGCCCAGCCCGGTGCCATTCTCGCGGCCCGACACGAACGGCTCGAACAGGGCATCGCGCACGGTATCCGGCACGCCGGGGCCGTCATCGACCACCTCGATCTGCAACGGCAGCCGCGCCCCGGCGCCGCCATCGCCGCGCAGATGCGCGCCATGCTCGAACCAACTGCGCAGGCGGATGGTACCACCCTGCGGGCCTGCTGCCTCGGCCGCGTTTTTCATCAGATTCTGCAGTACCTGTTGCAACATATCAGGGTCACCCAGCGCCTCGGGCAGCGACGGATCGTACTCCTCGATGATGCGCATGTCGGACGCAAAGCCCAGCTGCGCGCTGCGCCGGGCGCGCGCCAGAACGTCGTGGATGTTGATCGCGCGCAGATCGGGGCGCGCAGGGTTTCCGAACCGCTCGACCTGATCCAGCAGCGCTGCGATCCGTCGGCTTTCGCTGACGATCAGATCGGTCAGCTCGCGGTCCGCAGCGCCCAGTGTCGTCGACAGCAGCTGCGCCGCGCCGGTGATGCCGGCCAGTGGATTCTTGATCTCATGCGCCAGCATTTCGGTCATGCCGATGGCCGTGCGCGTGGCAATGCGGGCCGACGCGTCCTGCATCATCTGGCCGGCCATCTCGCGCGGGGTGACGACGACCAGCGTGGCGTCCTCATCACTCCCCAGAGGGGCGATGGACAGGCTGCACCGCACGGGCGCGTGCCGCCCGGCGCCGATATCGACATCGTTGATAAAAAGCGGCGCACCGCTGGCACGGGCGCGCCGCAGCGCCGCATCGGGCGGCGCACCCACGCGCAGCAGATCCCACAGGCCCATGGATTGCGCAGCGCGCGCCGACACGTTCAGAAACCCCTCCGCCGCCGGATTTATCCGCGTCACGCATCCTGCACGATCCAGCACCAGCGCGGGCAGCGGCAGCGCGCCCCAGACCGCGCGATCCAGCCCGCTATCGCCGCCCGGCCCGCTCATGCTGCAAGCGTCGATTGCGAGCAGACCGCGTCCGGCAGCAGGTGCAGGACCTCCGCCGGCTGTGCTGCGGTCAAAACCCGGCGCCGCACCCCCGGATCGCTGGCCTCCAGATACCAGCCCAGATGCTTTCGCGCGACGCGCACGCCCACGGTGGTGCCGTAAAAGCCCAGCATCGCCTCGTAATGTGCGCCGATCATATCGACCAGCACTGCGCCCTCCGGCACATCCGGCGCAGCCACGCCATAGAGGCGATGCGCCACCTCGGCCAGCGCCCATGGCCGCCCCTGCGCGCCCCGCCCGATCATCACGCCGTCGGCGCCCGATAGCGCCAGCGCGCGGCGTGCACTGGCTGAATCCGTGATGTCACCATTGGCAATGACGGGGATGCGCACGACCTCCTTGACCGCCGCTATGGCGGACCAATCGGCGCTGCCCTTGTAGAACTGACAGCGCGTGCGCCCGTGAATTGTGACCATGCGGATGCCGACCGCCTCAGCTCGGCGGGCGATATCGGGCGCGTTGCGCAGCGCATCGTCCCATCCCAGCCGCATTTTCAACGTCACAGGCACGGAAACGGCAGTCACGACAGCCTCGATCAGGCGCAGCGCATGGTCGGGGTCGCGCATCAGTGCCGATCCGGCGGCGCCCGATCCGCGCGCGCGCGTCACCTTTTTCGCAGGGCAACCCATGTTGATGTCGATGATGCGCGCGCCATTCGCCTCGGCGATGCGGGCGGCCTCGGCCATCCAATGCGCCTCGCAGCCGGCCAGTTGTACTGCCGTTGCCGCGGCACCGAATCCCAGCTCGGCCTTGTCGCGCATGGCAGGCTTTGCCTCGACCATTTCCTGGCTGGCGATCATTTCGCTAACCACAAGGCCCGCGCCAAACCGGGACACCAGATTGCGAAATGGCAAATCGGTGACACCCGCCAAGGGCGCCAGAAGGACGGACGACGATAGCGGTTCATCGGTCAAAGACAGGGGCATGGGTCGGTTCCTAAATCCACGCGATCCTTCTATCCGCCAAGCTGCGTGCGCGCAATGAATTGCGGGGCGCCACGCGCCGCGCTAGGCTGCACCCATGACATGCGCCGCACTGATTGTCGCCGCCGGACGCGGCACCCGCGCCGGAGGAGACCGGCCCAAGCAATGGCAGCCGCTGGCAGGCGCGCGCGTGATCGACTGGACGCTGCGCGCATTTCTGAATTTGCCAGAAGTATCGCACATCATGATTGTGCTGCATCCTGATGATATAGCAGGATTTATCGCGCCAGACGGCGTGCGCATCGCGGCGGGTGGCACCACGCGCGCCGCCTCGGTTCGCGCGGGGCTTGAGGCGCTGACAGGTGCGGGCTGTTCCCGCGTGCTAATCCACGATGTCGCGCGCCCCTGCGTCAGCGCGGCACTGATCCGCCGCGTCTTGCGCGCGCTGGATACCGCCGCCGCCGCCGCGCCGGCACTGCCGGTGACGGATGCCTTGTGGACGGGGGGGGAGGGCCGCGTGACAGGCACCCGCGACCGTAACGGGCTATACCGCGCGCAGACGCCGCAAGGATTTGATTTTATGTCTATTCTTGTCGCCCACCGCAATCATTCAGGCGACGCGCCCGATGATGTGGCGGTGGCCCGGACGGCCGGGCTTGACGTGATGATCGTGCCGGGCGATGAGGATAACCTCAAGATCACGCATCCATCCGATTTCGCGCGGGCCGCGGCCCGCCTGACAGACACCGTGAGAGGCACCATGGATTTACGCATCGGCAATGGCTATGACGTCCACCGCTTTGGCCCGGGCGATCATGTGATGCTGTGCGGCGTCGCCGTCCCGCACGGGCGCGGGCTGCAAGGCCATTCGGACGCCGATGTCGGCCTGCACGCGCTATCAGATGCCATCTATGGCGCGCTGGCCGAGGGCGATATCGGACGGCATTTCCCACCCTCCGATCCGCAGTGGAAAGGCGCCGCAAGCCATGTGTTCCTGCGCCACGCCGTTGCGTTGGCCTCCGAGAAAGGTTTTCAGATCAGCAACATGGACCTCACTCTCGTGTGCGAACACCCCAAGATCGGGCCGCATGCCGGTGCCATGCAGGCCGCGGTTGCGCAAATCACCGGGCTGGCGCCGGGCCGCATCTCAATCAAGGCGACGACGTCCGAGCGTCTGGGGTTCACCGGCCGCGAGGAGGGCATCGCCGCCTTGGCCACCGCCCTGCTGGTGCAATCATGAGGGTCGCGCGCCTTGTCGCGACAATCGGCGGCGTCGGGTATCTGCGCCCTGCCCCGGGCACCTGGGGGTCGCTGGTGGCGCTGCCGATGGCGGCGCTGCTGCATCTGATTGGTGGGCCCTGGTTGCTGATCATCGCGATCATCGCGATTTTCTTTGAAGGGCTGTGGGCGACCACGCAGATCACGCGCTGGCAGGACGATCCTGACCCGTCCTACGTGGTCGTTGACGAGGTGGTCGGCCAGTGGGTCGCCCTGCTGCCACTGTCCTTTGGCGCTTGGCATGTGGGCGCGTCGATCTTTGGGCTCTGGCCCGGCTGGATCGCGGCGTTCGTTCTGTTTCGCCTGTTCGACATATTCAAGCCCGGCCCAATCGGGTGGGCAGATCGGCGGCATACGCCGCTGGGCGTCATGCTGGACGATGTGATCGCAGGCGTGTTCGCCGCCATTTGCGTAATCGTGCTGGCGGCGCTGTCGCATTTGGTTTTGGCGATATGAATGTCGCCGATCTGCTGGCGCGCGCGCGGGCGGCAGGCGTGATGATCGCCGCCGCCGAAAGCTGCACCGGCGGCATGGTGATGGCCGCGCTCACAAGCGTGCCGGGTAGTTCGGACGTGGTTGAACGTGGATTTGTAACCTATTCGAATGACGCGAAAATCCAAATGTTAGGTGTGGTACCCGAAACGCTGCGCGCACATGGCGCGGTCAGTACCGAGGTCGCGCGGGAAATGGCCGCAGGTGCGCTGCGCAATTCCAAGGCGCAACTGGCAGTGTCGATCACCGGCATCGCCGGGCCCGGCGGATCGGAGTCAAAGCCGGAAGGGCGCGTCTGTTTTGGCATCGCGCGCGCAGGCGCTCAGGCTCGCGTAGAGATGCAGGATTTCGGCGCATTGGGGCGCTCGGGCGTGCGCCGCGCCGCCTGTGATCACGCGCTCGCGCTGCTGATGGCGGCGCTCAAAGACGGCTCAGCCATATAACGCGTGCGCGCGCCGCTCAAACGCGCGGACGATACGTTGCATCGCCTCGTAGAAAAACAGCCCCGCCGCCGATTGCAGCAGACGATTGCGAAATTCGAAATCGACGTGGAAATCCACCGCGCAACCGTCTTTGGTATCAGTAAATTTCCAGTTGGAAATCATGTGCTTGAACGGACCATCCAGATATTTCGTATCAATCTTTCGGTCTGCAGGCCATAGTACGACCCGGCTGGCGAACTTCTCGCGAAAGACCTTGAAACTGATGACAAGATCGGCCTCCATCACCTCGCTGCCATCCGGCTGCGCGGTGCGGCTTTTGACGCGGGCCGCTGAATTCCACGGTAAAAATTCCGGATAGTTCCCGACATCGGCGACCAGATCGTACATCTGCTGAGCGGTGTAGGGCATGTGGCGGGTTTCGGAATGGATAGGCAAGGACCGCTCCGGTGTTTTCACGTGACAGGTACGCCCTATGTCATAGACTGGCACGCAAAAGACAAGGGGCGCAGGGCATTACTGACGCCGGGGCTGTGGAGGCATCACTATGATTGGCAGTATTTCAGATTTACAATCAGATCACTGCGCGCCGAACTTCATGCAGTGTTCGGGCGCCCCGCTATGAACACCCGCTGGCTACTTCGTGCCACACGCTGGGCACAGAACCCTCCCAGTGCCGGCCGGGTGAAATTCGTGCTGGCGATCATTGCGGTCTGTATCGGGCTGTATGCGGTCGAGCGGTTCATCGGCTGGCCCGATGCCCTGACGCCAGAAAAATCCCTGCACCGTGGGTATCGCCCCTGAGTGGGAAAAATGCGGGTAAAGGAAAAAATGGCGCGGTTGACGGGGCTCGAACCCGCGACCCCCGGCGTGACAGGCCGGTACTCTAACCAACTGAGCTACAACCGCGCGTGGGGTTTGGATTAGTCGAGCCACCCGGGGCCGTCAATGGTGAAATGACCGGTTTCCGGCATGGCCTGCAAGATTTTCCTCCCCGCAACCAACAGCCCCGCAGGGGTCCGGATTGAGAGTGATTTGCACAACGATCAGTCTGGAAAAATGCAGTGATGGCGCGGTTGACGGGGCTCGAACCCGCGACCCCCGGCGTGACAGGCCGGTACTCTAACCAACTGAGCTACAACCGCCCACTGCGCGCCCGTGGGCCGTTGCCCGCCAAGCGTTGCACGTCTTTAGTCGGCAAGATCAGGGGCGTCAAGCGGCAGTTGGCGCAAAATAGCATCAATCTGCCGGGGCAACGTCGATACCCAGATTCGGGCGCGTTTGCTGCATCCACGCACGCGCGCCGGCCGTGACGGCGTCATGCACCGCCCTGCCCGCGGCTTCGCCCAGTTCGGTGTGCATGCCCGCATAGGCGATGCCCCCGGCGCGCGCCGCAACGGCGATACAGTCGGTCCCGGTTCCGGTGGCGCGGCCCGAGGGCAGGTCCAGCCCGGCCTCCATCACCGCAGCCGTGCGCGCGGAGGCGGCGATGCTGAGCGTCTCGATCAGGGCCGCATCGGTCGGGCCCACGCCCGGCCCGGCGTCCAGCTGCAAGGCAACGTTTATCGTACCCCAATCGCGCCCGCCGCGATCCATGCGCTGGCCGATCCGCTCGGCGTTCGACAGACCCACAGTCGCGATAGCAGTGGCGCGCACGGTGCCAACCTCGGCCTCGGCCATATGGTGATAGCGGATGTCGCGGGAGGTCAGGAAGGTCACCGCGTCCAGCGCGCCGCGCGCGGTAAGCTGGCCATGCAGCCACTCCAACACGTCCAGATCCCGCGGCAGGTCCGCATTGCGCACCTCGCGCCACAGGATGCGGCGCGCTGTCACCAGACCGGGGCGATTGACTGCCCAGCTGAGCACCCGCATCTGCCCCCCCAGATCAAACTCCAGCCAAGGCGCATCCAGAACAAGCGCGCTCATCGCGTAATCCGGAGCGGCTGAAACAGGGGACCGTCGGCAGTGTGCAGATAGGCTGCGGTGATACCGAACACCTCCTCTAACCGCTCAGGCGTCAGCACGTCGGCGGGCGGGCCGTCGGCCACCACGCAGCCCTGCCCGCCGCGCTTTCCCAGCAGGATCAGACGCGTGCAATGGCGCACTGCAAGCCCCAGATCGTGCAGGGACACAAGACAGGATTTGCCCTGCGCGGCAAGCGCGGCGAATGTTTCCATCGTGGAAATCTGGTGCGCGGGGTCAAGCCCGGCGGTCGGCTCGTCCGCCATCAGCAGTGGGGTTTCCTGCGCCAATGCGCGCGCGATCAGGGCGCGCGCCGCCTCGCCGCCCGACAGGCGGGTCGCGGCGCGATGGCGCAGCGGCCCCAGCCCCATCTGCGCGATGGCAGATTCGACGGCGGCGCGATCAGCCGGTGTCGTGCGCTGGCCTGCGCCCAGGTGAGGCACCCGGCCCAGCATGACTAGTGTCTCGACGGTCACGGGCCACGCGATCTCGCGCGATTGCGGCATCCATGCGGCCAGTTTGGCGCGCTGCGCGGGCGGCAGCGCGCCAAGCGCGCTGTGCCCCGCCGCCGGGATCAGGCCGAGCGCCGCTCGCATCAGTGTCGTCTTGCCCGCACCATTGGGACCGATCAGGCCAACAAATTCACCGGGCGCAATGTCCAGCGTAACGCCCGAAATCACCGGGCGCCCGCGCAATATGACGCCCAACTCCGACAGCGACAGCAGGCTCATATCCCGTCCCTCCGCGTCTTGTAGATCAGGTGCAGGAAGACCGGCGCGCCGACCAGTGCAGTCAGCACGCCCAGTTTCAAATCCTGCGTCGGCAGGATGATCCGCACGGCGATGTCGGCAACCAGCAGCATCACCGCGCCCCCCAGCGCCGACGCCCACAGCAGACGCGAGGGCCGCGCGCCAACAAAGGGCCGCAGGATATGCGGCACCACCAGCCCGACAAAGCCGATGGCCCCGGCAACCGCCGTGGACGCCCCAACGACGCAAGCCGTGCCCAGCACCAGAACGATTCGCATCCGGGGCAGGTTTACCCCCATGGCGCCCGCCGCATCCTCGCCCAGCGTCAGCGCGTCAAGGCCCCTGCCCAACGTGCCGATCAACACCCAGCCTACCGCCATCAGCGGCGCCGCCAGCCAGACATGCGTCATCGAACGATCCGCCAGCGACCCCATCATCCAGAACACGATCTCATTTGCGGCAAAGGGATTCGGCGACAGGTTCAGCACGAGCGACGTCAGCGCGCCGGCCAGCGCCGAAATCGCGATCCCCGCCAGGATCAGCGTCAGCGATCCACCACGTGGCCCGGCCAACCCCATGACCAGCGCGACACCGGCCAGTGCCCCGCCAAGCGCCGCCAGAGGCAGGCCCAGCGACCACATCGCCGCCGCGCCTGTATGGATCGCCAGCACCGCCCCAAGCGCGGAAGAGCCCGACACCCCGATCAGCCCCGGCTCGGCCAGCGGATTGCGCAGATAGCCCTGCATCGCCGCCCCGGCAAGCCCAAGGCTGGCGCCGATCATCAGCGCAAGGATGGCGCGCGGCAGGCGAATCTGGCGCATGACCATCGCCACAGGCCCGTCGCCCCCCTGCCAGAGCGCGACCAGACTATCACCCACCGGCAGGCCCGCAGGGCCGACCAGCAGCGATGCGGAGAACAGTGCCGCGGCCAGCAGTGCAAGGGCGATCATCACACGGTTCATTTGTCTGCCTCCACGCCGGTTTTCAAATCAGCCACTGCCTTGCGGCGGGCGGCGGCCATGTCGGCAATCGCGCGCAGTACGAAGGGGGTGCCACAGACCCAGTCCTGATCGCTCATCACAGCGCGGGCGGCCTGCCCGCTTAGCATTTCGACGACGGGGTGGTCCATGATCTCCTCTGCCCGCGAGCCGCGCGGATAGCGCCGCGCGGTGATGACAAGGTCGGGCTGAAGCATCGCCAGCATTTCCAGAGGCAGCTTGCCATAGCCATAGCCCTCTTCGCCCGGCGCGTTCCGCAGCCCGGCAGCGGCTAGAATCTCACCCGACAGGGTTTTGTCGCCAGACGTGTATCCGTTGGCCGAATACATCGCAGCGCGCGGCGCGTCCGGGCCGGGTGCAAGCCCACCGTCCAGATCCGCCCGCAGATGTGCAAGATCGGCGTCGAACTGCGCGATCATCGCGCGCGCCGCCGCCTCGCGGCCCAGCGCCGCGCCCATCTGCCGGATACGCGCGCGCACCTCGTCCAGCGAACGGACAATGCCGAACTGTACCACGTCGATTTCCAACCGTCGCAGCAGCGCCACCGTATCGCGGCTGGTGTATTCGCCCGCCACGACCAGATCGGGCCGCATGCCGTGCACCTCTTCGGCGCGGCTGGCGTTGATGGGATACTGCGCAGCCTCGGCAGCCATGGACGAAACGCGCGGATCCAGCGCAATGCGGCTGACCGATATCAATTGGCCGGGGGCGGCCAGCAGCATTGCCAACTGGTCGGTGCACAGGTTGATCGACACGACCCGCTGCGGCGCCGCCGACAGCGGCACCGAAAACAGCACCGCCGCGCCCGCCAATACGGCGCGCGCAGCGATCCGGCTTATACGATCAGAAGCTCGCACGAAGCCCAACGTAGGCCGCGCGACCCGGTTGGTTGTAGCCGCCCGCCGTCTCGTAATCCTCGTCAAAGAGGTTCTCGACACGCAGGTACAGCGCGGCGTCGTCCGTGACGTCATAGGAGACTCCGGCGCCGACCAAAGTGTAGTCGCCGACCTTGTGACCCGCAGGGGCGAATGCGCTAGGCACCACATCGGCGACATGGCGCAGGTCCACATAGCCGGAGAACCGATCGGTGAAATCGTTCGACAGACCCAGCGTGACGTCATGCTTGGGCGTGCGCTCCAGGCGCGCGCCGTCGTTCTTGGCGTCAGTGTATGTATAGGCGCCAAACAGGGTCAGGCCGGACGTCAGGGCATATTCACCCGACAGCTCGATGCCCTTGGACGTCGTCGTGCCCGGCACCTGACTGTAACAGCCGGGGAACATGTTGCCGCAAGCGGTGGAGTTCGGATCGTAGTCGATCAGATCATCAATGTCGGTGTAAAACAATGTCGCCTTGACGTAACCGACCGCGCCAAAGGTTTTCTCGACGCCCAACTCATAGCTGCTGCTCTCCTCAGGCTGGAGCGAGGCGACACCGTATGGTCCGAACCTCTCGTACAGCGACGGCGCGCGATAGCCGGTGCCATAGACGGCGCGGAATGCCAGATCCTCGATCGGGCGCCAGACTGCCGCAAGCCTACCGGTCGTCTGGCCGCCAAAGCTTGAATCGTCGTCATGTCGCAGGGCGGCAGATATATCGATGTTGTCCGCCGGGCTGAACAGCAGCTCGCCATTGACGGCAGTGTCATCCTCGGACCCACGCGACGCGCCCGAGGTGAATTTTTCCTCCGTATACTCGGCGCCAAAGTTCAAAATCGCGCGCGCGCTCAGTTCGGCACTGCCCAAGTAGGACACATTCTGACGCTCGCCCGTGAAAGTGGTGGTAAATCCGCCCGGATCGTCGCGGTCGACCTCGAAATAGCTATAGCTTAGCGTGTGGGTGATTGCGCCGGTTTCAAGCGTCGCAAAAAACCGCGCGCCCTTTTCGGTGAAATAGTTGATGCCGGTCGCATCATCGGAAAATCTGCTGCGGTCGATATCCAGCGTGCTGTCACGGTAATGCAGGGCAGCACCAATGGTGAACGCGGCGGTCACGTTATATTCGGCGGTCAGATCTATGGTTGTCTGCTCGAACCCGTCATCTTCGGTGTTGAAGCTCTGAGAAGAAAACCCATCAGTTTTGACCCGACCATAGCTAAGCGCGACAAACCCGCGCTCTGATCTATAGCCCACGCTGAGCGCGCCGGAATAGGTATTATACGTACCCGCCTCGACATTGGCCTGGCCGGAAAACCCAAGATCTTCGGGTACATATGTCAAGATATTCACAACACCGGCTATCGCCTCGGAGCCGTAGAGCGCCGATTGCGACCCCTTCAGCACCTCGATACGCTGAACGCCTGACGAGGTGTACCCGCCGAAATTGAACTGATTCTGGGTGCTCGCCGGATCAGCCACGTCGATGCCGTTGATCCGAACGCCCACATAGCGCGCGGGCAGTCCGCGGATCTGGATGCCGCCCCTGGCACCAAGCCCACCGTCCGAGGTGGAACTGACACCCGGCAAACGGTCCAGCCGGTTGATGACCGAGATGTCATTCTTGCCTACCTGATCCCCCTCAAGCACCTCAACAGTGGCGCCGGTGCGGCCCAGTTCTACGGGGGTGAGGCTGGACGATAGCACGATGGTGCCCAGATCATAGGTCTGTTGCGCTGCGGCGGCGGCGGCGATCAGCGCGCCGGTAAAGCTCAGGCCCGTGGCGGTCAGGACGGTGGAAGTGAGAAAAGAGCGTTTCATATATGTCTCCGGGCCGCCGGAATACGGCGATGCAGGTCGTAAGAGTTGCATGCGGAATGACACGACGGCCCCTCCGCAGGCGGCGAAATGCCACCACACCGGAAGACTCCGTTGTCCACGACGCGCCCCGCGTCCGGACAGGGTGAGCACTTCGGCAGGTCTCCTGACTTGCGGGTCAACGCTTGGCCGGGCCTTCCCGCCGCTTCGTGCGGCAGTGACATGTGTCCGGCTTCGCTTACCGCCTACAGTTGCGGGGGCAGTCACGACATTGGCGCCGGGGCGCCGCATCGTAGTTCCCTATTATCCAGACGTATGACAGCCGGGACCGAAGTAGCGCGGGTGTAACCTAGTGCAATGCTGCGGGGAAGGGGAAAACCGGGCGCCGGAACTCATCGTTTGAGGGCGCCTTTGATGCAAAGCCGACACCGACCGGCGCGGCGTGGCAGGGCGAGTCGGGGATGGTGGGTGATGAGGGGCTCGAACCCCCGACATTTTCGGTGTAAACGAAACGCTCTACCAACTGAGCTAATCACCCGCGCGACCCCTCTAGCGTCAAGCGCTGCGTCTGGCAAGGGTGGTTTGACATCTGCGCCCGGCAAAGTGCGGTCTGTATCGGCATTGCGTGCCGTGACCCCCTTGATCCGTAGAACAAACGCCGCTTACCTCTAGTCAGGCGCATCCAGCCGCGTCTCGCGCCCTTGGCTAAGATGATAGATACAGCCCTGCCCGTTATCCTGCGCGCCCATGTCGCCCGGCTCCAGCCCTTTGGTCAAGCCGCGCAGCACCTGCCCCCACAGGCCATGGGCAACCACGATGCCAGGCCCGGCAAGGCTGTCGGCAAAGCCCTGAACGCGGGCGATCAATTGTTCCAGCGTTTCGCCCTGCGGGGCGGATGTATAGGTCAGCAGATCATTGTCGCGCTGCGGCAGGTCGGCCTTCTGCCGACCCTCCCACGCGCCTGCGCCGATCTCGGCCAGACGCGGGTCAATGATGACGGGATGCCCTGCCAGCGCGATCGCCGCCGTCTGACGGGCCCGGCCCAGTGGCGAGACGTAGATGCCACCACGCCCTGCCGCTACTTCGCCGAGCGCGTCGCCAACCAGACCTGCCTGCATCTGCGCTTGCAGCCTACCCATGGCTGTCAGCGGAGAATCCAGCCGCCCCTGAATGCGGCCGGCCGCATTCCATTCGGTTTGCCCATGCCGCAGGAACCACAGATCCGGCCAGTCATGGCGCAGCGATACACTCATACTTCAAGCACCTGAAACGAATGGAAAATGGTGGGTGATAAGGGACTTGAACCCCTGACATCTTCGATGTGAACGAAGCGCTCTACCACTGAGCTAATCACCCTTTCGCCGGTTTTTAGCGTCACTCGGCGTCGTCTGCAACCGCTTCTTTTCCGCGCTTCTTCGCCTGATCCTTGCCCCCTTGCGGATGCACCGCCGCTGCCGGACGGACGAGCGCGTCATCGCCTGCCCCGGGCGCATTCGGCTGGCGGATATTGGCGACGATCACGCGCGCCTTGCCGGTGTCCTTCATGCGCTTGCGCTTGATCTTGCCCATGGGTTGCAGGTTCAAATCGCGCCCCTCGCCCAGCGCTTCGCCCAGGACGGCCAGCATCGCCTCGACAACGGGTTTGGCATATTTCTTGGGCACATCCGACCGCTCGACAACCGTGGCGATCAATTCCTGCTTTTTAAGGGGGACGGTGCCGTCATCCGCAACTTCAAACTGTTGCGCGCGGCCCGATTTGGGCGTCGCCGGGGCTGCGTCCGCTAGTGGGCGACGGGTGGCCGACGTCTGGGGCGGCACTGCGCTGGCGCGGGCGGGTTTTGTGCCCTTGGGCTTTGGTTTGCTGACTGTTGGTTTGCGGCTTACCATGACGGCGAACTCCTGAATTTTTCCCACTTGGCAACAGATTAGACGCCTGCCGTGGAATACGCCAGTAGCCTGATGGGCAGCCGCCCCCGTCAACGCGGCCTTCAGCGGCCCTTGAACAGCCCACCAAGGATACCACGCACAATGCGCCGTCCGGTCGTGCCCTTTAGCTCGCGCAGGACCGCATTGCCGACGGCTTTGCCCAGCTCGTTGCCGATGCCTCCCCGGCGCGGCTGCGCGGTCGAGCGGCCGACGCGGGCACCAGTGTAGCGGCGCCCGGCATTGAAGTCCCGCTGGGCGGACGATTGCTCCTGCGCGGCCTCTTCGGCCTCGGCCGCGTCGTGGGCGGCAGATTCGGCGCGGGCCTTGAGTATCTCATAGGCGGATTCGCGATCGATCAGCGTCTCGTATTTCCCCACCACCGGCGAGGCCTGCATCGCGGCGCGGCGCGCGGTCTCATCGATCGGCCCCAGTTTCGACGATGGCGGGCGGATCAGCGTGCGTTCGACGATGCCGGGCACGCCCTTGTCCTCCAGCATGGATGTCACGGCCTCGCCAACGCCGACATCGCGAATGGCATCGATGGTGCTGAACCGGTCATTCGGGCGGTAGGTCTCTGCTGCGCGGCTCAGCGCCTTTTGATCGCGCGCGGTGAAGGCACGCAGCGCGTGCTGTACCCGGTTGCCCAACTGGCCCAGAATATCCTCGGGCACGTCATCGGGGTTCTGGGTGATGAAATAGACGCCAACCCCTTTGGAGCGGATCAGGCGCGCGACCTGCTCGACCTTGTCGACCAGCGCCTTGGGGGCGTCGTCGAACAGCAGATGCGCCTCGTCAAAGAAGAACACCAGCTTGGGCTTGTCGGGATCGCCAATTTCGGGAAGCGTCTCGAACAGTTCGGACAACAACCACAACAGGAAGGTCGCATAAAGGCGCGGCGATCCCATCAGCTTGTCTGCCGCCAGAATGTTGATCCGCCCGCGCCCATCCGCGCCGATATGCATGAGATCCGCCAGATCCAGTGCAGGCTCGCCGAACAGCTGCGTGCCACCCTGATTTTCCAGCACCATCAGCTGACGCTGGATCGCACCGACCGACTGCACCGACACGTTGCCATAGCGCAGCGACAGCGCGGCGCGGTTTTCGCCCACCCAGACAAGCAACGCCTGTAAATCCTTGAGGTCGAGCAGCGGCATCCCCTCTTCGTCCGCGACGCGAAAGGCGATGTTCATGATCCCCTCCTGCGCCTCGCTCAGTTCCATCAGACGGCTCAGCAGCAGCGGCCCCATTTCGGCCAGCGTAGTGCGCACCGGGTGGCCTTGTGCGCCGAAAAGATCCCAGAACGTGACGGGAAAGGCAGCGTAGCTGTAATCCTTCAGCCCAATTGTGGCCGCCCGATTGGTGAACGCCTCGTGCAATTTGAAATCAGCGCTGCCCGCCTTGGCAAGGCCCGACAGATCGCCCTTCACGTCCGACAGAAAGACCGGCACGCCCGCGTTTGAAAACCCCTCGGCCAGGATCTGGAGCGTTACCGTCTTGCCGGTGCCAGTGGCGCCCGCGATCAGCCCGTGCCGGTTGGCGTATTTCAGGCTGAGGGTCTGCCCCTGTGAATAGTCCGGCCCGCCGCCGCCGATGAAAATGCCGTTGCCCAAAATGCCGCCCCCGATTGTGCCGATGCTGCTGCGTGCCACGCGACCATACATTCTTAACCTCTTCGTGCCACTATCAAATTCAGCCCGGTGCTGCATGTCCTTCCGGCGCCGGGGTGACTTCCTTCCTGTCAGTGTGGCCGCGCCTTCGGGTGCGGCCATTTTCACATCGAATTTGCGTTCATTTTGACTGTTGACGATGATTCATTGCTGCCGTAGCGTCGGCCTCAATTATTAAGTCGGCCAAGTCCGGCGGGGAGACGCGAAAGGGGGCCGCAAGGCCCCTTTTCTACGTCCGATCCCATATGTTGGCGGGTGCCTGGGCCACGCGGAATTCCGCCATGCGCCGTGGCTGGATTTGCGATTTGATCCTGACAGTTGCGGCGCGGCATGTTAGGTCGCCTTGTAACCTACAATGACGACGGGGAAATCATGCAAAACTCACTTTCCATTCTGTCCTTGGCAGCAGCGCTTGGCTTGGCCGGCGCGGCCTTCGCACAAGACACTGCCACGGGCGATGCTGCGGCCGCCGAGGGTGCTGCCGCCGCGACCGAAGAGACGGCGCCCGACACCGGTGCTGCGGATGCGGCTGGCACGGACGCAACCGGCACGGATGCAGCCGCTGCGCCTGCCGACGCGCCGACAGACACTCCGGCAGATGCGCCTGCCACCGAGGGCGAGGCCTTTGCGACCGGAACCGAAGTCGCTGAAAAAGAACCTCCCGTCTACATCAAGGAAAAGTTCGGCGACTGGAGCCTGCGCTGCTTCCGCAATGCCGATGGGGACGATCCTTGCCAGCTGTATCAGCTGCTGCGCGAAGAGGGCGGCAATCCCGTCGCCGAATTCAGTATCTTCCGCATCTCGGGTCAGGCGCCCGCCGTGGCAGGCGCCACAGCGATCGTGCCGCTGATTACCCTGCTGACCGAAGAGCTGAAGATCTCCGTCGATGGCGGCACCGCCAAAAGCTATCCCTACCGTGTCTGCACCGAGGCCGGCTGCGTCGCGCAGATCGGCATGACCGAGCAGGACATCGCCGTCTTCAAAAAAGGAGCCAAGGCGCAGATGGTGTTGGTGCCCGCGCAGGCACCCGACCAAAAGGTCAAGATCAACATCTCGCTAAACGGGTTCACCGCCGGGTATGACGCGGTCGGTACGTTCACCGAGTGATCGAAAATCACGATCGCAACTAACAAGGAGGGTGGGCTGAAGGGCCTGCCCTTTTTACTAACTTATGGCACCTGACGTTTGCGCGACGCGCGCGATATGGCTGACCGAATGAGGCCGTCGACGGACAGACGTGCCCAGAGGCATGTCAGCCCGCCCAGTTTCCAAGCCAGTTTCCGTGCACCCAGCCTTTGCGGCGTGGCTGGCCATAGTAGACACCCCACCATGCCCCTTCCTTGGCGCAGGGCCGAACCGAGTTCCCGTTATACAGTTCGTCAATCTTGCGGTAATTCGTCCCCGGCCCGGTCCGCACCGACAGGAAACCGTCCCCGTTCGGATTCAGCCCCACAACCATGGCCCCCAGACATCCGGCCGCGTGGCCATCCTCGACAATTTGGAACTCCACATCCAGTTGCTGCGCGCCGGCAGCGACTGAGGTCAGCGAAAGCGCCATAATCAGTGTCATGAGTTTCATGCGCGCCCCTTTCGGTCTGATGTCCCTCGAAATTACACCAAACCGGCAGAGTCGCGCAACTTCGCACGCCTCCTCACCCACTGCAAAAGGGCTTCGGCACCAGAGGTCGATTTCGACCAGAACAGCCGAAGGCGCCACGAATTTACACAATCTTTGGGAAAACGGGCCGCGCCTACTCCGCCCGGCGCAGCGCCAGAACGGCGTTTAGCCCGCCAAAGGCAAAGGCATTGCTGAGCGCCACATCGACATGCGCCTCGCGCGCCTCATTCGGGACGACGTCCAGCGCGCATTCGGGGTCCGGCTCGTCGTAGTTGATCGTGGGCGCGATGATTCCGTCGCGCACGGCCATGATGCAGGCCAGCAGTTCGACCGCGCCGGTGCCGCCGATCAGATGGCCATGCATGGATTTGGTGGACGACATCATCAACTTGTCCGCGTGGCGCCCAAATACGGCCGCCACGGCGGCACATTCCGTCTTGTCATTGGCCGCCGTGCCCGTGCCATGCGCGTTGATATAGCCCACATCCTCGGGATTCAGCCGCGCATCGCGCAGCGTCCCGGTGATGGTGCGCGCCGCGCCCTCCTTGGAGGGCATGACGATGTCCGACGCGTCCGAGGACATGGCATAGCCGACGATTTCGGCCATGATGTCGGCGCCGCGCGCGCGGGCGTGTTCATATTCCTCAAAGACGAAGATGCCGGCCCCCTCGCCCTGCACCATGCCGTTACGGTTGGCCGAGAACGGTCTACAGCCGTCTTTGGACATGACGCGCAGACCTTCCCACGCCTTGACCCCGCCAAAGCACAGCATCGATTCCGATCCGCCGGTCAGCATCACGGGGGACTGCCCGCCATGCACCATCTGAAACGCCTGCGCCATCGCGTGGTTTGACGATGCGCAGGCCGTCGACACGGTGTAGGACGGACCATGCAGCCCCCACTCCATCGACACATGGCTGGCTGCGGCATTGTTCATCAGCTTGGGCACCACGAACGGGTGCACGCGGTTTTTGCCGTCCTCGTAAACGGTGCGGTAGTTTTCATCCAGCGTGGTCATCCCACCGCCGGAATTGCCCAGAATGACGCCCGCCCGCAGCGACAGTTCATCGTTGAATTCGAGGCCCGATTGCGCGACGGCCTGCCGCGCGGCAACCATGGTGAACTGCGTGAACCGGTCATAAAGCGCCAATTGCTGGCGGGTGAAAGCAGACTCGGGGTCATATTCCTTGACCTGACCGCCAATGCGGATTGACAGGCGCTCGACATCGCGGAACTCCAGATTGCTGATCCCGCAGCGCCCCTCGCGCATCGCCTCTAGCGTGGTAACGACGTCTTTGCCAAGCGCGTTGATCGTACCCGCGCCGGTTATGACGACACGTTTCACGACTGTTCGGCGACCAGCCGTTGAACGCCGGCCGCAATGGCACCAACCGTCGAGATTTCGAAATCGCCTGCCGACGGCTCGTTCGCGTTGAAGGGAATGGTAATGTCGAACGCCTCCTCAATCGCAAAGATGCTTTCGACAAGACCAAGGGAATCGATACCCAGATCCTCAAGGCTGCTGTCCAGCGTCACGTCGGACGGCTCCAGCATGGCCTGATTTGCGATGATGGCAATCACACGCTCGGGTATGGTCATGGCGTGGCTCCTTGGGATAACGGCATGGCTTTAGTCACTCTGGTCAGGCTTGAAAACAGCTTTCTTCAGGGCTGCGACATCGGCAACCATGCGGCCCAGACGGCGCATATGTTTGTACATGTCGATGTGGTTGTCCATCTTCATCGCGGGATAGCCCAGTACGACGCGCCCGGCGGGCACGTTGCTGAGGATCTTGGTGCCGCCGCCGGCGATCACATTGTCCCCGACGAACAGGTTATCACCTACGCCCACCTGCCCTGCTAGCACGACATTGTTACCAATCCGTGACGATCCGGCGACGCCCACCAGACCGCACAGCAGCGTATCGGTGCCAACCACCACGTTATGGGCGACCATCACCAGCGTATCAATCTTGGTACGGTCACCGATCACCGTGTCGCGCACCGTGCCACGGTCGATGGCCGCATTCGCACCCACTTCGACATCGTCGCCCAACCGTACCGATCCCAGACTGTGAATCCTCACATAAGACTGCGCCCCCGCGCCGCCCTGATCGCCAAGGGTTTCACGCACGGATTCAACGCTGCTTTTCTCGGGGGTGACAAAGCTGAAGCCGTCGCCCCCCACCACTGCGCCGGGGTTGAGAATGACGCGTGCCCCGATCCGCACGCGGGCGGCGATGCGCACACCTTCACGGATCAGGCCATTCTCGCCGATCACCGCATCGGCCCCGATCGTGACCTGCGGGCCGATCCGGCAGCCTGCACCGATCTGTGCGCGCGGGCCGATCACCGTCAGCGGGCCGACATGCACGCCGATCCCCAGCTGCGCGGTGTCGTCGATCACGGCGCTGGGATGGATACCGTCGCCCCATCCTTCGCCCGGATCCATCATCGCGGTCAGGCCCGACATGGCATAGCGCGGACGCGGCGCGATGATCGCGGCCTCCAGCCCCAGCGCCTGCCAGTCCGCGCCCTCCCACACTAGGGCCGCGCGGGCGGCGCCCTGCGGCAGCGCAGCGGCATAGTCGGGCCGGGTGGCCAGCGCCAGATGGTCTGGCCCGGAATCGGCAGGCTCGGCCAGGGCCGTAACCCGTATATCTGTCGCACCGAGGGCCTCGACCCCAAGCGCCTTGGCAATCTGATCAATCGTGTAGGACATGCTGCACCCTCTTGTGACGGTGCGATATCTAGCCCTGATGCGCAGGCAGCGAAACCCCTGCCTTTTGCAGGGCATCCCATACCTTGGCGTCCCGGCCATAGATATCGTCACGATACTGGGTCGGCCCCTTGGCGGGAACGGTCGCCGTGCGGTAGATAATATGCACCGGCACCTTCTGCTCCAGGTTGACGCGCGTCTGGCGACCCGAGTTCCGGATGCGGTCGAAATACGCCTTGGGGTTATCCTCCTGCCGCGACAGGAGTTCATAGGCGAAATCAAAGGGTTCCTGCAGACGGATGCAGCCGTGGCTGAACGCGCGCACATTGCGCTGAAACAGGCTTTTGGACGGCGTGTCGTGCAGGTAGATGTTATATTTGTTCGGGAACATGAACTTGACCAGCCCCAGCGCATTGCGCGTCGACGGTGGCTGTTTCAGAGCGAACGGAAAGGTGCGCGCGTTGTAGGCGTTGAAGTTGACATTGGCACGGCTCACCTCTTGGCCGCGTGAATTATACAGCTTCAGGTGCCGCGCCGCGCCACGATTGCGCTGCATTTGCGGCAGGTATTCGCTGACTGCGATCGAGCGCGGGACGTTCCAGACCGGATTGATTTCCAGATACTCCATCTCGTCCGAAAATTCGGGGCTTTGATGGGTGCTGAGATTCTTGCCGATCACGGCGCGGGTTTCAAAGGTCAGGCGGTCGTCATCCATGATGCGGGCGCTGAAATCCGTCAGGTTGACCAGAATGTGGCGCTTGCCGCGCGGACCACTCAGCCAGCGTTCCCGCTCCATCGCGACCAGAATCATCGGCAGGCGCTGAGAAATCGGAGCGTTGATTGCGACCATCGTAGATTCGCCGGCTGTCCCGTCGGGGACAAGACCATGCGCCTCCTGAAACTGCTGAACGGCCTGCTGCATCGCAATATCGTAGCTGCCCGACGCCGTGCGCGGCAGATAGCCCATGCGCATCAGGCGGTTGCGCAGCGCAACGACGTCCGCCCCCGTCTGGCCCGGCGCCAGCGACAATGCGGGCACTGTCGGTCCCCAGCCGCCGGTGGCCAGCAAGCCCTCAAGCCGGGTCTTTTCGCGCATCAGGCGCGCATATTCGCCCGACTTGGGCACAAGCCCGCGGAAGAAGCCCCGAGGGTTGGACGCAGCAAAGCTGTTCAGCAGATCATCCGCCGACCGGGTCGGCACCTTGCGCACCATCCCCTTGTCGATACTTGCGGGGGTCAGCATGCCGGTCTGCATATCATGTGCCAGCCGCAAGAACGTACGCGACATCGCGATCTCGACCGCGCCCAGATCACGCGGCGTGCGCGCGCCTTGCATCATCTGCATCAGGCCCGCCGCATCATAACGCCGCGCAGGCAGGCCATGCGCGCCCGCCGCGTCAATCGCCTGAAGCAGTGCCTGGCGGCGCGCACGGTCCGCCTCGCCCGCTCCGGTCCAGATGGCACCGTAACCGTTGGCGCGATAGTAGGCCGACAGATCATCGTCGCGCGCAGCACCCTCGGCGACCGCCTGTTTAAACGCCGTCACCCCGGCCGCGGCGCCCTGCGGACCGCCCAACGTCAGCAGGGCGATGGCCGCAGGCATCAGCATGCGCTTGGTCAGTCTACCGGCGGTCGCCGCGCATAGTCTGGACGTCAAAGTGGCGGCAAAGTTCATCGGATACCCCGTAATCTGATCGCGCGCTTCATGTAACCTGAACAATCATATCGCAATTTTGCGCAATCAGCCCGCCCCACGGCCCGATGTCCATTGAATTTTGCGCGAGCGACGGGTCGCTGGATAAGCTGCGGCGATTTCGCATCACGCCACTGCAAAAATGCCACAGCTCGCGGTGATTGCGCGGATTTATGCCGAAATCTGTTGAACAAAGGTTTCTCGGGAACCCGCGTCTTGGTTAGCGATTCTTAATATGTCATAGGTACACCTGCATCCGGGGATGAGATGAACGCCCGCCTTGTGCGGGAAAGAAACTGAAGCGACGGACAGGCAAAAAACCTATGACCCAATCTAAACCGGCAGGCCTGTCGCGGCGTGCGCTGCTAGGCGCATTCGCGGCAACCGCTGTAGTGGCGGCCCCCTCATATGCTAACGCATTCAGCCTCTTGCGCGGTGCCGGTGATGTTCGCCGACTGCGCATGATTTCCCCCCGGACGGGCGAAAAATTGGACACGATCTACTGGATCGAGGGCGAATACATCGCCGAGGCTGTTCGGGAAATATCGATGTTCATGCGCGATTGGCGCCGGAACGAGGCCAAGAATATCGACACCCGCACCATCGATATCATGGCCGCGGCTCATAACCTGATGGGCACGACAGAGCCTTACACGCTGCTGTCCGGATATCGGTCGCCGCAGACCAATGCGATGCTGCGCAGCCGGTCCAAGGGGGTGGCGAAACATTCGCTACACCTGAACGGTCAGGCCGCAGATCTGCGGCTGGGCTCGCGCTCGGTCGGGCAGATAAGCAAGGCGGCAATCGCATGCCGTGCAGGCGGTGTTGGCAGATACTCCCGCTCTAATTTCGTGCATATGGATTGCGGCGTGGTGCGCTCCTGGGGCGGCTGAAATCAGCGCTGCATCCGCAACGCCTGACAGACCCGCCTTTTTCGGCGGGTTTTTCATTGCCCGCGCCCATGTGGTGGCGATTCCACCTTGAACCCGGCGCGCGGCGGATGCTATTCAGACCGTCGCGGCGGGTATGGTGAAAAGGTATCACGGCAGCTTCCCAAGCTTTAGTTACGGGTTCAATTCCCGTTACCCGCTCCAGAAATCAAAATCAGGTCTATAACGTAAATACCCGTTTTCTTTTAAGAAAATGAGAATCTTGCATATTGCCGATCAAGAAACGGCTTTGGGAAGAATCGGAAACCTCTGGGGCATTGGAGAGCTTGAGTCCCAGACATTCCCCCAGACGTCGTAAGCGGTGGAGACAAAACATGTTGGGTCGGTTTGACTTTCTGCGCAGGCCTGCCAGTTCCGCCCTGCCCGTCACGACTACGCTCCCGATGCGGTCGGCTTCGGCACCCCAACGCCTTGCGGCGGCTCTCCGGCGGAATCGGGCCCATCGATAGCTGGTATCTGCTTATCTTCAGTGGTTGATCTTGAATCCGCTCTGAACCGCAAACAGATTGAAGGTACGGCACTAACAGAGAGGATTACCTATCATGCAAGCTCATCTGAATTCCCTGAAGGAAAAGCACGCAGCACTTGATGCGCAGATCTCCTCCCGCCAGCGCAGCCCCGGAGCCAATCAACTGAAAACAGCGGAACTCAAAAAGCGCAAACTGGCCCTGAAAAAGATAATCACCTCACTCGAATCCTACAACTAGACCAGCAATTCCGGGTCGGGTCCGCGCTCTAATCAGAGCGCGGGACAGGCCGTGCGGGTGCAGGCAGCGCGAGGCGTATCAAATACGGCTGTGATACTGACCCCGGCACGCAGGTTCCGTCTGCGTTCAGTTGCCGGCCTTCTCCTCCAACGTCAGCCATTCCCCTTCAGCGTCAGCGAGTCCCTTTTGCCGATGGGTCAGCGCCTCCATCGCCTTGCGGAATTTGACCGGCTCGCGCGTAAACAGCTCGGGGTCGGCCATCAGGCCTTCCAGCTTGGTGATTTCGGCCTCAAGCCGGGCGATCACCTCAGGCAGTTCGGCAAGACGATGCCTTTCGGTAAAGCTGAGCGCGCCAGATTTGCCCTTTTTAGACGCGCTACTGGTCTTGGATTTTGAGGCCGACTTGCGACCGGCATCCGCCCATTCCGCCGTCGATTGGCGCTGCGAGCGATAATCGGTCCAGCCGCCGGCATAGACGGTCGCGCGGCCATCCCCCTCCATCGCGATGGTGGTGGCGGCGACGCGGTCCAGAAAATCGCGGTCATGGCTGACCAGAATGATCGTGCCGTCGTAATCGTCCAGAAGCTCCTGAAGCAGATCCAGCGTTTCGATATCCAGATCGTTCGTCGGCTCGTCCAGCACTAGAATATTCGATTCGCGCGCCATCAGCTTGGCCAGCAGCAGCCGGGCCTTTTCGCCACCCGACAGGGACCGAACGGGCGCGCGCGCTTGCGCCTCATCAAAAAGGAACTCCTTGAGGTAACCGATCACATGGCGCGGCATTCCGCGCACCAGAATCTGATCCGCCTTGCCCGACACACGCATCTCCGGATCACCGGTCAGGCTGTCCCACAGGCTCATATTCGGGTCCAACTGCGCGCGCGCCTGATCGAAAATCGCCGGCAGCAGGTTCGTGCCCAGGCTGACCGTGCCGCTATCGGGCGCCTCGGTGCCCATGAGCATGTTCAGGAGCGTCGTCTTGCCCACGCCATTGGGACCGACCAGCGCCACGCGGTCGCCGCGCTGGATCTTGATCGAAAAATCCGACAGAAGAACCTTGTCGCCGTAAGCTTTTGAAATGCTTGTGGCTTCAATGACTTTCTTGCCTGATTTCGGCCCGGAATCCAGCGCCATGGCCGCCGCACCCTGCCGCTGAATCTGACTCGACCGCTCGGCGCGCAATTCCTGAAGCGCACGCACGCGGCCTTGATTGCGCTTGCGTCGGGCGCTGATACCCTCGACGGCCCAGCGGGCCTCGGACTTGATCTTGCGGTTCAGCTTGTGACGGGCCTGATCCTCGTCTTCCCAGACCTTGTCACGCCATTCCTCAAAATGGGTGAAACCCTTTTCTTGGCGTCGCGTCATTCCCCTGTCTATCCAGAGGGTTGCGCGCGTCAGTTCACGCAAGAACGCGCGGTCGTGGCTGATCAGAACATAGGCGCTGCGCGTCTCTTTCAGCGTGGCCTCCAGCCAGGCGATCGCCTCGATGTCCAGATGATTCGTCGGCTCGTCCAGTAGCATCAGTTCGGGGGCCTCGGCCATCAGCTTGGCCAGCGCAGCGCGGCGACGTTCGCCCCCCGAGGCGGTTTCGACCGGGCGCGCGGGGTCGAATTTCAGCCCCTCGCCCGCCATTTCCACGCGGTATGTCTCGGCCGGATCCAATTGGCTGGACGCGAAATCGCCCAACGTGGCAAAACCGGCCATGTCGGGGTCCTGCTCCATGTAGCCGACCGATGCGGCGGGGGCCAGAGTGCGGGCGCCGCTGTCGGCCTCGACCAGCCCGGCCATCACCTTCATCAGTGTGGACTTGCCCGACCCGTTACGGCCAACCAGCGCGACACGGTCGCCCGGCTGAACGACCAGCGACAGGTCAGAAAATATCGGATCGCCCCCAAAGGTGAGGGAGATATCATTGAGTTGCAAAAGGGGGGGACGTGCTGCCATGGGCGCGGGCTATCCCGCCGCACGCCTGCCGTCAAGCGCCCCCGTCAGGCACTCTGGCATCCGCGCGCAGCAACCGCTTGCGCGCAACCGGGATCGCCGCGATTTCCAGACCGGTAAAGACGTGCAGCGTATTCATCTGCGCGTCGATCACCGCATGGTCGCTGACCTTGCCCCCCATTGCCAGATACGTGCGCAGCAACGGCGGCATCGCCTGCACCGCGCGGCGCGCATCGGGGGCGTCCTGCTGCCGCATCAGCGGCACGGTTTGCGGCGCGCGGGGCAGCGGCGCCCAGTCGGGCGGCGCAAGGTGACGTTGCGCCAGCAGGGCAAAAGCCGCCGCATAGGGTGCAGGATCAATGCCGCGAAACGACGTGCAGCCAAACAGCATTCCCACGCCTTGCGTGTCGACATGCGCGGTCACCGCGCCCCACGCAGCGCGCAGGATATCGGGATCGCGCAAGCCGGGGCGGACGCAGAATCGCCCTAGCTCGGTCATCGGCCCCATGTGGAGCGCAAGGCGCGCCAGATCATAGAACCGCGCCGAATAGCTGCGTGCGATGTCCGCGCCGCTGGCCAGCGGCAACATGCGAAAGCAGCCGACCAGACAACTGGCGCGGCGGTCCTCGATCACGATTTGAATGCAGGCGTCGTCGAACGGATCACGGTCGGGGGCGCCCAGACCAAAGGCCGCCGCGCGGATCGCGCAAGCGGCCTCCAGATCGTCGGCGCCGCGCGCTCGCCGCGCAAGGTAGCGCGGTCCGTTCGCTGGCTGCGTGCCCGCCGCAGACACCCGCGCTGCCGCCGAGGCCCTAGAAGAAGTCGGCCGGATTGAGGTTGCCGAAGTTGCCCATCATCTGCTGCAAGAACCCTTTGCCCGCGACCGTGCTATCGGTGACGCGGCGCGACAATGTCACCATCCGGCCAGCTTGCAGGTCGAATCGTTCGATATTCGCGATGACGCCCCGGCTGTCAAAGCTGATGGCCAGCACCTGCCGGTCGATTTCCTCGGGGCGCATCATGCCGTAAGCCTTGAAGCGGCTGCGCACATAATAATAGTCGCCCCCGCTCAACATGCCCGCAACCGAGGGCGCGCCGATCACTTCATCAACCGTCGCACGGGTATCGACGCCCGGAACCAACTGTAGCAGGTCCTCCTCCGGCGGCACATATCCATGATTCTGGTACAGTGCCGTACAACCGGCCAATGCGGTCATCAGGGCAAGGACGATTGCCATGCAGGCGATTTTAAGCGAATATTCGGTCCCGAACATGACTGTCCTCTTGATATCGGCCCACCGGGCCTTTTATCCCGCTTATATCAAGCCAACCCCCTTGTTCAAGAAAGGATGCGCCCGCCCATGGCAAAGCTGCTGACTGACGCCGCCACATTGCGCGTGGCCGACCTACCAAAGGGGCGCACGCAACCCTTCGATATCGTGCCGGACGCAGATGCGCGCGCCGCCCTGGCCGATGCACTGGGAATAGTGGCCCTGCGCAAGCTGACCTTTCGCGGCACGCTGGCGCCGCTGGGACGTCATGACTGGCGGCTGACCGCCGAACTGGGCGCGACCGCCGTGCAGGCCTGCGTCGCCACGCTGGCGCCTGTGACCACGCGCATCGATACCCGCATCGAGCGGCGGTTCCTGTCGGACATGCCCGCCCCGGCCGAGCTGGAGGCGACGCCCGAGGACGGGATCGAGATACCCCAGGACGACAGCGAAGAGCCGCTGGGCGACCTCATCGATCTGGCGCGCATCCTGCACGAGGCGCTGGCGCTGGCGCTGCCGGACTATCCGCGCGCCGATGGCGCAGGCATCATGGCCGCACAGGCCGCACCGCCGGGCAGCGCCCCGCTGCGGGATGAGGATCTGAAACCCTTTGCCGGGCTAGCCGGGCTGAAAGCCAAATTGGAAAGCGACGGCTGACACCTCCTGCCCGCCCCCACCTATGTGCACGGTCGTTGCAGCCGCGCACATTTAGCGCGAAATATCGCTTGCGGCGCCGGTATTTCACTGTATTTTCGCGCTTTCACGGAATTTGGGGTTGAACCGGCGCCGCAAGGCGGACTAAGAGCCGCACAACCTCATGGAAACTGGGCCAGTCCGGCCCCACAGGAATCGGGATCGCGACATGGCCGTCCAGCAGAACAAAGTATCGAAATCGCGTCGCAACAATCGCCGCGCACATGACGCCCTCAGTGGCGCCAACCCCAACGAATGCCCCAATTGCGGCGAGCTGAAGCGCCCGCATCACGTCTGCTCGGCGTGCGGCCACTACGCAGATCGCGAGATCGTCGCGATGGCTGACGAGGTTGATCTGGACGACGACGCGGCCTGACCTCCCTCGGTCCGGACCAGAATCACGGCCCGGACCACAATCAAGGACAGACCGCCCGCATGACCGCGCGTCCAGATATCACACCGGCGGATGCAGCCCATCCCGGCCCATCCGCTGATGGGTCTGGTGCTGCTGCCGCCAACCGCAGGACGGTCATATCCGTCGACGCAATGGGTGGTGACGCGGGGCCTGCCAGCGTTGTTGCAGGCATTGCTGCCAGCGCACAGAAAAATCCTGACATTGCCTTCATCCTGCACGGCCCCAAGGCCGAGCTGGCGCCGCTGGTCGCCCGTCACAGGGAACTTGCGGGATGTTGCGAGCTGCGCGATGCCCCCGGCATCGTCACAATGCAGGACAAGCCCGCCCATGTGGCCCGCCACGGCAAGGATACCTCGATGTGGTCCGCGCTGGAATCGGTGCGCGCAGGCGAGGCGACTGTGTGTGTCTCCTGCGGCAATACCGGCGCACTGATGCTGATGTCGGTTCTGCGCCTGCGCCGCCTGCCGGGCATCTACCGCCCTGCCATCGCCGTGATGTGGCCATCGCGCAATCCTCAGGGGTTCAACCTGCTGATGGATGGCGGCGCAGACATCAGCGCCGATGCCAAGGATCTGATGCAATACGCATTGATGGGCGCCTCTTATGCGCGCAGCGGATTGGGCGTTTCGCGCCCCCGCATCGGCCTGATGAATGTCGGCACCGAAGAGCATAAGGGCCGCTCTGAATTGCGCGAGGCGCATGATCTGATCTCGGCTCACGCACGCGGCGCCGATTTTGATTTCGTCGGCTTCGTGGAAGGGCGCGATCTGCCCGGTGATACCGTGGACGTGATCGTCACAGACGGATTCACCGGCAATGTCGCGCTGAAAACCGGCGAAGGTACCGCGACTCTGATCGCGGATCTTCTTCGCGAGGCGTTCCAGTATTCCATCCTGTCCCGTATCGCGGCATTGCTGGCCTACCCGTCCCTTCGCCGCCTGAAAAAGCGGATCGACCCGCGCCGCGTCAATGGCGGCGTCTTCCTCGGCCTCAACGGCACGGTCGTCAAATCGCACGGCGCAGCGGATGCCACAGGTGTATCGGCAGCCGTCAAATTGGCATTCAAATTGGCCCAGACGGGTTTTTCAGAGAAACTGGCCGAACGCGTGGCCAAAGCTACCTTGATGGCGCAGGATGGCGGTCCGGACGATGACGCACCCGGCCAGAGCGACGCGCCCAATGGAGCCAAGACATGACCAGACGCGCCGTTCCCCTCGGTATCGGCCACTACCTGCCCGACCGCATCGTGCCCAACGCCTATTTCGAGACGCTGGTCGACACGAGCGATGAATGGATTCGCACCCGCTCTGGCATCGAACAACGCCACTTCGCGGCAGACGGCCAGACCACATCCGATCTGGCGACACGCGCGGCGCGTGCGGCACTGGACAATGCCGGGCTGACAGCGGACGACATCGACGGAATCATCGTCGCCACATCGACCCCGGACCTGACGTTTCCGTCGGTCGGCACCATTGTGCAGGCCAATCTGGGCATGACGCGCGGCTTCGGCTTTGACGTTCAGGCGGTTTGCGCGGGCTTCGTCTTTGGTCTGTGCAACGCGAATGCGATGATCGTTTCGGGTCAGGCCGATCGCCTGCTGGTCATTGGCGCCGAAACGTTCAGCCGGATCATGGACTGGACAGACCGCAGCACCTGCGTGCTGTTCGGTGACGGCGCTGGCGCACTGATTCTGGGCGTCGAGGACGGCGTCGGCACATCGCAGGATCGCGGCATTCTGGCGACAGACCTGAATTCGGACGGGCGTTATCGCGATATGCTGTATGTCGATGGCGGTGTGTCCTCTACCGGCACGGTCGGGAAGTTGCGCATGCAGGGCAACCCGCTGTTCCGCCAGGCGGTGGAAAAACTGACGCAAACCGCAGATACCACGCTGGCCCGGGCCGGGCTGAGCGCCGATGACGTCGCATGGATCGTCCCGCACCAGGCCAATATCCGCATCATTCAAGGCACCGCCAAAAAGATGGGGGTTCCGATGGATCGCGTCATTCTGACGGTGCAGGATCACGGCAATACATCCGCTGCATCGATTCCGCTGGCGTTGTCCGTGGGCGTCGCTGATGGGCGGATCAAGCGTGGCGATCTGGTGTTGAGCGAGGCAATCGGCGGAGGCCTGGCGTGGGGGTCTGTCGCGATTCGCTGGTAAATCCGTGTAACCGTGCCCACCAATCCGCTTAAACTGCCCTTTCCAAGTCATTGTAATTGACTCGCAAATTTCTTCCCCACTATGGTTAGGAAAACGCAATCGGGGGATGAAAATGAGTGACAAGACATTGACGCGCATGGATTTGAGCGAAGCGATTTTTCGCGAGGTCGGACTGTCGCGGAACGATTCGTCCCAACTGGTCGAAAGCGTTCTTGAATATATGTCTGATGCGCTGGTCCGCGGCGAGCAGGTGAAAATATCGTCTTTCGGCACGTTTTCGGTACGCGAAAAATCGGCACGTGTGGGCCGCAACCCAAAGACCGGCGAAGAGGTCCCTATCAATCCGCGCCGCGTCCTGACCTTTCGCCCCTCGCATCTGATGAAGGATCGCGTGGCCGCGGGCAACAAACGCTAGGCAGACCATGTCGAAATCCGCAGACGCCTTTCGCACCATCAGCGAAGTCGCAGACTGGCTGGGGGTTCCCGCCCATGTCCTGCGCTTCTGGGAGAGCAAGTTCACTCAGGTGAAGCCGGTCAAACGCGCCGGCGGGCGGCGCTATTACCGCCCTGCGGACATGCAATTGCTGGGCGGTATTCGCAAGCTGCTGCATGACGAGGGCATGACCATCAAGGGCGTACAAAAGGTGATGCGCGAGCATGGCGTGCGCCACGTCGCCGCCATGTCGCCCCCCCTTGATGACGATATCAAAGAGACCATTGCCGGCATCGCACTGAATGTGCCCGAGGTCGAAGAGGCGCGCGGCGCTGTCCTGAGCTTTGACCGGTCCAGGGGCGGCGCGCAGGCCAGCGTTCCTGCAGATGATGCGACACCCAAAGATGTGCAGAAACCCGTGCCCAACGCAGATACGCCCCCCGCGTCCCCCGACACAGCGCCAGAGGCAACAACCGCAGCTGATACCCCTGCCGAACGTCAGGACGAGCAGGCGCCGGATAGCACCGCAGCCACCACGGTCCAACCGGAGCCAGCCGACACCGAAGACACAACAGCACCGGCCCAGGCTGATCTGCCGCGCCCGCCTGCGCCTTCTGCCAGCGCTGACCCAAGTAGCGCCGCCGAGGACGCGGTCGAAATCGCTTCGCCCCCCTCGCAGGACGACGCGCCGACCCTGCAAGACAGCGACGCCGCCACGACTGTGCCGCCCTCGCCCCGCGTCGCGGAAGTCTCTGTACCGGAGGACCTGGACGACAACGTGCCCGCCGCCGCGTCCGCCCTTACCAATTTTGGCACACCGGATCCGGCCATTCTGGTTGCGCAGCACCCTGCCCTGTCCGATCTTGCCGGGCGCATGGCAGACCTGCGCGCGCGTATGGCCGGGGGCGCGGAATCTTCGTGATATCAAGCCTGAAAAAAGGTTTTACCTCTTGTCCCTGCCCGAAAAACAGGTATGACGACCAAATCGTCGGGCTATGGCGCAGTCTGGTAGCGCGTCCGTCTGGGGGACGGAAGGTCGCAGGTTCGAGTCCTGCTAGCCCGACCATTAACACCTTCCCCAACATCCAAAAATCGCACTGCCAGCATCGTTTTCTCCCGCAATTGCAAAGACTGGCCAAGGCGGGTAAACCAGCGCGACTTTCATAGGGGCGCAGCGATGACCGGGGTTCTCTCCAGCCAGCAGATCCAAGGCATGATCGACAGCGGCGCCATTGCCGCCGAGCCCGCCGTCACGCCCGCTCAGATCCAGCCTGCCAGCCTCGATTTACGTCTGGGCCATATCGCCTACCGGGTTCGGGCCTCGTTTCTGGCCGGCGAAGGGCGCAGCGTGGCCGAACGCCTGCGCGAATTTGAGATGCACCGCATCGATCTGACCGCCGGGGCGGTGCTGGAAAAGGGCTGCGTCTATGTTGTTCCGCTGATGGAATCGCTGGCCCTGCCCGCGTCTGTTCAGGCAACGGCCAATGCCAAATCCTCCACCGGGCGGCTGGACCTGTTGACGCGCGCTGTCACCGATGGCGGCGCGGAGTTCGACCGTATCCCGGCGGGCTACAGCGGCCCGCTATACGCCGAGATTTGCCCGCGCTCTTTTTCGGTGCTGGTAAGGCCCGGTATGCGGCTGAACCAAATCCGGTTCAGCACCGGCGACGCGGTGCTGAATGACGCCGATCTGGTCGCGCTGCATGCCTCTGACCGGCTTGTCGACTGCAGCCCTGTCATCAGCGACGGGCTGGGCTTTTCCGTCGATCTGCGGCCAGCCACAGGCACGCTGGTCGGCTACCGCGCCAAACCGCATGCAGGTGTGATTGATCTGGACAATATCGACCATTACGACCAGGCAGATTTCTGGGAGGAAGTGCATACACGCGAGGGGCGGATCATCCTCGATCCCGGCGCATTCTACATTCTGGTCAGCCGCGAATCGGTTCATATCCCCCCGCAATATGCGGCGGAAATGGCGCCCTATCTGGCGATGGTGGGCGAATTTCGCGTGCATTACGCCGGTTTCTTCGATCCCGGATTCGGACACAGCGCCGCTGGCGGTACAGGCTCGCGCGGGGTGCTGGAGGTCCGCTGCCACGAGGCGCCTTTTGTGTTGGAACATGGCCAGATCGTCGGGCGGCTGATCTACGAGCGCATGGATACTGTTCCAGACACGCTATACGGCGCCGACCTCAGCTCGAACTATCAAGGCCAAGGCCTGAAATTATCCAAACACTTCAAATCATTGTAGCCCGAAAGTAACGCGATACCTGCGTTACATCCGCCCCATACGGCGGGCAATCTTCATCGTGCTGCGCGCCCGTTTCTGCGTCTCTTTCGAATTCGGGGCGTCGCCAGTCGGTGACCCGTTGTTCATGCGCTTGCCCACGGCGCCAATACCAGCGTCGATGCCCCTACGCATCAGACGACGCATGATCATGCGCATCGCCATGTTTATCAGTTGATTGGCGTTCATTGCGCCCTCCTTCTTTTCTAATACTTCTACATAACATCAAATCACGATGATTTCAGGGCATCGCGATCACTCTTCGAAAAGTTCGCTCTGATCGCCTTCTTTCAACGGCAAATCATCTTCATCCTCGTCGGATTTCGCACCGGGCATCGACATCGGCGGCAGGCGGCTGTCCAGCAGACCCGCGGCGCGCAGTTCCCTCAATCCCGGCAGATCGCGCGCGGTTTCCAGACCGAAATGCCCAAGAAAAGTATCGGTGACGACGAATGTTACAGGCCGCCCCGGCGTCATCCTGCGCCTGCCAAAGCGGATCCATTCCATGTCGAGCAGTTGATCGACCGTGCCCCGGCTAACCGAAACGCCGCGAATTTCCTCGATCTCGGCGCGTGTCACGGGCTGGTGATAGGCGATGATTGCCAGCGTCTCGATCGCGGCGCGGCTGAGCTTGCGTGTCTCGACAGTCTCGCGCTGCATCAGGTAGCCCAGATCCGGCGCTGTGCGTAGCGCGTAGGCATCCCCGATCCGCACCAACGTGACGCCGCGCCCTTCGTAGCGGCGGCGCAGATGCACCAGCGCCTCGGCCGCATCGCAGCCGGGGGGCAGGCGCGCGTCCAACTCGCGGCTGCTGACCGGCTCGGATGACGCAAAAAGGATCGCTTCGATCATGCGCTCCTGCTCGGCCATGAGCGGTGCATCGAACAGGATTTCACATTCTTTTTCTGATACTTGCGTCACGATGCTAATCCCGCCTTCGAATTTCGATTGGTGCGAAAATTTCGGCCTGGCGCAGTTCGATCCGCCCCTCTTTGGCCAATTCCAACGACGCCGCAAATGTCGAGGCAGCGGCCGAGCGGCGGCGCGCGGGATCGGTGCCGAACCCTTCGGGCAAATAGGTTGAAATGTCCGTCCAGCCCCCGGAAAATCCGATCAGGCTGCGCATCCGCTCCAGCGCCTGCTCGAGCGAGAAGATCGCCTCGCGGTCCATCGCGTAGGGCCGGAATTCATCGCGCGTGCGCGTGCGGGCATAGGCCTGCATCAGGTCCAGAAGCGACGCGGTATAAGTAACGCTGCGCGTGCGCGTGACCGTCTCGGGCTGACCACGGGCAAAGAAGTCACGCCCCAGCTGCCCGCGCGCCATCAGCCGCGCGGCGGCGTCGCGCATGGCCTGAAGCCGCTCTAGCTGAAAGGCCAGATGCGCGGCCAGTTCCTCGCCCGATGGACCCTCCTCATCGGGATCGGGGGGCAGCAGAAGCCGCGATTTCAAAAAGGCCAGCCAAGCAGCCATGACAAGATAATCGGCAGCCAGTTCCAGCCGCAACTGGCGGGCTTGTTCAACAAATTCCAGATATTGGCGGGCCAGTTGCAGAACGCTGATCTTGCGCAGATCCACCTTTTGCGTGCGCCCCAGCGTCAACAGCATGTCCAGCGGGCCCTCGAACCCGTCGACATCGACAATCAGTGCCTCGGCGGCCATCCTGTCGGCAACCGCGCTGCGTGTATGGCCCCAGTCATCTGCCATATGTCAGACCGTCGCACATGGCGGACAGCTTAGCCTCCAGCGCAGAAACATCTACGTCCGAGGGCGTGCGCCGGGCGGCCAGGGCTGCACGGGCGCGGGCCTGTCCTGCATCATCGAGGCGCCCCGCCGCATCAGCAACCGCGCGGCGATCCTCCAGCGTGGCATTGCACAGCAGCGCCACGTCGCAGCCCGCCCCCAGCGATGCGCGCGTGATGTCGGTCAGGCTACCCTTGAGCGCCTTCATCGAGATATCATCGGTCATGATCAGCCCGTCAAAGCCAATCTCGTCGCGGATCAGCTGCATCATGACCGGCGATACGGTGGCCGGGCGGTCGTCTATCGCCCCATAGACCAGATGCGCTGTCATGCCCATCGGTAGATCATTCAGCGCCTCGAACGGCGCAAAGTCGCAGGCGGTCAGCGTGGCCTTGTCCTCGGTCACAACCGGCAGATCCAGATGGCTGTCGGCCTGCGCGCGGCCATGGCCGGGGATGTGTTTCAGCACCGGCAGCACGCCGCCATCCAGCAGGCCATCGGCCACCGCACGGCCCAACAATGCAACGCGCTCCGCGTCCGTGCCATAGCAGCGGTCGCGCAGAAATGCGTGCGTGGATGCGCCCGCCACGTCGACCAGAGGCGCGCAATTGCTGTCGATACCAAGCGCATGAAGTTCGGTCGCGATCAGGCGATAGCGCAGATACATCGCCTCGGCGGCCTGCGGGCCTGCGAGGTCGACATGGTCCATCGGCGCGGGCCACTGGCGCCAGAGCGGCGGGCGCAGGCGCTGCACGCGCCCGCCCTCCTGATCGATGGTGATGGGGGCATCGCGGCCCACCGCCTCGCGCATATCGGCGCACAGGGCACGAACCTGATCGGCGGTGCCGATGTTGCGCCCGAACAGGATAAAGCCGAACGGATCAGCCGAGGCGAAAAAGCGTTTCTCCTCAGCCGTCAGGCGATGGCCCTCGGCATCTAGGATCGTGGCGCCAAAATGCGTCATGCCGTTGCCTTATCTTGCATCACTATCACCGTGTAACAACCGGAATGCACTCTGCTTTTTCCGATACAAGGGCCGAGCAAAAACGCCGCGCATCGGCCAGATCGTCAAATCCCATGGCGCGCAGGCGATAGAAGGTGCGCCCGCCGCTGGTGGCACGCTGGATCACGCGGTCCTTGCCGTCCAGAAATTCCTCGAACCGCTTGCCAAGGCGGTCCCATTCCTCGCGCGCGATCTCTTCGCTGGCAAAGGCGCCCAGCTGGGCAAGGCGGGTTCCCACGGGGATCGTCTCGGGGTCGATATCGCGGACACTCTGCGAGCTCGCGGTGACTGCGGCGGCTCCGCGGATATTGCGCAGATCGGCGGGGCGCGCCCTGGGGCGCAGGGAGGTGGCGACGACGTTTTCATCGTCTGTGCCATCTGCGGCGACATCGCCGACGTCAGGCAGATCCTCCAGCGGGGTGATACTTGCGCCGATCGCCTCCGCAAGGGCAAGCATATCCATCTCATCTTCTGATGACGGGGTAGCTTCGGGTTGAGTATTTGTGACCGACTCTGGTGCATCGCCGCCGGGCAGCGCCGACGTGCGGTCCGGCGGCGCGGGGACGTTGCCCGCCGCGTCCTCGTCGCTCAGATCCAGCGGTGCCGGGGCGAGGATCAGCTGATCGGGCGCTGCCCCTGCCGTGCCCACAGCCGCGACATCATTGACCGACAGCCCTTGGTTCAGCGCCTGCCGCCCGCCCGGATCCTCGGGCTGAATACGCATCGGTCCCTCGGCTGCGCGGATCACCGGCACGCCGCTGACGTCGCGCACCAGCAGCTTGTAGCCCCAGACGCCAAGGCCGATGACCAGCCCGACCGACACGATAGAGCCCAAGGCATAGGTCGCACGCGACAGCGGATGCGCAGGTGCATCCGGGGCACCTGAGGACCGGGATCTATCATCTTGGTGTCGTGACATTCTTCGCCTCTCGTGCACCGATGGGTCGTGCCCACCGGCCTGACTGCTCTGCCTCGCTGTTCGTCCGGCGGTGTGCGGCTCTATCGCATCTCTTCAGCCGGAGTGACGCCCAAGATACCCAAACCTGCGGAAATAACAACGCTTGCAGCCTTGACCAGCGCGATTTTCGCCTGTGTCGTCGCCGGGTCGCCCTCCTGAAGGAACCGCAGTTCGGGCGCGTCATGGCCGCGATTCCACAGCGCATGCACCTCGGATGCCAGATCGTAGAGGTAGAACGCGACGCGGTGCGGCTCGTTCGTGCGCCCGGCGATTTCCACCAGACGCGGCCATTCCGCGATCTTGCGCGCCAGCGCCAGCTCGGCCTCGTGGGCGATCAGGTCCAGATCGGCGGCATTCAGCGCTGCGTCCGACACGTCAATCCCCGCCTCGGTCGCCTTGCGCATCACCGAGCGCACGCGGGCATGGGCGTATTGCACGTAGAACACCGGGTTATCCTTGGACTGCTCCAGCACCTTGTCGAAATCGAAATCGAGCGGCGCGTCGTTCTTGCGGGTCAGCATGACAAAGCGGGTCACATCCGCGCCGACCAGTTCCACCACGTCGCGCAGCGTCACGAAAGTGCCGGCGCGCTTGGACATCTTGAACGGCTCGCCATTCTTCCACAGCTTGACCAGTTGGGTCAGCTTGATCTCCAGCGGCACCTTGCCGTCCGACAGGGCCGAAACGGCGGCCTTCATGCGTTTGACGTAACCACCATGATCGGCGCCGAAGACGTCGATCAGCAGGTCGAACCCGCGCGTCACCTTGTCGTAATGATAGGCGATGTCGGGGGCGAAATAGGTCCAGCTTCCGTCGGATTTCTTGACCGGGCGATCCACGTCGTCGCCATGCGCGCTGGAGCGGAAAAGCGTCTGTTCGCGCGGTTCCCAATCCTCGGGCATCTTGCCCTTTGGCGGCTCCAGAACGCCCTCGTAAATCAACCCCTTGTCGTCCAGTGACTGAATCGCCTTTTCGATCAACCCCGTGCCGTAAAAGGACTTTTCCGAGCTGAACTTGTCCATCTCGACGCCGAGCGATTTCAGATCGGCGCGGATCAGGTCCATCATGGCACCCGTCGCATAGTCGCGCAATTCGTCCAGCCAGACCTCTTCTGGCTGACCGACCCAGGCATCGCCAACCTTGTCTTTTAGTGCCTCGCCGGTCGCGATCAGGTAATCACCGGGATAGGTGCCATCGGGGAAATCGACGGCGCGGCCATGCGCCTCAAGATACCGCAGGTAGACGGACCGGGCCAAAGTGTCGACCTGCGCGCCGCCATCGTTGATGTAGTATTCGCGGGTGACGTCATGGCCGGTGAAATCCAGCAGGCTGGCCAGCGCATCGCCAAAAACCGCGCCCCGCGTGTGGCCGACATGCAAAGGGCCGGTGGGGTTGGCACTGACGTATTCAACGTTGACGCGCCGCCTCTGCCCCATGCCCGAGCGGCCAAAGTCGGTGCCCTTGGCCAGCGCCGCGCCGACGATGGCGCGCCAATTGTCGGGCGCAAGGCGCAGATTCAGAAATCCGGGGCCAGCCACCTCGGCGCTGTCGATGCGGGAATCTTTAGCCAGTTCGGCGGCCAATGCGTCGGCGATGTCGCGCGGTTTCATCCCCGCAGGTTTTGCCAGCACCATGGCGGCATTGGTTGCCATATCGCCATGCGCCGGATCGCGGGGCGGCTCGACCGTGACGTTGGCGCGGTCAAGGCCGGCGGGCAGCGCGCCGACGGTCTCCATCGCACTCAGGGCGTCCAGAACGGCGGCGCGGATATCGGTAAATAGGTTCATGGCGTGGTTTCCTTGCATTCCCGGCCCGGTTTAACACTGCGGCGGCGCGCGTCAATCCGCACTGGTGCTGCGGGGTTTGTCAGCGCTCATGCTGTCGCCCTCTTGCTGTGCTTTTTCGTCGGCCTCCACCTGCGCCTTGTCGGCGGCCTTCTGGGCAACTTTGGCCTCGTCCTCGCTCGCGCCCTTGCGCTCGGCGGCTTCGGCGGCACGTTCACGGCCCGGCGACAGGGCCAGCAGGCGCATGCCGGGGCCCGCCTTGATCTCGGCGTCGCCGGCAATGATGCGCATGTTGCGGCCCGGCGTCAGTTCGGCCAGCGGAACCGAGTCGGGGTTGTCGGCCTGCCAGTCATCCACGCCGTATTCCTCGGTGATGTTGGTGGCGCGAATTTCCCAGCCCTGCCGCATGTGGCGCGCCAGTTCCAGATAGCGCAGGCCGCCCGCAATGCTGCGCCCGCCCAAGGTGGCGGGCAACGCATGGCGCGTCTGTTCCTGCTTGGCGCGTTTCAACTGATAGACATGTTCGCGCCCAAATTCCGGGCCAAGGTCGGTCGCGACCAGTGTGTTGTAGGCGTCATTATCAGACGATGCGATGACGCGCCCAAAGCTGATGAACTCGACGCCATGCTCGGCCCCGTCCGACAGGATGTCACCCACATAGATTGGCAAGCCTTGCTCGCGCGCCGACCGCAGGCGCGCGCGGTTGGCGTCCGCAATCAGCACCGGGATCTCTTCTTTTTGCAATGCGGCGGCAAAGGCGGACGAGAATTGTGAACCGCCGACGAAGATGACCCCAGGCACCTGCCCGCCCGCCAGCCCCAGCGCCTGCCCCATGGGCCGCAAGGTAAAGCCGTGCAGAACCACAGTCGCCGCCACCAGGGCAAACGCCAGCGGCGTCAGAAGGGCCGCATCGGCGATGCCCGCGCTGACCAACCGGTCCGAAAACAGCCCCGCCACCGCCACCAGAACCACGCCGCGCGGGCCGGTAAAAGCAACCAGCAGACGCTCTTTCATCGGGATGTTGGTGAAGGCCAGCGACAGCATCACCGTAACCGGGCGCACCACAAGGATCGTCACTACGATGAACGCCAGCGCAGGCCAGCCCAACAGGCTGAGCCGTTCAATATTCATCGATGCCGCCAGCAGAATGAACACGCCCGACACCAGCAGGACCGTCGCGTGTTCCTTGAACCGGCGCAGTTCAGTATAGCTGGGCAGGTCCGCGTTGGCGATGTAGAAGCCCATGATCGTGACCGCCAGAAGGCCGCTTTCGTGCAGCACGTGATCGGCCAGCGCGAAAACCACCAGTAACGACGCAAACAGGACCGGAACCTTCATGTATTCCGGCACCCTGCCCCGGCGGAAGCCTTCGGACAGAAACCACCCTGCGGCCACGCCCATCATGGTCGCGCCGACGATGCCGACGCTCATGTCCCAGATCGCAGCGCCAAAGGTTTCGCTGGCGTAGACAACCAGCACGACCTCGAACGCCAGAACCGCCGCCAGCGCGCCGATCGGGTCGTTTACGATCGCCTCCCATTGCAACAATTGCGAAGGACGCTTGGCCAGACGCGCGGTGCGCAAGAGTGGCGCGATCACTGTAGGGCCGGTCACGATCATGATCCCGCCAAAGACCGCCGCACTGGCCCAGCTCAGCCCGGCCACATAATGCAACGCCAGCGCCGATCCCAGCCAGCCCACCGGCGCGCCGATCAGCACCAGCCTGCGCACACCCTTGGCCGCCTCGCGCAAGCCGCGCAGGTTCAGCGTCATGCCACCTTCAAAGAGGATGATCGCCACCGCGATACTGATCATCGGCCCCATCAGCGGGCCGATATCACGCTCGGGGTTGAAAATGCCCAGCCCCGGCCCGATGGCCAGCCCCGCCAGCAGCATCAGCACGATGGCCGGCAGCCGCAGCTTCCATGCGACCCACTGGGCCCCGACGCCGATGGCGCCCACCAGCGCGAACGCCATGACGGGCGACATTGCGCCCGCGGTCTCGACAGCCATGGCCTATCCTTCCATTTTTTCGGGCCAGGATCCGGCTCCGCCGCGCCCGCCCAAGTGCCGCGCGTGTTGCGCCAGGGCAAAACGGTCCGTCATCCCTGCAATGTAATCACTAACAAGCCGTGCAAGTTCCGTCGTTGTTTCGGCCGCCCGCACATCGCACTGCCAGCGGCGCGGCAAATGGTCCGGCTGCGCCATGTAGAACGGGAACAGCCCATCGACCACTGCCGTCGCCTGCGCGCGCTGCACCATGACCATCGGCGCGCGATACATCCGCTTGAAAAGAAAGCGGCGCACACCTTGCAAACCCTGCCACAGGCCGGGTGAAAACCGGATGACCGGCTGGCCAAAATGGCGCACGGCGTCGATGTCCGGCAGATCGGCGGCGGCAATGATGCCGCGCGACGCGTCGATCACGTCGCCCACCATCACACCAAACACCCGGCGCAGCGCCTCGTGACGGCGTCGATACCCATCGAGGCCCGGATAGAGCCGATCAACCTCGGCGTAGCACGGGCCGACGATGGGCAGCGCGGCAACCTCGTCCTCGCTGAACAGACCCGCGCGCAGGCCATCATGCAGATCGTGGTTGTTATAGGCGATGTCATCGGCCAGCGCGGCCACCTGCGCCTCGGCCCCGGCATGGGTGTGCAGTTCCAGATCGTGGCAGGCGGCGTATTGGGCCAGCGCATAGGGCAGATCGCCGGTCACAGGACCATTATGCTTGGCCAGCCCCTCCAGCGTCTCCCAGCTGAGGTTCAGGCCGTCGAATTCAGCATAATGCCGCTCCAGCGCCGTGACGATGCGGATCGCCTGCGCGTTGTGGTCAAAGCCGCCGTAGGGCTGCATCAGGCGATGCAACGCGTCCTCGCCGGTATGTCCGAACGGCGTGTGGCCCAGATCATGCGCCAGCGCGACCGCCTCGGTCAGCTCTCCGTTCAGGCCCAGAGCGCCGGATATCGTCCGCGCGACCTGCGCAACCTCGATGGAGTGCGACAGGCGCGTGCGGAAATAATCGCCCTCATGTGCAACGAAGACCTGCGTCTTGTGTTTCAGTCGACGAAACGCGCTGGAGTGGATAATCCGGTCGCGATCACGCTGAAAACACGAGCGAAATGCGCTTTCCTCCTCGGGCACGAGCCGTCCGCGCGATTGGCTGGGCCGCGCGGCAATGGGCGATGGCACGGGCATATGCGACGCGGTCATGGGCGGGCTCCTTGCCGGGTGGTCATCGGGGGCATATATTGCATTTGAAACCGGCGCGAAACATTTCTGCGCCAAACGACGGAGATCCGCGATGAACCTGCCGCCCAAAGTCACCGACCGCGCGTTTGAACGCCTTAGCGAAATCGGGGCAGGCAATCAGGGTCAGGCCCTGCGCGTCGCCGTCGAGGGCGGAGGATGTTCAGGCTTTCAATACGAGATCAAGCTGGACAACCCGGCAGGTGATGATCTGGTGCTGGAAGGTCAGGGCCAGAAGGTGGTGATCGACGCCGTGTCGCTGCCATTCCTGACCGGCGCGGTCATAGATTTCAGCGAAGAGTTGATCGGCGCGCGGTTCGTCATCGAAAATCCGAATGCCAGCAGCAGCTGCGGCTGTGGAACATCATTTTCTATGTAAATCAAGAGCGTGCGCGCCTATCCTGAGGCATTACATCACTCCGCCGTAACGACCCTGCGCATCGTGGCCGCCGGATAGACCTGATCATAGATCAGCCACACCCCCGCCGTGATCACAAGTGTCGCCCCGATATAGATCGCCGCGCCCGGCACCTCGCCGAATATGGCGGCGCCAATGACGACCATCCAGAGGAATTGCAGGTTCATCAGAGGTGTGATCACATAGGCCGGTAGCGCCCGAAATGCGCCGACCAGCAGCCAGCGCGCCGCAAACAAAAGCGCGCCATAGGCGCAGGCCCAGCCCAGATCGGCCCGTCCCATCGGCGCCCAGACAAAGGGCAGCGCGCAGGCCATGACTCCGGCCAGCGCCAAATTCGGCCAGAACACCTGCGCCAGCAGGTTGACGTCACGCGTCCCGATGTACCGCGACGCCATCATTGATATCGTTCCCAACAGCACGGCGGCCAGCGCCACCGCATGGCCGAGGCCAAGACTGCTGATCCCGGCGGGTGCGACCCACAGCAAGCCAACCAGCCCCAGCATCAGCGCACCCCATGCCTGCGGGCGCACCGACTCGCCCAGCACGGGGCCGGACAGGAGCGCTGCGAAAAGCGGGATCATCGCGATGAACAGGAATACTTCGGCAAAGGGTAGCAGGCGGAACGCATGGAAAAACGCGGCGGCGCCCAGCACCGTCGCCGCGCTGCGGATCGCCATGGCGCGCGGGCATGCCGTGCGCACCCCGCGCGGCGCAGGCCCCGCGCGGTCGGCCAGCACCGCCAGCAGCGCGACAATACCGCCCGACAGCGCGAAGAGCTGCGGCGCGGCATAGCTGGCGGCGAACATCTTGGTAATCGCGTCGGCGCCGGAGATCAGCGCCGTATAGCCGATCGTCAGGCCAACCCCGGTCAGGATTGCGGCGCCCCCGGTGCGCGCGGCGATCATGAGCGCGCCTCCGCAATGGGGCGCAGCCCGACACGGGCGAACCCCTCGAAGAACGCGCCAAACTGATCGGTCGATGCCTCTGCCGCAACCAGCGCCGCCTGCGCCTCGCCTGACAGCTGGCCGCACACTTCGGTGCGCATCACCTCCCAATCGGCGGAGCGGCCCGCACCCATGGAATAGATGCACTGCGACAGTTCCCGCAGCGGCGCCGAGGCCGGGCGCGTGCGCGCAAAGGTCAGTCGCCCCCGCGGGACATTATCGCCAAAGCCACCCTGCCCGGCGCGGGACATGAACCAGTTCAGCATCAGGTATTCGTGGTAGTCGTCCTGTAGCCCGTCGCAATCCTTCAATGTAAAAGTGCGGATCTGCTGGGTCAGCCAGAGCTCCCACACCCGGGGTACCGCTTGCCCGGCAAAGCGCAGGGCAAGACAGATTTCGGCCAGAAGGTCGGCGTTGAAATCAAGGAATGCCAGCGTGCCGGCGAACATCAGGCTGGATGTGGTGGCGGCGCAGATCCTCGGATCCTTGCGACCGTATTCTGACAGGTAGAACACGATATGGGTCAACTCATACGCCGCCTTCTTGTTCGGCATGGCGAAGGTTTGCGACCGCGCGGCAAATCGGCGCAACCGCGCGTCCAGCCCATCATCGGCGGGCAGCGGATCAATCCCGCGCCGCGCACACAGGCGCCGCGCCTCTGCGCGTTGCAGATCAGAAAGCTCTGCCTCGGGTAGGCCCTGCTGCGCGACCCATTCGGTCAATGCCGCCCCCTTGTTGCCGGGCGCGCCCAGATCCTCGAGATCAAGGCAGATCGACAACAGAAATCTGTAATACTGCGGAAAGAACTCCATCCGCTGTTCGATATCGTCATGGAATGCCCCGTACACGTCAAGCGCGCCGGGTGCCAGATCGGCGCCGGTCGACTCCAGGATGTTCAGCATCTCGGCGTTTTCCTTGAGCCAGAAAACATCCTCTTGGGTGCGTCGCCCCTGGGCAAAAACCTTGAGCAGGGCCGCCTGACGTGCGGCCTTGCTGTGTTGGCGGAACGGGACGTTGAGCTGGACGATAGTGGTCATGTCTTTGATCTCCAGTGATCAGTCCCGGCCCAAGGCCCCGTTCAGGGTTCAGCCTTAGAGGCTGGATGTAAACATTTCGACAGCGTCACCTTCACGCGCCCGGGCAGCAGGGGCCAGCGATGACGTGAACATTTCCAGCCCTTCACCAAGGCCGGCATCCGCGCTGGTGACAGGGCTCAGCGACGACGTGAACGCCTCGACGGCTGCGCCGTCGTGCAGGTTCATTGCGGCAACGGGCTTGGCGGCGGCTATTGCGGATGTGGATTCTACTTTACGTTGTGCGGACATTATTTCATGTTTCCCAGAATGGCGTTTCAGACCCCTCAAGGCTTTGCACTCAATCCGAGTCTTGCCAAGAGGGTTTTTCAACTTAAAGAAGATATTCCATTCAACCCTTCAATCAACTTCTCCGTGTAAGCCTATCTTCTAAATACAAAAACTGGACGGCCGAAAAACTTATCCACGGCCTGAACTTATCCGGCTTCTTTCTGCCGTCTCAAAAATGGACGCCGCTGTTTTTAACGCAACCCTAACGTGTCGTTCGGAATCGATCGCCATACTGAGGCAGATCAGCCGCGGGAGCGAATCGCGGCGTGTTCCGCCAGCCGCTTGCCCCCGGCGCAAGCCTGGGCGATAGAAGAGGCGCCCCTACCGCAGCGAGGACCGCCCATGAAGATCGCGTCATTCAACATCAACGGGATCAAGGCCCGCATCAATGCCCTGCCCGACTGGCTGGACGAGGCAGAGGCCGATGTCGTGCTGCTGCAAGAAATCAAGTCGGTGGATGAGGCATTTCCGCGCGAGATTTTCGAGGATCGCGGCTATACTGTGGAAACCCACGGGCAAAAGGGCTTCAACGGGGTTGCGATCCTTTCAAAGCTACCGCTGGAGGATGTGACGCGCGGCCTGCCCGGTGACGAGAGTGACGAACAGGCCCGCTGGATCGAGGCGACCATCATGGGCGACACCGCAGCGGTGCGGGTTTGCGGCCTCTACCTGCCCAACGGCAATCCGGTGCCGGGGCCGAAATACGACTATAAACTGGCCTGGATGGAGCGGATGCAAGCCCGCGCTGCCGACCTTCTGGCGCTGGAAGAGCCGTTTCTGATGGCGGGCGATTATAACATCATCCCCCAGGACGAAGACGCCAAACGCCCCGAGGCGTGGCAGGAGGATGCGCTGGCCCGGCCTGATAGCCGCGCCGCCTATCGCCGGATCCTCAACATGGGCTTTACCGAAGCATTCCGCGCACGCCAAAACGGGCCGGGGCATTACACCTTCTGGGATTATCAGGCCGGTGCGTGGAACTGCGGCGACGGGATCCGCATTGACCATTTCCTGCTCAGCCCCGAATGTGCCGATCTGCTGGAGGACTGCCAGATCGATGCCGAGATTCGCGGCCGCGAGAAGCCCTCTGACCACGTCCCCATCTGGGTGCGCCTGCGCGCCTGACATCCCCCTGAAAGGGCGAACCCATGGATAACCTGCGCGGCAGCGCGCTGATGGTTCTGGCGATGGCCGGATTCGCGCTGGAAGATTACTTTGTCAAACTGCTGTCGGTGCAGTTGCCCGTCGGGCAGATCCTGATGATGCTGGGGGCATCCGGTTGTCTGGTCTTTGCCGTCTTTACCAAGATGGGGCGCGGCAAACTGTTCACCCGCGTTCTGCTGACCCGCGCCGTGATGCTGCGCAATCTGGGCGAGATCATCGCCGCCGTGTGCTATGTTACCGCGCTGGCGCTGGCGGATCTGTCGACCGTGTCGGCCATTCTTCAGGCGACGCCGCTGGCCGTGACGGTGGGCGCGGCGCTGTTCATGGGCGCGCAGGTCGGCTGGCGGCGCTGGTCGGCAATTCTGGTCGGCATGGCCGGCGTCCTGATGATCGTGCGGCCCGGTCTGGACGCGTTCGATGCGTCTTCGATCTTTGCCATCGTTTCCGTCGTGGGCCTTGCCATACGAGATCTGGCAACGCGGGCGATTCCGCCGTCTGTGTCGTCCATTCAGCTGTCCTGCTACGCGTTTGGCACTATGGTCCCGACCGGCGCTGTGATGCTGATGTTTCACGGCAATCTGACCCCGCTGGAGCCGGTTAGCTGGCTCTACCTCTTTGGCGCGATGGTGTTCGGTGTCGTGGCATATTACTTCATCGTCGGCGCGATGCGCGTAGGCGAAGTCGCAGCCGTCACGCCGTTTCGCTATGCGCGACTGATCTTTGCGCTGATCCTCGGCATGACGCTGCTGGGCGAGCGGCCCGATATGTGGACGCTGATCGGCGCCGCGATCATCATCGCCTCGGGGTTGTATACCCTGATCCGCGAGCAACGTCTGGCACGCGCCTACCGGCGCGCCAGACCTGCGGGGCCGCTGTAATCGTTGCAATTCCATTTACCGCGCCGCTTTGATAAAGCTGCATCAACATTTTTTCACCAGAGGGTCACCCACATGAGCAGCATCATCGACATTCACGCACGCGAAATACTGGACAGCCGGGGCAACCCGACGGTCGAGGTCGATGTGATCCTTGAGGACGGCACCATGGGCCGCGCCGCCGTACCCTCGGGCGCGTCCACCGGCGCGCATGAGGCGGTCGAGCGGCGCGATGGCGACAAGGCCCGCTATATGGGCAAGGGCGTGCTGGACGCAGTCGAGGCTGTGAACGGCGAAATCGCCGACGCGCTGGAAGGGTTTGATGCGACCGAGCAGGTCGCACTGGACCTGGCGATGATCGAAATGGACGGCACCGACAACAAATCGCGCCTTGGCGCCAATGCGATCCTTGGGGTGTCTCTGGCAGCAGCCAAGGCGGCAGCGGATTACACCGGCCAGCCGCTCTATCGCTACGTTGGCGGCACGTCGGCCCGCGTTCTGCCTGTGCCGATGATGAACATCATCAATGGCGGCGAACATGCCGACAATCCCATCGACATCCAGGAATTCATGATCATGCCGGTGGCAGCGGAAAACATCCGCGAGGCCGTGCGCATGGGCGCCGAAGTGTTCCACACCCTGAAAAAAGAACTGTCGGCGGCAGGCCTGTCAACCGGTATCGGCGACGAGGGCGGATTTGCCCCGAACATCGCCAGCACCCGCGAAGCACTGGATTTCATCCTGAAAAGCATCGAAAAGGCGGGCTACAAGCCGGGCGAGGACATGTATCTGGCCCTCGATTGCGCCGCGACCGAATATTTCAAGGGCGGCAAGTACGATATGACCGGCGAGGGCAAATCACTGACCTCAGCCGAAAACGCCGACTATCTGGCGGCGCTGGTGGCGGATTACCCGATCATTTCCATTGAGGACGGCATGGCCGAAGACGACTGGGACGGCTGGAAGGCCCTGACGGACAAGCTGGGCGGCAAGGTGCAACTGGTCGGTGACGATCTGTTCGTGACAAACCCCGACCGTCTGGTCGATGGCATCGCGCGCGGCTGCGCCAATTCGATGCTGGTCAAGGTCAACCAGATCGGCACGCTGACCGAAACGCTGCGCGCCGTCGATATGGCCCACCGCGCGGGCTATACCAACGTCATGTCGCACCGTTCGGGCGAAACGGAGGATGCGACCATCGCAGACCTCGCCGTCGCCACCAATTGCGGGCAGATCAAGACCGGATCGCTGGCGCGCTCGGACCGGTTGGCAAAGTACAACCAGTTGATCCGTATTGAGGAAATGCTGGGTGAGACGGCAGAATATGCCGGTCGCAGCATCCTGCGGGGCTGATACCTGCCACCCGGGGCTGGGCAAGAATGACAAAAGGCGCGGCATGGTTGCCGCGCCTTGGATTATTTCGGATAAATCACCTTATAGATCGGTGCTTACCGGGGAATTTTTACGGGCAAGGCGCCTCGTAATAGCTGCCGTCTCCGCGCGAATATGCGCAAACCTTGCGGTTCTGGTTCTGCGCAACGACTGTACCCGCTGCTGCGCCGCCAAGGGCGGAAATCAGGCGCCAATTGCTGTTCGCACCCAGTGCCTCAGCGGTGATAAGACCAGCTGCTGCACCACCTGCCGCGCCAGCAACGGTACGCTGCTGCGACGTCATGTTATCGCAGGCGCCGAGGCCCAGCACGGCGGTACACGCAATTGCGTATATCCAGGTTTTCATAGTGTTCTCCTCTTCAATCTTTATTGTCGCCGTCGCGCAACCATTCCAGCCAGAAACGGCCCCCCGAAGGACGCTGTGTTTGAAACGCGATCGCGGGGCACTGGTTCCACAGATTGACGCGCCCTTTTACCCGATTGTTGAAATAATCATGGTCCGGGCGAAACTTCGCCCGCTTGGGCTGCGTGTATGGCAACATGTCGCCCGCTCAAGCGGGCGGCAACGGTGGCGGCATCTGCCCCCAAAGGGCAGATGCCGCCAGAGGGCGGATCATCCACGGTTCGATTGCACGAATGACACGAGTTGCCGGGTCGATCCGTCCTTGCCGTCCATAGGTGCCGTGCCGTCCAGCATCGGCTGGATCGTCTTGGCCAGTTCCTTACCCAGTTCTACCCCCCACTGATCGAAGGAATTGATGCCCAAAATCACCCCCTCGACAAAGACCCGGTGTTCATAAAGCGCGATGATCTGACCCAGCCGGTAAGGCGTCAGAAGGTCGTATATCAGCGTGGTCGATGGGCGGTCCCCGGGAAACACACGGTGGCGGGCCTGCTGCTCCAGCTTGGCGCCGCGATATCCGGCGTCATGCATCAGGGCGCGGGCCGTCTCGAGGTCGCGGCCCAGCATCAACGCCTTGGACTGCGCCAGACAATTGGCGACCAGAAGCCCGTGGTGATGCGCCAGATCCGGCTCGTGACCGCGTGCAGCGATCAGAAACTCGCAGGGGACAACAGCCGTGCCCTGATGGATCAGCTGATAAAACGCATGCTGCCCATTGGTGCCCGGTTCGCCCCAGACGACCGGACCCGACGCATGGCCAAGGCTGCGCCCGTCCATGGCAACGCCCTTGCCGTTTGATTCCATCTCAAGCTGTTGCAGATAGGCCGGCAGGCGGCCCAGCCGCTGATCATAGGGCAGCACGGCGCGCGTGCCATAGCCGCATCCGTGGGTGTGCCACAGACCGACCAGCGCCAGCATAATGGGCATGTTTTCAACCGGCGGCGCACTGCGAAAATGATCATCCATCGCCTCGGCGCCGCGCAGGAAATCGGTGAAGCCCCCGGCGCCGATGGCGATCATCAGTGACAGGCCGATCGGCCCCCAGATGGAATAGCGCCCGCCGACCCAATCCTCGAACCCAAAGACGCGCGAGGCATCGATGCCCCAGTCCGCCGCCTTGTCCGCCGCAGATGACAGCGCGACGAACTGCGCGCCGGGCGCCTCCACGGCACCCTCGATCCATTTATACGCCGTGGCGGCGTTAGTCATCGTTTCGGTCGTGGTAAAGGTCTTGGACGCGACCAATATCAGCGTGCGCGAAGGATCAAGCCGCGCCAGCGTGTCGGAAATATCGGCGCCATCCACGTTCGACACGAAATGGCAGCGCGGCCCGTCGCCATAGGGTGACAAGGCGCGCACCGCCATTTCGGGGCCCAGATGCGAGCCGCCAATGCCGATATTGACCACATCCGTAAAGGCCCCGCCTGCCCCGCGATAGGCGCCACTGCGCACCGCCCCCGCAAAGGATTTCATCCGCTCCAGCGTCTCGCGCACGTCCGGCATGACATCGACGCCACCCACCATGACGCGGCGCCCCGACAGGTTGCGCAGGGCGGTATGCAGCACGGCGCGATCCTCGGTTTCGTTGATCGCGGCGCCGGTGAACATCGCCTCGCGCTGGCCCGCCACGTCACGCGCGGCGGCCAGTTCGATCAGCACCGCGCGCGCCTCTGCGTCTATTGCCGTCTTGGAATAATCCAGCAGCAGGCCGCCTGCCTCAACCGAAAAATCAGCCGCCCGGCCCGTGCCGAACAGTGGCGCAATACCGCGTGCGCGGGCCTTGCCCGCCATTACCTTCAGGTCACGCCACATGTCAGGGTGCCCAATGCACGGTGGCATCGTCCAGCAATGCCGTGATGGGCGCGATCAACGCATCCTGCCCGCGTGCGCGCTCCAGCGCGTCGCGCTTGGCGGCGCCGATGATGACGATATGCAGATGCATTGCCGAATTCAGCACATGCGCGGCCAGCGTGATGCGCGGCTCAGGCTCACCGTCGATCCGCATCGGCAGCACCAGCGGCGCGTCATGCGCCAGCGCCGCCTCCAACCCCGGTGCGTGCGCAAACAGCGACGCGGTGTGCATATCCTCGCCCATGCCGACCAATGCGACGTCAATGGGCAGACGCGGCGCCAGATCCGCGGCCAGCTGCGGCGCCGCCGCCTCGGGAGAGATGCCCTCGACATAGAGCGGCAGCAACGTCGCCGCCGCCGCCCGTTCGCATATCAAGTGCTTGGCGATCATACCGGCGTTCGAGCGGATATGCGGCTGAGGACGCCACCGCTCGTCGCTGGGCAGGATATCGACGCGGTCCCACTCCAGCCGCGCGCCGCACAGCGTGTCAAACACCGCCCCCGGCGTCGTGCCGCCCGGCACCACCAACAGCGCACGATCGCGCTGCCGCAGGGCCGCGTTCAGCTGGGTCGACATCACATCTGCCAGACCCATCGCCATGAATTCGGCGTCCGGGTAATCCTGAAACTTCATGGTCGTATCTCCCGCCAGCGACGTCCGTCGCGATGTATGAGGGCCAGCGCGTCATCCGGCCCGGAACTGCCGGTGCTGTACAGTTCGGGTTGCGCGCCGACCGCCTCCCACCCCTTGATGATGGGGTCGGTCCAGCCCCATGCCGCCTCGACCTCGTCACCGCGCATGAACAGGGTCTGATCGCCGCGAATGACGTCCATGATCAGCCGCTCGTAGGCGTCGGGGACATCTTCGCTCTGCGGTCCCAGCGCCTCGGAAAATGTCATGTCCAGGGGCACATCGACCAGGCGCATGCCGCCCGGTCCCGGTTCCTTGATGGTGACGCCCATTTCGATGCCCTCGTTGGGTTGCAGGCGAATGGTCAGGATATTGCGGTGCCGCCCTGCATCGGCGCCAAAGATCGAATGCGGTGCATCCTTGAACACGACCGCGATTTCGCTGGCGCGCGCGCGCAGGCGCTTGCCGGTGCGCAGGTAAAACGGCGTGCCAGCCCAGCGCCAGTTGCCAATCCGCGCCTTGAGCGCGACGAAGCTTTCGGTATTGGTATCGCGGTTTTCCACCTCGTTGCGGTAGCCCGGCAGGGTCTCGGTGCTTTCATACTGGCCGCGCACCACGTCGCCCGGCTCGACCGGATCGAGCGCGCGGATCACCTTGAGTTTTTCGTCGCGCACCGAATCGGGATCGTATTTTGCGGGCGGTTCCATCGCGGTCAGGCACAGCAGCTGCATGATGTGGTTTTGCATCATATCCCGCATCGCGCCGGATCTGTCGTAATAGCCGCCGCGCGTGCCGACACCGCCGGATTCGGCCACCGTGATCTGAATGTGATCGACATACTGGCTGTTCCAAAGCGGCTCGAACAAGGTGTTGGCAAAGCGGATCGCCATCAGGTTCTGCACCGTTTCCTTGCCCAGGTAGTGATCGATCCGGTAAATCTGCGCCTCGTCGAAATGCTCGGCCAGCACGGCGTTCAGCTTGCGGGCCGATCCCAGATCGCGGCCGAACGGCTTTTCCACCACGATCCGGCATTCCGGCGAGGCAAGGCCATGGGCGTGCAACCGCGTAGCCAGTTCACCGAACAGCGCCGGCCCGACCGAGAAATAGAACGCGCGGACGCGCTCGGGGTCGGTCAGCTTGCCAGCCAGCGCGCCCCACCCGGCCTCGCCCGCGGCATCCAGCGTGACATAATCCAGCTGTTCCAGGAACCCGGCCAGATGCGCGTCCATCGTGGCGATGTCGCCATCGAATTCGGTAATCGCATCGCGCGCAAACGCGCGATACCCTGCGCCATCCATATCGCCACGGGCGGCGCCGATGACTCGCGCGCCCTCGTCCATCTGGCCTGCACAGAACCGCCGGAACAGCGCCGGAAGGATCTTGCGCCGGGCCAGATCGCCGGTGCCACCGAAGATCACCAGATCGAACGGCTGGACGGGAATGACGCGCGATACCATGGGCTTCCTCCTAAGACGTTTTGCCAAAATCCTGATCCGCGAATTATGGCAAAACGCGCGCAACGTTCGATTGTTTCGCGCGTTTTATGTTCGATCCCTCTGATGGGATCAAACGCAAAACGCTTGTGCAATGCGAACACCTTAGCAGGCTGCGCTGCGTTCACAACTGTGTCAGACGCCGTCGTGCGGGTTTCATCCCCGCCTGCGCCGCGCTAGTCAGAATATCACCAACCAAGGCAAGGACAGCATGAAAGACAGCGCAGCCGCTAACACCGGTAAATTTCAGGACCCGCAGCGCACTGCCAAGGGCGAGCCGCGCGCGCATGTCGCACTGACGCGGCCCCAGACGCTGTGGTTCAATACCGGCACGCTGTGCAATATCGAATGCGCCAATTGCTATATCGCCTCTTCGCCCACCAATGACGCACTGGTCTACATCACCAAAGACGAGGTCAGCGATTATCTGGACCAGATCGAATCCCGCGCCTGGCCGGTGGACGAGATCGCCTTTACCGGCGGCGAGCCATTCATGAACCCCCAGATGATCGGCATGACGCGCGCAGCGCTGGCGCGCGGCTACAAGGTGCTGATCCTGACCAACGCCATGCGCCCGATGATGCGCAGGGCCATGCAGGATGGGCTGCGCGCGCTGGAGCGCGATTTTCCCGGCCAGATGACTCTGCGGATCTCGGTCGATCACTGGTCCGAGTCCCTGCATGACGTCGAGCGCGGCGCCGGCGCCTTTGGCCGCACGATCGAGGGGATGGAATGGCTGCGCGATGCAGGCATATCCATGGCCGTCGCCGGGCGCACCGTATGGGGCGAAGACGAGGCGGAAGGGCGCGCCGGTTACGCCGCGCTATACGCGCAGCACCGTTTCGCTATCGACGCGCATGATCCCGGCGCCACTGTTTTGTTTCCCGAAATGGACGAAGACGTCGCGGTGCCCGAAATCACCACCGCCTGCTGGGACATTCTGGGCAAGTCCCCGACCGATGTGATGTGTGCGTCCTCGCGCATGGTGGTCAAACGCAGGGGCGCCGACCGCCCTGCCGTTCTGGCCTGCACCCTGCTGCCCTATGCGCCCGAATTCGAGCTGGGCCACACCCTGGCCGAGGCCGAGCGCGAGGTGTCCCTGAACCACCCCCATTGCGCCAAGTTCTGCGTTCTGGGCGGCGCCAGCTGTTCGGCCTGAGCGCGCGGCGCATTTCATCGCGACGCAAACCCATCCGGGTCACAGTTGCCGGATGCCGGGCTCTTTCAGTTGCATGTAATGACAGACGTGTTCCATGTTAGCATTATTTTCGGACCAAAAGATCGCTAGCAGGCCGGTTCCCGATATATGCGTAGCGGCGCAATACCACTTGGAGACGCGTTGATGGAAACGATACTTGTTGCGACCGACTTTTCTGACCGCTCCGATCTTGCGGTGGCCCGAGCCGCGCTGATTGCCGCCAAGTCGCGCGCTCAATTGCATCTGATTCACGTCGTTGATGACGATCAGAAGCCGCGGATCGTCGAAGGTGAAACCGCCATCTCGAAGCAGATCCTGCAAGAAGAGATCGCGCGGCTGAACCAGATCGACGGGTTGCAGTGCACATGCGACGTGTTGCTGGGTGATCCGTTCGAGGGGATCTGCGGTTTTGCCGATACGATCAATCCGCGCCTGTTGGTGATCGGCGCGCACCGCCGCCGCGTACTGCGTGATGTGTTCGTGGGCACCACAGCCCAACGCACGATCCGCCGTGCCCGCTGGCCTGTCCTGATGGTCAATGCGCCGCCCTCACAGACCTATCGCAACGTCCTGATGGCCACCGACCTGTCCGAAAACTCTCGCCGCGCGGCGGCGCATCTTGCCAAGCTGAATCTGGCGCCGCCCGAGGACCATACACTGCTGCATATCATCGACGCACCGGCGCGGCGCCTGATCATGAGCGATGTGCTGGCTGAGGACCAGATGACCCGGTATCTCGCAGAATTGCAGATCGAGGCCGAACAGGACCTAAAGGATTTCGCGGAATCACTGTCTTTCGACGATTGCAACCGTGTCGCCCGTCAGAGCAGCGGGGCGACCTCTGCTGCGGTTCTGCAATCGGCGGGGGATTTTGACGTGGATCTGATCGTGGTTGCCAGTCAGGGGCGCGTCGGTCTGAGCAAGACATTTCTCGGAAGCGTTGCCGAAGAAGTTCTGCGCCGGGCGGCCCGCGACGTGTTGGCGATACCGCCCGATCTGCCGCACTGAGTCATATACGCGAGCGCCGCTTGAAATTGGGCCGCTTGTGATCTGTTTTGGCTGTGCTGCCGCTGTTATTCTGCTATTTCAGCCCCATGGACATCATTCTGATCACGACCATCATCGCGTCCCTGTTCCTGCTGATCGGCGCCGCCGAGCCGCTGGCCAGCCGTCTGCGGCTACCCTATGCCGTGATTATCGCCTGCCTCGGTATTCTCGTCGGTGTCGCCGCGACGTTTTTCCTGCACACAGATCTGACCGATGCACTCAATCCGGTGGCAACTGCCATTCTGGCGCTGCCGATCAGGTCCAATGTCTTTTTGTATGTCTTTCTGCCCACCCTTGTTTTTCAGGTCACGCTGGGCCTGAATCTGCGGCGCATGATCGACGACTGGGTGCCGATACTGGTGCTGGCGGTCGTGGCCGTTTTCGTAGCGACGTTCGTCATTGGGTATGCACTGGCGTTCACCTCTGCCCTGACGCTGTCGGCGGCGCTATTGGTCGGGGCCATCGTGTCGACCACGGATCCATCCGCAGTCGTCAGCATTTTCCGATCCATCTCGGCGCCACGCCGTTTGGCCCGGATTATCGAGGGCGAAAGCCTGCTGAACGACGCCGCCGCCATCGCCTTGGCCGCGCTGTTCATGGAATTTGTCAAGGCGGGCGTCCCGGACCCGTCTGTGCAAAACGCGCTGGCACGCTTTCCCGTATTGCTGGCCGGGGGTGTTCTGGTCGGCTGGATCGCGGCGCGTATCGCGATCTGGATCATGGCACTCTTTGCCCGGTACGAACTGGCGGTGGTTTCGGTTTCCATCGCCCTGCCCTACCTCGCCTATATTATAGCCGAGCAGAGCGTCGGCGCATCGGGCGTCATCGCGGTGGTCGTTGCGGCCATGACGCTTCAACTCACCGGACCGGGACGGCTGCCGCCATCGACATGGCAGAACCTGCGCGAAGTGTGGGATCTGCTGGCGCATTGGGCCGGGGCGCTGATCTTCATCCTTGCCGCACTGCTGATCCCGCGAATGCTGGAAACGGTGCAACTGTCGGATCTGGGCCTCATTATGGTGGTCGTGCTGGCGGCCATCGTGGCAAGGGCGATCATCCTCTACGGGCTGCTTCCGTTGCTTACCCGGCTTCGCCTTTCGCCGGTGGTCGAGCGGCCGTATCGCGTGGCCATCATGTGGGGCGGCTTGCGCGGCGCGGTAACATTGTCGCTCGCCTTGGCCGTGACCGAAAGTTACCTGATACCGCCCGACGTCAAAAGACAGGTGGCCATCCTCGCCACCGGCTTCACCCTGTTCACGCTGTTGGTCCAAGGTACGACACTGCGCTGGGTGATCGGCCGGCTGGGGCTGGACAAACTCTCGCCGCTCGATAACGCGCTGTATAATCAGGTGATCGCGGTCGCCTTGCAGACCGTCCGCGAAGATCTGGCGAAAGTGACTGAAAACTATGAACTGACCAAGGAAACCGTCCGCTCCGAGGCCAAGCGTTTTGGCGAACGTCTGGATTTTGCGGTCAAATCCGCAGAAGACAGCACGGAAATTCTGGACCGCGACCGGATTACCCTTGGCCTTGTCGCATTGGCCAGCGCCGAGCGCGATACCATTCTCGCCCGTTTTCGCGACAGAACAATATCATCGACCCTGTCTGACCGGATGCTATCCGAGGCCGACGCGTTGATCGAAGGGTCGCGGTTTGGCGGGCGCTCGGGCTACAAGAAGGCCTCCAGCCGCAGCCTGGGGTTCAGCATCTGGCTGAGACCCGCGATTTTCCTGCACAACCGCCTGCGGATTTCGGCCCCTCTGGCGCGAATTACGGCGATGCGGTTCGGCCTCTTGCTGGCGCAGCGGCTGATCCTGCGCGATCTGCACGGATTCATCGACGGGCGCATCCGGCGCATCCACGGCCGCCGCGTGGCGGAGTTGCTGCACGATATGCTGGACCAGCGTATCAAGCGGGTGAAACAGGCGCTGGACGGGCTGCGCCTGCAGTATCCGGGCTACGCCGAGGACATGGAGCGCCGGTTTATCCACCGCACCGCCCTGCGTCTGGAAGAGCGGGAGTACGACACGCTGCTGGAGGACGGGCTGATCGGCGAAGAAGTCCACAGCGCCCTGACGCAGGACGTCGCTGCGCGCCGTGACCGCGCGGAATCAACGCCTTTGCTGGATCTGACGTTGCAAAAGGCCGAATTGGTGCGCCAGTTCCCGCTGTTTTCAGAAATGGAAGAGCGTGTTTTGAACAGACTGGCGCGGGCATTGGTCACCAAATACATCAATCCCGGCGAAAAAGTCCTGCATCGCGACAGCCCGGCGCGTAACGTCTATTTCGTGGCATCCGGTGCGGTCGAACTGGACATGGCGGGGCAAACCTGGCGACTTGGCCGCGGCGAGATGTTCGGTCAGATCGGTGTGCTGATGCGCCGCCCGCAACTTACCGAAGTGCGCGCCATCGCGCCCTCGACGCTGCTTGTTCTGGACGAAGGGCGGTTCTTGCGCCTTCTCAAACGCAGCAAGGTCATTCAATCCGCCGTCCACGAAAGTGCGGTTCGTCGCGGAATACCCACCGACCAGCTCATGGCCGACATCGAGGCAACCGGATAGCTGGCCTCCGTTTGGCCGCGCTATTTGGCCGTCACGATCATTCCGGTCTTGTGGTGAAATCCAGCCACGTGCCCGGCTGCGCCAGTGATCACTGATCGCCGCAGGGACCGCCCTCCTTTTTTGGATCGTCGCAGATATATCTTGGTACACCAGTGCCCTCCGGGCGCGGTGACATCACCCAAGCCGGTTTGCTATCTCATGTGTCCGGCGTTCCGCCTGCGCCCACATCCCAGAACAGCCCCGCCATCACGCGCAGCGCGTCGCGGCTGAGGGATTTCAGCACATGCTCATTCGGGGCGTGCTGCGAGCAGCCGCGATAGGAATGTGGCACCCACACGGTCGGCAGGCGCAGAATATCGGCAAAGCTGTCATTGGGCAGCGACCCTGCCAGATTGGGCAATACATGCGGTGCCTTACCTGCCGTGCGCTCGATCGAAGAGGTGACGAACCGGACCCATGGATGCGTTGGATCCAGCCGCGTCGCGGCAAAGAAGCCGCGATCATGCGCAAGGATCTCGATCGCCTCGAAGCCATGTGCGTCCAGATGCCTACGCAGCGCCGGAACAATGTCTTCGGGGTCCGTGCCGACAACATAGCGCAGCTGGCAGGTGGCGCGCGCCGTTGCGGAAATGGCGTTGACCGGCGCCTCGGGGACGCCGCTGGTCATGGCGAGGACGGCAAAACTGTTCCAGCCATAAACGCGCTCGGCCGGGGTCAGGCTTTCTTCGCCCCAGTCCAGATCGACGTCGGGACCATCGCCGCCGGTGACCGGCAGACCATCCAGCGCTGCGCGCACATCGGCGGTCAGGCTGTCGGGGCGCCATTCGGCAATCTGGATCTGCCCGCGCCGGTCGGTGATCGTCGCAAGCGCATGGGCCAGAATGATCGCCGGGTCGGCCAGAAGACCGCCCCAGTTGCCCGAATGATGCGCGCCCTCGCGCAGGGTCAGTTCCAGATCGAAGGTCACGCCGCCGCGCGATCCCATGAAGACGGTCGGCACGTCGGGTTGCAGGCGCGGGCCGTCCGAGGCGATCAGCACATCGGCGGTCAGCCGGTCCTTGTGGCTGCGGAACACGTCAGCCAGACCGCTCGATCCGACCTCCTCGCTCATTTCCAGCACGATGCGGGTGTTGAAACCAAGGCTTCCGCGCACCTCGAGCACCGCCTCCAGCGCGGCGATGTTGATGAGGTGCTGGCCCTTGTTGTCCGCCGTGCCGCGCCCATAGAGACGGTCGCCCTCCTCGACCAGATCAAACGGGGCCAGCCCCTCGCGCCACATGCCGTCCTGCGCGCGGATCACGTCGCCATGGCCGTAGGTCAGGACCGTGGGCAGGTCGCCGCCCTCGCGCCGCTCCCCTATCAGCAGCGGGCCGCCGCTGGGGTCCGGGTTGGCGATGATTTCGGTTTCGAACCCTATTTTTTCCAGCCGCGGCTGCATCGCTTCGGTCAGATAGCGCATCAGCTCGGGGGCGGCCTCGGGGTTCTGGCTCTCGCTCGGGTAGGCGACGAGGGTGGCCAGTTCGGCCTGAAAGGTGCCGGTGTCGAAATAGGCGGTGACGGTGTCAATGGCGGTCTCGCGGCTCATGGTTCAGTCCTTTGTCTCAAGCGCGGCGTCGCCCCAGGGCGACATGATTTCGGTGCAACCGGTGTTGGTGTCCCCGTCGCGCATCACCCCGGCCGGGCAAGCGAAGGCATAGGGAAAGACGGTGCGCGGGGCAGTGACGACGTCGCGGCCCTTGCGCAGGCGGTCTAGCACATCGGGGGCGTGGGCCTCGTCTGCGACCACCATGGGCCCGCCCGACACGTCGATGCGCGGGTGATGGAACGCGGCCTCGATATCCATGCCGAAATCGGCGACGAAGGACGCCATCTGCGTCATGGCCGACACGATCTTGCGCCCGCCCGACGCGCCAAAGGCGAAGCGGCGGCTGCCCACCTCGCCGAGGATCGGGCAGACATTCATCAGGCACCGCTTGCCGGGCGCCAGCGAGTTGGGACGCCCCTGCACCGGGTCGAACCACATGATGCCGTTGTTCATCAGGAATCCGGTCGAGGGCGACACGACCCGGCTGCCAAAGATCGACAGCAGCGTCTGCGTCTGCGACACCATGTTGCCCATCCGGTCCACAACCGAAAAATGCGTGGTGCAACCTGGGGCGTGCGGGCTTTCGCCGGTATCGCCCATCTTGCCCAGCCGCGCGGCATAGGCGCTGTTCAGCGCGTCGGCATAGGCGGCGAAGGCCTCGGGCTTGGTGCTCAGATCGCGCTGTTCCAGCTCGCTCATGGCATGGGCGAAGGTCGGCCCGGCGGTCAGCCCGTCCAGTGCGTGGAACCGCGCATCGCGGTAGGCCACGCGCAGCGGAGCCTGCATTTCGGCGTGATAGGCGCGCAGGTCATCGTGGCTAAGGTATCCGCCCTTGTCCTGCACATCGCGGGCCATCGCGGCGCCCACATCGCCGTCATACAGCGCCCGCGACCCGTCGCGTGCGATGATGTCGAGGCTATCCGCCATGCGGCTCTGATCCAGTCTCTTTTCGGCCAGCGCAGTCCAGCCCGATATGGTCGGCCATTGGCCGTCCTCAAGGAACAGCGCGGCGGCATCCGTATCCTCGGCCAGCGCGCGGGTGGTCGAGGCGATGATCAGTGCGGCATACCAATCGACCAGCATCCCCTCGCGCGCATGGGCGATGGCGGGGGCCAGCAGATCGGCCCATGGCATCCGTCCGAACTGCTTATGGACCTGCCCCAGACCGTCCACGACGCCGGGCACGGCGATCGCCTTGGCGCCCTGCACGTTGACGTCACCGGTGACATGCTCCCACGGGAAAAGGTCGCCTGCGACACCGGCGCCCGACAGCGGGAAATCCTCGACGCGCAACCCACCCGGTGCGCGCATCCCGTGGTTCACGGCCACGGCCTTTTCCTCGCCCGCGCGCCATAGCATCATCGCGCCGCCGCCCGCCGGGCCGCTCATCCAAGGCTCAAGCACCCCGACGACGAAGGACGTGGCGACCGCGGCATCCACCGCATCGCCCCCGGCGCGCAGCACCTGCGCGCCCGCCTCGGCGGCAAGGCGGTGCTGGGATGCGACGACGCCGCCCTTCGTCTCGATAACGGTCTTGCTTGTGTGCATGCTGCGAGACAGGGACGAGGCCATGGGACGGCTCCTTGGGGCTTAAACTTTAAGGCTTAGACTGTGAAACCAGGGCGATACATCGCGCTATCGGGATCGTGCAGATGGCATTCGACATGCCCACCCTCGCGCGGCACCGGGCGCGGCGCCTTGATCTTGCACTCCGGCCCGGCGAAGGGGCAACGCGGGTGGAAATGGCACCCCGGCGGCGGCGCGATCGGGTTGGGATAGGCCGCGCCCAGCTGGGTGTCGGGTATGCCCTGCGCCGGATCGGGCGTCAGCACCGAATTCAGCAGCGCACGCGCATAAGGATGGCGCGGCGCGTCAAATAGCGCTCCCACCTCGGCCTCTTCCACAATGCGGCCCAGATACATGACCGCAACCCGCGTCGCCAGATGTTCGACCACCGCCAGATCGTGACTGATGAAAAGATAGGTCAGCCCGAATTCTTCGCGCAGCTCGTTGAGCAGGTTCAGGATCTGGCTTTGCACGGACACGTCGAGGGCCGAAGTCGGCTCGTCACAGATGACGATTTCGGGGTGCATGATGAGCGCGCGCGCGATGGCGACGCGCTGGCGTTGGCCGCCTGACATCTGGCTGGGATAGGTGTTCAGCACGCGCGCGGGCAGACCGACCAGATCCAGCATCTCGCGCACGGATTTGGCGCGGCTTTTCGCATCGCCAACTCCGTGGACGCGCAGGGGCAGCGACACGATATCGGCAATGGTCTTGCGCGGGTTCAGCGACGAATAAGGATCCTGAAAGATCGGCTGGATACGGCGCGCCAGCGCAAGGCGGTCCTGACCACCGATCTGCTCCCCGTCGACCAGCACCTGACCCGAAGTGGGCGCCTCCAGCCCCAGCAGGATCTTGGCCAGCGTGGACTTGCCGCAGCCCGACTCGCCCACGAGGCCCAGCACCTCGCCCCGGCCCAGCGTGAGGGACACGTCGTTGACGGCGTTCAGCGGCTTCGGCTTGCCGAAGATGCCTTGCTTGACGCGGTAGGTCTTGGCGACATTGCGCAGTTCCAGAACGGGGGCGCTCATGCGGGTTCTCCTTCGGCGGCGCGGGCGCCATCGGGGTGGACGCATAGGAATTCATGCGGCGGCGCGCCGCGCTCGGGGATGGTATCGCGGCAGGCATCGACCGCATGGGGGCAGCGCGTGCGAAATGCGCAGCCCTGCACATCGCCGACCAGCGACGGGACGATGCCGGGGATCGTACCCAGCGCGGCGCCGCGCTCGGTCTTGCCCGGCTGCGGGATGCAGCGCAGAAGCCCGCGCGTATAGGGATGTAGCGGCTTGCCGAAGACGCTGGCGGCGGGGCCGGTTTCCACCAGTTCGCCCGCATACATGACGCCCACGTTGTCCGCGACGCGGGCGACGACGCCCAGATCGTGGGTGATAAGGATCATCGCGACGTCCATTTCCTTGGTCAGGTCCACCAGAAGGCGCAGGATCTGCGCCTGAATGGTCACGTCCAGCGCCGTCGTCGGCTCGTCCGCGATGATCAATTCCGGCTCGCACATCAGGGCCATGGCGATCACGACGCGCTGGCGCAGACCGCCCGACAGCTGGTGTGGATACTGACCGAGGCGGCTGGCAGCCGCCGTGATCCCGACCTTCTCCAGCAGTTCGACGGCGCGCGCGCGCGCCGTGTCGCGGCTGACATTGCGGTGCAGGCGCAGCGCCTCGATCAGCTGATCGCCGATGGTATAGGCCGGGTTGAGCGACGTCATCGGTTCCTGAAAGATCATGGCGATGCGGTCACCCCGCAGGGCGCGCATCTGCCGCTTTGATGCACGCGTCAGTTCAATCCCGTCGAAATCCATCCTTTTGGCGCTGCGCCGGATATTTTTCTCCAGCAGGCCCATGATGGCAAGCGAGGTCAGTGATTTGCCCGACCCCGATTCGCCCACGATGCACAGCGTTTCGCCGCGTTGCAGGTCAAAATCGATGCCGCGTACGGCGTGCAGCATGCCGCTGGCCAGTGGGATCTCCAGCGTCAGGCCCCGCACGCTGAGCAGCGGTTTGGCGGTGTCATTGCTCATCAGGTCAACTCCGGTTTTCGGGGGCGGTCACGTCGCGCAGACCGTCGCCCATCAGGTTGATCGCAAGGACCAGAACGAACAGCACGATGCCGGGAATCAGCACCAGCCAAGGTTCGAACAGCATCATGTTCTTGCCCTCGCTGACCATCAGGCCCCAGCTGGGCGTCGGGGGCTGCACGCCCAGCCCGAGAAATGACAGCGTCGCTTCCAGCAGGATGGCGTGGGCCATTTCCAGCGTCACGATGACGATCAGGTTGTTGACGATGTTCGGCATGATTTCGGACAGGATAACGCGGCGGGTCGAGGCGCCGATGGCTTGCGCTGCCGCCACATATTCGCGCCTGCGCACTTGCAGCGTCGAGGCGCGCATGACCACGGCGAAACGATCCCACAGCAGCAAGCCCAGCACGCCGATCACGACCTGAAGCGAGCCGCCAAGGATGGCGACCACCGCCAGCGCGACCAGCACGACGGGCATGGCGAGGCGCACGTTAATGAGGAAGGTCACGACGGCGTCCACCTTGCCCCCGAAATACCCGGCTGCGACGCCCATCGCCGTGCCGATGATCCCCGAGACCAACGCGGCGACAGCGCCGATCAACAAGGACACGCGCGCGCCATAGATCAGGCGCGACAGGTAATCGCGCCCCAGATGATCGGTGCCCAGCGGATGTTCCCACGTGCCGTCCAGAAACACGGGCGGCACCATGCGGTTGCTGAGGCTCTGCTCATAAGGGCTGTGCGGCGCCAGCACCGGTGCAAAAAGTGCGACCAGCACCAGCAGCAGCACAACACCGAGACCAAAGAGCAGTCCGGTATGGCCCCGCACCCGCTTGATCAGGATCTGGCGCGGGGTCGGGCCGCTGATGTCCTCAAGCAGGGGGTCGGCGGTCGCGTTCAGGGTGGTTTTCGGCACGGCCATCTTACGAACTCCTCATGCGGGGGTCGAGCCATGCGTTCAGCACGTCCGCCAGAAAGGTAAAGATGATGTAGAACATCGAAAAGATCAGGATCAGCGCCTGCACGGTGGGCAGGTCGTTGCGCGCGATACTCTCCCACGCGAGGTATCCGGCGCCATGCAGGGCAAAGACAGACTCGACCACGATCGAGCCACCCAGCATGAAGCCCATCTGAACCGCGGCAAGGCTGACCACCGGAATGATCGCGTTGCGCAGCGCGTGCTTGAACATCACGCGCCCCTCGCTGGCGCCCTTGGCGCGCGCGGTGCGGATGTAGTCAGAGTTCAGCACTTCCAGCATCCCGGCGCGCGTCAGACGCATGATCGCGGGCATGGCATAGTAACCCAGAACGACGGTCGGCATGATGAAATGCCGCCATGTAGACGCGCCCGAGGGCGGCAGCCATCCCAGTTTGATCCCGAATAGCACGATCAGGATCAGGCCAAACCAGAAGCTGGGCATCGCCTGCCCCGCTACCGACAGGAACAGCGCGACGCGGTCGATGATGGAATTGGGCCGGATCGCCGCTACCACACCCAGCGGCACGGCCGTCAGCAGCGCGAAGGTGATCCCGCAGACACCCAGCGTCATCGTGACCGACAGGCGGTCCGCAATCAGGCTGGAGACGGGCAGCTTGAAATAATAGCTTTCGCCAAAGTTCCCCTGCAGCGCCTGCCATAGCCAATCGCCGTATTGCACCAGCATGGGCCGATCGAAGCCATAAAGGACGCGCAGCGATTCGATATCTTCGCCACTGGCCGTTTCGCCAGCGAGGGCCGCCGCCGGATCGCCCGACAGGAACAACAACGAAAAGCTGATGAAGCTGACCGTGAAGGCCACGAGAAGCGCGAGGCCGAGCCTCTTGAGAATGAATGGCAGCATGTGCTGCGACCTCCCTGCCGAAATTGCGGTTGGTGGGCGTGGACTTGAATCATGCAATGACCCGGCAGGCGCGGAGGCCCGCCGGGCCGAAGGTGTCGGTTCAGTTCCAGGTCATATCCGTAAAGCGCAGCACCTCGTCCGCTGTCGGGGTGTAGGCCACCTCTTTGGTCATGACGTAGTTGGTGTTGTAGCTGAACAGCGGCGCCCAGAAGGCCTGATCCGCGATGCGCTGCAGCGCCTTGGTGTAGAATTCAACCCGCGTGTCCGGGTCGGTCGAGCTGTCGGCAACGTCCAGCCATTCCTTGGTCTGATCGTCCTGCGCATCGTCAAGGCTGCCCTGTTTGAAGAACTGGCTGACCATGGCCGACGCGTCGTTGACCGAATAGCTGCCCCAAGTCAAAAACGCGATCGGCACTTCGCCCTTCATGTTCAGCTCGCGCAGCGCAGAATACTGCAGCAATTTGAAGTCGGTTTGAATGCCGACAGCGTTCAGGTAGCTCGAAATTGCCTCGGCATATTCGCGGTCGCGATAGGCGTAGAATTCGGTGCTGAACCCGTCCTCGTAGCCCGCCTCGGCCAACAGTGCCTTGGCTTTTTCCGGATCATAATCATAGTTGGTCACGTCCTGCGCGCAGCCAAACTGGCTGGGGAAGCAGGCGGTCGAGACGACCTTGGATTTGCCTTTCAGCAGGTTGTCGACCAGCGCCTGACGGTCGATGGCGTGGTTGACAGCCTGGCGCACCTTGAGATCGGTGAAGGGGTTGGGATCCATCGACGAGCGGCCCGCCGCGTCCATCGAGAGGTAGCCGACGCGCATCGTGGATTCGTTGGACACGGTGAAACGGTCATCCATCTCGCCCAGCTTTTCGGCCTGATCCGAGGGCACCTGCCAGATCAGATCCAGCGTGCCGGAGAACAGTTCGGCCATCTGGGTATTCACGTCGGGAATGGTGCGGATGTCGATCTTGGAAATCGTCGGCTGACCCTTGGGGCTGTCATGGTAGCCGTCGTATTTCTCCAGCTTGAAATGCTGGCCGGGAACGACCTCGGTCACCTTGTAGGGGCCGGTTCCGACAGGTTTCAGGCCCATGCCCGACGGGCCGACTTCGGCGTAATAGTCCGCCGGGTACATCGAAACAGGACCGGACAGGAATTCGATCGCCGCCGGGAATACGTCTTTGGTGGTGATGCGCACGGTGTAGTCGTCGATTTTTTCGGCGGCTTCCATCCAGTTCACGTTGCGCTGCGTCTTGACGCCGTTTTCCTCCTTGGCGACAAAATTGACGGTGGCCACCACATCATCGGCTGTGAAATCCGATCCGTCATGGAACTTCACACCTTCGCGCAGCTTGAACTCCAACGTCTTGTCGTCGATCCACTCCCAGCTGGTCGCAAGGTTACCCTTGTATTCATTGGTCGCGGGATCGCGGTAGATCAGCCCGTCCCAAACGGCACGCTGCATCACGACACCCTCGCGCGACGAGTTGAAGAAACTGTCGACGTTCTCCAGTTCTTTGGTAAAGGCAACGCTCAGCGTGTCGCTGGCCTTGTCTGCCAGCACGGCACCGGTTGTGGCCACCGACATGGCCAGCGCCAAGGCTGTCGATTTCAAGAATACTGCTTTCATCTGATCTCCTCCCTCCCGCAGTCGTGCTGCGGCTGTTCGCCAAAATTCCGCTTATACGAAAAACGTATCATATAGTAATATGATAGATTATCATGTAATTAGTAGAACTCCGAGCTTATCGAAAAATCAAGTGTCAATTATCATGCCCGCGCCCAAACCATTCCAGAAAAGAGAAATTTGGTGACCAAGCCCAAACAAAATACCCTTTTTGTAGGTTCGCTGGCCAAGGGTCTGAGCATTCTACGGGCCTTCGACCAGACACATACCGAATTGTCGCTGGCAGGGCTGGTCCAGATCACTGGCCTCGACAAAAGCGCGGTCCAGCGCCTTGCCAATACGCTGCACGTCGAGGGGATGCTGGACAAGGATCCGGTAACGCGGCGCTACAGGCCGTCTCATGCCTGGCTGCGTCTGGCCTATGCCTATTATTGGTCCGATCCACTGATCGCACGCGCCATGCCCAAGCTGATTGATCTGTCCCAGCGCCTCGGCGAAACGGTGAATCTGGCACAGTTGTCAGGGCAGGAGATCATCTATGCCGCGCGCCTGCCCTGCACCCGCACAATTTTTGCCGCGTCAGTGCCGGGCCGATCGGTGCCTGCCCTCAGCACGTCGCCCGGTCAGGCTATTCTGGCAACGTTCCCACCACACGAACGCGTGGCTGCCATCCGCGACTGGCGCTTGCACGCCCAAACGCCGCGCACCACGATGGATCGCGCGGAAATCGCCGGGCAAATCGACGCGGCAGCCCAAACCGGCCATGCCATCACCCGTGACCAGATGATCCTGAACGAGGTTGGCATCGCCTGCGCCATTCGCGGCCCGGATGGCAGGGGCTTCGCGGCAGTCCATTGTTCGGTTTCGGCCCATCACTGGGATGATGCTCGTATCCAGGCAGAAATCCTGCCGTGGCTTCAGGATACTGCAAACGCGATCTGACTGCCGCCCCACCCCGGCAATCTGCGGTTTGAAAACCGTCTTTCCGGCGTCCTGCCGAAAAATAAATTAAACTATGCGCTTAGTCCGTAAATCTGATGTCTTTGATCAAGGTTTTGTCTTTCTGGCTCGGGTGTCCAGATTTGCAGGTGTATTTGTAGCGCGTGAAACCTCCGGGTGTCTTCAAGCGCCACGCAAAGTTGTCTGCTGCGAGGAGTCGCCGAGATGGGTCGTGGCTGTCGTTGGGGGAACCGTTTAACTGCCGCAGCAAATGCAGCTCTCGCCACGCCCAGATGCCGTGCCACAAGGCTCGACATTCCGTTCGACACACCCGTCGAGAGCGCACCAATCAACATGTGGACCGGGAACATCATCGTGACGGCACCCAGCGCTTTGGGGCTAACATAGATCCCCAAAAAAGCGCATCAGCCACGGCCAAAAGACCGCTCACCCCCGCTACAAAGATAATCGGCATCCGGTCTTCGAATATAGAGCGCCGGGCGGCCATCCGCGCGATATGCGGAAAAGAGGTAGATAGAGATGTGAAGTCCTAGAACTTAACCAAGACAAACGTCAGCGGGAGGCAGGCGTCTACAGCCTGAAATCTGGCTGGCCTGAAAAAAGTCTGACATCGAGCAATCTGGGGAGTATCCGATTTAGCAAAGCTGACATTCGCGGCGACGCAGAATATCGACAAAGTGGGTCCATTTTCAGACCTTAGCTGCAAAACGCGCAGATGACCGCTATGCGGGACAAAGCTGCCGTTCATTTCCTCCAGATTACCCGGGGCGACGCGATGAATATCATAGACGCGGCTTGAATTGGGGCAGATACTTTTCCAATCCTTGGGGAGGGAAATGGCATGACGCTTGAAGTAATCGGCTCAGGGTTCGGCAGGACCGGAACGAAATCTCTGAAAGCCGCGTTGGAACGGCTGGGCTACGGAAATTGTCATCACATGCACGAGATCGTCGTGAACCCCGAACAAGTCGTGCATTGGCGGCGGCTGGCGGTCGGCGAAATTGTTGACTGGGAGATTGTCTTCGACGGGTATAAATCTCAGGTTGACTGGCCGGGAGCACATGTCTGGCGCGAGCTAGCCGAGGCGTTTTCAGACGCAAAAGTGGTCCATACGGTCCGCCCGGAAGAGAAATGGTGGGCCAGCTTCGACAAGACGATTGGCAAGCTGATGGCCCGATATAAGGAACTGCCGCTGCCGCCACACGTTCGCGACATTCTCTCGACTTGGAACGATCTGGCTGGGAAAAGCACTTTCGGCGGCGTTCTTGACGACAAGGAGATCGCACTGGCCGCCTATCGCCGCCGGACGGAAGAAGTGCGCGAGGCGCTGCCCGTTGACCGGTTGCTCGTCTTTGACGTGGCGGAAGGATGGGAACCGCTCTGTTCATTCCTAAAGGTCGAGGTGCCCGATGAGCCATTTCCTCACCACAACCTGCGGGCCGACTTTTGGGAAGTCCTCGGCGTGGAACCTGCATGATCGCAAATCCCTGCGGGCCAAAACCCTGTCTGGTCCAGCGCGGCAACGCATATATGTGAAAAATTGATTCGATGTAGGTTTCTCTGGCGCGCTGCGGGACGTTTGTGTGACGCGGGACGTTGCCTGTCGTCGGAGAGGCGCTCAGGCGGGAAATCGCGGGGTTGGGCTTGGTGGGTCGTTTGTTGTCATGGGGATTTGGGCGGCGGGCTTGTCTCGGATCCGATCTGACAGACCCGTTGACCGTGGTTTGTTAGGCTAAGCACGGTGCCGGTTTTGCCAACACCTGGCCTATTCGTGCTGTTTCTTGTCGATATTATCCGCTTTCGCGGAGTTGATACCTTGAGCTGTGCATGACGATTGGTTCGCAGGAGATATAGCCTGCGGCTGAGGATATCGTTCGTATTGTACGGCACGCGGGTCATGCTGCGGCCCTTTGTGGTTTTGGCGGTGCTCTGGAGTGCTGTGCTGGTGCGATTGTCTCAACGATGATCAACTGTCCGCCACAACATGGACAAGGCAATGCCAGGACACGGGGCGGCTCATTGGTATCGCTGGGACGGCCCTCATCAGCGCGATCTTTGTCTGATCGGTTGGCCCCAGGCAGTTGCCTGATCCGCGCGATATTGGCGGCACGATTACCATTGCCATAAAGCCGTAGTGACGGATGCGGTGTTGGGCTTTTGGCAGGACATGGATCAGGAACCGGCGGATGAACTCATTCGTGGCCAAGGTCATGGTGGTGTGGCGGCCCGCGCCTTTGAGACGGTAATCTTTGACGCGGAAGGTGACGCGGTGGTCGTCGATGCGGATCAGGCGACTGTTTGAGATGGCGACACGATGGGGGTATCGCGACAGATATGCCAATACTGCTTTGGGCTCGGCGAAGGGTTCCTTTGCGTAGACGACCCGGTCGATTTTGCGCGGTGGTTGCAGGAGGTTGTTGAAGGTATTGTGGTCAATGAGGCCCGCATGATCGCCGAAGAACTGCAGTTTCCCGGCATCATGCAGCTTGCCCAGCCCTTCCTGAATGTGACGGCGATACAGACGGGACAGCACGCGGACGGACTGGAAGAAGGTCTTGCGGCAGGCGATCCACTTTGTGCCATCCGCAGACAAGCCCCCGCCCGGGACGATCATGTGGACGTGGGGGTGGTGGGTCATTGCCGAGCCCCAGGTATGCCGAGCCCCAGGTATGGAGGACGGAAATGATGCCGGCCCGGGCACCAAGGTGCTTGGGGTCGGCGGCAATCTTGATCACCGTGTCCGCACTTGCCCGCATTAGCAGATTATGGATCTCTCGTTTGTTTTGGGATGCAATGTCGGCAATCTGTTTGGGCAAGGTGAAGACCAAGTGGAAGTACCGCACGGGCAGCAGTTCCGCCTCGCGCGCCGCCAGCCATGCTTTTGCGGCAGTGGATTGGCATTTGGGACAGTGACGATTGCGGCAGGAATTACAGGCGATGTGCTCATGCGCGCAGTCAGCGCAGCGCACCACATGACCGCCAGGCGCCGCCGTGCGGCAGCGCTCAATGGCACTCATGACTTTGAACTGGTTCAGGCTAAAGTGCCCTGCATTCGCCCTACGCCATGCAGCACCATGGGCGCGGAAAATATCCGCGACCTCCAGAGATTGAACTGGCATGGCGGCTTATGACGGCCCGGCCTTGCCCTTCTTGCGCTTGGTTTGGTTCAGATCGTCCAGCGGGCCGTCCGCGGCTGCAATCATACCAGTTGCCACGCTGGCATAGCGTGCGGTGGTCGTCAGTTTAGTATGCCCAAGCAGGGCTTGGATCACCCGGATATCGACGCCGCGTTCCAGCAGGTGGGTAGCAAAGGAATGGCGTAACCTGTGCAGCGTGACCGGCTTGGTGATCCCGGCCTCCTGCGCTGTCTGTCTGAACAGTCGCGATCTCTGTCGCGCCGAAAGGTGCCTCCCACGATAGCCGGGAAAAAGGACCCGCTCGGGTTCAGGGACATCCTTGTCCTGACTGATGGGCCGCTCTTTCCACCACGCACGCAGCAGGTCTGAAATCTCAGCTGGCAACACCACGGTGCGATCCTTACACCCCTTCGCCTGGACAATCCGGATGATCTCCTGAGCGCTGTCGATATCACCAACCTTGAGCCGCACGACGCTCAAGCGTGCGCGCATCCCACAGCCATAGGCACGTGACGACATGACCTTGGCCTTCAAGCTTGAGCCATTGCTAGGATGCACTTGATCTCCTTTTTTGCTCAGCACCAGTGGCACCTTTACGGGTTCTTTCAGGCTGAAGATCTCGGCTACAAGTTCTTGCCGTCGAAGCGTCACACGGAACAGGAATTTGACCCCGGTCATGGTCTGATTGCGCGTGCAGATACTGGTGCCCTATCGCGGAGCGAATTAGTGCAAGAGCTCTTTATGGACCTTAGCCGTTTTTGCACATATCTCTGATAGGCTGCGCCGCCAACGTTGGGTTGTCGATGTGGGAGGATCAAGCCCCAGTTCGCTCTGCACCGTGGCCGCCAAACCGTCATGGCCGCGCCGGAAATCTGACTGGTTCGTGGCGCGCTACAATCGGCAGCCGCTGGCCCGCGACAGTTATCGCTCGTCCCGCAGCGCGGTCAGCCCCCCGGCACGCCGGTCTGCCTGACGCTACACAGCAATCCGCTCCGTCTCCGGGAACCCCATCGTGGCCATCTGTGTCGTTGCAAGGTCGGTAGGTCCAGACATCCTGATCTACGCCCCGCCACTGCACACGCGCATCTGTGCCGGTGCGACGCGAAGTAGGCCAAGAATACGGTCAGCTGTCCGGCTTTCTCAACAATGGCGATTTGTTCGCCCGATGGCTCCGGGCCTTCTCGGCACGAACACTCTTGAGGTGATCTGGATCTCAACTATGGCGATGTCTTGCGCGTCGGTGCCGCGCTGCGTTGGGTGACACCGACACCAGGGGCAACGCCAACTTCGGCATTGGATGCCGGCAATAGCGGGCGTCCGCGCAACATGTCGCAGGCCCGCTCGGCCAGCATGATCGTCGGCGCATTCAGGTTGGCGTTCGGTTCGGTCGGAAAGACCGAGCTGTCGATAACACGCAGGCCCTCGACACCACGCACCCGTAACTCGCTGTCGACCACGGCCATGTCATCTTCGCCCATTCGGCAGGTGCCGCAAGGGTGATAAGTGCTCTCCAGCGTCTTGCGAACGAATGCGTCGATTTCATCGTCACTCTGCACGTCCTTGCCCGGCGCGATTTCATCAGCGCGGTAGCGGTCCATCGCTGGTTGAGCGATGATCTCGCGGGTCAGACGCAGACAGCGTCTGAAGCCTTCGCGATCCTCTTCGCGGTCAAGGTAATTGAACAGTATGTCGGGGTGCTCTGCGGGATCGGCCGACCGCAGGCGGACATAGCCGCGGCTCTTGGGTTTGTTCGGACCGGTCAGGACCATGAAGCCATGCCCCTTCAGCGGCTTCTTACCGTCATAGCGCACTGCGGCAGGCAGGAAGTGGAACTGGATATCGGGCCAGGCCAGAGAGGCGTCCGAGCGGATGAAGCCTCCGGATTCGAAATGATTGCTGACGCCCAGCCCGCGCTTGAAGAAAAACCACTCTGCGCCGATAAGGAACTTGCTGAACAATCCCATCTTGCCATTCAGCGTGATCGGCTCCTTGCAGGCATACTGGATGTAGACTTCGGCATGATCCTGAAGGTTCTCGCCGACGCCGGGCAGCTCGTGCAAAACCTCGACCCCCGCGCCCGACAGCACCGCACCCGGACCGATGCCGGAGCGTTGCAGAAGATGCGGCGATCCGATCGGCCCGGCGGAAACGACGACCTCGCGCCGACAGTTTGCGGTATGGCGCGCACCATTCCAATCGTATTCGACCCCGACGGCGCGCTTCTCGTTTAGGAGAATGCGCCGGGTCATGGCGTGGGTGATAACCTTCAGATTAGGCCGCTCCAGCGCCGGGCGCAGATAGGCATTGGCGGTTGACCAGCGCACCCCATCCTTAACTGTCATGTGCATCGCACCAAACCCTTCCTGCATATAGCCGTTCGGGTCTTCGGTCTTGATATAGCCCGCCTGATGACCGGCCTCGACAAAGGCCTTATAAAGGGGGTTCTTCATCCGGTTGCCCGCATTGGTCGCCAGGGGGCCATTGCTGCCTCGATAGGTGTCGCCGCCATCGGTCCAGCTTTCGGCCTTCTGGAAATACGGCAGACAGTTGGCGTAAGACCAGCCCTTCGCGCCCAGCGATGCCCATTCATCGAAATCACGCGGATGGCCGCGCATGTAGACCAAACCGTTAATTGACGACGACCCGCCCAGAACCTTGCCACGCGGGCAATTAACACGGCGCCCGTCCAGCCCCGGTTCGGGAAGCGTCTCATAGCGCCAGTTGTATTTCGTTCCGTTCATCGGGATCGACAGGGCGGTCGGCATCTGGATGAAGATGCTCTTGTCGCTGCCGCCGAATTCCAGCACCAGCACCGAAACGGTAGGGTCTTCGCTGAGCCGGTTGGCAAGCACGCAACCGGCTGAACCGGCGCCAATAATGATATAGTCGAACGACTCTTGCATAGCACGCTCCTCTCAGGTTGGGCGTAGTGACAATCTGCGGGATGGCGGGGTGCGGGAAGAGCACCCCGCCTTGCTCCTTGTGGCTTAGCGCCGGGGATAGGCGCCCCAGCCCTTGGCCGCCGCGAAGGCCTTGGTCAAAACAAAGTGGACCAGCCCCGCCGCCAAGCAGGACGGGATCGACGCAGTCAGGTATTTGAACGCCGCGGCGTTCGCCAGAGTCTGCGGGTTGAAGACCCAGACATAGACGATAAAGCCTACTGCCAGCGCAAAAAGCCCGATCGGATTGAACCCCCCGACAAAGCGGAACACGGATTTGGCGGGCGGGCTGTAGAGCGCCGCCAGATCAAGCTTCTGGCGGCGCAGGAAGAAATAGTCCGCAATCCCGATCCCGGCCAGGGCGCTGTTCAGGGCCGAGGTCCAGACCAGGAAGATGAAGAAACCATCATACATGCCCGGATAGACCAGCACGAGGATTACCGGGATAACGCAGAACAGAGCCAGAATGATCTCCCACCTGATCCGCCGAATGCCGTCCGTTCCGACTTGCCGCAGGCCGACGACCGAAGAGTAAAGGATGTTCGCCATCGAGGTAATGTTGGCGAAGGCGACAAAGCCAAGCGCGATCACTCCGACACCAACGCCCCCCACTATCGTCATCCAGATCGTCGGATCGCTGTTGGCAAGCGCCACTGCGCCGAATAGCCCCACGATCTCGCCGAGAACTGCCGCACCGAAGATGCCGATGATGTTGGGCCAGAAGGCTGTGCGCTCATTCTTGGTCAGACGGGCAAGGTTGCCGATATAGGGCCACCAGGAAAATCCGGCTGCCATGTTTACTTCGACCGCGATTATGAAGTTGAGGTGCCTGTCCTCGAACGGGGGATCAATCGCAGGCATGGCCAGCAGGTCGCTGAACGACTGCTGGCGCAAGATCAGGAACAGCATGACCACCATCAGCCCCACAAGTGCCGGCGACACGATCATGTTGAAAACCTTGATCGACGTCGGCCCACGGGCCACGATGAACCAGGTTAGGCAGATCGCACCCAAGGCCGCGATCACCATCTTTATTCCCGTGGGCGACGCGTCGCCGCCACTGACCATTGCGGCCATCCCGTCGATCGATCGTCCGAACATCATCGCCAGAACCGCCAGCCAGCCCATCGTCAGAAAGACCACGGCCAGGAAATACACCAGTCGGCTGCCGTTGGTGCCGAACTGGCTGCGCAGCACCACGAACTGTTCCGCGCCATATTTTCCGGCCGGGATGCAAGTGGCAAGGGCAGTCAGCACGACGCCGATGATGTTGCCGATGACAATGGCGGCAATCCCTTCTTTCGGGCCGACGAACAGGCCGACGGCACCGCCGATCAGAAAGGCCCAGGTTGCAATTGCCAGGGCAGAGTTGGCATAGGTGAACTCCCAAAACCCCCAGAGGCGCTCGGATGGCAGCAGGGGGGCGTCGCCCCGTTCTGCGGCAGCGCGAAACTCTTTTGTTTGATCTGCCATGTCAGGTCCCCCATATCCAGAAGCCCACGACAAGCACCAGCACCAGTGTCAGCAACCCCAGATAGTCGGCCGCCTTCATCCAGCCCTGCCATCCGTTGCGGGCGTCGATTTCTGCGTAGTGCTTGGCGCGGCGGTCGATTTCGTCCTGCCAGGAATGGTTCGCTTTTTGCATTTCCGTCCTCCCTATGGCCGCCGAACATGCATTCGGCTGCTTTCCACTTCGGTAGTGTCGTCCCGCTGCCGTCCTCTGCAGGGGTGGTCGATCCTCAGATGGCCTTCACCGGTTGGGCGAAATAGGGCAGTTGATCCACGCGCGGGTGCCATTCGCCGCTGGCCACCACGGCCAGAACATGCGCCGCGATGTCCTCCATCGGCGCGAACCACACATCGCCGCGCGCCCGAAGCCCCTCCAGGAATCTGTGCCAGACATACCAGCGCGCCAACCGGCCTGTCGCAAAAGGGTGAACCACAGGCACCCAAAGCCCGCCGTGGGCATAAGAGGCTTCGAATTCCTGGGCAAAGGTGGCCAATCCGTGCTCGGGCGCGCGGATCGGCATCATGTAGTCGAGGTCCATTGACTGAACGTACTGTGGCCAGTCATCAAGCCCCCAATGCGACGGCAGCTCGACCAACCGTCCAGCGGAACTGTCCAGTAGATAGGGCTGATCATCGCCCATCAGAGAGGCGTCATAGACAAAGCCCCGCGCTGCCAGCAGATCGGCAGAGCGATGCGAAAAATTGTAAAGCGGCGCCCGCCAGCCGCGCGGGCGCTGGCCGGTTGCCCGGACGATCACCTCGATGCCCCGGTCAAGCCAGTGTTCCTCATCCGCGTCGCTCAGCTCACGCGGATGCTCGTGCATGAAGCCGTGATGGGCAATCTCATGACCACCCTTCAGGATCATCTCGACCGCTTCGGGATAGGTCTCGATACACCAGGCGGGAATGAAGAAGGTCTGCTTGATGCCAAGCGCGGCGTAGCTGTCAACAATGCGCGGGATCGCCACCTTTGGCCCATATTGCAGCATGGAAATGGCCGAGACGCGGCTGTGACCCTCGGTCGGGTGACCGATATGAACCAGACTGTCGGCGTCCATGTCGAAGGTCACGCAGGCAGCGCAGCGCGCGCCGTTCGGCCAAGGAATGGGGTTGCTGATCATGGCATGACGCTCCCACCATTGATACCGATGCCCTGCCCGGTGATATAGGCGCCGCCCTCGCCGCCAAGAAACAGTGCAAGCCGGGCAACTTCTTCTGGCAGGCCAAAGCGTGCCAGCGGAATCGCCAGCTCCCTTTCGCGCCATTCGGCGCTCATGTTGGCAGCGCCCAGCATTTCGGTGTCGATCGGGCCGGGGCAAAGGGCGTTGACCAGAATACGCGGTGCGAATTCCTTCGCCCAGGACCGTACCAGCCCCAGCACCCCGTGCTTGGAGGCGACATAGGGCGAGAACGTCTCGCGGCCATAATAAGCCATATCAGAGGCAATCAGGATTACCCGGCAAGGCGAAGACTGCGTTCCGCGCATCATGCGAATGGCCGCTTGACCGACAAGAAAGCTGCCGCGCAGATTGACGGCAATCACCCGGTCGAAATCCTCGACCCGCGTCTCCAGAAGCGGCGCTTCGTGGATGACGCCGGCACAGTGAACCAACACGTCTAGCCCACCAAAGGCGCCCTCGACCCGGTTGGCCATCGCGGCCACAGCGGCGCCATCGGATACATCACAGGTCAGGTCCAGAACCTCAGCCGCACCGCGGCTGCGGGCCTGTGCGGACGTCGCGGCAGGGGCCTTCAGATCAGCCAGCGCCAGCCGCGCGCCCGTTTCGGCAAAGGCCAGCGCACAGGCAGCACCGATGCCACGCCCAGCCCCGGTGATCAGGACCCGTCTCATGCCATCACCTCGCCCCGGTCAAGCATCAGCGCCTGTCCGGTGATGTCGCGTGCGCCCTCCGACGCCAGAAACAGGTAAAGCGGCGCCATGTCGTCCGGCACCAGAAGGCCCGGAAGCACCTGCGCACCCACGATTTCGGCCAGCAGGTCATCTTCGCTGCGGCCCGTGCGCTGTGACATATTTTTCAGCGACAGCATCGCGGCTTCGGTCTTGACCCATCCGGGGCAGACGGCGTTAACCCGGATGCCTCTTGGCCCCAGCTCTTTTGCCATTGCCCGGGTAAACCCCAGATTGGCGTGTTTGGACGCGACATAGGCCGAAAACTCGGGCACCGCGACGCGACTCCAGATTGAAGCAGTCAGGATGATCCGCCCGCCTGCGCGCATCTTCGGCGCGGCGTGGCGGGTGACCAGAAATGTACCGTTGGTGTTGATGTCGGTGATGCGGCGAAAGGCTGCCTCGACCGCATCATCGGGATCCAGCAGCGGCGTGATCCGTTCCAGTCCGGCATTGTTGACCAGAACATCAATGTGCCCCAACTCGGCCAGGGCGGATTTCACCACCTTGCCATCGGTGATGTCGCATTCGATCGCCCGGCACGGTCGCCCGGTTTCCGACGCGATGCCCTCGGCGGCGGCATGAATGCCGGCACCGCTGGACAGGATCGTCACCTCTGCCCCGGCCTGGGCAAATCCGCGCGCAACGGCATGGCCGATACCCCGGCTTGCACCGGTGACCAGCACCGTCTCGCCTGTGAAGTCATATGAGACCCGGCCCATCGCTCAGACCTCCCGGGCGTGCATCACGCGCCCGATCAGGTTCATCAGGATCTGTGCCGCCAAAATTGCAGTGCCGCCGGTATGATCATAATCGGGGGCGACCTCGACCAGATCGATCCCGACGATCGTCCCGCGCTTTGCCAGCGCCGCAAGAAGTTCCAGTACCTCGTAATAGATGAAACCCCCTTGCGAAGGCGTGCCGGTGCCCGGCGCGATCGACGGATCGAACCCGTCGATGTCGATGGTCACATAATACCGGGCGTCGGCCGGAATTCGGTCCAGCACGGCATCAACGCCCAGCTTTCTGATTTGGCGGACGGACAGGATATCAGAGCCCATCGCCCGCGCCGCCTCATATCCATCCCTTGCCGTGGACGATACGTTGCGAATGCCCAATTGCGACAGCCCCGTCACATAGGGTTTCTCCGCCGCCCTCCGCATAGGGTTGCCATGCCCGAAGCGCACGCCATGCCGCGTATCGACGAAATCCAGATGCGCGTCGATCTGCACGATATGGATTGGCCCATTCGCCGCGCAATCATCGGCAAAAGCATTCACGCAGGGAATGTTGACCGAGTGATCCCCCCCCAGCACAACTGGTAATGCGCCAGATTCAAGGATCTTGCGCACCCCGAACTCGATATTGGCATGCGAGCGTTCCGTGTCGGTGTGAACGATGTCGGCATCGCCCAGATCCACCATGCGCACCTTCTCGGATGACAGATAGGTCACATCGTCTTCATGATCATAGGCGCCACCGTGGCCAAATGAGAACAACGTCGAGGCTTCACGGATGCCGCGCGGGCCAAAGCGTGCGCCGGCCCGCCATTGCGTCCCGAAATCGAAGGGCGCGCCCATGATCGCCACATCGGTATCAATCTGATCCCAATCCGGCTGATACGGGCTTTTCCCGAAAGTGCAGATGCCGACGAAGGGCAGGTTCAGACGTCCGCTATCATAGGAATTCTCAGCCATGACCGATCCTCGTTTGTTGCGTTTAGAACAGGTTGGGCGATGGCGGATCATGAAAAAATATATATGTTTCCATGTTTACTTGTGAGATTGTCTATGTATGCAAGTAAGTCAGACACCCCGATCCGCACATAAGGGCGCGCTCAGTGATGTTGATCTGCGACTGCTGCGGGTCTTTTCCGAAACCGTGCGCTGTAACGGTTTTACTGCCGCACAAGCCAGCTTGGGCATGACCCAGGCCACCATTTCCGTTCATATGCGGAACCTGGAGGAACGGCTCAATGTCCGCTTGTGCGAACGGGGACGAAGCGGCTTCTATCTTACAGATGAGGGAAAACAGATTCATTCGGCGGTGCTGGATCTGTTCGGATCGATCGAACGTTTTCAAGGCGCTGTCGGGGACGTTCAGGGCGAACTGACCGGTCGACTGACGTTCGGAACGGTCGATGCCATGGCCTCAAACGCCAAGCTGAAACTGCATGCAGCTATAGGTTCCTTCGCACGCCAGGCCCCCAAGATGCAGTTAGACGTCGATATTGCGGCACCTCAGGTATTATCTCAAGGTATCATGAGTGGACGCTATCAAATTGCATTGATGCCTGCCCAACCGTTTTTCCCTCGAAACCGTGCGATCGATATATTTCTCGAGACGCAGAATCTCTATTGTGGTCTGGGCCATCCCCTGTTTGCCTGTCCGGATACTGACCTCACGCCGGAGTTGCTGGCCCGGCAACTCTTTGCAGGTCGCTCATATATGCCCGAAACGCCTATCTGCGGTGTGGATTTCCGCTGGAACGCAGTAACCGCGCATATGGAGGGAACGCTGCTGTTGCTATTGTCAGGCGCCTATGTCGGATTCTTGCCTGATCACTATGCGGCCGAGTTGGTTCACAAAAAAACACTTCGCGCCCTGGCGCCAGACTGGATGAAGTTCGAAGACAGGTTTCAAATCGTCTATTCCCGAGATCACCCAACTCAGGCTGCGAATCTTCTGGCGGATGCGATCGTAAACGCGAGTGACGCCGACTAATATCAACGTCGTTTGAACTTTCCCCAAAAGTGCCGAAGTAAAATTCCCCACTTGCACGGGTCCGGTGATCAGCCGGTTTCAGTGATCTTCCGCTCCGTTTTTGGCATTTGGCGGCCGTCCGCGCCGCTTCGGCGGCGGTGGCGGCGTGATGGGGGCGTTGGCACGGACATGCTCGGGTATGAGATCGGCATGAGCGCGTAGCCGGTAACTGGCACCCTCGATCTGGATGACCACTGCGTGATGCAGCAGTCGATCCAGCAAAGCGGTCGCCACCACCGGATCGCCGAAGACCTCGCCCCATTCGGCGAAGCCGCGGTTCGAGGTGAGGATCATGGCACCTTTTTCGTAGCGGGCGTTGACCAGTTGGAAGAACAGGTTGGCGCCGCCCGGGGTGATCGGCAGGTAGCCGATCTCGTCGACGATGAGCAGCGCGGCCCGCATGTAGAAGCGGATTTTCTCGGCCAGTCGTCCCTCCCTTTCGGCCTGCCCCAGAGCGGCGATCAGATCGGCCAGGGTCGCGCGGTAGACGCTTCGTCCGGCCCTGACAGCAGCAACGCCGAGGGCTGTGGCCAGATGGCTCTTGCCGGTGCCCGGCGGGCCGAGGAAGTGGATGACCTCGGCGCGATGGATGAAGTCGAGCTGAGCCAGGGCCGCAATCCGCTCCCGGTCCAGCGACGGCTGGAAGCCGAAGTCGAAGCCTTCGAGCGTCTTGACCGGCAGGAGCTTGGCGGTGCGCAGGGCGACATCGATCCGCCGCGTCTCGCGCGTCGCATATTCCTCGCTCAGCAGCCCGTCGATGGCTTCGATCGCGGTGATTTCGCCTTTCTCGAGCCGCTGCACCGTGTGATCGAGGGTCTCCAGCGCGCGCGGCATCTTCAGGCCGACAAGAGCGCCACGGATGCGGTCCAGAAGTTCGCTCATGACCTCGCCCCCTCAGTGGCCAAGCGCCGGCCGACGGCATCGTAGAAGTCGAGCGGCCGCCGCAGTCCGGGTGCCGAAGGTGGTGGGGCCGGTCTCTTCGGTGGCGCCTTGCGATGGGCCGGATCAACACGGCGGCGCGCCTTGCCTTCCAGAACCGGATGGCGGGCGACCAGTTGCCCGTCTTCGAAGATCCGCAACTCGGTCACATGGTGCTGCACTTCGAGCGTCCGGCGGCGGGTGGTGTCGGGAACGGAATAGAAGTTGCCGCCGACCGAGACCATTCCCTCCTTGCTCACCCGCCGCTCGACCGTCAGCACGGCGCTGTAGGGCATCGCCGGGAGCAGCTTGAGGCTGGGGCGTTCCTCGGCGAAGGCTTCGTCCACCACCTGCCGGGTCGTGGCATGAACGCGCGGGTTGGCGATCTCGGCCCGCCAAGCGTCGAACTGGGCATTGAGATCATCCATGTTCCGGAACGTGCGGGCCAGGAAGAAGTCCTGCCGGATATAGCGGAAGGGCCGCTCGACCTTGCCCTTGGTCTTGGCCCGATACGGCTGGCAGGCCCGCGGCACCGCGCCGTAATGGTTCAGCAGCGCGACGAGTGACGCGTTATAGGTCACGATCCCGGCCTCATCCTCGCCGATCACCGCCGTCTTCATCCGGTCATAGAGGATCTCCTCCGGCACGCCGCCCATCTCAGTGAAGGCCGCAGTGTGGCATCGTAAAACCGATTGCAGGTTCTGGCTGGCCACGAAGCGGCCCCAGAGCCAGCGGCTGTGGCCCAAAACCATCGAGAACAGCCAAACCTTGCGCACGACGCCGGGCTCGTCGGTGAACTCCACCGTGAACTCGGCAAAATCGACTTGGGCCTGCTTGCCCGGGGGCGTCTCGAACCGGCGCTCGAATTGCGCCTGCCTGGCCGGGCGCACCTCGCGCAGAAAGTCCGTCACCGCGGTGTAGCCGCCGTCATAGCCCAGTTCCCGGATCTCGCGCAGAAGGCGCGCACCGCTGAGATCGGGAAAAGCCTGAACCCGCTCCTGCAGATAGCGTTCATAGGGCTCGATTGCCCGCGCCCGCGGTTGGCGCGGTCCGTAGATCGGCGCCTCCAGCCCACGGTCGAGATATTTCCGCACCGTCTTCCGGTCGGAGCCAACCTTCCGCGCGATCGCGGAAATGCTGAGCCCCTGCTTCTTCAAGTCATGGATCAAAACGATCTCCCTCAGTCCCTTCACCTGCCTGCCCCCGTCACTCTCCATTCGGAGCATCAGGCTTCATGTCCCGCGTCAGCGCCAATTCCGAATATTTGAGGTTCGGAATTGGCCCTGCCGCTCACGACTGGGGAATTTTCAAACGGCGGTTTTGGGGAGGTTACGTCCGGCGATTACAGACTAAGGCGTTTCGCCTTAGACCCGAGGCACTCGGTTAAGGTGAAACGCGTGCAACGCTGATACGTCGCGTGCGTTTCGCGAAAAGCAGTGATCGAGGTTTTTCGCGAAACGCTGTAGCAGATGGACCCCCTACCCTCATTTGCCAGCACCACTGTCTTCTCCCCGAAGCGTTCACTCACCTGATCGAGCGCAACCATAAAGGCCTGCGCACATCGCCGTACCGCATCAACCAGATCGAAGATGTCCGAAGACATCGGTGTCAGGCGGGGTGTGCGGCACCCGGCATATTGTGGTTGATCCATGCGGTGCCGGTTGATGTGGAGAAACATCGTCAGAGTTCCCGCAAGCAGGCCGTGCTGGCCTAGCTTTTCCGCCACGCGTGTCGTATGGGCGGTCATCGCCTGAAACAGTGTGTCGAAGTCCGTCATCGGCGTTCCGCCCGCGCGGGTGGCAAGTATAAGTTGCACAAAGGGCCAATACCGCGTTGCGCAATATGATGGGCGTCATGAATGATAGCGGTGCGAAGGCTGACGCGCGGGAGCTCCGGGCCATCCTTGTCGCGACGGTGGAGCGCCCCATTGGTTAGCCCAATTTGACTGTCACTGCATGGGCGCGCACTCTATTACCACGCAGAATGACGGCGGCGCACAGACCGCCTTGGCTGCCCCTGAACGGGCCATCAAGCTCCGCCCCATCGCCGCGCACCTCGCCTGCGTTCCCGCAGACAGCCATTGGCTATTCTTGGTAAAAATACCCAAATCCGGCGCCAGCCACTTGGCGGCACCGGTTCAGATTACAGGTTTTCCGCCTGCGGCATACCCAGCACGTGAAATCCGCCATCGACGCGGATAATCTCGCCCGTGGTGCAGGCGCCTGCGTCAGAGGCAAGGTACACCGCAGTGCCGCCGACAGCTTCCAGCGTGGCATTCGAGCGCAGGGGCGCGTTCATGTCGGTATGCTTGTAGGTGCGCCGCGCGCCGCCTATGGCCGCGCCGGCCAGCGTTTTCATCGGCCCGGGCGAGATCGCGTTGACGCGGATCCCGTCTGGGCCCAGATCATTAGCCAGATAGCGCGTCGCGCTCTCCAATGCCGCCTTGGCAACGCCCATGACATTGTAGTTGGGCGCCACGCGGTTACTGCCCTGATAGGTCAGCGTCAGCAGCGTGCCACCGTTATCACGCATCATCGGATGCGCGCGGCGCGCCACGTCGATAAAGCTGTAGCAAGAGATATCCAGCGTGTGCTTGAAATTCGCGCGGCTGGTGTTCAGAAACCGGCCCGTCAGCTCGGTTTTATCCGAAAAAGCAATGGCATGGACGACAAAATCCAGCGTCGGCCAGCGTTTTCCCAGCGCCTCGAACCCGGCATCCAGCGACGCGTCGTCCGTCACATCCACGTCAACCATGAAATCGGATCCGACAGATGCCGCCAGCGGCTCCAGCCGCTTGCCGAATGCCTCGCCTTGGTAGCTAAAGGCCAGTTCGGCGCCCGCCGCGTGCATCGCCTTGGCAATACCCCACGCGATTGATCGCTCATTGGCCACGCCCATGATCAGCCCGCGCTTGCCCTGCATCGGCAGGGTGGCGGTCGGCAATTCGGGTGAATGTGTCATGCAGGCCTATCCGTGAAATTTGCTGAGCAGCATCGAGCCGTTGGTGCCGCCGAAGCCAAAGGAGTTTGTCATTACCGTATCAAGGCCCGCATTGTCGACGCGGGTGGTCGCCACCTCGGACGCATCCAACGCGGGGTCCAGCGTCTCGACGTTGATCGACGGGATGATGAAATCATCCTGCAACGCCAGCAGACAGTAGATCGCTTCCTGCGCACCGGTGGCGCCCTGACTATGGCCGGTCATCGACTTGGTCGAGCTGATTGGCGGTGTCGATCCCTGTCCAAACACGCGGCGCACCGCCTCGACCTCGCCGACGTCGCCCACCGGGGTCGAAGTGCCGTGTGCGTTGATGTAGCTGACCTTGCGCCCCTCGCCCAGCGTGCGCAGCGCACCGCGCATTGCCCGCTCGCCGCCCTCGCCCGAGGGGGCGACCATGTCGGCGCCGTCAGATGTGGCCGCGAATCCAGTGACTTCGGCGTAGATCTTGGCGCCGCGCGCCTGTGCATGCTCCAGCGCCTCCAGCACCAGAATGGCGCCACCACCTGAAATGACGAACCCATCACGACCAGCGTCAAACGCGCGGCTGGCTTTGGTGGGCGTGTCATTATATTTCGACGACATCGCGCCCATCGCGTCGAAAAGGCAGGACAGCGTCCAGTCCAATTCCTCACCACCGCCGCCGAACATCACGTCCTGAACGCCCAGCGCAATCTGCTGCGCCGCAATGCCGATGCAGTGCAGCGAGGTTGAGCAAGCCGAGGTGATCGAGAAATTCATGCCCTTGATCTGATAGGCCGTCGCCAAGTTCGCGCTGACGGTCGACGACATGCATTTGGGCACCGCGAAGGGGCCGATCCGCTTGGTCGCGCCGGTTTTCAGCACGGTCTGATGCGCGCTCAGCATGGCGCTCGTCGACGGGCCGCCCGATCCGGCGATGAGGCCGGTCATGGGATTGACCACATCCGACGGCTCCAGCCCGGCATCGGCAATCGCCTGCGCCATGGCGATATGGGCATAGGCGGCGCCCGGTCCCATGAAGCGCAGGGTGCGCTTGTCGACATGTTCAGCGACGTCGAGATTGATCGCACCGGCCACGCGGCTGCGAAAGCCATGCTCGGCCATTTCCTCGTTCGCGGTGATGCCTGACCGCCCATCCTTCAACGATGCCAGCACCTCATCGGCATTGTTTCCGATAGACGAGACGATTCCCAATCCAGTTACGACCACGCGGCGCATGGCGCTCTCCCTTTTGTCTTTTAGCCTGCGGTCAGCTTTCGCTGAGCGCGACCTTCATATCCTTGACCAGATAGATCACGTCGCCATCGGCCTCGACCCGGCCATCGGCCACGCCCATGGTGAGGCGGCGCGTCTGCACGGCCTTCGTGAAATCAACATGGTATGTCAGCATCTTTCGATCCGGGCGCACCATGCCCGTCAGCTTGACCTCGCCCACGCCCAGCGCATAGCCGCGGCCCTGCCAGCCGCGCCAGCCCAGGTTGAACCCTGTCAGCTGCCACAGGCCATCGAGGCCCAGGCAGCCGGGCATGATCGGATTGCCGGGAAAGTGGCAACCGAAGAACCACAGATCCGGGGTGATATCGAATTCAGCGGTGATGTGCCCCTTGCCGTGCGCGCCGCCATCTGACGACACGTCCGTAATGCGGTCCATCATCAGCATGGGTGGCTCGGGCAGTTGGGCGTTGCCGGGACCAAACAGTTCGCCCCGCGCGCATTTCAGTAGGTCTTCTTTTCCGAAGTGCGTCGGATAGTCTGCCATTCGGGCGGTCCTTTTGAGCTGGGATCTGGTTATTTTCAGTGATCGCGCCATATCCTCTAACACCCGGGCGCGCGCGCATGCAAGCCTGCGGCGACAGCACGGCCCTTTGCTGAGGGAAATCTATTTGAAATTTCCTATCACCGCGCCCTATATTGGGGCAGGACAACAGGATGCACCGACCGATGACATGCACAGCGACACCCGAGGCGAGCCTGCGAGGCTCTGAATGGCTGACCACGGCGGGGCTGCGACCCACACGCCAGCGCGTGGCGCTGGCCGCAATGCTGATCGGGGACGGCCAGCACCGCCACGTCACCGCCGAAAGCCTTTTTGCCGATGTCCAAAGATGCGGCGAGCAGGTGTCGCTGGCGACGGTCTACAACACGCTGCGCGCGTTTTGCGAGGCGGGCCTGATGCAGGAGGTGTTGGTTGACGGCACCAAATCCTATTTCGACACCAACACGCACGACCATCCCCATTTCTTCTGGGAGGATGAAAACCGGCTGTCCGATGCGCCCGCCGACCAATTGACAATCACCAGCCTGCCCACCGCCCCCGAGGGCGCGGAAATCGCCTCGGTCGATGTTGTCATCCGGCTGCGCCGCAAATCCTGATGCGTGCCGCCTTTTACAGCCGCTTTGGCCCGCCCGCCGATGTGATCCAACTGGACGAGGTCGAGGCGCCCGTACCCGCGCCCGGCGAGGTCCGCGTCAGGCTGGCCTATTCCGGGGTCAACCCCTCTGACGCCAAGGCGCGCTCGGGCACGCGCCCCGGCGTGACCAAGCCGCCCTTTGCGCGCGTGATCCCCCATTCCGATGGCTCTGGCGTGATTGATGCCGTCGGTGATGGCGTGGATACGGCCCGCATCGGCCACCCCGTCTGGATCTGGAATGGCCAATGGCAACGCGCCTTCGGCACCGCCGCCGAATATATCTGCCTGCCTGCTGCGCAGGCCGTGGCGATGCCGGATGGCCTTGATCCGCAGATCGGCGCCGTGCTGGGCATCCCCGGCCTGACCGCAGCGCATACCGTGCTGGGCGGCGGCGATATCGCCCGGCAAACCGTGCTGATCAGCGGCGGCGCAGGGGCCGTCGGCCATAACGCGGTGCAGCTGGCCAAATGGGCCGGCGCGCGGGTGATCGCGACCTGTAGTGCGGGCGCGATGGACCGGGTGCGCGCAGCAGGCGCCGATACGGTACTCGACTACAACGATCCCGACCTTGCCGCCCAGATCATGGACGCCTCAGATGGGGCCGGTATTGCCCGCGCGGTCGAGGTTGAATTTGGCGCAAACGCCCCCCTGCTGGCCGAAGTGATGGCCCCGAACGGCACCGTCGCCGCCTACGGCTCGGGCAAGGATATGGCGCCCACCCTGCCCTTCGGCCCACTGCTGTTCAAGGCAATCAAGATCGACATCACGCTGATCTACATCCTGCCCGAAGCCGAACGCGCGACGGCAATCCAGCACCTGCACAGAGCATTGTCATCGGGCGCGCTGATTCCGGCGATAGATACGGTTTACGGTTTGAAGGATTGCGCCAAAGCGCATGAGGCCGTGATGACGCCGGGCCGTGCAGGCGCGGTCTTACTGCAAATTTGACAGGCCAACCGCCGACGTCAACGCCGGTCAACCGCCCCATCCTGCGCCATCAGCGCGGCCAGTTCGTCGCCCGGCATGGCCTGCTGCGCGTATGTGAACGTCCCTGTATCGCGCACCTCCTCGGCCGCTCTTTTCAGCGCGCCGAACGCCGCGCGCGCGAAAGATCCGCCAACGCTGACACGCCGCACGCCGACATCGGATAGCTGAGCGACCGAATACCCCGGCCCTTGAAGCCCCATGACCACGTTCACCGGCTTGTCCACTTCGCGGCAAACTGTGCGGATCGCCTCCAGATCGGGGAGGCCCGGCGCATAGAGCACATCGGCCCCGGCCTCGGAAAAGGCTTGCAGACGCGCAATCGTGTCCTTCAGATCCGGGCGCCCCCACAGGTAATTCTCGGCCCGCGCCGTCAAAAGGAATGGCAGGTCGCGGGCCGCCTCCGCAGCGGCGCGAATACGGTCTGCGGCATATTCCAGATCAAAGATCGGTGCGCCCGGATCACCTGTCGCATCCTCGATCGAGCCACCGACCAGTCCGACATCTGCCGCCATACGCACGGTTTCGGCGCAGGTCTGCGGGTCGCTGCCGAACCCATCCTCAAGGTCCGCCGACACCGGAAAATCGCTGGCCTGCACGATCTGCGCCGCATTGGTCAGCAGTTCATCACGGGTCAGACTGGCAAAGGAGTCGCGCTTGCCCACGGCAAAGGCATATCCCGCGCTGGTCGTCGCAAGCGCCGCAAACCCGAGACTGGCCAGCAGCCGCGCAGACCCCGCATCCCAAGGGTTTGGAATGACGAACGCGCCGGTTCCGCGATGCAGCGCGTCAAAGATTGCGAATTTCTCTGTCTGGTCCATTTGCGGTTCCTGTGATGACATCTATCCAGCCTGCCACCACAGGAACATACAACGAACATCCTGTCCAGAAAAAGCAGTGGCGCCTAGCGCGGCGGATCACATTCCAAGATCGATCTATCGCCCCGGCCCTATTCAGGGGCGAAGGCGGTGCGAAATTCGGCGTCCATAAAACGAGCAATGGCCGGCCCCATCGGGCCGACCATATTTGATTTTGGCCCCGCGCGCGGAATGCGTCAGCACTCGCACCCGGGGGCAATCCCTGTATCCTTAGCTAAATCGCTTCAGGATATCGCGACCAGCTCGATGTCGAACTTCAGGTCCTTGCCGGCCAGCGCGTGGTTGGCGTCCAGCGTGACATGCTCTTCGGTGACTTCCAGCACGGTCACGGGCAGGACCTGACCGGTCTCCGTCTGCACTTGCAACTGCGTGCCGGGGTCCAGCGGAATGTCTGCCGGGATGCCTTCGCGCGGGACTTGCTGGCGCGCGTTGGGATCGATCTGGCCGTAGGCCTGATCGGCGGGGACTTCGACTGTTTTCTTGTCACCAACGGTCATGCCGGGGATGGCGGTATCGAGGCCGGGGATGATCTGACCCGAGCCGACTTCGAATTTCAGCGGGTCGCGTCCGTCGCTGCTGTCAAAGACGGTGCCGTCGGTCAGCGTGCCGGTGTAATGAACATGAACGGTATCGCCCGATTTCACTTCGGTCATGAGAAGACTCCAGTTCTGGTGTGTTTTGGGATGAATGAATGGCAAGGCCGCGCCGCGCGCGGGTGCTTGTGCGGATTGACGCTTTACCTAGCAACGGTAGATCCCGATTGCAAACCGGTGCATAGGAATTTGATATCAAGCGATTGTTATTGAGAGATGTTTTTACAATACCAGCAGACAAAACCCCGGTGCACATCCAAAATCAGGCCACATGGTGCACATGAGCGCCCCCATTTGCACCCTTTCGCGGATCTGCCATCCATGCCAGTCTGCCACCATTCCAGCCGGAGCGCACCATGGCCATAACCACCTGCATCTTCGACGCCTACGGCACATTGTTCGACGTGGCCGCCGCCGCGCGGACCGCCGCAGCCGAGCCGGGTCAGGACGCGCTGGCCAAGTGCTGGCCGCAGATCGCACAGGACTGGCGGCTGCGGCAGCTGCATTACAGCTGGCTGCGTACGATCATGCAGGATCACGTCGATTTCTGGTGCATCACGCAGGATGCGCTGGACTGGGCGCTGGAGGCGCAGGGCATCGACGATGCCGCGCTGCGCGAACGCCTGTTGGCGCTGTATTGGCAACTGGAATCCTACCCGGAAGTGCCGCAGATGCTGGCTGCGCTGAACACGGCGGGGCTGGACACCGCCATCCTGTCGAACGGCACGCCCGAGATGCTGGGTGCCGCCGTCACCTCCGCCGGAATCGGCGTGATGCTGGACGATGTGTTGTCAATCGAGACCTGCGGCATCTTCAAACCGGCGCGCGCGGTCTATGACATGGTCGGCGACCGATTTGCCTGCGCGCCCGGCGAGGTGCTGTTTGTCACCTCCAATGGCTGGGACGCGGCGGGCGCTGCCGCCTACGGGTTCAACGTGGCGTGGGTCAATCGCGACGGCGCCCCGGTCGAACGTTTGCCGGGCCGCCCCGCGCATGTGCTGGCAGATCTGGGCGGCATTCCCGCACTGGCGGGGCTGTAGATGGCGCACTTTACCACCTCTGACGGGCTGAGCCTCCATTATTCCGACACAGCCGAGTACGAGGGCGGCGACGGACCGCCCATCCTTTGCCTTGCAGGACTGACGCGCAATTCGGCCGATTTTCGGCTGGTTCTGCCTTTTTTGGCGGGCTACCGCGTGATCCGCATGGATTACCGCGGGCGAGGCCAGTCGGATTACGCAGACGACATCACCACCTATTCGGTGCCGCAAGAGGCGCAGGACGCCATCGCGCTGCTCGATCATCTGGGGCTGGAGCGTGCCACCATTCTTGGCACCTCGCGCGGCGGACTGATTGCCATGCTGCTGGCGGCAACGCATCCGGGGCGGCTGAACGGTGCGATCTTGAACGATATCGGGCCCGAACTTGCCCCCGGCGGGCTGGACCGGATCAAGGAATATGTGGGTCGGCGCCCCATATTCCGCACCTATGATGAGGCGGCAGAGGGGCTGTCCGCTGTGAACGACGCGCAATTTCCCGGCGTCACCCTCGCGCGCTGGCGCCTGCATGCCGAGAATATCTGGGCCGAGCAGCCCGGCGAACGTCTGGCGCTGCGCTACGATCCGCGTCTGCGCGATGCGCTGATGGGACAGGCCGGCGCCCTGCCCGCCCCCGATCTCTGGCCGTTCTTCGATGCGCTGGCGTCAATGCCGCTGACTGTGCTGCATGGCGCGAATTCCGATCTGCTATCTGCGGACCTCTTCGCCCGGATGCAGGCCCGCGCGCCCACCATGCGCGCATTCACCGTACCGGACCGGGGCCACGTGCCCTTCCTTGACGAGGCGGCATCGCTGGACGGGATCTTGTCCCACCTCAGGGATTACGCATGAGCGATATCGACATGATCCGCGCCGCCGCCGCGCGCCTGAAGGGCCACGCGCGGCGCACGCCGCTGCTGTCGTCGCCGTTCCTTGACCAGATCGCCGGTCGACGCATCTGGGTCAAACCGGAATGCCTGCAACATACCGGAAGCTTCAAGTATCGTGGCGGGTATTCGGCTGTCTCGGCACTGGATAAGCGCGCGCGCGGGGTTTTGGCGTTTTCGTCGGGAAATCATGCGCAGGGCGTGGCGCTGGCGGCCGCGCAGCACTGTGTGCCTGCTGTCATCATCATGCCCGCCGACGCGCCCAGCTTGAAAATCGCCAACACGCACGCCTTGGGCGCCGAAGTCGTACTGTACGACCGCGCCGCCGGTGAAAGTCGCGAGGATCTTGGCGAGGCGCTACGCACAGAGCGGAACCTGACCTTGATCCGCCCCTATGACGAGCCGCAAGTCATCGCAGGCCAGGGCACGACGGGCCTTGAGATCGCCGAGGATGCCGCCGCGATGGGCATCGCACGCGCCGATGTACTGGTCTGCTGCGGCGGTGGCGGCCTGACCTCCGGCATCGCGCTGGCGCTGGAGGCGGACGCGCCCGGCCTGCGCGCCCGCCCCTGCGAACCGGAGGGGTTCGACGACACCGCACGATCCCTCAGCGCGGGCGCAATACAGCGCAACGCACAGCCATCGGGCGGACTATGCGATGCGATCGTTACGCCGCAGCCGGGCGACATCACCTTTCCCATCATGCAGCGCCTGTGCGGCCCCGGCCTGGTCGTGTCGGACGAGGAGGCGCTGCACGCCATGGCGCTGGCATGGGGCCGACTGAAACTGGTGGCCGAACCGGGCGGCGCTGTTGCGCTGGCGGCTGCGCTGTTCCGCGCGGATCAGATCGAAGGCGACGACGTGATCGTCACCATCTCGGGCGGGAATGTGGATGCGGGCATGTTCCAGCGGGCGCTGACCAGCTACGGCGATCTGACATGAGTCGCGCCCATCGCGGCGCGCAATCCTACCAAAGAGGAGCCTGACCATGCGCCTTTCAACCCTCGATATCATCATCACCGCCCCCCCCGCGCCCGGCTGGGGCGGGCGCTACTGGATTCTCGTCAAGGTGACGACCGATACCGGCATCACCGGCTGGGGGGAATGTTACGCGGCCAGCGTCGGCCCCGAGGCAATGCGCGCCGTTATCGACGACGTGTTCGAGAGGCACATGGCCGGCGAGAACCCCGAGAATATCGAGATGATGTTCCGCCGCGTCTATTCCTCGGGTTTCACGCAGCGGCCCGACCTGACGGTGATCGGCGCGTTTTCCGGGCTGGAAATCGCCTGCTGGGATATTCTGGGCAAGGCGCGCGGTCGCCCCGTCCATGCCTTGCTGGGCGGGCGGATGAACGACCGGGTCCGCGCCTACAGCTACCTCTATCCCCTGCCCCACCATGACGAAGACGAATTCTGGTCCTCGCCCGACATGGCCGCCGAAAGCGCGGCAGAGCTGGTCGATGAGGGCTATACCGCCGTCAAGTTCGACCCGGCCGGACCTTATACCCTGCGCGGCGGGCACATGCCCAGCCTCAGCGATATCGAGCAATCCGTGCAGTTTTGCGCCGCCATCCGCGAGGCGGTGGGCACCCGCGCCGACCTGCTGTTCGGCACGCATGGGCAGTTCACCACCGCCGGCGCGATCCGGCTGGGCCGCGCCATCGCGCCTTACGATCCGCTGTGGTACGAGGAGCCGATCCCGCCAGACAATGTCGCCGCCATGGCGCGCGTGGCATCCGCCACCGGCCTGCCCATCGCAACGGGCGAGCGGCTCTGTACCAAGGCCGAGTTCGCCCCCGTCCTGCGCGAGGGGGCGGCCAGCATTCTGCAACCGGCCCTTGGGCGTGCGGGCGGCATTTGGGAGTGCAAGAAAATTGCGGCCATGGCCGAGGTCTATAACGCGCAGGTGGCGCCGCATCTCTATGCCGGCCCTATCGAGTGGGCGGCAAACGTGCAATTGGCGGCGTCCTTGCCGAACCTTCTGATGGCCGAAACCATCGACACGGAGTTCCACCGCGCCCTGATCCGCGACTCTATCCGCATCGAAGACGGCTATATCGCCGTACCGGACGCGCCCGGCCTTGGGGTCGAGGTGGACGAGGATCTGGCCCGCGCGCATCCCTATCGCGGCGAGAGCCTGCATCTGGAAATGACCGAGGAGCCTTGCAAATATCACGGCCCCAACGCCTTTACCGGCGGGGCGCCACGGGATCAGGACTGAGGCATCAGGACTGCGGCGCCGCCTGATTGCCCGGCACAGGAAAGATGATATCGTAAAGCCAGTTATAGACAAACGCATAGACGAGATAGAACAGCGCGAACGCGATATCCATCCAGAACGCCTGTAGCAACGTGATGCCCAGATACCACGCAAGGAATGGCATCAGCACCAGCAGCAGGCCGAATTCAAACAGGATCGAATGGACGATACGCAGCCCCAGCCCCTTGCTTGTGTGGCCCACGCGGGCCTGCATGACCTTGTCGAAGATCAGATTGTAGATATAGGTCCACAGTGTCGCCAGCGTGGCGCTGACAATGGCGACGATGCCCATGTCGTGCATCGGCAGGCTGAACACCCAGCCACCCACTGGCACGACAATGGCCAGGCCCAGCCCCTCGAACACGAGGGCGTGACGGATGCGGTCGGCAGTGCTTCGCATGAGAGAGGCGCCCCCTTGTATGATCTCCGCCCCGCCATAGCGCCGCCCGCGCGCCGCCGCAACCGGGGGACACCGGGATGTGACTACGGCAGAACGCTCAGCCAGCCCCACGCCGTCACGATCGACGCCGCTGTGCCGATCAGCACGGCAGAGGCTGCAACGCGGCGCGCCACGCCATACATGTTGGCAAAGATATAGGCATTGATCCCCGGCGCCATCGCCCCGGTGATAACCGCGCTGCGCAATGCCGATGTCGGCAGATCCAGCACCTGCCCCAGCCCCAGCGTGATCGCCGGATGCAACAGCAACGACACCGCGCAGATCGCGACGATGATACGCAGGTCGCCCTCGGGGCGGTATTGCACCAGCACCCCGCCCAGCCCGAACAGTGCGGCCGGCAGCGCAGCGCGCGCGATCAGGTCCAACCCGTCCTGAAGCGGCGCGGGCACCGGCACCCCCGCCAGATTGACGACAAATCCAAGGCCGATCCCAATGATCAGCGCGTTGGAAAACATCGCACGCGCCACCTTGCGCAGCACCGCGCCGCCCGCCTGACCGCGGGCGCGCGCGATCTCCATCGCGGTGATACCGACGGCGTAGCAAAACGGTGAATGCATCGCGATGATCGTGTAATTCGCCTCCAGCGCCCCGGCGCCATAGGCGCGTTCGGTGATCGGCAGCCCCAGAAGGAGGGAGTTCGAGAACAAGCAGCAAAACCCGATGGCAATCGCGTCGGGCCAGTCACGCCGAAAAATCAACCGCGCGCCGAATGTACCGACCCCAAAGCCCGCCAACGCCCCCGCATAGAAACTGAACAGCAGCGGCACATTGAAATTCTGGCTCAGATCCAGTTGCGAGATCGCGGTGAACAATAGGCAGGGAATTGCGAAAATCTGGGTAAAGCGGATCAGCCCGTCGACGCCGCTTTGCGCAAACCAGCCCAGCCAGACCACCGCATAGCCCGCCCCGATCACCACAAAGACCGGCAGAACGACGTCCAGAAACGCAGCCATCCCGCTAGACCTGAAAGGTCAGCGTCATCCCGTCATAGGCGACATCGACGCCATCCGGCATTTCGGACAGCAGCGTGTGATAGTCCATGTCGGTATGCATGTTGGTGATGATCCCCTGCCGGGGCGCGGCGCGCGCGATCCATTCAAGGCTGCGCGCCAGATGGATATGCGTCGGATGTGGCTTGCGCCGCAACGCATCCAGAATCCATGTATCGAGACCCTTCACCGTATTCCAGCACGCCTCATCCATGTCCGCCACGTCGGGCAGATAGGCCACATCCCCGATGCGAAATCCCAGCGCGTCGATGGCGCCGTGGTTCACCTGGAATGGCGTCAGGGTGATCGCGCCGCCGGCGCCCGTCACCGTCACGTCGCCGTCGATGGTGTGCATATCCAGAATGGGCGGATAGGCTGACCCCTCGGGCCGTTCAAAGGCATATCCGAACCGCGTCATCAGCGCGTCCCGCGTGACGGGATCGGCCCAGACCGGCAGGCGTCCGGACATGTTGAATACGATGATGCGCAGATCGTCCAGACCATGACAGTGGTCGGCATGGCCGTGGGTATAAACCACCGCATCCAGCGTGCCGACGCCGTGGCGCACCAGTTGTTCGCGCATGTCGGGGGCGCTGTCGATCAACACACGGGTAAGGCCCCCCGGCCCCTCCTGCTCGATCAGCAGTGAACACCGCGTGCGCCGGTTGCGCGGCTCATCGGGATCGCAATCGCCCCAGTCGCCGCCCGGTTTGTCGGCCAGGCGCGGCACCCCCCCGGAGGAGCCGCAGCCAAGGATGATGAAACGCCGCGTCGCCATCAGCCCTGCCTCCCGTATGCGGCCGCCTTGGCGAACAGGCGATCAAAATTTGCTTGAGTCTGCGCGGCGAAATCGGGCCAGTCCATGCCCATCGTCTCGGCGCCCTTCTGGGCGGTATGCAACGTATAGGCAGGCTCGTTCCGGCGGCCGCGATGCGGCGGCGGGGCGAGGTAAGGCGCGTCGGTTTCCACCAGAATCCGCTCGCGCGGCGTGGCGGCAAAGATGTCGCGGATCTCCTGACTTTTGGGAAAGGCGGCGATGCCCGACATGCTGAGGTAGAAATCCAGCTCCAGCGCCGCACGTGCCAGCGCAGCGCCGGAGCTGAAGCAATGCATGACGCAGCTATAGGCGCCATTGCGGTATTCCTCGGTCAGGATCTGCGCCATATCGTCATCGGCATCGCGCGCGTGGATGATCAGCGGCAGGCCGGTCTGCCGCGCGGCGGCGATATGGGCGCGCAAGGACGCCTGCTGCGCCTCGGCGCTCTCGGCGGTGTAGTGGTAATCCAGCCCCGTCTCGCCGATGCCGACGAATTTCGGGTGGCGCGCCAGTGCGATCAGGTCATCGACGCTTGCCATCGGCTCAGCCGCGACGCTCATCGGGTGGGTGCCGACGGCGTAGAACACCGGCGCGTGCGCTTCGGCGATGGCGCGCACCTGCGGCTCGGACCGCAATTTCGTGCAGATCGTGACCATACGCGTAACCCCGGCAGCGACCGCGCGGTCAATGACCTGCGGCAGTTCCTCGGCAAAGTCGGGGAAATCGAGGTGGCAATGGCTGTCGGTGATTTCAACGTGCATACAGACCCTTCAGGCGGGCTGGTGCGCCGCCGCCTTTTGTATTCTGAACACCGTATCTAGGACGAGCGCGGCAGGGTCAAGGTTGACCGCCCGGCCATGACGCATGCGCGCGCCGACGTCCTGCGCGCAATCGGCCCAGCGGCGCGCGGCGGCCAGATCGGGGGCTGCGCGGGCCAGCATCTGCGCCTCGCCGGGGGCGCCCTCGGGGGTGGGGGCTGCGCCCGTTGCGCCGGTCCGTGCCATACGGCCGAGCAGCAGATCGATCAACCAGATCAGAAGCTTCAGGCGATCCTCGGCACCGCGCTGCGCCGCCGCATTGGCCAGCGCCAGCGCGCGGGGGCGGTCGATATTGGGCAGATCCGAGAATAGCTGAACCAGCTCGGCATAGATTTTCAGACCGTCCAGATTGATCAGGCGCATCGCCTCGCCCACCGATCCACCCGATAGGGCGGCCAAGGCCTGCGTATCGCTGCCCTGCTCAATCCCGGCCTGCGTCAAGGCCGCTTCCATGTCGCCCGCATCCAATGGCGGCAGGCGCAGCTCGCGACAGCGCGAGCGGATAGTCGGCAAAAGGCCCGAGGGCTGGTGACTGATCAGAAATAGCGTCGTGCGCGCGGGTGGCTCTTCGAGCATTTTCAACAAGGCGTTGGCCGCCTGAACGTTCATCTCATCGGCACTGTCAATGATGACCGCACGGCGCCCGCCATCGGCGCTGGACAGCGACAGAAAGCCGTGCAGGCTGCGCACGTTCTCCGCCACGATCATGTCGCGCATGCGTTTGGTCTGCTCGTTGATCGTGCGGGTGATATGATAAAGCTGCGGCTCGGACCGGGCCAGCATACGGCGTGCGACGGGGTGATCGGGCGCGATATCGAGGCTGATCGCCGCGCTGCCGCGCGCGTCATGGGCCAGCAGGAACCGCGCGGCGCGCCATGCAAAGGTCGCCTTGCCCACGCCGCGCTGGCCGGTCAACAGCCAAGCGTGATGCAAGCGGTCCTCGGTATAGGCGTCCAGAAACGCGGCCTCGGCAGCGCCCTGCCCGATCAGGCGTGGCGTCTCGCGCGGGTGCGGCGCGCCCTCGATCCGGTCGGGTTGCGCGATGTCGTCGCTCATGCCAGCCGCTCCGCCACTGCGGCGCGCACGTCCTGCGCCACCGCATCTATATCACGCGCGCCATCGATGACACGAAAGCGCGGCGCAAACTCTTTGGCCAATGCCAGAAATCCCTGCCGCATCGCCGCTTGCAGGTCGCCGCCGAACGCCTCAAAGCGATCCTCGCCGCCGCCGCGCTCGATCGCGCGGGACAGGCCGGTGCCCGCCTCCATGTCGATCAGCAAGGTAAGGTCGGGTTCCTGCGCGATCATCAGATCATGCAGCGCCTCGACGCAACGGCGCAGCCCCGGCCCGCGCAGGCCCTGATACATCCGCGTGCTGTCGGCGAAACGATCGCAAATGACGATCCGTCCGGCGGCCAGCGCCGGGCGGATGGTGCGTTCCAGATGGTCGCGACGGGCGGCGGTGAACAACAAAAGTTCCGTCTCGGGCGACCAGCGGTCGACATCGCCGCTGAGAACCAGCGCGCGGATCTGCTCGGCCCCCGCGCTTCCGCCCGGCTCGCGCGTGAGGATGGCGTCATGGCCCAGCGCGGTCAGATGCTCGAATAGCAGCCTTGCCTGCGTGGATTTGCCCGATCCATCAATCCCTTCGAAGCTGACAAACAGGCCGCGCCCGCCCGTATCCGGTGCCCTCACAAGGCGCCCTCGGGCCCCTGTCGCAGCCGGTTCAGCAAGATGCCCGAAACCGTTTTCAGCCGCACGGCAAAGCCGCCACGCGCCACGGCATTGGCAGCCAGCAGCGGCACGCGCGTCTCTGGCATACCCTCGGGGGTGATGACCAGTTCGGCCAAATGGTCACCCAGCGCGATCGGCGCCTGAAGCGGGCCGTCATAGATCACCTCGGCCGCGATCTGATCCCCGCCCAGCACAGGCAGCAGCATCGTGACATCCGCAGCGGTGACAAGGCCCACATTTGTCGCGTCGCCCATCCAGACATCGGCACGTGCCACATCATTTCCGGCCTTGACCAGCGTATTTTCGGCAAACTGGCGGAAGGCCCAGTTGACGATCGCCTCGGCCTCTTCGGCGCGCGACTGAGGGGTCTGCAATCCCGACAGGACAAAGACAACGCGCCTGTCGCCCTGCTTGGCAGATCCGACCAGACCGTACCCCGCCGCCTGCGTGTGCCCGGTTTTCAAACCGTCCGCCCCAATGCCCAGGCTGAGCAGAGGATTGCGGTTTCGCGTGTTCTGCGGCGCGCGCCCGTCGAATTTGTATTCGGTCTCTGCAAACATTGGGTAGAAATCCGGGAAATCAGTGATGATCAGGCGCGCAAGCAAGGCCAGATCGCGCATGCTCATCTTGTGGCTGGGCGCGGGCCAGCCGTTGGAATTGGCGAAGGTCGAATTGGTCAGACCCATCTTCTGCGCACGCTGCGTCATGAAACGGGCAAAGCCAGCCTCGGTTCCATCGGGGCTGAGCGCCTCGGCTATGACCACGCAGGCATCGTTGCCCGACAGCACAATGATACCGCGCAACAGATCGCTGACCGCGACCCGGTCGGTCGTGTCCAGAAACATGGTCGAGCCGCCATAACTCATCGCGTGCTCAGACACGGGCAGTTTTTCGTCCATCGACAGGCGCCCGTCGCGGATCGCCTCAAACGCGACATAGAGCGTCATAAGCTTGGACATGGACGCCGGTGGCAGCGGCTGATCCGCGTTTTTGTTCAGCAATACGGTGCCGGTGCCCACATCCACCACATAGGCCGCCTTGGCCGCCGTATCGAAGGCGGCGACAGGCAACGCGGCGCAGCCAAGCGCAAGGGCGGTCAGGATGGTTCTGAAAGAGCTGATCATGAGGCAAAGTCCGAATGTTGTGTCTGATGGTCTGTAGGGTGGCGTATGTCCTGAGGTGGTGTCCTAATTCCAGGGCGGCGTAGGCGTCATCAATACCGACGCCCTTGACCTTTGACGGAAGCGTCTGACGCCCCGATCGTGTTGGCGATGAAGACGTGCTCGGGCCCGGCCTCGAACGGATTACCGCCTTCAGAACCCTGACAACCCGCCAGCACCAAAGGGGCCGCTCCGCGCCACCCGGCGCTGCCGCTTGCATATGTCAAACCCATGCCCCGCCCCTTGCCTGTTGCGCTCCGGGCTTTTCTACCCCGGCCATGCCCGCCGCGACCCTACCGGACCCGACGAGCCGTCCATGCCGCCACGGTCATTGCGACGTTCGCGCAGCATAACCAGTCCGGCAGGCCAAGAAAAGCGCACTATGCCAATTCAGCGGAATTCCCCAAGGTGAGGCCGGTGGATTTTAGGGCAAAGAGGCGCTTTCAGAATCGCAAACGGGCGATTAGACAGGGCGGCGTCGGAGGAGTGGCAGAGTGGTCGAATGCACCGGTCTTGAAAACCGACGAGGGTGTAAGTCCTCCGTGGGTTCGAATCCCACCTCCTCCGCCAATTTTGAGATTAAGCCCCTGATTGTCATGACATTAAGCTCAGCATGAGAATTTATGCCCTTATCCTTGCCACCCGCCCCATCAAGCTCCAGGATCGCGTCCATAACTGTTGCCTCGGGTGGCGTCCAAGACCGATACTTAGATCTTGGTGGCTGGATGGCGGCGCGGGGATGCACCATAAAATATTCATTTCGCAGTCATGCATGAGCGCACTCAGTGCGTGAATACCGGACAAGCGCGACCATCACGCACCGCAATTGAGAAACTCAGATACACGGAAGCGACCGAGAATCTGCCCATATCCGAGGTGGACAGGTCCACCTCAGCCAGGATCGGCCCGAGATCTATAACCGGGACTCGCTGACAATCTCCTTCCGCCCCACACAGAGATCGAGTTTATCGTCGGCAATTTGGACATAATCCGACAGACGGACTCGAAATAGCTCTCGGCGCTGGCGGCGCACGACTTCTTAGGAAAACACCCAGGGGGGCCGCAGCAACTACGGCACCAACGTGCCTCTGAGGGCGGTCTTGCACACCGGCATCAACAAGCAACTCACACCAGATGATCCCTCCAAGGGGGGGGGCGCGGTCGAGTTCCAGGTAGCCCCCGCGAACACATCCGGGGCACTGATTGCGCTTGTAAATTCGCGTTTTGCAACGCCTGTGCCATTTCCTCAGGGACATCTGATCCGTGGTTTCACCTTCCGGGCTTTCAGTGTTTTCCCGGTTCTGAACCACTACGACACATCGCCGACCGGGACGGAGGCAGCGCATCGGCTGGCCAATTTCACCAGCTGGTCCATCTTCGACGGCTAAAGCGTTTCGAATTATACTTGAGGCACGAAGATCATTCGAAACGCGCGCTATGCATTTATGTTGTGCGCGTTTCAAGAAAAGCAGTGTCTCAGGTTTTTCTCGAAACGCTTTAGCCTGCTTGCACTTGGGCCAAAGGCGCCTAATGTCGGCGTAACTTCCGAAAGGCCAGCCATGACCCAGTTTCGCAAATCCGACAGCCTGCGCGCACTGGCCGATGTGCTGGAGCGCCATCCCCATATCTGGGTATTATCCGACGACATGTATGAACATCTGATTTACGGCACCACGCCATTCGCCACCATGGCCGCCGGGCCGCAACCGCCCGAGGCGATGAACCCCATCGCCACATTCCGCGGCACCCTGGAATACGGCGCAAGCCCACGGGCAATACCTTCCCCCGGCTACAAAGACCTACACGCGGCACATACCCTAACAGAAGGAAACGTATCATGAATCTCAAGGACAAGGTCTGCATCATCACGGGCGGCGCCAGCGGCATCGGCTATGGCATCGCCGAACGCTACATTGCGGACGGCGCGAAGGTCGTCATCGCTGATCTGCGACTGGACGCGGCACAAAAGGCTGCCGATACGCTGACTGCGAATGGGCCAGGCAGTGCGATGGCCGTCGAAATGAACGTGACGGACGAGGCGATGGTTGATGCCGGCGTTCAGCAGGTGATCGACGCTTGGGGCCGGATTGATGTGCTGGTGTCGAATGCCGGTATCCAGATCGTGCATCCGGTAGTCGATTTCCCGTTCGAAGAATGGAAAAAGATGCTGTCGATCCACTTGGACGGCGCATTCCTGACCTCCAAGGCCGTGATGAAACATATGTACAAGGACGGCGGCGGCGCGATCATCTTCATGGGGTCGGTCCATTCCAAAGAGGCGTCGCCGCTGAAATCGGCCTATGTCACGGCCAAGCACGGCCTGATGGGGCTGGCGCGCGTCATCTCGAAAGAAGGTGCCAAGCATGGCGTGCGCGCCAACGTGATCTGCCCCGGTTTCGTCAAGACGCCACTGGTGGAAAAGCAAATCCCCGAGCAGGCCAAGGATCTGGGCATCTCCGAAGAGGAGGTCGTGAGCAAGGTCATGCTGGGCAACACCGTCGATCAGGAATTCACCACGATCAAAGATGTTGCCGAGGTCGCGCATGTCTTTGCCGCCTTCCCGACCAACGCGCTGACGGGCCAGTCGCTGGTGGTCAGCCATGGCTGGTACATGAACTAAGCCGGGCCTGTTCCCTGCAAAATGATAAGGTGCTGGCCATGCAGGCCCGCACCTTTTTTCGCTGCCCAGCTTATCAAAGCCTGACGTGGCAATAATGCCTGCGACATTTACAGTTGAATGATCCTGAAAGCTTCGCAATAGTGCGCCGGAATCGCGCAGTGCAGTGACATATTGTTGCCGTGCGGCGCCAAAATCGCCCAAAGCATCTAATCCCTGTCAGAACGGAGCGTCTTTGCCTGCGACAAACAGAACCGCGCCTTTCGCCCCTCCCGGCCCACGTAAACGACCGCGCGGCGTGCCAGACATACAGGCGCGGCGCAGGTCGCAGCGGCTGCGCTGCGAATATTGCAAGCATCGAATTTTGCACCACGTAAATAAAGGACGACACCTTGAACGTTATCGATGAGCGGCTTCAGCCTATTCTTAACACCGTGCTGCACCGTAATGCAGGCGAACCGGAGTTCCATCAGGCCGCGCGCGAAGTGTTGGAGAGCCTGGGCCGGGTCATCACGAAACATGCCGAATTTTCCGAAGAGGCCCTGATCGAACGCATCTGCGAGCCCGAGCGGCAGATCATCTTTCGCGTGCCGTGGATCGACGATCAGAATCAGGTGCGCATCAATCGCGGCTTTCGCGTGCAGTTCAACTCGGCGCTTGGCCCCTACAAGGGCGGGATTCGGTTCCACCCGTCAGTCAATGTCGGCATCATCAAGTTCCTGGGGTTCGAGCAGACGTTCAAGAACGCGCTGACCGGCATGCCCATCGGCGGCGGCAAGGGCGGGTCCGACTTCGACCCCAAGGGGCGCTCGGACCGCGAAGTCATGCGTTTTTGCCAATCCTTCATGACCGAACTGCACCGTCATATCGGCGAATATGTCGATGTGCCGGCCGGTGATATCGGCGTGGGTGCACGCGAAATCGGCTATATGTTCGGGATGTATAAACGCCTGAACAACCGCTATGAGGCGGGCGTTCTGACGGGCAAGGCACTGTCCTATGGCGGGTCGCGCGCCCGCAAGGAGGCGACAGGTTTCGGCACGGTCTATTTCGTGCGCTCCATGCTGGCCCGGCACGGCACCGATTTCGAGGGCAAGCGCTGCGTTGTTTCCGGGTCCGGCAACGTGGCGATCTATGCGATGGAAAAGGTGCGCGCCTTCGGTGGCAAGGTCGTCGCCTGTTCGGATTCCGGCGGCTATATCGTCGATGAGAATGGCATCGATCTGGAACTCGTCAAACAGATCAAGGAAGTGCAGCGGGGCCGCATTTCCGAATACCCCGCCCTGCGGGGCGCGGGGTGCCACTATGTCGACGGCGGCTCGATCTGGGATGTACCCTGCGAGATCGCCCTGCCCTGCGCCACCCAGAACGAACTGACCGAAGCGGATGCCAAGACATTGGTCGAAAACGGTGTGATCGTCGTGGCCGAGGGCGCCAACATGCCCTGCACGCCCAAGGCCGTGCATCTGTTCCGCGAGGCCAAAGTGCTGTTCGCACCGGGCAAGGCCGCCAATGCCGGCGGTGTTGCCACGTCGGCGCTGGAAATGCAGCAAAACGCCAGCCGCGACAGCTGGAGTTTTCAAAAGACCGAGGACCGGCTGGCCGAAATCATGCATGGCATACACGAATCCTGCGATAAAACCGCCGACGAATACGGCGCGCCGGGCGACTACGTCATTGGCGCCAACATCGCCGGGTTCATCCGCGTGGCAGAGGCCATGCGCGCCTTGGGTGTGATCTAAGGGGGCGGCCGCTCAGACAGGTTTGGGTAAATCCACCTGTTTGAGCGCCCTTTTTGCCAAGCCCTGAAACACGCGACCGCCTTGGTGACATCGCGAATGCCACGCTGCCCGATTTCTTCCATGCCATATACGTGAATTCGCACCTCATCCGCTATCGGTGGGCTGCCAAGGCGCGCGGCAGGCCGTCTTCTCGATAACCTTCGATCGATCGAAAGGCGTATCAAAACAACGCCACCGATTTTTTCCTGCGCCCAAACCGCCCCTGCCCATCGCCGTTCAGGACGTGCAGTGTTGGAACCCGAACCGCTCTCTGCCTGGTCCGCGCGGCCCGCGCCCTTGCATCGGGTCGGCGCCGGTGGTCTGAGGGACTTGCCGTGGTCGATCATCGAACCTTCAAGCGCCATCGGGCTGTTGAAAGGAATTGAACCTTCCTGGCAAAAATACAGAAATGACGTGTTATTCTACGCGGCGTGCTAAATGCTAAGATGTCGCCAAAACCAGACGGAAGCCTCAACAATGAAAGCGTTTCGCCAACTCGCCCTGTCGGTCGCGGTTCTCGCCGCAGGATTGTACGTGTGGATCGCATATGTCCCTGCGGCGCAGCCCGTGCTGGACCGGATTGGACTGCTCGATCTATTGGGGATCGAAGCGTCACAGACCCAAGGGGGCGACCAGGGAAACGGGTGGCCGGGCGGTGGCCTATCCCGCGTGATTACCGCAACGGTCGGCGAACAGGCGCTGGCGGATCGCATCAATGCCATCGGTGACGGGCGCGCGCTCCGCTCGGTCAATGTGCGGTCCAACGCCGTGGGGACGATCACCGATATGGCATTGCTCGCCGGGAGTTATGTGGACAAGGGCACTGTCATTGTCCGGCTCGAGGACGAGGCCGAGAAAATTGCACTGGAACAGGCACAGATCCAGTTGGTGAATGCCCGCACCGATGCCGACCGCGCCCGGCGGCTAGAGGCGACGGGCGCCGTAGCCGAGGTGCGTCTGCGGGAAGTCGAACTGGCGCTGCGTAGTGCCGAACTGGGTGTTCGCCAAGCCGAGTTTGACCTGTCCCAACGTCATATCGTGGCGCCCATTTCGGGCTGGATCGGGATCATCGACCTCGAAGAAGGCGACCGCGTCAATGCACAGGATCTATTGGTCAACATTTCGGACCGGTCGGACATCCTGATCGATTTTCGCGTGCCCGAGCGCGTGGTCGGCAAAATCGCGACGGGCCAACAGATAGAAGTGACCCCATTGGGTGGCCGCGATGCGGCCCTGATCGGAGAGATCAGCGCGATTGATGCCGTCGTGGACCGCGCCAGCCGAACCTTGCTGGTTCAGGGGCGCGTGCCGAATGAGGGCGATATGCTGCGCGCCGGGATGGCCTTTTCGGTCAGCATGTCCTTCCCCGGTGAAACGCTGCTGTCGATCCCCCCGCTGGCCGTGCAGTGGTCCAGCGACGGCCCGTTCGTCTGGGCGGTTCGCGATGGCAAGGTGGCGCAGGTGGCCGTGTCCATCGTACAGCGCGAGAGCGATGCAGTGCTTGTGACATCGGATGACCTTGAGGTGGGTGAAACGGTGGTCACCGAAGGCGTGCAGACACTGCGCGACGGCGCCGAGGTCAGCCTGACGTCCAATGACGAGGCCGTATCAGGCCTGAGCGCCACCACTCGGGAGGCCGCGCTGTGAGCACGCCGACCTCGCCAGGCACAGCGCTGTTCGTGCGGCGGCCGATCCTGGCCTTCGTGCTGAATGCGCTGATCATTCTGGCGGGTATTGCCGCGCTGTTCGGGGCGGAAATCCGCGAGTTGCCCAATGTGGACCGGCCAGTGGTCACGATCACCACCCGATTTGCAGGCGCGTCACCGGAATCGGTCGATCAGGAACTGACCGGACGGATCGAGGGCGCCGTGGGCCGGGTAACGGGCGTGCGCGGCATTTCATCAAATTCGCGCTTTGGGCGCAGCCGCGTCACGGTCGAATTCAACGACAACGTGGATATCGACGTGGCCGCGACTGACGTGCGCGATGCCGTGGCGCGGATCGTGAACGACCTGCCCGAGGATGCGGACCAGCCCGAGATCGTCAAGGCGGACGCCAATGCCCAGCCGGTGATGCGCATCGCCGTGACATCCCTCGCGCGCTCGCCGCAGGAACTGACCGCCATCGTGCAGGACCGCGTCGAAGACCGACTGATTTCCGTAGACGGTGTCGCCGATCTACAGGTTTACGGCGACCGCGAGCCGATCTTTCGGGTCGATATCAACCAACTGGAACTGGCCAGCCGCGGGCTGACAGTGGGCGACGTACAGCGCACGTTGTCCGATGTTGCCCTGGATACGCCCGCCGGCGATCTGGCCGGCAGCCGCCAGTCGATCAATGTGCGCACCACCGCAAACGTAGTGACCCCCGAGGCATTCGAGGCGCTGGAGATCAAACCCAACGTCAGGATCGGGGATATTGCCAAGGTTACGCTGGGCCCTGCCCCCGGCGAGACGATCCTGCGGGCCAATGGCCGTCAGGGGGTGGGCATGGGGGTCATCCGGCAGGCCACGTCGAACACGCTGGAAATCTCGGCAGGCGTCCACGCCGTCGTCGCCGAGCTGAACCGCACCCTGCCCGACGATGTCAGCGTCTTTGTCACCTCCGACGATGCGAGGTTCATCTCGGGCTCCATCGAAGAGGTGCTGAAAACGCTTGGCTTTGCCATCGCCATCGTGGTCGCCGTCATCTTCTTGTTCCTGCGCGACATCCGCGCGACACTGATCCCGGCGCTAACCTTGCCGGTGGCGCTGGTGGGCACGCTGGCGGCGATCTATCTGGTGGGGTTCTCGATCAATATCCTGACGCTGCTGGCGCTGGTGCTGGCGACGGGCATGGTGGTGGATGACGCCATCGTCGTGCTGGAGAACATCGTGCGCCAACGCGCCGCCGGCATGGGTCCGCGGGCGGCTGCGGTGAACGGAACGGCGCAGGTTTTCTTTGCCGTGGTCACGACGACAGCGACGCTGGCTGCCGTGTTCGTACCGCTGTCTTTCCTGCCCGGTCAGGCCGGCGGGCTGTTCCGGGAGTTCGGGTTCACGCTGGCGATTGCGGTGCTGTTGTCGTCGGTCGTGGCGCTCAGCCTGTGTCCGGTTCTGGCCAGCCGCCTGCTGACCAAACCGCCGCAGCAGGACGCGCGTGGCCCGATGATCTGGCTGGGCAACCGGCTGATGCGGCTCTACGAGGTCACGCTGCGCGGCGCGCTTGCCATGCCCTTCGTCATCGTTCTGATCGCCCTGTTCGTGGCGGTCACGGCGGCCATGATGGCGGCCAGCATCCGGCAGGAGCTGACCCCGGCCGAGGACCGCGCCGTCGCCCTGCTCAGCATCACGGCCCCGCAAGGCGTGTCGCTGGAATACACCCAATCCAAGATGCAGGAAATCGAGGACATGGTCGCGCCCATGCTGGAAAAGGACGAGATGACCCACATCTTTGCCTTCAGCGGCTTCAGCGCGGACAATCGCGGATTCATGGTGTTCACGCTGGCCAAGTGGGAGGACCGCGCCCGCACCCAGCAAGACATCGTGGCCGAGATGAACGACAAGCTGGGCGACATCATCGGCGTGCGGGCCTTTGCCATTCAGCCCAACTCGCTGGGCATCCGGGGCGCTGGCCGGGGACTGGCCTTTGCCATCACCGGTGACAGTTACAGTCAATTGTCGGACGTGGCCGAAAACATGGTGGACCGGCTGCGGCAGATCCCTGAAATGGGAAAGGTCCAGCTGGAATATGAACGCACCCAGCCGCAACTCTTCGTGCAGATCGACCGGGCGCTGGCCGCCGACCTGGGGATAGACATCACCGGGTTGGGGCAGGCATTGCAGGCCGTTCTGGACGGGCGCAAGGTTGCGTCGGTGTTCGTCGAGGACAAAAGCTTTGACGTGCAGATGCTGTCCACCACCGACCCGATCGACGATCCCGGCGATCTGGAGAACATCTTTGTCAAGGCAGGCAATGGTCAGATGGTCCCGATGGCCAGTTTCGTCACGCTCAAGGAACGCGCCGTCGCGCCCGAGCTGAACCGCGAGGGGCAGAACCGTTCGGTGGAACTGACCGCCGGCCTGACGCCGGATCTGTCGCTGGGTGACGCGCTGGCGCAGGTTCTGGAAATTGGCGACGACATTCTGGCCGACGAAAACCGCATCGTGCCACTGGCCGAGGCCGCAACGCTGGATCAGACCAATTCCGGCATTGTCGTGACCTTCGGCTTTGCGATCCTCATCGTGTTTCTGGTTCTGGCGGCCCAATTCGAAAGCTTCATTTCCGCCGTCGTGGTAATGGCAACCGTGCCGCTGGGTCTGGCCTGCGCGGTCTTTGCCCTGCTGATGACCGGGCAAAGCCTGAACGTCTACAGTCAGATCGGGTTGGTCATGCTGATCGGCATCATGGCCAAGAACGGGATCCTGATCGTCGAATTCGCCAACCAGCTGCGCGACAAGGGGGCGACTGTACATGATGCGATCCTTGACGCGTCGACGATCCGATTGCGCCCGGTGATGATGACGATGACCTCGACTGTGCTGGGCGGCGTGCCGCTGGTGCTGTCATCAGGCGCCGGCGCCGAGGCGCGCGAGGCCTTGGGCTGGGTGATCGTCGGCGGGCTGGGTTTGGCCACGCTCTCGACGCTCTATCTGACGCCGGTGGCGTATCTTCTGCTGGCCCGCTTCTCGACCCCCAAGGCAAGGGAGGAGGCGCGCCTGCAAGAAGAATTGCAGGCGGCACAGGCCCAGCACACGTGACCCGGCACGGATGAGAAAGTCCACGAGTGGTCGATTGACACGCGCGTGCCACTGACGTCGCAGACCCAATTGCGACCGCAATCTGGAGTGTGATGGATAACGACGCGCATAATGTACCTCCCCCGTCGGTCGGCTCTTCCGCCAAAAACGACGCGTTGCGAGCATCATGATATCTGGGTCATACGCTCTGGCCTCAATACAGCAAATACCATCGCCGGTGCCGCGTTGTGAGAGGTCACGTGACTTTGACCCTTGCGTCAGCAAACGGAGCCAATTTTACGAAAGCAGCAATGCCGCCGTTGGTGCGGATCGCAGCGGATGGTTCAAAAGAGTCCAAAGTGTCTGACCTGCCCCCAAGGCTCCCTCATTCATAACGAGAGTTTTCGGGTTTGGATTTCATACTCCTTGGCTTCGTTTTGGGCAAGCGCGTCGTGCGCAATGCCCTCAAATTGCTCAAGTGCCCGACGGGCTTCAACGGGTGTTTTGTTTCCAAATGATGAGTGCGGTCTGACGTGGTTATAATCGTATCGCCAGAGCGCCAGCTTTCGCCGGGCTTCATCGAGGCTGTCGAACAGTTCTTCATTCAACAGCTCATCCCGCAGGCTCCCGTTGCCCGGCAGGTGATTGCAAGCAATCACCGAGAGGGGGCGCTCGCCAGGACGCAAAGCCACCGGCATTAGTGTCCGCGATCCACGTGCCCGTTTGCGGCCTCGACGTCGCCGGACGCCCAGCTTTTCTTCAGTGTAGAGGCGGTACAGCTTCTTGTGATTCATGATCATTCCTTTGCGCTCCAACAGCACGCCGATCCGCCCCCTCTCGTGACATTTCTGCGCAATGCACTACCGGGCGGTGGATAGCCAAACCGACGGCGCGCAGCCGCAATTGCCTGCATCTCGTCGCGAACTTCAGGAGTGTCAGGCGGACGGTCACGCCGGACAGTTTTAGGCTCGACGCCAACAAGCATGCATGCCCGGCGTTGCGAGATATCATGATCCCGCATCGCTTTGAGCACTGCACTCCGCCGCTCGATTGGCGTCGTCAGTTCTTTCCCAGCAAATCCTTCAGCACAACGCTATCCAGCATGGTCTCGGCAACAAGGCGTTTGAGTTTAGCGTTTTCATCTTCCAGCGACTTTAGCCGATGCGCGTCTGACACCTCCATGCCGCCGTATTTGGCCTTCAGCTTGTAAAACGTCGCGGGGCTCAGGCCGTGCCTGCGGCAAACCTCAGCCGTAGGCATCCCCGCCTCCTGCTCCTTAATCATCACAATTATTTGCACCTCTGTGAAACGGCTTTTTCGCATCTGTTTGCTCCTTCGAAGGGCTGAGCAAATTCTACATCAAAGTGAGGGAAGTTTCGGGGGCACGTCATGTCGGATACCGCATGATGCACCGATGTCTGCATTTACAGCGAGTCGAAGTATTGTATTGCTGGCAGCTGAGCCATGTCTGTCTTTGAGTGATCTGGTTTCCCCGTCTAATATAGACGAGTGCCTTCGTCAGCAGTGTGGTCTTCTTGCACCTCGTCAAGCGTTTGCGTTCTATCGACTGTCGCAAGCACCCACTCTGCAAGCGTCGGTGCCGACTTCCGTTCAGGCCAGTGATCCGGATGCCACAAGCGAGAGCGGATGAAAGACTTGGAGCAGTGCATGAAGGCTTCTTCAACTTCGATCACGAGCGCAAGCAACGGCTCTTTCCCGTTGATCGCATGGCGCTTGCTGATTGCCGCATCCCGAACGACACGTGCCTTGCCCGCGATACGCAGGGTATCTCCATGGCCGGGCACGACGAACAAGAGTGCCACGTTGGGCTCTTCCAAGAGGTTCCGAAAGCCATCTACCCGATGATTGCCGGGCCTGTCCGGAATGATCAGTGTCTTATCGTCGTAGACCTCGACAAACCCCGCCGGGTCACCTTTGGGCGAAACGTCGATCAAACCCTCGGATGCCTTGGTCGCGATAATAACAAATGGCGAATGCGCGATGAATTTTCGTGCCACGTCATTCAAACGGTCACTCACCTTTAGGAAGGTGTTTGTGAAACCCTCGGTTGGCAAGAGCTCTCTAAGGCGTTCAATAGTCTCAATCTGTTCATCAATCTCTAGCACAATACGCTCCGGATAATTGCCAAAGACGAGCCTAAGGCAAGTGCAGTATTCCTCAAAGCCGCCATTCGTGACACGGTCGCCAACGCACACTTCGTCGCGCGACAGGTTGTGGAGCTTCACGTCCGCATCGCCGCGCTTGGCATAGCTGTCACCGAGGCCATAGGATATGGTCCGACCGGAAAGGGGAAGCTTTGCAATCATCAATTCACGCAACGGGGCCGGATCATTTCCACATATCGGTCCCTGAAGAAATCCATAATTATCCGACCAGCAGCCTTCAGTTTGCATGGCACGGTCTTTCCATCCCATCCGGCTGGGTATAGCCATCCAGTGCAAAGGCTATCGAATATCAAAGAGGCAGCAATGCGGGAAATCGATCTGAATGCCGATCTGGGGGAAAGCTGGGGCGCATGGACTATGGGCCACGACGGCGAGATGTTCGACATCATCACCTCGGCCAATATCGCCTGCGGGTTTCATGGCGGCGATCCTCTGGTGATGCACCGCACGCTAAGTCTGGCCAAGCAGAAGGGCGTCGGCGTGGGCGCGCATCCCGGCTATATGGATTTGTGGGGCTTTGGGCGCCGACGTTTTGTCGATGACGACCCCGACGAGATCGAGAAACTGCTGATCTACCAGATCGGCGCGATACAGGCGATGGCGCGCGCCGTTGGCGTGCCCGTCACGCATTTCAAGGCGCATGGCGCGCTGGCCAATGTGACCGCGGTTAACGCGGCGGTTGCCGATGCCACGGCGCGCGCCGTGCTGGCGACAGACCCAAACATGCTGTTTCTGGCGATGCCCGGCACCGAGCAGGAGCGCGCAGCCGAGCGCGCGGGCCTGCGCATTGCGCGCGAGGCGTTTGCCGACCGCGCCTATTGCGCAGATGGCACGCTGGCCCCGCGCAAACAGCCCGGCGCGGTGCTGGAGGATGCCGAAGAGGCCGCCGCGCGCATGGCGCGCATGGTGATCGACGGCAAGGTCGCCACGCTGGACGGGCCGGAGATCGCGCTGGAGTTCGACACGATCTGCGTGCATGGCGACAATCCCCATGCCGTCGCGATGGCCCGCGCCGTGCGCCGTGCGTTGACCGATGCGGGCGTGCGTCTGTGCCCGATGGCCGGCTGAATGGCACCCGGCGTTCGATATCTGCCTTCGGGCGACTGTGCGCTGACGGTCGAGTTCGGGCGCGGCGTTGATCGGCGGCTCAACATGCAGGTGATGGCGCTGGACGCCGCGCTCAAGGCGCGTGCGCTGGATGGCGTGACGGAAACCGTGCCGACCTTCCGCTCGCTCATCGTGCATTACGATCCTTCGGTGATCGATCACGCGCGACTTTGCCGGGAAATCGACGCGCTGGACATCGCCCCGTCGCAGGAAATGGATGTCGGCCGCCTCATTACCCTGCCCGTCGCCTATGGTGGCGCGCATGGTCCCGATCTGGGCGATGTCGCAGCGGCCGGCGGGCTAAGCGTGGACGAGGCAATCGCGCTGCATAGCGGGATCGCGCATTATGTCTACATGATCGGGTTCGCGCCGGGGCATCCCTATATGGGTGATTTGCCCGCAGAACTGACCTTGCCGCGCCGCAAGACGCCGCGCACACGGATCGCGCCGGGCACCGTGGCGATCGCGGTCGGGCAAACGGTGATCTACCCCTTTGCATCGCCGGGTGGTTGGCATGCTATCGGACGCACCCCCGTGGATCTGTTCGATATCGCCCGCGAGGTGCCTGCATTACTGCGCGCGGGCGACACGGTGCGACTGCGCCCCATAAGCCCGGGCGAATACGATGATCTGCTGGCCCGCCCCACGGTCGATCAAATCACCATTGAGGACCCTACCCGATGAGCGCGGCGCTGATCGTCCAGACCGCCGGGCCTTTTACCACGGTTCAGGATCTGGGGCGCGTGGGACATCAGGCTGCCGGTATCCCGGTGTCGGGCGCGCTGGACCCCGTATCATTGCGCATCGCCAATGCGCTGGTCGGCAATGAGGGCGGCGAGGCCGCGCTTGAAATCCGGCTGGCCGGGCCAGTGCTGAAGGTCAATGCGCCCCGCGTGCGCATTGCACTTTGCGGCACGTCGTCTCCGTTGCAGATACTGACGCCCGAGCCGCGCGAAGTGCCGCCCTGGCAATCCGTGACGCTGGAGCGCGACACGGTCTTTCGCGTGCCACCGCTGAAGGACAGCGTCACCGCCTATCTTGCCGTCGAGGGCGGGTTCGATCTTCTGCCGATATTGGGCAGCCGGTCGACCTGTCTTCGCGCGGGCTTTGGCGGGCTGGAGGGCCGCACGCTGGCCGACGGCGATGCGTTGCCTCTGGCCCTGGGCGAGGCGAGCGGGCGCGCTGATATGCGTCTTGGCCGACCTCCGACGCTGATGCCGTCCGCAACGATCCGCGTCGTGCTGGGCCCACAGGACGATTATTTTTCCAAGGCCGCAATCGCCACCCTGCTGGAGGCTGAATTTCGCGTCACGAACGAGGCCGACCGCATGGGCCTGCGCCTTGCCGGGCCGGTACTGGCGCATGAAAACGGGTACGACATCACCTCGGACGGCATCGCGACGGGCGCCATTCAGGTACCGGGCGACGGCCAGCCGATCATCCTGCTGGCCGATCACCAGACAACCGGGGGCTACCCCAAAATCGCGACGGTCATTTCCACCGATCTGCCCGCGTTGGGCCGTCTGGCCCCCGGCGCCCTGCTGCGTTTTGCTGCGGTTTCCGTGACGGATGCGCAGGCGATCCAGATCGCCAACCGGCGCGAGATTTCGGACATACTGGCCACGATCGCCCCACTCAGCATTGACCCGGCCAGCCTGTCAAGCCGCGCGCTATTGTCGGCAAACCTCATCAGCGGAGTCGTCAATGCCACAGATACGGGCGGCGATTGATCCACGCATGGACAGGCCGGAGGTAATCTGATTGGATGAAAGATGCTGGTTGTTCCACAAAACCTGCCGCCCTGTTCAATTCTCAGACTATAATCCGGTGCTGTGCCCATGTCCGAACCAGCCACATCACTGGCAACCAAGGTTGCAACAGCGCTTCGCGATCAGCTGACATTTGGTGAACTCGCGCCGGGGCAGCGGCTATCCGAGGCGACGCAGGCCGAAAAGATGGCCGTGTCGCGCAACACGCTGCGCGAGGCGTTTCGCATGATGACGCGCGACGGTCTGTTCGTCCACGAGGCCAATCGCGGCGTTTTCGTTGCCACCCCGTCGCTGGAGTCCATCATCGACATCTATCGCGTGCGGCGCAGTATTGAATGTCCGATCCTGCGTGCCGCCCATGCGCATCACCCGGCAGTGGCGCGCATGGGCGCAGCGGTCGAGGCCGCGCGCCTCTGCGAGGGCCAGGAGGATTGGCGCGGCGTGGGCAATGCCAACATGGATTTTCATTCTGCCATCGTAGATCTGGCCGACAGCCCGCGCCTGACCGCGTTCTACAGCAATCTGTCCGCCGAATTGCGGCTGGTCTTTGTGGCACTGGGCACCGCGCGCTGGTTGCACATGCCCTATATCCAGATGAACGGCGCCATCCTTGCAAAGCTCACAGAAGGCCGCCCCGCTGAGGCTGCCGCCCTGTTGGAGACCTATCTGTCGCAATCCGAGCGGGCCGTTCTGGCGGCGTTTGCCAAATCCAATCTGGCATGATGCCGACATCCCTCAGACGCTGGCCAGCCTCTGCCAGGCTGCGCGCGCGGCCAGAACTGTCTGCATCTGCGCGCCGTGCCCGGCGATGAACGGTGCGCCATAAAGTGTCTCATCGGGGTATTCGGTGATCAGCGTCAGCGGTACCGAATGGCGGTCATCCTCGTGGATATAGCAGGGAAAGCCGTTGACCATCTCAAACCCGGTCTCGCCCGCATGTACGCGGTAAAGGTTGATCTGGCGCGCATTGAACGCAGGCAACCCCGGCACCTGCATCAGGTCGCACGTGACCTCTTGGATTAACTGGCGGGCAATATCGCCCCAGCCCGGCAAATAGCGCATGACAAGGAAAAACCCCTTGGGCAGCGTCCACATGTCAAAGCCGCGCGGGATATAGCCGGTCATCGGGCGCGTCCACTCATGGGCGGGGTATCCGTGCAGGTTGATATGCAGCTGCGCGCCTGACAGGCGCTCGGCCTCGTGCCGGATTGCCTTTTCATAAAGGGCGCCGGACGCAGCGCGATATTCCAGATCATCGCCCAGTGCGGTGTAGCGCGCGGCATGCAGCATATGGCGCGGCGTCAGGTCTGTCAGCCGTCCGTGCAGCGCATAGCCATCCGGGTTTTCCATCGGAGAAATGACAAAGGCCGCGCCCTCCGCAGCCAGCCGGTGCGCCGCGCGCAGCGCCCCGACGACCGGCGTCGTTTCATTGGCATGCTGACCGGCGGATATCATCACCGGCTTGCCCGTGCCGGTCCGGAAATGCGCCAGCACCTCGCGGCCTGCGCGGCTGATCGCACGCAAGGGCTGACCGCCGATTTCCGCCAGCTCGGCCCGGATCTGGGCGATGGACAGCGCAGCCCCGGCCCGTTCCAAATCCTGCATATCGCCGCCCCGGTCGGCGGTGTGATAGGCGCGCAGACTGACGCTGATTTCAGGTGCTTCCCCCTGCTGTACCTCAGGCACGATCTGCCCCGGTTGCAGATGCCGGTCCCCGATCGGGCGCCCGGAATGGCGCTGGAAAAATTCGAGACACGAGAAATAAAGATCTTCGTGCAGCGCCTCGACAAGGCTGAGCACCTCGTCGTCATACCCCAGATCGAGGTCGCGTGCAGGCACGGTGGCTGTGATGTTCAGCTCTTCGAAAAACGGCTCGTCCCTGCCCCAATCCTGCGCGGTAATCGCGGCCATCGCGCCGTGAAACATCTGCTCGTAATCCGTCTCAAGCCGCCGTGCGCCCCCGGCATCCACCAGCCAGCCGGTGGGCGACAGGGTCTGCGCGCCGACGTGATCAGTGTGGACGCGGTTGGGCGCCAGAACCTCGTGCTGCTCGGTCCCGTCAGGATAGGTTAGCGTGACGGCATAGCTGGCGGTCTCCCTGCCCGGCGCGAAACTGATCTCCGCATCCGGGTAGAGCGCGGCCAGTGGATATGTCTCCAGCAGGAAGCGGTTGGAAACGGCGGCGGCGTGGCAGGGCCAGACGACATGCGCAACCGTAAACCCGGGGCGGGCCTCCTCAAGAAAGAAATGCAGCAGGGGCTTGTAGGCACTGCGAATGCGCGCGGGAATTCCCTTGGCGGCCAGTTGTTCTTCGGCGGCACAGCGCGCGGCGCGATCGTCGAAGGTCCATGCATCGAACGGGCCGGTCGCCCCGGCGATCAGCGTGTTCAATGTGCGCGCGGGCGCGAAGTGGTAGTTCACTTGCCGGTTCTCCCCGTCGGGTCCAGCGTATCGCGCAGCCAGTCACCCAGCAGGTTCAGGCCCAGCACGGTCAGAAGAATTGCGACGCCGGGAAAGACGCTGACCCACCATGCGGTTTGCAGATAGGTGCGCCCGTCGGCCAGCATACCGCCCCAACTGGGAATGGTCGGATCGACGCCAAGACCCAGAAAGGTCAGGCTGCTTTCCAGCAGGATATTATTGGCCACGTTCAGCGTCATCAGCACCACGACCGGCCCCATCAGATTGGGCAAAAGGTGACTGAGGATGATATTACGGTTCTTGACCCCCATGGCGCGCGCGGCCAGCACGAATTCGCGGTCGCGCAGCGCCATCACCTGCGCACGCACGAGGCGGGCGTATTGCACCCACTGCGATACGATCAGCAGGATGATGGTGTTGGTCAGGCTGCCGCCGATAATGGCGATGATGGTGATGGCCAGCAGGATAAAGGGCAGCGCCAGTTGCACATCGGCAAAACGCATGACGATCACATCCCAAAAGCCCCGGTAATAGCCAGCGATCAGCCCCATCAGCACGCCGATCAGCACCGAGCCAAGAACCGACAGGAACCCGACCTCAAGCGAGATCCAGCCGCCGACGAAAATCCGCGCCATCACATCGCGGCCCAGCGGATCTGTGCCCAGCAGATGGTCAGGCCGCTCGAACGGTGGGACCAGCCGCGCAGTCAGATCAATCGCGCCGACATCGGGAAACAGCCATTTTGACAGCAGAACGCCGATCACGATGAACGCGGTCAACCCCGCCCCGAGGATGAATTCAAGCGACCAGTAGCGCGATTGGAAAAAGGCAGTCATGGGCTCACTCCGTCCGGATACGCGGGTCGATCAGCCCATAGGCGATGTCGACGATCAGGTTCACCAGCACGATCAGGGTGGACAGGATCATGATGACCGATTGCAGCACCGGATAGTCGCGCGCGCTGACCGCATCAAAGGCCAAACTGCCCATGCCGGGCCAGTTGAACACCTTTTCCACCACCACGATACCGCCCAGAAGGCCGCCGAATTGCAGGCCCAGAAAGGTTATCAGCGGGATCGCGCTGTTGCGCAGGGCGTGTTTGTACAGAACGCTGCGCTCGGACAGGCCCTTGGCGCGGGCGACCATGATGTATTGCGATTGCATGACTTCCAGCATCGAGGTGCGCACCAGCCGCACGTTCGTCGCCGTCAGGATCACGCCCATCGTCATCGCCGGCATGACCAGCGTGGCCCAGCCCGTCATACCACTGGGCGGCAACAGGTGCAGCGTGATCGAGAACAGCAGGACCAGCATCGTCGCCAGCCAGAAATTCGGAAAGGACAGGCCCACCAGAGACAGGATGCGGATCAGCTGATCCTCCCATTTTCCGCGGCGGATGGCGGCCCTGATACCCAATGGGACCGAGATGAGGATCGACACCACCAGCGACGAAAAGGCCAGCAGCAATGTTGCCGGTAGCGCCCCGGCGATCAGCGTCGACACTTCGGTCCCGCCAAGGAAACTGCGGCCGAAATCCCATGTGAAAAGGCCCGACAGAGTGGCGAGGTATTGGGTGATGAACGGCTCGTTCAGGCCCAGCCCTTCGCGGATACGCTCCAGATCGGCCTCGGTGATGTCGGTCGCGCCCTGCGCAATCATCAGCGCGGGATCGCCTGTCATGCGTACCGCGACGGACACGATCAGCGTGACGACGATCACGACGAAAATGGCCTGTGCCAAACGTTTTATCAGGAAACCGGCCATGGGTCCGCCTCTCTGGGGCTTTGGGAAAAGGGCTGCGGGCGGCGCATTATTGTCGCCGCCCGCAGCATCTGTGGCTTACTCGACCGAAACCTTGTCCAGACGCAGGCGGTTGTCGGGTGCCGGCTCGAAATTCTGGACGCGCTTGTTGATCGCGTAGATGGCGTTCATGTTGTAAAGCGGCATCTCCAGCGCGCGATCGGCGGCATAGGCGGCGATCTGCTGCAACACCTTCTCGCGCTCGGCGCGGTCGGTCATCGGGCGCTGCGTTTCCAGCATCGCATCCAGATCGGCGTCGCTGTCGTAGGGGTTCCACTTCTGACCGGTGTGATACATCGCATAGGCGGTATTGTCATAGTCGAAGGTCCAGCCACCCCAGCTTTGCTGGAACATCTCGCCGGTCTTGCCCTGCGGGATGATATCGTTCAGCAGAACGTTCGTCTCATAGGGTTTGATCGTGGCGTTGACGCCCGCCATGCTCAGATACGCCGCGACTGCCTGCGCCACTTCGTTAAAGGTGGCATCGTTGCCGCGCGTGTTGATTTCGACCGAAGCGCCCTGCGCGACGCCTGCCTCCTTCAGCATCGCCTTGGCCTTTTCCAGGTCATAGGGCAACGGCTCCATTGTTGCGTCATAGCCAAAGGAGCGCCCACCCTGAAACGATGCGATCACCGAGGCTTGGCCGGCCAGAATTGTCTCGACAATGGCGTTGCGGTCCACCGCCATGATCAGCGCCTTGCGCACGTTTTCGTCGGCGGTAATGCCGCTGCCGGTGTCGAAGCGCAGCGCCGTCACCGTCGGCCCCGCGGTCGAGATTATTTCAAGGTTTTGATCCGCGTCAATCGTCGGGATCATGCCGACGGGCACCGACGGGGGGATGACAACGTCGACACCGCCGGATTGCAATTCAGCCAAGGCCGTCGACGGTTCGGAGATGAAGCGATAATCGACCTCCGACAGGTTCGGTGCGCCGCCCCAATAGTCGGCGTTCGCGGCCAGCGATGCGCCCACCTTGGGGGTGTAGGAGGTCATCTTGAACGGGCCGGTGCCGACGGGGTTGTTGTTGAACCCGGCATCGCCGACCTCGGCGATGTACTGGGGCGGCACGATCATCGCGCCATATCCGGCCAGCTTGGTCAGTAGAACCGGATCCGCCTGCGTCAGGTGGAAATCGACGGTCGTCTCGTCGATCACCTCGACCTCTTTGATCGAGGTGTAGTTGGCCTGCTGCGGGCCTTTGGCGCCCTCGTCGCCCAACAGTCGTTCAAATGTGAACTTCACGGCGTCCGCATTGAAGGGCTCGCCATTGTGGAATGTCACGCCTTCGCGCAGGGTAAAGCGGATGCGCGTGCCGTCATCCAGCGTCTCCCACGACGTGGCCAGCGCCGGGACCAGCTCCATGTCGGGGCCGCGATAGGTGAGACCTTCGAACACGTTGGTGGCCAGCGACGCCCAGTTGATCAGAAAGGTATCGATGGGGTCCCAGCTGCCGGGGTCCTGCGGAGAGGACACGGTGATCTTGCCTTCGGCCATGGCGGGTGCGGCAAGGCCGGTCGCGGCCAGCGCGACGGCCATCGCGGTTGCTGTCAGGGTCTTTTTCATTCCTGTTTCTCCTCCGGTGATTGAATTTGTCGCATCAGTGGCGGGCCACGAAATGGCCCTTGGCGATCTCGTCATAGGTAACGGGTGCGGGGCGGTCATCCACCCGGCGCGTGGTCGAGGGCAGTTCGCCCTCCAGCAACGTGCGTGCGCGCTTGGCGGTCGGATCGGGGTTCGGCACCGCCGACAGCAGGCGCTGGGTGTAGGGATGCGCCGTTTGCTCGAAAATCTGCCTGCGGCTGCCCAGTTCGACGATCTGGCCCAGATACAGCACGGCAACCCGGTGACTGACCTTTTCGACCACCGCCATGTCATGGCTGACAAAAAGAAAAGCGATGCCTTCGTCCTTTTGCAGGTCCATGAAAAGGTTGATCACCTGCGCCTGAATCGACACGTCGAGCGCCGACAGCACCTCGTCCGCGATAATCAGGCGGGGCCTGCCGGCCAATGCGCGGGCGATGCAGATTCGCTGCCGCTGACCGCCCGAGAACTGATGGGGGTAACGCTCGGCCACGCTGGCGGGCATGCCGACACGCTCCAGCAACTCGCCCACGCGCTGGCGCGTTTCACGGTCACTGCCCAGCAGAGCATGGGTGCGGATCGGCTCGGCCACGGACCAGCCGATGGTCTGGCGCGGGTTGAGCGAGGCAAAAGGATCCTGAAAGATATACTGGATCTCGCGACGCAGTTTTTGCCTGTCAGACAGGCTCATCGCGGCCATGTCGCGCCCCTCGAACGTGATCGCACCACTGGTCGGATCGACCAGTTGCATGACGGTGCGCGCGATGGTCGACTTGCCCGATCCGCTTTCTCCGACCAGTGAAATCGTCTCGCCGGGATAGACATCGAATGTCGCGCCGGTCACGGCCGGAATGTAATGCGTGGTGCGCCCGTACCACGTCTTTTTGATGTCAAAACTGACGGACATGTCCCGCACCGACAAAAGCGGATCGCCGCCCGTCTGCGCCGTGTCCTGTAGGCGCGTCTCGCCCACCAATTGCGGCTTGCCGTCCACTAGCACTGTCAGCGGTGTCTTGCTGGGGAAATCCTGCCCCTTGGTCGAGCCCAGCTTGGGCACGGCGGACAGCAGGCTGCGGGTATAGGGGTGCTGGGGGTGCGCGAAAATACGCTCGACCGGCCCCTCCTCGACCTTCTCGCCCTTCCACATGACGACCACATCGTCGGCGATCTCCGCCACCACCCCCATATCGTGGGTGATAAAGATCATCGACATGCCCATCTCGGCCTGCAAATCGCGCAGAATGTCGAGGATCTGCGCCTGGATCGTCACGTCCAGCGCCGTCGTCGGTTCGTCCGCGATCAGCAGCTTGGGGCGGCAGGCAACCGCAATCGCGATCATCACCCGCTGGCGCATCCCGCCCGACAGCTGGTGCGGGTAGCGCTTCAGCATTGCATCCGCGTCTGGCAGACGCACGAGGCTGAGCAGTTTCGCAGCCTCGCGCAGCGCCGCCTCGCGCGAAAGACCGTTATGCAGCATCAGGACCTCGGCGATCTGTTCGCCCACCGTGAAAACCGGATTGAGCGACGTCATCGGCTCCTGAAAGATCATGGCGATGTCTTTGCCGCGGATCTTGCGGGCGGCGTCCTGAGTCAGGCCCAGCAGATCGGTTTCGCCATCGCCCGTATCCAGCATGATGCGGCCTGCATCAAACTGCGCACCGGCCAGATCAGCCAACCGCATGATCGACAGCGACGTCACGCTTTTGCCTGAACCGCTCTCGCCAACCACGGCCACCGTGCGCCCCATGGGCACAGCAAAACTCAGACCCTCGATCACACGCGCATTGCCGAATGAGACCGACAGCCCCTCAACCGACAAAATCTGCTGTAACGATAGATCTTTCATAGCGCCCTCTATGCTGCAGCGATCACGATCACTGTTCGTGCAAGCCACGCGTCTGGACAGCTGTTATCCCAACTTGGCACCTGCCCCAATCAATCGGAAAACAGAAATGGATGTCAATAGGAGGTGAGTGGTTTAATCCTACACAGGGTATAATATTGTTGAACAAAATGGAGTGGGGTTTCTGAAGCGATCCTGCTTTTTCGGACAGGCTTGCGGCCCAGCCAAGATGCATCTGGGTTAAGATTTATGCCGCTTGAGTCATATGCACTGATTCAAAGTAAGCGCCGCCGCGCGGAAAAAAATGCCCTCAGAACCTCTTCGCAGGCGGCGGCAGCTATGCCGTCATAGACCTCTGGAACGTGATGCGATTGGCTGTGCGTAAAGACACGGGCGCCGTGCAGGACTCCGCCGGATTTGGGATCGGACGCACCGAAATACACCGCCTTGAGCCGCGCGGCGGCAATGGCGGCGGCACACATCGCGCAGGGCTCCAACGTGACATAGAGCGTGTGGCCCGCCAACCTCTCGGACCCGGCTGCGGCGCAGGCGGCGCGGATCGCCAGAACCTCGGCATGGGCTGTCGGATCGCATAGCTCGCGGGTGCGGTTACCGGCCTGCGCCACGATCCGGCCCGATCCATCAAGCAGCACGGCGCCCACCGGCACCTCGCCGCGGGCGGCGGCGGCGCGGGCCTCGGCAAGGGCGGCGTCCATGTGGCTGGTAAAGCGCATACGCCTTTCCTGCCCGGCGATAGACGCTTTCGCAAGGCCCGCGTTTGAGCTATGCCCTGCGACATGAGCAAAGAGTCCCCCACCCCCGGTACCACCCCTCCCCCCGGAGAGCGTATCGCCAAGGTCATCGCCCGCGCCGGCATCGCCAGCCGCCGCGAGGCCGAGCGCCTGATCGAAACGGGCCGCGTCACCGTCAACGGCGTCGTCATCGACCGCGCCGCGCTGAACGTCACACCCCAGGACCGCGTCACCGTCAACGGCAAGCCGCTGGGCACGCCCGAGCCTGCGCGCCTGTGGCTGTATCACAAGCCCTCGGGCCTCGTGACCACCAACAGCGACGAGAAGGGCCGCGTCACGATATTCGACGAATTGCCGGACGACCTGCCCCGCGTGATGACAGTCGGGCGGCTGGATATCACCTCCGAAGGACTGTTGCTGCTGACCAATGACGGCGACATCAAGCGCAAGCTGGAACTGCCCAGCACCGGCTGGCTGCGCAAGTACCGCGCGCGGGTCAACGGACGGCCAACCGATGCCACCTTCGCGCCGCTGCGCGCAGGGTTGGTTCTGGACGGTGAGCGATTTCAGCCCATGGCCGTTTCGCTGGATCGCCAGCAAGGGGCGAACGCCTGGGTCACGGTCGCCATCCGCGAGGGCCGAAACCGCGAGGTGCGCCGCGCGATGGAGGCGGTCGGGCTGACGGTCAACCGCCTGATCCGCGTCAGCTATGGTCCCTTCCAACTGGGCGATCTGAAACCGGGCGGCGTGGAAGAAATCCGTGCACGCGTGCTGCGCGACCAATTGGGTCTGGAAGGCCCCGAGGAGGCCGAGCCGACCCTGAAACCGAAACCCCGCAGCAAGGGCGCACCGCATCGCAAGGCGTCCCTGGCAGGCAAACCCGGCCCGGCGCAACCGGAGACAGGCAAGCCAAGTGGTAAGTCTGGGGGCCGGTCCGGGGCCAAACCGGGGCACATGGCGGGCAAGCCGGGCGACCAGCCACGGCACAAGCCCAGCGCCAAGCCCGGCTTCAAAGGCGGCGGAAAACCTGATTCTAAAACTGGCGGCAAACCCTTTGCTAAACCCGCCCCCAAATCCGGCCCCGGGGGTGACAGGACCACGCGCCCCACAGTTCAGCGCCGCCGCAGAACGCCTTGAATTCGGATCCAAGCTGCGCGCAATGCGTCTAGAAAACGAACCGCAGGCGCGCTTGAGGGAGAAACCGGCACGGTTCCCTCTGGTAACGGCGGGGCGCATCCCCTATTTTTCAATGTGTGCAGCATATGCAGAGGAGCGTTGGGGATAGATGGCACGTCTGCTACTGCTTATATGTCTGATCTGCGTGCTTCTGGCACTGGTCGGTCTGGCGGTATCGGCGCTGACGCGCGCGGCGCAGGACAGCAAGGCACTGGCCCAGGGCATGATCGCGCCGGATAAAGGGGTAACGATGGAACGCATAAGCTATACTGCGCTGATCCTTTTGATGCTGGGCGTCACCAGCGGCCTTCTCGGGGGACTCTGATCGGCATGGCGCAACGTTTTGGTGGTAAATTCAGCCCCGATGAGGGCAACGGTGCGGGCACCCCGGTGAAGGGCGCGCCGCCCTCGCGCCAGCGCATTGATCCCGTTGGTGCGCGCGCGAATCTGATGTTCGCGCCCGCCGCCATCGTGCTGTTCACGTCCCTCGCCTCGGGGGCTGCCGGCCTTGCGCTGGGTGCTGCGTCGGCCGCGGTGCTGGCGCTGTCGGCCTGGCTGCTGCGCCACGGGCTGCGGGCCGAGGCCGCCTATGCAGACCGCAAGGTCGCGCGCCGCCCCGGCATTCCGCGCAAACTGTTTTCTTCCGTGCTGGCGGGGATCGGCATCTCGCTCGCGTCCTACTCCGGCGATAGCGGACTCATCGCCGCGCTGCTGTATGGTGTTGTCACGACCGGGCTGCATGTGCTGTCCTTCGGGCTGGACCCGATGCGCGACAAGGGGATGGAGGGCATCGATACCTTCCAGCAGGATCGCGCCCAGCGCACGGTCGCGCAGGCCGAGGGCCTTCTGGCGCAGATGGCGGACGCCGTCCGACGCGCCGGGGATCGCCGCGCCGATGCCCGGGTAGAGCGGTTTCAGAACACTGTGCGGGACATGCTGCGCACGATCGAGGACGATCCGCGCGATCTGACCTCGGCGCGGCGCTACACCGGCGTTTACCTGATGGGCGCGCGCGATGCGACGATCAAGTTCGCCGACATCTATGCGCGGTCCCGCGACGACCGCGCGCGCAGCGACTACATGGCGCTGCTTGACGATCTGGAGGCAAATTTCGCCGCCAAGACACAAAAACTGTTGCAGGACGACCAAGGCGATCTGGAGATCGAGATCTCCGTGCTACGCGACCGGCTGGAGCGCGAAGGCGTTCCCCTGCCCCAAACATCATCCCCCACCCGAGAGGACCGATAATGCCCGAATCCGTGCGCCAACAGGCCCAAGCCAGCCTTGCCGAAGTCACCGAAGTCAGCCAGCATATCCTGCCCATGCCGCAGGAGGCGAACGCGATCGTGCCGCTCAAGGACGCGGATAAACCGGCCAGCGCCGAAATTCAGCGCCGCATGGCCGAAATCGACATCGGCGACACGCAGTCCATCGTCTCCTTCGGGTCCGGCGCACAGGCGGAACTACAAGAAATCTCGCAATCCATGCTGCAAGGCGTACGCAACAAGGATGTCGGCCCGGCCGGCGATTCCCTGCGCGGGATCGTCACCACCATTCGCGGATTTTCCGTGTCCGAACTGGACGTGCGCCGCGAGCGGTCATGGTGGGAAAGGCTGCTGGGCCGCGCCGCCCCCTTCGCCAAATTCACCGCCCGTTTCGAAGAGGTGCAAGGCCAGATCGACAAGGTGACGGACGATCTGCTGCGCCACGAGCATGTGCTGCTGAAAGACATCAAATCGCTCGACATGCTCTATGATCGCACGCTGACGTTCTATGATGAACTGGCGCTTTATATCGCGGCGGGCGAAGAAAAAATCCGCCTGCTTGATGAAAATGACATCCCGGCCAAGGAGGCCGAGGTGCAAAAGGCCGCGCAAAACGATCAGGTAATGACCGCCCAGGAGCTGCGCGACCTGCGCGCCGCCCGCGACGATCTGGAGCGCCGTGTGCATGACCTGAAACTGACGCGGCAGGTGACGATGCAATCGCTGCCATCCATTCGCCTCGTGCAGGAAAACGACAAGTCGCTGGTGACGAAAATAAACTCGACACTCGTCAATACCGTCCCCTTGTGGGAAACGCAGCTGGCGCAGGCCGTCACCATCCAGCGCAGCGCCGAGGCAGCCGAGGCCGTGCGCGGCGCCAATGATCTGACCAATGAATTGCTGACCGCCAACGCCTCCAACCTGCGCCAGAGCAACAAGGTGATCCGTCAGGAAATGGAGCGCGGCGTGTTCGACATCGAGGCCGTCAAGAAGGCAAACGCCGATCTGATCGGCACCATTCAGGAAAGCCTGCAGATCGCGGACGAGGGCAAGGCCCGCCGCGCCGCTGCCGAAGAGGATCTGAAAAAGATGGAAACCGAACTGCGTGACACGCTGGCCTCGGCCAAGGCGCGCAAAACCGGCCTTGGCGATACAGTCGCCAACGCTGCAAAGGTCTAAGGCGATGGGCGCGGGCGGCATCCTGAGGATAGCGGCAGGCACAGCCCTGCTTGCGGCGCTCGCCGCCTGCACGGACATGCCCGCGCCCGATGCGCAGGCGCCTCAGGCGCAGCCCTCCGCCATGCGCCCTCCTGCGCCCAAGGCACCGGTCGCCGCGTCCGAACGTAGCCGTGCGCTGGCGGGCCACTACGCGCGCGTCGAGGCCGGCCTGCTGCGTCAGGGACTGCTTCGCACCGATGGCGGCGGGCCGGACGCGCCCTATACCGACACCGCCATCCTGCGCAATTTCGAACGGATTGCCTTTCATGATGAATACGCGCGCGATCGCGGGCTGGCCCAGTCGGACGGGCGCCCCGGTGGGCTGCGTAAATGGACCGGACCGGTGCGCATGTCGGTCGAATTCGGCGCCTCGGTGCCGCTGGACCAGCGCGAGATCGACCGCGGTATGGTGACAGGCTATGTCGCCCGTCTGGCGCGCGTGACCGGCCACTCGATCAGCGTGGGCGCCACGGCGGACGCAAATTTCAATGTGCTGTTCATGGGCGAGGATGACCGCGCAGAGACCGTCGCACGCATCCGCCAACTGGTGCCCAACATCAACCAATCGTCGATAAATCTGTTCCAGACGTTGCCGCGCTCGATCCACTGCCTGGTCGTGGCGTTTTCCAGCAATAATCAGGATCACACCTACCGCCGCGCCATCGCCCTGATCCGTACCGAGCATCCCAGCCTGTTGCGCAAATCCTGCGTGCACGAGGAACTGGCCCAAGGGCTGGGACTGGCCAATGACAGCCCCCACGCGCGCCCCTCGATCTTTAACGACGACGACGAATTTGCGCTGCTGACCACCCATGACGAAGAATTGCTGCGTCTGCTTTACTCCCCCCGCCTGAAACCGGGGATGAGCTATGACGAGGCGCGCCCGATCCTGGTCCAACTGATTGCAGAGCAGCGGGGCGGGTCCAGTTAAGAAGGTAGGATGCCGTGAGAGGTCTTGAAAATAAGTCGGTTTCAAACAGGGGTAACTTTGTGATCGGCAATTTGCGGCGACCTAGCACTCTTGTCTCTGATGGTATCGCACCGCACCTTCCTTAAGCAGCGGCAATTTCGACAGGCATGCAGAACATCAAGCGTTATTCAAACTAGCTGAGGACGAGTAAAATGGGCATTTTCGATTTCTTGACCGGCGAATTCATCGACGTCATCCACTGGACGGACGACACCCGCGATACGATGGTCTGGCGTTTCGAGCGTGAGGGCCACGAAATCAAGTACGGCGCCAAGCTGACCGTGCGTGAAGGTCAGGCCGCCGTCTTTGTCCACGAGGGGCAGCTGGCCGATGTGTTCACCCCCGGCCTCTATATGCTCGAAACGAACAACATGCCGGTGATGACGACGCTTCAGCACTGGGATCACGGATTCAAAAGCCCGTTCAAGTCGGAAATCTATTACGTCTCGACCACCCGTTTCAACAATCTGAAATGGGGCACCAAGAACCCGATCATGCTGCGCGACCCCGAATTCGGCCCGACGCGCATCCGCGCCTTCGGCACCTATACCGTACGCGTGACCGATCCGGCCCGCTTTTTGCAGGAAATCGTCGGCACCGACGGCGAATTCACCATGGACGAGATCAGCTATCAGATCCGCAACATCATCGTGCAGGAATTCAGCCGCGCAATCGCGGCCTCGGGCATTCCGGTGCTCGATATGGCCGCCAACACGGCCGATCTGGGCAAACTGGTGGCAGGCGCGATCAGCCAGACGGTCGCCGGATACGGCCTGACCATCCCCGAACTGTATATCGAGAACATTTCGCTGCCCCCTGCGGTGGAAAAGGCACTGGACAAGCGCACGTCGATGGGCCTCGCCGGTGACTTGGGCGCCTATACGAAATACTCCGCCGCCGAAGCAATGACAGAGGCCGCCGGCAACCCGTCGGGCGGCGGCATGGGTGCAGGCCTTGGCATGGGGATGGGCATGGCGATGGCACAGCAGATGGCAGGCCAGCAATCGGGCCAATCTGGCCCTTGGGGCGCGCGCCCGGCGCAGGCACCGCAAACCCCGCCGCCACCGCCCCAGCCCGAGCATGTCTGGCACATCGCCGAAAACGGCGAGACGCGCGGCCCCTATTCGCGCGCCGCGATGGGACGCATGGCAAGTTCGGGCGATCTGACTCGCCAGACTCAGGTCTGGACCGCCGGGCAGGACGGCTGGATGCGTGCAGGCGACGTGACCGAACTGGCCCAGCTTTTCACCGTCATGCCCCCACCCCCGCCGCCACCGGCCTGACTGCGGCGCATGTCACGCGCCCGCCATTCATCGTTCCCAAAATACTCAAATCACACCGGCCCGCCACATGCCCATGCCCTCTCCTGATGACGCGAAACCACCGGCGCAGCATAATTACCCATGCGACGCTTGTGGTGCCGAGATGCGCTTTGCGCCGGGCGGCGGTGCGCTGATCTGCGATCATTGCGGAAACCGGCAGGAAATCCCAGGCGCCGGACCATGGAATAGCTCCCTGAAAGAGCTGGACCTCGCCGCCGCCCTCGCCGCCCAATTGCCGACCGAGGAGACCGAGCAGCGCGCGCAGCTGAAATGCCCCAGCTGCGGCGCCGAAGTGGTGCTGGAGGGCGAGGCCCACGCGGGCACCTGCCCGTTCTGCGCAACCCCGATGATCACCGGCACCGGGGATGCGCGCCGCTACAAACCGCGCGGCGTGCTGCCCTTTGCGCTGGACGAACGGACCGCCCGATCCGCAATGACCGACTGGCTGGGGCAGCTGTGGTTTGCCCCATCGGGCCTCAAGGATTACGCCCGCAAGGGGCGCAAACTTCAGGGTGTTTATGTCCCCTACTGGACCTATGACGCCGCCACCCGATCGGCCTATCGCGGCGAGCGCGGCACGGTTTATTACGAGACGCGGACCGTCATGCGCGATGGAAAACGTCAGACGGTGCGGGTGGCCAAGGTGCGCTGGCGTCCAGTATCGGGCCGCGTCGCGCGCGCCTTTGACGACATCCTCGTGCTGGCCTCGCACGCCTTGCCCAAACGCTATACCGACGCGTTGGAGCCGTGGGATCTGTCGGCGCTTCAGCCCTACAGCCCCGCATTTCTGGCCGGTTTCGCCGCCGAAGCCTATACCGTCCCGCTAGAGGACGGCTATGCCGAGGCACGCGCGCATATGGACGCGGTCATCGCCCGCGACGTGCGCTTTGATATCGGCGGTGACCAGCAGCGCATCCATGCCGTCGACACCGATATCAGCGATGCGTCGTTCAAGCACATCCTGTTGCCGGTCTGGATGGCCGCCTACAAATATCGCGGCCGCAGCTTCCGTTTTGTCGTCAACGGACGTACCGGGCGCGTGCAGGGCGAGCGGCCATGGTCAGCGTGGAAGATTGCCTTTGCCATCATCCTGGGCCTACTGCTGGCCGGCGCCGTCGGCTTTGCCTATGCGGTGCAGCAGGGCGCGGTCTGATCGCCCCTCCCGCCCCCGACCAAGGAGACTGACCATGCGCGCCCTCATTCAACGCGTCACAGAGGCCCGCGTCACGGTAGATGGCGAGATCATCGGCCAGACCGGGCCGGGCCTGCTGGTCCTCGTTTGCGCCATGCTGGGCGACGATCCGGCCAAGGCTGACCTGCTGGCGGCCAAGATCGCCAAGCTGCGGATTTTTCAGGATCCAGTCGGCAAGATGAACCTCAGCCTGCGCGATACCGGCGGCAGCGCGCTGGTGGTCAGCCAGTTCACGCTGGCCGCCGACACGCGCAGCGGCAACAGGCCGGGCTTCTCGTCCGCCGCGTCGCCAGATGAGGGCCGCAGCCTGTATGAGCATTTCACCGGCGCCCTGCGCCATCAGGGTGTGGCGTGCGAAACCGGGCTTTTTGGCGCCTCCATGCAGGTGTCATTGGTCAATGACGGCCCGGTCACGATCTGGCTGGACGTCTGAACCGCGCAAGATCTCGGGACATGCCCTGGCCGCCCGCATCCTCCGCCCTGACCACAATTCATCGCGCCTACCACACAGGTCTTGGCACAGCCGCGCAGCCGTGCAATGGATCAGGGTGGCGCCCCATTTTTCGCGTCGCCCTTTTTGCGTGAATATACCCAAGAACGGCCGCCAAAGGACGGAGCGCCACCTGTGTCACTGCCCATCGACGATACCCTGCTTCTGATGCGCTCGCTGATCGGCTTTCCAACCGTTTCGCAAGACAGCAACCTTGACATGATCGCCTACCTTGCTACCCGGCTCGAGGCGTCGGGCGCGCGGGTCGAGGTGATGCAGGACACGGCCGGCAAGAAGGCCAACCTCTTCGCCACCCTCGGCCCCGAGGGAGATGGCGGCATCGTGTTGTCAGGTCACAGCGATGTTGTGCCGGTGGCCGATCAGGTCTGGGCGACAGATCCGTTTCTGCTGCACGAGGAGGATGGCTGCCTCTATGGGCGCGGCGCCTGCGACATGAAGGGTTTCATCGCCGCCACCATCGCCATGGCGCCCACCTTTGCCCAGCGCATCGGGGTGCGCCCGCTGCATTTTTCATTCACCTATGACGAAGAAACCGGCTGCGTCGGCGCCCGCGATCTGGCGCAGGCCCTGACGGCGCGTGGGCTGAAGCCCTCGGTCGCGCTGATCGGCGAGCCGACGATGATGCGCGTGATCGAGGGCCACAAGGGCTGCTGCGAATACAGCACGCACTTCACCGGGCTGGCGGGCCATGGGTCCGGGCCCGACCGGGGCGTGAACGCAGTCGAATACGCCGCCCGTTTCGTCGCCCGGCTGCTGGCGCTCAAGGATACACTGCGTACCCGCGCGCCGCTGCACAGCCGCTTTGATCCGCCTTGGACGACGATAAACACCGGCGCGCTGATCGGCGGGGTTGCGCATAACGTCATCCCCTCGACCGCACAGGTCGATTGGGAGATGCGCCCGGTCCAACATTCCGATTTCGCGCTGGTCAGAGAGGATCTGCATCACTATTGCACCGACATCCTCCTGCCCGCCATGCGCGCGGTCTATCCGGGCGCGGAAATCCACACCGAAACAATCGGCGAGGTCGAAGGCCTGATCCCCGCCGAAGTTTCCGAGGCACGCGACATCATGATGGAACTAACCGGCGCCAACGGCGCAGACGTCGTCCCCTTCGGCACCGAGGCCGGCATTTTCCAGAGCATGGGCATGTCGGCCATCCTCTGCGGCCCCGGCTCGATCGAGCAGGCGCACAAGGCAGATGAGTTCGTCACGATAGATCAGATGACCCAGTGTCTGGAAATGCTCGACCGGCTCAGCCTGAAACTGGCCGCCGCCTGATCAAACCCGCCGAAAACGAAGGTAATGGGGCACGCGCCCCTCGCGCAGCGCCTTTTTCTCATACCGCGTCGAAATCCAGCCATCCCATGGCTGGCGCCAGTCCGTCGGCCCCTCGGCCAGCCACTCGAACCCGCAGCGCGGCACTTCCTCCAGCGTCTGGCGCACGTAATCCTCGATGTCGGTGGCCACCCGCAGTTCGGCGCCGGGGCGCATCGCACGCGCCAGTGGCTCCAGATGCTCGCCCGTCACGAACCGGCGCCGATGATGCCGCGCCTTTGGCCACGGATCGGGATAAAGCAGATAGGCCCGCCCCACCGACGCGTCCGGCAGCACATCGAACAGATCGCGCGCGTCACCGGGATGCACCCGCACATTTGGCGCATCCACCTTGCGCAGCTTGGCCAGCAGCATGGCAACGCCGTTCAGATAGGGTTCGCACCCGATCAGTCCGACATCCGGCTCGGCCAGCGCCATATGCGCCAGATGCTCGCCCCCGCCAAAGCCGATCTCCAGCCACAGATCGCGCCCGCCAAACAGCGCACCCAGATCCAGCGCCGCGCGCGCCGGATTGACGTCCCAACCCACCGGGCCGGGGGACAGCCCCTCCAGATCCTCGTCCAGCAAAACCTCCTGCGACTTGCGCAGGCTCTTGCCCTTGAACCGACCGTAGAAATTGCGCCACGGCGCGCCTGATGGATGCCTGTCTATTATCATGGCCGCAGGCTCTACCCTGCCCCCGCCCAAGGCGCAAGATCACCGATGACGCACGCGCCTTTCATTCTTCTTGCTCCAAATATCCTCGCCGAAGGCGGCACAACCTGCGCCACGCACGCCACAAGCGTTAGAGGCACACCAAACGCAAAACGCGCCGCAGCGGCCCATCGGGCCGCCGCCTGAGAATACCCGCATGCGCGCCAGCGCATTCCTTTTCCCTGATCGATCAGACGCAGGACAGCAGCTTGTCCACCAGATTGACCCGCTCCCAGCTGAAGCCGCCGTCGCTTTCGGGGGCGCGGCCGAAATGACCGTAGGCCGCCGTGCGCTGGTAGATCGGCTGGTTCAGTGACAGATGCTCGCGGATCCCGCGCGGGCTCAGGTCCATGCACTCGCGGATCGCCTTTTCAATCGCCTTGGGGTCCACCTCGCCTGTGCCGTGCGTATCGGCAAAGATCGACAGCGGGTGCGACACGCCGATGGCGTAACTCAACTGTATGGTGCAGCGCTCGGCCATTCCCGCCGCGACAACATTCTTGGCCAGATAGCGCGCGGCATAGGCTGCCGAGCGGTCGACCTTGGTCGGATCCTTGCCCGAAAACGCGCCGCCACCATGGGGCGCGGCGCCGCCATAGGTGTCGACGATGATCTTGCGGCCTGTCAGGCCTGCATCCCCGTCGGGGCCGCCGATGACGAAGGTGCCGGTGGGGTTCACGTGCCAGACCGTATCATCGCGCAGCCACCCATCAGGCAGCGTTTCGCGGATATAGGGCTCAACGATGTCGCGCACGTCGCCGGGGGTCAATTCCCGGCCCCCTGCCTCGTCAAACTGCTGGTGCTGGGTGCTCAGCACGATCGAGCCGATATGCGAAGGCTTGCCGTTTTCATAGACCACCGACAGCTGGCTCTTGGCATCGGGCAGTAGCAGCGGCTCGGTGCCGTCCTTGCGTACCTCTGCCAGGCGCCGCAGGATCGCGTGGGAAAACTGGATCGGCGCCGGCATCAGCTCTTCGGTCTCGGTCGTGGCGTAGCCGAACATGATGCCCTGATCGCCCGCGCCTTCTTCCTTGTCCTCGCGCGCGTCAACGCCCTGGGCGATATGCGCGGACTGCTCGTGCAGCAGGTTCGTCACTTCCAGCGTGCGCCAGTGAAACTTGTCCTGCTCATAGCCGATGTCGCGCACGCAGTCGCGCACGACCGTCGACATGAGGTCCTTGTATTCGGTCAGCTTGTCCTGATCCGACAGCCCGACCTCACCGCCGATGATGACGCGGTTGGTGGTGGCAAAGGTTTCGGCGGCGACGCGCGCCTCGGGTTCCTTGGCCAGAAAGGCGTCAAGGATCGCATCCGAAATGCGGTCGCACACCTTGTCGGGATGCCCTTCCGAGACGGATTCGGAGGTCAGTGTATAATTCTGTCGTGACATGAGATCGCTCCATTATGATATCCCGTCGCGCCAGGAAGCCGTTGCGACGGTATGCATCTGCCTAAACAGGCCCGCACAGAAAGGTCAATCGCCGACCATCGATGCGCGCGCGTTTCTCACGCGGTGCAGCAGTGCAGACACCAACGCCAGCAAGGCCAGCAGCGCCAGCGCAGGCCAATCACCATTTCGTGCATAGGGCGTCGGGGCGGTGGGCGGTGGCAGCGGGGCGTCCAGATAGCCCGCTTGCCCCAGCGGTATTTCGGCGGTAATACGCCCCGCCGCATCGATGATGGCGGACACGCCGGTATTGGCGGCACGGATCATCGGCAGGCCCTGCTCGGCGCTGCGCAGACGCGCCTGCGCAAGGTGCTGGAACGGTCCCGACACCTGCCCAAACCACGCATCGTTGGTAATCAACAACATGAAATCTGCCCGCCCCTTTGCCGACGCCACGTCGCGGGCAAAGACCCCCTCGTAGCAGATCAGCGGCAGCGCCGCGCCCAGCGGCCCCATATCGATCAGCCGCGCGCCCGGTCCGGGCGAATAGCCATAGCCGCCCTGCTGCGCGAGGCCCCGGATTCCGAACTGTTCCAGCAGATCGCCGAAGGGCACGTATTCGCCGAAAGGCACCAGATGATGCTTGTCATACAGCGCCGACCTGTTGCCCTGCCCGTCCAGCACCAGCAGCGAATTGAAATAACGCGCACCCTCGGCCCGCTGCACGCCCAGCACCACAGGCGCACCGCGGGCAGCCTCGCTGATGCCCGCCAGAATACCCTCGGCACGGTTGAGCAGCGTGGGCACGGCGGTTTCCGGCCAGACGATCAGGTCGGGCGGCGCGTCGGCAAGGGTATATCGCATCTGACGGTCGAAATGCTCCTGCATATGCGCCGGGTCCCATTTTTCGGCCTGCGGCACGTTGGGTTGGACCAGACGGATGACAGGCGCATCCATGCCCGGCGCGGGCACCGCACCCAGCCACGGCGTACCGACCCAAAGCGCAGCAAGCGCAGCAAGCGCAGCAAGTCCCGCAGCGCCGGTCCAGCGTCGCCCCAGCGTCAGATGCCACAGCGCGGCCCCCCCAATCAGCACGGCAAATGTCAGGGGCAACGCCCCGCCAATAGAGGCCCAGCGCAGCATGGGCGTCGCGATCAGCACGTGCCCCGGCTGCGCCCATGGAAACCCGGTCCACAGCCACCCGCGCAGCGCCTCGGACAGTGTCAGCATTGCCGCCCAGCCCAGCGCGCCGCTGCCCAGCCGACGCGCGATGCCCTGCGCCCCGGCCCAGAACAGCGCAAAGCCCACCGCGAATAACACCAGCGCAAAGGGCGCCATCCAGCCGTGGCGCGCCACGTCGATCAAGAAGGGTTCGACAATCCAGCTGAGTGCGACGGCGAAATACCCCGCACCCCCGGCAACGCCCAACCACGCCGCGCGGCGCCAGCCTGGCGCAACAGAATAACAGCCGTAAAGCCCGGCAAAGGCCAGCAGGGTCAGCGGCCACAGATCCCAGGGCGCCTGCCCCAATGCCGCCACCGCGCCCAGCGCAGCGGCGATGCCTCCCTGCATCCACCGCCCGCGCGCCGCGATCCAGCGCAGCGCGGCGGCGTCAGGCATGGGCGCCAGCATAGGGAACACGCACGCGCAGGCGCTTGATCCGGCGGGGATCGGCGTCGACCACTTCGAAAGTTGTGCCGCCCGGATGCTCGACCACTTCGCCGCGCACAGGCACCCGGCCCAGCAGCATGAAGACCAGTCCGCCCAGCGTGTCGATCTCTTCCTCGTCCACGTCGTCGACATCGGTCAGAGACTGGCCGATCGCGTCCTCGAAATCCTCCAGCGGGGTCTTGGCCAGCGCGATGTAGCAGCCCGGCTTTTCCTCGGTCCAGTGAGCATCCTCGCCGATGTCATGCTCGTCCTCGATCTCGCCCAGCACCTGCTCGATCAGATCCTCGATGGTCACAAGGCCGTCGACACCGCCATATTCGTCGATCACCAGCGCCATGTGGCGCCGGTCGGTCTGCATCTTCTGGAGCAGTACGCCAATGCGCATGGAAGGCGGCACATAGAGCAGCGGGCGCAGCATCTCCTTGAGCGAGAACGCATCCTCGGCATCACCGTTAAAGCCGTGGCGCAGCGCGAAATCCTTGAGATGGATGAATCCGACAGGAGAATCCAGCGTGCTCTCGTAGACCGGCAGGCGCGTCATGCCGCTGTCGCGGAACACATGGACCAGCTCGCCCTGCGTGATCGTTGCGGGCACGGACACGATGTCGGCCTTGGGGATGGCCACATCCTCGACCACCATGTCGCGCAGGTTGATCAGGCCGCGACCCTTCTGCGTGGCAGAGGTGGCGGGCTCCGCGTCGCTCTCTGGCTCGGATGGGCTGAACGCGCCGAAGATGCGGCGGAAAAAACCGGTGTTGTCGTCGTCTTCACTGGGCCTCTCGGGCGGCGCGCCATGCGCTGCGCTAGAGGATACGTCGGTACTGTCGTGGTGGTCGTCCATTACTCTTTATTCCAAATTAATAAATAGCCCGGCGCTGTCTGCACCGGGTGCCTGCCGTCAATATGGGTTAGCTATGCCCAGTTTGCAAAGGATGGCTACCTCGCACGATTCCATCAATGCGGCATCTTCGTCACGAACGTGGTCATAGCCCAGAAGATGCAACACTGCATGCACGATCAGATGAGTGGTGTGATCGGCCAGCGGTTTGTCGCCCAGCGCGGCCTCGGCGGCGCAGATATCATAGGCGATGGCGATATCGCCCAGCTCGGCATCGGGGCCGACGCGCGGAAGGTCGGGCACGGCGCCCGCGCGCTCTGGGCCGCGCTCGTGACTGGGCCAGCTGAGCACGTTGGTCGGTTGCGGCTTGCCGCGAAAATCCTCGTTGAGGACGGCGATGCGGGCATCATTGCAGGCCAGTACGCTGATTTCAAACTGCCCGGGGTCGATATCCAGATGCACCAATGTTGCCACAGCCGCGCGGTCTGCCAACGCCTCCAGCCCCAGCGCACGCCAACGGCGGTCCTCGATCATGACGTCTGTCAACATGGGCGCACTCCGGGTGGTGCGAGTGTTCGCGGTTCAGCCATCGGCCTCATATGCCTCGATGATGGCGGCAACCAACGGGTGACGCACAACGTCCTTGGAGGTGAAATAGTTGAAACCGATCTTGGGGATCGTTTGCAGCAGCCGTTCGGCATCGTGCAGCCCCGACGCCACGCCGCGCGGAAGGTCGATCTGGGTGCGATCCCCGGTGATCACCATGCGACTGCCCTCGCCAAGGCGGGTCAGGAACATCTTCATCTGCATCGTCGTGGCGTTCTGCGCCTCGTCCAGCACCACGAAGGCCCGCGACAGGGTGCGGCCCCGCATGAAGGCCAGCGGCGCAATCTCGATCTTCTTGTCCTCGATCAGCTTGGCCAGTTGCTTGCCCGGCAGGAAATCGTTCAGCGCGTCATAGAGCGGCTGCATGTAGGGATCGACCTTGTCCTTCATGTCGCCGGGCAGATAGCCCAATTTCTCGCCCGCCTCGACGGCGGGGCGCGCCAGGATGATCTTGTCAACATGGCCCTCGATGAACATCGATACGCCAACGGCAACGGCCAGATATGTCTTGCCCGTGCCGGCGGGGCCGATGCCGAAGGCCAGCTCCTTTTCAAAGAGCGAATGCACATAGGCCTTCTGGGCCTCCGTGCGCGGCTCGACCAGTTTTTTGCGGGTCTTGATCTCAACCCGGCCGCCCTTGAACATCTCGAACTGGTGGCCGTCATCGGTGGGAATCGCGCCGTTACCAGCGCCCATACGCAGCTCGCGATCAATGTCGCCGTGGGTGACATCCCTGCCCGCCTCCAGCCGCTGATACAGCGCCTGCAAGACCTGCACTGCTTCGGTCACATGCACCGAATCGCCGTGCACGGCCAGGTGATTGCCGCGCCTCAGGATCTGGACGTCCAGAGTGCGTTCGATCTCAGCCAGATTGCGATCATGCTCACCGCACAGATCTATCAACAAGCGATTGTCGGGAAACTCGATTTGCACCTCTTGCGGTGCGTCCTGCGGGGGGGTCCGGGCGCCAGTGGCCAATCCGCTCTCCTGTCATGAATGCTAGCGGCACCGTGGCAAGAACAACCGCCCGGCGCAAGATGCCGGGCGTGTATTTCACGCAGGATTAGCGATAAATTGCGACATGTCCCGGCCCGAAAGCCTCCGCAGGAAGCTTAGAAACGGAAGTTCAGGCCAAGCTGGACATTGCTGTAGGTCGGCGTCGCGACGGTAGAGGATCCACCCGCATCGAACAGAGTCTTGCTGCCGAAATTGTAATACTCCCACTCGGCCTTGACCGACCAGGAATCGCTCAAAAGATGTTCGACACCCAAACCGATCGAGTATCCGTCAGTGTCGTATGCCGTGTTCAAATTGATGGTATCACCACCCGCCGTGCCGTTGACGGCGTAGTCGAAATCGCCGTGCACATAGCCCAGGATACCGTAGACCATCGTGTTACCGGACTGGTTGGTCAGACCCGTTTTGGCACGCAGGCCAAGCACATGGTTAAGATCGACAGACCCGGTATATCCACCGTTGACGAAAGAATCGTCCACGTCGCCGCCGTTGTAACCCAGCTCAATCCCATAAACGAAAGAGCCCCTGCTCAGCGCACGTTCACCGCGCCAGCCCAGCTGCACCCCGTAGTTGAAACCCTCACCGTCCAGATCCCCGGCGCGCCGCGTCACCAAAACACCGGCAGGGTTCTTGTGCCCTACCCTGTCATCGGCGCCGAACGCATAACCGGCAGTACCGCCGACATAGAAACCCTGCCACGTCGGGGCCGCAACGACGACAACCGGATCGACCGGCACCTGTTCAAGGTTACCCGCATGAGCAGCGCCGCTCACGGCACAAGCCGCAAGCACACCGGCACAGGCCAGACCATTAAATGTTACAGCAGATACGCGGCGAGCAGACTTCATGGCACCAAATCCCAAAATAAAAATATTCGCATCGACGAAACGAGTTTCCTTGTGTGTCAGAAAGCGCATTCAGGTCAAAATCGTCCAGCGAAAATAGACCTCAGCAGGGAAAACACCGCAGATTCGAGCGTTTTGTTGCCCACAATCCTCACTCTTAAGTGCTAATTCTAAGTGATAATCCTGCCCGACAGCGAATTGGTGCCCGATCCGGTGATCAGCACCGGGTGCGAGCTGCCCACCTCGACATTCGGACCCACGACGTGAACCGCATGCAAATATTGCGATTTGCCCACCATCTGCCCCGGCTGGCGCCCTGCCCGTTCAAACAGGACGTTGACCTCGCGGCCCACCATGCTCTCCTGGATCTCGCGCTGCTGGCGGGTCAACAGGGCCTGGAGCCGCTGCAAACGCTCGCCGGCCACAGCGTCATCCACCTGCGCGCGCTCGGCGGCGGGCGTGCCGGGGCGGGTCGAGTATTTGAACGAATAGGCCTGCCCATAGCGAACCTCTTGGATCAGGTCCAAGGTGGCCTGAAAATCGGCCTCCGTCTCTTCGGGGAAGCCGACGATGAAATCGCCCGACAGCAGCAGATCGGGCCGCGCGGCGCGAATCCGTTCGATCAGCCGGATATAGCTATCCGCCGTGTGACTGCGGTTCATCCGTTTCAGAATGCGGTCGCTGCCCGATTGCACCGGCAGATGCAGGTAGGGCATCAACTTGGGGCAATCGCCATGCGCCTCGATCAGATCGTCGCCCATGTCATTGGGGTGGCTGGTGGTAAAGCGGATGCGCTCCAGCCCGTCGACCTCGGCCAGCGCGCGTATCAACCGGGCCAATGTCCAGTCATCCCCTTTTGGCCCTGCGCCGTGATAGGCGTTGACGTTTTGGCCCAGCAGCGTGATCTCGCGCACGCCGCGCTCTACCAGATCCTTTGCCTCGTCAATGACGCGGACCACCGGGCGCGACGCCTCAGCGCCGCGTGTATAGGGCACGACGCAGAAGGCGCAGAACTTGTCGCAGCCCTCCTGCACGGTCAGAAATGCGGTTGGGCCGCGCTTGGCCTTGGGGCGGGCCTTCAGCTTCTCGAACTTGCTCTCTTCGGGGAAATCAGTATCCAGCGCAGTGCCGCCCGCGCGCACCTTCGCCTCCATTTCAGGCAGGCGGTGGTAGCTTTGCGGGCCGACGACCAGATCGACCAAGGGCTGCCGACGCATGATCTCGGCGCCCTCGGCCTGCGCGACGCAGCCCGCGACACCGATTTTCAGATCGGGCTTGGCATCCTTGAGATCGCGAAACCGGCCCAGTTCGGAGTACACCTTCTCGGCCGCCTTTTCGCGAATGTGGCAGGTGTTCAGCAGGATCATGTCCGCCTCATCGGCACTGGCGACCTCCGTATAGCCCGCGCCGCCCATCGCCTCGGCCATGCGCTCGGAATCGTAGACGTTCATCTGACATCCATATGTCTTGATGTAGAGCTTCTTGGGCTCTGCCATGACGGGCCTCCGGAGTGTGCGCATGTGGTGTACGGGCCTATACCACAGCGGCGCCATCTTGCAATGCGCGGCAAATTGACAGACCTTGGCGCGCAAAACGAAAAGAGCGGTATGCATTACACATCTGTCCGTGATCTGTGCGGCAAGGGCGCACGCCATCTGGCCAAGGGGCCCGTCGCACTGATCTTTGCCGAGGATGGCGTCGAACTGGACACCACCCTGCGTCACCATCTGTCGCTGGGCTTTGCCTCAGTGATCGCGTTGATGCCACCCAGTTTCGCCCTGCCCGATGACCTTGTAAAGACTACGGTCCGCGTCGACCACGACGCCGCGGCCGACGGGCATATCGACGCGGTAAACCGCATTATCGACGCCGCCCCGCGCAGAACATGGCTGTATTACTGCTTTAACGCCGAATATTTGTTCTTTCCGTTTTGCGAAACGCGCAGCGTCGGTGAATTGCTGGCCTTCCATGCCGAAGAGCGGCGCGATGCCATGCTGACCTATGTCGTCGATATCTACGCCGGCGATCTCGATCTACATCCCGGTGCCGTCGCGTTGGAAGATGCATGGATGGACAAATCAGGCTATTATGCACTGGCGCGGCTTGATCCTGAAAACAACCATCACCCAAAGGACCGACAGCTCGATTTCTTCGGTGGCCTGCGCTGGCGATATGAGGAGCATATTCCGTGGCGGCGCCGCAATATCGACCGGATATCGATGTTCCGCTCCAAACGGGGTCTAAGATTACGCGAAGGGCATGTTTTTTCGGACGAAGAATACAATACCTACGCCTGCCCGTGGCACAACAACCTGACAGCGGTCACCGTATCCTTTCGCACCGCCAAAGCACTGAAACGCAACCCCGGCTCGACCTTCGACATCCCGACGTTCAAATGGCATAATTCGGTGCGCTTCGAATGGCATTCGCGCCAATTGCTGGATCTTGGCCTGATGGAGCCGGGCCAATGGTTTTGACGCCTGCCTGCCGACCATAAGATGCAGGCAAACTTGCCGCAATTGACAGGTTTCGGTCCGCAATTAGGGTTTTAGCCGATCTGGGCGCTGTTAACGATCAGAATCCCAAATCACCAGATTTAGGATGCGAATTTTAAAACTTCCACTAAGATATTGGGTTACGATACCGGGGTTACGTCATTCTTTCGAGTGCTGTGATCTGGGCATCAACGTCCTGATCGGCCGCCCAAACACCTGTATATCTGAAAATCATGTCCGCGACCTTTCCGGAAACCTGCAACAACCATTCGGGTTTTAAGCAGCTAATTTGGAAAGATCGGCGGATAATTTCGATACCCGATCTTTTAGCGGTTCAACAAACGGCAGTTTTTGGAAGATAGGTTGTACAGAGGGTATTGCCCGATTGCAGCCGTTCTTGACGAACGAATCGAAGGGCTCAAGATAGCCCGATTAACCATCTCCCGCACAGCGGTGAACGGTTGCTATTAAGAAATATCAGTTAAAAATTGCCTTTAGCTACTTGGATCAGAAAAAATACCTTTGGAGGGGTGAACCATAAAACCCACTTACGTCTTGATCAGTTCGTGGTGTTGCGATCCTTTTATGGCACCACACCCTCCGAGAAACCTGCATCGAAACAGCTTAACAATGCCGCCTCGTTACCGGTCCACAAACAGGTCCAGATCGAACTGCTTCACCGCTATATTTCGCGCCCTAGGTCGCGTGGATTTCGGCGCTGCGCGAGCGAGTCAGACAAGTGCCGCGATACGCAGTTTTAGCTCGCATAGGTGTTTTCTTTCAGTTCATAATCCGTTTATATTTTTCACCAGCCAGTCTTCCAGCATCGCCATAGCTGGGGATTTCTCTCTCGATTTCATACAGGTAAGCCAATATCTCCCCGTTGTAATCTCTGCTGTGAATGGCGTGACAAGACGCCCAGACTGAATGTAACTCTTGAACATTTCCGACGGCAATAGCGCTATCCCGTGTCCTCTGGCGGCCATCTCAGCCATCGCCACCGAAGAAGCGAAAATCGGGCCGCGCAGGTCTGGGCAAGATAGCTTTTGCTTGGCAAACCAGCTTGGCCATTCCCCGGCCCTATAGGAACGAAACAAATTCTGACCATCAAAATCCTCGGGGGACGTGATTGTATTTGCAATGTCCGGCGCGCAAAGCGGGGTCAGTGGCGTTTCCATTAGCGGTGTTGCGGTCAGCCTTTCCACGTTCCACCGCCGAACCTGATAGCCATGTCCAGGCCTTCGCGGATCAAGTCAACGCGGTTGTTATTCGTGGAAATTCGCAGATCAATGCCGGGATGCTATTCCGAAAGTTCTGGCAAACGATTAAGCAGCCAGCCTGTGGCGAACGTGGTCACGACCCTGACATTCAGCGCCTCACGATACTGCCCGTCAAGAAACCGATCCAGAACAGTTCTGACCTGATCAAGCGTCTTCGTCAGCACCGGCAGCAAGGCGCTGCCCTCGTCGGTCAGGATCAACCCACCGGAGGTCCGTTTGAAGAGAGAGAGAGACGCCGAGCGTCTTTTCCGGTGAAATGACCTGATAGCTGACCGCCGCCTGAGTGGCACACAACTCCACCGCAGACGATGTGAAGCTGCCTTGGCGGGCGGCGGCCTCAAACGCGCGAAGGGCAGTCAAGGGAAGGTTCGGGCGATCCATAGCTGCAAATTTTTCTTATGCCGCTGCCAAAATATCGTCGTTTGCGAAAGCCTTTGCAGAGAATTACCCTTCGAGCACAAAATTTATTATATGGAAATCGGGCCATGATGCCAGCCCGTCACCAGCGGATAGATAGACGCAAAGGTAACACCGCAGCGTCGCGCCCCACCGAAAAGCGTGGCTCAACTTCGCGATCTCACGGAAAAATCCGGCGATTGACCGGCGGTTTACGGCGGTTGAGTTTTGGTTTTCTGTGGCGGCTTTCAGCGGCTGTAACAGTGATGACCGCCATTGCAGTGGCTGTCATTTACAAAGACCTTCCCGATGTTTCAGCATTACTTAATGGGCGTTCCCGCGGCTCTGTAACCTTTTTGACCACCCATGCCGAAGTTTTCGCCTGGCGCGGTGATCAGTTCGGCAGTGGCAGTCGTGCCGGGTCGGTCTCCCTCTACTTGCGCGATGCAGTTCTCACCACCGAAGACAAACGGTTTCATAGCCATTTTGGTATCAACCCTCATGGTGTGGGCAGCGCGGCCCGGATCAACCTCAGGGAGGGCGCGGACCCCTCTCTGGACGCAGGGGGTCAACCATAACGCGGCAAACCGCCAAGCTGTTGTGCATCGGCGTAAACTACGACCCATCCATCTGGCCGTCAGAAGCCGCCTACGGGGCGGAGTGTCGGAAAAGGTCACTTTGGCGCAAGGCGCTGGAGGCGATTTTCGCACTGGCGCTGGAGGCGCGCTATTCCAAGGATGAAATACTGTCGATTTATCTGAACCACGCATAGTTGGGTGCAGGAACCCGAGGGGTCGAGCCCGCCAGCCAGAGGTATTTTGACGAATCTGCGGTTGATCTCGGCCCGGCAGACGCAGCCATGCTGGCGGGCTTGCCAACGGCGCCGTCTTATTTGCCCCAACTGAGAACCTGAAACGCAGTCAGGACCGGACCTCTGTCGTAGTCGCCGTGATGTCCGAACAGGGCTATTTGACACCGGCGCCGACGCCGAACAAGCACGGGCTGTCGCTGCGGTCCTCTCCGAGGCGGCTGACGACATGCAATGCGAGTTCTTTGCCGACTGGGTGATAGACAGCGGTCCTGACTTTCTGATCCGGGACACCACGGAAGATCTCTCCGTACGGACGGCTTTCGATCCTCGCATTCAGAAAGGCGCCGAAGAGGCATTGGCCTCGGCCTGCAAGGGCCAGATCGATCCGGAGTCCGATGTTCAAGCCGCAATTGTCGTACAGTCAGCAGATGGCGCGGTGCGCGCAATGATCGGCGGTAGGCAATTTCGCGGTGTTGAAGGGCAGTTCAACAGGGCGCTTCACGCCAAGCGGCAGACCGGTTTCGTCTTCAAAACCTTTATCTATGCCGCCGCTTTGGACATGGGGCACAGCCCGCTTGAAACGATTGTCGATGAGTCCATCACCATTCAGGCACCCGGAGCATCGCCCTGGTCGCCGCGCAATTTCACACGCCGCTTCTATGGTAAAGTGACCTTGCTCGACGCGCTCAGCCGGTCACTGAATATGTCGGTCATCAAGCTTTCTCAGGAAATTGACTTGGAAAGTGTTCGCGCCGTCGCCGAAGGGTTCGGTATCGAAAGCGATCTGGCCGCTGGACCCGCGCTGGTTCTCGGGGTTTCCGAGGCCTCCCTTCTTGAAATGACGGCTGCATATGCCGGTATTTTGAACGGCGGCAGCGAGGCCGCACCTTATGGAATTTCGGAGTTGCTATTGAGAGGTGAGACTGACCCGCTGGTCACGTATCAAAGCGGTATTCAAGAGCGTGTCATCTCCAAAAGCGCGGCGGCGCAGTTGATCTACTTGCTGCACACAGCCATCGAGTCGGGGACCGGCAAGCGGGCGCGCATTTCGGGGCTGCAAACCGCCGGAAAGACCGGGGCGACGTGGTCAAATCGCGATGCCTGGTTCGTGGGGTTCAGCGCCGATTATGTGGTGGGTGTCTGGATGGGGCATGATGATAACCGGCCCTTGCGTGGCGTGGCGGGCGGCGGGAGAGTGTCAGGTCTTCTGTGTATGACTGATCCGGTTCATGCTTCACCGAAAGGAAGCATGAATGACCATCTCGAAAGAAGTCCTGGACGAACTGCTGAAGGGCGTAGAGCGCCCTGAAGATCTGCTCGGCGATGCCGGGCTAATGAAAGAGCTGAAGATCAGGCTCATGGAGCGGATGCTGGGAGCGGAGCTGACTGCGCATCTTGGCTATGACGAAGGCAAGGAGGCACGCCTCGGTCAGACCAATCGACGGAATGGCGCCTCGACCAAGGTGCTGAAGGGGCAGGACGGCGAGATGCCGGTGGCGGTGCCCGCGACCGTGACAGCAGCTTTGAGCCGGAACTGGTGAAGAAGGGCCAGACCCGGATCGACGGGATGGATGACAAGATCATCGGGCTCTACGCGGCCGGGCTGACGGTCCGGGACATCCAGGCTCACCTGCTTGATATCTATGGGCTGAAGGTCTCGCCCGACCTGATCAGCCGGGTCACCGACGCTGTCCTGGACGAGGTTCGGGAATGGCAGAGCCGGGCGCTGGAGCGGATGTATCCGATCGTGATCTTCGACGCGCTACGGGTGAAGATCCGCGATGCCGACAGCCGGACGGTCAAGAACAAGGCTGTCTATGTCGCCTTCGGCGTCACCCGAGATGGCCAACGCGAGGTTCTCGGTCTCTGGATTGCTGACAATGAAGGCGCCAAATTCTGGCTCTCGGTGATGAATGAGCTGAAGAACCGGGGCACGCAGGACATCCTGATCGCGGTCGTGGACGGGCTGAGGGGCTTTCCGGAGGTCATTACCGCCGCCTTCCCGGACGCCATGGTCCAGACGTGCATCGTTCACCTCGTGCGCCATTCCTTGAACTTCTGTTCCTGGAAGGACCGCAAGGCAGTGGCCGCCGATCTACGCCGGATTTACAGTGCCCCGACCGCCGATCTGGCCGAGGCGGAGCTTGATGCCTTCGAGGAAAAATGGGCCGGGAAATACGCCTCGATCGCCCCGGCCTGGCGCAGGGCCTGGCAGGAGGTGATCCCGTTCTTTGGCTTCGATCCGACGATCCGCAAGATCATCTACACGACGAACGCCATAGAATGTCTGAACCGCGTGATCCGCAAATCCATCAAGACGCGGGGCTCGTTCCCCACAGACGAGGCCGCGACCAAGCTGATCTACCTGGCAATCCGCAAATTCGAAAAGGACGGCCGCAATGTCCGGGAATGGTTTGCAGCCCGCAATCAGTTCGCCATAATGTTCGGCGAGCGCTTCGACGCTTGAGTATCTGAAACCGCATGGGCCGGACCCGATACACAGACTTCAGGACACTCCCGGCGGCGGGCTCCCTGCCGAGATTTGGCGCGAAACCATGACGCGGATTCAGGGTAAGGCGCCTGACCTGCCGTTGCCAATGACAGCTCCACTTTCATTCTTACCCGAGGGCAACAGTTTGGACGGCAGCGACTGGAGTGAGCTTTGTGGAGAACTCGCATTCATCCCAAGGACTCAAATAGTACTTTCATGTGCTGCCAGACGAAACGACACACGCAGGGAGTCACCACCCTGTCTTCTCTCCATATCGTTACGGATCCACATGCAAAAATACACCCTCATTTCCCTACTGATCGCTGTGCTAAGCGCAGCGTCCTCAGCCGCAGCCAGTACAATTTGCACCGTTATCATGGATGGTGAAAGTCGCGAAATCGCTCACGAAGAGGGTGATTGCGACAGCCGCGTCACGCCCGCCTCGACGTTCGAGATCGCGCTCGCGCTGATGGCTTATGATGCCGGCATCGTGCAGGATGCCCACACACCGCGCCTGCCCTTCCGCGAGGGTTATTCGCGTAGCGACACAGACAATTTCGATTATGCAAATGGTTGGGGATGCTATGTGGGCTGGGCACAGCGTGACGACACCACGCTCGTGTTTGCGCATTTATTGCAGGACGAGACCCGTCAACCGGTCTCTCCGGGCGTGCGCGCGCGTATTGAAATACTGGACGGTTTTGTGATCTTGCATCGAGGGTTTTACCGTGAACAGACTCACACGGATAGAGGTTACCACAGCTGGGGTGGCCGTGGCATTGCTGACGGCTTCAACACAGGCGCAAAATCTCGACGGCCTAACTTGGACCGAGCAGAAATGTGTTCTTTATCAGGGGGCGTGGGATGCCGCGACAAGCGGCCCCGGCCTCGACGGTCTGAGCCCTGAATTTCTGGAGAGAAACGATACTTTTGTCACCCTGGGATGCACAATACAGGGCAATGTCTGTCCCAGAAGTGATGAGGAATTGAATCTGGCCAATATGCTGACACTGATGACCATGTCTGAAGGCATGGCCAGCACTTTTGCTCCATTTTCGTGCCGGGACGACGCGGAGTGAACCGTCCGTCACGACGTTGGCCACGGATTCGAACGCGTGAGTCAGATCAGCAGCGAACGGCCCACGAGGTTCTGCCGGCGCAAGCCAAGAACATTGACGGGGGACGCCGTGATCGCCCTGCTCTTTGAGCCGAATGCCATCCATGAAGCGCAATTCAAAGCCGTGCCGGCTCGGCCGTGCGGTGCCGGATCTGGCATCGTGGACAAGGTAGTCCTGACCGAGGCTACGTGGGGAACAGTTCAAGCCCCTCCCGCCGCCGTCGGCGCATTGATCACGTGCGCCAAACCCTTGGCGTATCGGAGCAGAGGCACACTGGGACAGAATCGATCGACTCAGCGGAAGGTGCCGTGCACTGTGGTCTGCCGCAGAACGCGCGACTGACAAGGATATCACTGCATTGGCAGAGAAGTTTGAATGCTATGCGCTCCAACGGGCCCGTGCGGATACCGCCCCCCACCGACGTCAATCAGATATCATCCACCGCCAGACACTGCGGTAGCCAAGATGCGCTTGGTCGACCGTCAGAAGATATGTCCGGTGATGCCGTCTACGACCTGACGACAAGCACAGAAACCGGCGAGCGGCGCACAATGCGATCGGCGTTCGACCCCACCAGAAATTCGCGCACGCGGTCGGGTTTGTGCGAGGCCATGACCACCAGATCACAGGCGGTCTGTTCGATCACGTGCAGAACCCTGCGGTGAATTTTGCCAAATGCCAGATGTTGCTTGACACTGATATCGCTTGGGACGTTCTCCTCGACCAGTTTGTCGAGCGACCTACTGGCCGCCTCAACGGCCAGTTTCTCGTAATCGGGTGGAAAGAACCCATCGACCAATGGCGTGCCCATGTCAGGCACCACCGACATTATATGCAGCTTGCCGCCAGAGGTGCGCACCAGTTCGATGGCCGCCGGCAGCGCCTCTTTCCATGATGCTTTCGCATTCAGATCTATGGTCAGAAGAACCGTGTTGAACATCGTCTCTCTCCTCAGGCGTGTGCGGTTTTGCGTGGCGCGCGCGTATTGCGGCCCCGCTGCAAAAAGACGATCAGGGCCAGCAATAGCAGCGCAGGAATGAACATCAGGTATTTGCTGGGTTGCGGCACGGGTTTCAGCACGCGCACCACCTCTTGGTCCCAGTCCAGCCCGGCCTCTGCGGCCGCACTGCCGAAGGCCACGTCGTCGATGAACATCTTGTCGCCTTCGTCGCGGAAGGTCAGGCCGGCATTCTCCAGCTTTTCCTCGCCTGTGGTGCCTTCGGTGATCGGGACGAGCGCCACAAATTCAATTGGGTCGCCCAGATCATTCACGCCTGCGACGCGCACCCGCAGCGTCTGTCCGATGTCGGTGTCGGCGGCGGCCTGCGTGATTGCCGCCGGTTCTTCTTCAAGATACGGCGCGCTGACCATGTCCATCCAGAAACCAGGGCGGAACAGGGTGAACGCGATCAGGAGCAGGGCAATGGTTTCATAGAACCGGTTCCTGGCCAGGAACCACCCTTGCGTGGCTGCCGCGAACAGCAGCATTGCCACCGTCGCGACAATGAAGACAAAAATACCCTGCACCATCGTCACGTTGATCAACAGCAGTTCGGTATTGAAGATGAACAGGAACGGCAGGGCCGCCGTCCGCAAGCTGTAGAAAAACGCGATCACGCCGGTCTTGATAGGATCACCGCCCGACACGGCCGCGGCGGCGAAGGAGGCAAGCCCCACAGGGGGCGTCACGTCGGCCATGATGCCGAAGTAGAAGACGAACAAGTGTACTGCGATCAGCGGCACGATCAGCCCGTTTTGCTGCCCCAGCGTCACGATGACCGGCGCCAGCAGCGCGGACACGACGATGTAGTTCGCCGTTGTCGGCAGCCCCATACCAAGGATCAGTGACAGGATTGCCGTAAGGAACAGGATGCCGAGGATATTGCCGCCCGACAGCACTTCGACCACGTCAGCAAGGGCCGATCCCACGCCGGTCTGGCTGACCACACCCACGATGATACCGGCAGTGGCGGTGGCGATACCGATGCCGATCATGTTGCGGGCACCGATCACCAGACCTTCCAGCAGATCGTTCGCCCCTTCCATGATGCGGGCCCCCATCTGGCCGTCGCCGCGCAGCATCGCCATCAGCGGGCGTTGCGTGATCAGGATAAAGATCATGTACATTGTCGCCCAGAACGCTGACAGGCCCGGAGACAGGCGGTCCACCATCAGCGCCCAGACCAGCACGACGACCGGCAGGATAAAGTACAACCCCGACCGCACCGTCGGCCCGGGCAGCGGCAGCTTTGTCACCGCCGCATTCGGATCGTCCAGCTTCAGCGGCGCCTCTTTGGAGGCGACGTAGAGCAGCCCTACATAGGCAGCCGTCAAGACGGCGAAGACGATATAGGGTGCGGCGACGGGAAATGCAGGACGGATCCAGCCCATGCCGTAATAAACGAGGAATGACAGCGCACAGACAAGCGCGACACCGAACGCGAAACCGACCAGGCGACGGATGATCGGCTTGGGCTCATAGGGACGCGGAAGGCCTTCCATGCCGGCCTTCAACGCCTCCAGGTGGACGATATAGACCAGCGCGATATAGGAAATGACGGCAGGCAGGAACGCGTGCTTGACCACGTCGAAATAGGGGATGCCCACGTATTCCACCATCAGGAACGCGGCAGCGCCCATGACCGGCGGCATGATCTGACCGTTCACGGACGATGCCACCTCGACCGCACCTGCCTTTTCCGAGCTGAAGCCGACTTTTTTCATCAGGGGTATGGTAAACGTACCCGTGGTCACGACATTCGCGATGCTTGACCCCGAGATCAGCCCGGTCATGGCCGACGACACGACAGCGGCCTTGGCCGGCCCGCCCTTCATGTGACCCATCAGTGAAAACGCGACCTGAATGAAATAATTACCGGCACCCGCGCGATCCAGCAACGAACCGAACAGCACGAACAGGAACACGAAACTCGTCGACACGCCAAGGGCGATGCCGAATACGCCTTCTGTCGTGATCCACTGGTGGTTCACGATCTCTGACAGGTTGTTACCCTTGTGCGCGATGATGCCGGGCATCTGCGGACCTAGGACGGTGTAGACCAGAAACAGGGTCGCCACGATCATCAGGGCCGGTCCCAACGCGCGACGCGTGGCCTCAAGCAGTAACATGATACCGATGACGGACACCACGAAGTCCTGCATGATCGGCGCGCCGACGCGGCCGGAAATATCGCGATAGTAGACAAAAAGATAAAGTGCGGCAGCGGCACCGACGATGGCCAGCGCCCATTCCCAAGGCGGCACGCGGTCCTTGGGACTGCCCGCGACAATCGCAGCCACGACAGCCAGACCGATGACCGGAATCCACCAGACGGACGTGCCGTCCTTGGAACTGACGACAAACAGGTAGGACAGCAGGACCGGGATGAAGATACCCAGACCCAGCTGGAATTTCGACCGCGTCGCGGGGAACGCGGCAAAGGCGAGAAAGAGTGCGAATGCAAGGTGGATCGACCGGCTTTCGGTATCGTTGAAGACCCCCCAACCGACGATGAACGGGATGGGCGACGCGATCCAAAGCTGAAACAGCGACCACGCCAGCGCGACCAGCATCAGAAACGTTCCGACCGGGCCCGCAACGTTGCGGCCACCAGTGTCGGCGGATGCGACAAGCGCATCCAGTTCAGATTGGTCCAGACCGCCGCGACCGGCCGCCTCGGTTTCAACGCGCGCGGCCTTATACTGGTTCGGATCGTCGGTCATTTTTATCCCCCGGTGGCCCGTTCAGGACGGGCGAGATTTTTGGAAATTGTCGTCGGGTCGGCCTTATCTGGGCGATCTCCTTGGCGGTGGCAGCCTTGGCAGGCTGCCACCAGTGCCAATCAGGCGGGAATTACATCCAGCCCATTTCCTTGTAGTAACGCTCTGCACCCGGATGCAGCGGCGCCGACAGGCCATCCTTGATCATCTCCTCTTGCGTCAGATTGGCAAAGGCCGGATGAAGTTTCTTGAACCGATCAAAGTTGTCGAACACGGCCTTGACCACTTGATAGACGGTTTCTTCGTCCACATCGGCAGAGGTCACGAACGTCGCCTTGACACCGAACGTCTGGGTATCATCCGGCGACCCTGCATACATACCGCCCGGAATGGTCGCGGCGGCATAATAGGGATTGTCAGCGATCAGCGCGTCGATCTCGGGTCCCGCGACCGGAACAAGGACGGTCTCAACTGTCGAGGCCGCCTCCGAAACGGATCCGTTCGGGTGACCGACCGTATAGATGATCGCATCGACCTTGTTGTCCCCCAAAGCTGCGGCCTGCTCGGCCGGCTTCAGCTCTGACGCCAGCGCGAAATCGTCCATCGTCCAGCCCAGCGCTTCCATGACGACTTGCATCGTCGCGTACTGGCCGGAACCCGGGTTACCGATATTGACGCGCTTGCCCTTCAGGTCGCCAAATTCGGCGATGCCCGCGTCGGCGCGCGCAACCACGGTGAACGGTTCGGAGTGAACTGAAAATACAGCGCGCTCGTTGTCGAACTTGTTACCTTCGAAATCGGACGTGCCGTTGTAGGCGTGGTACTGCCAGTCGGACTGCGCGACGCCCATCGACATATCACCTGCCATGATGGCGTTGATGTTCGCGATGGACCCACCCGTCGAAGGGGCGGTGCATTTCAGGTTCGTTTCTGCCGTGGTGCGGTTCACCAGACGACAGATTGATTGGCCGACGACAAAGTAGACGCCGGTTTGCCCGCCCGTCCCGATTGTAATGAACTCTTCCTGAGCTTGCGCTCCGGTCCCTGCGATCATCGCGCCGACAAAGGCCATCTGTTTGAATATCTTCACGTATTTCTCCCGGTTGATAGTGTTATTTTCCATGCTCAGCAGCATGTTGCTTTTTTTGGCGAAGGTGTTCAACTGTTTGTCAGAACGCCCTCGCGAGCGAGACCAAGTATTGTTCCGGCTTTCGATGACATCGGCACATTATGAGCCAATGTGAAAATGTTCACCGTTCTGTCCAACTTGCCCCCCAACTGTGCAAGTCAGTATGATGTAGCGCAATTAGCCTGTCAACGGAGCAGGCCGACACTACTAAATCCTGCCCCTCCCCGGGTCTACCGGAGTGTTGTCACTCAACGCTCGGACTGCTTTTCCATTTGCGTTCAAGGCTTCATCAGGCCCCTCCCTGCTTCTTGTGGCGCGAGGTATCCAATGCCGCTGTGCAGGCGTTCGTACTGTAGCAGTTAACCCATTTGAGGGTTTCCCATTCGACCTGGTCTACTGACTTCCACGGACCGACCACGTTGATGGCCCGACCTCGAAGCCGGGCGCCGCAGGTACCAAACTCGGCCGTGTAGGACGGCGCCGCCTTGCGGTCCCAGATTCTTCGAGGGCGCTTTGGCTGTTGCGGAAATTGCCCAAATATTTCCCAAACCCAGCGTCATTCAGGGCCAATTTGAAGGGGTTTCGAGGGGATTTTAGCCCGGTGCGAAAATATTTCAGGAAGGTCAGTTTCGCCTTGTAATACCTATGTTTGCTTGGTTATACGCGTCGGTGGAGACGTGGCCGAGTGGTCGAAGGCGCTCCCCTGCTAAGGGAGTAGGCCCGGAAGGGTCTCGTGGGTTCGAATCCCATCGTCTCCGCCAAAACTCCCATCGTTTGGGGTTCGGAAAACCTAAACCACAGGATTTCCACAGTTTTTTTCGTAGAAATTACATCATCTAGCCTCAATCAACCCAGCACCGGGCCTGGGCAGCGAGCCGTATCAGCAGCTTGGAAACGATTGAGGGTCGGTCTGTGTTGCTATGAAACGGGGCGAGATGCTGACGCATACCAGATAGATCTGCGAAACGGCCAATGGACCGCAGCAGATGATCTTGCGGGGCGTGATCTTCGATCTAAAGATCATTGAGCACGGCACATTGCGCCTATTGCTTCCGACCTGGCATCGCCCTCCCTTCCCATGCTTCAATACGCAAAATGATTCAGTGACCATGCCGCAAATCCAGAAGAGATCTTCGGAAAACAGACTGAATTCAAACCTTGGCTTAGGCGCCGTGTGGGAGGGTGCGTATTTTGTCGACCTATCCACGCATGCTGCATTCAAACCTGATCGTAGCGCACCCTTTTTCCCTGTCGCCCATACCCCTCAACCACGCAGCCGCGCGCCACTGGGATCAAACGGCGGCGCGGTCAAAATCACCGCCCGGTGTGGGCGGCCCAGCACCATCACGTCGACCGTGTCCCCCGGCACGGCGCCTTTGACATGGCCCAACGCCAGACTCATTCCCACCGAATATCCGTAGCTCCCCGAACTCACGCGCCCGATGCTGATGCCATCTTTGAAGATCGGCTCGCCCCCCGTCGCATCGGCGCCCGATGCGGCGGTGTCATCCTCATCCAGATGCAGCAGGACCAGCGTTTCGCGGGCATCCTTGCCCATGACCTCGGCGGCGGCGCTTTTGTGCAGGAAGTCCTTTTCCATCTTAACCAGTGGCGCCAGCCCCACCTCCTGCGGCCAGTATTCGGGGCTGTATTCGCGCCCCCAGCTGCCATAGCCTTTTTCGATCCGCAGGCTCATCAAGGCGCGGCTGCCGACGGGGCCTGTCCCGAAATCGCGGCCCGCCTCCAGCAGCGCGTTGTAGAGCTGCATCTGATCGGCGGCGGCGCAATGCAGCTCCCATCCCAGATCGCCGGTGAAACTGACGCGCAGGGCAAGGCACTGCACACCTGCCAGTTCGATCCGGGCTGACCGCATGAAGGGAAAGTCCGCCGCCTCCAGCGATGTATTCGTCAGCCGTTGAAGAATCTCGCGAGATTTCGGCCCGGCGACGTTGAAGCCGCACATCGCCTCGGTCCGGCTTTCAAATACCGTCCCCTCGGGCAGTGGCACCATCTGGAAAAACCGCGCATGATACCGCTCCGCCATGCCCGATCCGATGATCCAGAATTCATCCGGTCCGGTGCGCGTCACGGTGAAATCGCCCGCAATGCCGCCGCGCACCGAAATCAGCGGCGTCAGGCAGGACCGGCCCACGGATTTCGGCATGGTGTTGGCGAAAACGGCGTTCAGCCAATCCTCGGCCCCTGCCCCGGCGCAGCGGTATTTGGCAAAGTTCGAGATGTCGATAATGCCCGCCGCCTCGCGCAGCATGCGGCACTCGGCGCCGACCGGCGCCCACCAGTTCTGCCGAGTGAAGCCCTTGGTTTCCTCGGTGCCGGGTTGATCCGCGAACCACAAAGGATGTTCCCAACCATAGTTGAGGCCGAAAACCGCGCCCATCGCCTTTTGCATCTCATAGGCCGGGCGCACGCGGCACGGGCGGCCTGCGCTGCGTTCTTCATAGGGGTAGTGGATGGCAAAGCGATTGGCGTATTGATCGCGCACCTTGGCCTTGGTGAACGCCTTGTCGGCCCAGTCGCCAAAACGGGCCATGTCCCACGCGAACATGTCGTACCGCATCTCGCCCTCGACGATCCAGTCGGCCACCATCAGGCCCATGCCGGCCGACTGGCTAAAGCCGGGAATGATGCCATTGCAGCAGAAATACCCCTTCTTTTCAGGCACCGGGCCAAGGATCACGTTGGCATCGGGCGTCCAGATCATCGGGCCGTTGATCACGCGTTTGATGCCCGCCTCGCCCACGGCGGGTACACGGGCAATCGCGCGCATCATGTTTTCCTCAATCCGGTCCAGATCGTCAGCGAACAGCTCATGCGCGAAATCCAGCGGCGTGCCGCCTTCGGCCCAGAACCGCATGTCTTTCTCGTAGGCGCCAATCAGCAGGCCCTTCCCCTCCTGACGCAGGTAATATTCGCCGTCGCGGTCGGCGACGGACGGCAGGCGGCGATCCAGCGCGGCGATCTCTGCAATGGTTTCGGTCACGAAATACTGATGTTCCGTCGGCTGCAGCGGCAGCGTGATCCCAGCCAGCGCCGCCACCTCGCGCCCCCACAGACCGGCGGCATTGATGACCCAAGGGGTCCGGATGTTCCCCTTTGGCGTCTCGACGATCCATGTGCCATCGGGCTGCTGAACCGTCGCCGTGACGACCGTAAAGCGGTGAATCTCCGCCCCCGCGGCCCGTGCGCCCGCCGCGTAGGCCGCCGTCACGCCGGAGGGGTCGACATTGCCACCATCGGGTTCCCACATGATGCAGCGGATGCCGTCGAAATCGACCAGCGGATGCAGCTTTTCGGCCTCATTGCGGCTGACCTCGTGGAAATTCATTCCGTATAATTTGGCCTTGGCCGCCTGAAGGCGCAGCTGATGCTCGCGCGCCTCGGTCTGCGCCAGATAGAGGCTGCCGGGTTGGAAAACACCGCAGCTTTGCCCCGTCTCGGACTCCAGCTGATTATAAAGCGTCATGGTGTAGTGCTGAAGTCGGCTGATATTAGCGCTGTCATGCAGACCGTGAATATTCGCGGCGGCGTGCCAGGTGCTGCCGCTGGTCAGTTCGTCCCGCTCCAGCAACACGACATCGGACCAGCCCAGTTTGGTCAGGTGATAGAGAATCGAGCATCCGATAACGCCGCCACCGATCACGACGGCCTGTGCGTGGGTTTTCATGGGAGTATCCCTTAGCTGTAAATCGCCCCCAGCTTTACCCACCACATGGCGCCACGGTTGCCTCACTGCGACACACAACGTCGCGGTGAGACAAGTCGGTTTGCCTTATGTCTCGGTCACGCGCAGGCGCAATCGGTCGCTGACAGAGGCCAGCAGACGCTCGCGGTCGGGGGCGAAATCCATATGCGCCAGCGCGCGGCGCAGCGACAATTCGGCAAAATCGCGCGCCGCATCGCTCAGGCCACTGTCAGGGTGTTGCATCAGTCCGGCCAGCGTCGCCTGCAACCGGTGTTGAACCTCGTAGATTTGCGCACCATCGCGCACAAGCGACCCGAACCCGTCATCCAGCAGATCGCCCGGCATCAGGGGCGGCACCCAAAGACGGTCCAGTTCGGGGCCGCCCTGCTGATCTTCTTCGTTTACGGTTTCGTCCGAATAACTGGACAGGATGCGCCCGACGCGCGTGATGACGTCGATGGCCGTGCCCGGGTCGTTGATGCCGGGCGACAGTGCCTTGGACGCAATTTCGCCCATGACGGTCAGGCCGAAACGTGGATCCTGATCATAGCTGCGCAGATCCTCGACCGTGACATGGCCGCGCAGAAGCGACAGGAATTCGTCGCGGTCCTCCTCGGCAGGGGCGTCGCCCACCACCCATAAAAGCGGCTCGTGCAGGAAAATGAATGTCCCGATGGCTTTGGGAAGATAGACCTGAACCTCGTACCGCTCGGCCACGGCTTGCAGCCCCTCGGGGTAGATGTGCTGTATGTACCCGCTCTGATCGGACTCCACCGACCATGCTTGTTCCGGCACCGCACCGCGCAGCGGATTGGCCCCGAGGCACGGCGTGGTCAGCCGTTCGCGAAAGCGTTTTTTGGTGATATCCTCGACCTGCCGGGTTGTGTGCAGCAGACTGCCGAACGTCTGCAAATGCAGCACCCATCGCACCAGCGACCACACGACATAGGCCAGCACCAGAACCGTCAGCCAGAATATGACCAGCGCGTGTTCATCGCCGAAAATACTGATCTCGCGCAGGATGATCGCCACCAGCGCATAGAGATAGGCGCCGATGAAGGCCGCCAGCGTCTTTTGCGTGGTGGTGTCCTGCATGATCAGCTGGTGCACCCGCGGCGTCCATTGTGAGGCCGAACTGCGGTAGGTCGACACCATCACCGTCATCGAAAAGATCGTTGCCGACAGCATGGCGCTGGCGATGATATCCAGCAACCTGTCCGCCGACGCGCCCGACAACCGCCCGGCCATTTCATCGGGCACGAACATCTCGATCAGTTGCGTCACGCCCAGCGCCACCACCGACAAAAGGCCCATGGCCAGCACCCGCACCCACAGCTTGCGAGAATAATTGCGCGTCCTGCGCCACAGCGTCGAGGGGATCAGAAGGATGTTTTTCATCATAAATTAATCGCACGGGCGCGGATCGGGTTCCATTCTTTTCGCCATTTGAACGGCATGAGTGACATAAAACGACAGGATCTGTCGCAGGCGCGCATGACGCCACCCTTGCAGGATCGCAGGTTCAGCTCAGGACCAGCGAGGGAGATTGGGTTATGAAAACCACCGCACAGGCTGTCGTGATCGGCGGCGGCGTCGTGGGATGCAGCGTATTGTACCACCTGACCAAGCTGGGCTGGTCCGATGTCATGCTGCTGGACCGGTCCGAGCTGACCTCGGGCAGCACATGGCATGCGGCAGGCGGATTTCACACGTTGAATGGCGATACGAACATGGCCGCGCTTCAGGGCTACACCATCCGCCTTTACAAGGAACTGGAAGAGATCACCGGCATGTCCTGCGGTCTGCACCATGTCGGCGGCATCACGCTGGCCGACAATTCCGACCGCTTTGACATGCTGCTGGCCGAGCGGGCCAAGCATCGCTACATGGGCCTCGACACGCATATCGTGACGCCCGAAGAGATCGCGCAGATCGCACCGGTGACGAACATCGAAGGTATCCTCGGCGGCCTGTATGACCCGCTCGACGGGCATCTGGACCCCTCCGGCACCACCCACGCCTATGCACGCGCGGCGCGCATGGGCGGCGCGACCATTCACACGCATTGCATGGTGCGCGAAACGCGCCAGCGCGCCGATGGCACCTGGGACGTGGTGACGGACAAGGGGACGGTCCACGCCGAGCATGTGGTCAACGCCGGTGGCCTCTGGGCGCGCGAGGTCGGCGCGATGGCGGGTGTCTACCTACCCCTGCATCCAATGGAGCATCAGTATATCGTCACCGATGACGTGCCCGAGATCGTGGCGCGCGACACCGAACATCCCCATGTCATGGACCCCGCCGGGGAATCATACCTGCGCCAGGAAGGCCGCGGCCTGTGTATCGGTTTTTACGAGCAGCCGTGCAAGCCATGGGCGGTGGATGGCACCCCATGGGATTTCGGGCATGAATTGCTGCCCGACAACCTCGACAAGATCGAGGACAGCATCGAATTCGCCTATCGCCGGTTCCCGGCGTTGGGCCGCGCGGGCGTCAAATCTGTCATTCACGGGCCCTTCACCTTTGCCCCCGATGGCAATCCGCTGGTCGGCCCGGTGCCGGGCTTGCGCGGCTATTGGTCGGCCTGCGGCGTCATGGCGGGGTTCTCCCAAGGGGGCGGTGTGGGCCTGATGCTGGCACAGTGGATGACGGCGGGGGAATGCGAGCGCGACGTCACCGCGATGGATGTCGCGCGTTTCGGCGACTGGATCACGCCGGGCTACACCCGCCCCAAGGTGGTCGAAAATTACCAGACCCGGTTTTCCGTCAGTTACCCGAACCAGGAACTGCCCGCCGCCCGCCCGTTTCGCACGACGCCGATGTATGACGTGCTCACCGGCATGGGCGCTGTCTGGGGCCAGCAATACGGGCTGGAGGTGGCGAACTATTTTGCGACCGGTGACGAGCCGCGCTACGAGACGCCCAGCTTCCGCCGCTCGAACGCCTTTGAGGCGACCGCGCGCGAGGTCCGCGACGTGCGCAGCTCCGTTGGTATCAACGAGGTGCAGAATTTCGGCAAATATCTGGTGACAGGCGCCGGCGCGCGCGATTGGCTGGACCGGATCATGGCCGGTCGCGTACCACAGCCGGGACGCCTGTCGCTGACGCCGATGCTTTCGCCGCAAGGGCGGCTGATGGGTGATTTCACCATTTCCTGCCTCTCGGATGAGGCATTCCAACTGACCGCCTCTTACGGTGCGCAGGCCAATCACATGCGCTGGTTCCAACGCCACGAGACGCAGGGCGTGCATATCGAGAACATCAGCGACCGGTTGACCGGCTTCCAGATCGCCGGGCCGAAGGCGCGCGAGGTGTTGATTACCTGCACGCGCGATAGCGTCGCAGACATGCGCTTCATGGACCTGCGCCACGCCACTGTCGGCATGACAGACTGCCTGATCCAGCGCGTCAGCTATACCGGCGATCTGGGGTATGAAATCTATTGCGACCCCATGGCCCAGCGCGCCCTGTGGGATACGCTGCACGAGGCAGGTCGGCCGCATAACATGCGCCCCTTTGGGATGCGCGCGATGATGTCGCTGCGGCTGGACAAATTCTTTGGCTCGTGGGGCGCGGAATTCTCGCCCGATTACACGCCGGGCGAAACGGGCATGGATCGCTTTATCCAATGGTCCAAGAACAGCGATTTCATCGGCCGCGCCGCTGCGGAGGCCGACCGTGCCAAGGGCGCCGCGCGCCAGCTGGTCGCATTTGACGTGCAGGCCGATGACGCCGACGCGCATGGCTACGAGCCGATCTGGATTGATGGCACGGTGCAGGGTTTCGTCACCTCGGGCGGATATTCGCACCATGCGGGCAAATCCATTGCGCTGGGGCTGATCCCGCGCGAGATGGCGACAGAGGGCCGCGCGGCGCAGATTGAGATACTGGGCCAAATGCGCGATGCCACGCTGATCACCGCGCCACTTTTTGATGCAGATGGCGCGCGTATGCGGGGCTGAGGGACAAACGGCTGGCGTAGGCAGGATCGACGATATCGTTTCTCCCAAGGACCGAAGTACCGTGTCTTCTGTGCGCGCATCGTTGGAGGCAACGTACCCTCACACCAAAACCGTCTGCCCCGGTAGCGTTTTCGGATCGCAGGAAACGTCCGTTCCGCTTTGTGGGGCGAACGACCGTCAATCAGCGTACCAGCCGGAAATGGCGCGCGGCCTGAAGGCGCAGACCACGAAGCGCGTCGGGCGCACTGCGCAGCGACGGCGCAATCGCCTTGTAGGGGGCATCGTTGCTTCCGTAGTCTGGGCGATGTTCGGGGAACAACCGACCGTCGCGATCGCGAAGCTCGGCTGTGTATTTCGGGGATTTTTTTTCTCTTCCATGGGGTTCATCCTTCGAGAGTTTTACTCCCCGGTAGACCTAGAGAGCTTCAAAATAGCCTTGGTGCCGCGTCCAAAGCTGGATCTAAGATACTGCGTCAAAAGCAAGTCTTGCCGAATGGTCATCTGTGCGAAGGCAAATAACTGGAAATTCCACTCGAAATGGAAGACACTGACACAAATTTTCAGGAGACCTGATATGCGCTATATGGCTACAGTTTTCATCCTTGCTTTGTCCACCAGTGTCGCCGCCGCCGATACGATGGCTGCCGACACCTGCAAAGCCGATCTTTCGCCAATTGGTCAGGAGATATACACTGCCGCACTGGCGCAGCATCCAACCCAAGCGACTGGACGAGAGATTATAAAGTCTGAAGTCGAGAAGCTTATGTCTGAGGGCAAGGTCGATTTGTCAGAAGGCCGCAAGGCGGGCGAGGCCGCGGGACACTGCCTCAAATTGCTCAAGTAGTCTTTGCTCTGCCACGCAGGACGGACGTCTAACCCTTTATAGCTCGCTCAGAGGTGCTGTCAGGCAAATGCAAACCAGCCTCGTCAAGGACAGCAAGCCTGCGCTTTATACCGCGCCGAAATCGCGCCACTCAGCAAGAGCGACGGCGCGGTTCAGCTTAAAATTGTCACGTGAGTAAAAGCTGCGCTCCTGATTAAAGTGATTGTAGACGGAAGCGTGAACAGCGGCGAATTTCTGTAAACTTCGCATGCGCCTGAAGCGAAGCATGGCCCGTTCTCACCTTTGAAATGGCTGATGTGAATTCTCCGCCCGATTGTTGAGCCAGCGTCCTGTATCTTGTCGATCGGCGTTGCCGATAACCTTCATCGCAACTCCGTAAGACCGAAGCTTGTCCGTCACCAAGACTTCGGATCGACCATGGGCTTCATTGATTTTCTGAGGAATTTCAATGCCACTTTGCGATCACGCCGTTTCGTGACATAGCTTTCGAGCACCTCGCCCTCATGATCCACCGCCCGCCAAAGATAGTGCCGCTCGCCGTTGATTTTCACGAACACCTCGTCCAGATGCCACTGCCAGTTCTAAAATAAGCAAATCCGACTGGCGCGCTTTCTGCGGATCTCGGCCGCAAACAGCGGACCAGATCTATTCCACCAGAACCGAACCGTGTCGTGGCTGATCTCGATACCACGCTCGTGCAAAAGGTCCTCCACATTGCGAAACGACAACGGGAACCGGACATAGAGCATAACAGCAAGCCGGACGATTTCAGGCGACGTCTTGAAGTAGCGAAAAGGGCTGTGTTTTCTCATCCTCAAACGCTATGAGTCCTCCCTGCCCGGCTCAGGCCAGTTTCTTCTGACAGTGCCCTTTCAGCCGTCCGTCGTCGCTGGGCGACATGATCGCGCCCGCTCCGAGAAATCCGATACCGCCAACAATGCCCTGGATCAGGCGGGTGGGGTCGATGGAAATGGCATCATCTTCGGCCATACCGCTCAACGCGAAGTTGAGCGTTACCGTCATCAAAGCGGCAGAGCCGATCGCCACCAGAACATGGGCCCCGGCCCCCAGAGGCTTTCCCTTGATCTCGCGGTCGAGCCCGACGACCAGTCCGCATCTCCCCGAAAACAGAACGCGGAGTATAAAATCGCTGACATCGACCACTATTGGGGAACTCCCTGTTCTCGCGCCCACCTTGCCATATCTCTTCTTTAGCGACGACTGGCTTGTTGATATTTAATCTGCATTGAGACGGGGCGTTCGGCGTAAGCTTATGGTCATGTGTCGGACCGTTGAATCCCGGGACGTAAATGAAACTCTTCAAACAGGGAAACGCGGATGTTTTTTGATGGACCTATACTCGACGCTTTGGCCAAGGGCTCCCTGCTGAGCGTGATCGGGATTGCCTGGATCATCTTTCTGGTCCGCATCGTCGGGTTGAGGTCGTTCTCGAAAATGACCAATTTTGATTTCGTGATGACGGTGGCCATGGGGTCGCTTCTTGCAGGGGTTTCGCAATCTCAGCAATGGACTGGCTTCGTGCAGACACTCACGGCAATGGCCTGCCTCTTCGCAGTGCAATATTTTGTCTCCCGGCTTCGGCGTCGGTCCCCCCGTTTTGATGCACTGGTTCAGAACACGCCAGTTCTGCTCATGAAAGATGGCGTCATCCTGCACGATGCCTTGCACGCGACGCGTGTGGCCGAGGAAGACCTTATCGCGAAACTGCGCGAAGCAAACGCACTCGAAATGTCTTCTGTCCATGCCGTGGTACTGGAGACAACCGGCGACATCTCGGTGCTTCATGGTGATCAGGTAGATGAGGCGCTATTCAAGGGTATAGCCCAGGTTTGACATGGAAAGTGACCCGTTTTTCACGTTCAGCCCGTATCATCTGACACTCGCCATCGTCGGCTGCATCGTGATCCTGTCTCGCTGGTTTCCGCGGCTTGTTTCATCCCGCGAACCGGCAGCCGACCCCCTGATGATCCTGTTCGGGCTGTGGCGGTTCTGACGATACCGGAAATGCCCACGCCCCCCGAAGAGCCGCGGCAACAGGCTTGTCTGCCTTACCGTTATTTACAAGGGTCGCTTCGATACGCTCCAGCACGTCCCGCCGGGGAAACTCAGCGATCTGCGCTGCGTGCAAATACCGCCCCCCGCATCCGCGCGATCGCCTGCGCCGATGCATAGCGCCTTTCGGCCTCCACGCTGTCTCCTGCCAGACGGGCCTCCCAGGGTTCAAATTGTTCGCTTCAGATAACGGTAGCCTTCTGTTGTGCCAAGGTCTCCGAATCCGTATTGAGGCTCACGTAGCACGACGCCCGCGCCTCGACCGCCTGATACCGGGCAGGCACGCGCCTGCGCAGGTGGTAGGTATTGTTCCGTTTCTGAAGCTTCATCGCACACCGCCCAACTCGCCGTTGTGTGGCAGAATGTGTGACACTTCAAGAGTCGCACGCAGAAATCAACCCAAGACCGCCCTCGAAGTCATTGACTATAAAAAGAAAAGTAAATTAGTCGAGTCATCTAAGTGGCGGAGCGACAGGGATTCGAACCCTGGAGACGGTCTCCCGCCTACACACTTTCCAGGCGTGCGCCTTCGACCACTCGGCCACCGCTCCGTTACGCTTCTTTACCGTCCGTGTTACCGGGATTTCAAGCAGATAATCACCGGTGTGAAGAGCTTATGCGCCCCTACCCGTCAAGGTGCACATAGACGCGGCGGTTCTGACGCCCCTTCTTTTCGATCTTGCCCAGCCGCAGGCGACCGATCTCGCCGGTGCGGGCCACATGCGTACCGCCGCAGGGCTGTAGATCGACCATGCCTTCGCCCTCGCCGATCTGCACCAGACGCACTTGGCCGGCACCTCGGGGCGGAGCTACGGACATCGTTTTTACGAGGCCGGGATTTGCCGCCAGATCGGCGTCGGTGATCCATGTTTCGGATACCGGCAGGTCGTCATCGATCATGCGGTTCAGCAGCGCCTCCAACGCTTCGCTGTCCTCGGGCGCCTCGGGCATGTCGAAATCCAGCCGACTGCGCAGCTCGCCGACCGCGCCGCCGGAAACCGGCAGCGGAATGACGACCGACAGCAGGTGCAGCCCGGTATGCATACGCATCAGGCGGTGGCGGCGGGTCCAGTCCAGATGCTGCTCGACCCGCGTGCCGACCGGGGGCAGCGCCTGCGGTGCGGCGGGCACAAGAACGATGTCGGCCCCGCCGCCCTTGACGGTGGTGGCGATCTGCACGGCGCCGCCGGGCCATGTCAGATGGCCGCTATCCCCTGGCTGACCGCCCCCTGTCGGATAGAACAGCGACCGGTCCAGCACCACGCCGCCCTCGGCGGTATGGGCAACCACCTGGCCGGATGCCTCGGACAGGTAGGCGTCTGTGCGGAAATAGGGCACGCTCATCGGTCTGCATCCCCTGCCCCGCCGCCACCATCCGCATCGTCCATGCGCTGCGCCTCGTCAACCGACATGGCTGACGTATCCTGACTGGCCGGGCGCGGTTTGCGCGGCTTCGCGCGGGCCGCGCCCATGGCCCCGGTCAGCGTTTCGGGATTGCGCAGCCAGATGTCGCGCTGTTGATAGGGCATTTCGATACCTTCCTTGGCAAAGCGCGCGGCGATCTCGTGGTTCATGTCCGAGGTCACGTTCATGATAAAGTTGATATCGCGCAGGATGGCGCGGATTTCAAAATCAAAGGACTCGACGCCGATCCCATGAAAGATGATCGCTGGTTCGGGGTTCATCAGCACCATGGGATGGGCGCGGGCGATTTCGCGCAGGATGCTTTCGACCCATTTCGTATCGGTGCCATAGGCGACGCCGACCTTGACGATCACCCGGCCCACCGTGCTGCCCTTGGTGTAGTTCGTGACTGTGCCGCTGATCAGATCCGAGTTCGGGATGATCAGATCCGAGCGATCGAAGGTTTCGATCCGGGTGGAGCGGACCGAGATTTCGCGCACCGTGCCGTGCTGGCCGTTCACTTCGATCCAGTCGCCCTGACTGATGGGGCGCTCGATCAGCAGGATGATGCCGGACACAAAGTTCGACACAATGGTCTGAAGACCGAAACCGATACCGACCGACAGCGCACCGGCGACGATGGCGATACTGCTGAGATCAATCCCCGCACTGGTCACGGCGATCAGCCCTGCCAAGAAAATTCCGATGTACCCCACGCCCGAGACGATGGCATTGCGCCCGCCGGTATCGATCCGCGTCTTGGGCAGAAGCGACGTCTTGAGCATGCCCTGTGTTACCCGTGTGACGACGAATCCGATCGCAAAGATGATGGCCAGGGTCAGGAAGATCGTCGGCGATATCGTCATGTCGCCTACCGTGATGCCGCGCCGGAACGACACCCACAGCTCACTCAGATCCGAAACGCGCGCGCCCCAGACCAATGCAAAGAGCGGCAACGACGCCAGCGCGACGAGAAACCCCAGCAACATCGGAATCAATTCGTCTGCGGCGCCGTCACGATCATTGGTCGCCAACGAGTACAGCTCGACGATGACACTTTGCAGGATAATGAGCGCCGCCAACAACATCAGGGACAGAAGCGATGGCATCAACAGGCCGACGGCCGCCTTTTGATAGCCGATTGCAGCCAGCAGGGGCGCGACGACGGCGACGATGACCAGTAGCTTGGACAGTACGCGCCCCAGCTTGTTTCGGTACGTGTCCGCCCCGCCCTCGGCTTCGACGTCCTGCTCGTCGGGCTGCTGCCGGGTATGATGCGCCAGCAGCCGCGCAAGGCGGATCAACAGCAGCCCTGCCAGCACCATGACCGGGAACAGCGCGACAGCGCGCGCCTCGGCGGGCCAGCCGTTAATGCTTCCGACTTCGTAGATGAAGTGAAAAACGGTGATGATAAAACCCATCGCGCCGCCATACAGGCGCCCGGATCGGCGCTGTTCGGGCGTCAGGTCCAGCGGCAGCTGTCCGCCGTCACCACGCGGAAAGCAGCGCAGCGCCTGCCAGCGCGCCACGAGGAAGATCAGCACCGACACCTGCAACACTTGCAGCATGTCGTTGCTGCGTGCCGCGAAAAGACCACTGATGGCAAAGGCCTTGATCAGGATCATAAGGCCGATGAACGGCACTATGATTCCACCCAGCGACATCAGGAACGAAATCAACCAACGCCCCGAGGTCGCCGCCTGCGGCATAGCGATCCGCACCAGCAATTCAGCCCAGAACCGCCCGCGCAGCAGCAGCACAAGGCCCACCAGCCCCATAAGGGCCGTTACGGGCATCCTGCTCCAAAGATCCGCGCGCTGTGCGGTGCTGGACAGCCCAACCGCAAGCTCATTGCGGACATCTTCGAACGTGCTCACAATGGCGTGGACGCCGATCGGCCAATGCTGCGGGTTCAACGGGGATGGCCCACGCTCCAGAAGCTCTTCGGCCGTTCGTTCACGCACGATGCGGTCGATACTCTTTATCATTTCGTCGGCCTTGCTGTAGGCCAGTTCCGCCCGCTTCACGGGCGCGCGCAACTCTGCCAGCTTTTTGGTCAACGATTCCCGCTGCGAGGCGATCTCCGCCCCCTCGCCGGGCTCACCCTCGGCCGGTGCGGGGCCAAAGGCGCGCACCTGAGCATCCAGGGTCGCAATCGCATTGCTGTTGATGCTTTGCGCGGCGGAAAAGACACTGCGCCATTCGGCCAACTGGTCGCGCAGGCTCTCGAATGCGGAGGTCGACGCGCGCTGGTTTTCGATAGCCGTGATCGCGCGCTGGCTGATCGTGTCCCAGCGGTCGTAATCAGGGCTGGACGGGGGCTGCTGCGCCGCAGCTGTGGTCGCCGTCAGACTCAGCGTCGCTGCGCCAGGCAACAGCGCCAGCGTCAAAGCCAGCAGAAGATGGCGCAGCACTGTTATCATTCCTCGAACACTCCGGGGATCGAGCGGGGCGCGCCATGCATCCAGTCCGGCACGGGCAGACCCTTTTCGCGCAGGAACTCAGGGTTGAACAGCTTGGACTGGTAACGCGAGCCATAGTCGCACAGGATCGTCGCGATGGTATGGCCCGGCCCCATTTCGCGCGCCAGACGGATCGCGCCCGCGACATTCACGCCGGTCGATGCCCCCATGCACAGCCCCTCATAGTGGAGCAGGTCGAACACGATCGGCAGCGCCTCCTCATCGGTGATCTGGTAGGCGTAATCGGGCGTAAACCCTTCGAGGTTGGCGGTGATGCGCACCTGCCCGATCCCCTCGGCGATCGAACTGCCTTCGGATTCAAGCTCGCCGGTGGTGTAGTAGGAAAAAAGTTTGGCGCCCATCGGATCGGCCAGTGCCACCTTTACGCCCTTGGGCTGAAGCGCCATGCCGACGCCCGCCAGCGTCCCGCCCGAGCCGACAGCGCAGCAGAAACCGTCCAGTTTGCCGCCGGTCTGCTCCCACATTTCGGGGCCGGTGGTCTCAACGTGGGCCTGCCGATTAGCCACGTTGTCGAATTGGTTGGCCCAGATCGCGCCGTTCGGCTCGGTCTTGGCCAACTCCGCGGCCAGACGCTCGGAGTAGCGCACAAAGTTGTTGGGGTTACTGTAGGGCGCGGCGGGCACCTGCACCAGTTCGGCACCGGCAAGGCGCAGCATGTCCTTTTTCTCTTCGCTCTGCGTCTCGGGGATGACGATGACGGTCTTGAACCCCATCGACGCACCGACCAGCGCCAGACCGATGCCGGTATTGCCGGCGGTCCCCTCGACAATCGTGCCGCCCGGTTTCAATTCGCCGCGCGCCACCGCATCGCGGATGATGTACAGCGCCGCGCGGTCCTTGACCGATTGGCCGGGGTTCAGAAACTCGGCCTTGCCGAGAATGGTGCAGCCCGTCTCTTCGCTGGCGCGGCGCAGCTTGATCATGGGGGTGTTGCCGACCGCGTCGGCCAGATCCTGTGCAATGCGCATGGCGCGTCCTTTCCAGCATGAAAACGTGGGCCAATACTTAGGCGCGATGGCGCGGCAACTCAAGCCGCAGCGCGCAGTCTGGCCCGTTCGCGTGCCAGCCACATCAGCGACAGGATAAGCGGACCATTGTCGGCCTCGCCCGTATCCAGCAGGGCCATGGCGGCGTCGAAATCCAGCACATGCAGGCGGATGTCCTCGGCCTCGGTATCCAGCCCGCCATAGCGGGGCAGATCGTCAGGAAGGTCCGCGAGGCCCACGAAATTGTGAAAGTATTCAGTGGAATACCCGGGCGTGCAGTAGTAGCTCCCGATCCGCTCCAGCCGGGTCAGGGACAGCCCCGCCTCCTCCATGCATTCACGATGCGCTGCCTGCTCGGGCGTCTCGCCGGGGTCGACGCGACCTGCGACAGGCTCCAGCATCCAGGGGCGAGGATCGCCGCGCCCATAGGGGCCCATGCGAAACTGTTCCACCAGCAGCACGCGGTCGCGGACCGGATCATATGGCAGCACCAGCGCCGCATCGGTTGCCACGAAAATCTCGCGGCGCAGCGTATTGCTCATCCCACCCTGAAACGTCGGATGGCGCAGAACGCGCGCCTCGGTGCGGAAGTAACCGGCGTGCAGAACCTCGGTCTCGACGGCCTCGACCGCATCTGCGCCGGTGTCGCTGCGCACCTGCGCCGGCACGCCGGTGACTGCCAGACGTGACGCCGCCCGCGCCCGGATCATCGGCATCCGCGCGGCCAGGTCCTGCGGGCTGCATGTGCCCAGATATCCCATCGCCTCGGTCGCGGCGAGACGGCTGATCGCGCCCCATTGCTGTGCCCAATCGTCCAGATCAAATGGCACGCCCTGCTGCCACAATCCCGCCTGCGGGAAATAGATGCGCGCCTGATGCGGGCCGCCTTCGGCGCACACAACCACCTCGCGCAGATCACAGCCAAAGCCGCCCTCGTAGAAATCAAGGCGCTGCACCTCCTGCGGGCTGAGATCCTCCAGCAGCACACCCACAGTATTGGCGCCGGGCTGTATGGCGATCGTCGGGAACACCTGCCCCTTGGCCCATGTCACCACATGATCCGGCAGGGTTGCGGGCCACATCGATACTGCGTCAGCGCGCGGACCCAGAACGATCCGCAGCAGCGCCGTGTCGCGCAATGTGCCATATAGAAAGAGGGCGCTCACGTCGTTACGGTCCAGCGCCGCGCTGCGGCCAACAGCGCGCTAGCAAGAATGCCGGTGATCGTCGCGACACGGCGGTCGGCAGGGTGCGTACCTTTGGCATGCATTATTCGGGCTTTGCGATGGTGATCTGAGTGACATCGCAGTTACCCGCGTGGAACGATCCGGCGCAAGACGTGAGGTAAAAATTCCACATCCTGCGGAATCGCTCGTCAAAGCCCATGGCCGCGATGCCGTCCCACTGATCGTTGAAACGGTCGTGCCAGCGGCGCAGGGTCTGGCTGTAGCTTTCGCCAAACTCCATCGACCCGGCGACGGTCAGCCCCGCGCGCTCCACTTCCGCGCGCAGGGCGGCGGGGCTGGGCAACATACCACCCGGAAAGATGTATTTCTGGATAAAATCGACACCGCGCCGGTAAACCTCCCAGCGCGCGTCGCTGATCGTGATGATCTGAAGCGTCGCGCGTTTGCCGGGGTGCAGCCGGTCGCGCACCGTGTTGAAATAAGCGGGCCAGTATTGCTGTCCGACCGCCTCGAACATCTCGATACTGGCGATGCCGTCATAGCTGCCACGCTCATCGCGGTAATCCTGTAGCTTGAAGTCTACCAGATCTGAAAGTCCTGCCTTTTCAATACGCTGCCGCGCATAGTTCAACTGCTCTTGACTGATGGTAAGGCCGGTCACTTTCAGCCCGCGCTCGGCAGCCGCATATGTGGCGAAGCCGCCCCAGCCACAGCCGATTTCCAGCACATGATCACCCGGCTGGACCCCCATCCGGTCCACCATCGAAGCGTATTTTGCCGTCTGCGCCTTTTCCAGACTTTCCTGCCCGGTCTCGAACAGGGCGCTGGAATAGGTCATCGTCTCGTCCAGCCAGAGGCTGTAGAAATCATTGCCCAGATCATAGTGATGGCTGATGTTGCGCCGCGCCTGCCCCTTGGAGTTGCTGCGCAGCCAATGGCGCGCCCGCTCGAACGCGCGCACCAGCGACAGGCCGGGAAAGCCGTCATAGACATCCTCGTTATCGGTGCAGATGAAATCCATCAGCGCCTGCAAATCCGGGCTGCTCCACCAGCCATCAAGGTAAGCATCGCAAAACCCCAGATCACCCTCGCGGATCAGCCGGGCAAAGACGTCGGTATTGTGCAGATGCACCTCGCCCACCGGGCCGGGATTCGGCCCCTCGGCGCGAAACACCCGGCCATCGGGCAGCACGAAATCCAGCCGCCCCCGGTTGATATTGCGGGTCTTGTCGAAAACCCGCGCAAAGTAGCGCGGCAAATTCGACTGTCCGTCTGTCGTGGTCAGGATCATGTCGTCTTTTCCGTTTCTTGGCCGATCTCGGGCATCGGCAGTGCCGTGTCAGCGCGCGTCAAAATGTTCGGTCCTGATAGGCGCCCAGCGCCCGGTCGCGCCCTTCGGGCAGACTGACCACCGGGGCGGGGTAGGCATCCGAAGGCGACAGGCCCCAGCTGCGCGGGATCGCATCGAAATAGCTTAGCGCGGTCTTGCTGGGATCATCATACCCTTCGGCGATCCACGCGCGGGCATAGTTTCCATCCGGGTCGAATTTTTCCAGCTGCGTCTCGGGGTTGAAGATCCGGAAATAGGGCGCGGCGTCCGGCCCCGACCCGGCCGCCCATTGCCAGCCCATCGCGTTGCTGGCGATATCCCAATCGGTGAGGCAATCATCGAACCACGCCTGCCCGACCCGCCAATGGGTCATCAGGTGCTTGGTCAGGTAGCTGGCCACGATCATGCGCGCACGGTTGTGCATCCGGCCCGTCACGTACATCTCGCGCATGGCCGCATCGACAAAGCGGATGCCGGTACGCCCCTGTTTCCATGCCACGACCTCGGACGTAGTCCCGTCTTCGTTCCAAGGGAAATCATCCCATTTCTCGCGCCAGTTGCGCGTGGCGATCTGCGGCGTGTGGTAGATCAGGTGATAGGCAAATTCGCGCCAGACCAGTTCCTTGACCCATGTCTCGGCACCCTTGGCGCCCTCGTGCAGTGCGCGCAGGCCGGCGTGCCAGCACTGCGCCGGGCTGATTTCGCCAAGCGCGAGGTTCTCCGACAGGTTTGAGGTGCCGTCGATGGCGGGCAGATCGCGGCGCGTCTTGTAGCGGTCAATCGAGTCCTCGATGAACCACGCCAGCCGGTCCTGCGCGGCCTCCTCCCCAACCTGCTGATAGGGCAGGCAGATGTCTGCGCCCCGCTGCATCGCGGCGTCCATCTGCCAATCGACCAGATCATCGCTGGCGGGCCATGCCTCGGGCGCTTTCAGATCGCTTGGCGCGGGCAGCGGCGCGGGCACATCGCGGTCCTTCACCGCACGCCACATCGGCGAGTAGACCTTGTAATAACCGCCCTCCTTCGTCTCGACGGTCCACGGCTCGAACAGCAGATGGCCCGCGTGGCTACGCGCATCAACGCCATCCTGCCGCAGCCCGGCCTTTACCGCCTTGTCACGCGCGATGGCGCCTGGATCGTAAAGCCGCGACCAATACACCGCCCCTGCCCCCGTTTCCCGCAGTAGATCGCGCAGCACGTCCAGCGCGGCGCCCCGGCGCAGGATCAGGCGGCTGCCCTTGGCCTCCAGCGTCTTGGCAAACCGCTCCAGCGCCAGCCCCAGCCGCCATTTCGGCGCGGCGCCGAGGCCTGCGACCGTATCGTCATGGATAAAAACGGGAATGACGGGAATGACGGGACCACCCGTGTCCAACGCGGCGCAGAGGGCGGGATGATCGGTCAGCCGCAGATCGCGGCGGAGCCAGAGGAGAGTGGGTTTGCTATCGGGCATATCTTTTCCGGATTCATGTATATCCGGGTTGGACATAGCGCGCTGCGCGGCGGATCAAAGCACGTCTTCCAGCGCGGTCAAAAGCTGGTCAATTTCTGCCCGGCTGGTGTAATGCACAAAGCTCAGCCGCAGCACGCCATGGTTAGGATCAACGCCCATCGCCCGCAGCGCCCGGACGGCATAGAAATCGCCACCGCCAGCCATGATGTCATGCGCCGCCAGATCGCGCGCGACTTCCTCGCCCGGGCGGTCAAGGCGCACGGCGACGGTGGGTGCCCGGCCCGGCGCCATACCCGGCCCCAGCAGGCGCACCGAGTTGCGCGATTTGAGGTAGTCCAGCAGCGGGGCCAGCAGCACCTCCTCATGCGCGTGCATCAGATCGTGCACGCCGGTCGCGCGCGCAGCCGCATCACCGTCCAGCCCGTGATGATCCGCCAGCGCGTCAATATAATCTGCCATGCCGGCGCAGGCCGCCACCTGCGCATGATCCGGCCCGGCAGGGGTAAAACGTTTATACAGGCCGCCTTCGTTGAAATAGTGCCCCTGATTGGGCAGTTGCATGCCCAGTTCGCGCCGGATGGTCATGATGCCCTGATGCGGCCCGTAGGTCTTGTAGGCCGAGAACAGGTAGATATCCGGCCCCATCAGCCCCACATTCGGCAGACCGTGGGGGGCATAGCTGACCCCGTCGACACAGACGAACGCCCCGGCGGCATGGGCCAGCGCGGAAATGTCCACCACCGGATTGACCTCGCCCACCACGTTCGAACAATGCGGAAAACACACAAGGCGCACGCGGTCGTCCAGCAGCTCTTCCAGATCGGCGAGGTCCAGATGGCCGGTGTCGGGGTCGATCTGCCACTCGCGCACCTCGAACCCCTCATTGGCCAGTCGCCGCCAAGGGCCTGTATTGGCCTCGTGGTCCTGATTGGTAACGATGATCGCATCACCGGGGCGCATCCACTGGGCAAAGGCGCGCGCCAGCACATAGGTGTTCTGGGTGGTCGACGGGCCAAAGCTCAGCTCATCGGTGTCCACGCCCATCATCGCCGCAAGGCGCGCGCGCGCCTCGTCCATCTCGGCGCCGCCCAGTTTGGATGCCTCATAGGGCGCGTAGGGCTGCACCTTGCGCTGGCGGTAGAACCGCGTCAGCCGATCAATGACGGGTGCGCAGGTGTAAGAGCCGCCAGCGTTCTCGAAAAACGCCTGCCCCTGCAGCGGCGCCTCGGCGAAGGCCGGGAATTGTCCGCGCACGAAATCCAGATCCAATGTGCCGCTCATTGCCGCCCTCCCTGATGCCTGCCTACAGAAAACAGCAAAGCCCCCGGTCGCGCAAGCGCCGGGGGCCATGCAGTCACTTAAAGCTGAAGATCAGCCGCGTTCGGACTGTAGCCCCCTGAAGATGGCCCAGCACATCACCAGCAGCACCATCGTAAACGGCAGGCCCGTTGAGATGACCGCCGATTGCAGCGCCGCAAGGCCCCCGCCGACCAGCAGCACGATCGCGACCGCACCCTCAAAGATGCACCAGAACACCCGCTGCGTCACCGGCGCGTCGACCTTGCCGCCTGCGGTGATCGTGTCGATCACCAGGCTGCCCGAGTCCGACGAGGTGACGAAGAACACCACCACAAGGATGATCCCGATGGCCGAGGTGATCGTCGCCAGCGGAAGATGGTCCAGCATATAGAACAGCTTCAGTTCCAGCGATGCATCCTTGGCCAGGGTATAGCCGTCATTGACGACCTGGCTGATGGCGGTGCCGCCAAAAACGCTCATCCACAGGACGCAGACAAGGCTGGGGATCAGCAGCACGCAGATCAGGAATTCGCGCACCGTCCGGCCCCGGCTGACGCGGGCGATGAACATGCCCACGAACGGCGACCAGCTGATCCACCAGGCCCAATAGAACGCCGTCCAGCCCTGCACGAAGTTGGTGTCATCGCGCCCGAACGGATTGCTGAGCGGGATGAGGTTCTGCAAATAGGCCCATAGGCTATCGGCAAAGAACGTCAGCAAGAATATCGGACCGCCCACAATCAGCGTAAAGACCAGCAACAGACCGGCGAGCCCCATGTTGATCTCCGACAGCACCTTGACCCCGCCATCGAGACCCCGCACGACCGAAATCAGTGCAATGGCCGTGATGCCGGAAATCAGCAGCACCAGTAACAGACTTGAGTTTGCAACGCCGCTTTCCTCGGTGTTGCCGTAAGCGATGCCAAGCAGGTTGCGCGTCCCCTCTACCTTGTCGCCCGATCCAAATAGGAACGTCAGCCCGGATGCCGCCTGCTCCGCGCCGAAGCCCAGCGATGTGGCCAGGCCGAACAATGTTGCAAAAACCGCCAGCGTGTCGATGACGTGGCCGGTCCAGCCCCAGACGCGTTCACCGAAGATCGGATAGAACGCGCTGCGCAACGTCAGCGGAAGGCCCTTGTTATAGCTGAACAGCGCCAGCGCCAGCGCGACGACCGCGTAGATCGCCCAAGGGTGCAAACCCCAGTGGAAGATCGTCGCCGCCATGCCCAGCCGCATCGCCGCAGCTTCGTCGCCCGATGCCGCGCCCAAGGGCGCCCAATCGGTGCGCAAGCCGCCCTCGACCGAGGTACCGCCCAAAGAGGAGGCGAAGTGGCTCATCGGTTCGGACACACCGAAAAACATCAGGCCGATGCCCATGCCAGCCGCAAAGAGCATCGCGAACCAGCCGATATAGTTATAGTCCGGCGTCGCATCCGAGCCTCCCAGCCGGACAGACCCATAGGGGCTGACGATCAGAAACAGGCAAAACAGGACAAAGATGTTGGCCGCGCCCAGAAAAAACCAGTCAAAGGTCTTGGTGACGAACGAGAACGACCAGCTGAACATCGCGTTCGCCTGATCTGGCAGCGCCAACGCGAAAAACACGAAGGCCACGATCGAAATTCCGGCCATGGCGAAAACGGGGTTGTGAAAATCCAAACCAAAAGGCCCGATGGATGTAGTCACATTGTCCTGACCGATCTCGTATTCCGTATCGATCAGATCGCAGTCGCCCTCTGGTGGCGGAATTCCCTGCTCTCCCGATGAATCGACCATGCGGCTTCCTTTCAATTTGGAGGGTCCAGCAGATCAAAGGCGCCATGCGTCATGCCGTGCCGGGCCTCTTGTTCTCATTTGGTCCGTCGGCGTTCGAGCCGCCTTGAGATCAAGTTGTAACAACAATGAGCCGCGTCTGCCAACCGACCCTGGTGAATTTTGTTCCGAAAACTGCCCGTAAAACCCTGAAGACGCCAACCTCGCCCCGCCTTAATCTCAGCGTTGAACACTTCGGGGGCACGGGGTGCAAACCACAGCGGCAAAAGCAAAGGAGCGGCCCGATCGAGGCCGCTCCTTGTCGGTAAGTCGCCGTTGCGCAGTGCACGTAGTCGTCAGTCGTCCCCAAGCGACAGCGCGACAAAGCGCGGCTGCCCGGCCGAACGCACCAGCAGCAACAGGGATTTGCGCCCCGCTTCACGGGCGTCGGCGATCCGGTCCTTCAGATCGTCGATTGTGGCCAATTTTTGCTGGCCAGCCTCGGTGATGACGTCACCCGCGCGCAAGCCCTTCTCATAGGCCTCCGACAGCGGATCGATGTCACGCACGACAAGGCCCGTGGCACTCTCCGCCAGTTCCAACTGCGCGCGCAGGTCGTCGTCCAGCGGGCTGAGGGTCAGGCCCATCATCGTTTGCGGCGCCGGCGTGGCGTCAGACCCGCCATCCGACAGGTCGGTGCCGTCGACGTTTTCGGCGTCTTCGCGGCGACCCAGCGTCACTCTCAGCGTCTTGGTGCCGCCCTCGCGGAAGACCACGACCCGCACCGATTTGCCGACCTCCGTGGAGCCAACCTGACGAACCAGATCGCGCGTGTCCGGCACCTTGACCCCGTCAAAGGACAGGATCACGTCGCCCGCCATCATCCCGGCCTCGGCGGCGGGGCCAGTGGGCACATCCGTGATCAACGCGCCCGATGCGTTCTCAAGGCCCATCGCCTCGGCCACATCTGCGGTCACGTCCTGAATGCGCACGCCCAGCCAGCCGCGCCGCGTCTCGCCGAATTCCTGCAGTTGGTCGACCACACGGCTGACCACGTTCGACGCCATCGAAAACCCGATCCCGATAGAGCCGCCATTGGGGCTGAGGATCGCGGTATTCACGCCGACGACCTTGCCATCCATGTCAAACAACGGACCGCCCGAATTGCCCCGGTTGATCGCCGCATCCGTCTGGATGTAATCGTCATAGGTGCCGGACAGCGCGCGATTGCGGGCCGAAACGATGCCCGCGCTGACCGAAAACCCCTGTCCCAGCGGATTGCCCATCGCCATCACCCAATCGCCAACGCGTGCGGTGTCGCTGTCGCCAAAGCTGACGAAGGGCAGCGGGCTGGTCGCCTCGACCTTGAGAAGGGCGATATCGGTCTTGGGGTCGGTGCCGATGACCTTGGCCTCCAGCTCACCGCCCTCGTAGAATTCGATGATGATCTCGTCCGCGGACTCGATCACGTGATTGTTGGTGACGATATAGCCATCCTCGGAAATCACGAAGCCCGAGCCCAGAGCCGAGCTGCGCCGTGGACGGTCACCGCCCTGGCCCCGGTCGCGGAACTGGCGAAAGAAATCCTCGAACGGCGATCCATCCGGCACCAACGGCGCCGGGCCTGCACCCTGTGCGACCGTGGTCGAGGTCGTGATGTTGACCACCGACGGGCTGAATTTCTGCGCCAGATCGGCAAAGCTTTCGGGCCGGGCATGGGCGGCGATGGCCTGCGCCATGATCAGCGCCGCACTCAGCAGCGCAAGCGCCAGCGATTGCATCGCGCCGCTTTGCGATATGGTTGCCGTTCGGATTGTTTCTCTCACTGCCGGTTCTCCTCACTCTTAAATGACTTGGCGCCGGGGCTGCGTGGCCCAGACTGTTGTGAACAATTTAGGCAAAGGCGCGCGACGTGCAAACAGTTGCTGCATCTGTCACGCGAAGGTGACAGCGAAAAACGCCGCCAAACCATGCCGCGCTGCGTCATGCGCCCAGGCTTTTGCCTAACCAGACCAGAAAAACACCCGTCGCGAATGCAGCAAGGCCCAGCATGCGCCGGGCCTCGGGTGGAATGGCGCGCAGGGCGGCCAGCATATCTTCGACGATGCGAGGGGCCAGCGCATAGACCAGCCCCTCGACGATCAGCACCAACCCAAGGGCAAGGGCGCCGACCGCCAGCATCACTGCACCGCCGTGGCGGCGTCACCCGCCGGGGTATCGCCAGTCTGCGCGTCACCAGTCTCGTCAGCACCGGTGTCTGCGCTATCGCCCGCTTGGTCGGCAACGGTCGGGGTCGCCGCCAGAGACTCGCCGGCATCCTTGAAGTATTTGAAGAAATCACTATCCGGCGACATGACGATCGACGAATTGCTGCCGCTCAACGCCATTCGGTACGCGTCAAGAGAGCGGTAGAATTCAAAGAACTCCGCATCCGCGCCAAACGCCTCGTTGAAGACCGCGTTGCTTTTCGCATCGGCCTCGCCTCGGGTGATCTCGGCCTGACGCCGCGCGTCCGACACCAACTCGACCTGCGTCCGGTCAGCTTGCGCGCGCACACGCTGCGCCGCCTCGTTACCGCGGGCGATCTCGTCCGCTGCCTCGCGCTCGCGCTCGGCCCGCATCCGGGCAAAGGTGGCATCAAGGTTCTGGCTGGGCAGATCCGTCCGCTTGAGGCGCACGTCGACCACTTCGATGCCCAGTTCCTTGGCCTCGGTGATGGCGGCGTTACGGATGCGCAGCATCAGCGTGGCGCGGTCCGAGCTGAGGATATCGTTCGAACTGACCGAACCCAACACTTCACGCGTCCGCGAACGCAGGATCGAATCCAGCCGGTTCTCGGCAAACGGGATACCCCCGTCGCCCACCGCCTCGCGGAAGCGACGCACATCCGCGATTCGATAGCGCGCGAAGGCGTCGACCACCAGACGCCGGTCGTCCAGAGGGGTCACCTCCAGCGGGTCGACATCGCGGCTGAGGATCCGGTCGTCATAGCGCACGACCTGCTGGATGAACGGGATCTTGAAGCCAAGCCCCGGTTCTTCCTTCACGTCGATGATCTTGGAGAATTGCAGAACCAGCGCCTTTTCGCGCTCGTCCACGATGAACACCGACAGCATGCCGACGACGGCGACGACGGCGATGACCGGCAGAATATAAGCTGTTTTACGCATGATTACTGACCTTCCGAATTCTTGCGCAGCTCATTGAGCGGCAGATAGGGCACGACGCCCTGGGCACCGCCGGACTGGTCCTGATCGAGAATGACCTTATCCATGCCGCCCAGCACCTCTTCCATCGCTTCCAGATACAGACGCTTGCGCGTCACGTCCGGGGCCTTTGCATATTCGCCCAGAACGGCGCTGAAGCGGCTCGCCTGACCTTCGGCCTCGTTTACCACGCGGGCGCGGTAGCCTTCGGCCTCCTCCAGGGTCTGTGCCGCCTGACCGCGCGCTTCGGCCAGCACGCGGGCGGCGTAGGCGTCAGCCTCTTTTTCCAGCCGGTCACGCTGTTGCTCGGCCGCCTGCACTTCGCGGAAGGCGTCGATCACCTGAAGCGGCGGGTCGGCCTTGTCAAAATTGACGCGGATGACGTTGAGACCGCTATCGTAGCTGTCCAGTGTCAACTGTACCAGATCTTCCAGCCGCTGGGCGATAGACCCCCGGTCACGGTTCAGGATCGGCGCCAGTTTCGACTGTGCGATGATTTCGCGCATTGCCGATTCAGATACGGCGCGGATCGTGGCGCGCGGATCGCGCAGGTTGAACAGGAACATCGCGGGATCGTTGATATTCCAGACAACCTGAAAATCGATGTCGACGATATTCTCGTCGCCAGTCAGCATCAGCCCCGCCTCGCTGCCGCGTTCGCCAACGCCGATATCCTCGTTACGCTCGGACGTGACGACGACCTTTTCGTACGTGATGAAGGGCCACGGTGCCAGATGCAGGCCAGAGCCGGTCGTGCGATGGTATTCACCAAGGAACAGCTCGACAGCGCGCTCTTCTGGCTTGACCGTATAGAAACTGGCGAAAAGCCACAAACCGATCAGCGCCAGAAGGCCCAGAATGACCGTGCCGCGCGTCACGGCAGGCCCGCCGCCGCCATCGCCACCAGCCCCACCGGGGCCGCCACTGCGACCACCGCGACCGCCCATCAGGACGCGCAGCTGATCCTGACCCTTTTTCACCAACTCGTCGATTTCCGACCTCTGACCACCGCTGACGGGACGGCGCCCGTCGCCGTTCTGGCCACTGCCATTATCATCCCCCGAGCCGCCCCCGGATTTACCGCCGCCGCCCCATGGGCCGCCCGACTGTCCCGCCATGTACATCATTCCTCTTGCTGTCCCTGCCGACGCCGCCTGATGCGCCAACCCTGTATAAACTGTATAGCCGAGGGGGGAATTCAACCCGCCCCGGCCGATCTTGTTCCCGTCAGCTTGTGCGGACCGGCGATTTCATTGTCACCAATTCCTCCGACATGGTCGGATGCACCGCGCAGACGCGGTCGAAATCCTCTTTGGTGGCGCCCATCTTGACCGCGATGCCGACCATCTGGATCATCTCGCCTGCGCCGGGCGCGACGATGTGACACCCCATGACGCGGCGCGTGGCCTGACTGACCACCAGCTTCATCAACACACGATTGCCGCGCCCTGCAAATGCTTCCTTCATCGGCTTGAAGGAGGTGCAGTAGATCTCGACCGGCTCGATCGCGCGCGCGTCTTCCTCGCTCAGGCCGACAGTGCCGATTTCGGGCTGGGTAAAGATCGCGGTCGGGATCAGGTCATGATCGACCGGCGTGGGGTTGCCCTTGAACACCGTCTCGACAAAGGCCATCGCCTCGCGGATCGCCACCGGCGTCAGGCTCACCCGGTCCGTCACATCCCCGATGGCGTAGATCGACGGCACGGCGGTCTGCGAATACTCATTCACCTCGACCTGCCCATGTCGGCCCAACTGGACGCCCGTCTGCTCCAGCCCCAGCCCGGCGGTATTGGGGTTGCGACCGGTGGCGAAGAACACCGTTTCGAACCACTTTTCTGTGCCCTTGGTGGAGGTGACGACATATCCGCCGCGTTCGGGCCTGACATCCAGGATATTGGTGCCTAGATGCAGATCAATGCCATTTTCGATCATTTCGTCAGAGACAAGCCCGCGCGCCTCACCGTCAAAGCCGCGCAGGATCTGCTCGCCGCGGTAATATTGCGTGACGCCCACCCCCAAGCCGTTGAGGATGCAAGCGAATTCACAGGCGATATAGCCGCCGCCGATGACCAGAATACTGCGCGGCAACGTCTCAAACTGAAAGATATCATCGCTGACGATGCCATGCTCGGCGCCCGGCAGATCGGGGCGCACGGGGCGCCCGCCGGTGGCGATCAGGATATGCTTGGCGGTAAAGCTCTGCCCGCTATCCAGCGTGACCGTATGGGCATCGCTGAGCGTTGCACGCGCATCATAGGTCACGACGCCGCTGTTTTTCAGCAGGTTGCGATAGACGCCTTCCAGCCGGTCCAGCTCGGAGGTCAGCGCAGTGTGGAACTTCTTCCAGTCAAAGCCGCCCGCATGCACCGTCCAGCCAAAGGCCTGCGCATCGCGCATCTCGCCGGGGAATTCGCTGGCGTAAACCATAAGCTTTTTCGGCACGCAGCCACGGATGACACAGGTGCCACCATACCGGCTTTCTTCTGCCAGTGCCACGCTGGCGCCGGTGGCAGCCGCGACGCGCGCTGCGCGCACCCCGCCCGAGCCGCCGCCGATCACGAATAGATCATAGTCGAACGTCATTCATGCCTCATCGTTGCGAAAATTCCAGATCATGCGGAGGCCGCCATTGCGTCATTCCAGCATCGTTCTGAAAAGGTTGTCGGAGTCCTCGAAATTCAGTTGGTCGTATTCGACCGTACCTTCGTTAATGTCGCGCATCTCGATGCGCCCGTCGCCATGCCCGATCACCACCACATCGCATATATCGATAAACAGGCCGCTTTCCACGACGCCGGCAATCTGATTCAACGCGACGGCCAGTTCGCGGGCGTTGCCGATCCGGTCCAGATGCAGATCAAGGATATGATTGCCCTCGTCCGTCACATAGGGCAGATCGCCGTCCATACGCAGGGTTATGTCGCGGCGCGTTACATCGACCGAGTTCAGCATTTCCTCGATCAGCGACCGGGTGATTTGCCAGCCAAACGGAACGACCTCGACCGGCAACGGAAAGGCGCCGAGCATGCCGACCTCCTTGGCCGCGTCCGTGATCACGATCATCTGGTCACTGGCGGTCGCCACGATCTTTTCCTGTAGCAACGCGCCGCCGCCACCCTTGATCAGGTTCAGTTCGGAATCGAACTCATCGGCGCCGTCGATGGTCAGATCCAGCCATTTCGCCTCGTCGAGGGTGACCACCTCGATTCCGACCTCGCGGGCCAGTTTGGCCGTGCGGGTCGATGTCGGCACGCCGCGTATCTTCAGCCCGTCATTGCGCACCCGATCGCCCAGACAACGCACCATCCACGCGGCGGTCGATCCGGTGCCAAGCCCGACGCGCATACCGTCCTTGACATAGTCGACCGCGCGCTTGGCGGCGACGAATTTGGCCTTGTCGATGGGCGACAATTCTCCGGTCATGGCAGCGACTCCGTGGTGTTTTGCGTGGTTATAGGGAAGATGGCCCAAAGGTGCGAGAGGCAATCAGGCGCCCAAAGCGCCGCACCGCCCTGTGATTTGCCTTCTGCGCCACATTACATGACAAATGGTCGGGCCGGGCGGCGAATCCCGCCCCCCGCAGCCACGCCGGAGATACCAACCATGACCCGACGCCCCAAATCCGACAGGCCCCTGCCACTATGGCTGCGCATGCAGGCCGCGCGCATGACACAGGGCCAGCCGGACAATGCGGCGCGGCGCGAATTTCTGACGCAGGCCAGCGCGTTTGGCGTCAGCACGGGCGCGGCCTATGCGCTGCTTGGTCTGCCCGCCCCTGCTCGCGCACAGGACACGGACGGGACAACCGCCCGGACGGAGGGGCGCAACGGCGCCGCCCGTCCGGCGCATCTGCGCATCCAGATGCTGGTGCGCGATCTTGGCGATCCGCGCAGCTTTGACTGGTTTCAGGCCGCGAACGTTACGCGCGGCTGGCTGGAATACCTTGTCAGCTATGAAAATGACGGCACCTTTCTGCCCCGCCTGCTGGAGGGCTGGCAGATCAGCGACGACGCCGCACATTATACCCTTTTCGTCCGGCAGGGCGTGACATGGAATGACGGCACCGCCTTTACCGCCCAAGACGTAGCGCGCAACATTGCGCGCTGGTGCGACCGCACCGCGCCGGGCAATTCCATGGCCGCCCGCTTTGCAGTGTTGATCGATCCGGAAACGGGCCAGGCCATAAAGGGCGCGATCAAAGTGCCCGATTCCCACACCGTCACGCTGACCCTGCCGCGCCCGGATATTTCACTGATTGCGGGCATGGGCGATTATCCGGCGGCCATCGTGCCGCCTGGGTTTGATCCGGACACAATGCTGGAAAACCCCGTCGGAACAGGCCCCTACCTGCCCGAGTCATTCGTGGCGGGCCAGCGCGCGGTGCTGGTGCGTAACGATGCGCATGCGTGGTGGAACGCGGGTAATGGCGCGTGGATGGAGCGGATCGAATTCATCGATACCGGGACAGATCCCGCCGTCGCCTACCGCGCTGCGCTGGCGGGCGAGATCGACATGACCCACACCGTCGAGGGCAGTTACATCGACGTCTTCGACCAGCTTGAGGGTTGGCGCGCGCATACCATCCGCACGGCATCGACCGTCACGATCCGCGCCAACCAGTTGGCAGAAATCAACGGCCGACGCCCCTACGCCGACCTGCGCGTGCGCCGGGCGCTGCAACTGGCGATGAGCAACGAGATCCTGCTGGAACTGGGCCACGGCAATCGTGGCGAGGTGGCGCAAAACGTCCACGTGTCGTCGCTGCAACCGGCCTATGCGCCGATGCCCGCGCCGGAATATGACCCGGTGCGCGCCCGGCAGCTGATGGATCAGGCAGGCATGCTGGATTTCGAGCATGAGCTGATCTCGATCGATGACAGTTGGCGCCGCAACACCGCCGATACCGCCGCGGCCCTGATGATCGACGCGGGTCTGCGGGTGCGCCGCACGATCCTGCCCGGCACGCGCTATTGGGCGCGGTGGAACAAATTCCCCTTCAGCACGACCGACTGGGGGCACCGCCCGCTGGCCGTGCAGACCTATGCGCTGGCCTATCGCAGCGGCGAACCGTGGAACGAATTTGGCTGGTCGAATCCCGAATTCGACGCCCTGCTGCAAGAGGCGCTGGCGACCCTGGATATCGAAGCGCGTCGCAGCATCATGGCCCGGCTGGAGACGCTGGTGCGCGACGATGCTGTGACGGTGCAGCCCTATTGGCGCACGCTGAGCAACCATTCCCGCGACGGGCTGCGCGGAGGCGGCCATCATATCGCGTTTGAGATCCGCCCCGCCGAATTGCGCTGGACCTGAGGCGCCCGCAGGCGTAAGCCGCCCGTCATGGGCGCGCGCTCGCAGCCCGCCCTGACCCCCTGCACGGCGCCGCTACCGGCCCGAGGCTATCCGCACATCCGGTGCATTGCCGCGAAAGGCCCCACATGCGCAGACCCATCGCCACCCTGCCAATCCCCGAATTCGTTATCCTGCTGGCCATCATGGTGTCCACCACGGCGCTGTCGACCGACATCATGCTGCCCGCGCTGGATGTGATGGGGCATGATTTGGGCGTGGACGACCCCAACAGCGTGCAATTGATCGTGTCGTCGCTGTTTCTGGGCTTTGCCGTGGGTCAGGCGCTGGCGGGGCCGCTATCGGACAGTTTCGGGCGCAAGCCGGTGATCTATGCCGGCTATGTCGTTTTCACCATCGGCTGTCTCATGTCGCTATTCGCGGTCAGCTGGGAAGTCATGATTGCGGGCCGCGTGCTGCAAGGCTTCGGCGCCGCCGCGCCCCGGATCGTGACGATGGCACTGGTGCGCGACGGTTATGAGGGGCGCGCGATGGCGCGGATCATGTCCATCGTCATGGCCGTCTTCATCCTGGTGCCGACCGTCGCGCCCGCGCTGGGACAGGTCGTGATCTATATCAGTGGCTGGCGGGCGACCTTCGGCGTGCTGATCACCCTTGGGATCGGCGCCAGTCTGTGGTTCGCGCTGCGCCAGCCCGAAACACTGCCGCCACACGAGCGACGCCCCTTTTCCGCCCGCAGCATCGGTGCGGGCCTGCGCGAAATCATGGCCAGCCGCGTGGCGGTCGGAAATACCGTCGCGCTTGGGCTGATATTCGGCGTGTTCCTGAGCTATCTCAGCACGGCGCAGCAGATCTTTCAGATGGCCTATGATACCGGCGCGCTGTTCGCGCTCTATTTCGGGATGGCGGCGCTGTCGATCGGCGGCGCATCCGTGGTCAATTCGCTACTTGTCATGCGGATGGGCATGCGGCACCTGACGCGTCTGGCGCTGATCGGGCTGGCGGGGTTGTCGTTCTTGTTCCTGATCCCCGCGTTCAGCTGGGGTGGCACACCGCCGCTGGCGCTGTTCATGGCATGGCTGATGGCGGCGTTTTTCTGTGTCGGCATCCTGTTCGGCAATCTGAACTCGATCGCGATGGAGCCTTTGGGCCACCTCGCCGGGCTGGGCGCCGCGCTGATCGGATCGCTGTCGAACTTTATCGCGCTGCCGATTTCCTTATACATCGGCCATCATTTTAACGGCACCGTCGTGCCGCTGGTGCTGGGCTTTGGCATTGTGGGCATTCTTGCGCTGATCACGGTCATCTGGGCAGAGCGCACCCGCACTACACCCAGCCTGCGATCTGGTGCATAAGGCTGGCAAAGGAACCGAGTCACCTGCGCCACAAGGACACCAGACATGCATGACATCCGTGCGATCCGCGAAAACCCTGCCGCCTTCGACGCCGCCCTGACGCGGCGCGGCAATGATGCCGCCGCAGACACCATTCTGGCGCTGGACGAGGCGCGCCGCGCCCGCATTTCCGCAGCCGAGATGGCCCAGGCCGAACAGAACAAGGCCTCCAAGGAGGTCGGCGCCGCCAAGGCAAGCGGCGATAATGCCGAATTTCAACGCCTGCGCGCGCTGGTTGGCGAAAAGAAGGCCGAGATTGCGGCCATGACAGCCGAAGCCAAGGCGCTGGATGCCGAACTGGCCGATATGCTGCTGGGCCTGCCCAACCTGCCGATGGACGATGTGCCAGACGGCGCGGATGAGGCTGATAACGTCGAAATCCGCCGCTGGGGGACGCCCGCCACCTACGATTTCGCGCCGCGCGAGCATTACGAGATCGCCGGCGTCCTGCCGGGCATGGATTTCGAGGCGGGCGCGAAACTCAGCGGCACGCGCTTTGTCGTACTGACGGGCGCGATCGCACGCATCCACCGCGCGCTGGCGCAATTCATGCTCGACACCCATATCGATGAGAACGGCCTGCTTGAGACGTGGACCCCCGTGCTGGTGCGCGAGGAGATGATGATCGGCACGGGGCAACTGCCCAAGTTCGGCGAAGACAGCTATAAGACCACCGATGGCTGGTGGCTGGTCCCGACCGCCGAGGTGCCGGTAACGAACCTCGTCAACGGCGAGGTGGTGGAGGAATCCAGCCTGCCCCGCCGCCATGTCGCGCACACCCAATGCTTCCGCTCCGAGGCGGGGTCAGCCGGGCGCGACACGTCGGGCATGCTGCGCCAGCACCAGTTCGAAAAGGTCGAGATGGTCAGCATCACCCATCCCGATACCAGCCGGGACGAGCTGGACCGCATGACTGCCTGCGCCGAAGGCATTCTGGAAAAGCTGGGCATGCCCTACCGCACCATCGTTCTGTGCACCGGCGACATGGGCTTTGGCGCGCGGCGCACCCATGACATCGAGGTATGGCTGCCGGGGCAGGATACGTACCGCGAGATATCGTCAGTGTCGGTCTGCGGCGATTTTCAGGCGCGGCGCATGAATGCCCGGTTCAAGCCCTCAGATGGTGGCAAACCGCAATTCGTGCATACGCTGAATGGCTCGGGGCTGGCCGTCGGGCGCTGCCTGATCGCGGTTCTGGAAAACGGCCAGCAGGCCGACGGCGCCGTGCGCCTGCCCGAGGCACTGCACCCGTACTTGGGCGGCAAATCGGTGCTGAGCGCCGAGGGCGTGCTGGTCTGACCGCCTCGTGGCCGCTTGACCCCGTAAATGGCGCGCTAAGTCGCTTGTCGGGCGGCATGAAACCGCCTGCATAGAAGGATGCCGCCATGCCTGTAATCGTGATGCCTGTTCTGGTGCTGCTTGCCGCCCTCGCCTTTGCCTTGTCGCCGCTTCTGGCGCCGGGCTTTGGCGGGTTTGATGCAAACCAATTCCCCGTCCCGCAGGTCCAGCCGCCGGTACAGCCGGCCGGATACGCCTTCGGCATCTGGGGAGTGATCTATCTGTGGCTGATCATCGGCGCGGCCTACGGTGTCTGGAAAAAGCTCGATGACGCCAAATGGGCGCCGATGCGCCTGCCGCTGATCCTGTCGCTGGCGGTCGGCGCGACATGGCTGCCCATCGCGCAGACCAGCGCGGTCTGGGCAACGATCCTGATCTGGGTGATGTTGGGGTTTGCCGCGCTCGCCGTGCTGCGCACGCCCAAGGGGCGGGGCGCAAATGCGTGGCTGGGCCGCGCGCCTGTTGCCCTCTACGCGGGCTGGCTGACAGCAGCCTCGTCCGTATCTCTGGGCCTGATGGCTGCGGGATACGGCGTGATGGGCCAGATCCCCGCCGCCATTCTGGCGCTGCTGCTGGCGCTGGTTCTGGCAGTGGTGATCGCGCGCAGACGCCCTGACGCCTTTGGCTATCTGGCCGGGGTGATCTGGGCGCTGGTCGGCGTTTGCGTGCAGAACTGGCAGGGCGGGCCGCTGGCGGTGCTGATCACCGCCGCCATGGGCGCCGCGTTGCTGGTCGCGCTGGCCATCCTGAATATCAGGCGCACGTGACGTCGCACCTACGCTATTTCGGGGCTTTGCCCAGATGCTTGCGCAGGCTGGACGGACCTGCCTTCTTCTTGGCCTTGTAGGGGTTCTTGTCCGATTGGCTGCGCATGTGCAGGCGAATCGGCGTCCCCGGCATGTCGAAATCGACGCGCAGACCATTAACCAGATAGCGCGTATAGCTTTCCGGCAGCTTGTCGGGATGGCTGCACATCACGACGAAACCGGGCGGGCGCGTTTTGACCTGCGTCATGTAGCGCATCTTGATCCGCTTGCCGCCGGGCGCGGGGGGCGGATGCGCCTCCAGCATGCCGGTCAGCCAGCGGTTCAGCTGCGCCGTGGTGATGCGGCGATTCCAAACGTCATGCGCCTTCTCCACCGCCGCGCGCAACCGGTCCAGCCCCCTGCCTGTCACGGCCGACACCGTGACCATCGGCGCACCGCGCAGCTGCGGCAAAAGCCGCTCGAACGATTCGCGCAGATCGCGCAGCTTCTGCTGCTTTTCCGGCTCCAGGTCCCATTTGTTGACGGCAACGACCACGGCCCGGCCCTCGCGCTCGGCCAGATCGGCGATGCGCAGATCCTGCTGCTCAAACGGGATGGCGGCATCCAGAAGGACAATCACGACCTCGGCAAATTTCACCGCGCGCAGACCGTCGCCAACGCTGAGCTTTTCCAGCTTTTCCTGAACGCGCGCCTTCTTGCGCATGCCGGCCGTGTCAAAGATGCGCGTATGCAGCCCATCCCATTCGATCTGAAGCGATATGGCATCGCGCGTAATCCCGGCCTCTGGACCGGTCAGCAGGCGCTCTTCGCCGAGTATCTTGTTGATCAGGGTCGATTTTCCGGCATTGGGACGGCCTACGACGGCGATCTGTAGTGGCTTCTTGGCGGTCGGTATGCGCGGCGCGTCAGGATCGCCATCCTCGACCGCGACATCCACGTCGGGCGCGTCGGCTGCGGCGCGCTTCTCAAACCCGTCGGCCAATGGCATCAGGATCGAATAGAGATCGTTCAGCCCCTCGCCATGCTCGGCGGACAGGCGAATGGGTTCGCCCAGTCCCAGGCCATAGGCCTCGATCACGCCGCCATCGGCGGCGGCGCCCTCGGCCTTGTTCGCGGCTAGAATAACATGTTTCGACCGCTTGCGCAGGATTTCGGCGAACACCTCGTCCGTGGGCGTCACGCCGGTGCGCGCATCAATCATGAACAGGCAGATATCGGCCATATCGACCGCCCGCTCGGTCAGCTTGCGCATGCGCCCTTGCAGCGATTCGTCCGTCGCCTCCTCAAGGCCGGCGGTGTCGATCACGGTAAAGCGCAGATCGCCCAGACGCGCCGCGCCCTCGCGCAGATCGCGCGTGACACCGGGCTGGTCGTCGACCAGCGCGATGCGTTTGCCGACAAGGCGGTTGAACAGCGTGGATTTGCCCACATTGGGGCGCCCCACGATAGCGAGGCTGAAGGTCATTTTGGCGCTCCGAGACGGATCAAGCCGCCGTGTTACAGCAAACCGCGATCAGCGGAAAGCGTGCAGTTGCCCATTGGTGCTCACGACATAGAGAACACCGCCCGCGACGACCGGATTTGTCGTGGCACCGCCCGGAACCGCAACACTGCGGCGCAGCCCCCCCGAGGCCGGATCGAAGAACCGCAGATAACCGTCATTGGACGCGACAACCAACTGGCCACCCGCCATGACGGGGCCGTAATGGGTGAAAACTTCGGCCTGACGCTTGGGCTTGGATTTGACGAAGAAGGGCAGTTTCGCCCCCCAGACACGGCTGCCATCGGAGGCACGCAGACGGACCAGCTCGTTCTTGTCCGAAATCAGAAATACCGAATCGGATGTCGGCCAGACCGGATTCATCGGGCCCTCGTTGGCGGTCCATATACGCTCGCCATTGGCTACTTTCAGCGCAGACATGCGGCCCGCCTGATTGCCGACATAGACGCGGTCCCCGTAGATCACCGGGTCGCCCGCAATGCTGGTGCCCCTGCTCTGGGCCAGACCGCTGCGACGCCCCGCGACCGTGGCATCCCACATCCGCAGACCGCCTTTGCGGAACGCGCCCTGCACCTCGCCCGAACCGAAGGCGAAGACGGCGTATTGGTCCGACACGGCCGGCGCGGGGCCGCCGGTCACATTGTTGACGCTGGGCGCGGCCACCAGCCGCCATTCGATGCGGCCCGTATTGATGTCCAGCGCCCATGCTGTTTCGTCACCGGCGACGATGTAGACCAGATTGCCCATGACGGTCGGCGTGGCTGAGCCGCTTTCCAGCAGGTCCTGCTCCCAGATGGTGCGCCCGGTCGCCGGATTCAGCGCGGTGATCCGGCCAAAGCCGGTCGAGGCAAAAAGCTTGCCACCACCATAGGCAAGGCCGCCGCCGCTGCCCTCATTGGGCGAATCGTAGGCCGGGACCAGGCTGGCCGTCCATAGCGCCGCGCCATTGGTGCCGTGTGCACTGACAAGCGCATTGGCGTCCATCGCAAAGATGCGCCCCCCCGCGACCACCGGATCGGCGGTAATGCGACGGCGCGCGCCGTCGCCTGCGCCGATGGAGGCCGACCAGATCAGATTTGGGGCCGGGCTTAGCGCCGGATGGGCCGCGCGCGTCGCTGGCGTGCCGATGCGCTGGGTCCATTCGCCATTCGTGGCCGCGCCGGGCTGGCGCACAGGTGCGGCCATGTTTGGGCCCGATGCGCCGACCACCTCGCTGGTTGCCGCTTCGGCCTGATCGCCGGTAAGAATCTCGCGCAGGCCCTCGCGCTTGCCGGGCAAGATCGCGTCTTTTTCAGCGCAGGCGGCCAACAGCATCGCTGATGCGACGAGGCCAATGATCGTTCCGTTACGTGTCACCGCGTGCATCCCTCTTTCCGTCTTCGCCCGTGTCGCATGATCTGCGCACTGCCTTGTCACCCACAGTCGCGCGCCCGGTTAGTTGCCGGACGCATCGCCTGCGGCGTTATTCTCGTCGCCTGCATCGATCTGATCTGTATCCGCTGCATCTGCGCCCATACCGACCTGATCGATGTCTTTGCCAAGCGCCACAATCACTTGTGTCGCGCGGCGACGCAAGCCCGGCGTTGCATCGGCATCGCCAGCAATTCTGCTCAGGCGGTCCGCCGCCGCATCCGTATCGCCCGCGTCGATATCAAGATAGGCTAGCTGTTCTTCGGCCAGAAGGCGCGTCACACCGCCGCCCAGCGCCAGGCCATCCAACTGCGCGCGCCGCGCGTCCGCATCCATGGCGCCGCCCGAAATCATCACCGCCTTGAGCGTGGCGATCTGACGATAGATCGGCGCGACGTCCAGATTTTCGGCGATGCGCAGCAGGCGTTGCTGCGCGCCTTCGGGATCGCTCTCCAGTGCTTCGGCGGCGGCCATCATGTCGATCACCGCGCGGCTGCCTGGCCCGGCTGCGCCCACATCATCCAGCACCGCGGCCCGCGCGCTGCGGTCCTCGGTCTCCAACGCGGCCATCATGGCATCGCCCAGCGCCTCGGCCTGGGCACGGTCCTGCGCCTTGCGCCATTCGTTCCAGGCGGCACCGCCGACCAGAACGACAACAGCCAGGATCGCGATCCAGCCATAGCGGCGCATAAGGGCAAACAGGCGATCGCGGCGGACCTCTTCGCTGACCTCTTCGATGAAACTGTCGCTGTCACTCACGGGGGCGCCTGCCTTGCCTTGCTGCGGTTTTGCCTCTCTTAGCGTGTCATGCCGGGCCTGCCAAGGGCTGCGCGGCGCGCTACGGTCCGGCCAGTTTTCGCGCAGCGCGGCAAAACTGCGACCAGGTGGACGCAACTGGACGTAGAATACCGTAAGAAACCTGTGACCACGCGCGCGATTTGCGCTATCAGCGCGGAGACAAAGTAAAAGGTACTATATGCGCTTGTTCTCGATCCTTGCCGCGATCGCCGTATCGCTGATGATCTACGCCTTCGTGTTCGAACGGCCGCGCCTGATGGCTGCCTTGGGGACGGATGCCCCCGACACCACCGATGTCGCGCAAGAGCCTGCTGAACCAACAGAATCCAGCCCCGATCCGGGAGCCATCGGCGTCGTCGCCGTCCACAGCCGCGCGCAGGAATTCGACAGCGCGGTGGTGCTGCGCGGCCAGACGCAGGCCAACCGTCAGGTCGAGGTGCGCGCCGAAACCTCGGGCAAGGTCATCAGCGACCCGCTGCGCAAGGGCAGCTTTGTTGACGCGCAGCAGACGCTGTGCCGTCTGGCCCCCGGCACGCGCGATGCCGCCCTGGCCGAAGCCCGCGCCCGCCGCGCCGAAGCTGAAACGCGCGTGCCCGAAGCCCAGGCCCGGCTGACCGAGGCCGAGGCGCGACTGGCCGAGGCGCAGCTGAACAACACCGCAGCCTCCACCCTGAGCCAAAGTGGCTTTGCCTCGGACACGCGCGTGGCCGGCGCCCGCGCCGCGCTCAGCGCAGGCGAGGCAGTGGTTCAGGCCGCAAAATCCGGGCTGGACGCCGCGCGCACCGGTATTGAGGGCGCCGAGGCCGGCGTCGCCGCAGCCGAGGAGGAGATGACCCGCCTCAACATCACGGCGCCCTTCGCCGGGCTGCTGGAATCAGACACGGCCGAGCTGGGCAGCCTGCTGCAACCTGGTGCGCTGTGCGCAACGGTGATCCAGCTGGACCCGATCAAGCTGGTCGGCTTCGTATCCGAAGCCGATGTGGCGCGTGTCACACTGGGTGCCGACGCGCGCGCGCGGCTGGTCAACCGGCAGGAGGTCACAGGCGCCGTGACCTTCGTGGCCCGCTCTGCCGATCCCGAAACCCGCACCTTCCGCGTCGAAGTGGCGGTGCCGAACGCCGATCTGGCCCTGCGCGACGGCCAGACCGCCGAGATCATGATTGCCTCGGAGGGCACGCCCGCCCACCTTCTACCGCAATCGGCGCTGACGCTGAACGACGAAGGCACCCTGGGCGTGCGCATCGTGACCGCCGAGAATACGGCCGGTTTCATCCCCGTCGCCCTGATGCGCGATACTGCCGACGGCGTATGGGTCGCGGGCCTTCCGCAGGCTGCGGACGTCATCGTGATCGGTCAGGAATATGTCGTCGCGGGCGTGCCTGTCAGGGCCAGCTACGGTGACAGCAACGGGGACCTCGCACAATGACGGGTATCGTCGACTGGGCCGCGCGCCACGCGCGCATGGTGCTGGCTTTCATTGTGCTCAGCCTGCTGGCGGGCAGCCTGGCCTATGTCGGCCTGCCCAAGGAGGGCGAGCCGGATATCGAGATCCCGGCGCTCTTCGTGTCGCTCGTCTTTCCCGGCATCTCTGCCGAGGACAGCGAAAAGCTGCTGGTCAAGGTGATGGAAACCGAGCTGAGCGATCTGGACGGGCTGAAGGACATGACCGGCACTGCCGCCGAAGGCTATGCCGGCGTTGCGCTGGAATTCGAGTTCGGCTGGGACAAGACCCGCATCATGGCCGATGTGCGCGACGCGATGAGCGCAGCCGAGGCCAAATTTCCCGACGGGGCCGAAAAATATACGCTGACCGAAATCAACTTCAGCGAATTTCCCATCCTGATCGTCAACCTCACCGGCAATGTACCAGAACGCACGATGGCACGCGTCGCCAAGGATCTTCAGGACCGCCTTGAGTCGTTGGAACCGGTGCTGGAGGCCGGCATCGCGGGCAACCGCGACGAACTGGTCGAGGTGGTGATCGACCCCCTGCGCCTTGAATCCTACGACATCACGGCGGGCGAGCTGATCAATACCGTGCGCAACAACAACCTGCTGGTGGCGGCGGGCGAGTTGCGCAGCAACGGCGGCTCCTTCGCGGTCAAGATCCCGTCTTCCTTCGATGACACGCGTGATATCTACAGCCTGCCGGTCAAGACGAATGGCGACCGCGTCGTGACGCTGGGCGATCTGGCGCAGATCAATCTGACATTCGAGGACCGGGCCGGCACGGCGCGCTTTAACGGGCAGACGACCGTCGCGTTGCAGGTGGTCAAACGCAAGGGTTTCAACATCATCGACACTGCCGCGCTGGTGCGCAGCACGGTGGCAGATGCGAAAAAGGCGTGGCCCGAGGGACTGAAGGCCGCGGTGAACGTCGGAACGTCCAACGACCAGTCACGCACCGTCGGCTCGATGGTCAGACAGCTGGAGGGATCGGTACTGACCGCCATCGCGCTGGTGATGATCGTGATGCTGGCCACGCTGGGCATCCGCCCGGCGCTGCTGGTGGGGTTTGCCATTCCCACATCGTTCCTGCTGTGCTTTGCGTCGCTGGCCATCATGGGCATCACGATTTCCAACATCGTCATGTTCGGCCTGATCCTGGCCGTCGGCATGCTGGTGGACGGCGCGATCGTCGTGGTCGAATACGCCGACCGCCGCATGAATGAGGGCTCCGGCCCGATGACCGCCTATGTCGAGGCGGCGAAACGCATGTTCTGGCCCATCGTCAGTTCGACAGCGACGACGCTCTGTGCGTTCCTGCCGATGCTGTTCTGGCCCGGTGTCGCGGGGCAATTCATGGGCATGCTGCCCGTCACGCTGATCTTTGTTCTGTCGGCCTCGCTGCTGGTGGCGCTGGTCTACCTGCCGGTGCTGGGCGGCGTCACCGGGCGGTTGGAGAACTGGTTCAACGCGCGCATCAGTCAGATCGCGGGCGGCTGGTGGGTGTGGCATCTGGCGCTGTTTCCCATCGCGGCGCTGGCCGTGGCTGTTGCGGGCGGTGCCGCGCCGGGGATGCTGACGCTGGTGCAGGCGATTTTTGCCGGTATCGACATGGGCGCGATCCTGGGGTCGGTCATTCCGTCGCTGGCCGCCGCCTTTGCCCTCATGGTCGTGGTGGCGGCGCTTGCCGCGATTGCGGTGGTCGGCGTGGTGGCGACCCTGCTGGGCCTCATGGCGGGCTGGCGCCGGATCATGAACGGCGCGCGCCACATCGGTGCGCGGGCGCTGCCGCGCCACCGCGACCACGTGCGCGCAGGCTATCGCCGCTCGCCGTTCGGCTGGGCGATCCACGCCATCGTTGGCAACCCGGTGATGCCGTTGGTCGCCTTTGGCGCCGTGTTTGTCATCGTCGGCACGACGCTGATCTTCTACATGAACAATAATAACGGCACCGAGTTCTTCGTTGAATCCGAACCCGAGCTGGCCATCGTCTATGTGCGCGCGCGCGGCAACCTGTCGCTGGAGCAAAAGGACGATCTGGTCGCCCAGGTCGAACAGGTCGTACTGGCCGAGCGGGGCGTCGAATCGGCCTTCGCCTTTGCCGGCGATGGCGGGTTGAACAACAACACCGGCGGCGCGTCGCCGCCCCTCGACACGATCGGGCAGGTCCAGTTCGAAACGACCGCCTGGGAGAAACGCCCGACAATCACCCAGCCGTGGCTATGGGGTTTGTGGAATCGCAAGATCAGCGATCCGGCCGTCGACGGCGATCTCATCATCACCGATCTCACAACCAAGCTGGAGAAGATCCCCGGCATCAAGGTCGAGATTCTTGGCCAGACCGGCGGCCCGGCCTCGGCCAAGCCGGTGCATCTGCGCCTCAAGGGCGACGACTGGGTGCAACTGATGGCAGCGACCGAAATCGCGCGCGCGAAATTCGAAACGACGACGGGCCTGAAACTGATCGAGGACACCCTGCCCCTGCCCGGCATCGACTGGCAGATCGATGTCGACGTTGAAAAGGCCGGCCGCTTCGGCGCCGACGTGGCGGCGGTCGGCGGTATGGTGCAGCTGGTGACGCGGGGCCTGTTCCTGGATACGATGCGCGTGCCGTCCTCGGACGAAGAAATCGACATTCGCGCGCGGGTGCCGGAAAAGGACCGCGTTCTCAGCACGCTGGACACGCTCAAGGTGCGCACCGATGAGGGGCTGGTGCCGCTGAGCAATTTCATCACACGGCAACCCGTGCAAAAGCTGGCCCAGATCGACCGGATCGACCAGACGCGGTTCTTTGACGTCAAGGCGGGCGTCATCGCTGGCCTGACAATCACTACGACCGGCCCTGACGGGGCCGAGACGACCGAGCCGCTGACCGCGAACGAGCGGATCGCCTATCTGACCGAGTGGTTGGAGGACGGCGCGCTGCCCGACGGAATCAGCTATGAATGGACCGGCGATCAGGAAGATCAGGAAGAATCCGGCGCCTTCCTGCAAAAGGCATTTCTGGGCGCGCTCGGGCTGATGTTCATCATCCTGCTCGCGCAGTTCAACAGCATCTATAACGCGGTGCTGGTGCTGCTGGCGGTGGTGCTGTCCACCACCGGCGTCCTGATCGGGATGCTGGTGATGGGGCAGACGTTTTCGATCATCATGACCGGCACCGGGATCGTGGCGCTGGCGGGGATCGTGGTGAACAACAACATCGTTCTCATTGATACCTATCAGGAATTCAGCCGCTACATGCCCCGAATCGAGGCAATCACCCGCACCGCCGAGGCGCGCATCCGGCCCGTTCTGCTGACCACGATAACCACGATGGCCGGCCTTGCCCCGATGATGTTCGGGCTGTCCTTGGATTTCGTGAATGGCGGCTACAGTTTCAACAGCCCCACCGCGCTGTGGTGGAAACAGCTGGCGACGGCGGTGGTGTTTGGCCTTGGCATCGCGACGGTCCTGACGTTGATCTTTACCCCGTCGATGCTGGCGCTGCGGGTCTGGTTGGGAACCTATGCAGGCTGGCTGGCGCGCGCGGCGGCGGCATTGTCGATGGGCCGCACCAGCCGCGCCGCGCGCGACTGGGCGCTGCAAAGCGCGGCACGCCGCAAACGCGCGCCCGAAATTATCTGGGACGATGGCAGCATCGCCGCGAAAGACCAGCCCAAGGAGCCCCTGCGCGCCGCCCAGTAGCGGCAGCAGCCCTCCACCCCGAGCATTGCCAATATGATGCGGCAGGTGCCCTCGGTTCAGCGCGGAACGCTATCCGATTGCTGACAAAATCAGTACAGTCACACGCGGATCCGCCGCTTGTTTCCAATTCTGCAACTACGATGGAAATCTTTGACAAGGTCAACGCGAATAGCTAAATGGTAGCTGTAGTTTAGTGTGAGTTTGAGGTTTTTTAATGAGTAACATGCTTAAATCAATCGCAGCTGCGCCCGCTTTGCTGGCCCTCAGCGCGATATCGGCTTCGGCGCAGGCGTATGGCGACCAAGCGTCGCGTCCTTCATGGTGGCACCCACGTTGGGACTTTTTCAATCCGACATTGCCTGATAGCCCGGCTCACAACGTACCGGAAATCGACGCCTCTTCAGGCCTGCTGGCGATGGCCGCGGTCCTTGCCGCGCTGCTTCTGACGTGGGAAATCAAGCGTCGCCGCAGCTAAGGCCTTTCGACCACGGATATACCGGGCCGTCCCGATTGGGGCGGCCTTTTGCGTGTCGTCGCACATCAGATAAGCGACCAGTCGCCATACCATAGCGCTGCGGCCGCGATCACCATGTTCGCGGCCGCGTGTGCCGCGATGGCATCTGCCAGCCGACCGCGCCACAGATAGAGCAGCGAAAACACCACCCCGGCTGCCCCCGCCGCCACCCAGCGGCCATGTAGCGCCGCGAACAGCGCCGTTGACAGGGCGATGGCGGCAACCCTGCGCAGCGGTGTGCCGTCGTCAATCCTGGCCTGCACGTATCCGCGAAAAAACAACTCCTCGACGATGGGCACTAGCAGCGCGGTGCCGACCAGCCGTGTCGCGGCCCACGCGGCAAAGGCGGCGCCGCCCAGCGCGATTGGCGCCGCCTCGGCCTCGGGCGCGATCAGAACCCAAAGCACCCCGATCCCCGCCCCCGCCAGAACGGCCAACGCTGCCGGACGCCGCACGATTTGCCACAAGGGTCGGCGCATCCACCACAATGCAGCGACCATCGCGGCGGCCTGCCAAGGATAGGCAAGCGCAGGCACCTGCCAAAAGGTCTGCGCGACAACGCCCGATGCCATGAACACGATGAACGGCACGATGCGCGCCGCGATCTCATCCTCGGCCAGAGGCGAGGTGGCCCTGCGCGGCGCCCCGCTCTGCAACCAGCCTATGCGCGAGGCGGCGATAAGTACCGCAAGCGACAGTATTATAAAGAAAAGCCATCCGGCAAAGCTGTGAAACCCGTTGACTGCCAATTGCGGCGAGACATGCGCGCCAATCTCGATCAGGAGTGTAATGCGCACCGCGTTCAGCAACCAGCTGAGAACCAGCGCGATGGGCCAGACCACGCCCCAGAACCGCCCCATGCGCAGCGTACCGCGAAAGAGCACCGCGTAAAGCGCCATGAACGCAGTGATCAGCGCAAGCCCCTCGATGCCTGAACAGCTATCGGCCACCGCGACGATAAAATCACCGGTGCCGATAATCTGGGTCGCCGGATCGCCGACCGGCACCTCACCCAGCGCGAGCAGCATCAGCGCAACTACAGCAAAAGTCGCCTCGGTCAGTTTTTGCCAATACCACAGCGGCGCAATGGCATCCGCCAGCATCGGCATCACTGCCGCCGCCGCTATCAACCACAGCAGGGTATGCGTCCGCCCGCTCAGCCACGCGCGCCAGGCGGCCGGGCGCGCCATCCAGAACAGCGCGCCGATCCCGGCCATCAGCGCGCCGCTGGCGAGCGCGGCAAAAAGCAAACCAAACGCAGCGTTCAGCCCCGACTGTGGCGGGATCAACAGCGGCAGCAGCATCACAATGATGCCCGCAATGTGCAGCATCCGCCATGGCCACGACGGGTCGGCGCTGCGCAGCATCGCGACCAGATCGCGGCGCGCAGTGCGCGCCGCCCACAGGTAGACGGCAACCACCGCCGCCACGCAGATCAGGCCCAGCGCAACCCCCCGAAGCCCCCTGCAGGCCAGCGGCAGCGCGGTCATGTGGCATTCAACCGGCGTCAATATCTGAAAAAGCAGCGCCAGCGCGACCAGCTCGGCCAGAAAGAGGGCTGGTAAAAGAACGACGCGCGACCGCACCGGCGATTGCGTAATGGGAGAGAGGGGCGTGTCAGGCATATCTGTAACTCGTCGCATGTTTATCAGTCAGAATAATAGCCTTGGCGTGAAGAAACCCTGATACAGGCCGTCCACTGTCAGCCGCCGAGCGCGCGGGTGGCCCCGTCCAGAGCGGCCCACCAGCCTGCATAGCTGCTGCTTGCCGGTTCCATCCCAGATTGGTCTGGGGCGTCGTCAGGCCACCACACCGGGCCGCGTTCGCCCAGCATGCGTTTGGCGGCATCGACGGCAGCGATGGCCCCGGCACTGGCACTGGCGGCGGGATCGCTATCGACCTGCAATGCCGCGCGGCGGGCCTGCATCAGCGCCTTGATCCCGGCCCGCCGGGTGGTCGGGTTCAACGATGGATCGGTGCAACGGCGCAATTGCCCGCGCGCGACGAAATAGCGGCCGTCGGGCGTCTGGGGGCGGTCCTTTTGCGCCATCAGGCAGCCTCGTCCGATTGCTGGCGCCGCCAAAGGCCCGCATAAGCGCCCCCATCCTCCAGGAGGTCGGCGTGAGTGCCATCCTCCACGATATACCCATTGTCCAGAACCACGATCCGGTCGGCATCGGCCACGGTGCTAAGACGGTGCGCGATGATCAGCACCGTCCTGCCCTGCCCGGCGCGGGCAAGCGCGCCCTGAATGTCCCGCTCGGTCGCGGTGTCCAGCGCACTGGTCGCCTCGTCCAGAAGCAGGATCGGCGGGTCCTTCAGCAGCGTGCGTGCAATGCCGACTCGCTGCTTTTCACCGCCCGACAGCTTCAGCCCCCGCTCGCCCACGGTGGTATCGTAGCCGTCCGGAAGCGAGGTGATGAAGTCGTGGATCGAGGCGGCGCGGGCGGCCTCGATCACGTCATCCTGCGTCGCGCCCTCGCGGCCATAAGCGATGTTATAGCCGATGGTGTCGTTGAACAGGACCGTATCCTGCGGCACGACGCCGATCGCATCGTGCAGACTGCGCTGGGTGACGCCGCGCACATCCTGACCGTCGATCAGCAGCGCGCCCTGCGAGACATCATAGAACCGAAAGAGGAGTCGGCCGATAGTGGATTTGCCCGACCCTGTCGGCCCGACGATGGCAACGGTCTGGCCCGGCTCGGCCGTCAGGCTGATACCCTTGAGGATTTCGCGATCCGCGTCATAGCCGAAATGCACGTCGCGCAGTTCAACCTTGCCGCCGGTCACGGTCAGCGGTGGCGCGTTTTTGGCATCGGTCACATCCGGCGCCTGATCAAGCAGGCCGAACATCTCGCCCATGTCGACGAGGCTCTGCCGGATTTCGCGGTAAACCGTCCCAAGGAAGTTCAGCGGCATGGTGATCTGGATCATATAGGCATTGACCATCACGAAATCGCCCACCGTCAGCGTGCCCTCCTGCACCCCCATCGCCGCCATGACCATGACGATCACAAGGCCCGTGGTAATCAGCAGCGACTGGCCGAAATTGAGGAAGGACAGCGAATAGGAGGTACGCACCGCCGCGCGTTCGTACCCCGCCATCGCGACATCATAGCGCGCCGCCTCGCGATCCTCGGCGCCGAAATACTTGACCGTCTCATAGTTCAGCAGGCTGTCGATCGCCTTTTGGTTGGCGTCCGTGTCCTGATCGTTCATCTCGCGGCGCAGTTTCACGCGCCATTCTGTGACCTTGAACGTAAACGCGACATAAAGAGTGATCACGATCACCACCACCACCAGATACCAGAAATCGAACGCCGCCCACAGGATGATGCCGACGAGAAACAGCTCCAGTATCAGCGGGAAGATCGAGAAGATCAGGAAGCGCAGCAGGAAATCGACGCCCTTCACCCCGCGCTCGATAATCCGGCTGAGGCCGCCTGTCTTGCGGCTGATGTGATAACGCATCGACATCGCGTGGATATGCCGGAAAGTACGCAGCGCCACCTTGCGCAGCGCGTGCTGGCCCACGGGGGCGAACAGCGCGTCACGCAACTGCTGAAGACCCACATTCATCAGCCGCGCCACGCCGTAGGCGACAGTCAGACCGATGGCCCCCGCGCCCAGCGTCCAGGCGGCGTCTGCGCTGCCCTCGCCGGACAGCGTATCGACCGCGGCCTTGTAGAAAAACGGCGTGCCGACCGCGATCAGCTTGGCCGTGAAAAGAGCGATCAGCGCCAGCACAACGCGGCGCTTGATCCAGGTGCCGCCAACCTTTGGCCACAGATAAGGCGACACACGCATGATGGTGGCCCAGCCGGAGGCGGGCATTTCGGTGTCTGTCTGCGGGGAATGTGCGGAAGGGTGGCGCATGGAGGCCCTTTTATGTGGTGCAAGTGACATCAGATAGGCCGTGGCGGCGCGGATATCCAGCCGAAGCGCGTCCCATTGATGGATTTCGCTGTGGCGCGCGTTGGAGTTTGAGTATTTTTTGAACGATGAAAGCCCTAGGGCGCTTGGAGAAAAGCAGCGCCTCAGATCTTCCCGAAACGCTTTAGTCGGGCAAGGTGAACACCTGTCCGGGGTAGATCAGGTCCGGGTTGCCGATACGTTCGGCGTTGGCTTCGAACACGCGAACATAGAGTGTGCCTTCGCCGTATGTCTCTCGCGAGATCGCCCAGAGGGTATTGCCTGGCTGCACCGTAACGACGCGGATCGCAGGCGCGGTGCCTGGCTGCGAATCTGTCTGCGGATTTGCAGTGGATATGCCCTGAAGGCGCGCGTCTGTATCCTGCAATTCGGCCAGCAGCGCGCGATCCTCGCGCTTGAAAGGTGTCTCGACGCGGCTGGCGACGGTGCCGCTGCTGGTGACCTCGTCAATGCGCAGGGCATAGATACCGGTATCCACCTGCGGCAAGCCGGTGCGCCACGTGCCGTCGGCCGCGATGCGCGATGTGGCGATGGGGCGGTTATCCAGATAGATGCGCACGATGCCTTGGCCAACGGCGCGCCCGGCAAGCTGGACATCGCCGTCATCCGTGTAGCTGATCGTGTCGAGCGCGACGTTCGATTGCACGCGCGGGGCGGCGGCGGCGCTGGCGGATTGCAGGATACGGGCGCCACCGGCATCGGCCATCATCACGACTTGCGCAGGCCCAGCAGCATCGGCAGGTGCCAGTGTTTTACTGGTGCCCGTATCGGTAACGCCCTGCGGCGTCTGCTGCGCGTCGGTATCGGACGGCCCCGCATCCGGCGGCGCACCCTTGGCTGTATCTGGCGGGGCTGGCCGCTCTGGTAGGTCCGCAGTGATCACGGGCGCGGCTGCAACGACGATCTGCTGCACGCCGGCGATTTGCGCGCCGCCATCGGCATGGATCATCCGCAACGACAGGAGGCGCGGATCAGGCGCCTGCGGCAGGCTTAGAAAGACCGCGAACCTGCCATCGTCACCCGGCTCCGCCGCGGTCTGTACGGCCCCGTCCAGCAGAATCTGCACGCTCCAACCTGGTACGCCCCGCCCTGCGATCAGTGCCTCGCCGTCGGGTTGCAGGCGAAAGATGTCGATCTGCGGCGCAGGCGGGGCGACGGCGGATTGCACCGACAGGGGGCTGTCCTGCCCGGGCCCAGCATCGGCGGATTGCGGCGCCGCACTGTCGTCAGTCTGAACGGCGGCGCTGGCGGGCGGATCGCCTGCGCGCTCTGGCGCGGGCCGGGTGAGACCGGCAAGGTAGAGCACCACAAGCCCCAGTACCGCCACACCTGCGACAATGGCGCCCGCGCCCCGCAATCCCGACAGCTTGCTCATCGCTCCGGCCCCCGATTTTTGTCGTGTGGCGCATCCGACGCGCCTGTTGCCCGAGCTTAGCAACAGCGGTATCACGGGTCAAAACAACCCATGTCAAAAGGCAGGCTCAACATGCGCACCCCGTCTATCTGTGTCTTTTGCGGCGCACGCGAGGGCGCGCGCCCGGCCTATGGTGCGGCGGCAGACGAACTGGGCACTGCGCTGGCGCAGGACGGCTGGCGGTTGGTCTACGGCGCGGGCGATGTCGGGCTGATGGGACGCTGCGCGCGGGCCGCCATCGCGGCGGGCGGCGCCACGCTGGGGGTGATCCCACAGCACCTGGTGGGCCTTGAGGCCAATGCAGGCGCCGATCACGTCGTCACCGAGACGATGCACGAACGCAAGAAGGTCATGTTCATGAATTCGGACGCGATCGTGCTGCTGCCCGGCGGCGCGGGATCGCTGGACGAGTTGTTCGAGGTGGTGACATGGCGCCAGCTGGGCCTGCATGACAAACCGGTGGTGCTGATCGATGTGGACGGCTATTGGCGCCACTTGATCGCATTGCTCGATCATCTTGTCGCCGAAGGCTTTGCCGGAGACGACCTGACCCGGGCCTATATGACCGTGCCGGACGTGCCTGCCGCCCTTGCCGCCTTGCGCACGGCCCTGCCCCGGCGCAGCGACGAGGCCGTGTAGATCGCCAGCGCCGTCCAGATCATGCCAAAGGCGATGGCGTGCCACATCGAAAACGCCTCGCGGAAAATCAGCGTCGCCACGATGAATTGCAGCGTGGGATTGAGGTATTGCACGAGGCCGATGGTCGCCAGAGACACGCGGCGCGTGGCGTAGGAAAACAGGATCAGCGGCACCGCCGTCAGGATCCCCGCAAAGGCCAGCATCAGCGATGTTACCAGATCCTCGCCGAAATGTCCGTCGCCGCGCGAATGGATCATCGCCAGCAGGCCTATCGCGATGGGCGCCAGCAGTGACACCTCGGCTGTGACCGAAACGACCGGACCGGTCGGCAGGCTTTTTTTGACGGCGCCGTAAGTGGCAAACGACACCGCTAGAACCAGTGCCACCCACGGCGTCACCTGCAACCCAACCGACAGGACCACAACCGCAAGCGCCGCAAGCGCGACGGACACCAGTTGCGCGCGGCTCAGTTTTTCGCGGTAGAAGATCGCGCCGAACAGGACAGCAGCAAGCGGGAATATGTAATAGCCAAGCGATGCTTCGGTCGCCTGATCAAGGTGGATGGACGTGATGAACACGAACCAGTTTAGGGATATCACAAAAGACGCAAAGGCCACGATAGCAAACGATCGCGGTGTCGCCAGAGCCGCAGGTAGAAGCCGCAGTCGGCCCTGGAACCGCAGGACGCAGATGAAAAACAGAAATCCCCACAGTGTACGATGGCACAGGATTTCGATGGGCGGCACGTTATCGAGCTGTTTGTAGTAGAGGCCCGACAGACCCCAGATCGTACAGGCCCCTACCATGGCTAGGACGCCTTTGGCCGCGTCGGTCATGTTGTCCTACCCCTGAATTACACCGTCAGACAAGGCGATGCATATCCCAGCGGTACCGGGTTAGAAAGGGGCGCAATCGGTCGGCGCATAGCAGCGCCGACCGGCGGGCGGGTCTACATATCCGCCAGCTGTTTCTTGACCATCTGTTCGACCACGTCCAGCGGATGATTGGTCAGATCCTTGTCGATCTCGGCAATAACCTTGTCCGTGACTTCCTTGTGCAATTCACCGCGCAGGGCGCCCAGGGTCCGCGCTGCCGCAACGATGACAAGGTGATCATACGCGCCGCGATGCGCCTGCTTGTACAGACGCTCGGCCAGATCGCTGGCAAAGCGTTCCTTGGCCAGTTCGTGCCAATCGGTATCATCAAATGCAGACCGATGGCCCGGTCCGTTGTCGGCCATGCGGCCCGGCCTGTTGGCGGACTGGTCGATATCCTTGGGGTTGTCCTGCTGGTCAATGCGCACAACATTCAGGTCCGGCGCCGTCGCGTCACCGTCATTGCGCAGAAACAGCGCCTTTTCCCCATCGCAGACCAGCACCCATGTGCCCGGCTTCAGCTCGGCCATTATGTATCCTCCAGTGATTGAAACTCTCAGGGGGGGGAAACGGTGTGGGCGACCTGCGGTTCCGACCACGCACGAAAAAGCCCCGGCGAAGTGCTCCACCGGGGCTGATATCTGGCCGATAGACAAATTACATGCGGCTGGCGACGTTTTCCCAGTTCACCAGCGAATCCACGAAGTTATCCAAGTAAGCGGGACGCTTGTTGCGGAAATCGATGTAATAGGAATGCTCCCACACATCGCAGCCCAGCAATGCAGTCTGGCCAAAGCAAACCGGGTTCACGCCGTTTTCGGTCTTGGTGACCTTCAGGCCGCCATCCGTGTCCTTGACCAGCCATGCCCAGCCCGAGCCGAACTGACCGGCGCCCGCAGCGGCGAATTCCTTCTTGAAGTCATCGACGCTGCCAAAGCTGTCATTGAGCGCGGCCTCGACCTCGGACGGCATTTCGGATTTGCCTGGGCTCATCATCTCCCAGAACTGGTTATGATTCCACAACTGGCTGATATTGTTGAAGATCCCGGACTGGGCGACTGCGTTCTTGTCGTAGGTGCCCTTGATGATCTCTTCGAGGGATTTGCCCTCCCACTCGGTGCCGACGATCGCCTTGTTACCGTTGTCGACATACGCCTTGTGGTGGATGTCGTGGTGGTATTCCAGTGTCTCCTTGCTCATGCCGTTACCGGCCAGAGCGTCGTGAGCATATGGAAGATCGGGAAGTTCGAATGGCATGAGTTAGCCCCCTTTGTGATGGAAATTCAGATGGCCCTAGATGGTAGCCTTATGGTCGCAACGTCAAGGGTAACGGGATGGTTCCGGCCAGTTATGACAAAGCTGCGGCCAAGGCAGGCCGACCGGCGAACGGAAATCCCCCGCGCCGCTATACGGCACGGGGGATAAATCGCGTCACCGATGCGCGTTTACTGCGCCAGATACCGCACTTCGCTGCCCGGAGCAGTGGCGCCTTTCAGCAGATCGAACACATATTGCGCGACCGAGCGAAAGCAGACGACGCGCGCCTCGCCAGTATCAGCCATCCAGATCGCAGCCGGCACCTGCGCCATGCGCGAGCGGCGGAACTGGCCCACCTTGAACGCGCCCGCTGACAGATCAACCGGCATCAGCTTGGCCAACGCCTCGCGCACCAGCGCATCGTCACCGCTGAGCGCGAACATGCAGCGCGCGTCCGATACGTTGACCGCCAGATGGTGATCATCGCCCATCGCGGTGCCGATTTCGGCCAGCTTGGCGTCGACATCAGCATAGGGCACGATAATCAGCAACTCGTCCGGTGACATCCACGCCACAGCGCCGGTGTCGGTCAGGCTGATATGCCCGGCGGTCGGCATGTCGCCGCCCGCCACGGATGTGACGGCCTTCTTCAGCGTGGCCGCGCTCAGATCGCCGCGCAGGGTGATCATACCTTGCAGGCCCATATCGCGGACCAATGTGAACCCTTGGGCGCTGGCGCCATTCAAGGCGCTGACTGTGTTAGACATTCTGCTTCTCCCCGTCCTTGTCAAAGAACACCGCATCGACGATTTTCGCGCGCATCACCGTACCATCGAGACGCGGGAACTCCAGCACCTCGCCCATACGGTCCGGCCCGTTCAGCACCAGCCCCATAGCAATCCCGCGCTCGAGCGTGGGCGAATGATAGGTCGAGGTGACCCTGCCCTGCGTTTCGCGCTGACCGTTGGCGTTCGTGCCCTCGGCCGTGGCATAGGCGCCATCGGGCAGCACAGCGCCATCGACGGTCTCCAGTCCAACCAGCTTCCACCGCGTGGGATCGGTCATATGGCTGCGAGCCTGCGCACGTTTGCCGATATAATCCTCTTTCTTCTTGGAAATGGCCCAGCCCAGCCCCAGATCCTGCGGGATCACGGTGCCGTCGGTTTCATCCCCCATCATGATAAAGCCCTTTTCGGCCCGCATGATATGCAGCGCTTCGGTGCCATAGACCGTGATGTTCGCCGATGATCCCGCCGCCAACAGCGCATCCCAGAGCGCGCGGCCCTCGGACGCCTTGACCGCGATCTCATAGCTCAACTCACCCGAGAAGGAGATGCGATAGGCGCGTGCCTGCATCCCGCCAAGGGTGATGTCCTTCCACGCCATGAACGGCAGCGCCTCGGCGCTGATATCATCGCCGGTCAGTTTTTCCAGCGTTTCGCGGGCCCGCGGGCCGACAACGGCGATCTGGGCATATTGCTCGGTCAGGTTGGCGACATAGACGTCCCAATCCCACCACTCGGTTTGCAACCACTCCTCCATGTGACCGTGGATCGATTCGGCGCCGCCCGTGGTCGTGTGGCACAGGAACGTGTCGTCATCGATGCGCGCCACCACGCCGTCATCGACGAGAAACCCGTTCTCGCTGCACATCAGACCATAGCGGCAGCGTCCCGGCTTCAGCGTGCTCATCATATTGGTGTAGAGCATGTCGAGGAACTTGCCCGCGTCCTTGCCCTTGACCACCAGCTTGCCCAGCGTCGAGGCGTCCAGCATGCCAAGGCTGGCGCGCGTGTTCTTGACCTCGCGGCTGACCGCCTCTTCGATGCTTTCGCCCGGTTTTTGGTAGGTGTAGGGGCGGCGCCACTGGCCGACAGGCTCGAAAAACGCGCCGTTTTCCACATGCCAGTCATACATCGGCGTCTGGCGGATCGGCATGAACCGTTCGTCGCGCGCTTCGCCGGTGATGGAGGCCATCGAGATGGGTGTATAGGGCGGGCGGAACGTGGTCGTGCCGGTCTGTGGAATAGGTTGACCCAAAGCATCAGAAAGGATCGCCAGACCGTTGATGTTGCTCAACTTCCCCTGATCCGTCGCCATGCCTAGGGTGGTGTAACGCTTGGCGTGTTCGACTGATTCAAAGCCCTCCTGAGCCGCCAGCTGGACGTCCGATACCTTGACGTCGTTCTGATAGTCCAGCCACGCCTTCTGACGCTTCTTGATACCCGCGCCCTGCGGCATCATCCAGACGGGGGCCATCGACGCTTCGTCCACCTTATCCACATCGGGAGCTGAAACGGCGCCGCCGGTGTGGCCAGCGGCCTTGGCCGCAGACGCCCCTGCGGAGGTTGCATCGCTTAGAACATCGCCCAGCGAAAACGCGCCATTGGCAGCGCCTGCGGGCGTCACGAACGCCTCGCCCGTAGCGCCGGTGGGCGCTTTGTCCCCATCCGGGCGGAACGCGGCTGTCGCCTCGTCCCAGATCAGCTTGCCGCCGCAATGCGACCACAGGTGAACCACCGGCGACCAGCCGCCCGACATGGCAACGACATCGCAAGCGATCTCTTCCAGCACGGCGCCCTCGCCGACCTGAGAGCAAACGCCGACACCGGTGACACGCTTGCCGCCCTGCACCGATGAGATGCCGTGTCCCATCAACACCCTGATGCCCAGAGATTTCGCCTCGGCCATCAGCGGGCTATCCTGACCCGGGACACGCGCGTCCAAGATCGCAGGTACGTCAAGGCCGCTCTTTTTAAGGGTGATCGCGGTACGATAGGCGTCGTCATTATTGGTGACGACGACCGTGCGATCCCCGATTGAAACGCCGAAATCGACCACATAGTCGCGCACGGCCGACGCCAGCATGACACCGGGAATGTCGTTACCCGCGAAGCTGAGCGGGCGCTCGATGGCGCCTGTCGCGGTCACGATCTGCGCCGCGCGGATGCGCCACAGGCGATGGCGCGGGCCCTGCGCCTCGGGCTGGTGATCGCCGACACGCTCGTAGCCCAACGCATAGCCGTGGTCGTAGACGCCCGCGCCCATTGTGCGGTTGCGCATTGTGACATTGTCCATCGCGGCCAGCTCGGCCACGATTTCGTCCACAAACTTATCCACAGGCTGGCCGCCGACGGTGCCGCCATCGACCGGCGCACGGCCGCCCCAATGGGCGGTCTGCTCGATCAGCAGGACCTTGGCACCAGTGGCTCCCGCCGCGCGGGCTGCTTGCAGGCCGGCAACGCCGCCGCCGATGACCAGCACGTCGCAGAAGGCATAGAAATGCTCGTACGTGTCGGTGTCACGCTGATCCGGTGCTTTGCCGAGGCCGGCTGATTTGCGGATGATCGGCTCGTAAACGTGTTTCCAGAAGGGGCGCGGATGGATGAACATCTTGTAGTAGAAGCCCGCCGGCAGGAAGCGCGCCAGCTTGGTGTTGATCGCGCCCACGTCGAAATCAAGCGACGGCCAGTGGTTCTGCGAGGTGCAGGTCAGCCCCTCGAACAGTTCGGTCGTGGTGATGCGCTGGTTCGGCTCGAAATCCGCGCCTGTGCCCATACCGACCAGACCGTTCGGCTCTTCCGCGCCCGATGCGACCACGCCGCGCGGGCGGTGGTATTTGAACGAACGGCCGACCATCATCTGATCGTTGGCCAGCAGCGCCGAGGCGATGGTGTCACCCTCGTAGCCGCGCAGGCGCTTGCCGTTGAAGGTGAAATCGATCTTGCGGCCCTTGTTCAGAAGGCGACCGCCATTTGCCAAACGTGTGCTCATGCCCGTGCCCCCGTGCCCGTGATTCCGTTGGAATTTTGAGTATTTTCAGAACATTGAAAGATCATGCGAATTCCCTCCACGACCAGCCGGGGCGTTTGGCCGTGATCGTGTCCTTGATGGATTGTGGCGGCTCTAGCGTCTGGGCGGGATAGGTGCCGAAGACTTCGAGGGTGACGGTGTCACGCGCGGCGTGGAACCATTTGCCGCAGCCGTTGTTGTGGCGCCAGCGTTCCAGGTGCACGCCCTTGGGGTTCACCTTGGAGAAGAGGTAATTGTGAAAATCCTCTTCGGTCGAGCCGGGACCGAAGCGCTTCAGGTGCGCCTCACCGCCGCCGTGAAATTCGGTTTCCTCGCCAGTCACGCCGCAGCAGGGGCAGGTCAGGATCAGCATGGGGCAATCTCCGTGATGCTAGGATCGCCCGGAAGGGCGACGAACGCAGAAAGGGCGAACGCCAGATGGCGCCGCCCGTTTCGCGAAACCGTGGAATGGGATGTGTTATTCGCCGTCAACGGCGCCTTTGACAGCATCAACGGCATCACCGCCGCCTTCGATTGAAATGTTGAGGTCATTGCTGTCTTCTGCGCTGCTGTAAAACAGCCACCCCAGCACGACAACCGCGACCAGTAGGCCGCCAACGATGAAGGCGAGAAAGCTGTTGCCGGAATTCGGGTTTTGCTGCTGATCGGGCACGGAGTATCTCCTTGGTGACGGTGTTCAACCCGCCTAACGGCCCGTAGCGTGATAAAGTTCCACATTAGTGTGCCACCCCTGCTGCGACCGATTCATCAATAAAGCGGCCCTCGTAGAAGCGGTTCAGGCCGTACGCCTCGGTCAGGGGGGAGTGGCCCTTGGCCATCAGTTCGGCAAAGCCCCAGCCGGAGCCTGGGATCGCCTTGAACCCGCCGGTGCCCCAGCCGCAATTGACGAACATGCCGTCGACGGGGGTTTTCGACAGGATCGGCGAGCGGTCGCCGGTGACATCGACGATGCCGCCCCACTGGCGCAGCATTTTCAGTCGCGCGACCATCGGGAACGTCTCGACCAGCGCGCGCACGGTTTCCTCGATATGGTGGAAGGCGCCGCGCTGGGTGTAGTTGTTGTACCCGTCGGTGCCGCCGCCGATGACCATTTCGCCCTTGTCAGACTGGCTCATGTAGCCGTGCACGGTGTTGGCCATGACGACCACGTCCATGCAGGGTTTGATCGGCTCGCTGACCAGCGCCTGAAGCGAGACCGATTCGATCGGCAGGCGGAAGCCGGCCATGTCGGCGAGGTGGCCGGAATGGCCCGCGACGACGACACCCAGCTTGTCACAGCCGATGGTGCCGCGCGTGGTGTTGACGCCCGTCACTTTGCCGCCGGACTGCTCGACGCCGGTCACTTCGCATTTCTGGATGATGTGCATGCCCATATCGCTGCACGCACGGGCATAGCCCCAGGCGACCGCGTCGTGGCGCGCCGTGCCAGCACGGGCCTGCCAGATCGCACCCAGCACCGGATAGCGGGGGCCGTCGATATTAATGATCGGCACCAGCTGTTTGACCCGTTCGGGGCCGATATATTCGGTCTTGACGCCTTGCAGGGCGTTGGCATGGGCCGTGCGCTCGTATCCGCGCACCTCCGCTTGCGTCTGGGCCAGCATCATGACGCCGCGCGGGCTGAACATGATGTTGTAGTTCAGGTCCTGGCTGAGCGTCTCGTAGAGGCTGCGGGCCTTTTCGTAGATCGCGGCGGACGGGTCCTGAAGGTAGTTCGAGCGAATGATGGTGGTGTTGCGGCCTGTGTTGCCGCCGCCCAGCCAGCCCTTTTCCAGAACCGCGACATTGGTGATGCCGAAATTCTTGCCCAGATAATAGGCGGTCGCCAGGCCATGGCCACCGGCGCCGACGATGATCACATCGTATTTTTTCTTCGGCTCGGGCGAGGCCCAGGCGCGCTCCCACCCTGTATGGTTGCGAAGCGCCTCACGGGCGACGGCGAAGGCAGAATAACGTTTCATGCGCGGTCTCACTTTTGCGATGGATTCGCGGGTGGCGACGGGAATGGTGTATTTATGCGGCCACTGCCGCACAGCCCTTATACACGGTGCGGCGCGGTATGTGTAATTTGCGACAGCTGCGCCGCAGCGCCGCTGGAGGCGCGACATTTGGCAACAGGCGTACCGCTCCGGCGCATCGCCCCTTTCGCCGGAGCGCGCGCGCCGTTATGTGATCGGCATAGCAGGAGGAAACCCATGATATTCTGGGCTATCGCCGCCATTTTGGCACTGGGATGCAGCGGTCTGATTGCCGCCGCGTTGCTGCGTAGGCGCGGCGATGCAGTGCCGCCCGCCGCATATGATCTGGACGTCTACCGGGTGCAGCTGAAAGATGTCGACAAGGATCTGGCACGCGGAATCATCACCGCCGCCGAGGCGGAGCGTCTGCGCACCGAAGTATCGCGCCGTATCCTGTCCGCCGATGCCCAGCTGCGGCAGGTCGGCGCAGGCATTGCGCAGCCAAGCGGCGGCGCGGCCCTGCTGGCCGGTATACTGGCGCTGGTGGTCACGGCAGGCGCGCTGGCGGGATATTTCAAACTGGGCGCGCCCGGCTATGCGGATATGCCGCGCAGCGAAAGGCTGGCCGCGTCGGACGCGGCCCGCGCCGACAGGTTGGCGCAAGCGGACGCGGTGGCGCAGTTCGGCGTGCCCGAGGCCCCGATTGCCCCGGGCGAGGATTTTGCACAGCTGATGCAACAGCTGCGCGCCGCGGTCGAAAAGCGCCCCGATGACCTGCGCGGCCTGACCTTGCTGGCACGCAACGAGGCCGGGCTGGGCAACACGTCCGCCGCCCTTGATGCACAGACCCGCCTGATCGCGCTGCGGGGCGATCAGGCGTCCGGCGGCGATCACGCCTTTCTGGCCGATCTGTTGATCACGGCCGCTGGCGGGTATGTGTCGCGCGAGGCCGAGGCAGCATTACGCACCGCATTGTCCAAGGATCCCGGCCATCCCGAGGCGCGGTATTACCTTGGGATCTATTACGATCAGGTGGACCGGCCCGACGCCGCGTTCCGTACATGGGAACGGTTGCTGCACGACAGCCAGCCCGGCGCCGCCTGGATTGCGCCGCTGCGCACCCGAATCGTCAGCGCGGCCGATCGCGCCGGTATCCGCTATTCCCTGCCGCCGCTGACCGACGCCCCCGGCCCCAGCGCCCAGGATATCGACGCCGCTGGCGACATGACTGGCGAAGAGCGCCAGCAGATGATTCGCGGCATGGTAGACGGGCTGATGTCCCGCCTTGCCGATCAGGGCGGCCCGCCCGAAGAATGGGCGCGGCTGATCGCCTCGCTCGGCGTTCTTGGCGAGGCCGGGCGCGCCGCTGCGATCCGCGACGAGGCGCTGGTGATCTTTGGTGCCAACCCCGAGGCCCTTCAGGTGATCCGCGCCGCTGCCCAAAAGGCCGGCATTCCAGAAAGTGAGACGGCGCAATGATCCACGACGATATTGCCGACTATGTTGCCGCCCTACCCCCGGCGCAGGCGCTGATGGGCCTGGATCTGGGGGACAAGACGATCGGCGTGGCCATATCGGACCCGTTGCTGTCCGTCGCCAGCCCGCACGAGACAGTGCGTCGGCGCAAGTTCGGTCTGGACGCCGCGCGGCTGCTGGAGATCGTCGAGGCGCGCCGCATCGGCGGCATCATCCTTGGCCTGCCGCGCAACATGGACGGCAGCGAGGGACCGCGCTGCCAATCGACGCGCGCGTTTGCCCGCAACCTCAGCCGCCTGACCGACCTGCCCATCGGCTACTGGGACGAGCGTTTGTCCACGGTTGCCGCCGAACGCGCCCTGCTGGAGGCGGATACGTCTCGAAAGCGTCGCGCAGAGGTTATCGACAACATCGCCGCATCGTATATCCTGCAAGGGGTGCTGGATCGGATCGGACACATGAGGAGCACGCAATGATGGACGGCGAAGATAATTTTGCAGCCCAGCCCCCTGTCTGGACACGGGACGAGGTGCAATCCCCCTGCGTTCAAATCTGCGTGGTCCATCCCGACGCTCAGATTTGCACCGGCTGCCTGCGCAGCATTGATGAAATCACACGCTGGTCACGGATGACCGATGACGAGCGTGCCGCGATCATGGACGGGCTGCCGGCGCGCGCCGTCCTGCTGCGCCAGCGGCGCGGCGGGCGCGCCGCCCGGCTGGGGCGCGCCACCTGACTTCAGTTGCTGACTGTGGCAGCCGGGCGACGGGGCCGGGCCATCCTCAATCTCCAGCCTCAATCTTTGGTGTCTGCGCCTGCCATGTCGGTGCAGGCAACCGGATCGGCGCCTGACATTTCGTTGCGCAGCGATCCCTCATCGCCCTTGGTCCACCATTCCCGCGCGCCCGAAACATAGCGCGCGCCAGATCCCGAGATCACGTTGACGAAAATCAGATCCTGTCCGGCCAGCCGCATGACCGCCAGCGCATTGGCCTGAGTGTTGATGTATTGCACGATCAATTCGGTCCCATCCGCGCAGGAATAGCGGATCGAGTGGACTTCGTCCTGCGGCCCCGTCTCCAGTGGCAGCGACAACGTCGCCCCCGCCAGCGCAGGCGCCGCAGAAATGGCAATCGCAACCGCAAACGCCCAGCCGGCCAATGCCGTAAGTGATGATCTATCGGTCGATCTGCGCACAGAGCCAAGCCGCGTCATGGATGCGTCCTTTCCAGTCATGAAGGCGGGGCAGCAGCGCCCCAAACACGTTTCGCGCAGACCATATGCGCGCCCCGGATGCTGGGCAAGGGGATCCGGCACCCCGGTCCCGACATGGCGTCAGGGCGCCGACAGCCAGTCGGTTCCGTCGCCGGTGAACTCGGGGCGAAAATAGGCGATCATCCGGCCTTCCTCGGGCGCCTGCGCCCCTACGGGCCAAGGTGCGACACCATGTAGCGCCAGCCGATGAACCAGCGTCGCCTCGCCTGGCCGCACAGGCAGTTCCACCCGCGCGCACCGGGCAAAGGCGTCTCGCCGCGCGGCCTTGTAGATGTCGGTCAGATCGACCTCCCCCCACTGCTCGGGCGGCACGCCCTCCAGCGCGGCGGCGAAGGCGGCGCGCATCACCTCGTGACTGCCGTCCCACACCACCAGCGGGCTGGCATCGGCGCTTGTCTGCGTCAGCGGCACCCCCAGGATATAGGCGTGGCGTTCCTTCAGCATGCGCGCGCGGGAAGCGCCGATGGCCAGCAGACCGTCCACATGCGCCGCATCCCGCCGCTGGCGATAGCGAAAGGCCGCGTCGCTTTCGCCAGCGCGCGCACGGGGATAGCCGGGATAGGTCACCGACACCTGCCCCGCGTGCAGCGGCAGATCACCATACAGCGCGCACGCCTCGGCATAGGCTGGTCCGGTCAACGGTCCGCTATCCGCGATTGTGCCGCTGACGTCATTGGGCAGCGTATCCACCCCGACGAACCACGTCCCGCCGCATTGCAACCATTCGGCCCGGTGCGCCGGATCGGCGATCCGCGCCAGCGCCGCCACGCGCGCTACCCCGGCCCACGCAGCCAGCCCGGCGTCATGGCCAAACCACGCCCAGCCCCTGCCCAGCAGCCCGCTCACCACCCCAGCGCCTTGCGCAGCATATTAAGTGCGATGAGCACAAGGAACGCGCCGAACACGCGCTTGAGCGGTTTGGCGTCCATCGCATGCGCCAGCCGCACGCCCAAGGGCGCCGTCAGAAGTGTCATCGCGATGGTGATGGCAAAGGCCGGCAGGTTGACGGCACCGATGGTCAGCGGCGGGCGTCCCTCGGGTGCGATGTCCAGCATCAAAAAACCGATGACCGACGGCACCGCAATGGCGGCCCCAAAGCCTGCGGCGGTTGCGACAGCCCGGTGAATCGGCACGCCATGCAGGCTCATCAGAGGCACGCCGAAACTGCCGCCGCCGATGCCCATCAGCACCGACAGGAACCCGACGATGGGCGACAGCACCGTGCGCAGGCCCGCGCCCGGCATCGCCGCGCCCAGCCGCCAATGTGCCCGGCCCAGCCCCATGTAAATCCCGACACACAACGCCAGCCCGCCAAAGATCGCCTGCAACGTGCCCGACCGCAGCCCCGCCGCCACAATCACGCCCAGCACCGCCCCCACCGCAATACCCGGCGCCCATGTGCGCAGGATATCCCACTCTACCGCGCCCTTGCGGTTATGTGACAGGACCGACCGAACGGACGTGACGATGATCGTCGCCAGCGACGTGGCAAGGCAGATCTGCATCAATTGCGGCCCGCCATATCCCAGCGTCTGGAACGCATAGAAAAACGACGGCACCAGAATGATCCCCCCACCCACGCCGAGCAATCCCGCCAGAACGCCGGCAAAGGCGCCGATGGCCAGAAGCATGGCCGTCATGGCCAGCAGCAAGGTGGGATCGGGCATGGCGACGGCTCCTTGTTTCGGGGGACTTAATCGGGTTTGCCGGGCCGCTGCAAACGGAAATCAGGCGGCGCGCGCCGTCGTCACTTCGGCCAGCGCCGCTTCGATCAGATCGGAACCCGCGCCGGGGCGATGCGCACCCTCAGACAGCATGCGCCGCCACGCCCGCGCGCCCGGTCGCCCGGCAAAAAGCCCCAGCATATGCCGCGTGATCTGGTTCAGCCGCCCGCCGCCCGCCAGATGCGCCTCGGTGTAGGGCAGCATCGCCTGTACGGCGCTCTCGGCGGTGGTGTCAGGCGACGTAGCGCCGAAAATAACCCGGTCGACGGCGCTGAGGATTTCGGCAGGCTGATGGTAGGCCGCCCGCCCGATCATCACGCCGTCCAGCCCCGCATCCAGAAAACCGCGGGCCTGCTCCAAAGACGCGACGCCCCCGTTGACCGACAGGTGCAGACCCGGAAATTCAGCTTTCATGCGGTGCACCAGCGCGTAATCCAGCGGCGGGATGTCGCGGTTTTCCTTGGGGCTCAGCCCGTCCAGCCATGCCATGCGCGCGTGAATGGAAAACCGCGTGACGCCCGCCGCCGCAACCCGCGCAATGAAATCTGGCAGAATATCGCCCGGCACCTGATCGTCCACGCCGATGCGGCACTTGACCGTCACCGGCACCGGCACGGCAGCGATCATCGCGGCGCAGCACTCGGCCACCAGATCCGGCGACTTCATCAGTACCGCGCCAAACGTGCCCGACTGCACCCTGTCGCTGGGACAGCCAACGTTAAGATTGACCTCGCCATAGCCCGCTCCCGCACCCAACCTGGCGGCCTGCGCCAGCTCCGCCGGGTCCGACCCGCCCAGTTGCAGCGCGACGGGATGCTCGGCCCCGTCGAAATCCAGCAGATGCACCGCCCCGCCCCGTACCAACGCGGGCGCCGTCACCATCTCGGTATAAAGCAGCGCGCGGCGTGACAGCTGCCGGTGCAAGTAGCGGCAATGGCGATCAGTCCAATCCATCATCGGCGCGACGGATAAACGGGACGCATTGAGAACATTATATTTTTTATCTTTATCAGCCATTTACCGCTCAGTTATCCGTCCCGTTCTTGTCTCATATGTTGTAATTCTCGTCCATTTTTGGCATGGTTTACAACAAATGTTGTAACTCAGGCCTCATGTTGTAACCCATGGGTACCATCATCAAGCGAAAGCGGAAAGACGGCTCCACTTCCTGGCTCGCCCAAATCGCGATCCGGCGAGCAGGAAAGACGGTTTTCCGCGAGAACCGTACCTTCGAGCGCCGCTCGATCGCCGCGGCCTGGCTCGAGAAACGCGAGAAGGATCTAGCGAAGCCCGGCGCATTGGACGTCTTCCGCGCAGGCGACCACAAGCGCCGTGATGTAACCCTCGGCGATGCCATAGACAAATACGTTGATGATAGCGCGAAGGCAATCGGTCGGACCAAGTCCCAGGTACTTAAGAGCATCAAGAGTTTCGACATCGCGGGCAAACCTTGCGCCGAGATCGATAGCGCAGACATCATCGCCTTCGCGCAGGAAAAACTGAAATCGGGCGTGACGCCTCAGACGGTGTCAAACTACCTGTCTCATATGAGCGCAGTCTTCACCGTGGCCGGACCCGCGTGGAATTTTCCCCTGAACGACAAAGCAATGCGCGACGCCCTGATTGTCGCGAAGAAGCTTGGCTTGACCCAGAAGAGCCGGCATCGGGACCGGCGACCGACGCTGGACGAGCTTGATCGCTTGATGACGCATTTCCTCGAACGCTCAACGCGACGCCCCTCCTCCGTCCCGATGCACCGCGTCATGGCTTTCGCGATCTTCTCAACCAGAAGGCAAGAAGAAATCACACGCGTCAAATGGGCCGACCTGGACCAGGAGGGCAAGCGCATGCTGGTCCGCGACATGAAGAACCCAGGCGAAAAGATCGGCAACGACGTGTGGTGCGACCTTCCTGATCCAGCGCTCGCGATCATAGAGGCCATGCCCCGAAATTCAGACCAGATATTCCCCTACTCGACCGACGCGATCAGCGCTTCCTTCACGCGCGCCAATCAATTTCTCTGCATCGCGGACCTGCGCTTCCATGACCTCCGACATGAGGGCGTCTCCCGCCTGTTCGAGATCGGCTACAACGTTCCGCATGCAGCTGCGGTTTCTGGGCACCGATCTTGGGTATCACTCAAGCGATACACGCACCTGCGTCAGACGGGTGACAAGTACGAAGGCTGGGGCTGGACAACGGAAGTCACCACACCCGACCCAAAGCAGCGCACGAGAAGGCCAAATCGACGTCCGGCTACCGTCCGAATCAGGACCAAGCCGGTTCGAAAGCATGGAAATTAGTGCTTGAAGATAGATGCACAATACCTTGTTTTAATATAACTTTCAGCTTCCGGACTCTATTAGCTCCATCGTCCAGGATTCGCCGCTCGTAGCATTCGTCTGGCGCGATCTACTCCACAAAAAAAACAGCGGATGCAGTGTCCACATCATAGAACGGGCCACCGGCAGGTTTGCAAACAAAGTTGGTTGCGGGAGCTCACAACTCACGATTTCTGCGATTGACCGAAGGCGTGGTCCCTCGGCTTGCGGCGTAGATTTGGCCTGCTTTTCGGGAAATATCGCAGTTCGCGCTGATCGGACCGTTCGCGCGCGAGGTGCCTGCGCACTGCGATGCGCGCTGCGGGGTCGACCTGGAGAATTCCGTGTTAAGGGCATGGGCGGCGTTGTTGATTTCCTGTGCGACCAGGCGTTCACAGCCTCAGGACTCAGCGGTTTCACCGCTAGTTGGTTCCCCTTCGGCACTGTCGAATGGACCGGTGGCGCAAATGTGGTTCGGCGCGTCGAGCTCATTGCACATGACGTGACCGATGGCATTGCTGTGCTGACACTGCTCGAAGCGCCGGTTCGATCCATCTCTGGCGATGACGCTTTCACCATTCGAGCAGGCTGCATAAGCGCATCGAGACCTGCGGCGCGAAGTTCGCCAACACCGCCAACTGCCCGGGCTTTCCGCACTTCCCCGGCCAGGACGCCGTGCTGCGATACGCTACAAAGGATGGCGGGCATAAGGGAGCGATGCTGTGATCAGCCTATTGAGCAATGTGCCAGCTCATCGAACGGTCGCAGAGACCGCCAAGGCGTTCGCGAAACTTGTCATATGCGACACCATTAGAAAGCAGTTCCCAATCACTGTAAGCGGCCGCGCAAATCGACCTAATGTCTCTGTGATCATCTCCAATATTTCTGAATTGTGATCCGGCAGTGTACGAGATGATTAAGGAAAGGGAGAGCGCTGCTGTTCCAAATGAGGCAATCAAGCCTTTTGAGCGGTCGACACCGAACAAATAAATGGAAAGTCCCCCAAGAAGGCCGAGGAATGCTGGAATGATACTACCGACTGCACCAATTCGACTCATTCCACCTGCTAGTCCAGCACATGAACCTACGATTGATAAGACGACTAAAATAATCCCAATTTCTAGTTTTCGATCTCGTTGAACTGCTAGCGAGAGCACGAACGGAATTAAAGATCCGATCAAAACAGACGCGCCAAATATCTTCAATATATCAACTATGTGGTTCATTCAGAGCCTATACCGTTGAAAATCAGGTATCCAGACCCATTGCCTGCTTGAACTCCATGATCAGGAATCAAATACAGTTTGGCCGGATCCATGGTATCTCGATAGCTCTCCACCGCATCGCGTATTTCGTCTGGTACGGCCTCCTCAGAAATTTGAAGCGTGGAACCGTCTCCTCGTGCCACATATCCCTGAAAGCTCTCGGGATGAATGAATTTGGGTTGAACTTCAAAGAATGGCGGCGGCGGCGGTGCAGGGTCTCCACCGCCACCACCCCAAGGCACGCACTCAAATGGCCCTGGAGGACATTTAAAAACCGGCTGAGCATTAGCGGTGACACTCAGTCCCAAAAACACTGCCAAAGCCATTAATTCTCGCATGAGCATCTCTCCGATCAGAACGTACTATTTATAGCAGAAAACTGCCCTCATGATAGTCATTCAACGGCAGACAACCACACGCGAGCCAGTTGTTACTGTCGCACGGTCCTGGCTGGGCACTCCTTATCACGATCAGGCCAACCTCCGGGGCGGCGGCGATTGCCTTGATCTTGCACGGCGCGTCTGGCGGGATGTTGTAGACCCGGAGCCGTTCCCGATCCTGCCCTATAGCCGTGACTGGGTCGAACTGGCCCGGCGAGGTGCTGGCCAAAAGCGCGCGGGGTATAAAGCCGGGGATCATACCTTCCGAGGCCGGTCCCGGCGCGCTGGTTCTCTTCCGCATGAAGCCGCGCGCGATCGCCAAACATGTCGGGATGCTCACCGGGCCCGACACTTTTCTCAACGCCTACGTGCGTCTCGGCGTGATTGTCGAACCGCTCACCCTGTCTTGGCGGCGGCGCATCGCCTTCGCCGTCCTGCTCCCGCAACGCTGAGATCCCCACGTGGCAACTTTCGTTCTCGGTGTCGTTGGCGCTGCCATTGAGCACGCCCGCATAACGCGGCACCGCCTATGTTGTTTTCGAAGATCTGCCGCTCGGAAACTACAGCTGCTGATCATCGGAACCGTGGTCTGGTCGGTCAGTGACAAGCGGGCAAGACAGACGATGCGGGTGCCAGAACGATCATTCAATTGATCTTGTTTGAGTGACCGACAAGTGGGACTTTCCAGTCATTGACAGCACAAGCAAAACGGTCCGGTGAGCAGGCGCAGGAATTGTCATGACAACACTGTCGCAGACAGCTTCTTCCATCTTTTGAAACGCGAGAGGATCAGAAGGCGGACAGAAGAAAATGAACGAGGCAGGCATCTAGGAAACTAGGGGCACCTCAAAGAGATCAACTATGTGTGTTTCAATTCGGACAGAGAATCTTTCTGGAATTTCTGCTAACGTAGTATGCTAGTCATGAAAAGTCGCACGGAGGACGGCAAATTCGCGTTATCTACGTACACGGTGCCTTTGCCGATGCTGACAGCTGGTTCGGCATCCCCGAACATGTGGAGAACCTGAACGCGGATCTTATCCCTAAGCGAGTGGAACTTAAGCATCACGACAAGCCGGTTCAAAGCCTGAATATCGGATCGCTCAACGATTATGTCCGGTCAATCGAGGGCAAGCTCCCCGACGATGAGACCGAGCAATGCGTGCTTGTCGGGCATAGCCTGGGCGGGATGGCCATCTCCGCGGCCGCCGCGGACCCGGCCCTCAAGGGCCGGATCAAGCGACTGGTCTATGTCGCTGCAGTAATGCCTATGGCCGGCCAGACCGCCGGGGCACTTCTGCCGGTTCTGAGCAAAGGTCAGGGGGCCGTCTTGGCAGAGTTTCACAAACTGGGGCTCGTCGGCGCCATAAGAGCGATGACCACGCTTGCGTCGCGAGATATGGGCAAAAGTTGGTGACGCTTGATCAGGCGGCAGCTTGAAGTTGGCGGATCCCATCGCGGAACTCAATCCCCTGGATGATCTCGGGCATGCGGTTTTGACCGTCGAGCTTGCGCCACTTCTTCTGCGCCGACATCATCAGCTTGAAGGCCATGGCCAGACCGGTCTTGCGGCTGAGGCACCCCTTGGTTCGTTTGGTGCGATGCCGGACGGTGGCAAAGGTGCTTTCGATCGGGTTTGACGTCCGGATGTGTTTCCAGTGTTCCGCCGGATAATCGTAGAAGGTCAGTAACGCGTCCCTGTCTTTAACCAGCTTGGCCACCGCCTTATCCCATTTCACTCCGTAGTTTTCGACGAAGAAATCAAAGGCGAGGTTGGCCTTGGCTTTTGTCTCGGCCTGCCAGATATCGTGCAGATGGCCCTTGGCTTTTGCCTGCACGGATTTCGGCATCGCGTTCAGCACGTTCATGGTCTTGTGAACCCAGCACCGCTGTTCCCTCGTCGTGGCGAATGCCTCGCGCAGCGCCGTCCAGAACCCCAGGGCGCCGTCGCCGATGGCAAGCTTGGGATCCTGTTTCAGGCCGCGACGTCTGAGATCGAGCAGTAGCTCGCGCCAGCTTTGCGTGCTTTCGCGAAAGCCGTCGGTCATGGCCAGAAGTTCCTTGCGGCCATATTCGTCGGCCCCGACAACCACCAGAACGCATTGTTTTTCCTCGGCCATTCTCGGTTTGAAATAGACGCCATCCGCCCAGATGTAGAGAAAGCGGCGGTTGCCGAGATCGCGTTTCTGCCAAGCCTCGTAGTCTTTCCACCAGTCAGCCTTCAGCCGCGTGACAGTCTTGGCAGACAGGCCCTTGGCGTTCGGACCCAGCAACGCCTCCAGCGCCTCGGTGAAATCACCCGTGGACACGCCCTTGAGGTATAGCCACGGCAGCAGCTCTTCGACCGATTTCGCTTTGCGAAGATACCGCGGCAGGATGCTGGGCGTGAAGGTGATCTTGTCTTCGCCAGCGCCCCGATCCCGCACGCGCGGCACTTTCACGGGCACTGGCCCAATGCCGGTCATCACCTCGCGTTCGGGTAGGTGACCATGGCGCACCAGGCGTGCCCGCCCGTCCTCCAGCCTTTCTCCGGAAAAGGCGGCCATGAGCGTCGCCAGTTCGGCGTGGATCGCCTGTTCGATCAACTTGCGTGCGCCATCGCGGAGGACATCCGTGAACGCGTCGGTGCTAAATCCCGATGGATCGGGCAGTTGGGTAATGGTAGTCTCTGACATGTGGCATATCCTTTTCTCAGCAGAGAATCGACGGCGTCTGAACACCGCCATGATATGCCGCCCCTCAGGGCATCACCAACTTTCGCGCGTAACTCTGGCGTCGCAGCCAATGGGCGTGTTTGACGACCCAATGCCTTCAAGCGATGAGTATGATGCAGTGACCAAAGCCTATATCCGGTGCACCAAAGACGGGATCATACCGCATGGCGAACAGAAGGCGATGATTCAGGATATTTATGCGACCTCCGGCCAGCTTGTATACGAGAACGCGCTCGAAACTTTGCATTTTCCCCAACTGACAATGCCCGAAAAACTCGCCAGTATGATCGTCGATGCGATCATGGCTTAGGGCGTCGGAATCTTTTCACGGCATCGGCACGATGGGCCTCGAACCCAGTGAGCGCAGAGATGGGAGCCTTTCGCTCTTCTGCACGATTAGTTTTTTAAATTGGCGCGTCGGCGATGAGACTCGCAATGGCGGTTTGTTTCGCCAAGCTTTCTCATGTTAGAATATGATTTCAGTTACTGTATTCCAGTAAGTTAATTTCGCGCTGGATGCTTGTTTCACGGGATCTGATCAGGGGGAGGATGTGAGATGTCGGACAAGTACAAAGAAAATAAGCCTTGGATTGTCGCTTTTGGGTTGATTGCCTTGCTTGGAATAGCGGGACTAGCAGGCGCGTGGTTAAATGCCTCGATCCTACCTACGGAACATGACTGGATGGCCGACTTTTGGGCTCGGTTTCAGGTGATGTTTGTTTTCGCTGTTCTTATCGAACGCGCCACGGAGGTCTACCTGCAAATTACTGATTCAAATGGACCCGATCGCTTCAGCACGGCAATGGATATGAGTAAAAATAACAACGGTAAAAGTGATGGTGCGGCGGTCACCGCCGGATATGTGTCTTTTTTCATGGCGTTGATTGTCGCCTTGGTCGGCGTTCGTCTCGTTGGTACGATGGGGACTTTACAGACAGCCGGACATCCACTCTTGTTGACAGAAACCTTGAGCTACTTCGAGTCACGAACGGACTCTTCGGATGGCGCTGTATTCTCGGCGGCAGCCGATGCTCTAAAGAATGCTCTGGAGACCTTGGGAAACGCGCCCGAACCAGCCCAACACTGGTCCGCGCTATTGCTTTGGTTCGGAATAGACGTCACCATCTCCGCTGGCCTGATGGCGGGAGGTGCGACCCTGTTTCACGAGGTGGCCGAGGCTCTGCGCGGCGGATTGGGACGGTTGGGAGAGTCCATGGCCCTATCTTCTCAGGAACGGTCCGCAATGCTAGCGCGGCGCAACGCAGGCTCTCCGGCATACCTTATCTCCATGAGCAGAAGCTCTACGAGCGAGGGCGTGCTAAGTTTCACTCACGACTCGAACAGTGTCGAGGCCAAGATCATCTGCGACCCGAACTTTGCCGTTACAGAAGGGATCTACAACGATTGTTCGAAGACCCATCTGGAGATGAAGGTAGACGCGGCGGGAACACTCAGCCCGGTCCCCGTAATCTGGATTCCCAGCGCGAGCAAGACTGAACGGATCGGAATTCGCGCCGGCGAGCATGCCAAGAACGCGAACGGCAGTTTCCTTGTGGCGGAGGAAAAGTTTAAAGAACTTCACTCCGCCATACAGCCGCTGGACGGTCGGAACATCCAGGTTGTCATCAAGGACGTGTGAGCCGTCACGGCTCTGTCTATTGAACCCGCAAGCGTGACTTGCAACGCTTGCGTAGGTAGTGGAAACAAATCGAAGTGTTCCTTTGTGCGATCGTCATACTTACAGATGCATTTCTGAGCTGCACGAAATAGGGAGTCCTTTATCGGCCATGCCGACCCGCAGGACATTGGGCTAGTTTTTTTCGCCTGCCTTTGTGGACTGCACCAAGCTTCCACCAGAAATGATCCGGCAACTTCCTTTGCCCACATATTCGCGCAACTTCTTCTTGTCGCCGGATGCGCCTTCACCTGCCAGGACACGTCCGCGCCCATTGTTGTAATTGTCCATCTTCGTTTCAATCGCGGCCGACGATACGGTTTCGTGGGCATCGGCCCATTTCTTGGCCCAAGTAACCCCGACAACTGTGGAATCCGCCATCAGGAAATTCCAGTACATATGGCGGAACGCGTCGCCATTACCGTTGTGCTGGACCGCTTCGGAGCCCTCATACAGTTTCAACGCTGCGCTTTTTGCGCTAATTGCGTTTAGAAGGACTCCGGCTCCGACGATTGGGTTCTCGTCGAATAGCTTCTTCTCGGCAGCGTTCAGCTTATCCGAGATGAGCGGAAGATCCGAGAATCCGTCCAACGCCTCGAGTTCTGCCAGCGAGGTCGCCGATGCGATGCTGCGCAGTTGCTCTTCATTCGCCGCGGCTATGTCCGCAAGACGCTCGACTGCTCCAGTGTTTTCCATTTTTTCGCTCCTCGTTGGTCAGTCAGTGAAAGAACCCGTACACGCCCCAACCGGTGCGTGCCGAGGTTGCAGCAGGACCGATCTGGATCGCACGGCATTTGCCGAAATTGCTCTGCGACGAAACCGAAAGACACCCGGGCACGGGTAGTAGCACTTCCGGTCTCAACTGATATTCTGCGTTTCCGTCGGCCACCACCCCTGCGCCGCGCCATAACGGTATGCGCCAAGCACGTCGATACGTCCGGCGCCATAGTGATTCTCCTTTGACTGCGACTGCCCGGGCATCCTGACCGCTGACATTTCAATCGCCTCTTGCAACTGCGCTGGCCTTATCGAGGTACCCGCCGCCCTGGCTACGGAAATCAGCAGCGCCATACAACCGGCAACATGCGGTGTCGCCGCCGAGGTGCCATTGAAACTTATATAAGGGCTTGCAGCGGAGCCTCCTTCAAAATACCGATGTCCGCAGGTGTCGGTCGAACTGCCGGGCGCGCAAATATCCGGTTTGATCAAGCCGGGCTTCTCGCCATCCTCATAGGGATAGTCGTCGTATTCATCGCTTTCCCACGCCACCGGGCCGCGACCGGAACTTCCTCTGAGTTGATCGGATTGGTCGGATGATCCGCAGGTCATTGGCGAGCAAGTGCCTCCCTTTTGCGGCAAATCACGGTGCAGCCACGGCGGCGGGCAATTCCCCGGAGCACCGATGTTGCCGGGAATCCGGTAAGCGTACGACTCATTACCCTGATTGCCGCTACTGTTGGCATGAGCGATACCGCACCGTTCAATCCGTTTGCAGGTGCGCCGCCAGCCCGGATAATCGGGGTTCTGATGGCCCTTCCAGGTCACCGACATGGAAATCACATCCACCTGCTGTGCGATGGCGAATTCCAGGCAATTCCAGATTGCGGTTTCCGTTTCCCCAATCCTTATCGCGAGTATCTTCGCTTCGGGTGCAACGCCTGTCGACTTGCCGGATGTGCCGTCTCCGGCAACGATTCCCGCAACCTTCGACCCGTGTCCATGATGATCCATTGGATCGTCATCGCCACCTCCCGAGAAGTCGTATCCGTGATTGGGGTATTCACCCGACTCCCACATCCGGTCGATCAGATCGGGGTGTTTGTAGTTTACGCCGGTGTCTATCACCGCGACCAGCACGCCCTCGCCCTTGTGCCCCAGCGCCCACACCTTGGGAGCATTGATTTGCTTGACGCTCCATGTCGGCTTTGGTGCGTCTTCTTCTGTCGAGTCCGGCTTATGAGGGACGGGCAAGGCACCTAGTAATTGATTGTTGTCGAGTAGGTCGTCAAGGTACGCGCGCCGCACCATCTCGATATGGGTGACGTCGTCGCGATCGGCCAATCGCGAAATCATTGCCGCGTTGGCCTCCATGCGAATGGAGTTGTTGATCCAGAAGCGTTCTATGACGCGCGCTTGCGGCCCGAGCGCCTCGTCCGCCGCGCCGCCTTGTGCCGCAACATCACCCTGAAGAAAGCCCAGGAGATCAGCCTGACGTGCTTCTGCCTGGGCCTGGAGGTACGACAAAACTTCAGCGCGTGAAGGCTGCGGGCTGTCAAGGCTCGCCGAGAGATGCTCGGCATCCTCTTCGTCGTCGTCTGCGACGAACACGACGACCTCGACCGTATCTTCGCCCGACATGGTCATCAGTCGCGAGTTGAGGTCGGTACCGATTATCGCCATCTTGATCCTCCTTCCACTCGGGTCCGACCGCCTCTACGAAACATCTATGAAACCGAAACGCACGCGCCGCAGGCGCAGTGCCATCCGATCCTCGTCATCCACAAGATAGACGCGCGCATCCGCCACCAGCGCCCCGCGCGGAACCCTGTCCGCCGTGTAGGAAGGCTGGTTATTTAGCCAGTTCCCCACTTTCGCGGCCATGTCATCAAAGTCTGCCTCCGTCGGCTTGACCGGACGTTCGTATGACACTTCCAAGTGAATGATCGCGCCACCATCCTCGGCGGTATAAAGTCCGCTTTCGTATTCAAAGACGATGTCGGCGCGCGTCGTGCCGACCTGCTGCGCCGAGACATCGCCCATCAAGGCATTGACGAAGTCGAGCAGGACCCGCTGCAGACTGCTTTCTTCGGCCCCATCTAATGGCTCCTGGACGACTGCCCAATCGCGGAAATAAATCGTGCCGCCGTCCACGATCTCGGATCGGTCTATGACGGGTCGGACCGGCTCACCGGAAACCACGGCGGGAAGATTGTAAACGAACACGTCCTGGGGTTCACGTTTCCTGATCAACCTGTTTCGCGTGTGGAGCAGCATCGTCTTGGCCTCCAGATGAGTCAGGATATCCAGACCATGTGTTCCGACGACTCTCTTGTCCAAACCCTCCTTGGCAGTGGCCCCGGGAACTTCCTCGAATTTCTCTTCCTCAAAAGACCCCGTTATGACGAACTTGTTGGTACGGTCTTCCTTGCCGGTTTGATTCGATCTCTTTCGAATACCATAGGACATGCTCCGGCCTTCGAGGTCCGGGAATACCCCTTCTTTTTCTTTATGATCAACAAGAAGTGGAGGCGACGCCAATTCGACCCAGTCGGCTCTGAATTCGGCCGGTTCTTCCGTATCGCCCTTCTCTTGGAAGACCGCGCTGTCACCAATGGGACTCTCCGCGTCTATGGCGTCGATTGGCAAACCGCCGCCCCGTTGGTACGCCTTGAACCGGCCGGCGACCCAGATGAACGCGTCTGCGTCTAGTCGCTCGACGATGGCCGTCATCTCTGGATCGGTTTCGAGTACGAAGGTCATCAGCATGAGAGTCGGGTCACCGTCGGAGTCTCCTTCGACACGCGCGGGCGCAGTGCGATATTCGACCTTCACCTCCAGAAGATCCGTCGCGTCGGTCTCCCACTGGATTTCACGGTACGACTGCCATTGGCGGGCGCGACGGATCGAAACACTAATTTCGTTCTTGTCCAAGGTGCCGACCGAAGGTTCGAACCACTCTTCCTCAATACGGGGTGTCCTTGGCAGACCACGTAGGATATTCGGGACGAAGCTGTCTTCACTCACCGGCAGATCGATTTTCGTCCAGCGGTCAGTGTCCGGTGCATACAACTGCAGCCATGCCGCTTCGCGGTAACTTGCGCCTCCGGCGCCAACATCCGGGCGTTCCTTGCGCTGGACATGTGTCAACTCCAGATGCGTAGGCGTCGGATATGAGTGGTCATTCTTGTAAGGCGGAATTTCGCAGGAAACGAATAGGTCGTTGGATATCCGGGTGTCGTCAGGTGCTAGAGGCAGGTTGAACGGAGTCATCCGAATGATCTTGCTTTCTTCTACCCCCTGCGAGAGAAGCTTTCCGTGCGCAACGGGAATTTCCCCAGGAACGCCTTCGGAATTCTCCGCGAAATACCCAAGAAACGCCGTCGTGCGATAATGGTTTCGAAGGTCGCGGCGGAGTCGGTCCTTGGCATGGTTCAACAACCGCCCTGTCCGAGTGCTGTCCGCTGGCATGGTGTCGTCTTTGAAAACAAGACTCAGGCGCCGCGACAGTTCGCCTGCAAGAGCGTCCTTGGCATTCATCAGATCACCGATTGCAGCCGTCAGAGCCTGACGCTTCGCGGCATCGCCCCCATTCGCATTCAGTAGCGGAACCGTCAATGCGGGAGACAGCAGATGTTCAAGCCGTTCCAGTGCGACACGGCCATAGGCATCGGCATCCGCATCAATGATGCCGCGTTTTTCAACTTCGGGGACCCCTCTTCGAACCAGCTTGAATTCATAGCTCAATGGCGCGTTCCTGAGCGGCGGGAAGGCATAGGCCAGAGGCTTCTGCAGATTGATCTGTGCGCTGCTGACCATGTCAATATAGCTGTTGCGGATCAGCCAGATCGCCCTTTCGGTGGAAACTTCTTTTTCGCTGTATCCCGTCGCGATGCGGTGCTCCGTAGCACATTTCGCCAATGCCTGAAGGAGCCCCTCTGTCGTGCCGCCGAAACCTTCAATGTCCTCCGGCTGAACATTGTTTGCGTCACCGATGACGTTGGACGAAAGGATCTGCTCATGTGTCCAGATTTCTGAAAGGTCCGGGTCAGGCAATCTCTGCCCATCCTCGTTTACCGGAAGCAACACCCCGTCGTCGTACAGGTCCGGAGCCTCAAGCGGGTCTGGGCGGTAAACGCGGAGCGTCACGTCAAACTCGGTGAAATTCCCGACCGGTGTTTCAGTGAATGCGGCAGTCTCGTCCCAGAACAGCCAGAGCTGCGGCGGCTTCCTTTCGTCGTCTTTGGGCGGGCGGACAAAATCGTATAGCTTGCCTCGGATGGCGCCGCGTTTGTCTCCGCCTTCCGGTAAGCCGCCCTTGAACACATCGCTCACTTGATTCAGTTGGTCGAGAACTTCTAGGATATGGTCTGCAAGTCTGGACTTGCTAAGCTCGACAGTCCCCAGCGGGCATGTAAGAGCCACGGTTACGCCTTTGTCGAGCAATTGCAGACGCGCGCGCTTAATCAGCGCCATGTCGCGTTCTAGATCCCGCACTTTCTGGCGCAGCCAAGTCTGTGGAATTGGGTCGCCTTCTCCGCCCATATCTTCTGGCAGATCCAATTCCGTCAAAGCGTCAAACCGGCTTTCCATGCCGACGCGAATCCGACGATCTGGCATCGGCCAGTAGGACAAGCGCTGATGCGGCAGCCCGCCTAGCCCTGTCAGGCGGTCCGAGTAGTGTACATCTATTTCGATCGGATTGCGCGCAGCAGGAAAGCTGTTTCCGTAGATGTCGCGCCAGACGCCGTCCACCGCGACTTTGCAGCCGACAAGCTCATAGGCGCGATCCGCCGCTTTGGGGCCAAACGCGATGCCGGCGGCAGGAATGGCGACGCGATAGATACGCGGCTTGCTCTTCTTATCCTTATCGCCATCCTCCGTTTCCTCTGGCGCCTGTTCCGTAGCGTCCACCGGATCTACGAAGTCTGGACCCGTAGCGATGGACTGGTCGGAAAATTGACGCTTGCCGATTTCTTCCCAGTCGCCGTCTTCGTTCTTCTTCAGCACCGAAGCTTCAAGTGCGAGGTTCGTAAACCGCTCCTGAACCTGGATTGCAACAGCATGTACCTCGTCGTCTTCGGGAGCAGCCCGAGTTACACGGATCGGAATCACGCCCGGGTCGTGCAGCGGTGCGCGTGTTTGTCCAGCGGACAATCCGACCACTGCTGTCGGTGCGACGCTTATGTCCTGCCCCAGTTTGTCGTCACTCAGTAGTGCGTTGGAATAACGAAGCCCGTCGCGAGCGTCCTTCAACGCGACGACAATCCGAATGCGCGCTGCGGCGTTTACTGGGTCTCCCTGCCCCGCTGCGTCCACAAGCTCGGCCAGATCGGCCTCGGCATTCGGGTAGCTCAGTGTGTAGCCGCCCGTGTTCACCAGTGTCGCCTGGCGGAGAAGCTGCAGAAACCCGACAGCATCGGCTTTCCGATCCGCCACGGGGGCGATACGCTTGGGCGCTTCGTCGGTATCCAAGATGCCGCCGGACGGAGCAATTTCAGTGGAAAGGTTGGACTGCACGATCGTCAGTGCTTCACCCTTGCCACCGTCATTGAGTGCCCGATACCCCTCCTTGGTCGGCACATAGATGCGGATGCCAGCAATATTTGGCGGTTCGGTCGCGTTCTCCTGATGCGCCGCCGGCGCGAAGACATCGAGCAATCTGCGCTCCGGCTCCGGCAATGCTGCGATTTCGAACGCGTTCTGTGTGGACGCCGGATCCGTTTCCAGCCCGGCACCGTCGAATCGCTTCGCGTTCGGCCTGCGAATGGCTACGTCGAGCACAATCGTCGGATGCAGCCCTGTGGCTACCTTGTCGAAGGTCCTTGCGGCACCGTTGCGGGGTGAGGCGATGCGAATATCCGGCGCGCCGTCCTGTTCAATCAATGCTTTACGGGCATCGTTATTCAACAGCCAGATCTTCTTCTTCGGATCAAAGTGAGAGATTTGTTCGGGGTCATCTCCGTCATAGACGGCCTGGTCCAGATTGGAGGCCATCCGCATGATCCCAAGTGAGATGCGGTGCGGCTTGCTGTCGAAGAACTCGCCGACCGCAAGGCCCGGCTTGGAGCCTTCTGTCCAGCCCCGGGCCGCATTGGCGAATGCCTGGACGTCGGCTGAAGAGATATCATTCTCGCTACCCGTATCGATGCCAGCAGGAACATCGAGCCAAGAGTCGTACGTGCCTTCCGGGATCTCAAGGCGGATCGCATCTCCAAGCGCGAACTGCATTCCGCCCAGGCGGTGTATTGCGTGGAAGAAGCGATCTTCCGGAACGCTCGACCCATCTCGGCCGTCCGGCGTTTTTTCTTGACCTTCCGGGAGGTCGGCAGGGTCCGTCGGCTCGGGCAACCGTTGACCGTAGGCGAAGAAACGCCCGGCCGTCACCGCAATCTCTTCCGCAGCGGAGGAAGCAGCGTCGCCTTCGGCATCGTCCGCCCAGCGCGAGGGAGACAGGAGTGTGCCGATCAAATCGGCGGCACCCATATAGACGTCGCTTACTTCGTTCGACTGATCTTCGTCATCGGCATCCTCCAGCCCGTCCGTCAGCCGGTCGACCAGTTCCGCGGTTCCTGCCCGCATGATCATTTCGACCCACTCTTCGGTGAGAACGCGCGCAAGGCTTTCCTTGGTGTCCGAGTCGAGCGCAGACGGTGACCGCGTCCGCTGATCGTGCATAAAGCGGGAAATCCCGGTCTCAAGCAGGCTGCGATACTCATTATCGACAAAATCGAAGTCGGACGGGCGATGGTCTCGCGCTTCCTCGACCACTTTGCCCTCTTCGTCGGTCGTCTTGAAAACGCGGCGGAAGACGACCCCCTCCGGCATAGGCATCAATGCCGCGCGAGGAGCGTTCTGGCCCAGTTGTTCCAGGTTCTCTGCGGGTTCCTCGACCGTTCCCGGGAAATGGTCTTTCAGGAACGCGACGATCTGATCGTAGCTCGGCCCGCTCCGCCCGGGCGTCGCCAGCCGTTCCGCTACGATGTTCAACTCCTCCGGCCGTATCGCAAGGGTCTTGAGGTCCTCCGGCTCGATCTCCAGCCCGGCACAGATCGCCCAGGCGGTCAGCGCCTGTACCAGCCGTTCGATCGGCATATCTATATCGGCATTGATCGTGGCCGCCATCGAATACACGGCATGCACCTCGAGCGTGCCATCGGCAGCGGCAGGAGCGACGGTAAGGTCGGGCTGCAGCACGACGGACAACGGAATCTTGCCCTCGATTTCGCTCCAATCGCTGGGAGCAGGGGCGTTCATCCAAGTCGTCGCCGGACGCAGGGGAACGACGTCGGGGCGTTCCTGATCTAGCCCGTCAAGCGGTGCGAGATTCGTGCGGACGTAGTATTCTTGGTTCTTGTTCGAACCGATGAACCGGCTGAACCGGACTTTCGTGGCGAACGAGAAGGTGATAGCGATCTCAATCCGCTTGCCGAAGACTTTGAACGAACCGATCACGACCCGAACCCGGACCCGGACACCGACTTCCAGATAGAGTTCGGTTGCACGGTCCGTCTCGAAGCGCAGGCCGACCTCGACATAAAGCTGGACGAAGACACCCGCTTTGACGATGCCGAAATCAACGTAACCGTAGAGTTCGCCCATGATCCCCACGGCCCCCCAAACGGTGATGTAGCTCCGCTTGGCCGGCGTCGGCAGATTGTTCGGGTTATTGAGCTTGCCGTAGGCACCAACAAGGTAGCCATAAACCGTCACTGACAGTCCCGCATTCAGAACGCCTTGCGCAAGGGTCACCCCTAAACCGACACGCATGCCCATGCCGACCTCGGTGACGGGGTCGTAGCGGATGAGCGTTCCGTCGATGGCCTTTGCCGCTTGCGGAACGAGGCGAGAAGCCGGACCCGCCACGCGCCGGTAGAAGAAGCCGCCCGCACCGACAAAAGGGAATACGTTCACAGCGAATGATCGCTGGAAGTCCTTGTCGTGGGGATAGCCGATATCCACACCCCAATTGCCGTCGGTGAATATTTCCACTCCGATCACGGGAATGGTGATCCCGACGGCACCGAACTGCCAGTTCCGCAGCGACGGGGGCAGTTCTATTTCTATGGCGTAGACACCGAGATCGTCCGCGAGCTTCCGGTAGAGGACGTCGACGGAAAACAAGCTATCCGACGATCCTTCTGATAGCTTCACATCGAGTAGTATCCCAGCCAACTCGGGATCGACGGACACAAAGCCGATATGGACAAGGTCATAGAAAATACCCTTGAACCCGATGGTCCAGCCATAATCGGGTGCGTAGCGGATATCTTCTGGGAAGTTTGGTACGACGTCCGGATCCGCGCCCTTGGCCTCGTTCGGCATGCCGAGCGTCAGTGTGTTGAACTTCTCAAGGACATCCCTGGTCTGGATCCGCTCGTTGGCCGGAAGCTCAAATGGCTTGATACGTTGGCCAAGTGCAAATGTCGGCACTTTCAACAGTTCCGAGTCGAACTGTTCAGTTGTCGCAAGCAGCCAGCCAATCTCTTTCTCCCCCTCAAGCTTCTCGGGGTCTACGAAAAGGTAAATGCTGGCCGCCCGGTTCGGATTATCTTTGTCCTCCGGCGGTATCCGGTTGCCGAATACGTAAAGCCGGGCATTCAAGCCCATGAAGGCCCAGTATGTCTTGGTCTCGCCCTCATCGTCGTATTCGAGCCGAACGAGCTTGTAGCGGTCGCAAGCAAGTTTCAGGAAACCTTGCAGTCCAATCTCAAGCCCGGTGCCGCCAGCACCGGCAAACCGGAACCCAAAATCCCAACTTGGCCGGCTTTTTTTGTCTAGGCCAAAGACAAGACCGAGCTCCATCTTGAAGTCGGCCAACCGGGATGCGAACGACCCGAGCGAACCGAGATCGAGGTCGAACTTTAGAAAGAACGGTGCACCCTCGCTATCATTATCGCCACCAGTGCGTCCGAGTGAAAGAAATCCGAGCTTCGGTAGGGTCAGCACGTCCCCAAGCCACCCGAACCCAGTGAATTTTAGAGGGAGCGAATTCCAGAAATTCCAATCCCCACCTCCGGATTTCACCTTATGGAAATCGAACAAAAGTGCACCCGGCGAGAACCGGAAACTCGGCCAACTGACCCTGCCGATCTTCGGCAGCTTGAAACGCATGTCGATGCCGAGATTGCGGAAACTGATCTCGCCATCTCCGAAGACATCTATGTCGCCGAGTTTCTTGAAATCGACATCTCCCGAGATGTCGAACCGCGAATCCGTTGTTTCGGTGCCATCGTCGTTTTTGGTGATAGTCGTGGTATAACTTACGCGTTCGATGTAGACGGACTTGATGAGCGGGATGACGTCGAGGTCGTTCTCGTCAATGCGGAAATCTGGCGCAGCCATGAAGTCGTACGTGACCTTTTCACCATCGCGCCGAAAACGGCCATCGAGCTCGATGACTTTGTACCTTATGTCGTTGTCGTTCCCGAACTTGTTGTGGAAGAACGAGCCAATCTTGAGATCTAGCTTGCAGGCGAAGTTCTGGATTTTTCCTGCATCGAACCCGACGCGCAACAGCTTGACTCGCATCGCAAATCGTTCGCTGAACGTCCCGTTCTCAAGTTTCCCGCCGTCAGAACCATTGTGCGCCAAGCGGGGACCTGGAATATCGCCATGCTCCAGTTCGGTGTTGTAGGACACGGTGTCTTCTTCGCCTTCGCCGACCTCGTAATTGATCGCCGCGAAGGCCTTTGAGAATTTTGCGCCGGTAATCTGGCGTACCGGTATGCCAATGTGGTGTGCGCGGAATTTGGACATGTCCATCCCGCCGAGCAGCCCCTTGATTTCATCGGGCAGAACCTGCGACGGGATCGGAACGTTTATGACAAGAACGCCATTCCAGGTCTTGTCATTGACGATCTCGCGAAACTTCTTGAACGCCTCGGGCGGCCTGTCGGCGCCGTTGGGCTTTTCGTTGGCCTTCTCCACCGACTCTTTGAAGACTGACAGCGCATATTCTTCCGCAGTTTGACCTCCATTCTGCGTAACCAGGAAATCCCGGGCCGACCATTGATCCGGTGTCTCCATCAGTTCGGAGATGGATCTTCCCTCATAACCCTTGATGATCACGATCGGTACGATCGGCGGCACACCCGTGATTTCTTCCTTCCAGCCTTCCCAGAGATTGATTTCAAAGCCCCAGCCGGACAGCTCGAGGACACCGCGCAAGCCAAAATCGGCTGTGGCGCTTCCCGACCGGTTCGCCACCACAAACAACTGATTGCGAACAATCGCGTTCAGAAACCTGCTGTCGATCGACTCTTTTCCCTCGGAAGGCACGATCTCCAACGTCCCGTTTCTAGGTGCGCTGGCGGGCGTCCGTGCCAAGATGACCTTCTTGATGAAGTCGCCGTCCTGAACGATCTCGAACCCGAGCGGTGTCTGCCGAACTGGTTGATTGTCCTCGTCAATGTCTGCGTCGGCGGAGTCCGCAGCCCCATCTGAAAACCCACCTGTTTTCTCTCTCAGTTTCAGTAACTTGCGTCGCTCTCGTGCAACCATATCGGCAATGGAAACCGCGGCCTCCTCGCCGTCGATCAACGCATCCGCAAGCGCTTCGGTCGGGTCGGCATCTGTCCTGGTCTCCTCCTCGGCGGCGTCTAGGACTCCGTCGGCCGACACCGGTGCTTTGATCGCGTCCGCATCGGCGCGCGGCAGGATCGGGACCATGCCGGGTGGAACACCTTTGTCCGTGTCAGCGGCCGAACCTACGGGCTCAAGCCGGAAGGGATCGTGCCGCACATTCGAACTGTCTTCTGCATTCAGCCTCCGGACATTGCGCGCCTCCGAGACAACCGGACCCTCCACATCTCCTCGGCTCAGCTTGCCGTAGATGGTCTGATCGGCGGTTGCGTCGTCGCTTTCGGCGGTTATGTCGAATGGTGCGCTAGGATCAGACGAGCCCAGAAAATTCGGCCCGCGCCGCAGCGATAATGTCAGTGAACTGTCTTCATCCAAAGGTGTGACGGGAGGAGCGGCAAGGTACTCGTGCGGACTGTCGCCGATCACGATACCGATCTCGTCAGGCACGGCGTCGCTGTCCACCAGGGAGTGACGCAACCTTTCATCCACGAGTTTGATGTCGAAATCGCCCTCTAGGACCAGAGTGACGTTTTTCCGGACGACCGAGTCGTCATTGTTCATGCCGCTTCTCTCCTGCACGATGGAAAACCGCGGCAGGTGCTCGGGCGGTATCTCGCCCCCGTTGATATGAGCCGGTCGTTTCGCGCTGAGAATAACGTTGTGCCCTTTTGTTGTCCCCAGTGCCGACAGCACCGGTTTCCCTTCCGGGATCGCAAAAAACGTTCGTTTGAGATTGAGCGCGGCAAGCGGGTCCATGAAGAGCGTCAGAGCGACACCCGCGCCGTCTGCGCCATCGACAACGATCTGGCGCTCGTCTTTCTCGATCAAAAATCCGCTGCCTCCGAATGGGTCATCCGGGTCGAAGAATTTTTTCCCCTTAGTTGCCATCGAAACAACGAACCCGTTGCGGCGCAATTCACCGCGTTGCACTTGGAAGTCGCCTTTGAAGCAACCGGCGAGGGTTCCTTCAAGGCAAATACCAAATCCGGTCAGGAGGAAGTTGTCGACTTTCGAAAGGAGATGAAAGCGACTGGTGTCCAAAGGAGTCAGCGTGAGGACATTGTTTGCCAGAGATATCTTAGAAGCTTTCAACGACAGTTCTAACACCCTCGGAATGTCTAGGCCCTGGTTCTGGTTTGGCGTGATCTCTTCCTGCTCTGCCGTATCACCTACAGCATGCAAGACTAAGCCGGGATCTTTGATGCCCGGAGTAAGGAACTGGAAAAACGCGCGCCTTCCGTCGACCACGCGTTCACGCGTCTCTCCCAAGAGCGTTTCGACGGATTGCGGGTCGACTTGCCCGGTCCAGGCAGCAAAGAATCCGGTTTGAGTATCTGCTTCACTCAACTCCAGGGTTGTCGCCCCTGTGTCAACAGCAGGCAGGAACGCAACGCCACCCCCATCAGGGCCTTGGTCGGAGAGATAGATGTTCAAGTCGTCCGGCTTGTTCATGATCACCATCTGATGTTCCCTCCTTCAATAATAGGTAGTGCAAGAAGCCGGCAATCGTCAGCATCGACCAGATCCGGTCGTCCGAAACGGTCGCCAAGGTCGCGGATGGACAGGTCCCAGTCCGGTTGGGCATTGGACGGAAACTCCGAGAAACCTTTCTCACCCATTGCGACCCCGGTGTGCTCGAAGCAAGGCGCGAGTTCGTCGGAGCCCAGCATGGCGCCGAGGCGCGTGCCCAGCGGCAGCCGAAGTTCTGTCAAGCGCAAATTGACGTCCAGCAAGAGCGACATCAGCACGTTGTGGCGGAAGTACCCGCAGCGCGTGCCTTCCTTACCAAGCTCCCGCAGCTTTTCGGCATCCGCCTTGCTCAGCGGCCTGTCTCCCAGCACAGAACCGATTGTCACCTCGTCCGGCACCATAAGCGCACGACATAGCACTTCTAAGTTCTCTTTGTCGGCGAGCCGGATCGAACCGGCTGGATTATCAAGTTCGTAGAACGCAGCAAAAGTTTCCAATGAACGCAGCGTTGGTGCCCCCACCAGAATTGTGTCTCTCAAGTCATCTGGTGCACCAAAATTGATGTCCGTATTAATCCTCAGTAGCCTGTCCTTGAGAGCGCTAAGCGCAGTTTCACCCCGGGTCGGCCCGGGTTGAAAAACCCTCACCACACGCCCGCGCAGAAACCGTTCCAACTCACGAGGATCGTCAAGGTTATAGGCAATTTTTGGATCACCTAGCGAATGCAGGTCATCGATATCCGTTGCCGTGCCAATGCCCTGCCAGGTGGAGGCAAGCGCTGGATCAAGTGACACGGAGAGGTTTCCTGATGAACCGGGTTGAACCGCTAAGTCCTCTGAATCCAATTTCGACGAAAAAACCCCCACTGGCGAAGCATAGAGCAAAAGGTCCTGTTGCACGCCAAAGAGTGCTGGGTTTGAGAAAGAGCTTCCACTGCCCGTAGCCAAACCATACCCACCCGCCATCACCCGCAAGTGATGCCCGGGGAACAGGCCGAACATCCGCGTGCGCGGGTCATGGTCATGCGCCTCGCCCCATATGCCATCGAAATCGAGCGGCATGGAGTCCCGGACTTCGCGAGCGATCCAGTCCGCCAGTTGGCCGTCCGGGGGCGAAGCGTTCGAGGCTCCTGGCGGATACCAGCAGTCGCTCACGGCCGCCTTCAGTAGACTTGCCCCGGACGTCCCAAAGAAGGCCTCGATATCCTCGCGTAGACGCAAGCGCGTCCTCCAGTACTCCGGCACGCCAAGCCCGAGTTCCATCCGGGGATACGGATCGTCGCTGCCATCCTCGTCGATAAGCGCCGCGGAATCTCCCGGCGGCGCGACCTGATCGACCAAACCGGTCGCCAGCAAAACCTCCAGCTTGAAAAACTGGGGACGAACGGAGGACACGGTCACAACTGGCGTGATCCGCATCCGGTAGTACAGATTTCTTTCTTGAAACTTCCCGACGGCTACTGTCGTCGGCACCAGCCGCCAGTTCATGGCAGGTAGATTGATTGCTTCGCATTGTTCGACCGTACGCCGCCTCAAGCGTTGCCCGACCTCGACTACAACCGGTGCCAGCGGTGCCGTCTCGACAGGATAAAGGCGCATGCGCTGGACGAAATAGCCGCGTCCGCCCTTCGCACCGGTCACTACTTCCCGCAATAGCGGGCCGCCGCCCTCGGATGAGACCAGCTTTGTCAACGGCTCCAGCTTGGGTCCCGCGATACTGCTTCCCGCAACCCGAATTTCAACGCGGCGATCGGGTGGCACGCGCTCCACAGGTGAAGAAAGGCCCTCACCCGCGGAAAGTTCGGCGTCGGTGATCTTGCAAGCCGCAATCTGTGCGGCGTCCGGAACACCACTTTGGTCACTTGTCCCCACGCCGCAGAACCAGGGTTCGGAAAATCCCCGGCCCTCGGCACGAACGCGTCCCGAATAGCGGCGTAACAGCTCGGCCACCGCATTGGCCCGCTCAAATGACAACCGGTAGTTTCTTTCAGCCGAACCCGACGCGTCGGTGTGCCCGATTACCACAAGGCCCGCTTGCGCGGCGCCGCTGCCTTGGGACTCGCGCATCGCGGAGCGGAACAACCTCCCAAGCGTATCCAGACAGGCCTGACCTTTCGAGCTGAGGCTGTTGGAGCCAAGCGGATACACCAGTCTAGGAACGCCATCGAGATGGCCGTTCAACTCGGCAAGCGCGACATAGAACCGGTCGATCGGACCCAATCTGGCAGCCTGCGGTGCCTCGGCATTCGGAGGAACCTGTATCGTCGCCGGAAGCGACCGCATCTGTTCCGAAAGGGGGCAAAGACTTAGCGCGCCCGCGGGACTCGACTGAAACCCGATAAAGGCCAGGGCAAGAAAGAAAAAGTGAGCTTGTGGAAGAAGGGATGATCCGAGTCTTGAAACCGTTTGGCTATTACAAACGCAACAAGAAAAACTGTTCAGAATCCCACGCAATTCATTCCCCCCAGAGAATCGGCTTCTGTAATTCAAACGAAAAATATTCCGGCGCGACGAAACAGTCAGACGCCATTGACCTACATTTTTCTTCGTCAATCGTATTGGAAAATTTCAAAAAACACAACTATTTAGTGTGCGCAATGTCTTTGTTGCACGACTGCCTTGTAGGATTCACCTCAGGAATTCAGCGTGATAGCTGGAGAGAATGAGGGGCTGGATACCGACGACTTACAAGACCAAAAATTGGTCAGGCTATATTCTAGCGCCAAAGCAGCGCGGTTCACTATCGATCTGGTTTAATGATGAGATGGGGAGGGAGGCGCAACCTTGTGGCAAGAGGGGACGTCAGCAGGATTACAGCGATGCTGCGATGCACGCTTGCCTGACCATCAAAGTTCTTTTCGGATTGCCTTTGAGGCAGACGACCTGGTTCATGGATACGAACCGCATCGTCGGGCGCAGTGCGGCCTCACAGATCGCCTCGGCATTGGCCGCGTCGTTTTTCTGACGCTTCACGAAGGGCTTCACGTAGGCTGGCGGGATCAGCCGCACGTCATGGCCCAACTTGCCGATCTCGCGACCCCAGAAATACGCGCCGCCACAGGCTTCCATCGCAACGACGCAGGACGGCAGCCATCCGAAAAACTCAAGGACCTGATCCCGTTTCAGCTTCTTACGCAGCACCGCCCGGGCCGACGCATTGGCCGCATACGCCTTGAACACATTCTTCGCAAGGTCGAGCCCGACCACGATAATCTCCGACATAACCGTACTCCTTTGTGGATCGTTGCAGACCCACCTTGGCACATTCATGCCGTCGGGGGGCGGTCACATCATCAAAGCCCTTGGGCCCCATTAACAGGCTGCTTAAAAAGTCCGAGGCTGCCCTTGATGACGCCGATCGGGGCCGATTTTCGCATCCTCTCATCGAGCTGACAAAAATGGATCGTGACGGGCATCAAGCAGCTCGACGAAAACAACGCTTCGAAATCCTTTTTCAGCAGCCTGTTAAAAATGGGGGGATTACCATCCCAGTGGCCCGCCTCCAAACAACCGGCCCGAACATTTTTCGCCACACGGCCGAATAGGCATACTGATGGGTTTAGCAGCAGATTACCGAAAATCTGCCGCCTGAAGGTCACCAACGCAATCTGTCGATGCGTCCCAGCGGCTGATGTTTGGCGGGTATTGCTGCGTCTGTGCCGCTCCAAAAGATCGTAGCGAAGTCGGGTTCGAGGTTCTAATTTGATTCTTGCTGCGCTCTCGCTAAGGTAGGTGCATACAGAATTTCTATTACTTGAGGAAGAAACCTTTATTCGCGCATTCGAACTGTATTGAATTTGATTTTGGAGAAAAACATGGCACGCAAAACACTCAAGCGGTCGCTAAACGAACCAAAAGCGAAAGCAAGCGACCGGCGTGGGACCTTGGCCGCCCCCTTCTTAGCCGGCACGAACAAAGCAGTAAAAACCGTAATGGCCGCGACTGAGACGTTGCCGGATTTTCGGCAATCACCAAGCGAACTGGAAACAGAGGAGAAGCTTCAACTTGTGCGTCAGGGCATAGTCCTGATGCGGGACAATTATGTGCACCTGCCTCTGAAGGAAAGCATGCATGCTGTTCGCCCGATCCAAGCGCTCAATCTGTTGCTACAAAAACTGGAGTCCTCCGAGGAGTCTATGTCTGATCTCGAATTTCATGCCGAGATGCTGCGAACTTTTACCTCCGTGCGCGACCTTCACACTAACTACTTCCTACCGGCACCGGCTCTGTTGCACAAATCGCGTGAGGGATTCATCTCGTGAATCCAGCGTGGTAACTGGGATGCATGAGCAGACACATACCCCCGACTTACAAGACCACGAACTGGTCGGCCTATAACGAAGCGCTCAAGCGCCGTGGGTCGCTGACGATCTGGTTTGACCCCGAGATGATCTGGGATGCTACACCGAGTGGCAAACGTGGCCGACAGCGATCCTACAGCGATACTGCCATTCAGACTTGCCTGACAATGAAGGTGCTGTTCGGTATGGCACTCAGGCAGACGACCGGGTTCGTCGAGAGCCTGTTGCGTCTCATCGGTTTGAATTGGGTGGTGCCGGACTTCAGCACGCTATCGCGCCGCCAGAAGACGCTGGCCGTGAACATCCCATATCGTGGCTCCAACGGCCCACTGCACCTGCTGATCGATAGCACCGGCATCAAGGTCGAGGGTGAAGGCGAGTGGAACGCACGCAAGCATGGTGGGCCCAAGCGGCGGGTCTGGCGCAAGATACATCTTGGGATCGATGAGCAAACACTGGAGATTCGGGCCGTCGAGATCACCGGGAGCCACATCGGTGATGCGCCGGTGCTGCCCGATCTGCTCAGCCAGATCCCAGCAAGCGAAGAGATCGGCAGCGTTACCGCTGATGGTGCCTATGATACCCGCAAGTGCCATGATGCGATCGCTAACCGCGGCGCCCATGCCGTCATCCCGCCCCGCAAGAACGCGAAGCCTTGGAGGACCGTCACTGCTGGTGCCGTAGCCAGAAATGAGGCCCTGCGAGCTTCGAAATACCTCGGCCGCGCGATCTGGCGAAACTGGAGCGGATACCACCGCCGAAGCCGCGTCGAGACCAAGATGCACTGCATTAAACTGCTGGGGCAGCGCCTCGTGGCGCGGGACTTCGACCGACAGGTCGCAGAAGTCCAGGTCCGCATCGCCGTCATGAACGGCTACACTGCGCTCGGCATACCCATTACCGAGGCTGTGGGATAAGTCCGTCCGGGGAAAGGGGGACTCTGACCATCAGCCGATTTGTGCAACAGAGTCCGTCTGTGTCATCATCGGTTTCGGGATTTAGTGCTTCCAAAAGTTGTTCATAGATGGGGTGATTGGTGTTGAAAGTGATCTTTGTCAGGTCACCAAACTGTTTGGTTGAGAAAAAATGGTGACCATCGAGGTGACCTGTAGAAAATTGCACTTTGCGTTTTCGGCTTACCACGGCTTCAGTGATGTTCTTGGCGTCTTGGGCTGAGTAGTGGTCATTCTCAACCAAATCAGCTTCGAGTTCTGTCTTGTCCTGATCGGTAAATCCCGCCTCATCTGTCTCGGTTTCGTGGCCAGATTCGGCGCGCTCGCGGAATTTGTCACTTGCCTGATCGTCGACGTCAGGATCTTCGTGACGTTTCTGCGAGCTGCGCTTGCCCTTTGTCTGTGCTTTTACCCGGCGTCGAATTTCATCGAGTTGCTCGTGAATGTATTCAGCAACATCGATAAGCAGCGAACGTGGGTCGCCATCTGCCTGAAGGCGCTCGCGGAACGCGGAACGTGGCTCACCCGGCTCGGCTTCGTCGGTCCAGTCGAATTGCGCCATGGCAGCAAAGGTGTTTGCGTGCTGCTTGTTGTTTGTAACTCCGAATATTTCATCAAGCGCCGATGGGAATTCGACCTCGATCCCCCACCAACGTTCGCGTGGATCGTATCCAATCGTCCAACCCTTATCGAGCTCAAGTTCTCTGCGCTCACGTACGACAGAAACCCCGACGTTCCTGGCGGAATGTTTGCCATATGGCATTGATCCGCGGTCCGGTGAAGATCCCCGCGTAATTGTATCCTCTTTGGCCCAACTGATCCGGACAAGAACTGTGTGAATCTCTCCATCCAACTCAATTTCAAAAGATTGATCGCCCTCTCCCCATTTTTGAAACATGGGTTCTTTGTCGAAAGGGGCGGGCGTAGATGAATTTGGCATCAAGTAAAGTGGGTCATTTACCCGTGCCGGCGCATCAAATGATGCACCGTCTTCACTATAAGCCGTCAATCGAATGGCAAGGTCGCCCGCATCGATAAACTTGCGATACATCCTCCCAATAAGGACCTCAGTGTTTTCCAGAGTAGCCTTGGCACCGCGCCATTGCAGTCTGTGATCGTCAAAATTCGACCAAAGCACGAGTGTACCGGAAGTGCCGATGACATCTGACCTATCACGCCATTCCTGTGGCACTGGCCTTTGCTCTGGTACTGGTACCGACTTCAGAAGTCCTTGCTCGATCTCATCCACGTCGAGATAGGTCCACATCGCGTTCTGCGGCCCGGCCTGCCAGGACCAAACCTCCAAGCGCCGACACTGAGAGATCGAAGAGTTGGGAAGCCCCATGCCAAAACGGCCAATTCCTTTTCGGTCCTTCAAATGCGTGCCGTTGCCAAATTGGAGTGCGATGCGTAGTGTCTCCGGTGTCATACCGTCACCATTGTCAATGACAGCGATCTGGTCAATTCGTCGGCTTTTGCGTTGGTTGACTTGTTTCATTACTTCGAAACAAACGACATCGACTTGTGAAGCATTAGCCTGAACTGAGTTATCGATGAGTTCGGCCAGCGCATAGTCTGTATTTCTATAACCGCTGTCACGCATCGCGCGCACGGCTAGCTCCGTGGGAATGATGTCGCCATTGAATCTGTTTGTTTCGTTAGCCGTAATCTGGTTCATGCCAGACATCCTCCCAGTTTTGAAATGCTTCCGTCACGCTTCCAAACCCAGGTAGATCGGGATCAGTAACCGTAATGATTTCCGCTTCTTTGTTGCCACCAGCTCGAAGACCTCGAGTTGCCCGACCGACCATTTGGCTGTACAGGACAAGCGATTTTGTCGGCCGCGCAATAATCGCGCAACTCGTGCGTGGAGCGTCAAATCCAGTGGTCAGTACGCCATAGTTCAACATGACGATCTTGCCGGGTCCACTAGACTTGTAGCGCTTGATACGTCGCTCGCGTTCGCCGCCTTCAGTCTCTCCAGCGACAAAGAGAGCCTCTATGTTCTTAATTGTCAGCATCGCTTGCAGCAGCCTTGCGTTATCTACCGACGGGGTAAATACGATTATACGGTCATGCCGCGTCAACGCGTCAAAAATTGCTGACAGGATGGCTTCGTTACGCGCCGCGTCGAGACCAATCTTCTCCAGAAGATCATCCGTGAGGTCCGGGTCGTTTTCCAGCGAGCGAATATCAGCCTTGTCGAGGCAGGTTTCGGCCGGTGCTTTAAGTTGGCGAAAGTTGGGCCGAGCCAGGTACTCTTGATCCATAAGGAAAGTTACCGGGTCATCATATCCCTCAATTTCAAGAACGACTTTCTGCCCTTCAAAAAAATCGGAAAGGCGCTTGTCTTCGTCAATCTCCGACCAACTACGCCCCGGTGTGGCTGTAAGGCCCAAGAGAGCATTGTCTGGGCGTTTTGAACTCAAAGCCCGCAAAACGCGCGCATAAGTCGGTGCAATTGCTTGGTGAGCTTCGTCGATAACGATTAGTGAAGCTCGATCAGCGAGAGTTAGGATCGTGTTCGCGTCCCTGGCGTCCAATGCCACCATCTTTGCCAAGCCCGCGACAAGTAACCCGTCATTTAGATCCGCAAGTGGCGCGCGCTTGCTTCCCCAGAACCTCATAAGCTGCACATCGCGATCACCCAGTGGTGCCCATGCTTTTTCAAATTCTTCCGCAGCTTGGTCCAACAGTTCCCGGTTTTGTGCCAGCCAAATGACGACCGTAGGTCCGTGCTCGCGCAGATGGCGGGCCGCTAGGTGCATAGCAGTACGCGTTTTTCCTGCGCCGGTTGGCATGTGAAGCACAACTTTACGTGGAGGTTTCGTTAGAGCAGCTGCAACCTTGCTAGCGGCAACTCGTTGGTGGGGAAACAGGCCATAGGCTGCAGTAACACTCTGCGATGAAGGAGCGGCAAATTTGGGTGCACGTGGATCATCGACGATTCCAAAAAAATCGAAAAGTTGATTGATACCAATTTCGCCGATCTTTGCCTCTATGGTTTCATAGGGACTTCGTTCAATCATAAGGCCCAGTGTCGTGCAAAGCTCACGCGCTTTGGCGAGCGGAAGCAGTCTGATAATTTTCAACCGGGTAGCGGTATCAAGCAACACTTCTGCAGGGTCAAGAATTACTGCGGCAATGCGATTTACCTCATGAGTACCCAACAACCCTGGAGACATCCTTTCAACAAGTTCGATCACCGATGATGGGAACAGCTCTTGAACTGCTTTTGATTTTGCACTCATTAACAGTGCTTTCAGAGAAATACCTGGTGATGAACTTGTCACTCGCATTCCCCTCAATTCCCAGTGTCGACTTCAATAAATACTATTTTTTTGCAACAGAAACTTGCGCAACCGCAACAGTTCAAAGTCGCTAGCCCTTGCAGTTTTACATGGCTTCGAATTTCCTTCAAATGGTCCTATTTTTAGCCCAACTTTGATATAGAAAAATGATCGATCGAAGGAACTGCTAACTAGCCCCCATTGGAACTGGACCATTCTCTGGTTCAGAAATGATCAATGCAATTACAGCACGCTTGCAAGCTTGTTTATGGATCTTTGTAGGATTCGAACCACGAGTGGCAAATGCCACGATCTCTTCTTTAGGGCCCCCGCCAACGTCCACCATGGCTCTTATTTCTAGAAGGTTCTCCTTCAATCCCGACACATTTAGCCCTTGTTCGAGATTCGTTAGAAAGCCTTGGCCCGCCTTTATCTTTGCTAGGCTCGGTCGGCCTGCTTCTGGCACATCTTCATCCGTCAGTGAATTAATTAACATGGCAATTTCTTCGCAGACGTCCTCCGAAATCACCAACCTTGAGTTTGGGTTACTGTCATCATCACGCCCTACGAAGATCACGCCGCCCCTACGTGTTAGCAATTCGGACGCGAGCTGGATCCAATCACCATTAGCATTTGGCCTGTAAAGTTGGATAGCTACTGGGAAACAAGCAGGCATTGGTGCGATTTGTCCAACTCTACCCAAATTGGATAGCATCTTTTGCTGCAGCTCAAGTGCAACGCTTTCCCGCAATCTCGCGTGTTTCACAAAGCCGCCATCATCAGCTAAGTGCACCTTTACGTCTTCTCGCGACCAACCTGTTACTGCTTTGATTGTCCAACTGATCCAAAAACGGCGTCCGTCTGCGAAAGAGATAATTGGCGTTCGAATTGCTTTGTCATCGTAGCTCCACGCAGTTGGACCCAATGGCTTCAACTTTCCTTGAAGAAGCAAGATGTAATCCACGCCATCACGGACCAAATCGCAGGCTGCCGTCAGAACCGCCATGACATCAAAAGGAAGTGTCAGATTTGAAGGGTCATCGAAAACTCGCTTATCGATAAGTAAATCCCCAAATGAAATTGGAAGATCCCCGATGTCCCCCGTAACATTCAAACGTTCTGGATTATGATAAATTGTTCTATAAACCAATTCTTGGAGATCAGGCGAACCGGAAATGTTAGGAGCTAGGTACCTTTCTAAGTCCACCGTGTTCACATCAGCCGCCGCTGCTATTAAATCAGTATCTCGCTCAATCTCATGTTGAAGCACACGATCGAAAACGTCGATCAAATAGCTACCCAATGGTTGGCCTTCAAAATTCAAAAGTAAATCGCGGATTTGCGCGTAATCAGTTAGATCTAGCTTTCGCACCGACTCCATAAAGCGTGTGCGAGCTCCGATTAGTCCTTCGTCCCAGACATGCAGCAGTTTTGCAATCTTTTTAGCGTCTGGCCTGTGCTGAGCTAAGCGGGACAGCACACGTGTAAGAACGTCAATATCTTCCAAGCTGCTTTTCGTGGCAACCCTGAACATCGCCCCAAGCAATTTTGACTTTCGACGAAATTCTTCTTTGCGTTGCTCGAGCCGTGTGCTGCGAGACATAAGTACAATAAGCGGAGGATCGTCTCTGCGTCCTTCGATAATCCCAAGTACGCGTTCAATGGATCGTTCCTCAGAAGCATCATTTTGGGCACCATCGAGAAAGAGGTCCACAAAAATAAGCGGAACGGTTTCTTGATCGGGAATGTCTGCGTCTCTTCCAACAGCGATAGGCCTAATGCCACATCCCTTCAGCTTGTCCTCCAAGCCCGTGAGGAAGATTAGGTCATTGCCCTTGTCACGTGAGAAATCCCCGAACAGCGCTTCCTGTGTTCCTGCATCAAGTTTATCGCGGTGATCCCATAGCGCTGCGACAAAGTCGTCACGCATGATAAGATCACCAGCATCAACCTTCTCGTAGTCAGGAAAAGCCTCGGCGACGACCTCTTCGTGAATTGAAAAGTCGTCAAAAAAGTTGCGCCATCCGTCGTCGTTCGTAGAAAGGTCTGCCGAAGTTGGAACTTCATCGTAACCGTCGTCTATGATGAGCGCGCTTGCTATTCCTCTTTCCTTTAAGAGTTCAATCGCGCTCATGCTCTAGCACTTTCGGGAAGTTCGATAACAAATCTGTTCAAGCGTTTAGCTTCGCCAACATCAGACGTATCGAGTTTCAATGTGCCATTGTGATACTCCACACACTCTCTTGCAATAAATAAGCCTAGCCCTCGTCGTTTTGTTTTTTCTTTCAATGACCAAAATGGCCGAAATACTTTCTCAGCGTTCTCCAGGGCGATGCCTGATCCGGTATCTTGATAGGTAATCAAAATTGGGTCAGCTTCCAGTTCGATTGTGATTCGTGGAGTGAAGCTGCTTTCTCTTTTGGACTTGATGTCCATCCAATAGATTGAGTTCGAAATCAGGTTCTCGAGAACCTGAACGATCATACCTTTGACTGCACGTATACGTAGAGGTTTCTCCGTTCCGAAAAATTTGAAATCAACGCGGTGCCTCTCAAACTGTGCGCGATGCCCCTCTTCGAGTTCGTTAATCAAATGCCCAAGATCAAAAACCTCTGATCTCTGTCGCCCTGAGACACTTAGTGGATCGAGAACACGCAGTCGCTTGCTCACGCTCTTCATCTCAGCGCGCAGCGTTTCAAAGTGAGCCCGCGCGGTTTCTGGAAGTTCTTGTCCTCTGAGAGCCTCGAGCGTCTTGAGCGCAGATTCAGATGATCTAGCAAGCTCGTGGGCCACCACTTCGACCATCAAACCTACGCCTGCCATCTGTGTCATCTGTTTGCTATCTTCTTCAACTTCTTTTATCTTTCTTTGGGCTCTTTCCGTAAGCTCCTTGAACTCAAAAAATGCATGCTGGAGATCAACATACAGTTCTTCATCCTCATGGGGCACATGTTGCCGAATTTGCTTTAAGGCAGTCTTGGCACGCGCTTCTAAACTCGCGATCTCAGTCTCAACAGTGGAGAAATCAAGTGGCTGACGTTTGTAGCGTCGATCCATTTCGCGAAGAAATCCTCTGAAGAGTCCTTGGATAATATGTTGAAGTATTCCCACCAGCACCTGTTGTTCCGGTGTTGCACGAAGTCCTTCGCGGTTTGTTTGGTCTAAGAGAAATGGGTTGCGTAGCCGGCTAATGCGCACATGGCCAACGAACTGCGCTTTATTCAGCGAATAACCAGGACTTCCCAATGCTTTTCGATCAAGCCCTAACCAATCATCATCATCATCGCCATATGGGAAAACACGAAAACTATCGCGAAACATCATTATTCCAGACCATCGGCGCTGAAGTTCGCGCACACGTTTTTGATCTCCTAGACCTTCGATACCGCCAAGCATTCGCCGATTATACCAATGTGCATTAAACTGAAACGGTCCCAAAGACGTTAAGGCTTCCACTGGAAAAACATCGTCTTTACCGATGATAGACCCGACGAGATCGGGAAGCGATAAGGTTCCCTCATCAATTTCCCGCGGATGATCAAAGCCCAACTTACGCGCTTCCATCCGATAGGTGAGTTCCGGCCCATTTTCGCCGATGCGATAAGCGGCTTCTACCGTAGCATGGGAGTGTTTCAGAAGTGTCTTATCCATCCAAGGGATAGAGATTCTGTCATCATTCCAATACAGCGCGATCCGTGGGCGTTTTTTGGGGTCATTGAACGGATCTACAAGTCTCGCAAAATCGTGCTCGGCAAGTAATTCGAGCTTTGTGCGCGTCCAATCTTCAGATAAATCGCTAATGGACAGTGTTGTGCCGCTGTAAGCTAGGTCTTTTTTCTTGTCGCCACGGCTAGGCTTGATTTGGATATCTTCGACCATCGCATCGAGATCACTAAAGGACCGCCAGTCGATATCCAGTACATTCAGATGGGTATCAGTATCGCGGGCAGTAGTAAGAAGTAGCCGCTCACCCAATCGCATCGCCGATAGGCGCCCAATTCCTTTTTCACCCAGGTAGGGAGGCGGACCGTCGTCGTCATCATCGGTTGCTGCCTTCATCGCATCATCAACACTGCGCTTCCGGCTTGGCGTTCCAATTGTGAGATAGTTATCACCAAGTTCAGCCAAAGACATGCCTTTTCCCTGATCTGTAACGACAATAACATTCGCACTTCGATAGGCTTCAACCAAAGCAGTCAAAAACCCCTTTTTGGTTTCTGCGGCCAATACCTTGACAAAAGACTGTCCTGCCTCCTCGGAACAGCCAGAGTCCAGCAGGCTTCGCAAGTTCTCTTTGAGATCATCAAGGTCAATTCCGGCTGCGATTTGAGACTTGAGCCGCAGAAATGCATTACGTCGAAGTGGGACAACGAAGCGAATGTCCACGCCTTTTTTTGAGCCAGCGTCAAATCCGTTCTTAATCAGTTCGTAAAATGCGATGATATCCGAGCTTATGAGCTCCGATCCCAATTCCAATACGGTTCGTGCAGTTACTTTGAACATGAGATGACCTTAGGTCGAAATTCTTTATTTTGCATACAATTACTTATGGCAAGTCAGGCAGGCTTTGGCCGCGCCGCCATACACATCATCTAAATCCAACGCAGTATCTGGGCGCAAGGGGTTCGCCTGCATTCGCGTACGTGCCCGGACCAGTCGCTTTTCGTGATCCTGTTTAATCTGTTCCTGCCGTTCCGGTTGCTCAAGATCGGTAAGTGATTCACCTTGGCTCCAAGTAAAGGGCGAGCCATGCTCGATAGCGTTTTTCTCATAGCGCTTTGCTTCCTCGAAAGCGTCAGGGTGTTCTGCTTTCAAACGTACCCACTCGATCTTTTGCTGGAAGAAACAGAACGTGCAGCCACTGCGACTGCGCCATTTGTAATAGTCTGGAAGTCCGAGACCCGAACCTTCAAGAATTTCGATGACCCCCGGCTTGTCAATGCTGGCGTCTTTGAAAGGTAATCGTATCAGTAGCTTTTCTTTGTTCGATTGATAACCCGCACGATACTCCTCATCACTGCGGATCGCGACGTAAGAAATGACTGTTTCGCCTGCGTCGAGAAACTCGCGTACCCACTTTTCAAATGGTCGCAGCTTGAGTTGGCGGGTGCACCATCTTGACTGTGCAGAGGGCAGATAGCTCTTGTAGCTCTTAAGCCAATAGTCAAAATCTCGATCAGGATTCAACCGAAGTATTGGTTTGCCGAGGTAGCCCTCAAGACGAGTTAAATACTCGTACACTTCAGGTAACTCTTTGCCTGTATCGGTGAAGAAATACTCCACTTCGATTTCTGGATGTCTCTGGCGCATGAAGATGGCCAACGCAGCACTGTCACGCCCACCTGAGAGTCCTAATACGTGGCGGGTCGTCGTCATGCGCGTTCTCCGACCCGGCGTTCGTCGCCGGTATTGAGGTACTTGGAGGTGACTTCGATCAAAGCCGCAAGAATAATTTCGCGACGCTGATGATCCGCCTCGCTCAGGGTTCGATCGAGAGTAGCAGCAAGGGCCTCGACATCATCCCAGTCGACATCGGCCACTTGAAACTCGCTGAATAGTGAGTGCGCCGTGTTCTCTTTTCCGACCACAACAGCCATTGCATGGCGTCCATCCTTGCGGCCTTTCACACGAGCCATAGTTTCGGTCTTCAAAAAGACTGTTGCAAGCTCGGTAAGGCCAACGGCTGCGCGTTCGCGATCACCGTCGTTCCAATCTCTGGGAAGCTTGTTAACGGCCACACCTGCGAGGCCTTCCATATCTTCACGCGTTCCGTGAAATTGTGTCAGGCGCCCGACGAAGGCTTCTAAACGCAGGTCGCCGCCGATGTGGCGAATATTGTCTGCACGGTCGCGCAAACTCTTGAATGCGTCATCGCTTTGGCTTCGCACATCCAACTCTTTGAGCATCAGGTCCTTCAAGTCATCGAGCACTTTTGGATAGGCCGCGCGCATTTCTGCCAGTGCGTCCCTCAGAAGCAACGCAGTTGCATTTGCATCAAAGTTCCCATCGGCTAGCGGCTCGGTCAGCCGTGGGAGATCATCAAACAGAAGTTTGTTCGGGTCACTCGCCCGTTTTAGAATTTCACGAACCTTAAGTGTTTGCGGGGAAAGAGATTGAGTTCTGGACGTCCACGGGACAAGCGCGTCAAATTCGCCGATAATCGAGCGTGCAACGAGTAATGGTCCAGCAGCCCCCTTGATCTTCAGGAGACTGCCGAGCGTCTTCAATGTATCTCCGACAAACCCCTCCATCTCAACACGGCGCAGTCCAATATCTTTGCTGTTTCGCGCAAGAAATTCGACACAAAGTTCGTTAAAACTCGCTTGGAATATGCCTTCACCGTAGACCGCTACGCGATCTCGACGGGATAAAATGTAAGCCGACAGGAATACTGGTCCAAGGCCAGCTTTTAATCCAATTGGGGCTTTGCCCCAAGCATGAATGATCTCGTCAGCCCCGACCACGCCTTGTTCCGCAAGTAGCAATTTGTCCGCTGCGTGCCACAGTGGGTAAAGCGTGTCATCTTTCTTTGGCGCAGTGTATTCGCCATCCACATGAATTCCGGTTTCTTGCAAAAGAGAGATGAATAGCCCGCGTTCGGCGGGATAGTTCTTACCGTCAAACCCGAGATCAACGTCGGATCCACGCATTGCCATGCGTTTCATGAGTTTGGTTCTCGCGCTAACAGCATTTGAGGACGGTTCAGAGCAGTTCAGCAGCTCGTTGCGAAGCAGTGGCCCCTCGCTGAAAATTGCATCAGCCAAGGCGGACAGCTGCTCGTTTAGGAGGCGCTTGGTAAGCCTTTGTGCTTTGTGCTCCGTAACAAACCACTGACATTCGTCGATTAGGCCATTCAGAATATCTTCGAGTTTCTGACGGACTTCCGCGATACGCGCGTCAATTTCCCGCCGTGCGATTGGATCACCACGCAGTTCCGGAAAATTCTTTTCCAATGTGCTGAGGCCTGCGAGCTCTCGTGCAAGATCGAGAAGTTTGGCCGCGTCAGCATGGTAGCCGATGATCAACGGAAAAGAAGTTTGAGATCGTGCAGCACGCTCACATGCGACCATAGTTTCGCTTTGGCTCTCGCCGTGCATCGGCAAGGCAAACACAATGCGGCCAATGATATCCTGGGCATATTTTGGCGGCTTGAAAGTTTCTAGTTCAGATGCGGGCTCGATAGACATCTCAAACCAGCGCATAGCACCGGTTTCTTCATGATGGCGCTTTGCCAACATCGGCTGAAGGTCCGCTAATACGCGAACCATATTGAGATCGATATCGGTTGGCTCTGAGAGAATTTCTCCCAATCGGGTTTCAACATCAAAATCGGAACCAGCGTAAAGGACGTAGATTCCGGCATGCTTCCTAAATATGATTTCTGATTGTTGTTCGAGGCGTGCGAGCGCAGCCTCTACATCAGTGCGGTTGGTCTCATTGAGCGAAAGGGCAATCGTGTCGAGATCTGTTGCAAGCCCTGAGCGATCCTTGAGAAGCTCAAAGATCGCAATCGATTTCAATACTTTTTGCTCAAGATCGCTTGCGCCTCGTGCGACGCACCGTTCAAGTACGTCATGCGCCAAGGCCCAACGACGCCCATCCGGTGAGGAAAGGATAGCCGCTTCAAAATTGGCTTGAAGATAGTTCCACAAGAGATGGGGAGGGTAATATCCATCGACGGCCTCTTTCGTGAGCGCGTCTTGCAGCCCATATGGTTCGGCAGAACTCAAGAAAGAGAACACGCTTCGTTGGTTCTGTCCAAAACGTCGACGCGAAAGCGGTCCTACGAGACATGCAGTAAGCGGATGCAGCGGGGCCGTTCGGGCAAGTTTACCCGCCATTCGTTTCGCTTCGGTTTTTTTGCGGGCCGGGCGCAATTGCTCAACGCAATCTTCTGCCAAGGGGATGGCTTTGCGGACAGCGCGCTCGTGACCGAGCGCCTCACCAATAAGCTCGACGGTTTCTTCAAGCGACACCGAAATCGAAATATCAACAAAGCGGCCCTGAATTTTTGCCCAGGAGTCCCTAACCTTGCGGCCCAAGCGTTCCGCGTACTCTTCAAATGCTTGATGCAGGATTCCAAGAAATATAAACTTTCCTTGGCTCCGCGCAGCAAGTTCTGCAATGTCCTGCAGGAGATGAAGATCGCCTTCTCCATCTGCGGCGGCCTCTAACCCGCGGCCGAGTTCATCCATGATGAGAAGGAGGCCCCGGTCTTCTGTTCTTCGTTCGATTTCTTTGAGGATTTCTGATCCACTTGATGAGGATGGGAGATCGAGCAACTCTGCGAGCTGTGCCGCCAATGAGCGACGCTCAGTGACCAAGGGCAAAACATCCCATCGAGATGGAAAGTAGGGCAAGGCTGACTTCAAAGCAGTAATAACCTGTTCGCCAAACAGCGCCGCTGCCTGCTCTCGGACATTCTTGGGCGCGCCGAAGAGACATGCGAGCGCTACGGCCAGACTAGATTTGCCTCCGCCGTAGGGGCCGGTCCATGTAAACGCACCTTGCTCTGTATCCGAAACATGCGCGGCCATGAAGGTTACGGCCGCTTGGAAGGATGCCGGACAATGGAAGCCGTCAATTGCAGTCGCCGACGCATAGTCAGTGTCGAGACGAACTGACCGACGAAATCTTGGTGTTATCGCAACGGAATCGTTCATGCTGCCACCTTCGAGCGACCATTCGCCAGGGCTTCGCGAAGTAGACGCCGCTCCGTTTTCAACGGGCGAGGTTTGCGTCGAATGATTTGCCTAAGCCCCGCCGTCTCTGACCACGTTAATGTTCCGTCTGAAATGTCATCAAGCTGCTCAAGGCGACCTACAATGTCATCTTCGTCCAGCAAGAACACCCTACCCGGAGAGCCGCGTCCATAGGCGGCGTTTTCGAACGACATGGTAGTTTGTTCGGGCGCGAAACTCTCCCAGAACTCATTGATACAATAAAGGAATACAGAATTTGGAAGGTTCGTTTTCCGCCCGCGAGAAAGTCGCGATCGATATTTATCCATCGGCCGAATGAGGCCTAGTTCCGCAAGAATGGATTCGCCTGCTTCGCTTGAGCCGCGACCGCCAATATATGTACGTAGAAGGCATTGCAGGTCCCGATCAACCGTGGTCGAGGCTACGCGGCTCCATCCTTGTTCCTGTGCGAGCTTAAGCAGCTGCGATACGATGTCCTGTCGAACAAAACTACCGCCCCTGAACTCATTAAACAGCCAATACGCAGAGGTAAGGTGGGGCCGGGATGCTAAATGCCAATGAAGGAGCCAAAGCGAGGCATCTTCTTCGAGGTAAGGGTCCGTACCGTTCATTTCGAACAGCATGGCCCCAAGCCATGTTGTCAAAAGGCCGTCGCTAGACTCCTCGAGTATTCCGGCGGCTGTCGCCCAATACCGAATTGCGCCAACCATGTTCCTGCCCACACCAAAGCGCGCGATTGAGTCCGGATCCCTAAAGACATGAACTGCCTGCTTGGCCGAGGCCGCGTCATTCACCGCGTGATAGGCTTTCTGCAGCCACCCATAGCGCAAAGGAAACGTCTCATGTCCCGAGAAGCTCGGACGATAGCCGTCAGATATTAAACCGTGAGCGCTCATTTGACCTCCTGGGGATAGCATCCAGTATATAAATCATCCATACTACGTACTGGAGACTTCGTCCAGTATTGAGGGTGACATGCAGGTTGGTGAAACCATATACCTCGACTATCAGGCCTCGACGCCTACCGATCAGCGGGTTTTGAAAGTGATGACCGAAGCGTCAACGACGCTTTTTGCTAATCCGCATGCGGCAGATCACGCGCTCGGATGGCGCGCAGCTGCGGCCATCAATATTGCGGCTAACCAAGTTGGAAATCTCTTTGGCCTTCAAGGGGATGACGTGATTTTTACGTCGGGAGCGAGTGAAGCAAATGCGATGGTCTTCCGCACAGCACAGGCCATCGCTGAGAAGTCGGGAAGAACTGAAATCCTAATCGGAGCAGGGGATCATGGCTCGATTTTCAAAGAGGCAGAATCCTGTGGTTTGGTCGTGCGCTTTATCGCTCTTGACGACAGCGGAGCTCCGGATGCAGTGGATCTGAAAAATCTGTTAAGCGATGCAACGGCTCTCGTATCTATTGTGGGCGTGAACAATGAGAATGGTGCAATTGCTGATTTGGCGACGATTTCAGACTTATGCAGATCGTTTGGTGTCCTGTTTCATGTTGACCTGTCACAAGCCCCGCTCGCAATGGATATTGATCTACTTGGTTTCGACATCGCCCTGGCCACCATATCGGCTCATAAACTTTATGGTCCCAAAGGAGTGGGTGCTTTGCTCACCGGTCCAGGTGCCGCAGAAATGATGACACCAATTATTGTCGGTGCAGGGCAGCAAGGCGGACGGCGTGGAGGTACTATGCCAACAGAATTAATTGTTGGCTTCGGGGAAGCTTGTCGACTCGTTGAAGAGGTCGGGAAAACTGAACGCAAAAGCTTAGCAGCTATTAGAGACCATTTCGTGAAAAAGCTTCACGAAAAACAAATTGGGAAACTAGTTGGGTGTTTAGAAAACCGGCACCCAGGCAATGCTCTAATCCGTTTTGCAGGCCACGATGCCTCAGATCTTTTGGCGCGTTTGCAGCCAAAAATCGCAGCCTCTACTCAGTCTGCATGTTCGTCGGGCTCCATTGAGCCCTCTCATGTATTGCAAGCGATGGGCTTCGACAAGAAAGCTTCGTTAGAATGTATCCGTTTTAGCTTTGGGAGGTATTCCACGATGGCGCAAGTAGAGGCAGCGGTCGCTCTTCTGATGGATGCGCTCGAACAGTCTACCCCTTAGAGCAAGCAAGCTGCAATTGGGAGGGAATTCTCTATAAATCAATCACTTGAGATGACACTTTAGTGTTGTTGGGCAAAGCGAACTTTATTCAGGACGCATACCCTATCGCTGCACGAGCGCAAGCTACTTTCCAGCATCCAACCCCATTGCGAAAATGTTTAACGGGCCATCGACAGGGTGGACTTAGTTTATTTGGGCCGATCGCCTGGAAACTCATTAGGGAACTGCTTCCCTTGCTGCATTCGCTTCCCGAGGGTTTCAACGAATCCTTCAAACCGCTCGCGCCCTTTGGCTTGAGCAGACGCTTGTTCCTCCGCCGGTATGGGCGGCGTGATAGTGAGCCAAAACCGGACGAACAACGCCAACGTCTCGGTTGTGATCCGCTGGTCTCGTTCGAGCCGCGCAATCTGCCGCGAAAGGCGGTCCAGTCTTCTGCCTAAAGCAGCTTCCTGCATATCTGCGTGATCGGGAGAGAGAAAAGACTCGACGGCCGCTTCGACGACCGCAGACCGGGTTAGTCGTTTCCGGTCGGCCAAGTCGTTGATGCGTCCGATTAGTTCGGCTGGCAGAGACAGGTTGAGACGGTTGCGCATAGGTCAGCCCTCAAAGATCGATGCCATCATTACGGTCAAGTGAAGCTTGTTGGGCCACCTGTCCCATCTGTCGGCGCAGTGCCTGTCGTTGTCGGGCTGTCTCTTCGGGTTCTTCGTCCATCATCATTTCAAACTCACGTGCTGGCTCCATTGGAGGCTCTGGCACGATCTCAACATGATCGGGCAGTTCAGGCTCTCGGCGCAGCCCTGCGTTGGCTTCGTCGCCGTGGGCCTTAATGTTGGCGGTTGGCTTTAGATCTGTAGCACTTGGTTTCACCATAGAAGACCACGGATCATTCTTAGGCGTTGCTCCAGTGTTCTCCGGCTCCGGTGGCCGCAGCACGCGCTCTGAAAACCGTTGATCCTTGAAATATCGTGCCTTTTTCGCCCGGATCGGCGGCGAACCGGCCACCATGACGATCTCGTCGTCGGGCGGTAGCTGCATGATCTCACCTGGGGTCAAAAGCTGGCGGGCGGTCTCGGAGCGGGACACCATCAAATGGCCGAGCCAAGGTGCCAGTCGGTGCCCGGCATAATTCCGCATTGCTTTCATCTCGGTCGCCGTGCCGAGGGCGTCTGAAACCCGCTTGGCAGTGCGTTCGTCATTGGTCGCAAAGCTCACCCGGACATGGCAGTTGTCGAGGATCGCATTGTTCTGGCCATAGGCCTTCTCGATCTGGTTCAGAGATTGAGCAATCAGGAAACTCTTAATTCCGTAGCCCGCCATGAAGGCCAGTGCGCTTTCGAAGAAGTCTAGCCGCCCAAGAGCTGGGAACTCATCGAGCATCATGAGGACACGGTGACGGCGCTTGGTGTCATGCAAATCCTCCGTCAATCGGCGGCCGATCTGGTTTAACACAAGTCGGATCAGCGGCTTAGTGCGTGAGATGTCAGAAGGTGGCACCACGAGGTAAAGCGTAGAGGGTTGCTCGCCGCCAATCAGGTCGGCAATCCGCCAGTCGCAGCCGCGGGTCACATGGGCGACGACTGGATCTCGATAGAGCCCGAGAAAGGACATGGCCGTCGAAAGCACGCCTGAGCGTTCATTGTCGGACTTGTTCAATAATTCTCGTGCAGTCGAGGCGATGACAGGATGTGGCCCGGCATTGCCTAGATGGTGGGTCGCCATCATCGCCTCTAGCGTCTCCTCGATCGGGCGGAGCGGATCTGAGAGGAAGGCAGCCACACCGGCCAGCGTCTTATCCTTCTCAGCGTAGAGGACATGCAGGATCGCACCCACCAGCAGTGAATGCGATGTCTTTTCCCAGTGGTTGCGTTTCTCAAGCGATCCTTCGGGATCGACCAGGACGTCCGCCACGTTCTGGACGTCGCGCACCTCCCATTCGCCGCGACGAACTTCGAGCAGCGGATTGTAAGCGGCGGAGGTCATGCTGGTCGGGTCGAAACGAAGCACCCGGCCATGTTTCGCGCGAAAGCCTGCTGTCAGATCCCAGTTCTCGCCCTTGATGTCGTGGACGATGGCGGAGCCCGGCCAGGTCAGAAGCGTCGGGATCACCAGACCGACGCCTTTGCCGGACCGGGTCGGCGCAAAGCAAAGGACATGTTCCGGGCCGTCATGGCGAAGATAGGTCTGGTCCAACTTGCCTAGAACAACGCCATCTGAGCCAAGCAGCCCAGCGGCCGCGACCTCCGACCGTTCCGCCCAGCGGGCTGAGCCATAGGTAGCCGGAAGCCGGAGCGCGGGCTCGCCGTTCTCGCACCGATAGTAGCACGTTGGATGGAACCGCAAGTTCGGCACCGGATCGAACAGAGTGATCCTGCGGCTACGCAGATAGGTCTCGGCTGGAGTGCCGCAGATCAGACGGCCCATCGCGAACAACCGTCGTGCAGCTTCGGTTGATCCGGAGGGCACCGGTGCCTGTGATCGGGCCGCAAGCGGCAAGGAGGCCTCCGCCTGTGGCAGGCTCAAAAACCGCCGCGCTTCGTCGGCAACATCCTTGAAGTCGTGCAAGCCGCAGCTTTCGCGGATCATGTCCAGCAGATCCCCGTGCAGGCCGGATTGCGCATCGGTCCACTTGCCTGCAGCTCCTTTGCCATTCGCAGGTCCGGAAAGAAGGACATACATGGACCGCCCTGGAGCATTCTGAACATCACCGACAATCCAGTAGTGCCCCTGCCTCCTGCCGTTTGAAAGGTAGTGGCGGCACACGGCCTCGGCGTTCTCGGCAAGGCGACGGGACAGTTCTGCGGCGGGGCTGTGCATATGGACCTCCTTCAGCAATAGACAAAAGTAGGGGCCCGCCATTGCTGGCGGACCCCTGTGGCCGGGCCTCTTGGAGGGGCCTCGACCTCCTCGAAGGTCACTCGGCGGCTGTCTTGGCGAAGGCGTCCGTGGTGACGGGATCATCTTCGTCCAATGACTCGGGATCTCCGATAGCCGGTTCGCCGCCGTCTTCCGCCGTTTGCCCTTCGCCTGCGTCGGTATCGTCGTCCGAAGCTCGTTCATCGACGGTATCGACCAGTTCGAATGCTGGGCCATCGTCCTCCGGCAGAGGCGGCGTCCGCAGCGGTTCGGGCAGCCAGCCGGTGCCGGAGAGCAGGTCCTCGGCTGCCGTCACCATCTCGGCCTTCTTCAGCCCGGCGATCCGGTCAGAGGCGTCCTCGCCCTTCGCCTCGTGAACAGCCTCGAGGATGCGGGCCTTGGTCACGCGACCGAGATAGCTGTCACCGGTGACCACCCAGCCTGCCTTGGCCATATCGAGCCCGACGGTCCCGGCCAGAACATCCGCATGCGCGATCGCGCGGGGTCGACGCTGGTAGGGATCGTGGATGGCATTCACGCTCATCGCCACGCAATGGGCGAATAGCGCCTCGCGGCTGCAGCTGTCGAACTCGGTCAGCGCCTCCCAGAGATCCTCCGACGCCTTGGGAAGGTTGCGCGCCCAGGTCTCGTGCCGCTGGTCGATGGCCTGCGCATAGGCCGTATCGCCAAGGCCCGGCACCTGCGACCCGAACGCCGCGTTGCGCGGTTCGATCTCGACGCAGCTGTCGAGGCCATAGCGGTAGAACAGACGGAGCGTCATCGCATGGAGCGCCGCGAGGTAAGCGACCTGCGGGTCCTGCGCCAGCGCATTGCGCAGCGCCACCGTACGATGCGCCGTCAGTTCCATAACAAGGCGGTCGGAGAGGGGTTTGAGGCCGTCTTCCTCCTCTTCATCTTCGACGGCGGACGAGACATTAGCTTCCGCATCTTCGACGATCGCTGTTTCGGCACCGACGTCACCGTTCTCTTCCAGTTCATTAACCGGCTCGTCCTCAGCCCGGACATGGCCGCGTTCGACGCGAAGCCGCCCGGAGCTGTCGATGCTGACGAAGGCACCCGCGAGGGCCAAGTCTTCTGCCTCAAACCGGATCGTGCGGTCCTGCAGCGCCTCCATCGCGGTTTCGATCTCCCCGAGGCGCGCGTCGACCTCATCGGGCAACTCATCCGCCTCCGCATGTTCCGCTTCGAGCGCGTCGTATTCGGCCTTCAGCGCCTGATAGTCGGCGGCCTCAGCGTCGCTCATCGGTTCCGCCGCGCCATGGATGCGCCGCATGCCGAAGGTGTGCCCATAGGGAAAGTCGGTGTCGACCTCGACCCACTTCCAGCCCTCGGCCCGGATCACTTCGGCCTCATCGGCCAGTTTCTCGGTCACCATGACGTCGAGCAGGCTGGCGTCCTGCAGCCAGCCGCCATCGTCCTGCTGGAACAGATCGCGCAGGATGTCGCCCCCGGCCTCGACATAATTGTCGAGCCCGACGAATTGCGCCCGCTTGTCCGAAGCCCGCACCGCGCCCTCGGTCAGCATCCGGCGGATCTCGTAGGGTTGCTTGGAATAGTGCCGCTGCAGCGCCTCCCAAACCTGTTCCTGCCGCGCGTGATCGGGGTTGACCGTGAAGGCCATGAGCTGGTCGAGCGTCATTTCCTCCTCGGCGTAGACGTCATGCAACGAAGGCGCGACTGCGGCGAGCTTCAGCCGCTGCTTGACCACACTGGCCGAGACGAAGAAGGCCGCGGCGATCTCCTCCTCGGTCCGGCCTTTCTCGCGCATCGCCTGAAATGCGCGGAACTGGTCCAGAGGATGCAGCGGTGCGCGCTGGATGTTTTCGGCCAGGCTGTCTTCTTCCGCGAGGCCGTCCATGCGCACTATGCAGGGCACGAGGGCGGTCTTGTTCAGGCGCTTCTGCTTCACGAGCAGTTCCAGCGCCCGGAACCGCCGCCCACCGGCAGGGATTGAGAACATACCGGTCTCGGCACCGTTGTCGTCCAGCACGGGCCGCACGGTGATCGAGGCCAACAGCGTCCGCCGGGCGATATCCTCGGCCAGCTCCTCAATCGACACGCCCGCCTTGATGTGGCGCACGTTCGATTGGCTGAGCATCAGCTTGTTGAAGGGGATGTCGCGCGAAGCGCTGAGGGTGATCTTCTGTTGCTTGGTCATCGGGATATCTCCGCGACGGGCCAGCCGGGAGCCACTCTCCCGACCTCCAAACCCGTCACGGAAAACCCGGCCCACCTCTCACTCTAAGAAGCGATAGATCGAGATCAGACAGCCGGGAAAGGCGGCTCTGCGTTGACCTATTGACGGTTGAATCTGATCAAATTCTGCGCGAACATCCGTATAGGCGTTTGCCCATTGCATAAGGAACGCCACATACATGCGTAACGATAAGGATAATCTTGCTGACCACCAAATGCGAGTAGATGCTGAGCGAACGCTAGGGCAGATTTTTGAACTATTGGGTCAAGTAAATATACTGCACGATGCAGTGCAAAGTATCGATCTGCGTCAAGCTCAAGTGATGGCTGCACTTGGCACCAATATTCGGCAACGTCACCGCATTGTAGCACCATTGATATCAAATGACTTTGATCAGCTGCAACCAATGCTGGATGAATTATCCACGACGCTCAAAGAAATTGATGACCAAATCCCTTCCGATTTTGCTGCGGACATTCCCAGCGATTTTACGATAGGGGACAGCGAAGTGTTTTGCTTTGGTACTGTGCATAAACTGCTGGAACAAAAGCCCATTCTAAGAGGATTTGCTGAAGCGGTTAAGAGCGAGCCTGTTGGCTCCACTCAATCGCGAAAGTTGGCCTTTTGCCTGATATCTATCCCTGGACTGAAGGAAAAATTGTGCCGCGAAAATCACGGCCATTTTGGGTATCACTACCACTACTTGGACAAAGATGAACGTAGGTCTGACACTGTTCTCACTTTCGGAAATCCGCAGGCCGGCACGAAGGGAGTTACGCTGTTTTTTGAGAAGCATGCGATAAAGAAAGCTGGCTTTGTGGCCAAGATGAACTTGTGGGGCAACAAGAAACGGATATCCACATACGCGACTTGTGCGCCGGACCTCAAAAAATGGCCGCTTTCTGAGTTCAAACGGCCAAGCATAGATGCCTCGCCTCTTTGGTCAAATCGGTCTGCACCCTAAGCATGAGAAACATATTCGATAACTACTCCCAAGCAGAAAACCAGCTTACACATGCGTTGTTCACCGCGTTGGACAATGATCGCAACCTGTTGGGTTCCTTTGTCAAAGACATCTGCGGCAGCAAGCATCCCAAACCGTACAAACTGCATTTGTCAGTCCAACGTTATCCGTATTCCAACCACTACGATGAAATCGAAATAGATGACCGCAACATACCGGATGCGTGGATTTTTGACGACGAAGGCTTTACTCTCGTTTTTGAAGCTAAGATCACCGCTACATTGACCCAAATACAACTTGTCGGTCACCAACGTGTTTCAGCCAAACAGGGTTTTGACGACGCAACCTTTTTCACCATCGTTGCAGATAGTAACGCCAAGAGTTTCGATAGCTGGAGCGAACTCAAGTGGTCGAATATTTACCTGTGGTTGCGGGACAAGTCCAACAGTTCAACATGGGCTAAACACGCTGCTGAATACTTTGAAATATTGGAGGCGCGGATGCTGGAGCACGGCAAATTGGGCAATGCAGAAATCACCGCGTTTGATGGTTTTTCGTCGCATGACGATGGGTACAGCTACCTTGTTGCCAAATCCGAACTGCGCAAAGCCATGCAAGAACTGCGTAAAGACAAAGACTTGGTTACCGCACTTGGCATGGACCCAAGCAATTTGGGACGTGGCGCAATAACGGGGAAATCTGAACAGCGAGTATGGGACTACCTCGCCATAAATAGTGGCTTTGACACTGCTAACTTCACTGATTTCATGCATTTAACTCTTGGGCTGCATTTTGATGGCGTTGAAGCGATGGTAACTGTTCCAAACGGTTTTGCGACACAACCCAAGAATGCATTGAAAGCACTTGGCTTGGACGGCTTTCGCGACATCTGTTTCCAGATACTTGAGAACCTCAAACCACTCCTTGATGACGAACCCAATGCAGTTCCAACAATGCGTAGTGTTCAACGAAGATATCCATCGCAAAGATCAATTCCTTTTTTAGATGCGGAGCTTGAATTTGACCTTAGAACTGCGTTCAATACCGGACATTCAGCGAAGCACCAACCACAATGGCTTGACGCTTTATACGATGTCTTTGCCAACAAGCGTTCAAACTATCAGTTTCAAGTCGGTGTCGTGTTTAAGCACAATAGTTGCGAGAGTATGAAATTTACCAAATCATTGAAGCTGCTGGCGAAAAGCTGGATTGCATGCGAGCCACTGATCTCAGCTGCAAAATAGGCGCTGGCCTTGCACAACTTTTCTAATTGTTTGATATTTAACAGACAAGAACAGCCATCTGTTAACTCCTAACCCAAAGCGTTGATCGTGGATCAGACCAAGAGAGCATGCCAGAATTCTCAAAGCAGATTAGGGAGGCGGCCCGTTCCAGAACCACCTCCGAACCAAACAGCCTACACGACCTTCTCCAACAACACCTTCGCCTTTCCCTCCATCACCAACCGCGCGTCCTGCTGCGGTTTCGACCGGGCCACGGCGGTTATCCCCTGCACGAAATCGAAGACACTCTCGGGCGGGCGGCCTTCCTCGGCCAGGACCGTCTCGACGATACGACCTGTCTCCGCCTTCGAGAACCCGCGCTTGCGCAAGAATTCTTCCCTGTCTTCGTCTGTTCGCGCGACGATATTCTCACGTGATGCCCGGATGCCGTCGATGAAGGGCGCGGGCGAGGAGTTGGCAAAGCGGGTGAGTGCCGAGGCAGCCTCATGGGCGAAGCGGGGCGCCGCATATTTGGAATGCCGTATCTTGATCTCCTGGAAATCCTCGACGCCCCAGAGGTTACGGTTCTGGCAGACCGCACGCAGGTAAAAGCTGGCAATGCCAAGGGTCTTGGCCCCGACTTCAGAGTTCCAGCAATAGAAGCCGCGGAAATAGAGGTCCGGCGAGCCATCAGGCAGCAGCCCCGCCTCGATCGGGTTCAGATCGTCGACCAGGAAGAGGAAGACGTCGCGGTCCGAGGCGTAAAGCGTGGTGGTGTCCTTGGTAATATCGACCCGCGGGTTGTAGATGCCGGTCGACCAATCGAGTACGCCGGGAACCTTCCAGCGCGTGTCGCCGGTGCCGTTGCCCGCGATGCGCTGAACAGCAGAGACAAGCTCGTGATCGTAGATGCGGCCATAGTCTGGCCCGGTCACGGCACGCAGTTCTGTGCGCCCGTCGCCGGTTTCTAGTGTCTTGATCTGTTCCGCGCGGTGGTTGGTCAGCCCGTATTGCAAATTGATCCCCGCCAGCGGTGCGGGAAGCTGACGCAGATAGGCGGCGGGCGCGCCGACGAGGCTGGCGAGTTGGCCAAAGCTCCAATGCGTCGGCGCGATGGGTTCGTCGGCACCGGGCAGGACGAGCCCCAACTTCTCAGGGTTGTCGCGATGCGCCTCGACCCGGATCGCTGCACTCTCGACAGTGCGCGTCCGGCTCCGTTCCGCGCGACCCTTGACCGACGCGAAGAGATCGTCGAGCGACAGGTACCGCTCGTCATCCGGCCGAGAGAACCACTCCGATGATACGCGGTCCAAATTCTCACCGCGTGACACATCCACCTTATAGCCGCCGCTGGTGTCGGGGCGAGCATCGAAAACCTGTTCCTGAATCATGGGAAAACCTCCACGACGGGCGCCGGAAGCCTCTCCTCCAGCCTTCAACCCGTCACGGCTCCCCTGCCCGCCTCTCTCTTCGGCCATTGGCAAGATATGTTTCTCAAAACCGCCGATTTGCTCCTGTTTCTGTCCTATTTGTTCGCCACCTTTCACCGCCGGGACTTTTCCACAACGCGCCAAGGTCCGCGAACCCCGCCGATTACCGCCGCCCACTCGCATTGATCGAATTCGGCACCAGGCTCACGATATGGTCCAGAAAGATTACCGGGTTGGACCAATGAACACGCTTTTTCTCTTGATGGCTCAATATGATGGACGCGCGGTCATACCGGTCGACGCGGTCTGCAAGGACTACTTTTCGCATCTGACCTTGCCCAAATTCCTTAGAAAAGTAAGTGCAGGCGAAATCGATCTGCCACTGGTCCGCTCCGAGCGTAGTCAGAAAAGTGCAAAGGGTGTTCATCTCTCGGACTTGGCCACCTACCTCGACAAACGGCGCGAAGTCGCCCTTTACGAGCGTGATGCCTTCAAGGGGTGAAACAGTAGTTCCCCTACTGCGCATCAGCCTCAGCATAGAACTACCGCCCGAAATGGATGACCGGGAAAACTCCTGCCGTCATCAAGCGCAAATTTGAAACTTTCAGAGGCATTCTGGGGGAAGAAGAGGTCTAGCCGGGCCGCAGCAACCAAAGCTCGGGCCGCATCCGAACAACTCACTGAAATTGAACGTTAAAAATTTCGAGCGCGGAAGCATGCAGCCGTTTTGCGATGGCGAGACTCTAGGTCAGAGGCGGGACCGACTTACAACATTTTTTACAACACGAGTTACAACATAGCCTTACTGATTTGAAATATATACCGCTTTTCTAAATGACCGTCCAATCCATCATGGGGGCGACAGACAGACGAGATGCGCTTGATACTTCTGACAGGTTATATTTTTCAGACACTTAAAGGCCCCTCACTTTCGCCATATTCCCGCTCATTCTGTACCAAATACGCCGAATTCGACACCGTACCTGGCACAATGTATCAAATAGGATACCCATGTACCAAACAAAGAGGCGGCCATAAGCTCGATCACCACGCGCAAACGCAAGGATGGCAGCGCCGGTTAGATGGCCTGCATGCGCGTGATGCGAGAGGGCCGTAATTATCACGAGACAAAGACCTTTGACAGACGGCCAGCGGCCACCGTCTGAATAAAGAAACGAGCGCGAGAACTCGCAACGCCGGGCGCAATCGCCGAGGTCAATGTGGCAGCCCCATCGCTAGCCAAGGCGATTGATCGCTATACGGCTAAAGCGGTCAAAGAGAGTGTCCGGACGAAGGCTCAAGCTCTCAGAGCAATCAAGTCGCATCCGATCGCGACATGTCCTGCTCCACCATCAAATCCAAGGACATCATTGCATTCCTTCAACCGCCGACCGCCCAGACCCAAATCGTCGGAAACCATGCCAGCCACCTTACGTCCATATTTGCGATAGCAAGGCCAATGTCGGATGCCCCTGCACGACCGGGAAATGAGAGCGGCGATACCGGTCGCGCGCCGCATAGGCATCATCTCGCGCTCCGCTCGCGTCATCGCAAACCGACCCTGGAAGAGTTGGCGGAACGCGACGCAAAGTCCATAAGGCGCGTGAACTTCGGACAGTCCATATGCGTCTTTGCCGGACAATCCGCTACATGCCGGATCGCATCGCGCAGCCGTCTCAGCCCACGGATCTGCTCGTCAAGCGCATCGGCGCGCAGGTGCAACTCGGCGCGCGGCAATTGCGGCGAGCCGTCCTTGGCGAACATGCCCTTGATGTCATCAAGCGAAAACCCAGCCATTTTTCCCAATGAGATCAGCGCAAGCTGTGCCGCCACAGGCGTATCGAACTGCCGTCTCAACCCGCGGCGTCCGACCGACCGGATCAGCCCGATTTCCTCGTAATAGCGCAACGTCGAGGGAGGGATGCCGCTCTGTTTTGACAAAACTCCAATATCGAGAAATTTCATGATTGACCTCAAGTCGACTTGAGGTGGCAGGATAGTTGCCTACTGCCATAAATGACAAGAGAAATCACCATGAACAACACGGTACAGGCCCGCCCCTTCATTCCCATCTTGATCGCCCTCGCCGCCACCACGCTAACCGCCTCACTGGGCATCAGTGTGGCGTCAGTCCTGCTTCCCACCCTGACCCGTAGCTTTTCAGCGACAGTTTCAGACGTTCAGTGGGTCGTGTTGGCCTATCTCATGACCGTCACGATCACCATCGTCTCGGCCGGGCGGCTGGGGGACCTCTTTGGCCATCGCCGGGTGCTGCTCTGCGGGCTCGTTCTTTTCATTGCCGCATCCGTTCTGAGCGCGGTGGCGCCGACGCTCAATGTGCTGGTCGCCGGTCGCGCGTTGCAGGGGCTTGGCGGGGCGATCCTGATCGCGCTTCCGATGTCAATCGCACGTGACCTCGTCCCGACAGAAAAGCTTGGCACGGCGATGGGCTTGCTCGGGACGACCTCTGCGGTCGGGACGGCGCTCGGTCCCTCGCTTGGCGGTGTGCTGCTGACATGGGGCGACTGGCGGATGGCGTTCTGGCTGCTGGCCGCTTTTGCCGGGGTTGCGCTGGTCCTGTCTGTCACCGTCATCACGCGCGGCTCTGCGCGGGCGGACACATCGTTCAGGGATCTGGATCTTCCGGGAACCCTTGTTCTGGTGATCGCGCTGGCGGCCTACGCGCTCGCGACAAGCGGTGGAGTCTCCGGCATTCCGGTGTCGTCGGGTGTGCTGATCTTCGCCGCCCTGATTGCAACCGCCCTCTTCGTGATCATTGAAACCCGCGCCACCTCGCCGCTGGTGCCGATGGGCTTGCTGCAGGACCGGACGGCAGGCATCGGGTTTGCCATGAACTTCGCTATCGGCACTGTCATGATGTCCACACTGGTTATCGGCCCGTTCTTTCTGGCGTTTTCACTGGGGCTGAACGAGGCGCTCATCGGTCTGACCATGGCGGTCGGGCCAGTCGTCGCCGCGCTTTCCGGCGTGCCCGCCGGTCGGCTGACGGATCGGCTCGGCGCGCGGCGCGTCATGGTTATCGGCCTGACGCAGACCGTGCTCGGATTGCTCTGCCTGGCCTTCTTGCCGAGATATTTCGGCGTTGGCGGATATGTGGCCGCACTGATCGCGCTGACGCCGGCCTTTCAGTTGTTCCTTGCCGCCAACAACACGGCGGTGCTGGTCGATGCCGCGCCAGAGCAGCGCGGTCGCCTCTCTGGTCTGCTCGGTCTCTCGCGGAATCTGGGGCTGATGACCGGCGCCTCTGCCATGTCCACCTTGTTCGTCACCATTCTGGGGACAGGTGACACTGCGCAGGCGCCCGTGGCCGATGTTGCCTATGCCTTCTCAATGACCTTCACCGCGGCTGCGGTTTTAGCGTTGATCACTTTGGGATTGGCGTTCTACAGCTATGCCGGACGCTCCGGCAAAGATTGCAATCCAGTATAGTAGTGGCGGTGCCGCCCCGCGCTGCCGCTGGCTCGGGCCCAACCTGATTCATTTCCTCACCCCCGGAAATGGACTCTTATTCCTGATCACCCATGAGATAATGTGGCTGTTCGAATGACGTCATCCACATGCTCACTACATGCAATCTGACGCTGCAAAACATCGCTGACAGGAACCCACGCGGCGTCACTGACATCATCGGCAGCCGCAGGTTCACCGCTCGCATATTCGCACAGCACCGCAGCCAGCAGGAAATGGAACCGCACGCCGCCACAGCCGTCGTGAATGATCACATCGATATTGGTCAGATACCGCGTGGGTCGCCCTACGACACCGGTTTCCTCCCGCAGTTCACGGGCTGCGGCTGCAAGGGCCGTTTCGCCAAGATCAACATGCCCTCCGGGAAAGCCCCAGAGACCGGCATCAGGTTCGTTCTTTCGCTTCACGAGTAGAACACGATTCTCGCGCATCACAACCGCCAGTGCCGCAAGTTTAGGAGTGTTGGTCACGTTTTTATCTCTTGGTCTGTGGCAGTAAGAGGATCCCAGACAATAAACCGAAAATAACGAACAATGCCATCGTGTCGAGAAGCGCTCGTTAGCCCCCATAACCAAAGCCATACCAGCCTACGCTTCAATCCCGTGGAAAACCTGGTAGCGCCTCTCTTGTCGCTGTCATGCGCAACCAGAGCTTGTCTTTGCACATGCTCTGGTTGCAGCAAGCCGAGAGCGGAGAGCAAAACCCGCTTGATCAGCAACACAGATACTTCACCTCTGGGGCCATTAGAAATCCGCCCCGTGGCAAGTTTCGTCGTATTCAAGCCACAGACAAGTCGTTTTCCGCCTCCCCGCCGTCACCAATCTGTTACATTTTGCCCTGCCAGGAGGGAAAGGTTGGACGCGGGCTAAGTCGACGCAACCGACCCGAACGTTTCTGTCGGGAAACGACATGAACAGGACAAATCATGAGTATCAAACCACCATTCACGGATATCAGCATCCAAAAGGCGCCATCGGGATTTTACCAAGGCAACAGCCTGCCAATCGCATTAATATCGAAACTGTCGATGGCGCTTCTCGTCATCTGGGCACTGGTCCTGCCCGCCAATGCAAATGGTGTGCTTGGGAGCCTTAACTGGAGGCTGCTGGAGGATTTCAATGCTTTCTATATCGTCATTGTCGGCTTTTTCGCCTTTTTTCTTTTTATCGTCGCGGCCCTGCCGCAAACCGGCAAGCGGATCATGGGCACGCCAGGCGTAGCCCCGGAATTTTCCAATTTCTCGTGGTTCTCGATGATGTTCGGTGCCGGTCTGGGCGTAGGCTTGATGGTGTTCGCTACCGCAGAGCCGCTTGGCCTTTGGGGCTCGAACCCTGAAATCATCAAGGGTGGCGTTGCCGCCAATAGCGTTGAGTCATTGCAGTCTGGCTATCGATATACCTTCCTGCATTACGGCTTTCACGCTTGGGCGATCTATGTGGTCACGGGTCTCTGCCTAGCCTACTACTCTTATACCCGTGACATGCCTCTGACCATCCGCTCGGCACTGACGCCGCTTTTCGGCAGGCATATGAACGGGATTCTGGGTCATATCGTCGATATTCTTGGCATCGTGGCCACAATCCTCGGGGTGTCGGTCACCATCGGATTTGGTGTCAGCCAATTTATCGACGGCGTCTATGCGATTACCGGCATGGACTGGATGATGGACATGAGCGGGGACGCCCCCGCACCGGGTTCCGTCGGCCTGATCGCCGGACTTGTTGCGATCATGGGCATGTCGATCATCTCGGCGGTCTCGGGCGTCGGGCGTGGGGTCAAATACCTGTCGAACCTCAACCTTGTGCTGTCGCTAATCCTCCTGCTGGTCTTCGTCATTTTCGGCTCGTTTGCTTTCGCGATGTCGACCTATGGATCGGCCTTCATCGATTATGTCGCGCATTTCACCCAGCTCAGCTTTGGCCCATATATGCCGCTGTCCGAGACGGCATTTACCGCAGCCCTTCCGGCTGAAGCAGCACCGCTCGCGGGTGAGCTTTACTCAGGTGCCACCAATGCCTGGGGCTCGTTCGACGCATTTCAAGGTGGATTGACTGGCGCCGCGGCGGAACTCCCCGCACAGGTGCAGCAGGCAGCCTACGCGGCAGGATCCGAAGGTCGGCTCTTTGGTTGGCAGGCCGGTTGGACGACGTTCTACTGGGCCTGGTGGATCGCGTTTTCGCCTTTCGTCGGACTGTTCCTTGCCCGCATTTCCAAGGGTCGCTCGGTGCGCGAATTCATCATCGGCTGCGTCTTTGCACCGGCGATGGTCTGCTTTGCCTGGATGACCATTCTTGGCGCAACGGCAATCGATCTGGAGCTGACTGGCGGCGCCAACGGTGAAATCATCGGCGCGTCGAACACCGCCAAGCTCTTCGTGACATTGGGCCAGATGATATCCGGCGGGTTCCTGACCACTATCACCGTGATGTGTGTCATCTTGATCATGACCTTCCTGGTCACCTCGGCAGACTCGGGCATCCTTGTGATGAATACGATTATGTCGGGCGGCGCGGAAGAGACCGATATCAAGCACCGCATCGTCTGGGGTGTGATCCTGACGCTGGTCATCGGTACGCTTCTGGTGGCGGGCAAGAACGGCTCCGGCTCAGACCCGATGGAGGCCCTGAAGAGTGCCATGATCATCGGGGCGCTGCCGTTCACGATGGTGATGGGGCTGATGTGCGTCGCGCTGGTGAAGGCGCTTTACCGCGACGGATTGCGCGACAAGCATGCGGAAACAGTCGCCGCAGCTGAGTAACCCGATACAAGAAATCAAAAACGGCGCCTTAAATGGCGCCGTTTTCTACGGCTGGGGCTGTTAATCTCTGCCCGGAAGTGACCCAGTTCTCTCATCGAGAACGCGCCCCTTCAGGCTATGTGTTGGGGGTCAGGCTGGGGTCAAGACATCATTGTCCTGCCTTTTATTCCACACAGCTACGGCCGAACTGGCCTTGAATCGAACGCTGTCGTTTCGCTCTTCAGGATGTGGCTGCGGTGGGTTACCCACGCAAATCTTGCTATGGGAGAGAGATCCACAGATTTATGCTCATCGCGCGTTCGCGGCCCAGCTCTGCCACCGGCATCCCGCCCTCAGCCTGGCGCAGGATCGCGAGAATTTGGGGGTCGTTAAATCTCCTCACGTTTATCAGAATTCCCCCGGCATCTTGCTAAGAAAATTCTACGTTCGCATTTTTTTTGGTTTTGAAGGATTACAAATCCATCAATGTAGTCACCCAGTGGTTGAATGAAATTGACCGAAGTCGCCAAAAGTTGTATTCTATATTGAACACACCACCACAGGATATATGGCGACTGGTCATGAATGTCGGATATTTGATTATTGGCGCGCTACTCGGCAGTATTTCAGCCATGGTCAGTCTATTTCTCGGCTCATCACTTCTTTTGGCAATCGCTTTTTTTATCGTTGTGAGCGGTGTCGTGATATTTTTTTTGGCAGCCCTGCAATATGCGCTGCACTGACAATGGGTTTCATTGGAAGCCGGAAGGGGAGAGATTAGAGCGTGATATGCCGAAGTGGCATTCGCGGTCCAGTCAACCTTTAGATCCGATGCAAGCTCGACCACATCTCCAAGGGCTATGGGTGAATCTGGTTGTGGAGTGACTTGAAGACTGGAGGCGTATCTGGTTGGATTGTCGTTGCAGCATCACCGACCAACCCTTGAGGACACGCCACCACACAAGAAGTTAACAGTGTCGGATTCACTGATCGGGACGTGGTTTTCGCATTCTCGTACAGATCCAAGACAAGCGCACGCTGCGCCCCTGAGCAATGGGCATCATCTGAGATGGCTGAAACCTGCGAGGCCGCGGTCAAAGCGCCCGATCTGTTCACGACAGACTACAAGCCAAAAAACGCGCAAACTACGCGGCATCACCCACCTCGCCGACGTCATTCACGGCGTCGAGGTCGCCAACCGCATCTGGCACTCAACTTCTGATCAGGTTACCGCGTGGGCACTACCGGAACACCCGTTTTGACAACAAATCCAGTTTCAACTTGAAATATTTTAACAGGCTCCCTCACCGGTGAAGACCACTTTTATCGTTTTCAAGATGATCTTGGCGTCTCGACCCATGGACCAGTTTTTCACATATTCCGAGTCAATCTCCACGCGCTCTTCAAAAGACAAGGCATTTCTGCCGGACACCTGCCAAAGCCCGGTTACACCGGGCCGCGTTGCCAAATAAGTAGCCCGATGTATACCATAGCGATCAACTTCTGCGGCGGTGACCGGGCGTGGACCAACAATCGACATATGCCCAAGGAGTACATTGAGGAATTGCGGTAGTTCGTCCAAACTGGTTGTTCGCAAAAATTTGCCAATGCCAGGCACGATCCGAGGGTCATGCGTCAGCTTTTGGTGTTCCTCGAACTCCTTTCGATCTCTGGGGTTTGCGGCAAGGTGGGCTTTTAAACGTTCATCGGCATCAACCGTCATTGTACGCAATTTCAGGCATGGAAATTCTTCTCCACCAAATCCGATTCTATAGTGGACAAAGAAAGCTGGCCCACGACTGACCACCTTAATCCACACGACACTGATTATGACGATTCCGAAGCTGGCCGTAATTGCTATAATTGCAAATAATATATCAAAATTTCGCTTAATTGCGCCGCCTAGCGGTTGGCTGGTCCCGATGTTATTCAAACTACTACTACCTCTTCCAAACACACAAACCACCCTCAACCTCATGGCCCCGCTAGGAAACCCATTACCATTTACCGTTTGTTAACTACCTGCCACAATCAACGCTTAGCGAGATAGTTCCCAAAAACTTGGAAAACCACGCTGTTGTGGTCGATTAAGCTGAATTATGCCTATTCGAAGGCGGACTTCCTCTTGCGCGCTGCGACCACCCTGCTTGGATTGGAACCGTCGCAGGGTTCAGGGTGAGTTGGCCAAAGCGATTGGCTTGACCCCGTGATCTTGCATGACGCCGCAGTCGGTGTACGACGTACGCCCGATCCACGGCAGTGCGTGCTTGGACGGAGGGACCACCAGAGACGCCGCTCGCGTCCTGGTTGGCTGCCTCCTGTTCCACTCCTCGGTAGTTACGATGAGCCAGAAACTCTTTCTTATCACATACCGCTATTTGGCCCGATAGGCGCGACGTCAAACAAGACTGCTATTGCCTGACCTTCTGATTTGGCGAAATCTCGTACGCTGCGACCCAGTCGACCTCTAGCCGAGCGGGTAGCGCACTGTCGCTGACATTGCCTGGCCATTTCCCCCCTAGTGCCAAGTTTAGCACCATAAACATTGGGACATTGTGATTAGGCTTTGTTTCTATCGTTTTGACAGGCTGCCTGTTGAAGTAAAACACAGTTTGATCAGGCGTCCAGAGCACACCGTAGGCATTAAAGTCAGCACCAGGGTTAACATTCAAAACCGCTGAACCACTTTTCTTATTGTCCGGCATGACGTCCCAGTGAGCTGTGGTGTAATATCTGTCCGTCCTTGTTCCGATGAACTCCATTACGTCGATTTCCGGCGGCCATGCGGGTAGCCCCTTGGGCGTGTGTGCGTGATGTGTTTTCAGCCAGAATGCAGACCACAACCCCTGCCCGACTGGCACCTTTATGCGTGCCTCGAAGTATCCGTAAGTCTGCTCGAAGGTATTCTGAGACGATAGCAAACCGGATGTATATGCGAAGCCATCGAGATACGGCATCGCATCCGATCTTGCACGGCGGCCCGTAATACCCAGAACCCCGTCACGGATATCGAACGGATTCAACCCCAGAGGCGTATCGCCGGTGCCCGAAAAACCTGGATCAACGTAGATTTGTTGTTCTTTGTTGGCTTGCAGTGTCCTCCCACGAAATTCGTCGTAGCGGCCATGGTTGTAGTGGTGCCGCCAAATATCATGATCAGGCGAGGATCCCAAAAAATCATCGAGGAACTGACGCTCCAGCCGGACCTCAAGCGGTGCATCAATGACATCCGACATCTCAGACTTCGCGGCGGTCGACCTTGGCACGGCAAGGTCCAGGACTTGCGGTGCCGTGGCGCCACACTCACCGGTGTGACCAGCCCAACACGTTCGAGTTTCCGCACTCTGTAACACGGAAGGAAAAAGCAAAGCCGAAGCCATCAATCCTAAGTATGTGATTGTCAAAATTCGACAGGGCATGTTGTCACCGTTCTCCGCGCTAGGGCCTGTGATCGTCTACACGCTTGGCGATCACGGGCCCGAACTTTTGAACCCAGCGGTACATTGAGACCTGATCAGGAACAATCCCTCGCTCGGCCAGCAGATCCCGGACGTCGGCGTAAGACGGTGGAAACCGACAATACCAGCGGACAGCGAGAAGGATCATGTTTCGCGGATACCGGCGCCCATTGAACGGATTGCGCCGCATGACAGCCCCCTTTTCTACAGTGGGTCATAGTCAGCATCACCATGGCGAGCCCGCCAATACAACAATCCCCATCAGAATGGCTCGCCGAGCGCCAGATAGAGAGAGACGCGGTTACTCAGCAGATCCGCCTCGGTTTCGATCACGTCCACCTGCCGGCCGATCTGGAACTCCTGCAGTTGCAGCAAGCCGAGCATGTCGATCGTGCCCGCGATGTAATTGTCGTTCGCGAATTCGAGCGCCGAGGTCGCGTCGGTAAGCGACTGGCGCCAGTTCGCGAGTTGCCGACGCAGGACCCGTTCGTTGGCCAGGGCCGTTTCCACCTCCTTGAACGCCTTCAGAACGGTCTGGCCGTAATTCGCGACCGCCTCCGCCTGCTTGGCGTTCATCCGCGCGATATCCGCTTCCAGCGCGCCGCCGGCAAAGATCGGTTGCAGTAGGCTGACACCGATCCGGAGGAACTGCGGATTTGCGCCGGTCAATAGAAAATCGGGGTCCAGCAGGCTTCCGCCGGCGGCACTGATCGATATGCCCGGAAGGCGCGTCAGTTTCGCGACATCGACTTTGTAGAAGGCAGCGATCACCCGGTTGCGCGCAGCGGCCACGTCCGGGCGCCGGTCGAGCAGCGACAGCGGCAGTCCCGACGCCGGCAGCGCTCCGGGCATTCTGGGATAGCTCTGGGTTGCCCGCAATTTCAGCGCCGGGTAGCGGCCCAGCAACAATTCGAGGCCGCCGATGGCCTCGTTCTGGGTTGTTTCGATCTCGCTCGTAGCCGCTCTGGCGGCATTGAGCCGCGAACTGGCCTGTGCGACATCGAAATCCGAGACCAAACCTTCCGCAACCTGTTCCTCGGTAAGTCGCAAAAGGTGGGCATAGATATCGGCCGACTTGATACTGACGGATTTCAGACGCCTGAGCTGGATATTGGCGATCCAGCTTCGCGCGACGGTGGCGGCGATGGATTGCTGGGCGTAGATCGCGTCATCCGCGACACTGCGCGCCACCGCGACGCTCGCCGCCCGGTCCGACCGCAAGCGCCCCCAGACATCCAGTTCCCAGGATGCCACCAGCAGGGCACCGCGCTCTTGCGAGTTGCGGTTGCGCGTGTAGTTCCGGGACGCCTGCGCGCCGGCCTCGAACCCGACCTGGGGCAGAATTGGCGCGCCGGCGATCACCACCGTCTGCAGCGCCGCCTCGACCCGAGCCGCAGCGGCGGCCAGATCGCGATTGTTGCGCAGCGCCTCGTTGACCAGGCTTGTCATGTTCGGATCGCGGAAACTGGCGACCCAGTTGCCGCCGACGGCTGACGTGGGCGCGCCGGTCGTGGACCAGGCAGCCGGTACGACCGTTCCGGGAGGAAGCGCCTGCGTCATAATGTCGGTGTTGGACGGCGGGGGCTGTATCTCGCAGGCCGAGATCGCCAGAAACGTCGCGCCTGCGATCAGGAGCTTCGGTCCCAAGGCTGTCTTTCGAATAGTCATGACCCTGCGCCCCCTATCGGCTTCAGAACGGAAGTGGATACAGCCAGCGGCCCCATGTGTGGGTGCGCAGCGAAATCTGGCCGAGCCAGGTGAACGGGTTGTCGCTGGTCAGGATCAGCGCGGCGCCCTGAACGCCGATCGGCAGCGGCACCGTCGGATCGTCCAGCGTGATCCTGACCGGAAACCGCACTTCCTTGTCCAGCGGAATATCCGGGAAGAGCGGCAGGCGGCCCGAGGGCAGAAACTGACCCTTGCGGCTTGCCCAGATGATTTCCTCGACCTTGCCGCTGAAATGTTCTCCGGGATGGGTGTTCAGCGTCACGACCACCGGCTGGCCCGGTTCCACGAATTTCAGGTTCTCCTGCCGGTACGCGGCCAGAAGATAGGGATTCTCGTCGACGATCAGGCTTGCGATAGCGCCAGCCCGAATGATGCCGGCGACCATGCCCGACTGCACTTGCAGGTTCACGATCACCCCGTCCTGCGGCGCCTTCATATCGGTCTGGTCAAGGTAATACTGAGCCTGAGCCTGGGCCTCCTGCGCCTGGATCACGGTGGTATTCACACCGTCGATCTGAGACGCGTAGGACAGCTCGGCGCGTTTCTGGGATTCCTGATCCTTGGCCAGTGTCGCTTCGGCTGATGCCACGCGCGAGTTCCATTCGTCAGCCGCTTCCTGCGAGGCGGCCCGCTGCGACGCAAGGTTGGAGAAGCGTTTCTGCTGTATCATGGCGAAGTCCAGTTCCGACTGCGCCCGCGCGACCGCGTCCTTGGCGATCGCGATATCCGCTTCGAGGATCTTCACGTTCTGCTGGGCTTCGACCAGGGCCGCCTCGGCCCCGCGCGCTTGCGACTGATAGATCGACTTGTCAAAGACGAACAGGATGTCGCCCTTCTTGACCGGCATGTTCTCCTTGACCAGAACCTCGGCGACGAGCGTGGGTTCAGGCAGCCGTGGCACCAGCTGTACGGTATGGCGCACAACCCGGACATCGGTGGAAAAGGGCGAATAGAACCGCGCGCCCACCATCGGAACCAGAATGAGATGGACGATGAAAAACAGCGAAAACACCCCCCATCCCGGGGTCAGGCGCATCAGCTTGAACCTGTAGAACACCAGCCACATGAACGCGACATAGACAAAGGTGATGACCAGAACACCGAGCATGATCTAGGCTTTGTCCGTGCTGTCGGATTCGGGTTTCGGCGGGGTTTCTCGTGTCGGCGCATCCTTCTGGGGCGGTTCGCCGTCTGGCGTTGTGCCATAGGCATAGGCCATGAGCCGGGCCAGATCTTCCTTCTCGGCTTCCTGCTCTTCTTTTGGAAAGCGCCGGATATCAACCTTGTCAGTGGGTTTGAACGCCCAAATGAAGGCTTGGATCCAGGGCACGACTGCCAGAAACCCGACCCAGCCCATGGTATAGACGGCTTCTGCGTCCGGGTGCTTGCGGGCGACCGCGATCCGGCCCGGCAGCCCCAGAATCCGGGTCACCACATACAACCCGCCGATCATGGTAAGAAACCCGCATCCGAGCGTGATCCAATCCCAGAAGTAGTATGAGTTGCGAAACGCGGCAAAGCCGCTCTCGGCCTGTTCCATCATGCTCCCCAATCTGCCGTTGCCTGCGCGCGCCGCCCCAGATCATCATTCGCCGCCCTCTTCGATGGACACCCGGCAAAGCGATCTCCCGGTGCTGCGGATCGCGACCGGCCCGGCCCACCGGGACGAGCGCCTGACTATTGCAATCTGAACGCGGTCGGGGCTGTGCAATAACGATACAAACAGTCAACAATATTCAACTGACCGGCAGCTTACCGACTCTCGACGCCTCGCGCTAGCCCGCAATAGTTTATCCAGATATCCTGGATCATGCGGCGAAACTGGATGAATGAGGTGAAGGGCCAGCGACCCCTTTCCGCGCTACGGCTGGGGATAGTCATCGCGAAATCCAAGGCTAGCGCGTAGTCTAATCGTCGGCCGATCCGTGCAACATGTATAACCGCCCCTTGCGCAAGAGGTATTTTCAGAGCTGATCTTGGCGCGTCATCGGGTGCTGACATGTATCCGGCCTTGTATGCGGCGTCATACATGCCGCGGGCCCGTATGGTGTTCGAAGGTCGGGTCCAGATCAAAGCCGCGTGCTCGATGGCACTCTGTTGCACACTGGTTCTCCCGATCCCGTCTCACGACTGTTGCGCCAAACTTCTCCCTGCCCTCTTACGCTCCGACGTCCTCGCGACCTACAGCGGGCTTATGCCGCTGCGGCCGGAGACTGGTAGACGCCGCCCCGGGCCATAAGGGCCCAGACGATCCGCGCCATTTTGTTCGCGAGCGCCACCCGCACCAGCATTGGTGGCTTGCGTGACAGCATCCCGCCCAGCCAAGTGCCTGGCTGGGCCGCAGCATGGGTGTGCCGTTTGATGATGACGCTGTTGGCACCGATGATCAGCAACCGCCGTAAGGATCGCTCGCCCATCTTGGTCGTAGCCCCAAGCCGCTGTTTGCCACCGGTTGAATGCTGTCGCGGCACAAGACCCAGCCAGGCCGCAAAATCGCGTGCCTTGCGGAATGTCTCGGGCGGCGGCGCAAGGGTCGCGATGGCCGTGGCGATCAGAGGACCGATGCCCGGAACCGTCATCAGACGCCGTGCCACATCATTTTCCTTTGCCCGGTGGGTGATCTCGGCATCAAGCTTTCCGATCTCCGCGTCCAGATGGCACAGCGTCGCGATCAGCACCTTCAAGGTGGCCATCGCATCGGTCGGCAAGCTGCTGTCCGGATCCTCAACAATCGCGACCAGCCGCTTGGCATTGGCCACTCCTTGCGGCACAATCTGCCCGAACTCTGTCAGATGTCCGCGCAGGGCGTTGACCACCTGCGTGCGCTGCCGGATCAGAAGCTCTCGGCCCCGAAAGACCATCGCTGCCCCTTGGGTCTCTTCGCTCTTCACGGGCACAAAGCGCATCGTCGGGCGCTGCGCAGCTTCGCAAATGGCCTCGGCATCGGCGGCATCATTCTTCTGGCGTTTAACGAATGGCTTCACGTAGGCGGGTGGGATGAGCCGCACGTCGTGGCCAAGCTTGCCGATCTCTCGGCCCCAGAAATGAGCGCCGCCGCAAGCTTCCATTGCGACGACACACGGCGGCAGTTGACCCAAGAACTCCAGCACCTGCGCTCGCCGCAACTTCTTACGCAGAACCGCTCGACCTGCGCCGTCGGCTCCATGCACCTGGAATACACTCTTCGCCAGATCGAGCCCGACAGTGATAATCTCCGACATGACCGTCCTCCTTTGTGGATCAGCGCAGACCCACCTTGGCACATTGATGCCGCCGGGGGGCGGTTACAGCATCAGAGCCAGCCTCAATCAGAACCCGGCATGAACGGCAAATCTGTAACTTCAATATCGATTCCGGCTTGGGAATACAGAGGCGGGAGCTGGCCTCGGCGATTTTGCGGACCCGTGTTCAGAAGATGTTGCATAGATCTTCCGAGCTTTGTTTGCCCTTCTCTCCTCAAGCGAACGGCGCGCGCAATGTCCTTTGATTTCCCATTGATCGGACCCCCCTCAACTATGAACCATACCACATTCCTCATACCCGGTGTGGCGGTGACGGGCCTTGCACTTGCGTCCACCACGGCGCCAACCAGCTTGCTCACGGCACTTTAATAGACGAAGCGTTAGCAATCTGAGAGCAAAGAGCGGTGAGACGATGCCCGATGACGTTCACCCGCAAATACAGGCCATCATAGATCATACACTCAAACTGGGCATCCCAAAGATACGGGCCCTTTCGACTGGTGCGGCCCGATCGCTGATTGAGACTATGGCTGCTGCAAGACGCTTGGACTATCCTCCCCCTGAGGTTTTCAAGGTTGAAAACACCTCTACAGGGCCGGGCTATAGCCATGTCCTCGTTCGAATCTACAGAACATCTTCGGATGTTCGGGCGCCAGTCATCGTTTTCTATCATGGTGGAGGATATGTGTTTGGCAGCCTGGACACATACGATACCACGGCCCGTTTTTTGGCCCGCGCAACTGGATGCACTCTGGTTTCGGTCGATTACAGGATGGGCCTTCGGCCCAGCCCCTGAAAGTAAATATTGAAGCCCGCAGGATTGCGCCTGTGGGCTTTTTCATATGATTTGACGATGCCTATTTCGTTGGAATGATTTGCAACACAAAAGTCCATCAAGCTCACATTCACCTCAAGACCTTCATCAACTGGTCCTTTGAGACGGGTTTTCTTTGGCTCTTTAGTGGCGTTTTCGTGCTGGGGTTTGCGGACAGAATAAGGAATGCCTATTGGGTCAGAAAGCACTGCGTTCCCCTAGTTAAGAATCCAGAAACATTGATTGATTCTCATTGCGGAATGGGCATCGATAGCCTTGCAAACCTTTGGCATAGGCTGGGCTCTCATAGGTTCGCTTCTTATGGTAGTAATTCTTGCGGTCATGAAAAAATCGACTTCGGCAAAGCGAATGATTGCCGTTTTCCTGTTTGGCGCGAGCATAGACTTTGCTATGAACAGTTGGGGCTTCTTGCTTGTTTGAGATCGATTCAACATTTACATAAAGTCCCTTTCGTAAATCCGGCCCTTGGCCAGACCGAGCCTCATCGCGGGCATTTTCTTGTCCTACCGGGTTCGCACCAGTCGTGGCAGAAGCGATAGATCTCCGCTATCTTCACCATCAGTTCGGGCTTGTAGAGGTAGTAGCGGTCCCAGGTATGTCTGGTAATGTCGGCGATCCCGGCGCGGGCCGCAAAGCGGATATTGCTGCGGAACTTGTGGAAATATGAATCGACGCTGCGCAGCGTTGCAAGCCGCAAGAGACGCGCCTTCCACCACATGAGATTGCGGGAAGATGACGGGCCGGACCTGCAAGCCGGAAGAACCCTATGCTTCAACAAGCCCGCTACTGAACCGACCCGTCGTTTCCTGTTCACTGTGTCAAAGAGCAGCGGATCTAGTCTCCCGATATCAACATCGGGCGAAACAAGGCAGAAAGCCCTTCCATGAAATGGATAACATGTTGCACCTGCGATAGATCAGCCATGGCGGCCCCCTATGACACAGATCGCTGCCTCACCCTCTGCGGCCCGGTCACTCCTCGGGCAGGGCAAACATACGGTAGACGTTGGTGAGGATGCGCGACGCCCCGCGCCCACCAAAATGATCGCCCAAGATCGCGTAGATCTCATTGGAGGCGTAAAGCGAGCCAAGCGTCTGGTTGGTGGTCAACAACAGGTCCTGCCGCGCCGGGTTGATGCATACCCCGTAAAGCTCGACCGAATAGATGTCTTTGGCCACCCCGAATTTCTCTTCGTTCTCCATCACCGCCCCCTGTAAGAGGATTTGATCGCCAAAGACCGCCTTGACTTCGCCGGCCTCGATCGCCGCAAGCCCGGTGGCGTAATCTTCGTACAGGGTGGCCTGTGGGTCGACACCAAAATCGTTCTGCCACATGGTATTTAGCCTGTTGACCGCCGTGGTTCCACCCACCAGACCGACCTTGGCTTCCGCCAGTGTTTTCAGTTCAACGCCGGTATCAGATTTTGCCGTGGCATAGGTAATGCCGGTCACAAAATACGGGAAGGAAAAGGCGCAGGACGACAGCCGCGCCCGCGTCATCGACGTGGAATCGCACAGGATGTCAAAGGTTGGCTCCCTAGCCTCCATCATCTCCTCACGCTTGGGCGCGGTGAAGCCAAAGACCACGACTTTCAGGTCCGGGTGACCCTCGAGATAGCTGTCCACAATGCGGTGACAGATATCAACGCTGAACCCTTCATAGGCAGCCTGAACCGTGCCACCGGTGAGCGCACCGCTTTCGGTCTGGGCGGAAAACGGCGGCGCATCTTCACGGAACCCCACACGCAGTGTTGTTTCATCGGCCTGCGCGCCGGAGGCCAAACCGATCAGGATGCTCATGACGGCACAAAGATGCGCTCTCATGTCGGGCAACACCCCGAGCCGCATGTCCGGTATCCCGGTGGGCAGGACGGCGCATTCGATGTCACTGTGTCGCCTTCGGGTCCGACCAGGTGAACCACGCATCCCGCCGTCGAGGCCCATGCTGCGGGCGCAGTCAACAGCATCGCCATCGCAAGCCCAAAAGCCCATATCCTTATGCATCGCGTCATCGCGTTCTCCCTTTTCATCTTTCGGTTCCTCATCCGCCCCGTCTCTCCAGAACGTCCGTCACAAGGATCGCCAACTCATGCGTATTGATCCCGCGGTTCTCCGGTTTCACCGTACCGTCGCGGTCATCATAGCCGCGTTGATGGACCAACACGACTTCCAGCGTGTCGCGGTCCAGAACCGGACTGCCGGAGCTGGACTTGGTCGTGTCGCAGCCATGCCCCCACGCGAGGTCCTTGATCCGGGGCACAATCTTGCCCTTGTCGTTGATCAACCGACCGTCGAAAACGCCATCCGTCAGTCGGCAATCGTCGTCATCGGAAATCGACATGGCCTCCGCGCCATAGTGTTGTAGCACTAATAATTCCTGGCCCGGCACCGGCGCGGTATCCGCGATGGTAAAAACCGCAGGCACGTCGGCGGGTCGGTCCAGTTCCAGAAAGGCAAGGTCATGGGTCCGCGACATATGGGCCAGTCGCACGCCAAAGCGCCCTGCTCCGTTTGGCTTCCCCAGATCGGTATAGCCCAGCACCAGCTCGGCGAATTTGCCATCCAGCCCATATTCCACGCAATGGGCCGCCGTCACCGCAATGGTCGTGCTGATCATGAAGGTAGTGCAATGCACGAACCGTTTCGGCGCGCCATCCGTCTCATCCGTGTCGCCGTAATGGATCGATAAAAATCCCACCGCACGGGTTAAATCCTGTAGGTCTAGATCCATCGAATGCCCCTTGACCGGCACCAAGTTCAATCCGTTGACCGGAGTTTGCGTCATGATGGCGATCTCGCGCCAACTGATGATGCGCACCTCTGCCTCGCCGGGCGCAGTGAAGTACACGTCACGGCTGTCGAAATAACGCGTCCAGGCGCCTGCGCGTGCGTCACGGGCTGGAATGCGTTGTTTCAGGCGGCCTGAGAGGTCAAGGATCTCTACTGGCTGATCCGCGTCGGGCACCGACAGCCACGCCCGCCAAGGCCGGTCGTCGGCCAAGTGCGGGGCGGTCACCGTGATCTCGGTCAGCGCGCCCAACACCACTTCGGTCACATGCGCGTCGGCCGGCACCACGAATTCCTGCAAGGCCTTACCAGTTTGCTGGCCCATTACCGGCGCAGAACAGGCCAGCGCAAGGATCAGTGCCAGACTGTGGAGGACGCCGCGCATCACCTATTTCACCACGGAGAAATAAATGTCGCTGATTTCCGAAAATTTCAGCGGTTCCCAGAAGCCGTCCTCAAGCTGGCCCTGCAAACAGGTGTCGGTCACCAGACAAGGGTTGTGCTGGCGGTTGCGGGTGCCGAACGGCCCCGAAGCGACGCTGACCTTTTCGCCGGTGTCGCGGTCTTGACAGGCCATCGCTCCATCAAAGATCGGCGCACCGGGCTCGCTGTCGTCGCGCTCCGAGGCCCCTGTAATGTGGATACGGTACATCTCGTGCCACGGGCATTGCTTATGCGAGGTCGCGGAGCTGGAGGTGGAATTGAACACCGTCAGCTTGGGATGGCGCTCCACGCCGACCTGCAACTCGATTCGCTCGAAACTGCGCGTGGTGCCCCTGTGAGGTCCCTTGCGATAGGTCACCTGGTACTTGTAAGGGTTGCGCAGCGCGGCTTCAGGGTCGATTACCCCGGCAAAGAGCATGCCTTGCCGTGCCACCTCGTCGCGGCGTGCGGCTTTGTATCCGACCATCAGTTCCGAAGCGTTGCCATTGTCCGGCGTCCAGTAAGGTCGCGCGGTCGAGACCAATCGTTTTTTTAGCTGCGAGGCGCGCAGATCAGGGTAACGCGCGGCCAGTTGCGCCGCGATGCCGGTGACAAACACCGTAGCTACAGAGGTGCCATCGCGCAGGCTTTCGGTTTTCAACGCGGTGAGCCGGTCGGAGCCTTCGTCAAGGGTGAACCCCTGATCCGCGCCTAGGATCGCCTGTCCGGGTGCGGCAAGTGTCACCGCGGAGCCGTGATTTGCCCATCTGATCATTATCGGGCGCGCGTGGCCTGCGGCACTGGCGCTTGGCTTGATCGCGCCCACGGTAATCACATTCTTGCGATCGCTGAGGCAGGCCGGAAAGTAATCGCATTCTGCGTCCTGCACATCGGCTTTCCGCGCTTGAGTGAATTGCAGGTATTTGCCGGGGCTTGCTGCATCGGCGGACTGTCGCACCGCCTGTCCAGCGGCAACAACAAACAACCCTTTGTCACCCACCTGTCCCATCTGTTCCAATAGCCGTTCGATTAGCCGTTGCGCGTCACGCTTGGCATGTTCATCACCGATATGCAGGTAGCTTTCGCTGAGGCTGATGTTGATGATCGCAGGGGCCGGTGCGTGGCCGCCATCTTCTTCGGCGTCTTCGATCACATCATAGATGCGCTCCTTCGACCCTTTCACATGGTTGAGCATCCTCTCGGACGATACCAGCCCGGTGCGCTTGTCATAAACCGACCAGCCGCGCACCTTGTTTTCAAACAACCCGGCAGCCCATTCGCCCTGCGGGTTCAACAGACCAAGGCCAAAGTGCCCGTCCGCCCTGTCGGAACCGCCCAGTAACAGGCCCATGATGAACTCACCGTGGCTCAGCGGCGCATTCAGCGCGCTCACATCGGCAAACTGCTGGTTGACCAGCTGGCAAACGTTTGACCAGTCAAATGGCAGTGCATTGGCGCCGATCAGTTTGTCGTTGTTCTCTTCCTGGGTGCCTAGAATTTCGTCTTCAAAGGCCTGCCCGAAACTCTTGAGTTGGGACTGCAGCGACTGCGCCGTTTCCATCAACCGCGATTTGACCTCCGGGTTCTGGTGGGCTTGGAATGCATCGATGACAAATACGTAATGCAGCTCATTTGGCCCGGCCATCGTCCCGGTTGGGTAGAAGGATGTCCGGTAATTCTCTACGTGAGTTTTGATGCCGTCCAGATTGGAGAGCTGATCGCCTTTGCTAAGGTTGATAACACAGGGAAACTGTTTGCCCGGCGCGGCTTCGGTCAGATCGACATTTACAAAACTGCGCGCCTGAGTCTGGGTGCCCAGCAAGCTGGTGTCATGCCAACGTAGCTTGTCCCCACTCCGGTCGATGTCTTCGAGTTCATACATGACCGACCGGATCTTGCTGCGATCCTCATCCGTTGCCAAGAATTCCACATCCACGCCGCCCGCCAGAACGCGATGCTGGGTCATGCCGTCCACGCGAATTGCGCCCAGATTACAGAAATCGCGGTCCGCATCGGGCAGATAGCGGCGATAGGGGCCAAAGCGGGCACAATTCTGGGGCTGTGACTCGGTGACCTCATGTTCGGATTTCAATACGGTAATGCTGGGAATCGCATCATAGCCAGTGTGCTTCTTGAGGGACTTCATCGTCGCCCGCGCGCTTGGATAATCGCCGCGCCGATAGACCAGCCCATAGGCCTCCAGCGCCTTATCAGCGTCGTTGCAGTTCAGGTTGGCCCCGGCCTCGCGCAACACCCGTGACCAGAGCGACCTGGTCGTCCCGTTCGTCTGGGCCAGCGCGCTGCCTAGCTGGCTTGGTGCCAGGAACGAGTCTGGCCCCACTGCGCGCGCCATGACGTTTAGGAACTCCTCCGCGCCCAGCGCGATCTCAAGATTGCGCAGCGCATCCCTCAGCGCCGGATCGGCACCGCTCAATAGGCCATAGCGCAGCTCGAAATCGGCCGTGATCAACCGGTGCGCATCTTCAAGTTCAAAATCCGCTAGCGTGTCGGGCACGGTGACGCCCGTGCGACTGCGCTTCTCGGCCAGTGTGTCGCTGACCAGAGTAAACCGCACTTGGCGCGTGCCACTGTCCCACAGATTGCTCGCCTCATCCAGCATGTCGCGGAACGCGCGATCCGCGTCGTTGGGACGGTCGCGCACAATCACCGGGGACAGGCCCTTGTTGACGCAACGGCTGCGCCAAAACGTCCGGTCAATCGGAATCGGGCGCAGCACTTCCGGCGCGGTTTCCGCCAGCCGGGCCAGCATCCGGCCCAAATCGCTGTCCACCGAATGACCATAGAGCGAGACCACATAGCGGACGCGGTGTTCGTCATAGGTGGGTACTTGGTTCTTTGCCGGACTGCGTGGTTCTTGCGTTTCAGTTGCAACCGCCGTCGGGCGCATCCGCGGGACCTGCAATGATTGCACCCAAACAGGTCTTAAAGCTGATGGTTTTTGCACCCGGCGGCTATGGTCCGGGGTGCGGGCCACGGAATTCACATTTGCGGTTAGCGTCGAAGAGGCCGCACGCGGCACGACAACGTCGCGTTCGCCGCAAATGCTGCCGCCCCAGTTGCCCAATATGCCTTGCAAGGCACAGTTCGCATCCTGCACCAACAGATCAATCTGCAACGGATCCACCGTTTCGCCCGTCTTCAAACGCATACGCATATCCGCAAGAGACATCAGCATGGGCCGCAATGCGGCGGTGATTGCGGGGTCTTTTGAATTCCTAATCTGAAGTTCAAGCGCCGCGCGCATAGCGAGGATCCGCTGGGCGCGGGCGCGGCGGGATTCATCCTGGCGGAAAATTTCAACCCCGCGGATTTCGGCCTCGACCTGAGCACCATATTTCGCCGCAGCCGACATCTGTTCGGCCTGTGCGGACCCAAAAGCGAATATAAAACAAACAGCAAGGGGCTTCAGAGCGTGCATCACGGTCTTGTCCTTTCGGGTTTGTTGTTAATTGGCAGCTGTCTCCAACGCCGACGTCAGCTTGTTTAGATCCGCTTCCGACGGCACGGAAAGGTCGGTCTGGGCAAGCGCGATCGGCACGTAATCATTGGATTCATTCAGCATCAGATCTTTAACCAATAGCTTGCGGTCCCCGTCCGACAGGTCGCCGGCAAAATTCACCTCATCCTTGAAATGCACCTTGGTCAGCGCCCAAATCAGCGTACCCTCGCGGGTAAAGGTGCTGTCGTCCTGACCGGATCCTTTGACACCGAATTTCTCGAAGATCTTGTCCAGCGACAGGTTCGCCGTCCAGGATCGGCTCAGTTTGTATTCCTCGGCACCACTGTACCTGCCATACAGCACCAGCACTTGGCGGTTCGCAATCGCCGCAAGGCAATCGGTATCGGCATACATCTGTTCCAGCAGTTCGCGGTTCGCAAGCGCCAGTTCGGCACCCGAAAAACTCACTTTATATTCAATGGCCTTTGCCCCATCGACGGACAACTGACCGGCCAGTGGCTGCGCAGTTTCCGCGTCAACTTTGTAACGTTGGTTGGCCCCGAGCTTCAAGCTCAACGGGTTCTGCTTCACGTTGACATTGTCGCAAGCGCCGGAATAGGCCTGCGCATATCCTTCGCCTGCAAATACCGTTCCAATGGCGTAGCTTTCCGAGACCAGCCAAGGCGCCCAGATCACCGATTCTTGTTCGGTAGGCGACAATTGCGCCTTCAATTCCTCCAGCCGCGCGGTGCGTGCGGAACCTTCGGCATTCACGCCCGGATCGTGAACTGTCCAATAAAGCACCCCAAGAACGAGACCGAATAGTATAATTATTTTTAACACGGTGGCGGTTTGCATTTCGGTTTCCGGCACGTCAAATTTCTATAAAAATGAAGAACTATGTGGAAATTATACAATATCCTGGCTTTTGAGTCACGAACCTTCTTCCGCGGGAACTGTAACACAACCGCTGTGGCAGCTGACCACTAAGGTAAGGAACGTCTGAAAAACCTCCCGCTTTTGGAGTGATTTGGCAGACTTAGGGCCCGTCCAAGGAGCCGTTCCGATGCCGAAGCAGCCCGGCTTTCCCGGTTTTCGCGATGCGATGAAGAAGCAGACACGGCGTGAACTGTTCTTGGCGGAGATGTGTGAAACGGCATGCGAAATTGACCCACTTGGGTGGGTTATGAGCGAGTAAAATTGACACTCCTGCCACGTTAGCCTCCGCGCCGAATATGTGCGCAGATACAGCGGTCTAAGGGACTGTATGGGGCCGAACAGCAATGGGTGAAATTAGAAACTGGCGGAGGACAGTCCGCCATATCCACATGATCTCTATTTATTACTGTTTATCTTCAGTTGCTTGCAAATCTCCGCACAGATGAATGTGTGGCAAATTGTGTGGCATCCAAATGGCTGAATAGTGTTGGCTGCGGGAGCTAGATCTGGAGACTTTTTCGCAACACTTCGAGAAGCGCGGATTGCGCGATGAGGCAGGTTGCAAACGACCAAATGTGTAGCCCTAGATATCTCCCAAGACCCTCGGCCGTAATGTCCCCACTGGAGCTGATATGCCACCACAGATCGGATGCAAAACGCCCATAGCCTCATCGCAACCTGTGTGTCATTGCCAAGTACCAGAAAAAAACAAGGCTGTGTCTTGATATCGTGTTGGTCGGCCTTCGTTTTGCCAGAAATGGCCAATATTCCACTCTGGTCGCAATAAACCGGAGGCCTCCGTGTCATTGAAGCAAGCCACGAATATCAGCCAGCACGCGTTCCGTCAGTTCCTCGATCGGATCATCCAGCTTACCCCGCGACAGATTGAGGATCTGCTTTCGCGGGCGCACGATGTCCGCCAGAGGCGGGCTGCATTGGCAGAAATAGAAACACGAACAGAACAAGAACGCAAGTGCCCACATTGCAACGAAGAGAGGCGCCAGAAATGGGGACAAACGCGAACCGGTGTGCAGCGTTATCGCTGCGACTGCTGTCTGCGAACTTACTCTGGTCTCACCGGAACCGAGATTTGCGGACTGCACCGGCACGATCTTTTCTTGGAGGTTATCCGGAATATGCTGTCGGACACGCCTCTCTCGTGTCGCAAACTCGCCGCGCGTCTCGGACTTACAAAAGATACGATATGGCGGTGGCGGATGATTATTCTGGAATCACTTGCAGAGGCTTGCGACAAGGATTTTAGCGGCGTTGTGGAGGTCGATGAGACCTATCAGCGAGAAAGCCGGAAAGGCTCTCGTGAGTGGGCAAATCACGCGGCTAACTCCAACCAGTATCCCGCTCCACCTCGGCCGCAGTGGTATGTTTATCGCAGCGGACGGATCAAGATGGCGCGCGGCCTCTCGCAGTGGCAGATCCCCTTGCTGACTGTGATGGATCGGGGCGGCAGGCGTCTCTTCGCACCGATCGCAAACCGCCGAAACCGGACAATCGAAATCGCCCTGGCACCGATCATTCCAGATGATGCGGTGCTATGTAGCGATGGCTTGAGACCATATCGCTCTTTCTGCAAAAAGCACAGCCTCACACACTACGAGGTCTCGAACAAACTTGGGAAACGGGTTGTCGCCGGCGCGTTCCACATCCAGAACGTCAATGCGTTGCACGCGCGATACGATGCTTTCATTCGACCGTTCTGCGGACCAGCGACGAAATATCTCTACCGCTATCTGCGCTGGTTCCTCCTTCGCGCCAAAATCAAGCCCGAAGCCGCCTTTCAGAGCATCCTCGCAGCAACCTGATCAGGAGATCTGAACATTCCCAACACGATATAGCGACACATCCAAAAACAATAGTAAAGTGTCGGCGGAGCCATCCGCCGACACTCAAAATATCGCCTCAGTTTTTCACCGTATCTTCAAGGAAAAAGCGGCCCAACGGGTTCTGGAAAAACCCTTCGATATTTGACTGGGCCACGTTGCGATAGGGGCTGTAATAGAGATCGATCCAGTTGACGTCCTCTTTGGCCATCTTCTGCAGGTCGACATACATCGCCTCGCGCTTGGCCTCGTCCATTTCAACACGGGCCGCTGCCACCAGATCCTTGACCTCCGGGTTATTGTAGCGGGTCATATAATTCTGGTTTGAATCGTGGCCCAAAACGAAGGTGGTCTTTTGATCGGGATCGATCACATCCTTGGTCCAATACATCACGGAGATATCGTATTCACCCGCGACCAGCATATCCCATGTCTGGCTGGGATCCATCTTGCGCAGATTGACGGTTATACCCGCGAGGCCCAGTTGCTGCTGAAGAAGGACGGCAATCTGTTCGTCAACCTGATCGCCGGCCCTGACCAGATAATCCAAGGTAAGATCACTGGCGCCCGCGTCTGCCAGCATCTGCTTGGCTTTCTCGGGGTTGTAGGGTCGCTGAAGGTTGTCCGCATAGTGGTAAAGCGATCCCTTGGGGATGTAGGAATACGCCACCTCGCCGATGCCGAAGGTGACGGCGTCAACGATCGCCTGCTTGTCGATGGCCATATCCAGCGCCTGGCGCACCTCTTTCTGGGCCAGCGCGCCATGTTCGTGATTGATCAGCAGATGATCCTCGCGCGTGGATTGATCCAACAGCACCTTCAGGTTCGGATCGGTTTTCAGATCCTCTATCCGTGCGAAAGGCACAAAGATGGCCGCGTCGATCTCGCCTGCCTGAACCTTCAGGATACGCGTGTTATCGTCGGGGATAGATATCCACTCCACCCCGTCCAGGCTGACGCGGTCCGCCTCCCAGAAATGCGGGTTTTTCGTTAGGATCACGCGGTCACCGCGCAGCCACTCCTCGACCGAAAACGCGCCCGATCCGATAGGGCGCTCCGCATAGGCCTCGGCGCCCATTTCCTCCATCCCGGCCTTGGACAGGATCGATGCACCCGGCATTGCGAGCGAGGCCATGAACGGCGCCGACGGGCCGGACAGCTTGACCACCAGCGTATGTTCGTCAGGTGTCTCCATGCTCTCGATGATCTGATAGCTGTCGCTCCAGAGCGAGCTTGCATCGTCGCGGATGCGGGTCAGCGAAAACTTGGCGTCCTCCGAAGTAATGTCCGTACCGTCCGAGAATTTGGCTTCGCGCAGCTTGAAGGTATATTCGGTACCGTCCTCGGACACGGTCCAACTTTCGGCCAGGCCCGGCTCTAGCTTGGTGCCGGATTTATCAACGCGCACCAGCACGTCATAGACGTTCGAGAATACCCAGAAGTCGATATTCTGAGCCGTCGCAATAGGATCGAAGGTCGTGCCATCTTCGCGCCGACCAATCGTCAGCACGCCTGCGGCCTCGGCGACGCTGGTACCTGTCATCAACGCGGCAACGGCTGCGGCGGCTAGATAGCGGGTAAATTTACCTTTCAGCATTTTCCATCCTCTCTGTTGGGGTTCTGTCTGTCGTTTCTGGCAGGTTTTCCCCTGCCTTGTTCAGGGTGCCGCCCGGTGCAAGAATGCAGGCGGCGCGATGCGCACCAGCGCCCGCCAAGGGCGGCACAGTGGCGCGACATTCGGGCCTCGCCAGTGGGCAGCGCGGATGAAACGCACAGCCCTTGGGCAAGTTGACGGGGCTGGGAGGTTCTCCCGCCAGCGGATGCATGGGCAGGCTCCGGTCCGGGTCGATCTCGGGGATCGCCTCGATCAAGGAGCGGGTGTAGGGGTGACTCGGATTGGCAAAGACCTCTTCTGTCGGCCCCTCTTCGACGATCCGGCCCAGATACATCACAGCAATCCGGTCGCACAGGCGCCGCACCATCGCCAGATCATGCGCGATAAAGATCATGCCAAGATCCATCCGCTGACCCAGATCCATCAGAAGATTGATGATCTGCCCTTGGATTGACACGTCCAGCGCGGCGACGCATTCATCAGCAACGATCAAACGAGGTTCGATAGCAAGTGCGCGCGCGATGCCGATGCGCTGGCATTGCCCGCCGCTCAGATCGCCCGACCGGCGGCTCATGAGCGAGCGGTCGAGACCGACCAGGTCCATCAACTCGCCCACGCGCGTCTTGATGTCGCCTGCCGCGACTTTGTCATGGACGCGCAGCACCTCAGCAATGGTTTGGCGGACCGTCATCCGCGGATTGAGCGCGCCATAGGGGTCCTGAAAGATCATTGCGGTTTCCCGCCGCAGCCGTGCCAGATCGGCGCCGCGAGCGTGGGCCATGTCCTGCCCGTCCAGCAATACTTGGCCACCTGTCAACTCTCCCAAACGCAGGATGGCGCGGCCGAAGGTGCTTTTGCCACTGCCCGACTCGCCGACGAGGCCAACTGTTTCGCCTGCCGCGACACTCATCGACACATTGCTGACTGCGCGCAGGCTGCGCTTGGAGCCAACGCCGAAGCGCGCGCGCGCCATCGGGAACTCGACGCTCAGATCGCGCACATCCAAAAGCGTCTCAGCGCTCATGCCTCGGCCTCCGCGTTGGCGACGACCGGATGATGGCAGGCGCGCGCATGCCCCGGCTCTGCCTCGATCAACGCGGGCTGCTCGGCCTTGCACAGCGCATCGCCCGCTTCGCAGCGCGGATGAAACCGGCATCCGCTGGGCATGCGGCCAGCGGTCGGCGGCTGGCCCGATATGGTATGCACCGGCCCGCTGCCCCCGTCGGAACTGGGCTGGCAGGCGACCAGACCCGCTGTGTAGTGGTGGCGCGGCTTGCGGATCACCTGGTGTTTTGGACCGTATTCACAGATGCGGCCGGCATACATCACGGCGACGGTATCGCAGAGTTGATAGACCACACCCAGATCGTGGGTGATAAAGATGATCGACAGACCACGCTCATCGCGGAGTTGCTGCAAGAGGCGCAGGATCTGCGCCTGTACCGTAACGTCGAGCGCCGTTGTCGGCTCGTCCGCGATGAGGATCTCGGGATCGCAGGCCAGCGCCACAGCGATCATCGCCCGCTGGCGCATTCCGCCCGAAAACTCATGGGCATAAGCGTTGGCCCGCCCCTCGGGATCGGGGATACCGACCTGACGCAGAATTTCGAGCATCCGCGCCCATGCATCGCGCCGACCGACGCCCTGATGATGCCGGATACTCTCGGCGATCTGGCGCCCTATCGTCATGACCGGATCGAGATGGCTGGCCGGGTTTTGAAAGATCATCCCGATCCGGCGGCCCCTCACCTGCGGCAGATCCTTTGCAGACATAGCTAGAACGTCGCGCCCATCACTTAGCTGCACCGAGCCGCCCGTCACCTTGAGCCGACTGCTGGGTAAAAGGCGGATCAGCGCGCGGCAAGTCACGCTCTTGCCCGAGCCCGACTCGCCGACGATGCCCAATATCTCACCGGGGCGCAGATCGAACGACACAGATTCAATGATGGAATGCGAGGCGTCGGCGCCCTCATATGCGACGCTGAGATCCCGCACGCTCAGCACGGGTTTGGCCGGATCGCTCATTCGCGCACCCCCAAAGCTTCGCCAAGACCGTCAGCCATCAGGCTGAACCCCATGGCCAGCGTGACGATGGCAATGCCGGGAAAGGTGGTGATCCACCAGGCGGTTGTGATGAACCCCTGCCCTTCGGCAATCATCACGCCCCATTCCGCGACCGGTGGCTGCACACCAAGGCCAAGATAGCTGATCGCCGCGCCGTTCAGCAGCACCAGCACTGCATCCGACATCGAAAACACGACCGACCCGAGGATGGCGTTGGGCATGATATGGCGAAACATCACGCGCGTGTTGCTATACCCTAGGCTGACTGCGGCCATCGCGAAATCCGACTTTTTCAGCACCAGAAACTGCGCGCGGATGAGGCGGGCATAGGACACCCAACCGACCAGCGCCATCGCGATGTAGAAGCTGCCCAGACCGGGGCCGATGATGGTGATGATCGCCAGCATCAACACGAGGAATGGAAAGGCGAGGACCACGTCAACCACCCGCATGAAAACTGTATCCACCCAGCCGCCGAAAAAACCCGAGACACTGCCAATGATCGTGCCGAGGATAAAGGGGAAGACGACGCCAAACAGGGCGATCTGCAGATCGATCCGGCCGCCCCATATCACGCGCGACAGCATGTCCCGCCCGAAATTGTCGGTGCCCAGGGGATGCGCCCATGAGGGCGCTTGCAACCGCACCGTCGCATCCTGATATATTGGATCATAGGGCGCCAACAGCGGCGCAAACAGCGCGATCAGCAGCCATGCGATCAGGATAGCAGCGCCCAGCGCCAGCGGCGTGACGCGGCTGGCAAATGGCCAGCGGATGGCCCACGCGCGGGCACGGATCTGCGCGCGGCTCATAGCTTGATCCTCGGATCGATCGTGACGGTCAGGATATCGGCGAGGAAATTCACCAGCACTGTCGCGCAAGCAAAGACCATCGCGACGCCCTGCACCACCATGTAGTCTCGGGTAAAGATGCCCCGTACCAGAAGCTGCCCCATGCCGGGGATTGCAAACACCGTCTCGATCACGACCGATCCGCTGATGAGCCAACCGATATTGACGGCCAGGAGGTTCACTGTAGGCACAAGGGAGTTTGGTACGACATGACGCCAGAACACCGTATTTTCAGACAGCCCCCGCGCGCGCGCGGCAGTGGCCTGATCCGATTGCAACTCGGCCAGGATCGAGGCGCGCAGGTTGCGTGTGAGAACGGCCGCCAGCGCCAAACCGGACGTCAGGCACGGCAGAACCATATGATGCACCTTGGCCCAAAACGTGCGGCCATAACCTGTCACCGGGAACCAGCCCAGTTGCACGCTGAACAAAAGTATCAGCATGATTCCCAGCCAGAACGCCGGAAATCCAAGCCCGGCGGTCGAGATGATGCGGATCAGGTGATCAGCCCAACCGCCCCGCCGCCGCGCCGCAATGGCCGCCATCGGTGTCGCGATCAACAGCGCCAGCAGCACGCTGCCGATAACCAGCACCAGCGTCGGTTCGATCCGTGTCGCGATCAGCTTGAGCACGTCGACCTTGTAGAGGATAGACTTGCCCAACTCGCCCTTGAAGAGGTTCTTGACGAAGTAGAAATATTGCAGCCAAAGCGGCTCGTTCAGACCAAACTGCTCGCGCACACGGCGCAGCGCCTCTTCGGTCGTGCGCGGCCCTAGAAGGACACGCGCCGGATCACCGGGGATCGAGCGAACCATCACAAACGTGATGATACTTATGCCCACCAAGACCGGAATCAGCTGAAACGGACGGTAGAGGACAAAGCGGTATCGGCTCATCCGGATACCCCGTCAACGCGGTCGAGAAACGCCGTGAGCGCGGCGCGATAGGCCTCGGGCTCTTCGTAAAAGGGTGAATGCGAGGAATTGGCAAAAATCTCGATCTGCGAGTCGGGCAGCACCTGATGCATTCTCATGCCGCAGACAGGTGCCAAGGCGTCATGCGTGCCCTGAATAACGAAACAGGGCCAGTTGAAATCCTTGAGAGCGCCCAGCCGGTTCCAGTCTTTCAGGTTGCCGGTGTAGTGGTACTCGTTCGCGCCCTGCATGGTTTCGAAGATCGGATAGTTGAAGCCCTCCTTGGACCTTTGAACGGGTTTTGGACGCTCATTCAGACGCCGGATATGGCGGTGATCAAGCAAGGTGATCGCCGCCGCGTAGGCTGGATGATCGAACCATCCCATCGCCTCGTATCGCTGCATCATCATGACCGTCTCCGAACCCAGCGCATTTCGGTGCCGCTCAATCTGTTGCAGTAGATGCGGCATGTCGGCACAGGTATTGGCCAATATCATGCTACGCAGACGGGCCGGATGACGCAGGGCATATTCAATACCGCACCAGCCGCCCCAAGAATGGCCTAGAAAATGCACAGATCCGAGTCCAAGCGCATCCAGCACCGCCTCAACCTCATCCGCGTAGCGGGTGATTTCCCACAAAGCTGGATCGGTGGGTGCGTCAGACGCGCCGGTGCCGAGCTGATCATAGGTGACCACACGAAATCCCTCATCCGCCAGCGGCACATGCGGGTCGCGCAGATAGTCACTGGGCAGACCCGGCCCGCCATTGAGGCAAAAGAGCACCCGCTCGCCCGTGCCATAGCTATAGGCCGTCACGCGACCATGCGGCGTCTCGATCTGCGTTACTTCGTCGGCAGCGCGATCATCCCAAACGCGAAAACCATGGGTCAGACGCCCCGTTTCGGCCATTCCAGAAATCATGCCGTCGACGTCCTCTCAAGAAATTTCAGCAATGCCGGATAGTAGGCGTGCGGTTCTTCAAAGAAGGGCATGTGGCTGCTGTTAGGGAAAACATGCAACTCGACATCGGGCAGCACCTCCTTCATGCGCCGCGCGCAAGCAGGGGTCAGTTCGTCATGCTGGCCGGTGGTGATAAGGCACGGCACCTTGATCTTGTGCATGTCCGGGATGCGATTCCAGTTTGCCATGTTACCAGTATACAGAAATTCGTTCGGCCCCTGCATCGTTTCGTATGGCCCCATATTCCAATCATCCAGCGAGCGTTTCACCGGCGCAGGCCATTCATCCAACCGGCAAACATGGCGATAATTCAGCAGCGTGACAGCCGCCTGATATTCAGGATGATCCAGCGTTCCCATCGCTTCGTGGCGCTGCATCATCGCCACCGTCTCAGACCCCAAGGCGTCGCGCAGGCGGTTCAACTCGGACACCAGATGCGGAATGTCGGCAGCCGTGTTTTCAAGTATCAGCGTTTTCAGGCTATCAGGATAGGTCAGCGCATACTCTATGCCCAGCCAGCCGCCCCATGATTGGCCGATGAAATGCACTTTACCGAGGCCCAGCGCCGTGCGCACTGTCTCGGTCTCTTCCACATAGCGCTGGATGGTCCAAAGGGCGGGATCGGTCGGTCGATCCGACGCGCCGGTGCCCAATTGGTCCCACGCGACGACCCGGTATCCTTTTTCAGCAAGGCACGAATGCGAGTCTCGCAGGTAGTCGCAGGGCAGTCCCGGCCCGCCATTTGCGCAGAGCACGACATTGTCGCCGTTGCCAAAGCTGTAGGTTTTGACGGTGTAACCGTCTACCGTGACGTCCTGCACGTCATCCGGCTGGATTTCTGACCACATAACGGATTCCTCTCATTTTCATCGCGATGCTAGCGGCAGTGATGAGTGGGCGTCCACCTATCAATTTTGATAGACGCTCGGCGGATTCGGTATAGTCCACCAAAGTCAGTCTGATAGAGCGGCAGTCCGGTCGGTGCTGCCAGACAGATTCGAAGCAGTCTCCGAATAGACAGTGTCGCTGTCTCTTATGACGCGCAGAGACCGCGCCGCTCGGCAAGAGCGGCGGCGCGGTTCAGCTTGAAAATGGGTCGACTTGAGAGGCTGCGCTCCTGATCTAAATGATTGTAGAGGGAGGCGTGACCGGAGGCCAACTTCTGTCGGCTTCGCAATCGCCTGAAACGTAACATCGCCCGCTCCTGTCTTCGAAACGGCAGATGCAAATTCTCTGCCCTACTGTTCAACCAGCATCTGAACCGCGCCGGGTTCGCCCGAGGCTGATTTGTCTTAGCAACGCGGCGATGTCTGATCTTTCCAGAGCTGTATAGAACTTTGCCTCTGCCTCGGCTGGTGGGATGTTCCCGATGGGTTCGAGAAGACGGCGGTTATTGAACCAGTCGAGCCATTCGAGCGTGGCATACTCGACAGCCTTAAAGTCCGGCCAAGGCCCACGGGGACGTTTGACTTCGGCTTTGAACAAGCCATTGATCTCGGCCAAGGCATTGTCATAGGCATCCCCGACGCTGCCAACCGAAGGTGCTATTTTGGCTTCGGCCAACCGCTCTGTGTATTTAATCGACAAATATTGCGATCCGCGGTCCGAATGATGCACGAGCTTGTCCTGCGCGGGCCTGCGTTGATGAATGGCTCGCTCCAAAGCATCCAAGACGAAGTCGGCGTGCCGTGCGGCTTGCCCGCCAACCGACGATCCGACGGGCAAACACATCGATCACGAAGGCAACGTAGACAAAGCCCCGCTAGGTCGCGACATATGTGAAGTCATCGTCCATTGTCCTTGGACCAGTGGCGGACAAAGAACGATCCCACAGCACGTTCGGCGCGGGCGCATGGAACTGGCGGTTCACCCGGTCCAGCGGGCACGCCAGTGCTTTGTCGGGGGTCGTCGTTCTGGGCTTCTTGCCACGAATGACGCCCTCGATCTCAATATCCTTCATGAGGCGGGAAGCGGTGCAACGTGCAATGGCAAAGCCTTCCCTGCGCATCTGATGCCAGACCTTTCTCACGCCATACACGCGGAGGTTTTCCTCAAATACCCGCTCGATCTCGGGCTTCAGTTCAGTATCACGCTGCGCCCGCGCCGACAGACGCGACGGATCCGATCGCTTGGCCAGATGGTCGTAAAACGTCGCTGGGGCAATCGGCAACGCGCGGCAGATTGGCTCGACCCCAAGATCGGTACGGTGTACTTCTATGAACTGGATCATCGTTTGAACGGGCGGTCGAGCTCCGCCTGGGCAAAATACGCTGATGCCTTGGAAGGATCTCGTTGGCTTGCTTGAGTTCGCGAACCTCGCGTTCCAAGGCCTTCATCTTCTCTGCCATCTCGGTCGTGGCGCCGCCACGCTGGCCCGTATCAACTTCGACCTTTTTGACCCACTCGTTCAGCGTTTGTGGTGCGCAGCCAATCTTCGACGAAATTGACAGGATCGCCGACCAGCGGCTCTCATGCTGCCCTTGATTGTCCAAAACCATGCGAACGGCTCGTTCGCGCACTTCGGGGAATATTTGTTCGTTGTTTTGTTCATGATGCTCCATCCTATTCATGAGTTGGAGCCTCCGGCAAACCCGGCGCGGTTCAGTTGCGCCAAACTTCTCCCTGCCCCCTTACGCTCCGATGTCCTCGCGACCTACAGCGGGCTTATGCCGCTGCGGCCGGAGACTGGTAGACGCCGCCCCGGGCCATATAATCAGGCCGGTAGGCATACCGCTCCCAGCCCGCCTCAATCATTCTGTCGTGGATCGCCTGCGCGAGCGCACCGGCCTCTTCGAAGGGTAGCGGCTCCATCGGCAGCACCGACCTCAAGCTGTCCAGCCACAGGGCCGTGTAACGGACCACGATGATGCGCCCCGGCGGTATTTCCACCGGATCGCACTGGTCATCGCTGCAGCGGATTGCATAGCCGTCCGGCCCCTCGGTGGCCGAGGCGGGCGTCTCGAAATAGAGAGCGCCTATATCCTTCTGCCCATCGAGATCGTTCTGGAGGTCGATGCCGTTGCGCTTCTGGAAATCCGTGATGGTGTCGAGAAGATGACTCGTCAGCACTTTGAGAGGCTCCATTACGATATTTTCCGATGCATCGTCACGGTCCCAGACCCACCACACGTCCTGAATCGCACCGATGACCGCCACCGAAAGCGCCGGAGCTCCGCGCCGCAGATCACTTCTCCGGCCGCCAGTCGGGATCGTCCAGCCAGATATCGATACCTATGTCCTTGTTCCTGTCGCCGGTAATGGCTTCGCGACGCGCTTCGAGGAGATCGTAAAAATCGGATGGATAAGTCAGCCACCCGACGGTCAGGATGTATCGGTCGGGATAGTCGTCCGGTAACGGCGTTCCCGGAACCGGCGGCGCGCTGGGACCGGGCGGCAGAGCGTTGTAGTATTTGATCACGATGGAAACGCGCGCCTCGTCATCGCCGCATCCGACCATCAGGGCATAGGTATGACGAGGCGTCGTGCCGATCGTCTCGGCAATAGATTGCGGGCTGACCTCGGGGCGGTATCGCTTCGTCTCCCACCCGCCCTGCTCGAGCCTGCGGTAGATATCCTCGGCCATGGCGCGGGCATCCTCGAACTCCAGCGGCTCCATCGGCAGCACGGAGGTAATGCCGTCGATCTTCGGCCCGACATAACCGATCTGAACGTAACGCCCGGCGGGCAGCGTGGCACCGCAGCCGCCGCTCTTGTAAGTGACGATATACCCGTCCGGATCGCTGCTGACCGAGGCGCGCGCCTGAAAGGCGAAGATGCCTTGGTCCGACCGCCCATGATAATCGGCTTCGCGATCCAATCCGTTGCTCTTGGAAAAGTCCGAAACGGTATCGTTCAGCCCTACGACCAGCTCCACTGCGGGTTTGGCCATCTGTTCACCTCTCATTCCATAACCTAATATCGCGATCCCGATCAGAGCACCCAGCCCAAAAATGATGATCCATTGGCGCCGGCTCAATTGATACCCTCAATCCGATACATCTCATTCAGGAGCGCTTCGTAATAATCCACTCTGTCACGGGGATTCGAGATGCTTCCCTCAAGCGGAACCAACCCGTCGCGCGTGCAGGTCCTGGCAATGGGAATCGAGGTCATGTCTTGAAACACATTGACGGTGTCGATTGCCGCCATCGTCTGGAACGTGCCTGGCCAACGCGCATAGACCGGTTGGACGACCTCCTCCTGCTCATAACGTGCGATGGTGTTCGCCGCGCGGCGCAAATCCCCGTCTCGCATCTGCTTCATCGCTCTCACGATGTTCTCGTTGACCTCTATCTCGCCATTCTCGACACATTCCAGAAACCGGTCGATGCCGCAATTCGCGGCCATGCGATTGGGCGGATAGATGCTCTCGAATATCGCCACGTTGGCATCCCCCAAGGCGGCCAGCCCGTTTTGCGGGAAGTCGGATACCGCGCCCGGCCAGTTCTGCGAGGGGTTCGTGAACTGCCGCATCGCGCACCCGCCCTGCACCGAAACGTAGGAGGCAAGCCGCACCCAGTGGTTCTCGGGCATGTCGCGGGCAAGATCGCTATAGGCCTGCGTTATGCGCCCGTTGCGCATGACCTCGGCGGGTACTTCGCGGTAGGACCCTTCCGCCATGTTGAAGTCCACCGCTCCCGGCCCCTGCCGCCTGATCTGGTTCACTTCATCGTGCGCCTGCGCCATCGCCTCTTCGCAATTGTCCGGACATGTCCCTACGGAGGAGAATGAGGAGCTGGTGGTGCTCAGCGGGGCATCTTGAGGCATCAGGTAGGCTTTCGCGTCTTGGGGGCGGACAGCAGCATGCAGCGCAGTGTCGTACATTTCCTTTCCTGTGACCAGCCCGGGCGATTGAGTGTCGCGACCACGTCAGGCCGGTCCAACACCTTTACGTCATGGTGCCAGGCGATCTCGACCATGTCGGCGACGTGCCGGTCCGACCGCAGTGGCGTGCGGGCGATTACCGCACGGCGCAAGTCGCGCACGCGGTAACGTACGTGTTCAGAGTCCATTGCAGCCACCGCCGGGTCCGCCTGGGTGAGGTGGCGCGCAATGGCCGCGTCGAGCGGCACCGCGCGGGCGTCTTCGAGAAGATCCACCTGCCGCGCTTCCAAGGTGAGCGGCCTGTCGGCTTCGACAAGTTTCATTTCGATATCTTCGGGCGAAGGGGGATCTACATGGACCACGTGAGACGCGGACCCATCGGGTACATCGGAAAGGTCCGGCACCACGGCAAAGAGGGCCCGAGCGGGGCCGAGCATCCGCACGATCTGTTCGGGTTGCAAAAGTGGTGCCAGCGCCGCCATCACCCGGCCGTCGGCATGGCGAAACCCGACCTCCTCATAGCCTGTCACGACAGGATGCCGGGGGCGCGGGCGCCGCGCGAGGCAGATGAGGTTGAGCCCCCGCAGATGGCGGCGCAGGGTTTCGGCATCCTCATCCACAGCCCCGTCGGCAGCACAATTATCGGCGGACAGCGCCCAGAACACCGGACCGAGCTGTGCGTGGCGTTCAATCAGAAGTGCAAGCGCGTAATGGGTCGCATCGTCATCGTTGGGCATGATGCTGACGCCCCCGAAAAGGCCGCCCCCCGTTTCGTCACCAACATCCATCGCATCCAGCGCCGCCTTGGCCAGTGCGTCCGACCGCGCATCGGGGTCAGCTTCGGGGATGCCTGCGGCAAGGTCCGCAACGGCGATAGGGTCGAGCGGTGCGCGGTCGGGCAGGATCATCCAGGGGCCCGCATCGATCTGGACACGCGGAAGGGTACCGCCCAGAAGTGGCCTTATTCCCTTTTCTATCAGGGCCTCGCGGAACCAGTTCGCGTCGTATCCCCGATCTCCCGGCAGCCAGTCGGTCGCGGGCAGGCCGTTCACCAAAGCCTTGGCCCCGGTTTAGATGGAGTGGTTGCCGCCCTCCCCGACGGCATCGCAATGTGCCAAGGTTGTGGTGTTCAAGGCCACACAACAGAGAGGACGGCGAGATGAACGATATGATGATCGGAGTCGATCTGGCAAAAAATGTTTTTCAGGTCCACGCAGCCCTGCGTTCGGGGGAGGTGCAGTTTCGCAAGAAACTTACGCGACAGCAGTTCCCCGCGTTCATGGCCCAGCAGGCCCCCTGCCTGATCATCTTCGAAGCCTGTGGTGGCGCGCACTACTGGGCGCGCGAAATGGAAGCGCTTGGGCACGAGGTGAAGCTGATCGCGCCGCAATACGTGCGCCCGTTCGTGAAGCGCCAGAAGAATGACGCCGCCGATGCTGAGGCGATCGTCATCGCGGCCCGCCAGGCCGAGATGCGCTTCGTGGAGCCCAAGACAGTTGAGCAGCAGTCCCGCGCGGCGGTTTTCCGTGGCCGGGAGCGGCTAGTTCATCAGCGCACCGCGGATGTGAACGCCTTGCGGGCTCTGCTGTATGAGCATGGCGACGTCTTTCCCGTAGGAATACGCTACCTTGATCGCATGACAGCGCTTGTGGACGATGATACTTCAGATTTGCCCGCGCTGATCCGGGAGGAGTGCCAGGACCTGCTGGCGCCGACTGCAGACCATGCCAGGCGTCGGCCCGCTGACGGCCATCGCGGTGGAAGCTTTCGGGCCCGACATGGCGCATTTTAAAACCGGGCGCAACTTTGCGGCTTGGTTGGGCCTTGTACCCAGGCAGCATTCCTCGGGCGGCAAGGAGCGCTTGGGGCGGATGACCAAAGCCGGTCAGGCCGACATCCGACGCCTTCTGGTCATGGGCGCAATGTCGCGACTGGGCTGGCTTGGGCGGCGCACTCTTGCGCAGGGCAACTGGCTGTCACGCATGTTAGCGCGCAAACCCACCATGCTGGTCGCAATCGCGCTGGCCAACAAGATGGCGCGGCAGATCTGGGCGATGTTAACAAAAAACGAGGATTACAAGGATCCGGCGCTGGCAGTCGCGGCATGATGCGCATGTCGAACCGCTAGCGACGGTGCCAAGGGGGTGTGAGAAGACGACGACCTGAATGGGCAAAATGATCGAACAGATCCGGATTGAGAAAACCAGTTCAGCGATACGAGCTGAAAGCTCGAGGTGTAGATTTGGACCCAATCCGCTGATCACCATCCCGGCCCGCGGCTAATGGAAGTGCCGCATCACGAGGCCTGACAGAAGTTCGCACTCGATCACGCGCAAGTAGGGTCAAAAAATTCTTGCATCACGGGCGGCAACCACAGAAGTCGCTGACCTGGCCTGCGGTCATGAAGAACTTGAGCGGCCGTCCAATCGTGTCGGTGACAGCATGCAGCTTCGTCCCTCTCGTCGATTGTTCCAATTGCCTGCCGGGCAACGGGTCATGCCGCCCTTCGTTCGCCCTATCAGACGTCCATGCCCCCTTTTTCACCCGCAGGCTCGAGGCCGTGCGGTGTGCTTTGACCCTCTCGTGGTTTGTAGGCAAACCCCTGCCGGGCAGCGGATAGGTTGCATCAATCGAGATTGTCTTGTGGTCGGGTGCCTCGGCGGCCAGGCCCGTCATGATTCGCGCGAACACCCCATGTCGCTCCACCGTTTCCAGCGGTTGTAGAGGGTCTTGTGCGGACCATACTCCCGGGGAGCATCGCGCCAGAGCAACCCATTGCGATTTATGACGATAATGCCACTCAGAACGCGCCGGTCGCCGACACGCGGCACCCCATGGCTCTTCGGAAATATGGCCGAAGCCGCGCTATCTGATCTTCGCTCAGCCCGTAAAGATTGCTCATCAGCCCCCCCATCACTCCGGGAGCTTGAATCATCAAGGACTCGTAGCTTCAAGCCAATCAATGGGTCCAGAGCCTAGGTTAGAAGGATTGGCTGAGGGTTGAAACGCGCCGTTCGATATAATGCGAATGTGCATGATTAATTGCCTTATGATGCATAATCCGGCTTTGGCGCGGTCGTCAGGATACCTTGGCGGGCGTCAACGAGTCGCAGAGCCATCTTTGACAAAAGGGGGGGCATTCATCGTGCCCTCAACTTCTCGCAAGACCGACAATGCCTCCGGCCACGGCTGTTTTCCACCTTCTGTCGCTACAGTTGGTAGCCCGAATGTTGACATCAACGACGTCCCCGCTCTGCGACAAGGTGATGCCGTAGCGGCACATGGCTGTCGTAGTTATTCACCACATGGCCGGGCCGTCGCGGGCGAATCGCCCACCGTGTCTGTGAATGGTCGTCCGTTGGCCCGGATCGGGAACGGGATTTATTGTGGCGGGACGATGGAGGCAGGCTCTCCGAATGTGTTGGCAGACGATGGCGGCTGAGGCAAGGCAGAGCGAGGCGGCGGAACCCGCCACGCCTCAAGGGGAACTGTTGCATTAATCTGAATGGTTTGGAAGTTGATCGATAAATTGCAAATCGCGGACTATATGTGGACACACTGACTCACAGAACGGCTAAATACAGATTTGCCCTGCCCGCATGAAGTCAGGGTTTTAGTTAATGCAACAGCCCCATCTTAACCCCACCTTGTCAGTCTCGTGTCGTCTCGCGGAACTCCACGCTTCTCAGTCTCGGGATTATCAGGCGTTGCAAGAAATGCCTTCGTGCCGTTCAAGGCGGGAAACGCCTTGCCCACAGCGCGTCAACGTCATGTTATGCGTTAACAAATTAGCGCAGGATGAATTGATGACGAACCGCACCTATTACGCACCGACGGGCGGGCTGCCCCCTCAGACGCAACTTTTGACCGATCGGGCGATGTTCACCGATGCTTATGCGGTCATCCCCAAAGGTACGTTCAGCGACATCGTGGCAAGCTTTCTGCCGTTCTGGGATCAGGCGCGATTCTGGGTGCTGGCACGGCCGCTATCGGGCTTTGCCGAGACGTTCTCGCAATACATCGCCGAAGTCGCACCCGGCGGCGGAAGCGACCGCCCGGAAACCGAAGCAGGCATTCAATCGGTCCTCTTCGTGGTCGAGGGCGCCATCGACGTCACCATCGCCGGTAAGATGCACAGCATGGTCGAAGGCGGCTATGCCTACATCCCCGCGAACACGGAATGGAGCCTGCGCAACACCAGTGCAGCTGCTGCGCGGTTCCACTGGGTGCGCAAGGTCTATCAGGCGCTCGAAGGGCTGGATACGCCCGAACCGCTGGTTCTGAACGAAAACGACATCGCCCCGACCGAGATGCCCGACACCGGCGGCGTCTGGGCCACCACACGTTTCGTCGATCCCGAGGATCTGCGCCACGACATGCATGTGACCGTCGTGACCTTTCAGCCCGGCGGCGTCATTCCGTTCGCGGAAACCCATGTGATGGAGCACGGGCTATACGTGCTGGAAGGCAAGGCGGTCTATCGTTTGAATCAGGACTGGGTCGAGGTCGAGGCAGGCGATTACATGTGGCTGCGGGCCTTTTGCCCGCAGGCTTGCTATGCGGGCGGTCCGGGGCCGTTCCGCTACCTGCTGTATAAGGACGTGAACCGTCACATGCCCTTCCCCAAGGGTTAAGGCACGCCTATCACGTCGCACCGTCCGGCGCACCCAGGCTGCGGGACAGCTCCTGGGCGGCGGACTGGACCTGCGCGGCGATCGAGTGGATGCGGGTTTCCGTCATGCGCTGCGTGGGGCCGGACACCGAAATGCCTGCAATCACCTCTCCGAACATGTTGATGATCGGGGCGGCGACGCAGCGCATGCCCACCGTCTTTTCCTCGTTATCAAAGGCCCAGCCGCGCGCGCGGGTACGGGCAAGTTCGGCCTTGAGCCCGTCTGGCGACGTCATCGTGTTACGCGTGAATGCCTCCAGCCGACCGTCGCGGAACAGCCCGGCAAGACGCTCGGGCGTGAAATGTGACAACAGCGCCTTGCCGATCCCCGAAGCGTGCATCGGCGACTGGGTGCCAGGCGGGAAAAAGGCGCGAATTGTCTCATGCGTTTCGACCTGACTGACGAACATGACATTGCCGTTCATCTCAATCCCCAGATTCGATGTCTCGCCCGTCTTTTCCATCAAGTCGCGCATCATGGGCCGGCTGCGCTCGACCAGATCGCTGCGCCGCAGGAAGGCCGAGCCGAGCCGAAACGCCATCGCGCCGATCCACCAAGTCTGATTGTGACGATCCGCCTCGACAAAATTGCGCGCCTCAAGCGTGCCGAGAACCCGGTGCATGGTGGCGGGCGACTGCGCCAGCTCATTGGCGATTTCGGTCAGGGTCAGCCCCGGCTGCGCCGCCAGCAGATCCAGCACGTCGAGCGCGCGATCCAGCGACTGGATCACCCCTTGTGCAGGTTTGTCGTAAAAGCTCTTGGGGCGACCCTTGCGCCTTGGTTCCTGTGCCATTGCGGCCCCCTTTAATGAAATTCCGATATCTCTTTCATTCTATAATTGAAAATTAATTCCACACAATGAAAAAATCTATCATTTTGTAATTTCATTGTTTTTAACGATTTATCAACATATTGAAATTCCATTTCAAAAAAGTATGGCGATTGCAGCCTGCGTCCTATTGTCGTCAACAACGCCATAGGAGGGCATAGAATGAGCTTGCAAAACCCCGTTTTCATCCCCGGACCCACCAACATGCCGGAGGAGCTTCGCAAAGCGGCTGACATGCCGACGATCGACCACCGCTCGCCCCTGTTCGGAGAGATCCTGCATCCAGCGCTGGCCGGGGTCAAAAAGATCCTCAAAAGCGATGCCGCCGAGATTTTTGTCTTTCCGTCCACCGGAACGGGCGGCTGGGAAACCGCAATCACCAACACGCTCAGCACCGGTGACAAGGTGCTGGCAGCGCGCAACGGCATGTTCAGCCATCGCTGGATCGACATGTGCCAGCGTCATGCGCTGGACGTGCAAATCGTCGAAACACCTTGGGGTCAGGGCTTGCCCGCCGACCGCTACGAGGAAATCCTGACCGCCGATACCGGGCATCAGATCAGGGCCGTTCTGGCCACGCATAACGAGACGGCAACAGGCGTGAAATCCGACATCGGCGCCGTGCGCGCCGCGCTCGACGCGGCCGGTCATCCAGCCCTCTTGCTGGTCGACGGGGTCAGCTCCATCGCGTCGATGGATTTCCGCATGGACGAATGGGGCGTCGATATCGCCGTGACCGGCAGCCAAAAGGGCTTCATGCTGCCTGCGGGCCTTGCCATCGTGGCGCTGTCGCCCAAGGCGCGCGCAGCGATCGAGACGGCCAATCTGCCGCGCACTTTCTTTGACATCCGCGACATGGCCAAGGGGTATTCGAACAACGCCTATCCCTACACGCCTGCCGTCGGGCTGCTGAATGGACTGAAGCTGTCCACGCAGATGCTGTTGAACGAGGGGCTGGAGAATGTCTTTGCCCGTCATCACCGCATCGCCGAGGGTGTGCGCCGCGCGGTCGGCGCATGGGGTCTGGACCTGTGCGCCGCCAGCCCTGACCTTTATTCCGACACGGTCAGCGCGATCTGCACACCCGACGGGTTCAACGCGACTGATATCGTCACCCACGCCGCCGAGAAATACGGCGTCGCTTACGGCGTCGGTCTGGGCGAGGTTGCAGGCAAAGTGTTCCGCATCGGGCATCTGGGCATGCTGACGGACGTTCTGGCCCTCAGTGGCGTCGCAACCGCCGAGATGGTGATGGTCGATCTGGGCCTCGATATCCAACTGGGATCGGGTGTCGCGGCTGCGCAGGATTTCTATCGCAACCAAAGCGTCCAAAGCCTGCAGGCGGCTGCGTGATGAAGGACGCCGCCATGTATATTCCCACCTATAGCGACGTCGAGGCCGCGCATGAGCGGATCAAGCCCTATATCCGGCACACGCCGGTGCGCACGTCGGATTACCTCAACGAATTGACCGGCGCCGAACTGTTCTTCAAATGCGAGAACTTTCAGGAGCCGGGCGCGTTCAAGGTGCGCGGCGCCAGCAACGCGGTGTTCGGGCTGGACGAGGCGCAGGCCGCAAAGGGCGTGGCGACCCATTCCTCGGGCAACCACGCCTCCTGCCTCAGCTATGCGGCCATGTTGCGGGGGATTCCCTGCAACGTGGTCATGCCTCACACCGCCCCGCAGGCCAAGAAGGACACCGTGCGCCGCTATGGCGGCAAGATCACCGAATGCGAGCCATCCACCACCTCGCGCGAGGAAACCTTTGCCAAGGTGCAGGAGCAGACCGGCGGCGATTTTGTGCATCCCTATAACGATCCGCGCGTCATCGCGGGTCAGGGAACCTGCGCCAAGGAACTGATGGAACAGACCGGCGGCCTTGATATCGTCGTCGCCCCCATCGGCGGCGGCGGCATGATTTCCGGCACCTGCCTGACCCTGTCGAATATCGCGCCCAGGACGCAGATCATCGCGGCAGAGCCGGAGCAGGCCGACGACGCCTATCGCAGCTTCAAGGCGGGTCACATCATCGCCGACGACGCGCCCGAAACAATCGCCGACGGGCTGAAGGTGCCGCTGAAGGATCTGACATGGCATTTCGTCAGCAATCACGTCAGCGACATCCTGACCGCCAGCGAGGACGAGATCATCGAGGCGATGAAGATCACCTGGAAACATCTGCGCATCGTGGCCGAGGCCAGTTCATCGGTCCCGCTGGCGACCATCCTGAAAAACAAGGACGCATTCGCCGGCAAACGCGTGGGCGTCATCATCACCGGCGGCAACGTGGATCTCGATCTGCTGCCGTGGCTCAAGTAAAGGGAACCCCAGACAATGACCAAACATGAAAATTTCGACGGCCTCGAAGTGGGCTTTGACGTCCCTGCCCTGCCCGGCATGGACGAGGCGGACATCCAGACGCCCTGCCTGATCCTCGATCTGGACGCGCTGGAACGCAACATCAAGAAGATGGGTGATTACGCCAAGGCCCACGGCATGCGTCACCGCGCGCATGGCAAGATGCACAAATCCGTCGACGTGCTGAAGCTACAAATGGAACTGGGCGGCGCTGTCGGCGTCTGCTGTCAGAAGGTCAGCGAGGCCGAGGTATTCGCGCGTGCCGGCATCAAGGAAATCCTCGTTTCCAATCAGGTCCGCGACCCGGCCAAGATCGACCGCCTGGCGCGACTTCCGAAGCGCGGCAGCGAGATCATCGTCTGCGTCGATGACGTCGACAACATCGCCGACCTGTCGGCAGCGGCGCAAAAGCACGGCACCGATCTGGGCGTGTTCATCGAAATCGACTGCGGCGCGGGCCGTTGCGGCGTGACCACCACCGACGCCGTCGTTACGATCGGCAAGGCCGTGCGCGACGCCAAGAACCTGACCTTCAAGGGCATTCAGGCCTATCAGGGCGCGATGCAGCACATGGACAGCTTTGACGACCGTCAGGCGAAACTCGACGCGGCCATCGCACAGGTCAAGGACGCCATCGACGGGCTGAAGGCCGAAGGCATCGACTGCGACCTGGTGTCGGGTGGCGGCACGGGGTCCTATTACTTCGAGAGCAACTCGGGCGTCTATAACGAGCTTCAGTGCGGCTCCTACGCCTTCATGGATGCCGATTATGGCCGTATCCTCGACAAGGACGGCAACCGGATCGACGCGGGCGAATGGGAAAACGCGTTCTTCATCCTGACCAGCGTGATGAGCCACGCCAAGGCCGACAAGGCCATCGTCGATGCCGGCCTCAAGGCACAGTCGGTCGATAGCGGCCTGCCCTTCATCTATGGGCGCGACGATGTGGAATACATCAAATGCTCGGACGAGCATGGCGTCGTCGCCGACCCCAAGGGCGTGCTGAAGGTCAACGACAAGTTGAAATTGGTGCCGGGTCACTGCGATCCGACCGCGAACGTACATGACTGGTATGTCGGCGTGCGCGCCGGCAAGGTCGAAACCCTCTGGCCCGTGTCGGCCCGCGGCAAGGCTTACTGAAACCGGTTGAACGGCGGGGGCGATGATCGCCCCTGCCGCCCAAACCCCTAAATAACAGAGATATTTCATGTATATCGTCCCCGAGACGGAAATCGCCGATCTGGTCACGCGCGAACAAAGCTTTGACGCCGTGGAAAAGGTATTCGCCTCCATGTCGGCCAAATCGGCCTATAACTTCCCCGTCATCCGCGAGGCGATCGGCCACGCCGATGCGCTATACGGGTTCAAGTCGGGCTTTGACCGTGCGGCGCTGAATCTGGGCCTGAAATCAGGCGGCTACTGGCCCGGCAACGCCGACAAGGGGCTGACGAACCACCAGTCCACGATTTTCCTGTTCGACGCCGAAACCGGCAAATGCCGCGCCGTCGTGGGCGGCAACCTGTTGACCGCGCTGCGCACCGCCGCCGCCGCTGCCGTGTCGGTCGCGCATCTGGCCCGCAAGGATGCCAAGGTGCTGGGCATCGTCGGTGCCGGCCATCAGGCGAAATTCCAACTGCAAGCCGTGGCCGAGCAACGCGATTTCGAGCGCGTCGTCGCCTGGAACCGCTCGCCCGAGAAGCTGGCGACGCTGGAGCAGACGGCCAAGGATCTGGGCCTGCCGTTCGAGTCCGTGTCGCTGGAAGAACTGGGCGCGCAGTCCGACGTGATTGTCACGATCACGTCGAGCTACGCCGCGATTCTGAATGGCACCCACATCAAGCCGGGTACGCATATCGCGTGCATGGGCACCGATACCAAAGGCAAGCGCGAAGTCGACATGAACAATATCCTGGGCCGCGCAACCCTGTTCACGGATGAAATCGAACAGTCGGTGACGCTGGGCGAATTCCAGCATGCGATCATCGACATGACGATCAAGAAAGAACACATCAACGAAATCGGCGCGGTCATCAATGGCGACCATCCCGGCCGCACGTCCGAGGACGAAATCACCCTGTTCGACGGCACCGGCGTCGGCCTTCAGGATCTGGCGGTCGCATCCGCCGTGGTCGACGAAGCCGTCAAGCGCGGGATTGCCGTTCAGGTGGATTTCTAAGCCCGACAACAACTGACCGCCGGGGCAAAACCCGGCGGCACTGCAATAGAGAGATATGAAGAAATGCCCAAGGACGAGCTGAAAACAGACCGCCAGCAGGAGGCGCTGGATTACCACGAATTTCCGCGCCCCGGCAAGCTGGAGATCCGCGCGACGAAACCCATGGCGACGGGCCGCGATCTGTCGAACGCGTATTCGCCCGGCGTCGCCGATGCCTGCCTTGAGATCGAGAAAAACCCGGCGGATGCGGCGCGCTATACCTCCAAGGGCAATCTGGTCGCCGTCATCTCGAACGGCACCGCCGTTCTGGGGCTGGGCAATATCGGCGCGCAGGCGTCCAAGCCTGTGATGGAGGGCAAGGCGGTCCTGTTCAAGAAGTTCGCCGGCATCGATTGTTTCGACATCGAAGTGAACGAGACCGATCCCGAAAAGCTGGCCGATCTGGTCGCGAGGCTGGAGCCGACATTCGGCGCCGTCAACCTCGAAGACATCAAGGCGCCCGAGTGTTTCATCGTCGAAAAGCTCTGCCGCGAGCGGATGAACATCCCCGTCTTTCACGACGACCAGCACGGCACGGCCATCGTTGCCTCGGCTGCGGCGCATAACGCGCTGATCGTTGCGGGCAAGAAGATCGAGGATATCAAGGTCGTCGCCCTCGGCGCCGGTGCGGCGGGCATCGCCTGCCTCAAGATGCTGATAGTAATGGGCGTCAAACGCGACAATATCACCATGCTGGACAGCAAGGGCGTCGTGCATACCGGGCGCAGCGACCTCAACGAGCAAAAGCAGGAATTCGCGCGCGACACCGTCATGCGCACGACGGACGATGCGATGGCGGGGGCCGATCTGTTCCTCGGTGTGTCCGGCCCCGGCCTGCTGACGCAGGACATGGTGCGCAAGATGGCGGATGACCCGATCATCTTTGCGCTGGCCAACCCCACGCCCGAAATCATGCCGGAAGACGCGCGCGCCGCCGCGCCGGGCGCGCTGATCGCCACGGGCCGTTCGGATTATCCCAATCAGGTCAACAACGTGCTGTGCTTCCCGTTCATCTTTCGCGGGGCGTTGGACGCCGGCGCGACCGAGATCAACGACGCGATGAAGCTGGCTTGTGTCGAGGCGATTGCGGGCCTTGCGCGTGCCACCACTTCGGCCGAGGTCGGAGCGGCCTATCGCGGCGAGCGGCTGACCTTCGGGCCGGAATACCTGATCCCCAAGCCGTTTGATCCGCGCCTTTTGCCGACCATCGCGACTGCTGTCGCGCGTGCGGCGATCGAATCCGGCGTGGCGACACGCGAACTGAACCTCAAGGATTACCAGACCCGCCTACAGGGCGAGGTATTCAAGTCGCACACCATCATGCGTCGCGTCTTTGACGCCGCGCGCGCGTCCAGTCGCCGCATCGTCTTTGCCGAGGGCGAGGATGAGCGCGTGCTGCGCGCCGCCCAGTCGATGATCGAAGATGGCATCGATACCCCCATCCTGATCGGGCGCCCCGACGTCATCGCCGCACGGATCGAACGTGAGGGTCTGACCCTGCGGCCCGGCACCGATTTCGAACTGGTCAACCCGCAGAACGACCCGCGCTATCGCGACTATTGGCAGAGCTATCACCAGATCATGGCCCGGCGTGGTATTACGCCCGATCTGGCCAAGGCGGTGCTGCGCACCAACACCACGGCGATTGCGGCGATCATGGTACAGCGCGGCGACGCCGACAGCATGATCTGCGGCACGTTCGGCGATTACCGCTGGCATCTGAACTATGCCCAGCAAGTGCTGAGCGATGGTGATCTGCACCCCGTTGGCGCGCTGTCGCTTATGATTCTCGATCAGGGGCCGCTCTTTGTCGCCGACACGCATGTGAACATCACGCCCACCCCTGAGCAGTTGGCAGAGACCGTTCTGGCCGCTGCGCGCCATGTGCGCCGCTTCGGGATCGAACCCAAAATCGCGCTTTGTTCAGGCTCGCAATTCGGCAATCTGGCCTGCCCCACCGGCTACGCGATGCGCGGTGCGCTCGATATCTTGGACGCGCAGGCGCCGAATTTCGAATACGAGGGCGAGATGCACACCGATGCTGCGCTGGACCCCGACCTGCGCGAGCGGCTGTTCCCCGGCGGGCGCATGACGGGCAAGGCCAACGTGTTGATCTTTGCCAATACCGATGCCGCAGGCGCGACGCGCAACATCCTGAAATCCGTCGCCGGCGGACTTGAGGTCGGGCCGGTCCTGATGGGGATGGGCAACCGCGTGCATATCGTCACGCCCTCGATCACCGTGCGCGGCCTGCTCAATACCGCCGCGCTCGCCGGATCGGCGGTCGCAAGCTACGGCTGAAAACAAACCGGGGCGCCGAACGGGTGGAGGATCGGTGCGGCCCCCTGGACCTGAAACAGATTTGGAGGAGGAAAACCCAAATGACTGCAATAACCACTGACGTGGACCCGGTCGACGAAAAGCTGCCGCCCGCGAAACTTTTTACACTGGGCTTGCAGCACGTGCTTGTGATGTATGCCGGTGCCATCGCCGTGCCGCTGATCGTGGGACGAGTGCTGAACCTGACCCCTGAACAGGTGGCATTCCTGATCTCGGCTGACCTGTTTGTCTGCGGAGTCGTGACAATCATTCAGTCGATGGGTGCGTCCAAATGGTTTGGCATCAAGATGCCTGTCATGATGGGTGTGACCTTTGCCTCGGTCGGACCTATGGTATCGATCGCGGTTGCAAATCCCGGCCCGGAAGGAGCACGGATGATCTTTGGCGCCATTATCGGCGCAGGTATCATCGCGATGCTGATTGCGCCGCTTGTCAGCCGCATGTTGCGGTTCTTTCCGCCCGTCGTCACTGGCACGATCATTCTTGTGATCGGTGTCACCCTGATGCGGGTCGGGATCAACTGGATCTTTGGCCTGCCGGTTGGCCCCACGGCGCCCGAGATTGTCGATCCAACCCATATAGCCTGGCTCGAAGACGTGCGGGGCATGCTTGCAAGTGGCGCAATCCCGGCGGTGCCGGACGGTTTGACCGTGGCGCCGACGTTGGAAAACCCGCGCTATGCGACGCCGCAGAACATGATGATTTCAGGCCTTGTGCTGCTGACGATCATTGTCGTGATGAAGTACGCGACAGGCTTCCTCGCCAATATCTCGGTGCTGCTGGGGATCATCGTGGGGGCTGTCTTTGCGGCCTTTATCGGGATGATGAGTTTCGACACCGTTGGCCATGCCGACTGGTTCGCCCTGATCACGCCCTTCCGCTTTGGCCTGCCGATTTTCGATCCGATCATGATCCTGACCATGACACTTGTCATGATTGTGGTGATGATTGAATCAACCGGCATGTTCCTGGCCTTGGGCGAGATGTGCAACCGCAAGATCGAGCGTCCGTCGCTGTCGGCTGGCCTTCGGACCGATGGTCTGGGTACGCTGATCGGTGGGGTGTTCAACACGTTCCCCTATACCTCCTTCAGCCAGAATGTGGGCCTTGTCGGTGTGACGGGCATCCGCAGCCGCTATGTCTGCGTCACCGGGGGCGCGATCATGATCGTGCTGGGTTTGGTACCCAAGATGGGCGCGTTGGTCGAGGCGCTGCCGGTCGCGGTTCTGGGCGGCGCGGGTCTGGTCATGTTCGGCATGGTCGCGGCTACCGGCGTGCGTATCCTCGGATCGGTCGAGTTCAAGACCAACCGCTACAACGGCCTGATCGTCGCGATCTCACTGGGCATGGGAATGATCCCGCTGATCGCGCCCGATTTCACCATGTGGCTGCCCCACTCGATCGAACCGCTGATCCACTCGGGCATCCTGCTGGCGGCGATTTCGGCGGTGGGTCTGAACATCGTGTTCAACAACGCCGTCGAGATTTCCGAGGACGAACTGCGCGAGGCTGCCAAGCAATCCGACGGCGGCCACTGATCGCGCGCTATCGCGCTCGGCCCATGGGTGCGCATGAGGCTAACAAGGAGAGGGCGCCGCGTGCGCCCTCTTTTTCACGCGTAGCGGTAAGGAATGGGTTCCCCGATGTTGACAGGCCTGGTGCTACTCTGTGTGGGGGCGGTGCCGTTTCTCAACGGTCTGTGGCTGACGGACCGGATCGCCGACCGCGAGACCGTGGTCATCAACCTGATCGTGGCGGCGATCTCGGCTAGGGTCGCGGCGGTGACGGCCCTTGGCGCGGGCGACGTGGAGGATGTGCGGGCGGGCGCCATGATGCTGCTGGCCAGGATATGCACGGGTTGGCCGCCGGGGCTGGCACTGCTTTACGGCGCGGGCTGAGCGCAATGAAAAACGCCCCGGCAGCCAGCCCGGGGCGCCCAAAACCCAAGTTCGCGGTCGCGCGCTTCAGTTGCCCTGAACGGGCCTCAGTCCTTCTTCTTGCGCGGTGGCATGAGATCGGTGATCGTGCCTTCAAACATCTCGGCGGCGAAGTTCACCGTCTCTGACAGGGTCGGATGCGGGTGGATCGTGTGGCCCAGATCGACAGCATCGGCGCCCATCTCGATCGCCAGCGCGACCTCGGCGATCAGATCGCCGGCGTTCGGCCCAACAATGCCGGCGCCGATCACCCGATCATCGACCTCGTCGAAAACCAGCTTGGTGATGCCTTCAGAACGGCCCAGCGACAGCGAGCGGCCCGAAGCGGCCCATGGGAACACGCCCTTGCCCACCGTGATCCCCTCGGCCTTGGCCTGCGTCTCGGTCATGCCGACCCAGGCGATTTCGGGGTCGGTATAGGCGACGCTGGGAATGATGCGCGCATCGAAATGGCGGTTCTTGCCTGCGCAAACCTCGGCGGCGACCTTGCCCTCATGCACGGCCTTGTGCGCCAGCATTGGCTGTCCGGCCACGTCGCCGATGGCGAAGATATGGCGTGCCCCGGTGCGCTGCTGGCTGTCGACGGCGATAAAGCCGCGATCATCCACCACTACGCCCGCCTTTTCGGCATCCAGCAGCTTGCCGTTGGGACGACGGCCCACGGCGACCAGAACCCTGTCGAATGTGTCGGTGCTGGCCGCGCCTCCCTCATCCTCAAAGGCGACTTTCAGCCCCTTCTTCTGGGCCTCGACGGCTGTGACCCTGGTTTTCAGCAGGATCTTTTCATAGCGCCCCTCGATCCTTTTATGGAGGGGTTTGACGATATCCTTGTCAGCGCCGGGTATGAGCTGATCCATCAATTCGACGATCGTGACATTTGAGCCCAGCGCATCGTAGACACAGGCCATTTCCAGGCCGATGATTCCGCCGCCCAGCACCAGCAGACGTTTGGGAATATCCTCCAACTCCAGCGCGCCGGTACTGTCGATCACGCGCGGATCATCCTGTGGGATGAAGGGCAGCGCCACGGGCTCGGACCCGGCGGCAATGATGCATTGATCGAAGCTGACGGTCTGGGGACCGTTCGCGCCCTCGACCGCGATTGTGTTCGGCCCGGTAAAGCGGCCAAAGCCGTTCACGACCTGCACCTTTCGCGCCTTGGCCAATCCGGAAAGACCGCCGGTCAACTGGCTGACGACCGATGATTTCCAGCCGCGCAAGCCGTCCAGATCGACCTTGGGCCTGCCAAAGCTGATGCCGTGTTCCTGCATCTCTTCGGCCTCGGTGATCACCTTGGCCGCGTGCAGCAGCGCCTTGGAGGGGATGCAGCCCACGTTCAGGCAGACGCCGCCCAGATTGGTATCCTTTTCGATCAGCACGACAGTCTTGCCCAAGTCGGCGGCGCGGAACGCCGCCGAATAACCACCGGGACCGGAGCCGAGCACGACGACCTCGCCGTGAATATCGCCCATGTTCGCCTGCACCTTGAGCGCGGTGGCGGGCGCTGCCGCCTCACCTTCGGCTTCCAGCACCATGATGACGGACCCTTGGGACACCTTGTCGCCCAAGGCGACGCGGATTTCCGCGACCTTGCCGGCGGCTGGGCTGGGCACCTCCATCGTGGCCTTGTCGGATTCAAGTTCCAGCAGCGGGTCTTCGACAACGACGGTATCGCCGACGCTGACCAGAATGCCGATCACTGGAATATCCGTGAAATCGCCGATATCGGGAACGGTTACATCCATGATTCACCCCCCCTCACAGCATCAGCCGGCGCACATCGCCGAGCAGGTGTTTCAGCGTCGCGCAGAACCGCGCGGCCAATGCGCCGTCGATGGCGCGGTGATCGTAGCTGAGGCTGAGCGGCTGCATGTTGCGCGGCTGGAACGCCTCGCCATCCCAGACCGGCGCCATTTTCGAGCGCGTGAGACCGAGGATGGCGACCTCGGGCGCGTTGACGATGGGTGTAAACGACGTGCCGCCGATCCCGCCCAGCGACGATATGGTAAAGGTGGCGCCGGATATTTCATCGCCCTTCAGCTTGCCCTCGCGGGCCTTTGCCGACAGATCGCCCAGCTCCTTCGATATCTCGATGATCCCCTTGCGGTCGGCATCGCGGATGACCGGCACGACCAGCCCGCCGGGCGTGTCGGCGGCGAAACCGATGTTGTAATACCCCTTGCGGATCAGCTTGGTCCCGTCGGGGTGGAGCGAGCTGTTGACCTCCCAGTGCTGTTTCAGAGCCGAAACGCTGGCCTTGATGACAAAGCTCAGCAGCGTGACGCGATAGCCCTCGGCTTTGGCCGCGCCGTCCAACTCGCGGCGATAGCCGTCCAGATCGGTGATGTCGGCTTCGTCATTATGCGTCACATGCGGGATGTTCAGCCAACTGCGGTGCAGCGCCGGGCCGCTCAGCTTCTTGATGCGCGCCATCTCGACGTCTTCGACAGGACCGAATTTCGAGAAATCGACCGCCGGGATGGGCGGGATGCCCATGCCGCCGCCGGAGGGCGCCGCGCCGCTGGCCGGGGCGGAGGCGGATTTCAGATGCGCGGTCACGTCCTCGCGCAGGATGCGGCCCTTGCGCCCGGTGCCGTTCAGCTTGGACAGATCGATATCCAGTTGCCGCGCGAAGGCACGCACCGAGGGCGAGGCATGCGCCTTGCCGAATCCGCGGTCGGTGACAGGCGCGGAGGGGGCTGACGCCGCAGCGGGGGCCGCAGGCGCCGCCGCAGCGGCAGGGGCCGGGGCGGATGCGGACGCAGGTTCTGCGCCCTCCCCTTCGAGGATAAGGACCAGCGATCCCTGGCTGACCCTGTCGCCCTCGGACACGCGGATTTCCGCGACCTTGCCGGCGGCGGGGCTGGGAACCTCCATCGTGGCCTTGTCGCTTTCCAGCTCCAGCAGGGGGTCTTCGACGGCGACGGTATCGCCGACGCTGACCAGAATGCCGATCACCGGAATATCCGTGAAATCGCCGATATCGGGAACGGTTACTTCTATGCTCATCTCATGTCTCCTCGTATCCGGCACTTACACAAGGCGCGGGTTCGGCTTGGCGCCGTCGATGTCGTATTTATTAAGCGCCGCCTGCAGATCCTTGGCGGCAATCGCCCCCTCGCGGTAAAGATCGACCATGGCGGCAGCGGCGATATGGTTCGCGTCCACCTCGAAAAAGCGGCGAAGATTCACGCGGCTGTCCGAGCGGCCGAACCCGTCCGTTCCCAGCACGGTAAAGCGGTTCGGCACATAGGCGCGGATCTGCTCGGCAAAGTTCTTCATGTAATCCGTCGCGCAGATCACAGGCCCCTTGGCGCGGCCGAGTTGCTGCGTTACGAACGACTCGCGCGGATCGGCCAGCGGGTTCAGACGGTTCCACCGCGCGGTGTCCTGCCCGTCGCGGGCCAGCTCGTTCAGCGAGGTGGCCGACCAGATATCGCTGGTCACGCCGAAATCGGCCTCCAGCATTTCGGCAGCCTTCAATGCCTGCACCAGTATCGTGCCGGACCCCATCAGATTGACATGTTTCTTGCCGGGCTTTTTCGTCTCGGACAGGCGGTAGAGACCCTTGATGATGTCGTCCTCGACGCCCGCAGGCATATCGGGATGCGTGTAGTTTTCGTTCATCAAGGTCAGGTAGAAATAGACATCCTCCTGATCGACGAACATGCGTTGCAGACCGTGATGGATCAGCACGGCGACCTCGAAACTGAAGGTCGGATCGTAGCTGATGCAGTTCGGAATGGTCGACGCCAGAATGTGGCTGTGTCCGTCCTCGTGCTGCAAACCCTCGCCGTTCAGGGTGGTGCGCCCTGCCGTCCCGCCCAACATGAAGCCGCGCGCGCGGCTGTCGCCTGCGGCCCAGGCCAGATCGCCAATGCGCTGAAAGCCGAACATCGAATAATAGATGAAGAACGGCACCATCGGCACGCCGTGATTGGAATAGGACGTGGCGGCGGCGATCCAGTCTGCCATCGCGCCGGCCTCGTTGATACCTTCCTGCAAGACCTGACCGTCGGTCTGTTCCTTGTAGAACATCATCTGGTCGGCGTCTTCGGGCGTGTATTTCTGCCCCTCGGGGTTATAGATGCCCGCAGAGCGGAACAGCCCCTCCATCCCGAAGGTGCGACTTTCGTCCGGCACGATGGGCACGACGTTCTTGCCCATATTCTTGTCGCGCAAGAGCGTGGTCAGAACGCGGACAAAAGCCATCGTCGTGGAAATCTCGCGATCTCCGGTGCCTTTCAGTTGCGTCTCGAATTTCGACAGCGGCGGGATTTCCAGCTTGGGGGCGTCACGCCACTCGCGCTTGGGGAACTCGCCGCCCAGTGCCTTGCGCCGGTCGCCCAGATACGCCTTTTGCGCGTTGTTGAGCGTGACCAAGGGTGCATTCGGCAGGTCCGCGTCGCTGACCGGGATGTCGAAACGGTCGCGGAATGCGCGCAGTTGATCCTCGGCCAGCTTTTTCTGCTGGTGGGTGATGTTCTGCCCCTCGCCGGCGGTCCCCATGCCATAGCCCTTGACCGTCTTTATCAGCAGGCAGGTCGGCGTGCCGCGATTGTCGCTGGCGCGTTTGAAGGCGGTATAGACCTTGTCGGGATCATGCCCGCCGCGGCGCAGCGCCCAGATCTGATCGTCGCTCCACTCCTCGACCAGCGCGGCGGTTTCGGGATATTTGCCGAAGAAATGCTTGCGGATATAGGCGCCGTCCTTGGATTTGAACGTCTGGTAATCGCCGTCGACGGTTTCCTCCATCAACTGGCGCAGGCGCCCGGAGGTGTCGTTTTCCAGCAGCTCGTCCCAGCCCTTGCCCCAGAGCAATTTGATGACGTTCCAGCCCGCGCCGCGAAAATCACCCTCCAGCTCCTGCACGATCTTGGAGTTGCCGCGCACCGGCCCGTCAAGGCGCTGAAGATTGCAGTTGACCACGAAAATGAGATTGTCCAGCTTTTCGCGCGCGGCCAGATCAATCGCGCCGCGGCTTTCGGGTTCGTCCATCTCGCCGTCGCCGAGGAATACCCAGACCTTGCGGTCAGCCATGTCGATAAGGCCGCGATTGTGCATATATTTCATGAAGCGCGCCTGATAGATTGCCATCAGCGGCCCCAGACCCATCGAGACGGTCGGAAACTGCCAATAATCCGGCATCAGCCACGGATGCGGATAGGAACTCAGCCCCTCGCCTGAGACCTCGGAGCGGAAATTGTCCATCTGCTCCTGACTCAGCCGCCCCTCCATGAAGGAGCGCGCATATATACCGGGAATCACGTGGCCTTGAAAGAACACCAGATCGCCGCCATGGATGGCCGATTTCGAGCGCCAGAAATGGTTGAGGCCGATATCATACATCACCGCCGAAGATGCGAATGACGCGATATGCCCGCCGTATTCGCTGCTTTCCTTGTTGCGGCGCACGACGGTCGCCATGGCGTTCCAGCGGTTGATGGTGCGAATGCGCCATTCCATCTCCGTGTCGCCGGGAAACGCCTCCTGATCGTCGGCGGGGATGGTGTTCTGGTAGGGCGTGGTCGCGGAAAACGGCAGGTTGGCACCCGCTGCGCGCGCCTGTTGCACGGCCTTGTCCAGCAGGTAATGCGCGCGGTCCGCGCCGTCACGCAGGATCACATCCTCGACCGCTTCCTGCCATTCCAGCGATTCAATGGGGTCAATGTCGGTCGTCGGGTCGGTCATTTCAGTCTCCTGGCGATAGATCGTTGGCGTTATGGATCACAGCATCGCGAAATGCGGCGTGGCCGACAGCCGTCGAATAAGAGGGGGTCGTCACGGGCGCCTGCGCGCCGGGGTTGGCCTGCGCCCCATTTTTGGGGCGCAGGCCGGGGTCTCAGCCGCGATCGTCCTTTGGCAAGGAGCCGTGACCATGGCCCGACCAGCCGCCCGAAACCTCTTCGGTCGCCTCGTCGGCCAGTTCTTCGGGCAGGGCAAGGTTCAGCACGATGGCGATGAACGCCGCCGGCAGAAGACCCGACGTGATGAGAATGCGCGCCGTGTCGGGCAGGTGCATGACCGCGTCAGGCTCAAGCTGCAAACCAAGGCCGACGCTGAGCGCGATGGCAAAGATCACCATGTTGCGCCGGTTCCAGTCCACATCCGACAGCATCGAGATGCCGGCAGCCACGACCATGCCGAACATGACGATCACGCCGCCGCCCAGCACCTCGATCGGCACGGTGCGGATGACCGCGCCAACCTTGGGGACAAGGCCGCAGATAATCAGGAACACAGCGCCGCAGGTCACGACATGGCGGCTCATCACGCCGGTCATGGCGATAAGGCCGACGTTCTGGCTAAAGGATGTGTTGGGAAAGGCGCCGAAGCATCCCGCCAGCGCGGTGCCGATGCCGTCGGCATAGGTCGCGCCGGTAATTTCCGCGTCCGTCGCTTCGCGGCCTGCGCCGCCCTTGGTAATGCCCGAAACGTCACCGACGGTTTCCACCGCCGACACGAAGGCCATCAGGCAAAAGCCGATGATCGCCGCCGCGCTGAACTCGAACCCGTATTTGAAGGGCTGCGGCAGGGCGAAAGCCGCCGCGCCGTTCCATGACGTACCGATCGCGCCGAAATCGAGGATACCGACCAGCAGCGCGTAACCATAACCGACCAGCAAGCCCAGCAGGACAGCTGAAACCGACAGCATCCCGCGCGCAAAGAATTTCAGCACCAGCGTGACCGCGATCACCACCAGCGCTGCTGACCAATTCAGCAAGGAACCGTATTCAGCCGCGCCCGACATCTTGGCCGGAACGCCGCCAGCCGCATATTGGATGCCCACCTGAACCAGAGCGAGGCCGATCATCGTCACGACAAGCCCCGTCACCAGAGGCGGCAGGGCAAAGCGGATCTTGCCGATCACGGTGCCAAGGCAGGCGTGAAAGATGCCGCCGATGATGACACCGGCAAAGAGAGCCGACAAGCCGTCGATCCCCTTGCCCGCAACCAGCGGAATCATGATCGGAAGGAAGGCGAATGACGTCCCTTGCACAATGGGCAGCGCTGCGCCCACGGGTCCGACGGTGATGGTCTGCAAAAGCGTCGCGATGCCCGCGAACAGCATCGACATCTGGATCAGATACAACAGTTCGGGGAAATCGGGCGAGTTCGAGCCAAAGCCGAAACCCGCCGCCCCCGCCACGATGATTGCTGGCGTCACGTTCGAGACGAACATCGCCAGAACGTGCTGGATGCCCAGCGGTATGCCACGCCCAAGACCCGGAAAATAATTCGGATCACGCAGCTGTTCTGGCGTTCCTATGGAATTGTCGGCCACTGATGTTTCTCCCGTGGAGATTGTTGGTTTTTTTGCCCGCTCTTGGTGGCGGCTATGTGATGGATTCGACGACGTAAGGCGCGTCGAACCAGTGTTCTTCCAGATTTGCGCCGTCACCGATGCGGTCGACCACGGCAAAGGTGCCGGGCGCCTCGATCGGGGCCAGAACGCCGTGCCAGACGCCGCGATGCAGGTTGATCGACTGGCCGGGCTTCGTCACGAAGGCACGCGGATTGATCGGCGTGCCGCCCTCGTCATCCGCCACGACCACCAGAAACGGCACCGGCGTCACCGGGATGAAGGCTTGGCTGCCCTCGGGGTGACGTTCGACCATGTCGACCGTGTGGGGCAGATGCCGCGGCTTGGCATCAAACAGACTGATACCTGCGCGCCCATCCGCGAAATCGAGTTTCGCCAGATCGTGATGGCGTCCGCACATACCCTGATTGATCAGCTTGGTCGGGGTCTCCTGCAACTCGATCACGTCGCCATAACGGGCGAAGTCCGCGGCATTCAGCGGGGTGGTTTTCAATATGTTGCTCATGTGGGCAGTGCGTCCTTCAGGCGCCATTCGCCGATCCGCTCGACCTGTTTGCAGGCCTCCGCGAATTCGGTCTCGCTGTCGTTGTGGATCCGGCGGCGGAACGCCTCTTCTATCGATGCTTTGGTGTTGTCGCGCACCGCGATGATGAAGGGAAAGCCGTGTTTTTCGACATATTCGCCATTCAGTTTCTGAAACATCGCGCGTTCCTCGTCGGTCAGCAGGTCCAGCCCGGCGCCCGCCTGTTCCGACGTGCTTTCCGCCGTCAGCTTGCCCGCCGAGGCCAGCTTCCCGGCCAGATCGGGGTGCGCGGTCAGAACGCCCAGCCGCTCTTCGCGGGTGGCGCTACGGAACATGCGGCAGAGCGCGTGATGCAGGCCGGCCGCGCTGTCATGCGCGGGACCAAGCTCCAGATCATGGGCGCGCTCGGCGATCCATGGGGAATGCTCGAAAATGCTGCCATAGGCGGCGACGAACTCCTCGCGGCTCATCTGCGAGGGGCGCGCATAATGCTGCACCGGGTGATGCTGCTGCCAGTGATGGGCAATGTCGATGCGCCGCGCGAACCAGACGCCCTGCTTTTCCTGAGCGTATTCCATGAATCGGCGTAGCGCCATGACGCGTCCGGGGCGTCCGATCAGGCGGCAATGCAGGCCGATCGACAGCATCTTGGCATGACCATCCTCACCCTCGGCATAAAGCGCATCAAAGCTGTCCTTGAGGTAGCTGAAGAACTGGTCGCCCGAATTGAACCCCTGCGGAGTGGCAAACCGCATGTCGTTGCAATCCAGCGTATAGGGGACGACCAGCTGATCGCGCCCGGCGGCATGCACCCAATAGGGCAGATCGTCGGCATAAACGTCCGCGACATAGTCGAAACCGCCCTCTTCGGCGGCCTGAGCCACGGTATTTTCCGAGCAACGGCCAGTATACCAGCCACGGGGGCGCATCCCCGTCACCTCGGTATGCAGGCGAATCGCCTCCAGCATGTCGGCGCGCTCGGCCTCGGGGGTGGCGTCCTTGTATTCGATCCATTTCAGGCCGTGGCTGGCGATTTCCCAATCGGCGGCCTGCATGGCGCGCACCTGTTCAGGGCTGCGGGCCAGCGCGGTGGCGACACCATAGACCGTCACCGGAATGTCCTTTTCCGTGAAAAGACGGTGCAGACGCCAGAATCCGGCGCGTGCCCCGTATTCATAGATTGATTCCATGTTCCAGTGACGCTGGCCCGGCCAGGGCGCGGCGCCCACGATCTCGGACAGGAACGCCTCTGACGCAGCGTCACCGTGCAGGATGTTGTTTTCCCCGCCTTCTTCGTAGTTTATGACGAACTGAACGGCGATCTTCGCGCCATTTGGCCACTTGGGATCGGGCGTCGCGGGACCATATCCACGCATGTCGCGGGCATAACGATTCATGTATTACCTCATCTGAGCTTTGATCTGGTTGTAAAAAAAAACAATCGCCGTGACCTTCCCAAAATTTTTGAAAGAGCTTGTTGCAACTCTACAATGTCATTGTGCGGCCGGACGGTGCAGGACATATTCCAACGTCAGCAGGAAGGATATGAGATGGCAGGTTACTTGACGACACATGTTCTGGACACCGCGCGCGGTTGCCCCGCCGAAGGGCTGAAGATCGAGCTTTTCCGCATCGAGGGCGACAGCCGCACCCATCTCAAGACGCTGACCACCAACGACGACGGGCGCACGGATGAACAGATCCTGCCCGCCGACCAGTTCGCCACCGGTACCTACGAACTGGTGTTTCACGCCGGTGACTACCTGACCGCCACCGGAACGCCGCCCGAAGAGCCGCGCTTTCTGGACGTGGTGCCGCTGCGCTTTGGCATGTCCGAGGCCAGCCATTATCATGTGCCGCTGCTGTTGTCGCCGTTCGGGTATTCCACCTATCGCGGTAGCTAAGCCGGCTCAGCCGCCTTTGGGCAGCGCGGCGTTGATGTGGCGCACCATGAAATCGATCAATAGCCGCGCCTTCGGGTCCTGCTTGCGCCGGTGTGTGTAGAGGCACCCCATCTGCACCGGCAGCGGCGGTTCTTCTTCCAGCACCTTGACGAGACGGCCCGCCTTGAGGTGATCGGCCACCTCGAAAAACGACTTCAGGATGATCCCGTGGCCGTCCAGCGCCCAGTTGGTCAGAACGTCGCCATGGTCGCATTCGAACGGGCCAGTCACGGTAATGCGCTTGATCCCGTCGGGCGTCTGCAAGGGCCACTGGAATTCCGGGGCGCCGGGATAACGCAGGTTCAGACAGTCATGCGCGTCGGCCTTCAGGCTGGCGCTGGTTTCGGGCATCCCCTTGCGCGCGATATAGGACGGCGCCGCGCACAAAACGCGCGGGCAATCCGCGATCTTGCGGATGCGCATGGTGGAATCTTCGGGAAGACCCAGAAAGAACGCGGCGTCCAGCCCTTCGGCAGCGATGTCGATCTTGCGGTCCGATAGCCGCAGCCGCAGATCTATCAGCGGGTATTCAGCCTTGAACAGCGGCATCGCCGGCGCGATCAGCCGCTGACCCAGGCCCAGTGGTGCGGCGACATGCAGCGTTCCGCGCGGCGATTGCGTGATGCTGGACATCTCGCTTTCGGCCTCGTCCACCGCTTCGAGAATGCGGCAGGCGCCTGCATAAAAGACCGTCCCCTGCTCGGTCGGGTTCAGCATGCGGGTGGTGCGCTGAAACAGGCGGATGTTCAGATGTTCCTCAAGGTGGGCGATGCGCGCTGACGCGACGGCAGCCGAAATTCGCTGATCGCGCGCGGCCGCGGACATGTTGCCAAGCTCGTAGACCCTGACGAAAGTGCGGATATTGTCCAGATACGCCATGACACATCATTATTAGGTTTCGCTTGAAGCAGCTAGGACATTTTCCAGAATTCAGGACAGTCTGGAAATACGATACCACCGCTCAGATACGAACACAGGGAGCAAACTATGTATGATCTGGCAATAATGTGGGACTGGCTGGCCTTTGCGGTGCGCTGGCTGCATGTCATCACGGCCATCGCGTGGATCGGCTCGTCCTTCTATTTCGTGGCACTCGATCTGGGCCTGCGCAAGGTGCCGCACCTGCCCGTCGGCGCACATGGCGAGGAATGGCAGGTTCACGGCGGCGGGTTCTACCACATCCAGAAATATCTGGTCGCACCGGAAAACATGCCGGATCATCTGACGTGGTTCAAATGGGAGAGCTACGCAACGTGGCTGTCCGGTGCGGCGATGCTGATGATCGTCTACTGGGTCGGCGCCGAGCTATATCTAATCGATCCGTCCAAGGCCGACCTTTCGACCTTTCAGGCAATCCTGATCTCTGCCGCATCGCTCAGTATCGGCTGGCTGATCTATGACTTCCTTTGCAAATCGGGTCTGGGCGAAAAGCCGACCTTCCTGATGGTGCTGCTGTTCGTACTGCTGGTGGCGATGGCATGGGGGTATAACCAGATTTTTACCGGGCGCGCCGCACTGCTGCATCTGGGTGCCTTCACCGCCACGATCATGACGGCCAACGTGTTCTTCATCATCATGCCGAACCAGCGTATCGTGGTCAAAGACCTTCAGGAAGGCCGCAAGCCCGACCCCAAATATGGCAAGATCGCCAAGCTGCGCTCGACCCACAACAACTATCTGACGCTGCCGGTGCTGTTCCTGATGCTCAGCAACCACTATCCGCTGGCCTTCGCCACCGAATATAACTGGCTGATCGCGGCACTGGTGTTCCTGATGGGCGTGACGATCCGGCACTATTTCAACACGATGCACGCACGCGGCAAAAGCCCGACCTGGACATGGGCGGCGACCGCGGCACTGTTCATCGCGATCATGTGGCTCAGCACCGCGCCGCTGATGCAGGACAGCTATGAAGCCTCCGAAGAGCGCGCGCTCAACCCGATTGAGCAGGTTTTCGCATCCGCCGAGGGGTTCGACGAGGTGACGAACATCGTGCCGGGCCGCTGCGCCATGTGCCACGCGCGCGAGCCCTTCTGGGACGGCATCCGCCGCGCCCCCAAGGACGTGCTGCTGGAAACCCCCGCCGACATCGCCCGCGCGGCGCGCCAGATCTATCTTCAGGCCGGCGTGACCCATGCAATGCCGCCAGCCAATGTGTCCTACATGGAAGAAGAAGAGCGCCAGAAGATCGTCGAGTGGTTCAGGAACGCGGGCAAGGATCTGCCATTCTACGTGGCCTTGCGGTAAGACCTCTCGCCACTCTAGAAAAGCGCCGCGAAGATCGCTCTTCGCGGCGCTTTTGCGTGGATGTACAGAATGTCAGGAGGCGGCGCGCCGCAGTTTGCCAGTCGTTTCCTTCCGCGTCAGCCGGTAGGCGTGAAGCAGTGGCTCGGTATAGCCCGAGGGCTGCCCGGCCCCTTCGAAAATCAGATCTGCCGCCGCGTGGAAGGCCAGGGAATCACCACCCGCCATCGGGAGATACGACGGATCGTCCGCGTTCTGCCGATCAACCACAGCCGCCATGCGCGCCAGCGCCGCCTCGACGTCGTCGCGTGTGACGATGCCGTGCCGCAGCCAGTTCGCGACATGCTGCGCGCTGATCCGGCAGGTCGCGCGATCCTCCATCTGGCCGACATCGTCGATGTCCGGCACCTTGGAGCAGCCGATACCATTATCGACCCAACGCACGACATAGCCCAAAATGCCCTGCACGTTGTTGTCCAGTTCGGCAGCGATCTGGTCCGCGCTCCAGTCCCCGCTTTCGGCAAGCGGAGGCGTCAACAGCGCGGCAAGGCTGTCATTCCGATCGGTCTGCACGATAGCGTTCTGCTGCGCGATCACGTCGACGCGGTGATAATGCGTCGCGTGCAGCGTCGCGGCCGTGGGCGACGGCACCCATGCGCAATTCGCGCCGGCCAGCGGATGGGCGATTTTGCTTTCCAGCATCTCGGCCATGTTATCCGGCACCGCCCACATCCCCTTGCCGATCTGTGCGCGGCCCTGAAACCCGGCCGCCAGCGCGATCTCGACATTGCGGGCCTCGTAGGCGGCCAACCACGGCGCTTGCTTCATGTCATCTTTGCGCAGCATCGGCCCGGCCGCGATCGAGGTGTGGATTTCGTCCCCCGTCCGGTCGAGAAAGCCAGTGTTGACGAAGGCGACCCGGCCTTTGGCGGCGCGGATGCACTCCTTGAGGTTGGCACTGGTACGCCGCTCTTCGTCCATGATGCCCAGCTTGACGGTGTTGCGCGCCAGCCCCAGCGCGTCTTCGACCGCAGCAAAGAGGGTGTCGGCCAGCGCCACCTCGTCGGGGCCGTGCATCTTGGGCTTGACGATATAGACCGATCCGGCGGGCGAGTTGGCACGCGCGCCGTTGATATCGTGCAGCGCGATGGCCACCGTCGTCAGTGCGTCCAGTATCCCCTCGGGAATCTCGGCGCCGCTGGCGTCGCGTACGGCAGGCGTCGTCATCAGATGTCCGACATTTCGCACGAACAGCAGCGCGCGGCCCTTCAGTTCGGCGGTCCGCCCATCCGCGCCAGTATAGGCGATGTCGTCCGACAAACGGCGCGCCACCTCGCGCCCGCCCTTGACGAACCGTTCTTCCAGATCGCCGCGCATGAGGCCAAGCCAGGTGCCGTATGCGATCGCCTTGTCCGCGCCATCGACCACCGCGACGCTGTCTTCGAGGTCGATGATCGCGCTCAGCGCGGATTCCAGACGCATATCCGCGACATGCGCACGATCAAGACGCCCGACCGTATGCGCGGCGTCGATGTCCAGCAGGATATGCAAACCGTTGTTGCGCAGGACGATCATATCCGGCGTCTCGACGTCGCCACCATACCCGCAAAATTGCGCAGAGTCGGCCAGCTGCGCCACGTCGGCGCCAATCTCGGCGCAAAGCGCACCATCTGTCACGCGGTAGCGCGTGACATCGTGGTGCGACGCACTTTCCAGCGGCGCGGCCTCGTCCAGAAAATCGCGCGCCCAGCCGATTACCTGACGCCCGCGCGCGGCGTCGAAGCTGCCCCCTACCGGGACACTTCCCAGCGCATCGGTGCCGTAAAGCGCGTCGTAAAGACTGCTCCAGCGCGCATTCGCTGCGTTGAGCGCAAAGCGCGCATTCGTCGACGGCACCACCAGTTGCGGCCCCGGCACTGCGCAAATCTCGGGGTCGAGATCGCGGGTTTCGATCTGAAAATCCGCGCCTTCTGGCACCAGATATCCGATCTTGGACAGCATAGCGCGATATTGCGGCCCCGTCCCCTGCCTGCCTGGTCGGGCGCGGTGCCAAGCGTCGATGCGCGCCTGCAAATCCGCGCGCCGGTTCAAAAGCGCGGCGTGGCGCGGACCGAAATCATCTGCCAGCCCGGCCAGAGCCGACCAGAACATGGCGGGATAGATACCGGTGCCGGGCAAGGCCCGCTCTTCAATGAACTCAACGAGCTGCGCGTCGATGTCTAGGGTGTGTCGGGTGGCTCTGGGCATGTTAAATCCGGCATTCCATGGTATACCGAGCTAGGGTTAGTCCCATCGCCGTCCTTTGTCTACTGCATGGGTTCCCGGTTTATCCTGAAGGTCTTTTTGGTTCTGACTGATCCCGCGCAGACAGGGCGATTCTCGGATATTACCATCGACGCCACCCAAAGCCCGGAATCCAACCGCAAGGCATCTTTCGTAAACGCGATACAAAGAGAAGGCCTTACTTGGAAAACTTGATAGACAGTCACTTCCGGCGTCCGACTGGCAGTTTTTCCTTTATATCATAGCTATTTGGACCACTGCGTCGCCAATGCCCCTGACCAGCACGGCGCGGCCACAACCCTCCCGAAAACGCCGTTCCCCTACTTGATCGGTAGGAAAGCACTCCTCTAGATGACGGCGGCACCACGGGGCGGGGGTCTGCCGAAGCATGTAAAACGTAGCGCCTTCAAAAAAGGATCACAGGGAAAATGACTCTCAAATCGCATTTGGCCAGGCTCTTCGCCGGGGTCGCGCTGACGGCAGGACTGACGGCGGGAACCTCCGCAATCGCGGATTTCTCGATGACCGAAGTCCAACTGCACTTTGGCGACAAATACAAGCTGGGCCGCAACGGCAATTTTCCAATTTTCGACAATACCACTAGACGACAGACGATCACGCTCGACCATTTTTCGACCAACGACGTCGGCGATCTGTTCTTCTTTGTCGACTTTTTCCGTGACCTCGACAAGCTGACGCCAGACACACGCGCCGAAGGCGACCAGTACGGCGAGATCTACTATCACCTTCACGGCAGCCAGCTGGGCCTCGCCTTTCCCGAAGCGAGCTTTGTCAAGGCGCTGGATTTCGGTGTGGCGCTGAATCAGGGAACGGACGTGTCGGCCGGGCTCGTCGGTCCGCGACTGGCTTTTGACGTTCCGGGCTTTCGCGTGCTGTCGCTTGGTCTCTACGCTTATGACAACTTTGCCGATCCGTTCAACCGTAGCCTCGACACCACCTATCAGGCAACCATTGTCTGGGATGTCCCTTTCGACATCGGCGCGCAGAAGTTTCAGACCAAGGGTTTTGTCGATTTTATCGGCTCGCAGGGCTCGAACGTGGCCAATCAGGTGATCTTTTCGCCACAGGTCCGCTGGGATATCGGTCATGCCTTCGGCGGTAAGGAAAACAAGATCCATCTGGGTGTCGAATATATTCATTTCGAAAATAAGTTTGGCATCTCCAGCGTTGACGAGGATGCCTACAGCGTCTTCCTTGGCTTCAAGTTCTGACAGTGGGCTGTTTCAAACCTGTATCAGGATCAACGCCAGCAATAAAATACGATGCTGGACGGCGTTGCGCGTTGATGCTGCGATGCCCGGGGGGGTCTTCAAACCATGGAGACTCCAACATGGTCTAGAATGCAACGTGCCTCATCGGCTTCGCCGAAACCGACGAGGCCCACGCTGTCCAGCCACGGTAGACTTCGGGCCAACCGAATGATTGCCGTCTCTGCGCTGCTTTGGAGAAAATCCTGGCAAGTGATTCTGTCAGACAATCGGGAAGATCGATCCGAACAGAATCACTGCTGTCACTATTGGCCACCCTCCGCCACGATCTGTCGCCATCGAAAGCGCCATGATCGTGACGGACCCATAGATCACGCCAAAGGCATCGTGTTCGATCCGGTCGATCCAGGCCTAACTTCGGCCCGTATCGTTCCTTGCTCTGGATCAATCATTGTCGCGACCCAGACCGATGCCACCATCACAATGCGCGATCAGCCTAGCCGTGTCTTCTGAAGTCCAGTCATTCGGTGCAGTTACCGCCACCCAGGGGCCGATGAAATCAGACCCGTAGTAGACGTGGCCATGCCCGGCGAATGCCGAATTGGCTAAGGTAGATCCACGGCCAGTCGGCATCGCGTTGCAACCCGCATGAACTGCATATCCGGCGATACGTCCGGTCCCGGTGCTTCGTTCATCCAAGCAGGTGACCGGAGCAGTGACGCCGATTCATAAAAGATAATCGGGTCGTTAGAATATTGCAGACAGGCGATCCGCATCCTGCCCCAGCCATCCGGTCCGCCTGCTTCCGTTGCATGCGAGGCAAAACGCACGAGTTGCCCGTCACCTAAAGTCGGAGCGATATAGGGGCTATCGGGATTTCGCGATGCCCTGCCACATTGTTGACGGGAACGGTGGGCCAGCCCAGAACGCACCATTGATAGGACCGCCCAGCAAGGCAAACAGGTCTGTACCGTGCATGGAAGACCATGCACTACGGCTGAGGCCATGGATATACAGCCTAGGCCGCGCATCTCTGGGAAGGTCGCGCCAATAGCTTTGAACGGTACCGATCAAAGCGTCGGCCTGATTGAGACCGGAACGTGTTTCGAGGATCAGGGCGAGCGGTGATTGCAGATAGGGATACTGCACGGCAATCGTCGCTATGTTGCCCCCGTGCATGTGCTCAACCATGTCCACGGCACTGGTATCAAGCCAGCCTGTCATTATTGGCAGCGCCATGATCAGCACGTCCCAATCAAAGCCGCCTTGGCGTATCATTTCCCTCAGCGCGACATCGTCGCGCTCTTGCGCCGTACCTGCCTGTGCCAAGCCAACATAAACGCGGACGGCCTGCATGGCGTCGCGCCCCGGCAGGGTCGGTGGATGCGGAGTTCGAGCCCCTAGTCACCCGGAACCAAATTTGCCATCATTGATATGAGGCAAATTTTGGGGGGTACGGCATGCGGGGTCGGGCATCTGTTGCGATTTCACTCAGCGATGAGGAGCGCGGTTTTCTGGAAGCGCAGTTGCGCAGGCACAAGGCGGCGCGGTCGCTGTCCGACAGGTGCCGGATCGTGTTGAGGTGCGCTGACGGCCTGACCAGCAAGGAGATCGCCGCCGAACTCGGCCATTCCGAGCATACGGTCGGCAAGTGGCGGCGGCGGTTTGCCGAGCAGCGCATCGAAGGCCTTTCTGACGAGTATCGCGCGGGCCGCCCACGAACGATCTCGGACGAACAGGTTGCCGATGTGATCAAACGAACGCTGGAAACCACGCCAAAGGATGCAACCCATTGGTCGATCCGGTCGATGGCCGAAGAAATCGGCCTGTCACACACCACGATTCGCCGCATCTGGAACGCCTTTGGGCTGCAGCCGCACCGCGCTGAAACCTTCAAGCTGTCCACCGACCCGCTGTTCGTGGACAAGGTGCAGGACGTGGTCGGCCTCTACATGTCGCCGCCGAACCGGGCTATCGTATTGTGTGTAGATGAAAAATCCCAGATTCAGGCGCTGGATCGCGAACAGCCGGTGTTGCCCATGGCCCCCGGCGTGGCCGAGCGGAGAACCCATACCTACACCCGAAACGGCACGACATCGTTGTTTGCCGCCCTCGACATTGCCACCGGAGCGGTGATCGGGAAGTGCTACAAACGCCACCGCGCGACGGAGTTCCTCGACTTCCTCAAGGAACTCGACCGCAGGATACCCAAGGGGCGGGACGTGCATATCGTCATGGATAACTACGCCACCCACAAGACGCCCGGGGGTCAAGGCATGGCTGGCGCGCCGCCCGCACTGGCATGTGCATTTCACACCGACATCGGCAAGCTGGCTGAACCAGGTCGAACGCTGGTTTGCCGAGTTAACCCGCAAACAAATCCAGCGCGGCGTTCACCGCTCTGTCGCGGAACTCGAAGCCGATATCGCCGCATTTATCGATGCCCACAACGAGAACCCCAAGCCCTACAAATGGGTCAAGTCCGCCGACGAAATCCTAGCCTCCGTCAAAAGGTTCTGTCAGAAAACACTGGCAGGAACTTCAGATTCAGGTGACTAGGCTCTGGACCCATTGATTGGCTTGAAGCTACGAGTCCTTGATGATTCAAGCTCCCGGAGTGATGGGGGGGCTGATGAGCAATCTTTACGGGCTGAGCGAAGATCAGATAGCGCGGCTTCGGCCATATTTCCGAAGAGCCATGGGGTGCCGCGTGTCGGCGACCGGCGCGTTCTGAGTGGCATTATCGTCATAAATCGCAATGGGTTGCTCTGGCGCGATGCTCCCCGGGAGTATGGTCCGCACAAGACCCTCTACAACCGCTGGAAACGGTGGAGCGACATGGGGTGTTCGCGCGAATCATGACGGGCCTGGCCGCCGAGGCACCCGACCACAAGACAATCTCGATTGATGCAACCTATCCGCTGCCCGGCAGGGGTTTGCCTACAAACCACGAGAGGGTCAAAGCACACCGCACGGCCTCGAGCCTGCGGGTGAAAAAGGGGGCATGGACGTCTGATAGGGCGAACGAAGGGCGGCATGACCCGTTGCCCGGCAGGCAATTGGAACAATCGACGAGAGGGACGAAGCTGCATGCTGTCACCGACACGATTGGACGGCCGCTCAAGTTCTTCATGACCGCAGGCCAGGTCAGCGACTTCTGTGGTTGCCGCCCGTGATGCAAGAATTTTTTGACCCTACTTGCGCGTGATCGAGTGCGAACTTCTGTCAGGCCTCGTGATGCGGCACTTCCATTAGCCGCGGGCCGGGATGGTGATCAGCGGATTGGGTCCAAATCTACACCTCGAGCTTTCAGCTCGTATCGCTGAACTGGTTTTCTCAATCCGGATCTGTTCGATCATTTTGCCCATTCAGGTCGTCGTCTTCTCACACCCCCTTGGCACCGTCGCTAGCGGTTCGACATGCGCATCATGCCGCGACTGCCAGCGCCGGATCCTTGTAATCCTCGTTTTTTGTTAACATCGCCCAGATCTGCCGCGCCATCTTGTTGGCCAGCGCGATTGCGACCAGCATGGTGGGTTTGCGCGCTAACATGCGTGACAGCCAGTTGCCCTGCGCAAGAGTGCGCCGCCCAAGCCAGCCCAGTCGCGACATTGCGCCCATGACCAGAAGGCGTCGGATGTCGGCCTGACCGGCTTTGGTCATCCGCCCCAAGCGCTCCTTGCCGCCCGAGGAATGCTGCCTGGGTACAAGGCCCAACCAAGCCGCAAAGTTGCGCCCGGTTTTAAAATGCGCCATGTTCCAGCCCGAAAGCTTCCACCGCGATGGCCGTCAGCGGGCCGACGCCTGGCATGGTCTGCAGTCGGCGCCAGCAGGTCCTGGCACTCCTCCCGGATCAGCGCGGGCAAATCTGAAGTATCATCGTCCACAAGCGCTGTCATGCGATCAAGGTAGCGTATTCCTACGGGAAAGACGTCGCCATGCTCATACAGCAGAGCCCGCAAGGCGTTCACATCCGCGGTGCGCTGATGAACTAGCCGCTCCCGGCCACGGAAAACCGCCGCGCGGGACTGCTGCTCAACTGTCTTGGGCTCCACGAAGCGCATCTCGGCCTGGCGGGCCGCGATGACGATCGCCTCAGCATCGGCGGCGTCATTCTTCTGGCGCTTCACGAACGGGCGCACGTATTGCGGCGCGATCAGCTTCACCTCGTGCCCAAGCGCTTCCATTTCGCGCGCCCAATAGTGCGCGCCACCACAGGCTTCGAAGATGATCAGGCAGGGGGCCTGCTGGGCCATGAACGCGGGGAACTGCTGTCGCGTAAGTTTCTTGCGAAACTGCACCTCCCCCGAACGCAGGGCTGCGTGGACCTGAAAAACATTTTTTGCCAGATCGACTCCGATCATCATATCGTTCATCTCGCCGTCCTCTCTGTTGTGTGGCCTTGAACACCACAACCTTGGCACGTTGCGATGCCGTCGGGGAGGGCGGCAACCACTCCATCTACGCCGGGGCCAAGGCTTTGGTGAACGGCCTGCCCGCGGCCGACTGGCTGCCGGGAGATCGGGGATACGACGCGAAAAGCAGCACATGAACAAATAGCGCGTCATGTCGGAAATGGCCCCTTGATCAAGGAATTATGTAGTGAACACTCCAGTAAACCCTGACACCATCGCGCCGTCGGCCAACCACCATAAACATGGTTTCCATTTTATTCCGGCGCAGCTTGATGACGCTTTCAGGTCAGTTGGGCGGGAGGGCGGACGGATCATGCCCCGACCGTGCAGGCGAACAGCAGAAAATTGCCTGATCCGTCATGCGCGCGCCACTGGGAAAAGACATGCGGTCTTACAGAACGTCGTCAAGGTCATCAGTTATATCGTTGGAGAGGAGAGTATTCTGGCCTATATTGAGGCGCACCGGAAAATCGCCGGCCCTCATATGTCGCCATGGATCTTGCTGGTCGCCTCAGCCCTTGGGAAGCCGCACTATAAGGCCGACGACGTTACTGCGGCCGGATAGACATAACTCACTAGGAGAGCATTAATATGGTCTTCACATTGGGCTTGCAGATCTCCGCTCCGCCGTCGTCACGCTGAAAAGCCATCATGGACCACTTCCAGCTTATTACCCCAGGGGTCGCGCAGATAGGCGCCGAAGACATCGGGCATCGGATAGGCCGCGCGAACAGATTCGATCGCTACAGATGTCGTCGGTTTCTTTCCAGCCACCTAAATCCGGATCACACCTTTACTCAGGAGCTTGACTGATCTTAGTTCCTGCAATTCCGACCTGCCCAATATCAGGTTGGATCGGTGCGCACGTCAAGCGCGTCGCGCAGCCCGTCACCGATGAAATTGAAGCTGGTCACGGCAATGGTGATGGTGATGCCGGGAATGATTGCCAGCCAGGGCGCGGTGGCCAGATATTGCTGCGCTCCGTTGAGCATGTTGCCCCAACTTGGAAGCGGGGCCTGAATTCCATAGCCCAGAAAACTGATATAGGCTTCCAATAATATCGCGCGGGCCACGGTCAGCGTTGCCGCAACGATGATCGGGCCGACGATATTGGGCAGCAATTCACGGAACATGATATGCGCGTTGCTAAGGCCCAGCATCCGCCCAGCCATGACAAAATCCCGCTCTCGCAGGGATTTCACCTCGGACTCCACGATGCGGGCGATCTCCATCCAGCTGGTGATTGCGATGATGACGGTGATCATGATCGGGCTGGGCTTGATGAAAGCGGCCAGTGCCAGCAGCAGGAAGATCGACGGGAAGGCCAGGAACGCATCGACGAAACGCATCAGGACTGAATTCACCTTGCCGCCGTAATAACCTGCGACGACACCGATGACAGTTCCGATCACGGTTGAAATAACCATCGCAAAGAACCCGACCAGCAAAGATATGCGCCCGGCCATCAGCAGACGCGCCGCCAGATCACGGCCCAGCGGATCAGTGCCCAGATAATGCTGGCCGGTGAACGGAGGGGAGAAACGCGCCGCCAGATCGATATAAAGCTCGTCAAAGGCCAGAAGGTAAGGGCCGAACACACAGGCCAGCGTCAGTATCAAAAGCATGGCAAGACCGACCATCGCCAACCGGTGCCGCGCAAAGCGCTTCATGCCACGGCTATTCCACCAGTGATGGGCGGGAGGGGCGATCTGGGTGGCGTTCATGTCAGGTCCTTCGCAGCTTGGCGGGTGGGGTCGTCAGCTAAGACGGATTCGCGGATCGATTGCGGCGGCAACCAGATCTGCGATCAGATTGCCCACAAGAACGAGGATGGCGGAAAACATCAGAAGGCCCATGACAACCGGGTAGTCGCTGTAGCCAAGACTGTCGAGAAACAGCCGCCCCATGCCGGGCCAGGTGAACACGGTCTCGGTCACCAGGGCGCCGCTCAGCAGGTTGGGCAATTGCATCCCCGCAAGGGTGATCATCGGCAGCAGGGCGTTGCCAACCACATGCTTCATCAGCACCCGGCGTTCGCTCGCGCCTTTGGCGCGGGCTGTCTTGACGAAATCCTGATTGATCACGTCCAGCGTCGAGGTGCGCATGTACCTGCTCCAGATTGCGATATTCACCAGCGCCAGCACCAGACTGGGCATGATCAGATGATGCAGGTAATCGAGAACCGATTGATCGCCGATGGTGTACATATTGCCCGCAGGCAGCCAGCCGAGTTTCAGTGAAAACAGATATATCCCGACCAGACCGAACCAGAATGTCGGGATCGAAAGCGCGATCATCGCGCCGATCGTGGCGGTATAGTCAAAGGTGGAATAACGGTGCGTCGCGCCGCGAATGCCGATCCACGTCCCAATCGCGATAGAGATGACCGTTGACGTTCCCATCAACAGGAACGTTGCGAAAAGGTGCCGCCCGATGACGGTCAGAACCGGCTGGTTGTCGCGATAGGACGTGCCCCAATCCCCCTGCAGCAACCGCCAGGCCCATTCGAGATACTGGATCGGCAGGGGGCGGTTCAGGCCCATCTGCTCCGAAATCCGGTCCAACGTTTCCTGCGTCATGCCCGGCGTCAGCGCATATTGCGAAAGCGGCCCGCCGGGGGTCAGGTGCAGCACGCCGAACCCGATCATCGACACGATGATCAGCAGAACGAGGCTCTGTCCAAGGCGGTTCAGAATGTAACTGGCCATCACTGCTCCTGTTGGTCGGTCGGCGCGCTGCCTATTTCATCGGCAGAGGAGTGCGAGGCCGGGCAAGTCATGCCCGGCCCGAACTTTATTCGTCCCAGTAGTAGGCGGCGGCATTCCAGGTATCGATCTTGACGTTGATGTTCGGAACGACGCCCTCGATGCCGTCTTTGCGGCCGCGCACTGTCGCGTATTGGAAGATCGGGAGGATCACCAGATCGTCACGGATCACTTCCTGCACCTTCATGTAGACTTCCTTGCGCGCCACGGGATCAAAAATCTGTACGCCCTCTTCGAGCAGTTCATCCAGTTCGGGGTTCTCGTACTGCGCATTGTTCGATCCGCGCCCGCTTTTGGCCGGGATTTCCCCGGAATGGAAACGCGCCGTCACATCGGGATCGGTTCCGCTGGTGAACACCAGGCCGACAATCACCGAATCGAACTTGGAATTGGTCCAGTATTCCCCCCACATGACCGCAGGCGGCAGGTTTTCAATCGTCAGCTCGACGCCGATCTGGGCCAGCGACTGCTGGATGAATTGTTGCGCCTGTTCGCGCAGATGGTTGCCCGACGTCGTCGAATTGCTGAATGACAGCTTCACACCATCCTTTTCGCGGATGCCGTCGGCCCCCGGCGCCCAGCCTGCGTCATCCAGAAGCTTGGCTGCCGTCTCCAGATTATACTCATGCGTGGGCAGGGCCGGGTTGTAGTAGTAGGACTGCTGCGGCAGGTAGCTTTCGGTCGGCGTGGGCAGGCCGTAGTAAAGCGCATCGATGATGGTCTGCTTATCCAGCGCGGCATACAGCGCCTCGCGCACCGCTTTGTCCTGAAGCTGCGGGCGCTCCATGTTGAACAGGATGCATTCAATGCTTGAGGTGGGCACGACCGTCACCACCCTGCCCGGCAGATCCTTGGCCTCGGCATAGTTGTCGGGGGAAATGTACTGCAGACCAATGATGTCGATGTCGCCGCTTTTGAACTGGGTATAAAGAACGGTCAGATCGGGGATGTACTTGTAGATCAGCCGCTCGATATACGGCCCCTCCCTGAAATAGTCCGGGTTGGCCACCAGTTCGATGTGATCGCCCGCGATCCGCTTGCCCCACTTGAACGCCCCGGTGCCGACGGGCGCCTGATTGAACGGTGCGGTGTTGCGGTCGGCCTCGGGCTCCAGAATATGCTTGGGCAAGATCATCGTCTCGGCAAGGATCGACATGTAGGGCGCGAAGGGTTCGTCCATCCGCCACGTGATTTCGGTCGGGGAAACGACGGTGATATCGCGCACCAGATTGTGCCCCAGAGTCCGCCAGCTGCGGAAATCGGGATCGACGATCAGCTCTAGCGTGAATTTCACATCCTCGGCGGTAAAGGGTTCGCCGTCATGCCATTTCACATCGTCGCGTAGCTTGATCCGCCATTGCAGGCCATCCTCGGAAATGCCGCCATTTTCGACGGACGGCACCTCGGCGGCCAGAATGGGGACGGACTCGCCCTCGGGGTTGACCCTGATCAGCGCATCGAAGATCGACAGCATCACGCCTTCATCCACCTCGGCGCGCGGCATCAGCGGGTTGAACACCGTCGGCTCCTGGCTGAAGCCGACGACGATCTGACCCGTGGGGGTTTCCGGGGCAGCGGCAAAGCCGGGTTTACCCAGCAGGTTGGGGGCCAAAAGCCCAGTCGCAGCAAGCATCCCAAGTGTCTGGCGCCGTGTCGGTTTTGCAAATGTCATTGTTATTTCTCCCTGTTTTATTACGCGGTACGCTCGGTCCGGTTTTCACCGGGGATCGCTGCGACCAATTGCTGCGTATAGGCATTCTGCGGTGCGTGAAAAATCTGCGATGGCGGGCCGACCTCGACGATAATGCCGTTCTGCATCACCACGATATCGTCGCAGACCTGACTGGCGACGCGCAGATCATGGGTGATAAAGAACATCGCCACCTGCGTTTCGCTCTGGATCTGGTTCAGCAACTCAAGGATCTGCGCCTGAATGGATACGTCCAGCGCCGATACCGCCTCGTCCGCGATCAGCAGGTCGGGATCGAACATCAGGGCGCGCGCGATGCCCACCCGTTGGCGCTGGCCGCCGGAAAATTCGTGGGGATAGCGCCCGTATGCACCGGCATCAAGGCCCACACGCTCAAGGATCTGCATGGCTTTCTTGCGCGCCTCGGCACGGCCCATGCCTTGGGCAATCGGGCCGACCGTGATGATATGACCAATGGTTGAGCGCGGGTTGAGCGACGCGAAAGGATCCTGAAAGATCATCTGGATCTTCGGGCGCATCGGGCGGAATTCGCTTTCCTTCATCGGGGCAATGTCCGTGCCGCGATAGATCATCTTGCCGCTGTCGCTTTCCATCAGCTTGATAAGGAGCCGCCCCAGCGACGTCTTGCCCGATCCGCTTTCACCCACCACACCAAGGGTCCGGCCCTTGCGCAGCACGAAATTCGCATCCTGCACCGCGACCACGACGCGTTCCTTGCTGAACCAGCCGCCGCCGCTACGATAGGTCTTGTTCAACCCCTCGACCGTCAGAACGGTATCGTCGTCGACCTGCGCGGTCCCAGCACCGCGGTCGGAATTCCTCAGGCCGGGAACCGCTGCAATCAGGCGTTTAGTATAGGAGTGCTGCGGCGCCCCGAACAACTCATCGGCGCTGGCCTGTTCGACGATAAGACCCTTTTCCATCACGATAACACGATCCGCGATTTCGGCCACGACGCCAAAATCATGGGTGATGAACATCACGCTCATTCCCTTGCGGCGCTGAATATCGCGGATCAGCTCAAGGATCTGCGCCTGTGTCGTGACATCCAGCGCGGTCGTCGGCTCATCCGCGATCAAAATCGTCGGCTCCAGCGCCAGCGCCATCGCGATCATCACCCGCTGACGCTGCCCACCCGACAGGCGGAATGGATACTGGTCCATCATCAGCTTGGGTTCGGGCAGTCCGACCTCTTCAAGCAGCTCCAATGCGCGCGCCGCCTGCGATTGCGGTGTGCCCTCGTCATGCACGGCCATCACCTCGATCACCTGATCGCCGACCGTCATCAAGGGGTTCAGCGCCGACAAGGGATCCTGAAAGATCATCGAGACGACCCGCCCGCGCAACTCGCGCAGGCCTGCCGCGTCCTCTTTCAGCAGGTCCCTGCCCTCGAACATGATCTGGCCCGACGACACGTCGATGACGCTGGGCAGCAGACCCATCACGGCGTTGGCAGTGACCGATTTTCCAGAGCCGGATTCGCCGATGACGCACAGAATCTGGCCGCGCGGCAGATCAAAGGACACATCCTTGACCGCATGCCTGCGCTCCATCCCGCGCGGAAGGTCGACCGTCAGATTGCGCACCGACAGCACCGCGTCACCGCTGTCGCCTTGTGGGTTCACCCGCATTTTGACCCCGCCCCGGTAATTTCAATATTGAACATACTGTGCGGATATATTGAAAGCACCGACACCCAACGGCAAGGTTTATCTGCAAAACGGCGTAAGATTTCTTGAAAGCCAGCGAAAAATCTTTCACTACTGAACGCGTTCATATGCCGGATAATGCCACAGGGCTGCCCATGACAGATCACGACACGTCCGAATCCACCGATGACGCTGACCACAAGATTGGGGCCACGTTCCGCAGGTTGCGGCAGGACCGGGGCATGTCCCTGCGGGAGTTGGCCGACATGTCCGGTGTGTCGGTCGGAATGATCAGCCAGATCGAGCGCGATCTGGCCAATCCGTCGATGCGGGTTCTGACGGCGCTGCGCCGCGCCCTGAACATTCCGATGCAGTCGATGTTCAATGACGACCCGGCGGAAGGAGCCGACAATCCCCCCTTCGTGCGCCGGGCCGCAAGGCGGCCGCATATTGACCTTGGTCCATTGCAAAAGGAATTGCTGACGTCAGGCGGCAACCACAATCTTCAGATTATGATCCTGACCATCGCGCCGGGCGGTACGTCGGGCCAGACCGCGCTGAGCTATCCCGCGGAGAAGGGCGGCCTTGTGCTGGAGGGTGAGTTGACCCTGAGCGTGGACAATTGCGATGCGCGGCTGGCGGAGGGGGACAGCTTTGTTTTCGACAGCGCGCTATCGCATGGATTTCGCAACGACAGCGACCGACCTGCACGGATCCTCTGGGTCATCGGCGCAGTGCAGTTCGACCGGCATCTTTAACGCAGCACTTGGCCCCGGCGCCATCAATAAGAAAGGTGGCTGAATGCCCCGCGAACACCGCCCCCTCAAGACCACCCCCTATTGGTGGGAGGACGCCCCGGTGCAGCCCCTGCCAGAGGTGCCGCTGGAGCAGAAGGTTGACGTCGCCATCGTGGGCGCGGGATATACCGGCCTGAGCGCCGCGTTGACGCTGGTGCGCGCGGGCCGGTCTGTCGCGGTCTTCGACCGCCAGCACCCCGGCGAAGGCGCGTCGTCGCGCAATGGCGGCATTACCAGTGGCAATATCCGGCTGGACCACGCGACCCTGCTGCGAAAATTCGGCAATGACCGCACAATCGCCATCGAGGCGGAAGGAAAGCTGGCGCGCCAGCATCTGTATGATCTGATCGCGGGCGAAGGCATCGATTGTGACCTACAGCCCGTTGGCCGCTTCACCGGCACGCTCGGGGCTGAGGATTACGACAGCAACGCGCGTAGCGCCGAACATCTGCATCGCACATTGGGCATTGAATCCTTCGCCGTGCCACGTAGCGAGCAGCGCGACTATATCGGTAGTGATTATTTCCATGGCGGCACGGTCCGCATGGATATCAGCGGGCTTCATCCGGCGAAATTCATCGCGGAATTACTGCGCTTGGTTCAGGCCGCCGGGATTACCGTCTACGCCGATACGGCCGTTGAAAAAATTGAACAGGACGCCAGCGGATACAGCGTCACCACCGCGCGCGGCAAGCTGAGCGCGCGGCAGGTGATGATTTGCACCAACGGCTATACTGACCGGATGGACCCGTGGCTGCGCCGACGCATCGTGCCCGTTCGCAGCCGCATGATCGCAACCGCAGTGCTGCCCGCAGATCTGATGGCTGAGCTCACGCCCAAACGCATGATGATGTGCGACACGCGTACGCTGGGTTTCTATTTCCGTCCATCGCCTGACGGCAGGCGGATTCTGTTTGGTGGGCGCGACGGGACCAATCTCGACGATCCGACCAAACCGGTCGCGTATCTGCGCGAGAATATGCTGTCCATTTTTCCGCAGCTGGATCAGACGCCGATCACCCATACCTGGTTTGGCCACGTCGCCATGCAGCGCGACATGATCCCGCGCATTTTCGAACGCGACGGCATGATTTATGCGACCGGGTTTTGCGGGTCAGGCGTGGTCTGGGCGCCGTGGATCGCACGCAAGGCCGCGCAAAAGCTGCTGGGAAACGCGAACGAGGCACCGTCAGCCTTTGATTTCCGCGCACCCGCACCGGTACCGTTTTACAACGGCAAGCCGTGGTTCATGCCCTTCTTCATGGCGCAATACAGGATGCGGGACCGTATAAAAATGCGCCGTGCAGGGCGATGAAGCTGTAGGGAGCAGTCGACCCAGCCGTGCCGCAACGCCGCCTAGATCTTTGTCAAAGCGTCCAGTACGCGAACCCAACTGCGGATACCTTTGTGAAAGCCCCCCACGTCGTATTTTTCGTTGGAGGATTGGATAGCGTCATCGGCGATGAGCATGGCCTCCACCCCCAAAATCTCCTTTAAGAAACCGGCGATGGGAATTGAGCCGCCCATGCCGCAGAACACGGCGGCGCGGTTCCATTCCTCGGTCAACGCGCTGCGAGCGGCAGAGAATTCGGGCCGGGAAATGTCCATCACGGCGGCGCGGGAGCCTCCTGACATTTTGCTCCATGTGATCTTGGCGTCCGTTAAAAGCCGCGCTTCGATATGGGCGCGGATCGACTCGCGTACATGGGCCGGATCCATGTCACCGACAAGGCGACAGGTGATCTTGCAATGCGCCTGCGAAGGAATCACGGTTTTGGACCCGTCCCCCTGATTGCCCCCCATAGACCGTTGATTTCCAGCGTTGGGCGCGCCCATTGCTGTTCGAGCACGGAATAGCCCTGTTCGCCGTGTCCAATGGTGTAGCCGACCGAGTTGAGGTAGGTTTTCTCGTCAAAGCCCGAGTTCTTCCACTGGGAAAGCAGATCGGCGGGAACCTCTTGTACGCCCTCGTAAAAACCCATCCACCGCGACACGGCCCGTTTCATCGTGCAAGGACGCGATGATGCGGGACATCTCGCGCAGAGGGTTGAGGCCGGGGCCACCGTAGCGGCCTGAGTGCAGATCGATGTCGGGGCCGGTGACTGTGAATTCCAGCTTGCACACTCCGCGCAATTGCGAGGCGATGGACGGCACACCCGGAGAGACCATGGACGTGTCACAGATGAGGGCGATGTCGCAGGTAAGCTCCTTGACGGTGGCTTTCATGAAGGCGATGAGCGAAGGGGAGCCGGATTCTTTATCGCCCTCAAAGAAAAACGTGATGCGGCAGGGAAGCGCGCCACGCTCCGCCTTCCAGGCACGGCAGGCTTCGACAAAAGTCATCAATTGACCCTTGTCATCCGCGGCGCCACGACCGCGGATGACGCGGCCGTTGGGGATATCTTCAATCTCGGGCTCGAAAGGTGGGGAGTTCCACAGATCGAGCGGATCGACGGGCTGCACATCATAGTGACCATAAAACAAAAGCTGCGGCCCGCTCTCTCCGACATGGCCGACAACCATGGGATGGCCCGGTGTAGACCTCTTTTCGGCGGTGGCGCCCAGCGATTGCAGATCCGCCACCAGCCAATCGGCGGTCGCAGCGCATTCGGCCTTGTAGGCAGGGCCGGTCGAGATGGGTTGGATGCGTAGCAGACCCATCAGGCGATCAATCGCGGCGGGCAGGTCTGCATCTATCCGGTCCAGAACGGAACCAATGGGCATGAGGCGATCCTTGATATTTCAGGAAGGGACTCAGATTTCAAATCCTGCGGTGCGGGATCGTGTTGGCGTAGGTTTTGAGCATTTGCAGATGCCGGTCCGCCCGCTGTAGCGCGTCCAGCGCCGCGTGCCGGTCGTTGTCCGCAATCAGCCCGCACAATACTTCCGAGATTGCAAGGGCGGGGGTCAGCGTGTGGAAAAACGTCTGGCTCTCGATCGAGAACAGGATGGACACTTCGGAAATGGCGATGAGGGGGGAAACTTCGCTGTCGGTGATGGAGACGACAGTCATGCCCTTTGCGCGCGCCAGATCGGCCAGTTCAAGCGTCTGGACGCAATAGGGACTGACCGAGATCGCAAGTAGAACATCCTGCGCATCTGACCGCAAAAGCCCATCCGCACCGGTACTTAAGCAGGGCCGTCAAGATGAACGGTCTTTTCGCCCAAAAGCGTCATGACATAGTGGAAATGCCACGCCACCGAGTGACAGGAGCGCAGCCCAAGCACATAGATCTTGTCGGCGCGGATCAGGTGGTCAGCCACCGCTTGCAGCCGGGCAAGCGATTGCGGCTCGCTTAACCGCGCGACCTGAGACGCGAGGCCTTGGAGCATCTGCTGGGCCAGCCCGCCCTGAGCGCCGGGCGCAGCAGTATCGCGCTCCCTCGCCCGCGCGGCAAAGCCATCGGCGCGAAGCCGGATTGCCTCGGAATAATGGGCGCGGATGTCCTCATACCCTGTCAGCCCAAGGAATTGAGCCAGGCGCGTCATCGTGGCAGGTTGCACCCCGGCACTGCGCGCCAGCCGCCTCATCGAGACCAGGGCCACCTCCTGCGGGTTTTCCAGCACATGCCGCGCTGCCAGTTGCAGTTGCGGCGACATGGCGTCGAATCGGGCAATGATCCTGTCGCTCAGGGACTCGCTTTGCAACATTCGATTCACCTCTTTGCCTTTGATGCTTCCGCAGCTTTGTCATGGAAGGAGGGGATCACAATGCTTTTCCAGTAAACGTGCTGAAACGCCAGGTCTCGAAAGGTCTGAATGTATCAAGCCAGCACTGACGCCACCAATCGGCTCCATGCACCTGGAATACATTCTTTGCCAAATCGAGCCCGACCGTGATAATTTCCGACACGACCGCTCTCCTTTCTGGATCATTGCAGACCCACCTTGGCACATCGATACCGCCGGAGGGCGGTTACATCATGTGTGGGTAGCCCCGGTTTTTGCGTGGAAACGCTGCAGTTATAATCGTGCGATAGAATGCGTCCATGTGTCAGGCCTTTTCATGCAGACACTCATGTCTGAATGGCCGGTATGGGATCCGCAGGGCAGGTTCAAAACATCAAAACAAGCTCGAAGCTCTCCATGTAGTGCTGATTTTCCCGTCCCCGATCTGTTCGATCGTCTTCATATAGCTTTAGCTTCTCCCGCAATTTTCACAGCAGTGCCTCCGGCGTTGTCAGTGCGCCATAAGCGGTCCCCCTCGAAACTCTTCATCCTTCGTGATCATGGCCCACAGCGTGCGAGCCATTTTGTTGGCTAAAGCAATCGCCGCCAGCATTCGCGGCTTGCGGACCAGCATGCGACCGGGCCATGAGGTTTCTGCCGGAGGCCGCACTCTGGTCCCGGAGATTACGACCATCGCACCGATGATCAACAGGCGTCTGATGTCGCGCTGCCCGGACTTGCTTGTGCGCCCGAGCCTCTGCTTACCGCCGCTTGAGTGCTGTCGCGGAACCAGTCCCAGCCAAGCCGAGAAGTCACCGCCCCGTCGGTAATTCGCCATCGGTGGCGCGAACGCGGCCACCGCCATGGCGGTTACGGGACCTATCCCCGGCATCTTCTTCAAACAATGGACAATCGAACCCGAAAGATTCACCCTCAATCCGATCCATCAAACGCCGGGACTGAACACCTAGGGCGGCAGGAAAAATCCGCGATCTGATCGAAGCAAAGCTTCGCCATATGACGCACCGATATCGGTAGTTCAGCAGCAATCTCGTCTGTCTCCAGTGCTGATTGCAACTTGTCGGTATTTTCTCGACCCCTGCCCGCTACGACGCCAAACTCAGCGAGACGGCTCCGCAGTGCGTTGATCGTTTGCCTCCGTTGCCCAATGAGCAGGTCTCTCAATCGGAAGATCATACCCAGGCTCTGCTGTTCCGGCGTCTTCATCTCGACAAACCGCATGGTTGGCCGACTGGCCGCCTCCACGATCTCCTCAACGTCTGCCATGCCGTTCTTCTGGTTCCTAACAAACGGCTTGACGAAATTCGGTGCGATCATGCGCACGTCATGACCAAATCCTCCGAGCGTCCGGGCCCAATAATGGGCAGTAGCGCAGGCTTCCATTGCAACCTGGCAACGTGGATGGCTTGCATAAACGCCAAGAACCGTTTGCGCGACAGCTTCTTGCGAAAGACAACTTCACCTTCCTCGGTCGCGCCATAAAGCTGAAATACCAGCTTGGCCAAATCAACCCCGATAATCGATACTTCCTTCATAGTCCCATCCTCCTGATCCAGTTCGGACCATATTGGCACAAGTGCCGTCAGGAGGGGCTACCCAACCCATCATCAAAGCCTTTCTGATCCCAGCAATATTCATATTTAATTCACGCCTGTAACAGCTTTTCGCGGCACCGCCCTAACAGGAAATTAATGAACAGCCGGACCTTGTTGTCCTGGAGACGCCGGTGTGGATAAAGACATCCGAACATTGCTTGCTCGGGAGGGGTTTGGGCAAGCACTTCGACGAGTTCTCCACTCTTAAGGAGTTCGATGACGTCAAAACGCGGCTTGTTGATAATGCCCCGTCCTGCGCAGGCCCAGCCCGTCAGCACATCACCGTCATCGGAATCGTAGCTGCCAGACACATCCATCCGCTTTGGCCCTTCCGAAGTTGACAGGGTCCAGAACCATTCGGGCGAACGCGGGTATCGCAACAACAGACAATTGTGGCGGCGCAGGTCATCGGGGTTTTCCGGGACGCCACGTTTTTCAAGGTAAGAAGGCGCAGCACATAAGACGCGCGGTGTGTCCATAATTTTGCGTAACTTCAGATTTGAATCCGGTGGCTGCCCGATGAACAGTGCGAGATCCAGACCGTCTTCCAGAAGGTCGACCTTGCGGTCCGACAGCCGCAAGCGCACGGATACATCCGGATACATGTCCACAAATTCAGGAATGAGCGGTGCGATCAGACGCTTTCCCACGCCAAGGGGCGCTGTCACCTGCACGGTGCCGTGCGGCGTTTGGGAATACCCGGAAATAGCAGCCTCAGCGTCCTCGATGGATTGAACGACCTGGCGTGCATGTTCATAGAACGTCTGACCCACATCCGTTGGCGACAGTTTGCGGGTCGTGCGGTTAAAGAGGCGCACATCCAACCGGCGTTCCAGTTCCTTGATGCGATTGCTGGCGACGGCCGGTGTCAGGCGCAGATCGCGTCCGCCGGCTGTGATGCTACCGAGTTCAACCACCCTCACGAACACTTTCAGGCTTTCAACATAGGGCATCGGCACCTCTGATTATCAACGATTCGTTGAAATAGCATACCCGACTGCGCCGTATTTCGATGTGGTTAATCAGGTCATAAGGGATGAGGACGCAGAATCCAGACTGTGGCAAGGGAGGACATATGACAGCCAGATCCGAAATACGCTTCGTGCTGAACAACCGTGACGTGACCTTGGATCGCGTCTGCGCCAGTGACACACTGCTTGATTTTCTGCGTATCGACCGCCGTCTGACGGGCACCAAAGAAGGCTGCGCCGAAGGCGACTGCGGCGCCTGCACGGTTCTAGTGGGACGGTTGCAGAACGGCGTTCTGCGATACGAACCCGTGAACGCCTGCATCCGCCTGACTGCATCACTGGATGCCTGCCACATCGTGTCCGTTGAGTATCTGTCCGGCCCGGACGGCAAGTTGCATCCGGTCCAACAGGCGATGGTCGATCACCATGGCAGCCAGTGCGGATTCTGCACACCTGGTTTCGTGATGTCGCTCTATGCGCTTTGGATGGAAAACCCTGATCCGACCGACGGCGAGATTGAAACAGCGCTTCAGGGCAATTTGTGCCGCTGCACTGGTTACGAACCGATCATCAAGGCCGCAAAGGCTGCGACGGCCCTTGACAGTCCGGCAGAAGATGCGCTGACGCTCGAACGCACGGCGATGACCGCCAAACTCACGCAGTTGCAAGATGGCAAGCGCGTCGAGGTTTCGAATGGGGGCAGTTGCTGTATCCTGCCCGCATCTGTCGATGACTTGGCGGATGTCCTCCTGAAAACCCCCGATGCGACGATAATCGCAGGCGCCACTGATGTCGGCCTGTGGGTGACGAAGTTCCTGCGCGATATCTCCCCCGTCGTTTTCCTGAGCCATTTGGACGAATTACGGCAACTCGACATTTCAGGCGACGCAATCAAAATCGGCGCAGGCGTAAGCTATACCGACAGCCGGATGGCGATGTCTGACGACTACCCGCATCTTGGCGCATTCTGGGACCGTATCGCGGGATGGCAAATCCGGAGCATGGGTACAATTGGCGGCAATATCGCCAACGGATCGCCCATTGGGGATACACCACCGGTTCTGATCGCCCTCGACGCGTCTATCACGCTTCGCAAGGGTGGAGTGCGCCGAACGATCCCGACTGAAGACTTCTTCATCGACTACGGCAAGCAAGACATAGCCAAAGGCGAGTTTCTGGAAAGTATCAGCGTCCCACGCCCCGCCAAAGACGCCGTTCACGCGGCATACAAGATTTCCAAACGCCGCGACGAAGATATCTCGTCCGTCTGTGCTGCGTTCAATGTCACAGTTGCGAATGGCACAATCACAGCCGCGCGGATCGCGTTTGGCGGCATGGCGGCGACGCCCAAACGGGCAGCACACGCCGAAGCCGCGCTTATTGGGGCGGCGTGGAGTGAGACGACATTGATCGCGGCAGCCGCGCGCCTTGGCGACGATTTCAGTCCGCTCAGCGATTGGCGCGCATCGTCCGACTACCGGCTGCAAGTGTCCAAAAATCTATTCCGGAAATTCTGGCTGGATCAACAGGACGACACAACCACCACTTGCCTCAGCGCGTAAGGGAGAGATTTGTCATGAATGTTCAAAAATCTGCGAATGCCCCGATCAAGGGTGGCGTGAACACCGATCTGCGCCATGACAGCGCCATCAAACACGTCACAGGCCGCGCTGAATACTGTGATGACATCGCAGAGCCAGTTGGAACGTTGCATGCATATCTGGGTCTGTCCACGAAAGCGCACGCCCTGCTGCGCGACGTAGACCTGAGCGCTGTTCGCGCCGCCGCTGGCGTTGTCGGTGTTCTGACGGCGGACGATATTCCGGGCATCAACGACGTCTCTCCGACGGGGCGCGATGACGAGCCGATTTTCGCCACTGAAAAGGTCGAGTACTGGGGCCAGCCGATGTTTGCTGTCGTGGCAGAGACGCGTGATGCGGCCCGCCGTGCGGCCAAGCTTGCGACCGTGACCTACCAAGACTTGCCGCACGCGCTGGACCCTGAAGCGGCGCAAGAGGCCGGCATGGGGTATGTGACCCCTCCGTTGACGCTCAAGCGTGGCGAGGCCGAAGGCGCGATGGCCAAGGCGGCCCATCGCATCAAAGGCAAGATGCGCGTCGGTGGTCAAGATCACATGTATCTTGAGGGTCATATCGCATTTGCCATTCCCGGTGAGGATGACGACGTTATCATTCACTCTTCGACGCAGCACCCAAGCGAAGCGCAGCATATGGTCGCACATGTTCTGGGAGTGCCCTCTAACGCTGTAACCATCAATGTGCGCCGGATGGGTGGCGGATTTGGAGGCAAGGAAACTCAGATGAACCTGTTCTGTTCCGTCGCGGCGGTGGCTGCGAAGAAATGGAACCGCGCCGTAAAAATCCGCCCCGATCGCGATGACGATATGTCTGCGACCGGGAAGCGCCATGACTTCGTAATTGATTACGAAGTGGGGTTTGACGATGCTGGTGTGATTGAGGCCGTAACGGGTGATTTCGCGGCGCGCTGCGGGTTTTCGTCGGACCTGTCCGGCCCTGTGACCGACCGCGCGTTGTTTCATGCCGACAACGCCTACTATTACCCCAACGTCCTTTTGAATTCGCACCCGATGAAGACCAACACCGTGTCTAATACCGCGTTTCGCGGCTTTGGCGGACCACAGGGTGTGATTGTCGCCGAACGGATCATGGAAGAGATCGCCTATCACCGCGGGTTGGACAGCCTTGAGGTGCGAAAGCGCAATTTTTACGCCGACAATGGGCGCGATGTGACACCCTACCACCAGACGGTTGAGGACAATATCGCCCCACGCATCTGTCAGGAGCTTGAGGACAGCGCTGATTATCGCGCCCGTCGCCAAGCCGTCCTTGACTGGAATGCCAAGGGCGGAACGATCCGCAAAGGTATCGCGCTGACGCCAGTCAAGTTCGGCATTTCGTTTACGGCCACGTGGTATAATCAGGCGGGTGCGCTGCTGCATATCTATTCAGATGGATCGATCCACCTGAACCATGGCGGCACCGAAATGGGCCAGGGCCTGAACACCAAGATCGCGCAGATCGTGGCGGATACGCTTCAGGTGGATTTCGACACGATCAAGATTACCAAGACGACGACCGAAAAGGTGCCTAACACTTCTGCCACTGCGGCCTCGTCGGGGTCTGACCTGAACGGGATGGCCGCGCAGGACGCGGCACGGCAGATCAAAGAACGGCTGGTGGCGTTCGCTGCGCAGCATTGGAATACCGATGCCAGCGCGGTGCGTTTCCTCCCCAATGCGGTACAGGTGGGTGATGAGATTCTCTCCTTCCCCGATTTTATCAAGCTGGCCTATATGGCCCGCGTCCACCTGTCCGCAGCAGGATTCTACAAAACACCAAAAATCCACTGGAACCGCGAAACGGGCCAAGGGCGCCCGTTTTATTACTACGCCTATGGCGCGGCTTGTTCCGAGGTGTCCGTTGACACGTTGACGGGGGAATACCGCATCGAGCGCACGGACATTCTGCATGATGTGGGTAAGTCCTTGAACCCGATCCTTGATATCGGTCAGATAGAAGGCGCGTTTATTCAGGGCATGGGCTGGCTGACCACAGAAGAACTTTGGTGGGATGCCCAAGGCCAGCTTCGCACACATGCACCGTCAACCTACAAGATCCCGCTGGCTTCGGACCGTCCGCGTGTTTTTAATACGCACCTCGCAAACTGGTCCGAGAACAAGGAACACACGATCAAACGGTCCAAGGCAGTGGGCGAACCGCCGCTTATGCTCGGTATTTCAGTGTTCGAGGCCTTGTCCCACGCGGTCGCCAGTGTCGCCGATTACCGCGAGTGCCCCCGTTTGGATGCGCCAGCCACGCCGGAGCGCGTGTTGATGGCTGTCGAGCGGTTGAAAGGCTGATCCCATGACGCTCGCCCGGTTTCTGGAAACACCCAAAGATGTCATCCACATCCACCTGACGGCGGTGCGCGGGTCGGCGCCGCGTGAGGCTGGGGCGCAGATCTATGTGACTGCCGACGGGCTGCACGGAACAATCGGCGGCGGGCAGCTGGAATATATGGCCATCGACAAGGCCCGCGCGATGTTGCGTGCGGGGCGTCTGGCCGAGGACATGGACGTGCCACTGGGGCCCGAAATTGGCCAATGTTGTGGCGGTCGCGTCACGATCACGCTTGCACGGATGACAGCTGCGAACCGGCGCGACGCCTGCCAGGCTGAGGCACAAGCCATTGCGCTGCGCCCACATGTTTACATTCTGGGTGCGGGCCACGTTGGGCGCGCTTTGGCGAGGTTTTTCCAATTTTTGCCTGTTCAGTGCATCCTGATCGACGCACGGGCCGAAGAACTTTCGCTGTGCGACGCCAAGGTCGAAACACGTCTGTCCGCGATGGCCGAGGCCAACATTCGCGATGCCCCACCGAACAGTGCCTTTATCGTGCTGACCCATGATCACGCGCTTGATTTCCTCCTGACGTCCGAGGCATTGGATCGGCGCGATGCGGCCTATGTCGGCTTGATTGGGTCGGCGACAAAGCGGGCCAGATTCACCCGTTTCCACACAACGCATTCAACTGAACAAGATATCGACGGGTTGACCTGTCCAATCGGGCCGACCGTCAGCCGTGACAAACGCCCCGAGGTCATTGCGGCTTTCGTTGTGGCGGAAGTCATGACGCGCCTGACGGGTTCGGCACGTCTGCAAACTATACCGACATGCGAACAGAACCAAATCCTACATAGTTCGCCTGAGGAGGGCGGCGTAGGGCAATAAGAATGGGGAGGAAACCCGAAATGTCTGTTACAGCCTACAGTTACAAGTTATACAATAGGAGCGATTTAAATGCCTTCTGGGCCCTATTTACCGACAACCTTGTCAATCTACTGATCCTGTCGGGCGTCTGTCAGTTCGTATTTCAGATGCCGGGCGAAATCGTGTTTGGCCGTATCGTGCCGGGCGCTGCGGTCGCGATCGTTGCGGGTGTTGCCGTCTATACGTTGATGGCCAAATGGGTCGCCAACAAACAAGGCAAGGACGTCACCGCGCTGCCGTACGGCATCTCGACGCCCGTCATGTTCGTGTACCTGTTCGGCGTCATTGGCCCGATCTATTGGGCGACAGGCGATTCACTTCTAGCGTGGCAAGTTGGCATCGGTGCGGGCTTTATGGGGGGCATCGTGGCCGCATTCGGCGCGATTGTCGGCCCGTTCCTGAAGCGTATCACCCCGCGAGCGGGTATGTTGGGGACGCTCTGTGGCATCGCGCTGGTGTTCATCGGCTCAGTTCCGCTGGCCAGTGTGTTTGAATCGCCGTTGATCGGCTTTACGTCGCTGTTGTTCATCCTTTGGGGCCTGATCGGCCGCTTCCGTCTGCCGGGCAATCTGCCTGCCGGTCTGGTTGCGATTGGTGTGGGTACAATCATCGCGATCTTTCTGGGCCAATCGTCCTTTAACACCGACGGCATCGGCTTTTATCCCCCTGTTCCATACTTCGGCGATATGCTGATCGGTATTCGATACCTGTTCGCCAATCCCGAATTGTTCCTCGTGCTGATCCCTGTGCAGATCTACAATTTCATTGAAACGATGAACAATGTAGAATCCGCCGAAGCCGCCGGGGACACCTATCCGGTTGCAATCTGTCAGGTGACAGACGGGGCGGGTACGATGATCGGCGCTTTGTTCGGCTCGCCTTTCCCGACAACGGTCTACATCGGTCACCCGGCCTACAAGCGGATGGATGCACGCGCGGGCTACATCATCGGTGTGGCGCTCGTCATTGCGGCGGCTGCGTTTCTTGGCTTCCTGTCGTTTCTTGCGGGGTTGATCCCAATTGCAGCGGCAGCGCCTGTTTTAGTGTTCGTGGCCGTGAGCCTGATCACCAATACCGGATACGCGGTGAAACCCGCGCACATGGCGGCTGTTGCCTTAGCGATCCTGCCGCACATCTCGAATTTCCTCGTAACTAAGTGGGGGTCGCTAATAAACGCATTGCGCAATACCGGAGTCGAAGGATTGCCCGGCTTGGGTGATGGCAATTTGACGGCCGCACTGCTTATGGAAGGTGCGCATTACGAAGGCCACCTGGCCCTGTCACAAGGTGCGATCATAACCGGGCTTGTCTGGGGTGCTATCGCGGCGGACGTGATCGACGGGCGGTTCAAGCACGCGGGCGGGTTCGCAATTGCGGCGGCAGTGATGTCATCAATCGGGATCATCCATAGCTACACGTTGCAGATGCCGCAATTCGACGGGATCACCATTGGATACCTGATTATCGGTGCATTCATGCTGATCTATCCGATGATCGCACCCAAGGAAGACCTTGAGCATCGCATTATCGTTCCTGACGAACCTGACTTCCTAGACGACGATTCCCCGGCACTCGACGCGCGCTAACAACATGATTTGCGAGGCGGTCGCAGGGCCGCCTCGCCGCCCCCCCCCTATAAACAGTAGGCTTGCAATGACGAATACCCTTCTACGCGGTCGCGTCCTGACGTTTCATCGCGAACCGGCGCGCCCTGACGACAGCGACGCCTACAGCTACATTGAAGACGGCGCTGTGTTGATGCGCGATGGCCTGATCGCGGCGTCCGGCAACTACCAAGACGTCGCAGTCGACGCAGGTGATGCAGAGATTGTCGATCATCGCCCCTATTTGCTGATGGCGGGTTTCATCGACCCACATATCCATTTCCCACAGGTCCAGATCGTCGCCAGCTGGGGCAGCCAATTGCTCGACTGGCTCAATGGATATACCTTTCCAGCTGAAGCCGAATACGCCAATGCGCAACACGCTCGCTCTATGGCGGGGCGGTTTTGCAATCTTTTGGCCGACCACGGAACGACAACGGCGGTGGCGTTCTGTTCTGTCCACGCCGCGTCCACCGAGGCGCTGTTTTCCGAAGCTGAAGATCGCAACATGCGAATGATTGCCGGGAAAACCATGATGGATCGCAACGCGCCTGACGCGGTGCTGGACACCGCGCAATCGGGGTATGACGACAGCAAAGCGCTAATTGAACGCTGGCATGGCACAGGCCGCGCCCTCTGTGCGATCACGCCGCGCTTTGCAATCACTTCGACCCCTGAACAGCTTGAGATGACGGGGGCGTTGGCTGGCGAACATCCAGAATGTTACATCCAGACGCACCTGTCCGAGAACCACGATGAAATCGCATTTACGGCCAAGCTGTATCCGGATGCGCGCGACTATCTTGACGTCTACGAAGGTTACGGATTACTTGGCCCGCGCACATTGCTGGGCCATGCGATCCACTTGAAAGACCGCGAAATCGGTGCATTGGCGGACAGTGGCGCACATCCGGTGTTTTGCCCCACGTCCAACCTCTTTCTTGGGAGTGGTCTGTTTGATGATGCTGGCTTGCGCGCAAAGAGCATCCAAAGCGGGATTGCCACGGATATCGGGGCGGGCACAAGTTACTCGATGCTCCAGACGCTGAACGAAGGATACAAAATCCTCCAGCTTCAGGATCAGAAACTGCACACGCTACGGGCCTTTCACTGGATCACGCGCGGCAACGCCGACGTCTTGGGTCTGGTCGATAAGATCGGCACTCTCGATGCAGGGACAGAGGCCGATATCGTGGTCGTCAATGCCCGTGCCACCCCCGCGATGGACGTGCGCATGGATCGCGCCGAAAGCCTGTCAGATGAATTATTCGTCGTTCAAATGATGGGCGATGATCGTGCAATCGCGCAGACCTACATTGCAGGTGTGGCGCAAAAGAGGGACATGTCATGATTTCAGTCACCCGCTTGGATATCGCAGATGCCAATATCCTGATCGAAGGGGCCGTGGCACACGCGAACGCGATCAGCGTACCCACCTCTTCCGCAAAACCAACATACCCCAGACAGCTGTATTTATGGACAGATGCGCCCGCAGGGATGCCGTATGGCACGCCCCGCCCCTCCCTGCGCACATCCTCCATCGCATCTTCCCAGCTTTGACGAATGTCGATATCAAATCCCTCATCCAAAAGGCGACTGTCGGCCCCCATGAGGCGGGTCAGCGGAATATTGCCGACCCGGTCGTAGACCGCATCATCATGCGGCACCCACGATTCCTGCACCAGACGGCATTTCATGCCAATCTTGGCCGCCGTGGCTGCGACCATTCTTGAGTGATTGGACTGAACGCCGCCGATGGACACCAGCATATCGGCCCCGGATTTTATCGCATCTTCCAGCGTCTTATGTGATCCTCGCTCTTGTCGAGCGACTTGTCCTTCGCGAGATCCCGGTAAAGCTCGAGCGCGCGTGACACGGTGATCGCCGACACTGGCACCGCTGCGAGAAGGGCCGCGGCAACAGGCATGTCTGCCTTACCGTTATTTACAGGGGTCGCTTCGATACGCTCCAGCACGTCCCGCCGGGGAAACTCAGCGATCTGCGCTGCGTGCAAATACCGCCCCACCGCATCCGCGCGATCGCCTGCGCCGATGCATAGCGCCTTTCGGCCTCCACGCTATCTCCTGCCAGACGGGCCTTCCAGAGTTCAAATTGTTCGCTTCAGATAACGGTAGCCTTCTGTTGTGCCAAGGTCTCCGAATCCGTATTGAGGCTCACGTAGCACGACGCCCGCGCCTCGACCGCCTGATACCGGGCAGGCACGCGCCTGCGCAGGTGGTAGGTATTGTTCCGTTTCTGAAGCTTCATCGCACACCGCCCAACTCGCCATTGTGTGGCAGAATATGTGACACTTCAAGAGTCGCACGGAGAACTCGACCCAAGACCGCCCTCGAAGTCATTGACTATAAAAAGAAAAGTAAATTAGTCGAGTCATCTAAGTGGCGGAGAGACAGGGATTCGAACCCTGGGAAGGCTTGCACCCTCAACGGTTTTCGAGACCGCCCCGTTCGACCACTCCGGCACCTCTCCGCGGGGGTCTGGTGGGTGCGTTTAGATCGGATTTTGCGAAGGAGCAAGAGTATTTGCAGCAAATCATGGCTGATTTATGAAAATCAGGATGAGGCTGCGTTTTGGATAGCCTTTGCCGGATGATCCAAGCGACCAGTTTGGCCCGAGCAGGTTCGCGCGTCGGCGCAAATGGCGCAGCCGGACGGCTCGGCCTGCGGGACGCCCGTCGGTCAGGACTCTCGCCAAAATCGCGAAATGATCCAGCCGGCCGATCATTTTCGCAAAGACCCCAAAGGGGGCGCTCCAGATTGCCAGATCGATCAGGAGGACGGGTATTTTGACCTGGGCATATTGAACTTGGCAATCGGCTCTGCGTTGGCCGTTTGAATTTTAGGCGAACGGACCCGGAAGCGTATATATTTTTGGGGCCTATATACTTAACTAGCCTAAATTCCCTTGACGGCTAGTTAGATTGCGGCTAGTTTAATCTCAACAAGAGAGATTAGGCCCATGACTGATACACTTAGCACATTCGAGTTCTTCCAGAAATTCCCAAATGAAGATGCGGCGCGCCAATTCTTTGAGAATCGCCGCTGGGGCAGTGATGCCGTTTGCGGCCACTGTGGTTCCGTTGATGTTTCCGAGTGCAAAGACCATAAGCCAATGGCCTACCGCTGCAAAGATTGCCGCAAGCATTTCAGCGTTCGCACAGGCACAGTGCTGGCCGAGAGCCGCCTTCCTTTGCTCAAGTGGCTTCTTGCCATCTACATGCTCACAAGCGCCCGCAAGGGCATCCCTAGCACACAGATGGCACGCGAATTGGGTGTCACACAGAAAACAGCATGGTTTCTTGCGCAGCGTATCCGCGAAACATGGATGGGCGGCAACAACAACGACAAGATGGGCGGTCAAGTTCAAGTCGATGAAACTTACGTGGGCGGCAAAGAAAAGAACAAACATGCTGATAAGAAGCTTCATGCAGGCCGTGGCGCTGTCGGCAAGGTGGCTGTGGTTGGCATGCGTGACGAAAGCGGCCAAGTTGTCGCCAAGCCTGTTAAGCGCACCGATGCGGCCACTCTTGTAGGTTTCGTGCAAGAGAGCGCCCCAGAGGGCGGTGAGGTCGTTACAGACGAGTTTCGCGCCTACAATGGCCTTGCTGCCAAGGGCTACACTCACAAGACAGTTCGTCACTCTGCTGGTGAGTATGTGCGCGACATGGCCCACACAAACGGCATTGAAAGCTTCTGGTCGTTGCTCAAGCGCGGCTACATCGGTGTTTACCACTACATGAGCGAAGACCACCTGCACCGCTATGTGAACGAATTCTCATTCCGCCATAACACTGCCCAAGTTGGCACCGTGGCATTCATCAACATGACGATTGATCGCATGGTCGATAAGCGTCTGACTTACAAGGACCTGACTAATGGCTAAAGACAAAAAGGTGATTGAACCAATTCCAGCGTCGTTTGATGACGTTGCAGGTGCTATGGTAGCTCAGCAAGGCGAGGCCCATGCGCAAGGTCCGGGTAAGGGGAACAAAGAGTTCGCTGATCCTGACCTCCCCGTTGCGCAATGGCGCGGCCAAATTGACTTGGGCGGTGCTGAGATTGATTGCTATGTGCTACCTGACGGCACCCGTCTCCTAGCATCAAGTTCCGCCGCTATGGCTATTTCCGAAGTAGATCGTGCGAACCTGAAGGACTACGCTGGGCAGAAGGCGCTAAACCCCTTTATTGATATAGAAAAAATCCTGAAGGAAACTCGCAAGTTTTCAATCCCAGGAACACAATGGCCCGCCGCTGGGATCACGACAGAACATTTTGAGTTAATTTGCAGAGGATATGTTCAAGCTCTTTATGAAGGGGCTGCGCTCACTGATCGCCAGAGGGAAATCGCAATTCGATGCGCCGTTCTGACCGCCGGATTGACACGTATTGGCCTAGACGCCCTCGTAGATGAGGCCACCGGCTATCAGTATGAGCGTGAAGAAGACGCCCTTCAGATAAAACTCCGGGCGTTTATTGCTGAGGAATTGAGGGCTTGGGAGAAGACCTTTCCAGATGAGCTTTGGGAAGAGTTTGGCAGGCTCACAGACTGGAAAGGATCGCTGCACAATAGGCCCAAATACTGGGGTAAATTGGTGATTGAACTTATCTACGACACCCTTGACCCAGACGTAGCAAAATACCTGCGAGAAAATCGACCCGCGCCGGGTGTCCGCTGGCACCAAAACCTCACGGAGAATTACGGCGTCCGCCAGCTTGTCTCTCGCTGTTATGAGGTCGTGGGCTTAGCCAAGTCCTGCAAAACTATGCCAGAGCTGAGAAAAAAGGTGGCTCATCACTACGGAAAACAGGCTATGCTGTTCGGCGTTTATGATGGTGAGGATAGTTAGCCTCACCGATCCAATAGGCTAGTTAAGTATATAGGCCCCATATTTTTCGACTGTTTGACCCGCCGGAGGCCACCCATCCACGAAAGCGGGCAATTTTTCGCAGAAATTCGGCGCGCCAACGCTCATGCCCCTTTAACTGCGCCGCAATGCGCCCTATGTTTGTGGTGTCCCCTCGGGGACTATGGACATAAACGCGCTCGTAATAAGCGGATCGGACCCGGGGGCGGTACCCGGCGACTCCACCAATCACCCTTCATTTGGGGGCGGATCGGGGTCGAAACAGGATCGACGAACGTCTAAAGGGGTTATGCTTTGTTTCGGCGGGGTGCCACCGTATCGGCCCGAAAAGTACAATTGCAAATGACAATCGTGCTCCGGTAGCTCTGGCCGCGTAAGCGGTTCGAGAGATCGAAACCTAAGCCCTTGCGCCTAGCAGCGTAAGGCGGGGTTCGCAGGCACCTGGCAACAGAAGCCTGCACTTCATCCCGCATTTTGCAGCTCATGGCTTGATCTGCTCAGGGGCGACCGGCGCACCGGCATTGACAGCTTTGCATCGTTTCGCCAAGGCCGTTGCATGGGGCCTTGCGCGACTGCCCCACAAGACCTTGGCCCAATGTCGCATCCTGAACCTGTTCACTCAGAGCCATCAGAGCGATGCCCATGCCTGCCCTCAATGAAATCACACCCTCGCAGTTGCCCCGCCTGATCGCCACGCCCACCTGCGCTGCCATCATCGACGTCCACCCGCCCGAGGGTTTTAAAGCGGATCCACGACTGATCCGGCAGGCACGGCCGCGCAGATGAAAGTAAGCGATCGCGACTTTTTGCGAAGTTTCGCCCGGGTCGGGTTGCTATCCTTTGGCGGGCCGGCCGCGCAGATTTCGCTGATGCAGACCGAACTGGTCGAGCGGCGCGGCTGGCTGGACCAGCGGCAATTTCTGGGCGCGCTCAGTTTTTGCATGCTGATGCCCGGCCCCGAGGCGATGCAGCTGGCAACCTATGCAGGATGGAAGCTGCGCGGCACTTTGGGCGGGCTGATTACCGGGCTGCTGTTCGTGCTGCCGGGCGCGGCCGTGATCGCCGCATTGGCGCTGGCCTATGCAGAATGGGGCGAGGTGCCGCTGGTCCAGGCGCTGTTTTCCGGCATCAAGGCTGCCGTTCTGGTGATCGTGACCCAAGCGCTGTGGCGTCTTGCAGGCCGGGCGCTGGAGGGACGCGCGCATTGGGCACTGGCCATTATGGCCTTTGCCGCGATCTATGTCGGCGCCCTGCCCTTTCCCGTGATCATCGCGGCCGCCGCCCTGTGGGGCGCGTGGACCTCGCGCGGTGCGACGCCCGAGCCACCGCCGCACGCGTCGCCCGGTCAGACCGCGCGCACGCTGCGCACCGCGCTGATCTGGGCGGCGCTCTGGGCCGCACCGGTGCTGGCTGCCTATTGGGCAGGGGCGACGTTTCTGACTGACATCGCGCTGTTCTTCAGCAAGCTGGCGGTTGTCACCTTCGGCGGCGCCTATGCGGTGCTGGCCTACATGACCCAGACCGTCACCCAGACCCATGGCTGGCTGAGCACCGACCAGATGATCGACGCGCTGGGACTGGCTGAAACCACGCCCGGCCCGCTGATCCTGGTCACGCAGTTCGTCGCCATGCTGGCCGGTTTCACCACAGGCGGCACCGGGATGGCGCTGCTGGCCGGAGCGCTGGCGCTGTGGGTGACGTTCGTGCCGTGCTTTTTATGGATCTTCACTGGCGCGCCCTATCTGGACCGCATCCTTGCGCAGCCGCGCCTGCGGGGCGCGCTTGCCGCGATCTCGGCCGCTGTGGTCGGGGTGATCGCCAATCTGTCGCTGTGGTTCGCGCTGCATGTTCTGTTTGGCCAGATTGCCAGCACGCCGTTCGGCGCTGTTCCGGTGCTGTCCAGCCTGTCTTGGACCGCCGCCGGGCTGACGGCGCTGGCCGCCCTGTTGATGGCCGCGCTACGCATCCCGATGCTGCCTGCGCTGGCATTGATGGCCCTGACGGGCGCGGCGGCGCATTGGTGGACGTGACGTCACTCAGAGGCCTTTCACTTTCCTCCGAATCCCTTATTGTGAGGGGATAAAAATTGAGGGCGCAGGATGGCTGGAACAATCGACTACGGCAATCTGATGCATCGGGCCATGCGAGGCCTGATTCAGGAGGTGCTGGAAGGGGTGCAGCAAAGCGGGCTGCCGGGGGCGCACCATTTCTTTATCACATTTGACACGAACCACCCCGAGGCGACGCTGGCCGACTGGCTGAAACAGCGGTACCCCAACGAAATGACTGTCGTCATGCAGCATTGGTATGACAATCTGGAAGTCACCGATGAGGGGTTTGCCATCACGCTGAACTTTGGCGACGCCCCCGAAAGCCTTTATGTCCCCTATGACGCGATCCAGACCTTCGTGGATCCGTCGGTCGAATTCGGCCTGCGCTTTGAAAAGCACGACAGCGACGATGACGACGAGGGCGAGGAGGAGGACGCCATAGAGGATAAAAGATCCGACGCCGATGTCGTCAGCCTCGACAGTTTTCGCAAACACTGAGCGCACGGCCGCGCGCGGCACATTGAATTTCCCGCACCAAACGGTAAGACAGGGGCAAACCTGACCTGAGGAGCCCTCGCATGAGCCGGACAGAAATCACAACCCGCACCGAAACCGACAGCTTTGGCCCTCTTGAGGTGCCCTCGGACAAGTATTGGGGCGCCCAGACCCAGCGTAGCATCCACAACTTCCCCATCGGGTGGGAACGCCAGCCCATCGCCATCGTCCGCGCCCTCGGCGTCATCAAGAAAGCCTGCGCCCAGGCCAATCTGGATCTGGGCAAACTGGACGAGGCGCGCGGTGAAGCCATCATCGAGGCCGCGACCGAGGTGATTACTGGCCAGTTGGACGACAATTTCCCGCTGGTCGTGTGGCAGACCGGATCAGGCACGCAATCCAACATGAACGCGAACGAGGTTATCGCCAACCGCGCCATCGAAATCATGGGCGGCGTGATCGGGTCCAAGGACCCCGTGCATCCCAACGACCACGTCAACATGGGCCAGTCCTCCAACGATACTTTCCCCACCGCCATGCATCTGGCCGCAGCCATGTCCGCGCATGGCGTCACCCTGCCCGGCCTTGAAAAACTGCACGACGCGCTGGAGAAGAAATCGCAGGAGTGGGACCATATCATCAAGATCGGCCGCACCCACACGCAGGACGCCACCCCCCTGACTTTGGGTCAGGAATTTTCGGGCTACACCCATCAGGTCGCCATGGGGATCGAGCGGATCAAGGATGCACTGGGCCGTATCTATGAGCTGGCCCAGGGCGGCACCGCCGTCGGTACCGGGCTGAACACCACGCGAGGTTGGGGTGAATCCGTTGCCGCCAACATGGCCGAAATCACCGGCCTCCCCTTCGTCACCGCCCCCAACAAGTTCGAGGCGCTGGCCGCCCATGACGCGATGGTCGAAATCTCGGGCGCCCTGCGCGTCGTCGCGGGTAGCCTCTTCAAGATCGCCAACGACATCCGCTTCCTCGGCTCCGGCCCCCGCTGCGGTCTGGGCGAGCTGATCCTGCCCGAGAACGAGCCAGGCAGTTCGATCATGCCGGGCAAGGTGAACCCGACGCAATGCGAGGCGCTTACACAGGTCTGTGCCCATGTGATGGGCAATGACGCCGCCGTCGGTTTTGCGGGTAGCCAAGGTCATTTCGAATTGAACGTCTACAAGCCGATGATGGCCTACAACGTGTTGCAATCCATGCAGCTTCTGGGCGACGCGGCATCAGCCTTCACCGATAATCTGGTCGACGGGCTGGAGGCGGATGAGGCCCGTATCGACAAGCTGATGCGCGAATCTCTGATGCTGGTCACTGCGCTGGCGCCCGAAATCGGTTATGACAACGCCACCAAGGTCGCCAAGACCGCGCACAAGAACGGCACGACGCTCAAGGAAGAGGCGATTGCGCTGGGGTTTGTCGACGGCGAAACTTTCGATCGCGTCGTGCGCCCCGAAAACATGGTCGGCCCCAAGTGACGGACACGCCGATCAACTTGAACCGCGCGCGCAAACAGCGCGCGCGGGACGATGCCAAGGCGCACGCCGATGAAAACGCCGTACGCTTTGGTCGCACGAAGGCGCAAAAATCGCTGGAGCAAGCCCGGTCCGACAGGGCCGCCAAGGGCGTGGACGACCACAAGCGCGAGCCATGAGAGCGCGGTGACGGACCGGCCTGTAAAACACTCGCTGACCCTGCGCGGGCATCGCACCTCGGTCTCGCTGGAGCCTGAGTTCTGGCAGGCCTTCCGCGCCATAGCCGACCGCACCGGCCTGCCGATCAACGCGCTGGCCGCAAAAATCGACGCCGAACGCGGCACCGATCTGGGCCTTGCCTCGGCCATCCGCCTGCATGTCCTTCGCCACTACCGCGCGGCGGCGGAAAAAGGCGCGCCCTAACTCGCCCGCATGGACAAGAAGGGCGCAGGCAGGCATGGTCGGCCCGCATCCCGCCCCAACCGAAAGGCCCGTGCCACCCGTGACCGCCCTGACCCTCGCCAAGCCTGACGACATCGATACGATCCTGCCGCTGATCGCCGCCTGCCACGCTGAGGCCGGGATTGCGCAGGACGATGCCGGACGCCACGCCGCCGTGGCCCCGCTGCTGGACGGCGCACCGCATGGCGCGATCTATATCGCCGGTCCGGCGCGTGCGCCCATCGGCTATGCCGCCATCAGCTTTGGCTGGTCGCTGGCACATGGCGGGCTGGCCGGAACGGTAGACGAAATCTATATCCGTCCCAACGTGCGCAGACGCGGCATTGGCTCGGACATTCTGGCAGCCCTGCCCCGCGCACTGGGCGCTGCCGGGCTGCGTGTTCTGCATCTCGAAGTGGCGAAAAGCGACACTGCCGCGCGCGCCTTTTATGAGCGGATGCACTTCACGTCAGATGACACCCGGATGCTGATGTCGCGGATTCTGTAATCTGTGGGGACTCGCCCCCACCACGTGACATCCCATCGCAGACGCCTTGCCGGGGTATGGCTACGCGGACAGTCTCCAGATGCACAGTCTTTTCGATATTTCGCTGTCGGTCAAAGCCTGCCTGGCACAGACACCCCCAGAACATTTGAGGCGCCGTCCAAGAACGGCGCGCGTCCCCGGGGCTTTTCTTGGCACAAATACCCAAAATCCCACCGCGCAATTGCACGCGCGACACTGGCAATTCTGGCCTGCATGGTTACATTCGCGGGATGAGCATGCTTTTCCCCTTTGACAACTCCTATGCCCGCCTCGGCGCGGGGTTTTCTGCTGGTCAGGCGCCCGTGCAGGTCAGCGCACCGCGTTTGATCGCAGTTAACGACGCGCTGGCGGCTGAGTTGGGGGTCTCACTTGGCAGCGATGATGAGATGGCGCAGGTCTTTGGCGGGAACGCCCTGCCGGGCGGCGCCCAGCCCATCGCGCAGGCCTATGCCGGCCATCAATTCGGGGGCTTTTCGCCGCAGCTTGGCGATGGGCGCGCCGTGCTTCTGGGCGAAGTCGTGGATACGAACGGGCAGCGCCGCGACATTCAGCTGAAAGGATCGGGGCCGACCCCATTTTCCCGAAACGGCGACGGGCGCGCATGGCTGGGGCCGGTCCTGCGCGAATATGTGGTCAGCGAGGCGATGCATGCCATGGGCATTCCCACCACACGCGCGCTGGCCGCTGTCAGCACGGGCGATCCGGTCTATCGCCAGCAGGGCGCCCTGCCGGGTGCGGTGCTGACGCGCATCGCCGCCAGCCATCTGCGCGTCGGCACGTTCCAGTTCTTCGCGGCGCGCCAGAATGTTCCGGCGCTACGCGAGCTATACGCCTACACCCGCGCGCGTCATTATCCTCAGGCGCAGACGCCGGGCGATCTTCTGCGCGCCGTCATTCGGCGTCAGGCCACGCTGGTGGCACAGTGGCTGGGCGCCGGGTTCATCCACGGGGTGATGAACACCGACAATACCGCCCTCTCGGGCGAGACGATCGATTACGGCCCCTGCGCGTTTCTGGATATATGGCATCCGCAGACCGTCTACAGCTCAATCGACCGGAATGGGCGGTATGCCTATGACAATCAGGCGCGCATCATCGTGTGGAACATGGCGCAATTCGCCTCCGCACTGGTCCCGCTGATGGAGGATCAGGAGTCCGCCATCACCGAGTTCACCGAAGCCGTCCATGCCATGCCGGCCCTGATCGACGCCGAATGGCTGCGCGTCTTCGGCGCCAAGATCGGGCTGGCCGCCCCGGATGAGAACGACCGGGCGCTGATCGATGACCTGCTGCGCCTGATGCAGGTGGCTGAGGTCGATTTCACAAATACGTTCCGCGCGCTTGGTCGACCGGACGCGCCCGCAGCCCTCATGGGCACCGCGGGCTTTGACGCTTGGGAGGCGCGCTGGCAGGCCCGCCTGACCAGCGAGGATGGCTGGCGCGCGCGGATGGATGATGCAAATCCGGCCTTCATTCCGCGCAACCACCGGGTAGAGGAAATGATCGCCGCCGGGGTCGAGGGCGACTTTGCGCCCTTCCGTCGCCTTCTGGACGTACTATCACGCCCCTATGTGGATCAGCCGGACGCGGTCGACCTGACCCTGCCGCCAGCGCCGCACGAAGTGGTGCGCGAAACATTCTGTGGCACCTGAAATCGTCGACACCTGAAACGCAGTATAGCGAGGCACAGCCATCTATCGGATCGCCACATATAACCTGCAAAAATGCGTCGGGCTGGATCTGCGCCGCAAGCCGGAGCGGATCATGGCCATCATCGACGGGCTGGATGCCGACCTCGTCATCCTTCAGGAGGCGGACAAGAGAATGGCCCCCCGCCACGCCGCCCTGCCCTCCGCCATGGTGCGCGCGGCAGGCTGGCAGGTTGTGCCCTTCGGCGCGGATGATAGCGACGGGGTATCGCTGGGATGGCACGGCAATGCGATGCTGATGCGCGGGGACGTGCAGCTTGTGGATACCGGGCGGATCGACCTTCCGGGGCTGGAGCCGCGCGGCGCGATCCGCGCCGATCTGACCACGCCGATCGGACCGCTGCGGGTGATTGGCGTTCACCTGGGGCTGATCCGGCGCCACCGGCAGGCGCAACTGGCCCATATCAGGGCCGAGTTGAACCGCCTGCCCGATAGCCCCGCCGTACTGGCCGGTGATTTCAACGAATGGGGCGCGCTGGGCAAAGCGATGAGTTTCGGATCACCCCGGCTGGCCGTGGCGGCGACACCGCTGAGCTATCCAGCGCCGCGCCCTGTCGCGCGGCTGGACCGAATCCTGCACAGTTCCGATCTGCGCGTCGCGGCAACCGGCGGCGGCGCGTCGCGGGGCGCGTCGCGGATCGCATCCGACCACCTGCCGATCTGGGCCGATTTTACGGCGATTGACCAGTGAAGTATTGCCATCTATGCGGTAGTTCCCCATTGCTGTAGCCTTGCGCGTGCCCGCCGGGCGCCAAGGAGGTATCCGTGACGTTCCTGCAAATCACATCGCTGCTGATCGTACTGGCCGGCGTCTTCGGCGCAATAAACTACCTCATGCTGCGCCTGCCGTCGTCGATCGGAATCATGGTGGTGGCACTGGCGGCGTCGCTGGCGCTGATGGGGCTGGACCTGCTGATGCCGACACTCGGCATCGCGGACCAGACCCGGCACATCGTCAAGGGCATCGATTTCTCCGACGCGCTGCTGGAGGGGATGCTGGGCTTGTTGCTGTTCGCGGGGGCGCTGCATGTCAAGGTTTCAGACCTGCGTGCGCAATGGCTACCCGTGGTGTTGATGGCGACGATCGGTGTCGGCCTCAGCACGCTAGTCGTGGGCGGCGCCTTCAGCTGGCTGACGGGCATGCCCCTGATGATCGCGCTGATCTTTGGCGCGCTGATTTCCCCGACAGATCCGGTCGCCGTGCTGGGTGTGCTGCGACAGGCCAACCTGCCCCAATCGCTTGAGACCAAGATCGCGGGCGAGTCGCTGTTCAACGACGGGGTTGGCTATGTCGTCTTCCTCGTGCTGGTCGGCCTCGCCTTTCCCGGTGGGGCGGCCCATGGCGACAATGGCGTGCTGGACGCAGGCTTGCTGTTCCTGCGCGAGGCGGGCGGCGGCGCCCTGCTGGGCGTTGTGCTGGGCTGGCTGGTATTCCGCGTCATGCGCCTGATCGACGACTATTCGCTGGAGGTTCTGTTGACGCTGGGCCTTGCCTTCGGCGGGTACGAGTTGGCCGTCTATCTGCATCTCTCGGCGCCGATCATGGCGGTCTGCGCCGGGCTTCTGATCGGGGACGTGGGCGCCAAACACGGGATGAGCGACGAGACGCGCCGCTATGTCGACGCCTTCTGGAAGCTGATCGACGAAATCCTGAACGCCGTCCTGTTCCTGATGATCGGGTTCGAGGTGTTCGCGGTCGCCTTCAGCGTCGATTATCTGCTGGCCGGGGCTGCCTCCATTGCCATCGCGCTGGTTGGCCGGTTCGTCGCCGTGGCCGTGCCCGTGGCAATCCTGCGCCCCTTCCGCGATTTTGATCCGGGGGTCGTTCGGATCATGACATGGGGCGGGCTGAAGGGCGGGATCTCGGTCGCGCTGGCGCTGAGCCTGCCGGCCAGCGAATGGAGCCCGATCATCCTGACCGCGACATACATGATCGTCGTCTTTTCGATCATCGTGCAGGGTCTGACCGTCGCGCCACTGGCGCGCCGGGTCAGCCAGCAGCCGGATTTGCTTTAGTCCGCATCGAACACGAGAAAGCCCCGCCGCCTGGCGAGGCGACGGGGCATATAACTTGGCGATCTGGTTTCTGCGGTGCCTCAGGCAGCCTGGCTGCTGCGACCCCCACCGCCGCTGCGGCGCCGACGCGGACCCTTGCCAGCCGTGGCACCACCGCCACCGCCCTGTCCGCCGCCGGACCGGCCTGCGCCGCCACGGCCACGACCGCGACCACCGCCGCCGTTCGATTTGGCCTTGGGGTCAGGCAGGTCTTCCCACGCGCGGCCAGAGGCCACGGGGATCGAAAGGCCCATCACCTTTTGAATGTCCTTCAATTCGCCCATCTCGTCAGGCGCGCAAAACGCAATGGCTGCGCCATCCTTGCCTGCCCGCGCGGTACGGCCGATCCGGTGGATGTAGTTTTCCGGCACGTTGGGCAGATCGAAGTTGTAGACGTGCTTGACGTCCGGGATATCAAGGCCGCGCGCCGCGACATCCGTCGCCACCAGCACCTTGACCTCGCCATCGCGGAACGCCTTCAGCGCACGCTCGCGCTGGCCTTGGCTCTTGTTGCCGTGGATCGCGGCCACCTTGAAACCGGCGCTTTCCAGCTTGCGCGCCAACTTGTCCGAGCCATGTTTGGTGCGGCCAAAGACCAGCGCCAGTTCCGCCTTGTGATCGCCCAGAAGCTCGATCAGCAGGTTCGGCTTTTCCGCCTTGGCGATGAAATGCACGGCTTGCGTGACCTTGTCTGCGGCCTTGCCCGGAGGGCTGACCTGCACCCGCTTGGGGTTGACCAGATAGCTGCTGGCGATCTCTTCCATCTGCTTGGGCATGGTGGCCGAAAACAGCATCGTCTGGCGCTCTTTGGCCAGCAGCGCGGCAATCTTGCGCAGCGCATGGATAAAGCCCATGTCGAGCATCTGATCGGCCTCGTCCAGCACGAGGAAGCGCGTCGCGTCCAGCCGGATCGCGCGCCGGTCAATCAGGTCCAGCAGGCGGCCCGGTGTGGCAACCAGAATATGGGTGCCCTTCTCCAACCGCTTGATCTGCGGGCCGATCGACGATCCGCCGACCACGACGTTGATCTTCATCGGCGTGTCCATGACCAGAGGCAGCAGCGTTTCGCGGATCTGGTTTGCCAATTCGCGCGTCGGCGCGAGGATCAGGCTCGTCGCGGTCTTCGGCAGGGGGCGCTCGTCCACGTCCATCATCTGCGCCAGCAAAGGCAGGCCAAACGCCGCCGTCTTGCCCGTGCCGGTCTGTGCCAGCCCCATGACATCATGGCCGTTCAGCGCATGCGGGATCGCGTGGCTCTGGATCGGTGTCGGCTCGGTGATGCCCATATGGCCCAGCTTGCGCACCAGGACCGAAGGCAGGCCCATTTCTTCAAACATATTCAAACTATCATCCTCTCGGACATGAGGTGATCCCATGCCGCATGCGGGCCGCTCCGGGCCCGTTTCGTGGTTCCGCCAAAGCCCTGACGCACAGGCTGAATTGCCCGTCACGCCGATCCGGCGGCTGGCCCCACGCGTGATTTTGGGATCATTAGACGACACTTCAGTATTCAATGGGTTACGCTTTGGCGGCCCGGCTGCTCACGCGGCAGGAAGTGTAGGTTGAGGCGGATATGGCGACTCTGCAACGACAAGTCAACCTTTGCCGTTCAGATACCCCTGTGCTTTGCGATACCCTGCGCTAAGGTGGGCACGACTCGACCCACCCGGAGGCCGCCATGAGCAAACGTAATTTTCGCCGCACGCATCTGGGCGATCACAAGCTCGACCCGTCGACGCAGATGACCGCTTATGGCTATGATCCGGCGCTCAGCGAAGGATCAGTCAAGCCGCCGGTGTTCCTGACGTCGACTTTCGCGTTTGAGACAGCGGAACAGGGCGCCGAGTTCTTTGACGTGGTCGCAGGACGTGCCCCCGCGCCCGAGGGGATGGGCGCCGGCGGTCTGGTCTACAGCCGCTTCAACAACCCCAATGTCGAGATCGTCGAGGACCGGCTGGCCCTTTATGATGGCGCCGAGGCGGCGCTGCTGACAGCCTCCGGCATGGCGGCAATCAGTGCCGTCGCGCTCAGCTATCTGCGACCGGGCGATGCCTATGTTCACTACACACCGCTTTATGGTGGCACCGAAACGCTCTTTGCCAAGGTGCTGGCGGAATGGAATCTGCACCCTACCCCCTTCACCGACGGGCTGGCGTCCGATGATCTGACGCAGGCCCTGAGCGATGCAGCGGCCAAGGGCCCGGTCAAGATGGTGTATATCGAAACCCCCGCAAACCCAACCAATGCCGTGATTGATCTTGCCATGGTGCGCCGCACGGTTGACGGATGGGCGGCGGCGCAAGGTGCCGATACCCCCGTAATCGTCTGCGACAACACCATGCTGGGCCCGGTTTTCCAGAAACCGCTGGAGCATGGCATCGACATTTGCGTCTATTCGCTGACCAAATATGTCGGCGGTCATTCCGATCTGGTGGCGGGCGGCATTACCGGGTCCAAGGCGGCGTTGAAGCCGATCCGCTCCACACGTTCGGCCTACGGCTTCCAACTTGATCCGCATTCGGCCTGGATGATCTCGCGCTCGATGGAGACGTTGACGCTGCGCATGGAGCGGGCCGCAAATTCGGGGCGCGAGGTGGCAAAATGGCTGGCCGAGAACGACATCATTCCCTGCACTGTCCTGCATCCGGAACACAGCACTGGCGCCGCCCGCGCCGTCCATGACGCGCAATGCACCGGGCCGGGATCGACCTTCAGCTTTGTGGTGGCGGATGACCGCGCGCTGGCCTTCCGCATCCTCAACGCGCTGCACATCTTCAAACTTGCCGTATCCCTCGGCGGGACCGAATCGCTTGTCTGCCATCCTGCGTCGACCACCCATTCGGGCGTGCCGCCGGAGGCCCGGACGCTGGCAGGCGTCAGCGAAGGGTTGATTCGCATGTCTGTCGGGCTGGAACACCCTGCCGATCTGATTGCCGCGCTCGACCGCGCCTTTCGCGCGGCGGCTGAATAGAGTGCGCATCGGCGGTGGAACTCCCCCGCCCGTCGCGCTAAGCAGGCCTTGATACCCACGATGGACAGACCGATGCCCAAAACCATCACCGATCGCTGCGAGGCGCGCGGCCTGCGCATGACAGGCCAGAGGCGCATCATTGCCTCGGTTCTGGAAGAGGCCGACGACCACCCGGATGTTGACGAGCTTTATGCCCGCGCGTCGGCGCGCGATCCCAAGATCTCGATCGCGACGGTTTATCGCACGGTCAAGCTGTTCGAAGAAACGGGCATTCTGGACAAGCTGGAGTTTGGCGATGGCCGCGCCCGTTACGAGGACGCACAGCGCGATCACCATGACCACCTGATCGACCTCGACACCGGCGATGTGATCGAGTTTTTCGATCCCGAGATCGAACGCCTGCAGGAAAAGATCGCGGCACGTTTGGGGTATCGCCTGAAAGGTCACAAGATGGAGCTTTACGGCAGGCCCCTGAAAAAAAAGTAAACGTCAGAGCGTTTCGCCCCCCGTCACGTCGTGGCCGTAGATCCAGTCAAACTGGTGCATCATGCGCCCCGGCGCGATCGCCCCACCAAGCCGCAACGCTACATGAGCCGCAAGGCGTAAGGGCTTGGAACTGATGTGATATTTCCATGCGTTGCCGCTGGCAGCCGCGACCACGCGAGTGGCCCTGTCAATGCGCTGCACCTGATACTGCGCAAGGGCCGTACCCATATCCGGCGCCTCCGCCACGGCGGCCGCCAAAACCCACGCATCCTCCAGCGCGAGCGATGCGCCCTGTGCCATGAAGGGCAGCGTCGGGTGCGCCGCATCGCCCAGCAGCGCATAGCGCTCACCCGTCCAGACCGGCGCGACCGGATGGCGAAACAGGCCCCATTTTCCGACCTTGTTCACCCGTTTCAGCATTTCCTGCGGCGCCGCACCAAAATCAGAAAACCGGGCGCGCAGATCATCGGGGTCGCCTGCCGCGCTCCAGCTTTCTTCGGCCCAGGCGCTGCGTTCCTCGACCGCGACAAGGTTCAGCCAGCCGCCTCCGCGCACGGGATAGGTGACCAGATGCCGGTGCGGAGCCATGTGAACACGCGCCTCGTCCTTGCGGCTGCCATCATGCGGTACGACCGCCCGCCATGCGACCTGCCGGGTAAAAAACGGCGCAAGCGTTCCATTCAGCCGGGACCGCAGCACCGAATGCAGCCCGTCCGCGCCGATCACCAGATCCGCATCCAATGCGGCGGGGTCCTCCACCCGTGCGCCCAGACGGATGCGCACCCCCGCATCGACAGCGCCGGCATGCAGCAGATCGATCAGGTCGGCCCGGTGCAGGAACCAATAATCGCGGCTCGCCAATCGGGTCAGGTCCAGCCGCAGCACGGGCCCGCTACGGTAGTCATACAACGCGACTCTCCCGGCCCTGTCCCCCGCAGCTTCGACCGCGCCGGACAGGCCCAGACCACGCAACACCGCAAAGCCGTTGGGGCTGATTTGCAGACCCGCACCGACCTCGGCAATCTCGTCCGCCTGCTCGTGAATTGTCACCCGCGCGCCACGCAGCGCGCAGGCCCGCGCAACGGCAAGACCGCCGATCCCGGCGCCGATGACGGCCATATCAAGCGAGTTTAGATCCATAACTCCTTGATCCTACGAAAAACGCCGGAGCGAAAGCCCCGGCGTCCTGGAATTTGACGAATTCATGCGCGCTCAATCGTCGCGATGCACCTTCTCGCGACGCTCGTGACGCTCCTGCGCCTCCAGCGTCATGGTGGCGATGGGGCGCGCGTCCAGCCGTTTCAGGCTGATCTGGTCGCCGGTCATCTGGCAATAGCCAAATTCACCCTCGTCGATACGGCGAATCGCCTGATCGATCTTTGCCACCAGCTTGCGCTGGCGGTCGCGCGTCCGCAATTCCAGCGCCCGGTCGGTTTCCTCGCTGGCGCGGTCGGCGACGTCGGGAATGGCGCGGGTGCCATCCTGAAGCGCCTCGATCGTGTCGCGGCTACCGGCCAGCAGATCCTCGCGCCAGTCATAAAGCTTGCGACGGAAATACTCTTTCTGGCGCTCATTCATGAAAGGTTCGTCCTCGACGGGCTGGTAATCGTCGGGCAGGAAAACTTCGGATTTCAAGCGTTGATCCTTTTTTTCATCAAGGTCCAAGGCGTCAGGATGCTGTGTCATCTGGCTCCCCTTTCGGGCTGCATCTACTGCAATAGGACCGCATTGTCACGAACCAATTGCAATGCATTGATGTGATTGGCGACGCGCACTATCATGGATTAACTCCAAAGTGAACTTTGGCGCAAAAAGGACTGAAACTTCTATGAAATTCGAAGGTACCGACAGCTATGTCGCCCCCCGCGACCTGACCGTCGCCGTTAACGCTGCCGTCACGCTGGAGCGCCCCCTGCTGGTCAAGGGCGAGCCGGGCACTGGCAAGACTGAACTGGCCCGGCAGGTGGCCGCCGCGCTGGGTCTGCCTATGATTGAGTGGAACGTGAAATCCACAACGCGCGCGCAGCAGGGTCTGTATGAATATGATGCGGTGTCGCGCCTACGCGACAGCCAGCTAGGCGATGCGCGCGTGCATGACATCTCAAACTATATCCGCCCCGGCAAACTGTGGCAGGCGTTTCAGTCCGACGGACGCGTAGTGTTGCTGATCGACGAGATCGACAAGGCCGATATCGAGTTTCCGAACGATCTGCTGCAAGAACTCGACCGGATGGAATTCCACGTCTACGAGACGGGGGAAACGATCCGCGCGGCGCATCGCCCTATCGTCATCATTACGTCCAACAACGAAAAGGAACTGCCCGACGCCTTCCTGCGGCGCTGTTTCTTCCACTACATCCAGTTTCCCGACATGGACACGATGCGCCGCATCGTCGACGTGCATCACCCCGACATCAAGGACGCGCTGCTAACCACCGCGCTGACGCAATTTTACGAGCTTCGCGACCTGCAAGGGTTGAAAAAGAAACCATCCACCTCCGAAGTGCTGGACTGGCTGAAACTCCTGCTGGCCGAGGATCTGACCGCTGATGATCTGCGCAAGGATGGCGCGAATGCACTACCAAGGCTGCACGGTGCATTGCTCAAGAACGAGCAGGACGTGCATATGTTCGAGCGGCTGGCCTTCATGGCGCGTCGCGGGCGGTGAGTGCGGTCGCGCCGCCGCAGGTGCGTCTGGACAGCCTCGGCTGGGCACGATACGGATACGGCGCGGATTTGGCCGTTCACGCAAAACTGCGCGTGATTTCAGGCCCTAACCCGCTCAATGGCAGAAACGGGTAGCACATCACATGACGATCCTCATCGCAGCATTGATTGGCGCCTGTCTGGGTGGCTTTCTCGCGTATCGCCGCAAGGGACGCCCCGCCGATATTGCGCAATACGCCGCCGTCTTTGCCTTGATCATTACGCTGATCTGGGTGTTCGCGCTGATCCTCATCACCCGCGCGGCCAGCTGACGCGGCGATGTTTCTGCCCTTCTTCCAGCATCTGCGCGACGCGGGCCTGCCCGTATCCTTGCGTGAATACCTGACATTTCTAGAGGCCGTCGGCGCGAACCTCGTCACCTACGACACCGAAGGGTTTTACTACCTCGCCCGCGCGGCGATGGTCAAAGACGAGCGGCTGATCGACCGCTTCGACCGCGCTTTTGCTGCCGCTTTCAAAGGGCTCGAAGCGATCACGCCGGGCGATGTGCTGAACGCAGTGGACCTGCCCGAGGACTGGCTGCGCAAGATGGCCGAGAAACACCTGACCCCCGAAGAACAGGCCGAAATCGCCTCCCTCGGCGGTTTCGAGCAGTTGATGGAGACGCTCAAACAGCGCCTGAAGGAACAGCAAGGCCGCCACCAGGGCGGCAACAAATGGATCGGCACGGGCGGCACCTCGCCCTTCGGCGCACATGGCTACAACCCCGAAGGCGTGCGCATCGGTCAGGACAGATCGCGCCACCAGCGCGCGGTCAAGGTCTGGGACCGCCGCGAGTTTGCCAATCTGGCGGGCGACGTCGAACTGGGCACACGCAACATCAAGATGGCCCTGCGCCGCCTGCGCCAATGGGCCCGCGACGGAGCAGCGGACCAGCTTGACCTGCCCGGCACAATCCGCGCCACCGCACAAAAGGGCTATCTGGACGTTCAGACACGGGCCGAGCGGCGCAACGGCGCCAAGGTCCTGCTGTTTCTCGACGTCGGCGGCTCGATGGACGCCCATATCCAACTGGTCGAGGAACTGTTTTCAGCCGCGCGCGCCGAGTTCCGCCATCTCGAACATTTCTATTTCCACAATTGCCTCTACGAAGGCGTCTGGCGCGACAACCGCCGCCGGTGGAGCGAAAAGACCCCCACATGGGACATCCTCAACACCTATGGTTCCGACTACCGCTGCATCTTCGTCGGCGACGCCGCCATGTCCCCTTACGAAATAGCCTATGTCGGCGGCGCGAACGAGCACTGGAACGAAGAGGCCGGCCAGACCTGGCTGGACCGCGCCCGCGCGCAATGGCCCTCGAACCTGTGGATCAATCCGACCCCCGAGGCGCAGTGGCCCTACACCCAATCCACCCAGATGATCACACAGATCTTCGAGGGCCGCATGGTCCCCATGACCCTCGACGGCCTCGATCGTGGCATGCGCAGCCTCAGCAGATAACGCGCCGCCCCACCTTTTCTTCTTGCCTTAAATATCCCCGCGCGGAGCGCTCCCGAACCCTCACTCGGCGCCGTCCCCGGTCACAAGGCGCCACTCGCGCAACTCTTCTTCGACGAGCACGTAAATCTCATCCGGCGGCGTTGCCAGCGCGGGGCGCATCAGGCGGATATCGACGCCCATATCGTCCAGAAATTCCATGACGTCGCCCTGCCCGCTCTGAATGTCGGACACTGCCAGAAACGCCGGCAGTACGGTATTTTTGCCAAAATAATGCTGATGCACCCCCACCTGCGCACTCTCACCCACGGCGCGCCTCACACCTGCTGCCAGGACATACGGGCAGGCAGAAAAGCAGATATCGCCAGCCTCAATTTCCGTCTCCAACCCCGCCGCGCGCAGGGCGCGCCCGATAGCGAGCGCATCGCGCACCGATCCGCCGGGGCTGTTGATCGCTGCGCGCAGCAGCCCCTCCTCGGCCTCCAACTGCTTGGCAAACCGCGCATCGTCGCCCGGCGCAATTTGCCCGGTCAGGTGTAGCGTGTCCCCTGTGCGCAGGAATTCCAGCCGTTTCGGCATATCGCCACTGTTTCGGTATGGCCGTTCCGGAGCGCCCGGCGCGCGCGGTGGCAGGGGCGTGTCGCGCGGCGCATAGCGACGGGTCTGATCGCCAGGCGCCACCGGGCTGTCGACGCCCGGCGCGCTGGACGGCCACGCCAGCCGCGGCAGCGCACCCAGCACATCCGAACCCGCCAGAAGCGCCGCCATGATCAGCTGCAATCCCAGCACCGCGTATAGAACGCGCCGCGCATCCCAATCCTTCGGCGCATCACTCATGCCGAGGTATCCGGGTCGCCTGCCCGCTCCGCCTCAGTCGCTGGCACCGGGCGGCGTACCTCGTCCATCTCATGCAGCACCATCATCGCCGCGCGCAATTCGGACAGGGTCAGCGTCTGCTCGATCCCCACGCCTTCGCGCCCCGACCGGATGGCGGCCTGCGTCACCATCAGGATGAACACCAGCACGGCGGGCAGCAGATCAATCGCGATAGCCCCCGCCCACGAGGGCGCGAAATTACCGGCATAGCGGATCACCGCATCGGCGGTCGAAATCGGCGTATAGGTCGTGTCGCTGGGCGGCGGCATCGCCACCACCGCATCGGCGGCACTGCGCAGCGTGGTGGCGCGCTGGCCCAGCACCTCCAATACCGACGTAATCGTGCTTTGCTGATCACCGCGCGCCGCATCGCTGCGCCCGTCAAGTTCCGGCAGCACCACCGACGCCGCCAGATCCTGCGCCGCACGCGATACCAACGGCGCAACCGATAGCTGCCGCAGCTGCGCAATCAGCCCGGCCAGTCGCACCGCCTCTTCGGAAAACTGGACCGACCGCGGCTCGACAGGGCCCGGCTCGACCGTCAGCGCGCGCATGCGCGACAGGGTCGCGTTGCCCTCGGCAAATGCCGCGTCGACCAGTGGCTGCTGCGTGGCGATCTGCGCCTCCAGCCCGCGCAGCTCGTCCGATTTCTGGCTGAGCACCCGAAACACTGCGCCCCGCCCGGCAAGGCCCGACAACCCGCCATCGGCCTCCTGCGCGCCCAGATCCTCGAAGGATTGGCGCACGCGCGCCACGTCCCGCTCCAGCCCCTGCGCCGAAACGGCGATCAGGTTCGCCTGCTCCAGCGAGGCCTGATATTCCTGTACCGTCTTGGCCAGATGCTGCTCCACCGCCGCAGATCCGGCCAGCGCGGCGGCATTCAGCCAAGACGACATCGCGATGATTGCCAGCGATCCGATTGCCATCGACACCAACAGCCCGATGCGCGACGCCATCGTGCGCACCGACGGCAACAGCCGCATCAGATAGGACCAAAAGACAAAGATCCCGACCGACACGGCGATCGAATAGGACGCCGCCGCGAAAAAGCTGAGCGCCCCGTTGTCGTCCAACAACGATGACACCCCGAGGTAGGTGTAGATACCCGACGCCGTCGCCAACACGCCCAGCGCGGCGCCGGTGATGCTGTCCAGCCAGCGCACATGGCCCTCCAGCTCGGCGGCATAGCGCACGCCTTGCGCCTCGGCGCGTGTGATCTGTGCGTTGCTGTCGGTCATGTGTTTCCCCTGCCCTGTCATTCGCCCCAATATGGGGCCTTGGCGGGCAATGGCAAAGCGCGCGTGCGTCAGGTGCGAAACAGCAGCCCCGGCCCCCAGCCTGCCGCATCCACCCCGGCCAGCCGCAACAGGTGCCAGACCAGTGCCTGATTGGAGGTGACCACCGGCAGCCCAGTGATCGCCTCGACCTCGTCGATGATCGCAAAGGTCTGCAAATTCGTGCAACTGGCGAACAGCGCCTCGACCTCCGGCGCCTTGGCCGCCTCCAGCAACGCCGCCCGCGTTGATGCGGGATCGATCCGCGCCACCCGGCGGTCGTCCCCCTCGGCAAAGCTGATTTCGCGGACCACATCAATGTCGCTGGCCGCCAGCAGCGCGCACATCGGCGCCGTGACGCGGGCGACATAGGGCGTAACCATGCCGATGCGGCGCACACCCAAATGGCCCAGCGCAGCGATGACGGCGCTGATGGGGTCGCTGACCTGGATGGCGGGATGCACGCTGCGGATCTGCTCGGCCACGCGGGCCTGCCCGATGACGGTCGCACCCGACGTGCAGGCATAGCCGATCACGTCCAGCCCGGCAGGCAGCAGCCCGGCCGCGACCGGCATGGCAGCATCCATCTGCGCCAGCGTTTCCGGCGTGATTTCAGACGCGACCGGAATGCGCGCATGCAACAGTTGCACGTCCCGGGACGCCAGAACCTGCCGCGCTTCAAATTCCAGCGTCTCGTCCGTCGCCAGCACGATCAATCCCAGCCGTGCACCGTTCGCGGCGCCGTCGTTCAACACATAGTCCATCAGCCAACCTCCGGTTTACTGAGCGTGCCGCCGCACACGGCCGCGCGAACGCCTGTCGTGCTGGCGCAGGACGTCGGCATCCCCCGCGCCACGCGCACCGCCAGATAGCCAAAGGCCTGCGCCTCCAGCATATCCCCGTCAAGGCCCACATCCTCGACCGGCGCCACGTCGCAGTCCAGCGCGGTGCGCAGCATGTCCATCATCACCGGATTATGCCGCCCCCCGCCAGTGACCAGCAGTCGGCTGGGTGGTTCGGGGCAATGCTCCATCCCGCGCAGCACGGCGGCGGCGGACATGGCGGTCAGCGTGGCGGCGGCATCGGCATCGCTCAGCTCCCCCACCAGCCCGATCATGTCGGCAAAGGCATCACGATCCAGCGATTTCGGGGGCAATTTCAGGAAATACGGCTGCTCCAGAAACTGCTCCAGCGCGCCGTCGGCCACCGTACCGGCGCGCGCCAGCCTGCCGCCCTCGTCAAAGGGCAGGCCGCGCCGCGCCATCAGCAGATCGTTGATCGGCGCATTGGCAGGCCCGGTGTCAAAGGCGATCAGCGCGCCATTATCCTCAGGCCGGCGTGCGCTGGGATCGACCCAAGTCAGATTCCCGACCCCGCCCAGATTCAGAAACGCCACCGGCGCATCCGCACCGATATATCGCGCGCAGGCAAAGTGGAAGAACGGCGCCAGCGGCGCGCCCTGACCGCCCTGCTGCACATCCGCACTGCGAAAATCCCACACCACCGGCAGTTCCAGCGCCTCGGCCAGCGCCGCTCCGTCGCCCAACTGATGCGTGCCGCGCCCGCCCGGATCATGCGCCAAGGTCTGACCGTGAAATCCGACAATCTCGGCCCCGTCAAACCCGGCCAACGCTTCGCCATGCGCCTGCATCACCACGCGCCCGGCGGCGCCCAGATCATCCCCCGGCCAGCGCCCCAGCGCCGCGCTCAGCACCGCCTGTTCGTCAGCCGAATACGCGCGGTACCGGCTGGCGCCAAAGCCAAAAATCGTCTCGCCATCGGTATCGATCATCGCCGTATCGACCCCGTCCAGCGACGTGCCCGACATCGCCCCCAAGGCCCACACGCGCCCCGTCTTCAACATGGCCTTTTCCTTTGCCTGATGCACACCTATACATGCCGCGCAAACCAAGCCGGGACAAGCACCATGACCTATCACCCCAAATCAGACTTCCTGCGCATCATGATCGAGCGCGGCTATCTGGCCGATTGCACCGACATGCAAGGGCTGGACGACCAGCTGATGGCGGGGATGGTGCCGACCTATATCGGCTATGACGCGACCGCGAAATCGCTGCATATCGGGCATCTGCTGAACATCATGATGCTGCGCTGGCTGCAGAAGACGGGGCACAAGCCGATCACCCTGATGGGCGGCGGCACCACCAAGGTGGGCGACCCCAGCTTTCGCTCGGACGAGCGGCCCTTGCTGACGCCGCAGGTGATCGATGAGAATATCGAAGGCATGCAGCAGGTATTCGCGCGATACCTGACCTACGGCGACGGCGCGAGCGGTGCGATGATGGTCAACAACGCCGAATGGCTGGACGGGCTGAACTATCTGGACTTCCTGCGCGACATTGGGCGGCATTTTTCGGTCAACCGGATGCTGTCCTTTGAATCGGTCAAATCGCGGCTGGACCGCGAGCAATCGCTATCCTTTCTCGAATTCAACTACATGATCCTGCAAGCCTACGATTTTCTGGAGCTGAACCGCCGCTATGGCTGCGCTCTCCAGATGGGCGGATCGGATCAGTGGGGCAATATCGTCAACGGCATCGACCTGACGCGCCGGGTAATCGACGGGCAGGTTTATGGCCTGACGTCGCCGCTGCTGACCACATCGGACGGGCGCAAGATGGGCAAATCCGCCGATGGCGCGATCTGGCTAAACGGCGAAATGTGCAGCCCCTACACCTTCTGGCAGTTCTGGCGCAACACGACCGACGCCGATACCGGGCGGTTCCTGAAGCTTTACACCGAGCTTCCGGTGGAGGAATGCGATCGCCTCGGCGCGCTTGGCGGCGCGGAAATCAACGAATCAAAGATCATATTAGCGAACGAAGTCACGATGTTACTGCACGGAGTTGATGCGGCGCAAGCTGCCGAAGCGACGGCGCGCGAGGTCTTTGAAAAGGGCGGCATCGGCGACGATCTGCCCACCCTGACGCTGGAGCCCTCAGAGGTCGCAGACGGCATTTCCATCGTGCAACTCATCGTGCGCGCGGGCCTCGCCAAATCCGGCAAGGACGCCAAACGCCTGATCTCTGAAAACGGCGCGCGCCTCAATGACGCCCCGCTGGAAGATGCGGGCCTGATGCTCGACGCCGACGCCCTCGCCCGGCCCATCAAGCTGAGCGCCGGCAAAAAGCGCCACGCGCTCGTCCGCCTCGGCTGAAACGCGGCGCGCCCATCAATCCGGGCGCGCCTCCCCCCATTCTTCTTGCTTAAAATATCCCCGCCGGAGGCACCTGCCCTCGGCAACCCAGCGCACGACCAGATTAAAGCGTTTCGCGAAAAACCTGAATCACAGATTTTTGCGAAACGCGCGCAACATATCAGTGTTGCGCGCGTTTCGCCTTAATTGGGTGCCTAAGTTTAAGGCGAAACGCTTCAGGCGCGCGCGAACTCGATCACATCATTCTCGGTCACGATCATGTCCAGCGGTTGGTCGGTCGGCTCCAACGGCAGATTGTCGGCCTCTTGCGCAGCATAGGCAAACCCGATCGCCAGCGCCCCGCCCGCAAACCGCAGTTCTTCCAGCGTGCGATCGTAAAACCCGCCACCATATCCCAGCCGCCCGCCAGCGCGGTCAAAGGCGACCAGCGGCACAATCAAGATTTCCGGCGTGATGAAATCGTCCACCTCAGGAATACGCGCGCCAAACGGGCCGTCCTTCATCGCGCATCCGGGCGTCCAGACCGAGAATTTCAGCGGCTGCCCCTCGCCCAGAATGACCGGAACACAGACCGGGCCATGCGCCGCCGCCTCGGCCATAGCCGACAGCGGGTCGATCTCGGTACGGATTGGCATGTAGCCAGCCAGTGACGCGCCGCGATACCCGGCCAAAACCTCACTCAGCCGCCCGGCGGCTGCCCCGCTGGACGCGTCATGTGCGGCCTTGCGGCGCGCAAAGGCGGCCTTGCGCGCCGCCGCCTTGATCTCGACCAGATCCATCATAGCAGGAATACCGTAGCAAGACCGAGGAACGACAGAAAGCCGATCACGTCAGTCATGGTCGTCACAAATGTGCCCGAAGCCAGCGCCGGATCTATCCCGAACCGGTCCAGCGTCAGCGGCACCAACGTGCCCGCCAGTCCCGCCACGGTGAGGTTGATGATCATCGCCGCCGCAATGACATAGCCTAAAACGGGCGAACCGAACCAGACATAGCCCATGACACCCATCAGCACCGCAAAGACCGCGCCGTTGATCAGACCCACCAGCACCTCGCGCCGCACCACGCGCAGCGCATTCGACGCCGTCAGATCCCGCGCCGCCAGCGCCCGGACCGCGACGGTCAGGACCTGCGTGCCCGCATTGCCCCCCATCGACGCCACGATCGGCATGAGGACCGCCAGCGCCACGAACTGCGCGATCGTCGCCTCGAATTGCGCGATGACCAGCGCCGCAAGATTGGCTGTCACCAGATTGACAACCAGCCAGGGCAGCCGCCGCCGGGAGGTCGCCGTAACCGAATCCGACAGGGAGCTTTCCTCGTCCACACCGGCAAGGCGCAAGATGTCCTCCTCGTGCTCTTCGTCTAGAACCGCCATCGCATCATCGATGGTGATGACACCGACAAGGCGGTCGTTTTCATCCACCACCGGCGCCGAAATCAAATGATACTGGTTAAAGGCATAGGCCACATCGCCCTCGTCCTGTGCGACGGGGATAACGTGGAACGTATCCTCGACCAGAGACCCCAGCATGACCTCGCGGCGCGACGACATCAGCTTGCCCAAGGTCACGTTGCCGACCGGATGCAGTTTCGGATCAACCAAGATGATGTGATAGAACTGCTCAGGCAGCTCCTGCTGGTTGCGCATGAAATCAATGGCTTCGCCGACGTTCCAATATTCTGGCGCCATCACGAATTCGCGCTGCATCAAGCGACCGGCGGAATATTCGGGATAGGTCAGGGACTGGCGTACCGCGATCCGGTCGCTATCCTCCAAAACCTCGAGAATGGCGTTCTGTTCGTGGTCTTCCAGATCCTCGATCAGATCGACCACATCGTCGCTGTCCAGCTCGCGTACCGCGTCGGCCAACACCTCGGGATTGAGGTAGCGCAGCACCTCCTCACGGATCGAATCCTGAAGCTCGGTCAGGATTTCACCGTCAAATTCGTCGCCATAAAGCTCGATCAGGCGGCGCCGGTCAAAGGCGTCGATCTGCTCCAGAAGGTCGGCGATGTCGGCGGCGTGCAGTGGCTCCAGCTCGGCGATCAGCGCGGCGCGGTCGTCATTGTCGACCGCGTGGATGACGCGCGCGACCGCCTGGCGGTCCAGATCATAGGCATCCTCGCGCTCGTCCTCGGGGGCGGCAGCGTCCGGGGTCTGGTCCTGGTCGTTCATCTGCTCTCCCGCGTTGCGCGTTTCCTTGGCCTGCGCAGCTTTACGCAATGGTTGGGTGAAAAACAACGTGCCGCGGGCTGTGGGCGCGTTGAAAATAGCGTGACCAACGCGCCCTCGCCCGCGCTGCGCCTTGCGCTAGGTTGCGCCCGAACGCCCACGGATGAGGAAAGCCGACAGATGACCCACCAGAACCCGCCAACCGCCGCCCGCCACCTACGCGCCGCCGTCGCCGCGATCGAGGCCGAATTCGGCGCGGATTATGCCGCCAAACATCCCGAACTGGTCGCGGCGCTGGTGCAATCGGCCACCATTGAGGCGGCGGTTGCCACCGGCTATGGCGCCCATCAGGAAGCACTGGGTCAGGCACAGAACCTTACGTCGCAAATCTGCGAGACGTTACTGCGGCTCAAGCCGAAATTCTTTGGTGGATAGAAACCGCTGCCGCGCGCGGCGCCTAGCAACCGGGCCGACCCAGCACCATCACCCAGATATTGCCCTCGCGCATCAGCGCGAATTCGCGCGCGCCCTCGCTCAGGATATTGCGCCGATGACCGGTGGAGTTCATCCAGCCGGTCATGACCTCGTCCAGACTGCCCTGCCCCTGCGCGATATTCTCGGCGATGAAGCAAAACCCATAACCGGCCGCGCGTGCCCGGTCGCCGATGCCCGACCCGTCCGAGCCTGTATGACTGAAAAACCCGTTCTGCGCCATGTCCCGCGCATGCCCGCCTGCGGCGCGTGTCAATGCCGCGCTGACGCCCAGCGGCTCCGCCCCGGCATTCGCGCGCAAGGCGTTGGTCTGTCCCTGCGCGGCGGCGCCCATGTCCTGCGCAACCGCCGGTGCGGCACTCAGACAAAGGCCAAGACAAAGGGCGAGGATTGGGCGCATGATCGGGTCTCCGGCATAGGACGGTTTCGTACAGATTAATGGGCCAAGCGGCGCCGGACCAGCTGATTTCAGTCGTGTCTTGGCAGATCAGGGCACCTGCGACAGGATGGCAAGCGCGGCCCTATGCTGCACCTGTCCGGCGGCGGCAACCACGCGCCCCCCGGCGGCGGCGGGCCCGCCCTGCCAATTTGTGACAATGCCGCCTGCTGCCTCGACCACAGCGATGGGCCCGCAGATGTCATAGGCTTTCAGCCCGGCCTCAATCACCAGATCGATCTGCCCCATGGAAAGGAGAGCATAGGCGTAGCAATCGCAACCATAGCGCACGATCCGGGCGTGATCCGCGACCTCGGCAAAGGCCGCGCCCTCGAGCGGCGTGCCGACGGCGGGAAAGGTCGTCATGATCGTGGTCTCGTCCAGCGGGCGGTCGCCGCGTGTTTTAAGCGTTCGCAGCCACATTGGCCCAGTCAAATTCGCGTGGCCAAAGCCCCCCACGAACCGCTCGCCAATATAGGGCTGGTCGATGATGCCATAGACCGGCCCCTGCGTATCGCAGGCGGCAATCAACACGCCCCATGTCGGGGTGCCGGCGATAAACCCGCGCGTTCCGTCAATCGGGTCCAGCACCCAGGTCAGCCCGCTGGTGCCCGGCGTGGTCCCGAACTCTTCGCCGAGAATACCGTCATCCGGGCGGCGGCGGGCCAGAATATCGCGCATCGCGCGCTCTGCCGCGCGGTCGGCGGCGGTGACCGGATCGTACCGCGCTTCGCTGAGGGTGCCGGGGGCAGATTTATTTTCGGTCGCCAGGGTGCCCGTGCGGAAATAGGGCAGAATTGCCGCGCGCGCGGCATCGGCCAAAAGGTCCGCGACCGCGATGATGTCGCCCGCCTCGTCCGGGCTGATTCTGACTGGGAATGTCATGGAAAGGGCCCTCTCGCGCAACAGTTATGCGCCCTGACTAGGCCCAGACGGCGCAAAACTCAAGCCTGCTGCGGCACGTGGTGCGTGCCACAGCATTTTGTGCGATGAATCAGGCGACGTCGCTTAAAACGCGGGCCAGATCAAACAGGCGCCGCCGCTGGTTTTCGGGAATCGCGTAATAGGAGCGCACCAGGTCCAGTGCCTCCTTGTCGCCCAGAATATCGGCCGGGCTGCCTTTGACCGCCGGGATACCTGAGTCGGCGGTGCTCTGCGCGGCCTCCATCCCCTCAAAGAAAAACGCCACATCGACGCCCATCGCGGCCGCGATATCCCACAGGCGCGACGCGCTGACGCGGTTTGCGCCTGTCTCGTATTTCTGGATTTGCTGGAATTTTATTCCGACGCTTTCAGCCAGTTGCTGCTGCGTCATTCCGGCCAGCCAACGCCGGTGTCTGATGCGTTTACCTACATGAATATCGACAAGATGAGGCATGTTTTTTCCCTTGTTACGGCGGCTTGGCCCATGCGGTACAGGAAATACTCTCCTGCGTACCCCACACACTGGACGTCCGCCTAAAATACACTCGTTAACGTGGTGCAAATATTAACACCGGAGGGAAGTTTTTCAACAATTAATGCACCCGTCAGGCTGTTTATTCGAACAACATTCAATTTATGCGAGTGCGCGGGCCAGAATCCCCGACATTTATAGCCAAATTGACAGCGCCCGGCGCCTTGGGCAGGGTACGACAAGACGGCGACCTGCCGCTGTACAGCGCCGCATCCGGCAGAAAAGGCCCGAAAGAACCATGAATATGCGCGCCCTACGCCTGACTTCGCACGACGTGCCCCCGGAGTTGAAGGATTGCCCCCTGCCCGAACCCGCCTGCGGACAGATCCGTCTGCGCATCCATGCATGTGGGCTGAATTTTGCCGACCTGCTGATGATCAAGGGCAGCTATCAGGACACGCCTGCCCTGCCCTTTACCCTGGGGATGGAAGTGGCAGGCATCGTCGATGCGCATGGCGACGGCGTGGACACGCCGACCATAGGCACGCGCGTGGCGGTCTATGGCGGTCAGGGCGGTCTGGCCGAATACGGGTGTTTCGACGCAGACCGCGCGCTGACCCTGCCGGACAGCCTGACATTCGAGGCCGCGGCCGCGTTTCAGATCGCCTACGGCACCTCGCATCTGGCGCTGGCGCATCGCGCGCGTCTGGCGGCGGGTGAAACGCTGCTGGTGCTGGGCGCGGCGGGCGGTGTCGGCCTGACCGCGGTGGAGATCGGCAAGGCGATGGGCGCGCGCGTCATCGCCTGCGCGCGCGGCGCGGGCAAATTGGAGGCGGCGCGCGCCGCCGGGGCCGACCATCTGATCGATGCTGAAACCGATGATATCCGCACAATGACCAAAGATTTGGGCGGCGCCGATGTGGTCTATGATCCGGTCGGCGGCGATCAGTTTACCGCCGCCTTCCGCGCGTGCCGGCCCGAGGCACGCATTCTGACCATCGGATTTGCCAGCGGCGAGGTACCGCAAATCCCGGCCAACCATCTGCTGGTCAAAAACCTGACGGTCATGGGTCTCTACTGGGGCGGATATCTGACCTTCGCCCCTGACGTGCTGACCGGATCGTTGCGCACCCTGCTGGACTGGGCCGCCGAGGGGCAGATCGCCCCCCGCGCGCATCACACCTATCCGCTGGAGCGCACGATGGAGGGGCTGGAGCTACTGCGCACCCGCCGCTCGACCGGCAAGGTCGTCGTCACGATATAGCGCCGCGTCAAGACAGCGCCAAAGCCCCCGCTGACACAGCCGATGCCCCTCCCGGCAACGCGGTCGCAAAACCCTGACCGAAAAGCCTTGAATTACCCCCCCCGGCCCCCGATATTGTACTCAAAGTCCCGCAACGGGGCATGGCACCATCAACTCGGAGGCACAGATGGCTGAATACAACACGATCCGGACGGCGGGCGGGACCCGCACCGCCCAGATTGATGAGGGCCTGCGCGCCCACATGAACAAGGTCTACGGCACGATGTCCGTCGGCATGCTGCTGACATTCCTGACCGCATGGGCCGTCGGCAACAACGCCTACATGATGGAAACGTTGTTCACCGGGATCTTGCGCTGGGTAGTCATGTTCGCGCCGCTGATCATGGTCTTTGCCTTCGGGGCAGTCATCAACAAGCTGTCGGCCGCCGCCGCGCAGCTGTTCTTTTACGCCTTCGCCGCCGTCATGGGCGTGTCGATCAGCTATATTTTCGTGATCTACACCGATTTCTCGATCGCTCAGGTTTTCCTGACCACCTCGGTCGCCTTCGCTGGCCTGTCCCTCTGGGGCTACACCACCAAGAAGGACATCTCGGGGTGGGGCAGCTTCCTGATCATGGGCGTGATTGGCCTGATCGTGGCGTCGATCGTCAACATTTTCCTCGGCTCCCCGGCGATCATGTTCGCAATCTCGATCCTCGGCGTGTTGATCTTCGCTGGCCTGACAGCTTATGACACCCAGTCGATCAAGAACGAGTATCTGGCACACGCGCATCAAGGCGACAGCGAATGGATGGGCAAGTCGGCGATCATGGGCGCGCTGCGCCTCTACCTCGACTTCATCAACATGTTCATGTTCCTGCTCAGCATTTTTGGAAACCGGGAGTAAATTTTACCCTTACGCTATACGACACCCGAAAGCCTGCCATGCATCTGTCTTGGCAGGCTTTTTCTATGTTTGCGTTATAGCTCTTGCAGCAAGATGGTCACGCGACCTTGAGTTGCGCCTGAGGTCCCGCCAACTCCAGTCTCCATTTGCAGACCTCAAACTGAAACTGATCGTTAAACTGAAACTGATCGTTCGCAGTCACGCCCGGGGTGCTCGAAGCTCAAGAAGGATCTCATCAGCTTTTCTGATCGCCTCGAGCTTCTCCTCGTCATCCTCGATTTGATCTGCTTGCAAAGCCAGCTCATCAACGCGTTTTCTGATGTCTGAAAGCATCTGGGTTTCGTCCGCTTGCGTCTTGGTACGGGAAACTTCGCTCATCCGTTCGTCTAAAACAGCTTCGAGTTCCTGGATCTTTTCTCTGAGTTCATTCGGTTTCATCAAGCAATCCTCCGTGATGGATATAACGCATTAGATTCAACGCGCTCGCGCTTGGAATAGTTCCGTGCTGCGGTTCTGTGAACTCCGCACCGATCCCGGACACTTCAGGGAAATTCGATGGAAACCCGCAATCCCGGTGCGTTGCCGGATAGCGCGAAAGGCACATCGCGCCCATCGACCGGAGTCCGGTTTACAACTGGCGCCAGATCGAGTGCGCCGTGCTGCTATTCACCTGCCTCGGGGCGGGTCAGAATGTTGCCAGCCACCGCCGTGCCATCCACATTAGACAGGCCGATGGCGCGTCGACCCTGCGGAGTAAACACCGTGGCGCTGTGATCGATTCCGTCAGGGGGCGACACCCACTTCGCGATAGTTTGCGGCAAAATGGCTCCAGCGCGCCAGAATATCCTCGCGCCACGCGCCGGTAATGGTACGCTCGACATAGCTGTTTATCAGGAAACCGACCGTGCTCAGCATGACGAAGAAGACCACCGCCGATTGCAGGACCGCCGTAAACGCGGCCCCTGAGAGAATGTTACCGCAATCCATGCCACGAATACCCGGCGTTTCGTGTCGTGTGGATCAGGGCGATGTCGAAGGGCTCGTCGATCTTGGCGCACCAGCAACTCATGTGCGTTTCGACCACGGTGGTGTTATGCTCGAAGTTGAAGTTCCAGACCAGCTCCAGCAGCATCATGCGCGTCACCAAACGGCGCGCATTGCGCGCCGAGGGTTCCAAGACGTGGAACGGTTTGACCAGATAATCGTCACCGCCCGCCGACAGCCCTTCGACGCGGTCTGCCACCTGACCGCGTGCCGTCAGGAACAGGACCGGCAGATCCTTGGCCGCAGCCCTCATCGCCTTGAGTACCGACAACCCATCCATGCCCGGCATCATCCGGTCCAGAATGGCCATATCGCAGTCGTTGTAGAGACGCTAACTGAGCGCGTCCCGCCCGTCGCAGACATGAACGCTGTGACCGCTCTCGACACGCCCGCAGGGCAGATATTGCGCCATTTTCAGATCGCCTTCGACCAGCAGGATCTTCATCGGCATCTCCGCATTTGCGAGAAGATTACGCAAGTGCCCCGTGTCCACCTAGACATTCCACCAGCCTTGCACAGAAGTAAGGTTGGGGGAAATCACATGGGCGATCCGGGATTATGATAATGGCCAGCGTGATCACACGTATCAACCGACATCGGAGATATCTGAAATGAACATTGCGGATCACTCGCGTCAAAGCAGGATCCTTAAACCTGACTTGTCGAAACGCTTGAAGACGGTTGGAATCGTGTTTGTCCTCTTGGGCATACTCGCCATCCTCCTCCCCGCCTGGGCCACAGTTGCGGGTGAACTGATTGTCGCCTGGTTGCTGACATTTTGGGGCGCCGTCGGCCTATGGTTCGCTTGGGAAATGCGCCCGGCTACGGAATCGCGGTACGCCGCCATTGTATTCGGCATTACCTTGTTGCTGGGTCTGGTCTTCCTGCTGCTGCCGCGTTTCGGGATCGAATTGCCGGAGGAGAACGCGGATGGCCGTCGCTGAAACCATGCCCCCCCGGGGAAGGCTGGCGCGCATCGTCGAACACCCGGCGTTCAAGATCGTCATTCCGCTCGTTATCGTGATGATCGCCGTTGTCGTCCTGCACAAGCTGGCCTCGCATGTGAAATGGGTCGACGTGAAGGCAGATCTTGCAGCGGCCTCTCCTGTGTCGCTGCTCAAGGCGATCGGCTGCACCCTGTTCAGTTTCATCGGGATCGCACTCTATGACGTGCTGGCCGTCCGCTCGGTCGCGCATGGCAAAGTTCCCTGGCGCATCGCGGCATTGGCCGGGTCCGCGGGTTACGCCATTTCCGGACTTCTTGGTGTCTCTTACCTGACCGGCACCGCCGTTCGCTACCGTGTCTATTCTGCCTTCGGCCTTGATCTGGCGCTGGTTGCAGGGATCATCACGGTGTCGTGGACGGGCTTTCTGGCTGGTCTGGCGCTGGTATTCGGCGTGATGCTGTGCTTCCATCCGAATGGTCTCAGCGCCGTGCTTCCGTTGTCACCGGCAGTCGAGATGGCTATCGGAATCGCAATTCTGATTGCGCTGGCTGCGTATCTCATCTGGCTTGCTACCGGCAAACGTCGGCTGAAGGTGGGCCATTTCGGGATGACCCTGCCCAATGCGAAGGTCGGGGCGCTGCTGACGGGCGCGGGCGTTCTGGATCTGACCGGCGCGGCAATGACACTCTATGTTCTGATGCCCGGCGACATGGCGCAGAACCTGCCATATTTCCTCACGATCTTCTTCGGTGCGGTCGGCCTCGGGATGCTCAGCCATTCTCCCGGCGGGCTGGGCGTGTTCGAGGCGGCGATCATCGCCGGGCTTGGTGCCGCAGGGCGGTCCGATGTTCTGGCTTCGCTTCTGCTCTATCGTCTTATCTATACGATACTTCCTTTTGTCATAGCCGTTGCCGGCCTTGGTCTGGCAACGGCACTGGAGCGGCGGCACGCATTGACCGGAGGGGCGCGCATCGCCTGGCAGGCCTGTCGTCCGTTGGTTCCGCCCCTCGCGGCGGGCATCGCGCTGCTGGCGGGCATCATCCTTCTGGTGTCAGGTAACCTGCCGGCAGAGCAATCACATCTGGGAATATTGCGCGAGATCCTTCCGCTCTCGTTCGTCGAGGCCTCGCACCTTGTGGGAAGCATCACGGGGTTGCTGCTGCTTGTCGTGGCGCGCGGTCTTTACCGTAAACTCTATCGCGCATGGGTCTTTGCGATGGGGCTGCTCGTCGTTGGTCTGGCCGCATCGCTGTTCAAGGGGCTGGACTGGAAGGAATCCCTTTCGATGCTTGCGACCCTGGCCGCGCTCGGGCTGTTCCGCCCCGCCTTCTACCGCGCCGAGGGTGCGTCGGTCCTGCGCCTCGATGCGCGGTGGCTGATCAGCATCACTGCGTTGTCGGGCGCAGTGTTCTGGATCGGCCTCTTTGCACATTCTCATGTGCCGTATCAGAACGCGCTTTGGTGGGATTTCAGTTGGCACGGTGATGCGTCACGCTTCCTGCGTGCAAGCCTTGCGGGTGCGGTCATCCTCAGCGTGATCACCTTCAATTCCCTGCTCACCGGCAAATCTGCGAAGGCGCGACCTCAGCCGATTCCGGACGTGGTGCGCGCGCTGGTCGCAGTCAGCGAAGATACCGAAGCAGGGATTGCACTGACCGGCGACAAGGCGTTCCTGATCTCGGATGACGAACGCGCGTTCATTGCCTACGCTGACACCGGGCGCTCGCTGATCGCCAAGGGCGACCCGATCGGTGATCCAACATCCGGCAAACAGCTGATCTGGAGGTTGCGCGAAATGGCAGACCGCCAAGGGCGACGATGCGCATTCTACTCGGTCTCGCCTGCCTACCTGCCGACCTATCTGGATCTGGGCCTTTCGATCCTGAAGATCGGGGAAGTCGCCCGCGTCGATCTGCAAGGGTTCACTCTGGATGGCGCCTCTCGAAAGGATCTGCGCCAAGCCCGCAACCGTGCGGCGCGCGATGGTTTTGTATTTGAAGTGATCCCGGCATCGGACCTCGCCCCCGTGATGGCCGAGTTGCGCGCCATCTCGGATGCCTGGCTCGAACACAAGCAGGGCGAGGAAAAGGGGTTTTCCCTTGGTGCTTTTGAGGAAGGGTATATCGCGAATTTCGACGCCGCTGTCCTGCGGGACCCGACCGGCAGGATCGCCGCCTTCGCCAACCTGTTCAAGGGCGCGAACCTGCACGAATTGTCGCTGGATCTGATGCGCTACCGCCCGGACGGCCCCGGGTTCGCCATGGATGCGCTCTTTGCCGAGTTGATGCTCTGGGGCACGGCAGAGGGATATCACTGGTTTTCGCTGGGCGCCGCGCCCTTCTCGGGCATCGAAAGCAGGCAGCTTGCGCCGATCTGGAACCGTATCGGCGGCTTCGTCTTTGAACATGGCGAACATTTCTACAATTTCGAGGGTCTGCGCAGCTTCAAAGAGAAATTCAACCCCGAGTGGACCCCCAACTATCTGGCGTGCCCCGGTGGTTTGGCTGCGCCGCAAATCCTCTACGAGGTAAACGTTCTGGTTTCAGGCGGCTTTCGCGGCCTGGGGAAATAGGAAACGGCCATGATCATCAATTTTGAAACCCATGCATCCAACGAGCGCACCTTTCTGGCGTGGGTCCGCACGGCTGTCGCCATCGTCGGCTTCGGGCTGGCGGCGGCGCGGCTTGGCAACCAGCCGTCGCCGTTCTGGTCCGAAACCTTGATGCTGGGCGCCGGGGCCGCGGTCATCCTGATCGCGTGGGTCAGAATGCGCCATGTGCGCAGACGGATTGAGCGCCCTGACCGCCTGCCAGACGACGGGGCGCCGGCCGAGCTGTTTCTGATACTCTTGGTTGTCGCTCTCTTCATGCTTTTGGGCAGCTTTGCAATTCATGTCAGTTGACACACAAAAAGCCCGCTGGGCGCTGCATTTGGTTGGACCTTTGATCATTCGGTTGCGGTTCACGATCCTGTTTCTGCTCACCATGCTGATTGCCAATCTGCTTGCTGGCAGCCTTGGCCGAGATCTACCGGACGGGAGTCTTGCGGATTGGGGCATCGGACATGACAGCGTGCTTTCGGGCGAGGTTTTTCGCTTGATCACCAGCATCTTCCTGTCGCATGACGCCGACATGTTCGGTCGGCAGGTTGTCTTTGCCGCAGCCGCCATCGGTTACACCGAATGGACGCGCGCAAGCGCTGTCACAGCCCTTCTCTTCTTCGGCCTCGATATTGCTGGAACCTTGATATTGCTCGCATGCGTGGGCTGGGCTGCGGGCTGGGTCGATCTGACATCGATGAACGATGTCGGCATGTCCATTGGCGGCTTCGGCCTGATCGGTGTGGCCATCGCGCAATGGCGCGGCAAGTGGCTGCTGCTGTCGGTGATCCTGCTGGCGATCATGGCGAAATTCAGCATCGAGCCGGATCTTCTTGCCGATGGGGGGCATGTGTTGGCACTGCTGCTCGGATTTGCCGTGCACAGGTTCCTGCCGCTCTCGCGCTTGAAACGTTCAAGGGGACCTCAAAATGCACGTTAAGGGCGCCACGACAGAGAACACCGTTTCCACAGCAGCAGCGGCAGCGGCGCAAAGGGATCTGCTAAGGGCAGAGGTTTCCGGCTACAAGAATATCAGATTTTATGCCGACATGGCGCAAACTGAGCTTATTGCACAAAGGCACCACCTTGTCCCGCAAGGCGGCGCTTCGAACGGGCGGGCAAGCTGGCTCGCCCTGATATCGGGTGATGAACCTTCGGCCCGCCGGTGGGAACCGATCTATTGGAGGATAAATGATGTGGTGTAGGTGCGCGAAGCCAGGCAGGACGCGGAGCGGTCGCGCGCTGATTGCAGGATTGGCAGGCCTACCCTTCATGCTGTTATCCGCCTGTAGCGAGCAGCGCAGCAGTTTCCTCGACCCCGGCGGGCCGATCGCAGCCGCGCAGCGCGCGCATATGATCGAGGTGGTGGGGTGGACCATGATCGCCGTCTTGCCGGTCTTCGTTCTGGTGCCTCTCATGCTATGGCGATACCGATATCGCAACGACAAGGCGCGCTATACGCCGGACTGGGAATTCTCGGGCTGGCTCGACCTGCTCATGTGGGGGGTGCCGTTCATCATCGTGGTCGTGCTTTCGTCGATGCTGTGGAAAAGTACCCATGCGCTCGACCCTTACAAACCGATTGCCTCTGCCGAGGCGCCGTTAGAGGTGCAGGTCATCGGCCTCGACTGGAAATGGCTGTTCATCTACCCCGAACTGGGGATCGCAACGGTCAACGAGATGGCGTTTCCGGTCGGCACGTCCGTCTCGTTCGTCCTTACCGCCGATACCGTCATGCAATCCTTCGTGATTGCGGCTCTGGCGGGCCAGATCTACGTGATGCCCGGCATGCGCACCCAGCTCCACGTCCTCGCGGACGAGCCTGGCGACTACGAAGGTGAGAACATGCAATTCAACGGTTTGGGATTCACCAAACAGAAATTCAGGGCTTTGGCGATGACTCCCGCGGATTTTTCCGCCTGGGTCGAAGAGGTCCGATCGCACGGTGTTGCGCTGGACGAGGCAACCTACGGACGTCTCGCTGTGGCGTCGACCGGGACGCAGGCGCATGACACGCTCGGCTCGCCGCAGATGCCCGCCGATGCCCTCTATTTCAACGCGGTCGAGGCCGCGCTCTTTGAAGGCGTGCTGCACAGGTATATGCGTGGCACCGCCGTGCCGCCTGCCCTCCAACCCGGAGCCGTGGGATATCTTCCCCCGCCCGCACCGACAGGAGAGAGCCAATGACCCCGGATCAGCCACTGAACTGGCTTCTCGGCCGTCTCGACCTTTCCGCGCTGCCGATATGGCAGGCGATCCAGAACCCGACGGTCAGCGAACTGATCGGGGCCGGTGCGGGGATGATCGTGATCGTGGGGGGGCTCGCGGTGATCGCGTTCATTACGTGGCTGGGGGCGTGGCGCGCCCTGTGGTGCGATTGGCTGACCAGTACGGACCACAAGCGCATCGGCATAATGTACATCGTGCTGGCACTGGTGATGATGGCGCGCGGTGTGATCGAAGGCGCCCTGATGCGCACCCAGCAGGCGTTCGGCCTGCATGGCGGGTTCCTGGCGCCCGATCATTTCGCCGAACTTTTCACCACGCATGGCACGATCATGATCTTCTTCGTGGCCATGCCGTTCATCGCCGGGGTGATCAACTACATCATGCCGCTCCAGATCGGCGCGCGGGACGTGGCATTTCCAGTGATGAACCAGGTCTCCCTTGGCCTGACCGCAACAGGCGCCGCACTGGTGATGATCAGCCTTGTGCTGGGCCGGTTCTCGACCGGGAGCTGGGCCGCCTACCCGCCTTATACCGGCCTTGATTTCAACCCCGGCACCGGACCGGATTACTGGATATGGTCGGTCGCCATTGCCGGGATCGGCACCACGTTGTCCGGTATCAACTTTGCCGTCACGATCTACAAGGAGCGCGCGCCGGGGATGCACCTGTTCCGGATGCCGCTGTTTTGCTGGACGGTACTCTGTACCGCGATCATCATGATTTTCGCCATGCCGCCGCTGACCGTGGCAACCCTGATGCTGGCCGCCGACCGGTATCTGGACTTCCATTTCTTCACCAACGATCTGGGCGGCAACATGATGAACTACGTCAACCTCTTCTGGCTCTTCGGCCATCCCGAGGTCTACCTGCTCGTCCTGCCCGCCTACGGCATCTTTTCCGAGACAATCGCCACATTCTCGGGCAAGCGGCTCTATGGCTATAACTCGCTCGTCTACGCAACGATGGCGATCTCGGTGCTCAGCTTCACCGTCTGGCTGCACCATTTCTTTACCATGGGGCAAAGCGCCAACGTGAACATCGCCTTCGGCATCGCCTCGATGTGCATCGCGGTGCCGACCGGCGTAAAGGTCTATGACTGGATGGCGACGCTGTTCCGCGGCCGGATCCGGATGAGCGTGCCGATGATCTATGCCACCGGGTTCTTCTTTCTCTTCGTGACCGGCGGGCTGACCGGCGTGATGCTGGCCAATCCGACGATCAGCTATCAGGTGCATAACACCCTGTTTCTGGTCGCGCATTTCCACAACGTCATCATCCCCGGCGTCCTCTTTGGCCTGTTGTCCAGCTATCACTACTGGTTCCCGAAGGCGTTCGGATTTCGACTGCACGAGGGATGGGGGCGGGTCTCGGCGCTGCTGTGGATCTTCGGCTTCTCCTTCACGTTCTTTCCGCTCTATGTCCTCGGCTTCATGGGGATGCCCCGCCGATCGGCCAATTTCACCGATCCCGCGTTCGAGCCCCTGATGTTGGTCGCTCTGTTCGGCGCGTGCCTGATCCTGTCGGCACTTGCCACACTGCTGTTCCAGCTCTGGATCAGTATCCGTCAGCGAGAGAACCTCGCAGTTCCGCTGGGGGATCCGTGGAACGGACGAACCCTGGAATGGGCAACATCCTCGCCCCCGCCGCATTACAACTTTGCGATACTGCCCCAGGTGCGGGATCGCGATGATTTTGCCGATGCCAAGGCAACGGGCCGCGCCTATGAACAGCCGGACCAGTACGAGGACATCGAGATGCCGAACAACACGGCACTCGGGATGATCCTGTGTCTGGCAGCGACAACGCTCGGGCTGTCGCTGGTCTTCTATATCTGGTGGCTCGCCATCCTGTGCGCTGCGATCATCCTTGTCGCGTGCGTCGCACGAACGTTCACTTTGTCCACGACCCACATCGTTCCAGCCGAGGAGGTCGCCGCCGAACATCGGGCATGGCTTGCCGCCGTCGAGGCCGGATCAGCCGTTACACGGCTCGATGAAGCGCGCACCGCCAACCGTGGGCTTGCGCAACTGGAGCGCCCCGATTTGATGAAGGCCGCACAATGAAACACGCAACCCTCCATCCGGGCATTAATCTGGGGTCCCATCACGGCACGGCGCACGACAGGGCCGAAACGGTGCTCTTCGGCTTCTGGGTTTTCCTGATGAGCGATCTCATCATCTTTGGCCTGATGTTCGCAACCTATGTCACGATGGCGACCCCCATCGGCATGGCCGGCGGGCCGGGACCCAAGGACGCGTTCGATCTGGGCAGCATCCTTGCGCAGACGATGATCCTGCTGAGCAGTAGCCTGACCTTCGGCATCGCGTCACTTGCGATGCGGCATAAACAGAGTCGCAGGCGCGTCGCGCTCTGGCTGTGCATCACTCTTGGGCTTGGCCTTGCATTTCTTACGCTGGAGGTCCGCGATTTGCGCCATATGGCAGAGATCGGCGCAGGTCCGTCGCGCAGCGGGTTTCTGTCGGCCTTCTGGGGGCTGGTGCCACTTCATGGCCTTCACGTCACGACGGGATGCCTTTGGATCATCATTATGCTGATCCAGATGCGGATTTTCGGCATGGCCGACATCATCAAGACGCGGCTGTTGCGGCTGGGCCTGTTCTGGCACTTCCTCGATCTGGTGTGGATCGGAATATTCACCATCGTCTATCTCGTGGGGCTGAGCGCATGAACGATCCTGATTTCAAACGCGAGTTGCGCAGCTATCTCACCGGGTTCGGTCTTGCCCTCACCCTGACGCTGATCCCGTTTGGCTTTGTCTTTCACGGCGGGCTCGCGCAGGGAACGGTGCTGATGGTGATTTTTGTCTGTGCGCTGGCGCAGGCGGTCGTCCATCTGCGGTTCTTTCTGCATATCGACCTGTCGCGCCAGAAACGCGAGGATCTGCAACTGATACTTTTTTCACTACTCTTACTGGCTATCATGTCCATCGGAACGATCTGGATCATGGCCAACCTTGCTACGCGGATGTAGCGTGAGGATCGGCAAAACAGTTTGCGTAAAACCTGATGTGAAGAGCTTGGCGCTGTACGTCGTCAGGGTTTTTGGCACCAAAGGCAGCCCAAATTGGGCGATTGTATGCTTGACAAGCCCACGGTAAAATCCTTTATATAATTCAATAAGTTAGAGACATTCTCCATGTCCCTTCTCTCCGCCCCATACATGCACGACGAAGCAGCCGCCTTTGCTCACGTCGAGGCGATGCTGGAGTGCCCCCATCGGGTGGTCCAGTTTGAATGTTAGTGCATGGTCGGCCTCTGGTCTATTGGCATGATACTTTTCGGCGCCGGAGGGCGGTAGCCCAGAGCGCTATGTGGCCTGACCGTGTTATAGTGGCGGCGCCATCTTTCGATCAGGATCTGGGCTTCGCGTAGCGTGTAGAAGACCTCGCCGTTGAGCAGCTCGTCCCGAAACCGGGAATTGAAACTCTCACAGTAGCCGTTCTCCCAAGGTGATCCTGGTGCGATGAAGGCCGTCTTCGCGCCAACCGCGCCAATCCAGGCGCGCACCTTCTTGGCGATGAATTCCGCGCCATTGTCGGACCTTATGTATTCCGGCGGGCCGCGCAGGATGAACAGGTCGGTCAGGGCGTCAACCACATCGGTTGAGTTGAGCTTGCGTTTGACACGGATCACCAGTGCCTCCTTCGTGAATTCATCGATGATGTTGAGCGTGCGGAAAACCCGCCCGTCGTGGGTCCGATCCTGAACAAAGTCGTAAGACCAAACATGGTTCGGGCGCTCCGGCCGCAGCCGGACGCACGATCCGTCGTTCAGCCAGAGCCGTCCCTTCTTGGGTTGCTTTTGCGGAACTTTCAGCCCCTCCCGCCGCCAGATCCGTTCGACCCTTTTATGGTTCACATGCCAGCCGCTGTTGTTTAGCATCCCGGTGATCATGCGATACCCCCCGGTGATCATGCGATACCCATAGCGTCCAAACTCTTCTGTCAGTGCGATGATGTCATCGGTCAGCCGCTCTTCGTCCGGCGGGCCACAGGGCACCTTGCGCTGTGTCGAGCGATGCTGACCCAATGTGCGGCAAACCCGGCGCTCAGATACGCTGAGGGTTTGCCGCACATGGTCAATGCACTGTCTGCGGCGGGAAGGGCTTAGAAGTTCCCCCGGGCGGCCTCGGTCAGGATCATCTTGTCCAGCGTCAGATCCGACACGGCGCGCCTCAGCCGGGTATTCTCACCGGAACCGAGATTTGCGGACTGCACCGGCACGATCTTTTCTTGGAGGTTATCCGGAATATGCTGTCGGACACGCCTCTCTCGTGTCGCAAACTCGCCGCGCGTCTCGGACTTACAAAAGATACGATATGGCGGTGGCGGATGATTATTCTGGAATCACTTGCAGAGGCTTGCGACAAGGATTTTAGCGGCGTTGTGGAGGTCGATGAGACCTATCAGCGAGAAAGCCGGAAAGGCTCTCGTGAGTGGGCAAATCACGCGGCTAACTCCAACCAGTATCCCGCTCCACCTCGGCCGCCGTGGTATGTTTATCGCAGCGGACGGATCAAGATGGCGCGCGGCCTCTCGCAGTGGCAGATCCCCTTGCTGACTGTGATGGATCGGGGCGGCAGGCGTCTCTTCGCACCGATCGCAAACCGCCGAAACCGGACAATCGAAATCGCCCTGGCACCGATCATTCCAGATGATGCGGTGCTATGTAGCGATGGCTTGAGACCATATCGCTCTTTCTGCAAAAAGCACAGCCTCACACACTACGAGGTCTCGAACAAACTTGGGAAACGGGTTGTCGCCGGCGCGTTCCACATCCAGAACGTCAATGCGTTGCACGCGCGATACGATGCTTTCATTCGACCGTTCTGCGGACCAGCGACGAAATATCTCTACCGCTATCTGCGCTGGTTCCTCCTTCGCGCCAAAATCAAGCCCGAAGCCGCCTTTCAGAGCATCCTCGCAGCAACCTGATCAGGAGATCTGAACATTCCCAACACGATATAGCGACACATCCTAAAAAAATGCACCGGCCCGCAGATTTTTCCTTCGTGCCGGAGCAAAACGACCAATGTTCTCGTTACCAGCGCCACACACCAGCCATTGAAACGGCCAGGAGGAGACCTACGGACAAAGAACCCTTCCCGCCATGCACGGACATGACGCCGATGAATCAGGCAAACCACCGTTCTCGCATGCAAAAAGGGAGACCACCATGCAAAACACCACCATCGTCATCGACACCGAGCAGGTCCGCTATGATGCGGTCGCCGAAACGCAAAAGCACCTCCGCCAGCACGGAGCAAGCTTGTGCGATCTTCTCGACGCGCTCGACGATCCCGCAGGGTTCGAGGCCTTCTGCGCGCTTCACGCGATGCTTGCGGCACCGTTTCCGGATGCCGATACAGTCAAGGTCGCGCTGCGCGATATCCGGCGCATCATCGCCGCGCAATCGGCGTCGTCGCTCGAGCGGATTTCGCGCGAGCGCAACCTCTACGCAGCGGAAGCCGCGCATTGGCATGGTGCGCGGTTGAGCGATCTGATCGCGCGGTTTCGACATGTCGGATAGGCGCATGTCGCCCTGCGCATGGGAAGCGCAAGGGCTGGATGAGGATCCGCATTCTGCACATCTGACGCAGGACATCTGCGATGTGACTGCCTGGCTTTGTGTGAAATATCATGTCCCGTCGATCCGGCTCTGGCTGTACCGACATCGATGGCAGCGGGGTCGACAGATTACGGGTGTTCATGCGCTTGCTTGTCACGAAAAACCTCTCCGCATCCTTTCCGGTGCCGAGGCGGCATTCCTCGCGATTGGCTACGAGCTTCGGGATACCGGCGGGGAAATCCTCGTCCATCCCCTTTTCGAAGCCGATCTCTCCCAGCACCAAGTTTTGCGGGCCTACGCCCGGATTGAGGCTGCCTTGCGACTGTCTCGTCTCTCGTAAATCCATCAGAAACCAATGAAAGGGCGGCGCGAGCCGCCCTTTTTTTGTTCGATCATCACTCACCGACGACTCTCAACACATTCGCCGGGCGTAACCGTATCAGTTCACGTCCTTGTCGATCTTGTCCTGATCGTAAACCCAGCGACAGCACGATAAACCTGTGACGTGCCCTGGCGCTGCCTCGTCAATCTATCCGAAAAATTCCATTGAAACGTTTTGGTCTGACGTCTTCGGGACCCATATCCCGTGGGACAGAGTCGAACCTTCGTTCGCACTCAATCGACTGAAATATCGGCGGAATCGGGCGTTACCGCCCGATTGACCCTTTTTGCTTGCAAAATAGACACTTTAGCCCGGCCAGTGGCTAATAATTGGTAGTCAGAACATAATACTGTCGATGCGGGCATAGTTATGCCAGGCTTATCTCAACCGCCAAATTTAACAATTAAATTTCAGGAACTTAACTGCACCCCGAAATGGCGAACCTGAAAACGGCGGTCGCCATTGCCATGTGGTCGGGCCAAGTTTTGCCACCGAATGCAGGGGGTCCTCGTTCATATCGCACAAAAAAGGCCGCCCCGAAGGGCGGCCTGCGTATCGTCATGGAAAGTAGTTTTTAGAGATCTCCTCGGCGGAACACTTTCGCTTTCAGAATATGCCGATTCATAATCGGTTCGATGCCTAACTTGGTGAGCTTCACCCCAACAGACTTCGTGCTGGTGCCTGCATCATCCGCCAGTTCCTGAAGAGTGACATACTCTTCGCAAAACCTTTCCACCTCGTCTCTGGCATAGCAAAAACGGATTGTGCCTCGCGCGTTGGATACTTCGATACCTTGGAGGAAAGGCTGACCTGTTGGAGAAAAATTCGTGCGGAGATGTTCGATTGCTGTTGAAGGAATTCCAATGATTTTTGCCGCATCTTTCGGAGACAGGCCTTGCTCTGAAATCACTTCTTGCGCGGCAGGCCGGATCTCCTCCGGGCGGACGAAAACCGAGCGGAACCGCAATTCTTCACAGCCGGTTTCGACAGTGGCGAGCCGTCCGTCCAAAACAAGCCGAACGATGTCTGCAACGGGCACCCGAGCAACTTCCGATGCCTCGATGGTATTTACCATGCCTGCGCTCGGCTCCTGCACAGGCTTGCCGGCAGCACGAAAGCGAACCAGAAAATCATCAAGGTCATCGTTGGCGACATTCGTCATCACTCCAGACTTGATGGACGGATCGTTTGACAGCTTCTTCAGGATCCCAGTTCTGACCATCATTTGCGCCTGTGTTCGGTTGCAGTTCAGGTAACCTGGAATCGATTTCGTCGGCGTGGAGTTATTGATCCTGTGGGCAAGCGCTTCACCTTCAACAGCATCAAAAGTCCGCCTGATTTCGATCTGCTCCGGATCTCCCTCCGCGATCACCCCTGCTTGGACCAGCGCCCTGTTCAGCGTCTTTTGGTGGATACCGCTAACTTTGGACAGGCTCGCCACGTTATGGCGCTTCCGATGTGCTACCTTGCCATCCAACAATTCCGAGCCGGGCTCAACAGGCAAGTGCTCGATGATAAAGTCCCGAACAACATCCTTGAGGGGGCCTGCATCCCGATTTGAATTGTTAGACCGCAACGAAATATAGATTTCGCCCAAAGCAGTACGCACGCCACCGAAACGGTTTTCCTTCGTGGCATCCTGCACGATTTCGTCCAGGATGCTGTAAATTCCGTCCAGCCCCTGAGATGCCGCCTCAAAGCCAGCGGCCTCCGCCTCGTTCAACTTCTGGATCGTCATACTGCTAATGCTTGCGAAAGCTCCATGGATCCGATGAAGACCCAACCGCTGACAAGTCTTTGCGGCCTGATCGACATCCTGGGCATCCAACCAACAGGGACCTGATTTTCCGGACAGCCGATCAACGACATAGCTCTGCAGCCCCGACACTGAAGCTTCGTCAGCGGCCTTAATCTGCGCAGCAAGGTCCTGATCAGATGGCGCGACTATATTCATATCCTGAAATCGCCCGGGATATCCGGCGCTTTTGCGCTGAGTGAGGAAAATGCCATGGCGCGGACACACACGGACAGGCGCGAACATCCAGGACAAGCGCCCTACCCTCTCGCCATTTGGCTCCTCGGTTCTATCATCAAGCAAACACGCCGGGCAGTATGTGGTATGATTGCGCGTCATAAACTTGGTGCCAAAGGTTTCACCTTTGTAGGTCAACATATGATCCCCAGCATACTGTGGCCCACAGGCCATTATCTGAGCACTCGGAACGCCGGTCAGATTTGACAGGCGATCCACCTTTGGAATGTTCAGGCCCATTACATCTGCTTGTGAAATCTCGACCATTTTGAGAAAGTCCGCACAGGTCATGCCCGTGTGGAACCGGGCGACGCGGGCACACCAAGAAACGGTTGTTTCATCAGTATATGGGGGCAAGACTGGAAGCATGGGCATATCTTCAAACCCTCTCCAGCTTTTTCTTTTGCCGCTTTGTGCGCGCCTCGTCGTATTCTTCGGCACCCGTATCAAGATGTATCGATAGCCAATGGTCACTGAGAAAGACGTTGGCGCTTGGATCGCATCCTTCCTGCATCGCCCAAGCTTCGGAGAAGTGATCGACCGTCAGGGTCTTATCGCCCTCCCAAAGTGCACATTCTATAGCGTTGATGATCGTATCAATACCACGGCCGAATCGGTGACGGCTTGCAGTTATCAGGCGAGCCATGACATCGGTATCAACGCGCGCCTTGATGGCGGCTTCATTGCAATAGTATTCGACCAGAGAGATCAGACCAGCTTCGTCCACTCCATGTTGGAGGTTGGACGGCATGATTTTCGTGAAGCGCCGGGAGACCTGAGGATCGAATGCAGCGACCTCTCCCAACCGCCGGGTCCCACTTAAGACCGGGATGACAGCATTATCGCCCTGCATGAGCGATTTGATCATGCGCAGCGAATTTTCGGTTTCATTGGCCGACCGCGCCATGATGAGGTCCTGCGCCTCATCTAGCCAGAGAACACGGATCCCAGCGACCCTCAGCCTCTGTCTGACAGTCGCCCAGATCTCCCCCTCTGTAGTTTTGGGAGACAGACCTTCCAAGCCAAGGGCGGCGAGAATGGCAAACCCAACGCTTTTCAGCGTCGCGGGGCTCGGTACCTGAATTTCAAGATAGCGAGGCTCGCCAGTCTCAGGGTTTTGCGCCAGAAACTCCGCTTCTTTAAGAACCGTGCGGACGGCAGTTGTCTTGCCTCCCCCGGGTTCCTCGATAAGAATAACACCACGGGTTTCCTGCCCTGCTGTGTAGCGACAGGGCACTGACGTCAGTTGTCCCTCGCTATTGACTTCGAACAAGCGATAGAGGTGCTTCTTGAGCTGGTGGTCGCGTTCAGTGGGCATGTGGATTTGACGCAGTTTTTGAATTTGCGCTGCTGCATTGGTTGAAACGTTCATGACTATGCTCCCGAAAATTGCGTTGCGATTGATGCGATGGTACGCATTGCGAGAATTTCATTTGCCATTCTGAGGTCCTCCGAACGGATGTTTTGCAAAAAGCCGGCGCCAGCACGTCGGCGGGTAACCGGTTCGTTTTCGGAATGTGCTTTCATTGTTCTCACGCCGGAAACGGCTTGACGCCACGTCATTCTGCTTTCTGTCGTCGAGTGCGCCAAGGTGCTGGCACAGTCACGGTCCAATTGAAGAGTATCGCAATTCATTCAGTCGCTTGCGGACTTCCCGCCTCCAACTTCAGGGTGCGGTCAATATTTGGACGATTGCGATTATTTCTGAGTCCCGCAGCAGCCAAGCACCTGTCTTCCGACTTCAACGAGAAGATTGGCCATTTTTCCGTGAGGCGAAGTAAAAACTGGATGGCCGGGCGATTTTTTTCTCACAGCAAGCATGCCGGCGAGAAGACTCGGCCTGTCTGTTGCCTTCGCGAACAATCCGGAAATTGCGACCAAAGGCATGAGTACGGCTCGCATCACCACCTACGAAGGTTGGTGAAGAGCAATTTTTGGGCTTTGAAAGAGCTACAGTGGCTATAGACTCAAGATGACATTAGATTTCCGGATCGCCTTCCATGATGGAGCGGCTTTCATCTCATTCCGACTGTATCATCATCGGGCCAGCGAGGATCAGGGCGATCAAATCGGCCTGCCGGTTAGTGCCGGTTTTCTGGAACAGGTTGCGCATGTGGAATGAGATCGTCGTCTGCGACACGCCTAGCTCCGCTGCGACATCAGCCGCACGAGTGCTGTGGGCGAGCGCTCCGGCAACCCGCGCTTCAGTCGGAGTCAGGCCAAACAGGTCCATCAGGAGCGTATCTGGAACGCGTTTCCGCTGGTCCGGAGCAGAAAGAAACAGCGCGACATGAGGTTGATCCGGTGGCGCGCCTCCTGCCACGGCCAGTGAGCAGAAAAGCACCGGGACGGATCTGGCATCCTGGGGTCGGTGCAGCATCACGCCGACGACAGTCTCGTTTCCGGCCTTCGCAGTGTCTAGCGTCTCACGCAGGGCGCGTTGCAATTCTCGATCACACAGTGGATCGGGGGAGCTCAACACGTCAGGCCCCGTCTGGATGAAGTCCGGGTCGGCGCTCATTTCATGAGCGGCGCGATTGATATGAACCGGCCTCCCGCGCCCGTCAAGCAAGACAACTCCGAGCGAGATGAGGTCGAGGGCGGCTTCGACCCCGCCGCTTACATCGCCACCGGACAATCCCGGCAGCGCTTGGCGCAGCGTTTTCATCTCGCCCTCATGGCGGCTTCGGATACGGTCAACCTGGCGCAGTCGGGCCGCAATGGTGGCCAGCATCAGGTCGTAATCAACAGGTTTGACCAGATAATCGTCAGCCCCCTGCCGTTTGCCCTCGATGACCTCGCGGGGATCCGACAAGGCGGTCAGAAAGACGAATGGCGTGGCGCTCAGTTCAGGGCGCTCGGCGCGCAACCGGCGCAAGACATCATATCCGTCCAGACCGGGCATGGTTATATCACAGAGCAACAAATCGGGCGCGGTTCCGGCCAATAGGCCCAGTGCCGTCTGACCGTCTTTTGCGGCCAAGGTGCGATACCCGGCTTCCTGCAATTCTTCGACGAGATCGCGCCGCAGCGCCTCTTCGTCCTCGATCACCATGATCAGGGCGGAACCGGCGTCTCGCATCATGTCTGGCCTACTTTGCATCGAGGCAGCGTCACGCGAAAAGTCACGCCGTCGTCATCGGGTAGCAAGGTGACGTCACCGCCTTGCATGCGTGCCAGGGTGCGCGCCATGAACAACCCGATGCCGGTGCCTGTGACGCCCACGCTGTTCGATCCGCGGTGATTGCGCTCGAACAGAAGCTCGCGATCTTCCGGAGGAATGGGGTTAGCAGAATTGTGAACATCACAAAAAAGGCTTTCGCCGTCGCCGTGCAGGGTTAGGGATACAGCGGTTTCAGGGGCGGCGTATTTGTCGGCGTTGGACAACAGGTTTTCCAGAATTTGTTCGGCAAGGGCCGGATCGCAGAACACGGTGGCCTGTCCGGGGTTGGCTTGTGTGATCTCGATTGGCCGGTCCGGCGCCGCGTCGCGCTGGCGGTTGCAGACGGAATGTATGATCTCGTTTAAATCGCACTCCTCCCGGCGGGCGCCGATCTGACCCGCATCCAGTCGCGCGGCATCCAGCGTGCTGTCCACCAGCCGCGTGAGGCCGGCGATAGCATTGCGAGCGCGGCCAGCGCGTTCAGCAACTTCAAAGGAATCGGCGCGTGGGCCGCGCCGGATCAGGCGTTGCAGCGCTGAATCCGCAACCGCCAGTGGCGTGCGGAATTGATGCGACACCATCGCTGCAAAGTTGCGGTAAAGGTCGGCCGCCGATCGTTCACGCCGGAGTGCGCTATCCAGATCACGCGTGCGCTCGGCAACCAATTCTTCCAGACGGTCGCGGTCCTCGGCGTCCTTTTGCTGAGCTGCGTGGCGGTCGGATGCGTCGTGCATGAACAGGATCGCACCAAGGATCGCACCGTCGTTGCGCATTGGAAAAAACCTCAGATCGACATGGAGCGGCGTGTCATACTCCCTGGAAAACAGGGGCTGAAGCGTCAACCGCGAGGTCTCTCCGGCAAGGGCGCGCGCTACGCCGTCCCGCACCGGCGCGATGTCGAAGAACCCAGCGACGTCGGACAGATGCCGTCCAATGGCCTGCTCTGCCGTCTGGTTCATCATCTCTGCCATCGCATCGTTCCACAACGAGCAATTTGCATCTCTGTCCACCGCCAAGATACCTTCCCCACTGGACGAGATCAGCAGGCCAGAAAAATCCCGCTCTCGCCGCAACAAGTGATTGCGCGCGCGCGACTGCCGCAGCGCAATGACAAGCGTGACCGTCAGGATGCCGCCCGCGACCATGATCCCGATTAGCGACAGAATGTTCTGGTGTAGCTGGTTGCGGTAGGCCTCAAGCCGCCCGCCGAGTTCGTCCCATTCCGCGATCATCGACGCGTTTGCCGCCCGACCCAGCACTGCCGTAAAGGGTGCCAGCGCGGCGCGCAGTCGCGGGCCATCGCCGGACGTGAAATCGTCGATCATCGGCGCAATCGCGACAAGGGCGTCGGTCAGCCGGTCCAGATCTCTGCCAAATCCAATTTCCTCGACGAAACGGCGCTGTGGCCCGTCATTCAGTAAGGAGATCCGGCCGGATAAGATGTCGAACCAGAGTGCAAGATCTCCCTGTCCGGCTTCTCCCATTTCAGCCAGCGCAACCAAGTTGGTCAGGCGCAAGGCAGCTACGTCGCTTTGATGGAACACCCAGAGCATGTTCTGTTCCGCGCTGACACGCATAGCGTTCTGGACGGCGAACATGCGCACAAGCGAAGACGATAGCAGAACCGCGAACACGAGGACGGTGACCAGAGGCAGGATCAACCAAAGGCGGCGGAGCTGTCTCATCGCACGTCGAGGCGGCGCAACTGCCAAACCCAACGATAATCATATCGGATGTCCTGCAATGCTTCGTGATCGTTGCGGGGATATACGATCCAGAGTGGCCCTTTATCCTCACGCACCAGCTCCTTGCCATCCATGGTAGTAGCGAGGATCACGTCATACTCGTAGAAATCGCTCATGGGGATGTCCACAGCATATTCATTCAGAGCAGTTGCCATCACCTGATCGCCCTCGGCATTCAAGCTATCCAAAAGATCCCGCATCAGAACGCCCGAGAAGGCGTGGACGCCGTCGGTTACAACAGTCGAGGTGTTGATCGTGACAGACGGGAGGGTTTGCAACGTAGCGCGGTCCAGTGCGGCGGGCCCATCCGCTATCTGGCCGGTTACCTCAAGGATCACATCACCTTGATCCGCCACGGCCGCTCCGCTCATCAGCATCAAACCACTCAGAGCCACTTGCGCCTGCCTCAGCATGTCCATTCTCCCCAATTGATCCGGTAGCAGTTCACCAGCACGCGCTCATTTGTGCAAACAGCTTACGTAGGGAAATCTTTGGCCGCCCCCTCTGAACGAACGGGGCGGATTGCGGTCAGGTCATGTGAACATGCCACCCAAGTCCGCAAATGACGCGAGCGGCATCGGACGGTCGGAGAGAGCGAATGCAGCCATTAAAGAAGTCAACTCTCTATTTTTGCACCCTCGGGCTGGTCGCTCTGTCCAGCTGTGGCACGCCTGAATACCGGGCCGAGCGCAAGCATTGCGAGGCGGAATGGCTGCTTAAGATCCCGCCGGTCTACCGCCAGGAGGCCGTCACGAAATACCGCAGCGAAGAGCGCCCGACAGGCCGATCGACCTGCACGACCTCGGGAACGGTCACGCATTGCCAGCAGGTCATGGAGACTGTGTCGATCCCTTATACCGAGATTGAGACTGTCGACATCAAGGCGCGGCAGCGCAATCCGCAAATCGACTCCTGCGCCGCACGGGCCTGCGCGGCGAGGTATGGCAACAGCAAATGTGAGTCGTGATGTGTGGCGAATACGCCGGCAGGACCGGCACCGGAATTTCAAAGAGTGATTTTCAAGAAGGACTTTTTCATGTGGGATTTTAGCATAGGCGGTGCGCTGGGGATAATGGTGCGAACCTTGCCCTTCATCCTTTTGCGCATCGCCGTCTATTTCGGTATCACGCTGGGCTACATCCTGGTCACCGGCGTCGGGGCCGGTGTCGGCTGGGGGGTCGGTGGCTTCGGCGACGAGGGATTTCGCGCCAGCAGCACGATGTGGGGCGGCTTTGCAGGCTTCGGCATTTTCGGCGCGATCATGTATTGGGCGCGCGAATACATCCTCTATATCGTCAAGGCCGGTCATATCGCGGTGCTGATCGAGTTGATCGACGGCAAGCCGATGCCCGAGGGGCGGAGCCAGATCCACCATGCGACAGCAGTGGTCAAGGAACGATTTGCAGAGGCCAGCGTCCTTTTCGCCATCGACCAGCTGATCAAGGGCGTCGTCCGGGCCATCACCGGACTGGTGCGCGGTATCCTGACCATCCTACCGATCCCCGGTGTGCAACAACTGGGCGGTATCCTCGCCGCATTCCTGAAGGTCGCGGTCGGCTTCATCGACGAGGTCATCCTCGCCTATGCGATCCGCACCCGGTCTGAAAACGCCTGGATGTCGGCCAAGGAGGCGCTGGTGCTTTACGGGCAGAACTACAAGGTGATGCTAAAAAATGCCGCTTGGCTGGCGATCATTGTCTATGGCCTCAGCTTTCTTGTCTTCATCGTCATGCTCGCCCCCGCGGCTCTGGTCGTCTACCTCATGCCCGGCGCATGGGCGGCGGGCGGCGTCGTCTTTGCCCTGCTGTTTGCCTGGAGCGTCAAGGCCGCGCTGCTGGAGCCTTTCGCCATCGCTTGCATGATGCAGGTCTATTTCAAGACGATTGAGGGCCAGGAGCCCAACCGCGAATGGGACGCCAAGCTGGAACAGATGTCAGCCAAGTTCCGCAAGCTGAAAGAGCGGGCGAATGGTGCAGGCCAGCCTGCGACAGCGGATGAGCCCCGCGCGCGTCCAGCATAGCGCGGCCCCCCTCCCCCGACAGAAGAAAGGAGATTACGATATGAAATCAACTACACTCTGCATTGTCTTGGTCATGGGCGGCATGGCGGGCACCGCCGCCGCTGAATGCACCGAGCAAGACGGTTATGTTTTTGTTTTCAGTCAGTGCCAACAGCAGGAAGCGACAGGTAGTCTGGATCTTTGTCAGCACGCACCGGGCCATGACCCGAAATTCATGTACTTCGTATCGAACGTCGTGCCCGATAAGGCGGCAGACCGATCGTCACTGGGCAGTCTTTTCTACCATGTGATCGGCGCACAGCATGACGTCGCTCTGAACGGCACGTCGTCGAGGTGCTTTGACACGCCTGCGCTGGCGCGCACGCATCGCGCGCAAACGATCGAGCGCTACCGCGAAAATTTTGAAAACGTGGTGGTCAAGGACGTGACTTTGGTTCGCGATTAAGCGGTCAGTCGTTCGCTCAATCGACAGCACGCAATCTTTGTGGAGGAGGTTTTTCCATGCCGATATTATACAGGTGCGTCATGGTCCTTGCCGTCCTGCTATTGCCCTCCTCCGGCGCGCTGGCGCAGATGGATGGGCATGGACCGGATGCCTGGCAGGTCACGGGGGTTGCTGCGAATGATGTGCTGAATGCCCGGACCGGGCCCGGAGCCGACTATCTGGTGATCGGTGCCTTCGCGCCTGATGCAACCGGTTTGCAGATGGTCACATGCGTTCCGTTCCTGCCCCGCCAAAAATACTGGGAGCTGACCGACAGCCAGCGCAGCGCCCTTCCCTCCCGGTGGTGCCTGATGCAAAGCGCGGATCGCCGCGCCCAAGGCTGGGTCGCAGCGCGGTTTTTAGCCGAGGACACGTCGGCAGCTTACCAGCCTGCTGGCGACCCGCTGATCGCAGAAGCAGTGTCGCTGGTGCGCCAAGTCTATGACCTGCACCAAAGCGCCAGAAGTCAAAGCGCGATCGGGCCGCTGCATCCGTCCGAGGCAAGGAATTACTTTTTCCAAGATGCCGTCGTGCGTCTAAAGCGCGGCGGCTTAGGCGCAGACCCCCTTTTCGATGCGCAGGACACCGACATCACCGAGCTGGAAGTGGTCCCGGCACCGCAGCGCGCGATGCACCGCGGCATGATCACCGTGCACGCCAATTTCCGCAATTTCGGCCACCCGGACAGCGCGGTGTTTCGTCTGCGCATCGACACATCGCTTACCGATCCTGAGCTACGCATCATGCGGATTGAACACGAAGGCTGGGAATTTCCCTGACTGGACTTCGGTCCGAAACGATCCACCGGAGGAGATATGACCGAATACATTGAACGTAGCCCGATTGAGGCCGGCTTTAGCGAGGTGTTCCGGACTCGCGTCGCGCCCCGCCTGAGTGAGCTGGAAGCGCAGCGACAGGCCATTCTGGCCGTGGCCAAAAGGCATGCCGCGATGGCGCTGGCGGGCGGGGCGGCGCTCGGGCTGTTGTTCGTGCTCTTCGGGGCCGGAGCGAACGGCCTGGCCGGGCTGTTGGTCGGCTTCGGCGTGCCGCTTGCCTTCGGCGCCGTCGCCGCCTTTCTTCTGTGGAAGCGGCAGGCGGACAGATGGAGCGGCGCGGCCGCGCAGACCGTGATGCCCGTTGTCTGCGATTTCCTGGGGGATCTGAGCTATGACCGCGACGCACACAAGGGATTTCCGCTGGAGCGCATGCAGAAGCTGGGCGTGATCCGGTCCTTTACGCGGTCGTGGATCGGCGACCGGCTCGAGGGGACTTACCGCGACACGGCATTCGAAGTTGTCGAGGCTAAGCTCTTCAGTGATAAGAGCCAAAGCAGCTCAAACGCGGATAACGATACAAGCGATCGTTCCAGCAAGACGCTGTTCAAGGGTTTGCTTCTGCGCATTGGTGTCCCGGACCCGATTCCAACGCGCATCCTGATCGCGCGCGATTTCGGCATGGGCAACAAGCTGACCGAGATGTTTGGCGGCACTTCCGGGCGCGGCATGCCCAAGGTCGAAACCGGCCATGCTGAATTCGAGCGACATTTTGAGGCCTATTCCGCCGACCCTCAAGTTGCACGTGACGTGCTGGCGCCTGAGTTTCTGGCCGGCCTCGTGCGATTAGCCAAGAAAGAGGGCGGCCGCCGCGGCGCCGAGGGATTGGAGGCGGGATTTCACGACGACTCTTTCTTCATGGCTCTCAAGCGCGATGCGGATTTCATCAAATTAAGCCGCCTGACTACGCCGGCGGACAAGATCGAGGAGGATCTTCACGGCGTGTTCGAAGATATTGCCACGGCCCGCCGCATCATCGACCGCCTGCACGGCGATCATCCTGAACCCTAAGCGAAGGAGGAAAAGAACATGGCTATTCGAGCACGTCGCGACAGATCCGGCCCGAAACTGGACGAAATGCAAACGGTACCTTTGCAAGGAACGCGCAAGAGCAGCGTCGCCTGGCTGTTCGCCCTGATGGCCATTACGGGCATGGCCGATCCCGCCAAAGGAGGGGCTCCGCCTTGCGAGGGCACCTACGAGTACTTCTTTGGTAAAAGCTTCGTCAACGTCGCGCCGGGGAATGCCCTGCCGGATGCCGGGCGTATCGCGCAGGCGTACAACAATCGCGAGGGCTGGGTTGGTCAGACCATTCGCAAACCGCAAAGCGAAGGCCTGTTCGAGATGGAAGTCAATCAATGCGGGCGCGAGTTCGTCATCAGCCAGGGCGGCAAGAGTATGCTCTTCGTGCAATCGGCGAATGATGACACAACATATGTGGCGCAGGACATCGGAATCGAGAGCGGTTCACTGACGATGCGCGTCATCGGCCACAAGGTTTTTGTCGGCAAGCTCGAGGGTGTGTCGGAGGGCTTCAAATACACCTTTCCTGTTGCGATGGAACCGCGCGACACCGTGATGCCCAACATGGACGCATGCAGTGACAGCGAGGAGGCGGAAGCGCCCGACTTCGCTCAAGAAAACACCGCAACGCGCGGCTTTCTTGCTGCGCGTGGCATGACCCCGCCCGCGGAGTACGCGCCGGGCGACTATTTTCGCGCTCTTGAGACGGAGCGCGACCTCGCCGGCACCGCCCGCGACGGATCCACCCGGCACATCCGGTTCCGGATGGGCCGCAGCAACGCAATCCTGCCCGAAATCGGGATGCGCGAGATCTGCCAGGCCGGGCCAGGCAAGCTCGACCCGCCGCGCCGGTTTCTCAATTTCAAGATATTCCGGGTGGAAAAGCCTGACGGTTACTTGGTCTTTGCTCAGGAAATCGACATCGAAACGGGTAAGATACTTGGGCAGGCTGAGGGCGAGAGCATAGGTCGCGAAGCGGCGGCTTTGCAGGCCGCGATGACAGATGCCGCCACGGCGCTCGAAGCGAGCGGAACCGTCATAGGCCCCCTAAGTGACGGCATCGTACCTTGACAGCTTGCTAAGCAGTAAGGCTCGATATCGGCAACAAGGCGCACCGCATACGGATCATCACACGCGAAGGAAGTGAATATGAAACATAACCTCTTCAACGCGGCGACACTGTCGCTTGTCGGCACTCTGGCCTATTCCACGGCCGCGTATGCCGCCGATGAAAACGTGATGATCGTTTTTGATGGCTCGAACTCGATGTGGGGCCAGATCGACGGTACTGCCAAGATCGAGATTGCACGCGATGTGATGGAAAATCTACTGGGCGAATGGACCGCCGACCGCAATGTTGGGCTCATGGCCTATGGTCATCGCCGCCGGGGTGACTGCACCGACATCGAAACACTTGTCACGCCGGCGCAGGATACCCGCGCGGGTATCCTCGAACGGATTGGCGCGATCACTCCGACCGGCAAGACGCCCCTGACAAGCGCCGTTGAGCGAGCCGCGACCGAAATGTCCTACACAGATATGCCCGCGACCGTGATCCTGATCTCGGACGGGCTGGAGAGCTGCGAGCGCGACCCTTGCGCGCTAGCCGATGCGCTGGAAAAAGGCGGCGTCGGCTTTACCGCGCATGTCGTCGGCTTCGGTCTTGGCGATGCGGATGCGAGTGCGCTGTCCTGCCTCGCGGACAGGACCGGTGGTCAGTATCTATCGGCTGGCAATGCCGACGAGCTTGGCAAGGCCTTTGCGAGCGTGAGCGAGGCTGTGTCCACTCCGGAACCTTCGGCTGAACCTCTGCCCGAACCAGAGCCTGAATATGACGTCACGCTGGACGGCCCCGCTACGGCCCTTGCCGGGGACAAGTTCCGCGTCAGCTGGACCGGAACGGTCGCGCCGCAGGACTTCATCACCATCGTCCCGATGGGCGCCGAGGAGGGCAGCGCCGATAATTATATCCGGGTCAGCGATGACAGTGAGAATGACCTGCAGGCACCAGGTGAAACCGGCCTTTACGAGCTGCGCTACGTGCTGAACGAGGGCCGCCGCACCTTGGCGTCAAAGCCCATCGAGATCACCGAGCCGGAGGTCACGCTAGACGCCCCAGAAACGGCCCTTGCCGGGGACAAGATCCACGTCAGCTGGACCGGAACGGTGGATGCGCAGGACTTCATTACCATCGTGCCGATGGGGTCTGAAGAGGGCAGCGCCGAGAATTATATCCGGGTCAGCGACAACAGTGAGAACGACCTGCAGGCACCCGGCGAGACCGGCCTTTACGAGCTGCGCTACGTGCTGAACGAGGGCCGCCGCACCCTGACGTCAAAGCCCATCGAGATCACCGAGCCGGAGGTCACGCTAGACGCCCCAGAAACGGCCCTTGCCGGGGACAAGATTCGCGTCAGCTGGACCGGAACGGTGGACGCGCAGGACTTCATCACCATCGTGCCGATGGGCGCTGATGAGGGCAGCGCCGAGAATTACATACGGGTCGGGGACGACAGCGAGAATGACCTGCAGGCGCCCGGCCAGACCGGCCTTTACGAGCTGCGCTACGTACTGAACGAGGGCCGCCGCACGCTGGCCTCAACGCCCATCGAGATCACCGAGCCGAAGGTCACGCTAGACGCCCCGGAAACGGCCCTTGCCGGGGACAAGATTCGCGTCAGCTGGACCGGAACGGTGGACGCGCAGGACTTCATCACCATCGTGCCGATGGGCGCTGATGAGGGCAGCGCCGAGAATTACGTTCGGGTCGGGGACGACAACGAGAGTGACTTGCAGGCGCCCGGCCAGACCGGCCTTTACGAGCTGCGCTACGTCCTGAACGAGGGTCGCCGCACGTTGGCGTCAAATCCCATCGAAATCACCGAGCCGGAGGTCACGCTGAGCGGCCCCGATCAGATCAGGGCCGAGGACACGATCGGCGTTGCGTGGACCGGCGCCGTCCACGGCCAGGACTACGTCACGATCGTTCCAATCGGCACGCCGGATGAAAAATCCGGTCCCTATGTCAGGGTCGGCGAGGATACCGATGCCAAGCTGGCTGCCCCCGCCGAGACGGGCTTCTACGAGCTGCGTTATGTGCTGAACGAGGGCCGCCGCGTGCTTGCGCGGCACGCCATCGAGGTGCTTGCCGCGGATGCCGCGCTCCAAAGCGGCGCTAGCCTGAGCGCGCCCGAGACTGCCGCCGCCGGCGAGACCATCAGCGTCGGTTGGACGGTTCAGAATGCCAGCGGCGATCAACGCATCTCGATCGCGCGGGCAAATCAGGCGATCTTCACCTGGATCACCGCCATCAGGATCGACGGCGCGCCGCCGCTTTCCATCACCCTTCCGGACGCGCCGGGCACGTATGAGCTGCGTTTCCTGGACATTCCCGGCCAGTCAGTCCTGGCCCGCCGGATCATACGGGTAGAGTGATTACAGCAAAGGCGCTCTCGAGATACGCTTAACGCTGAGCCTTGATGCTGCTCAAAAAAAATTCATGGAACGCCGGTTTACTTTCATCACCGGTAAATAAACGAGCTTTGACATTGGTTTCAGATTCGCGTCTTGTCTAAGTTAAAAGCCACTTCAGATTTCGAATTTGCGCAGGCCTGACCCAATACAGGCCACCTGAGCCAAGTGGGAGAGCTTTTTGACGTGAGCACCGAAACTGAACTTTGCATCATAGGTGCAGGGCTTTCGGGCTTGGCGCTGGCAAGCGCGGTAAGAGCCCAAGGGCGCGAGGTAACAGTGCTGGAGGCCCGCGACAGGCCAGGTGGCCGAATGTTGTCGCAAAATGGCTATGATCTTGGGCCATCATGGATCTGGCCGCATAATCACCGCATGCTGGCGCTTCTTTCTCGTCTCGGAATAGACAGCTTTCCACAATACGCGACCGGGCGTCTGGTTTTTGAGGATGCGAGGGGCATGATCCGCCGCGATCTCGAATTTGCCACCATGAGCGGTGCGCTGCGTGTGGCGGGCGGGCTTACGAGTGTCAGCGACGCATTGGCGGAAGAGATCGGAGATAGCCTGTTCTTATCGCGCCCGGTGGAAAGTGTGGCTGAAGATGCGACAGGAGTAACTGTCTCAACAGCAGGTCAGACAATACGGTCTGCGCGAGTCGTGCTCGCCTTGCCGCCACGGTTGGCTACCAGGCTGGGCATTTCTGTCCCGGAGGTGCCCACATGGATGGCGGGGCAGACCAAGCTGGTTGCAACTTATGCGACCCCCTTCTGGCGGGACCAAGGGCTGAATGGGGACGCGATTTCGCACTGCGGGCCGCTGGCCGAGATACACGATGCTTCGCCTGATGGGGCTAGCGTGGGGGCGCTTTTTGGTTTTGCTTATCCCGGCGCCGGGCGCCTTCCGGAGTTCCGCGACGCAGCCGTTGACCAACTGGTGCGGTTATTCGGCCCAAGGGCGGCTACACCCGATGAAGTAATATTCAAGGATTGGAGTATGGATCTAAACACTGCTGTCGCTGCTGACCAGACACCGTCCGGTGGCCATCACATGTATCGTGCGGTCCCGTCGACTGACCGCTTGATCTTCGCTGGGACCGAAGCCGCCCCAGATAATGGCGGTTTTCTCGAAGGCGCATTGGCCGCGGCGGGGGCCGCACACCTCAGCCTTGATACTGTCGCAGCGTGATCTCGAGTCATTAGGAGCCATTGACCGCTCTTTGTGCCTCAGGTGGACATGCGAGCGTAGTTTGTTTCGGCCCAAATGTATGTGTCGGCTGCTGTTCGCAATCGAGAATTTTGCACGATTTCGGAAATCGCTCATATGTATCCGGCCTGTTGATCGGCTCGCGGGCCGTGGCCTTGATGGGGTTACGCACGCGCCGTGGTCTCATTACCGGCAAGGTCCATGATGACCATTTGGGCCGTCAGACTCTGGGGGCGTATTTTCTCCGTTCCATGCTGTTCTCTCTATCGCGAACTCCTTTGTGACCGTGGAAGGCGTCAGATCGCTTCCATGGCCGCGTCTTTTGGCGCGTCGAACCGGGTGCCGTGCCGCAGTAGGCTCCAGGCGGTTCGGGCGAGCTTGTTGGCAAGCGCGATGGCCGCCTTGTTTCGGGGCATGCGTGCCACCGCTTCGGTCAGCCACGGGCCGAAACTGAAGTCGGCCCATCGGTGTGGCCGCATCATGATCACTTTCGCCGCTTGCACGAACAACATCCTCAAATAGCGGCTGCCGCGTTTGGTGATCCGGCCGAGAATGGTGCGACCGCCGGTGCTGAAGCCTCCACTCCCACGATGCAGCGTGGTAGCCCTTCGAAGGTGGCGTTCAGGGCCAAGCGTTTGATCTGCTTGCGCATGACCAGCTGGCCAGACCGGTCGAACCCGACCAAGTGAAACGTATCCTTGCCGATGTCGATCCCAACGACGGCAAGGTCTCCAATGCTTCCTGTCTTCTTTGCACACATGGCTGCTTCTCCTTGTTGCGCGGTTGATCCCGGTTCAGGATAACCCAACGGTGGGGAAGCAGCCGACACATTCCATTAGCGGTCATCTATGATCGCCAACAGCGCTGCAGCGCAGCTTCACCAGACCGGTCATTCGTCCGTCGTGCAGCATCTCGGGTGGCGAGTGGCAGCAATGCGGGACTTTGCTGCCGTTCGAGTTTTGGCTGTTAAGGTCCGCTTTATGCGGTTTGCGACAGCCGTCATTCGTCCTTGGGGCTATCCGAGATTTTCACGGTTTCGATTGCGCGGCCAAGTTCACCCGAAAGCAGAGGCTTTGACAGCATCGCCAGCGGACGGATTGCCGCCCTCTCCTCGTCGGTCACCTGGTGCATGCTCCCGCTCACGATGATGGACGGAATATCCATCTCCGCACGAAGCACGAACGCCGCATCCTGCCCACGGCTCCCATCAGCAAGCTGAAGATCGACGATTGCAAGATCAGGAACCGACTTTAGGGCCATCTCGATCGCCTTCGTCGCGGTCGCGGCAATGCCGACGACGTCATGTCCCATTTCTTCGAGCTGCCCTTCCAGATCAAGCGCGATAAAAATGTTGTCTTCAATTACTAGCACTTTCAGAGCGGCGGCTCCCTCACTCGGGAAAATAAATGCGTGTCCGCCAGCCATTCTTGCCCTCTACTTCGATTGTCCCGCCCAATTGCGACGCCATCCCCTTAATCAAGCGCTGTCCGAGACCCGACGATGGTGACTTGATCTCTAAACGATCAGTAGACGAGCTTGTTCCGTCATCTGCGACCTCGAGAACGATCGTGTCGCCGCCGCTACGCCGTAGGCTGATGGTGACAGCGCCTTCGTCTTCGTTCCCGAAGGCGTGCTTGAATGAGTTGGTCACCAGCTCATTCACCGCCAGGGACAGTGTGATGGCCTTGTCGGTTGGAAGCCGGATCGGTTCCACGTCGAGCGCGATTTTCACGCCCCGGCCTTCACTCGAAAGCGAAGCGTCAAGGTGCTCTTTCAACCTTTCCATATATCTGTCGATCTGAACCGAACTGACGTCTTCGTCCTCGTAGAGCGAGGCATGGATCGCCGCTACGGCGTTCACGCGCGTCGTAGCGGCCTTGAGCGACGCGCGAGCCGCCGCGTCCTCGGTCGCGGATGCTTCCAGGTTAAGGATGCTCGTCACCATCTGGAGCGAGTTCTTCACCCGGTGGTTAACCTCTGCGATCAGGAGGTCACGCGCGCCGACCGCCTCGCGCAGGCTCTCTTCGCGTTCGCGGATCGATGTCGCGTCAAGCACGATGCCGACGATCCTGACATGCTGCGTATCCGGATCTCGAACAGATTCGCCGTGCCCAATGGCCCATCGCACGGTTCCGTCGGGGTGCATTATCCGGTAGTCGAGATGCAGGTCCGACCCAATGGTGCGACCGGCGCGCTCAATCTCGGCTATGGTCGCCCCATGGTCATCGGGATGGATGCGGTCAAAGAACTCCTGCGCCGTTGTGACAGTCTCTCCTGGTTCAAAGCCGAACAGGGCATCCAATTGCGGCGAGCGGGTCAGCCTCCCGGAAGCCGGGTCGAACTCGAAGTAGCTGAGCTCCGCACCGCGCATTGCAGCCCTTCGCTTCGCAGCGTCAGCGCGCTCCCCCAGAATGCTCCGCGTGACGTCTTCGGCTGTATGGATCACGTGGGTCACCCGTTCCGGCTCGGATGCGTCGGCGAAGACGGGTGAGTTCAGGATGCGCCAATATCTTGTGCCGTAGCGACCGTCGGCTTCCTGGACATCGTGCTGTCGCAACGGCATTTCCTGTGCCTCGCCAGTCGCGACAACTGCGTCTGTCGAGGCCTGCAATTCCGCCTCGGCGTCCGAGTTCGGATCATCTGGATTAGCTGGGAATGCCTCGAAAACCCGGTTCCCGATTAGTTCTTCGGGCTGGCGGCCCAGCATGGCGCAATAACGTTGGTTCGCCGCGACGATCCGGAGGTCCGGCGTGAACACCATCTGCGCCGTCGGCGCTGCGTCGAAAAAAATGCCCAGATCGATACCGCTGACTTCATCCATTCTAGTGCCCTCCGGCAGCACGATTTAGCGAGAGCTCAGCACAAATATGCAAGCTTCAGCGTGATGTTGGAAAAACGGATACCAAACAGACTCTTGGGTGAGCAAGACGCATTCTTAGGGCTGCTATATAGCTTTTCGGTTGTCAGTAGCCCTCAAAGAGGAGCACTGGTCTTGCTGCGACAAGTTCCAAAGGCCGGTTCAAGGGGTGTCAGCTGAGGTGGCTAATTGGCAGCTGAGGCATGCTCGCGGCTCGGTTGATGTCGGCTTCACATCTCGACCCGCCAGTACGCTCGTATTGTCCGAGAATGGGTGACGTCCATTGGCTTGGAGGCCAGCGCCTATGGCACGCACTCGATGCGGCGCACCAAGGTGACGCAGATCTATAAGAAGACCGGCAACCTGCGGGCGGTGCAGCTCCTCCTTGGCCACACGAAGATGGACAGTACGGTGCGTTACCTCGGCGTGGAGCTCGAAGATGCGCTGGCTATCGCCGAAGCTATCGAAATCTAAATGCCTGGGCCGTCTTCGGAGACGGCCGAAGCGGACATTCCAATCCTTGCTTGGATGCCGCGGTGCGGCCCAACATAGCGGACATGTGAAGATTATCGGGCCTACCGCCAACCCCGCCTTGCACAAGCCGCACAGAAGTACAATATACGTTAAAAGCTGGGGGGATAGACCATGGATCAGGTAGTAGGTTCAATTGCGGAATTGTTCCGGACTTACTTCTTTGACGCAGCCTCTCTCTTAATTGCTTCTGCCGCACTCATCTATGCCGCCCTCGCCCATCGTATCTCCAAGAAAGCCCAGGCCACAGCGCAAGAGTACGAGGTGGTCGCGTTGAAGATGACGGCTCAAGAAAAACGCATGCGAGCAAAACGTAGTTTTCTGACGCTGAAATCGGCCTGCCAAGAGATACGCAGCCGGTGGAGCGTTCATCATGATCGTCATTACCCTATCATGGGAAGCCAAGAGTTCCGTAGGAATGACACGCTTCACATCGCACAGCTAGAAAGTGAAGGATGCGAGCTACTAAAGCGGCTTGAACTGGATCTGCCCGATAGTGAAGCTTTGAATGCGGGCGCTCTCGCTGAGTACATTCAGCGCGCAGATGAAACTGCATTGAGAATTGAGCAGCTGGCGCTTCATCTATTGCCTCCGAAACCCCTGGTTGCTTAAACGGTCACCAGCGATCAAAAGCATCGTTCCGATAGGTCAAAGGTCGACCATGCACTAACAACCAGACTGGACCACTTAACGGAGGCAGACCGTGATTCACATATCTTTTAATGTAAGCTCTCTTTTGGTTGGCACGGAAAGATACCGGCTAATTACCGATACAGAGGGTGAGTTAACGATTTTCTCAAGCGGGAAGTTGGTATTTTCTCACGATGGGATTCTCTTAGTTGAATTTGCACGTTGTTTGAGTGCGTGGGTTGCGGCAGAGCGTCAAAGGTCTGGTCAAGAATTTTTCTATAGCTCTATGGACTTTGAAGAAGAGCCGGTACTGGCATTTAAACATGGAGAAGCCGGGGGTTTAATAATTGTATCAGCGCTTGTAGAGGTTCCACGAGATATTACCCTTATGTCTAGTGATCTAATTAGGGCGTCAAAAAATTTCCTACATGAATTATATGATTACTTATCATCTGCTGGCATCAATCCTGATAATTATGACACATTCGCGCGATATTGAGGCGCATCTTGAATTTCCTTAATTATTAATATCATGTCGCTCTTACCTGCCTAACTCGAAATCATTGCTGACCACCACTGAAGTTTCAATTTCTAAAAAATTCAAAAATATAAAGACCAATAAAAGAGTTGGATATTCTATCCCTATGGAACCTTGGATTTTCAATTTTTCGGATCAGCGCCAAGCGATAATAAGGCCCCTCAACGTCCGCTTTAAACGCCTTGATTCATGGTGGGCCGACTGCAGCGAAAGACAGCTTCCCGCCCATTCTGTGGAAAAACTCTGCCACGCAAAAATCGACCCGACAATCTGGAACATCGCTCTCATCACAGGCCCATAGGCAAACCATGTTTTCGGAAAGGCCTCTTCGAGGGAAAGTATTCTGCTGATCCTACCCGTTGGGACGAGGTGGTGAGTTTTTCAACGAAATCCGCCCTCTGTGTCGATAATTGCAGCATCGACACGAACCGGCCCATTGCGGATCTTGTCGGAGAGATCTGACGCTTCAGCGGATACCTCATGCTCGCGTATTTCCGAATTGTTGGTGGTCATGAGCATGTCCTTATTCGTTTATCTGTGTGTATTCATCACTTGGCGCCTACGGCGGATCTGCACCCGCACTGCCTCGGCCGCCAATCCGACGATCAAACCCGCCCCGGCACCCAGTGCCACAGTCATTATAGCGGCAGCCCCGATAACGGGGCGACAGTCAGCTCTGGCGTCGAACATCCGGCGGCTCAGCACCAGATCAGCCGCTGCATAGGCCAGCAGCGCGCCGACCACTGGCATCGGGATCATCGTGAGCCATCCGATCACATCCCGTCCGGCCAGCGCCGCCGCCACACACAATACCGCCATGATCATTGGAGAACCGATCCCGCGCGCGCCGAACCTGTGATGCGCCGCAATGCCGCCCGCGCCGTGGCACATGGGGAGGGCACCAAACGGCACCAAAAACAGATTAAGCGCCCCGCTGGTCGCCGCCAGCTTGCGCTGGCTTACCAATGAAGCGCGGGACGGATAAAGCGACCGCGTCACCGCCGCCGCAACGACAACCGCGTTAAGCAGCGTCAGGGGCAGCTGCGCTGTGATGCCCGACAGCAGCGCGCGGATTGAGATATTGGCATCCGGCGCCTCAGTGATAACGAGCGGGTCGCTTACAGGGGCAACCAGAACTGCCGCACCCACGACGATCAACGCCCACGGCCCACGGCCCCAGATCAACGACAGCGCAAGCACCGCCAGAGCAGGGATCGCCAGCGCCCATTGTGCGGCCATCAAATCAATAGCAACCATTCCCAGCATCAGCCCAAGCCCGACCTGTAACCCGGTCACGACAGATTGCGGAATGGCCCATGCGACTTTGCCAAGCTGGGCGCTTGCGGAGAACACCAGCAGAAAGGCTCCGATGATCGCACCTGTCCATGCGGTTTCGGGCGCGGTCAGGCTTCCGGCAATGATGAGCGCGCCGACGGCCTTCATGGGCTGCACAGCGATGGGTGCCCTGTAGACTAACGCCACCAGCGCGTAACCGGCCGCGAACCCGACGAAAACCGGCGTGGGTGCCAAGATACCGGCACCGGTAATTGCAATCACATAGGGCAGAAATGTCCCGAGATCGCCAAGCGCACCGGAAACCTCTCCACTGAAAGAGCGGAGCCATTCGCCGATGCTGGAGCTTGGTCGGGTCATTCCGCGTCGATTACCATCCGATCATCGTTCCAGAATACCGCAATATCCGCCCTTAGCCAGCCGCGTCATCGAAGTTGACCACTCATCGCTATGGATTCATATGCGTTATTGTGCAATTTTTCCGAGGAATGGGAGGATATGCAGGAATGGAGAGCTTTTCGGCGATCTTTATGGAAGCGGTGGCGCTTATCCTGTCGTGGGACCCCGACGTGATCGAGATCATCGTGTTATCGCTGCAAGTGACCATAACGGCGGTTGCCGCAGCCTGTCTGATCGGGCTGCCTTTGGGGGCCGTGATCGGCGCATTCCGGTTTCCGTTACGCACTGGCGTGATCGTCGCTCTGAATACGCTAATGGGCCTGCCGCCGGTGGTGGTAGGATTGCTGGTCTATCTGATGCTCTCCGCCGCAGGTCCGTTGGGGGTGTTAGGCCTGCTTTACACGCCCACGGCCATGATCGTGGCGCAGACCATTTTGGTGACACCCATCGTTGCAGCCTTAACGCGGCAAGTGATCGAAGACCTTAATGGAGAATATGCAGAACAGTTCGCCTCGCTCGGCGTCGGCCCGCTGGACCGTATTCTGGCTCTGCTCTGGGACGCGCGCTACAGCTTGCTGACGGTCGCGCTGGCGGGGTTCGGACGTGCAGTAGCCGAGGTTGGCGCGGTCATTATCGTCGGAGGCAATATCAACCATGTCACCCGCGTGATGACAACCACCATTGCGCTGGAAACCTCAAAGGGAAACATGCAGCTTGCACTGGCGCTTGGCCTTATTCTGCTGACGATTGCGGTGATCGTGAATGGCCTTTTGATGGCGATTCGCGGGACCGCTGCAAGGGCAGCTTATGTCTGAGGCCTTCATCGATATACGAGACCATAGTGGGGTGGCGCCTGCTCCGCTTCTGTCAGCACGCGGCTTGTGCTTCGACGCTGGCGGGCAGCGGTTAATCGATGGGATTGATCTGGATATAGTGCCGGGCCGTTGCACAGTGATTATGGGTGCCAATGGCAGCGGCAAAAGCCTGCTTTTGAGGCTACTACATGGCTTGATCCAGCCGACTGAGGGGCGTGTGTCATGGCGCGGGCAGCCACTGGATCGAGACGCGCGGCAGGAACAGGCGATGGTATTTCAGCGCCCCGTGATGTTGCGCCGCTCCGTCGCGGCAAACCTGCGTTTTGCGCTGTCCGTGCTCGGCATCCGGGGGGCTGAGGGCAAGGCGCGGGAGGCTGAAACAATCGCCCTCGCTCGAATGGACGCGCTGAAAGACAAGCCCGCTCGCGTTTTGTCCGGCGGAGAGCAACAGCGGCTTGCAATGGCGCGCGCCATGATCAGCGCACCGCGCATGCTGTTCCTCGACGAGCCAACTGCAAGCCTCGATCCCGCCTCGATCCTGGCGATTGAGCATCTGATCCAAGACGCGCGCGACAACGGCACCACAATCGTTCTCGTAACCCATGACCCCGGTCAGGCCCGCAGGCTGGGCGATGATCTCATTTTTCTTCATGGCGGACGTGTCGCCGAAACCGGCCCTGTCGAGCGGGTGCTGGAAGAGCCGACATCAGAGGCCGCGCAGGCATGGCTTGGCGGGCGTCTGTTCGTTCCATCCGAAACGTAAAACCAAAGTATCATAAAGGAGAATGATAATGTTTAGACGCAACTTCCTCGGCTTGGCCTCAGCGGGCCTTCTGGCACTTGGCCTGTCCGGCCCAGCTGCCGCGCAGGACGATTTTATTATCGTCCAGTCCACCACATCGACCCAAAACTCGGGGCTCTACGAATACCTCCTGCCGATTTTTCAGGACAAGACTGGCATCGAGGTGCGCGTCGTTGCCGTCGGCACCGGTCAGGCGATCAAGAACGCCACCAATGGCGACGGGGACGTGCTGTTTGTCCATGCCAAACCGGCAGAGGAAAAATTCGTCGCCGACGGTGACGGGGTTAGCCGCAGCGACGTGATGTATAATGACTTTATCATCGTCGGGCCTCCGGATGATCCAGCGGGCGTAGCGGGCATGTCCGATGTCGCCGCCGCCATGGCCAAGATCGCCGAGGCGGAGGCCCCCTTTGCCTCGCGCGGCGATGACAGCGGCACCCACAAGGCCGAGCTTCGCCTGTGGAAAGACGCAGGCGTTGACGTCGATGCAGCATCCGGCGGCTGGTATCGCGAAACCGGCTCTGGCATGGGGGCTACGCTAAACACGGGCACCGGCATGAACGCCTATATCATGACCGACCGCGCGACCTGGATCAGCTTTGGCAACAAGGGCGACTATGGAATTGCGGTCGAAGGCGATGAGAAGATGTTCAACCAGTATGGCATCATCCTCGTGAACCCTGAAAAGCACGCCAACGTGAAGGCCGATCTGGGCCAGCAATTCATCGACTGGGTGCTTTCCAATGAAGGCCAAGCCGCGATTGCCGACTTCAAGGTCGACGGCCAGCAGCTATTCTTCCCCAACGCAAAATAATCTGATGATAAGGCGCGCCTACAGCGGGCGCGCCTTTCTTAAATTTAGGGGTATCCCATGAAATCCATCATCACAGCCGGAATTTTCGCAATGACAGTGGTTGCAGGGCCCGCCATCGCCCAAGAGGTCCGCTTGCACGCGGCGGGCAGTCTCAAGACGGCAATGACAGATATTGCAGACGCTTTTGAAACCGCGACGGGCGCAACGGTCCAGCGCAAATTCGGCCCCTCTGGCCTGCTCCGTGAACGGATCGAACAAGGTGAACTCGCCGAGGTCTTCGCCTCCGCCAACATGCGCCACCCGCAAACGCTTGCCGATGAGGGCCTGTCCGGCACTGTGACTATGTTCGCTCGCAACAGCCTGTGCGCGCTGGCGCAACAGGAGGTCGAGGTCACGAGTGATACAGTCTTGGATGTCATGCTATCAGATGACATCCGGCTTGGCACCTCAACGCCCAAGGCCGACCCTTCGGGTGATTACGCTTGGGAATTATTCGGCAAGGCGGGCGAGGTTCGACAAGGCGCCACCGCCACGCTCGAAGCCAAAGCCCTGCAACTCACCGGTGGGCCGAACAGCGCTACGCCGCCAGAGGGCCGCAACCCCTATGGCTGGGTTATGAGCGAGGATCGGGCGGATCTGTTCCTGACCTACTGCACCAACGCAGTGCTTGCCCAGCGTGACACCCCGACATTACAGATCGTGCAACTGCCCGAGGCGCTGGTCGTTGGGGCCGACTACGGCTTGAGCGTGCTGAACGATGCCTCCACAAGCAGACGATCTGGCCGCCTTCATCCTTGCGTCCGACGGGCAGCAGATCCTTGCGAGCTATGGATTTGAAACTGTAAAGTAAGACGCCAATAATGGCTTATCCAACGTCCATACTTCAGTCTGGCAACCAGCGCACTGTCCCCATCTGGCCAAGATCATAACCGCCCATTGCCTCAGCCTTTTCGTGGCACGCCGGGCTGCGGGCAAAAGCCAGCAGTTTTTGCACCGCTGGCGTGAAATAGGCATGTCGGTCGATCAAAAGATCAAAGCGTTCCTGAGCTAGCGGCAGAAAGCCAAGATTGAACTGCCGCGCCATCGCTTCGATCCCTGTCGCGGCATCTGCCTGGCCTGCGGCCACCGCCGCCGCCGCGTCATATTCGGTGTAGGCCAGCCCGCTGACCAGATCGAGATCAGCAACGCTCAGCCCTTCGCGCCGAAGCATGTCATCGAAAAAAATGGCCCCTCCGGCACCGGGCTGGCGCAGCACAACGCGCTTGCCTCTGAGGTCGCTAAAGCTGGTGATCTTCCTGCGCGAATCCGTCGATAGAACCAGCCCCCGGGCACGGGATGCCCACCCGATAAGCACACAACCCTTCAGCTCTTGTGCGGTGACGGCATCGACATTCCAATCCGTTCCGCCTTGGATATGCAGCCCTGTCAGCGCCGCTTGCCCCTCGGAAAAACATTCCAGACCGGCACGGCTGCCGTTGAACAAGGTCGCAAGGTTCGATCGACTTTCACGCACAGCCCAGTCCAGAAGTGGATCATGCGATCCGGTCAAAACTGGCGGCCGTGTGCCCGCTAATGGCCCACAGCCGTTGTCGATCCAGTCCAGCAGTTCTGCTTTCGGGAACAGCAATTTGCCGGTAATGCGCCGGTGCGGGATCTCACCGGCGCCCGCAAGGTCGTAAACCTTGCGTTCCTTCACGCGCAAAATATCCGCCACCTCTTTGGTGGTCAGATAACTCGGCGCATTGGCTCTTAGGTCTTCCGGCATTTCACGGCTCATCCCCCTAAGGGTAAAAATGGACTACTCAGGCCATGTCCGCAAGATGCCCACTAAGTACGAAGCCGGCTGTGCAAGAAGCCCGGCTATTGCTGCACACTGGCCCAATCTGGATGTGAACCTGCCGCAGTTAGCTGCCGCCCCTTTGATAGCAGAATCTGCAGTAACAAAGATAAGGCGATTGTATATTTGACAAACCAAACTGAGAGTCCTATATTGGAGTCAACAAGTTAGAGGTTTTTGAAATGTCCGTTCTTTCCGCCCCATACATGCACGACGAAGCAGCCGCCTTTGCCCATGTCGAAGCGATGCTTTGGGCGGATGGTCCGGTCTGCCCGCATTGCGGCGTGGTCGATAGCGCCTACAAGCTGGAAGGCGTCCGCACAAAGGCCAGCAAGAAGAACCCAGAGGGCAAAGAGCGCCACGGCCTGTGGAAGTGCCGCGAGTGCCGCAAGCAGTTCACCGTGCGCAAAGGCACGATCTTCGAGGAAAGTCACCTTCCGCTGCACCTGTGGCTTCAAGCCATTCACCTGATGGTGTCTAGCAAGAAGGGCATCAGCAGCCATCAACTGCACCGCGTTCTCGGCATTACCTACAAATCTGCTTGGCTCCTTACGCACCGTATCCGCGAGTGTATGCGCTCCGGAGATCTGGCCCCGATGGGCGGCAATGGCGGCACAGTTGAAGTGGATGAAACTTTCATCGGTCAGAACCCAAACAAGCCCAAGAAGAAGGGTGCGCGAGGGTATGCTCACAAGAACGCCATGTTGACATTGGTGGACCGCGATACCAAGCAAGCTAAATCCATCGTGGTTGACGACATCAAGAAGGATACGCTGGTGCCGATCCTGCGCGAGAACATCGCGAAAGAAGCCGTGATCTACACCGACGAAGCCAAGCAGTATACGCACCTTGGCCGCGATTTCGTAGACCACGACTTCACCACGCACAGCAAGGGCGAGTATGTGAAGCGCGAAAAACCGCAGGTTCACACGAACACCGTCGAAGGCTTCTACAGCGTCTTCAAGCGCGGCATGAAAGGCATCTATCAGCACTGCGGAAAGCAGCACCTGCACCGCTACGCTGCGGAGTTCGACTTCCGCTACAACAATCGTGAAGCGAACGGCGTCAACGATGTGGAAAGAGCGTCCAAGGCATTATCTGGGGTTGTTGGCAAGAGAGTTCTTTACCGGGACTCGTTGGGCGCGTAGAATCTGCGCCGGAGACGCAGGATATGACAGAAACTACGAAGTACACCTTCAAGATTGACGATTTTACGCCCGAAAGCATGCCTTTCGGGCGGCTGGTGGACTATTACTCCGAGATCAAGAAGATGCTCGGCTTAGCCGAAAGCATGCACTTGGTCGGCGTGTTTGAAAGCAGTCATGGCAGCGCCTTTGCAATCGATAGGAACCATGAAAGCACTCTCATAAAGCGGTTGATTGCGATCAAGGAGGGAACCGCGTCTCAAAAGTCCAAAAGAGCGCACGACACAATCAACGCCATGCTGAAAGAAGACGGCACGAGCGGGGTGTTTTCCGACGCGAAAAGCCAAAACGTCATTCAATTCCCAGGGAAGCGCTCTGATGATGCCGTGCAACTTAGAATACGTGACGCAGCGACCTTTACTGGTGAACTGTATCACATTGCGGGCACCAAGGATGATGTGAAAGTTCGCATCAATACTAGCGCTTATGGCGTGGTGTTTTGCTCCACAACCCGAGATATTGCGAAAGCGCTGCGCGATTTCCTTTTTGAAGAAGTGAAAGTTAGCGGTCGCGGCATGTGGACACGCAGTGAAGTTGGAGCATGGGATATAGACGACTTCGCAATTACTGATTTTGCCCCCGTCCAGAGAGAGAGCTTACGCTCCGCAGTGAATCGCATCCGAGAAATGGGGGTTAATTGGCCTGACGATCCTCTTGGCGAAATTCGTGATTTTGAAGAGAATGGCGGGCAAGTGCATTGATAGTAGCGTTTGATAACACTTTTCTTTCACTTGCGTTGAATCCAAGAACCAAACCGACGCCAAATCCCGCGACCGGCAGCCCTGTGGAATACTGTTTGCAGCGCATTGAAGCGCTGATAGATCGCCACAGTAAAAGAGGTGACACAGTAATCGTGCCCACACCGTGCCTGTCGGAACTGCTAGCCGCAGTTCCAGACATGGGGAAGGCCATAAGTGAAATTAATCGATCTGTCGCCTTCGACATTGCACCATTTGATGCTCGATGTGCCATCGAACTCGCAGACGTAAACAGGCGCGCACGAGTAAGCGGCGATAAGAAGTCTGGCGTATCTGCCGGATGGCAGGAAGTCAAATTTGACAGGCAAATCGCAGTTATCGCGAAAGTTGGAGGTGCTGAAATCTTCTATACAGACGATAACAGTCAGTCAAAGTTCGCAAAACAGTTGGGGTTGAGCGTGAAGCACACATGGGATTTGGATTTGCCACCTGAGTATGCGCAAATGGATTTGATTAATGAAGACCAAACAGAAAACCCAACTTGACCGTTTCAAAGAAGCCGCCCGTCAGTTAGAGACGGACGACGACGAAGAACGGTTTGAGGAACGGCTAAAGAAGCTGGTGAAGCAGAATCCGGAAGACAAGAAGGCTAACGGGTGAGGTATTTACATACCCCACGTAATGGGGTATTATTATACCTATGCGATCCTCCATCATATCAGCCCTTGCAAATCTTCTTGGCGTTGAAGTCCAGATCGGCGGTATCTGGCGCGGGCGTAGGGTACGCCGCGCCGTGGAAGAAGATTAGCCGAACTTGCGATCAAGCCATTCTTGTGTGCCCTGCTTCGCCCTGAACGTTGAGGGGCGCTGATCGAAGGGTACAACGATAAGCTGGTCGTCCTCATCAATGAACGGTTTCAGGTGATCCCGAAGCACAGTTGCTGTAGTACTGGTCACGTCAAGAAAATAGACGGATTCAAGTGGTTTGTGACCGCCTAGCCTATCCATCTCATCCCAAAGTTTCTGGTAATTCTTAGCTTTGTTCAGGTCGTAACTTACAAGGTATAGTGGCATGTCTCGAATCCCCCTCTGGTAGAATCCGAGCCTGCCCCTACGTCACGGGTTTGTCAAATATACAATCGCCAAAGATAAACTGTGGAGCGAGGCAGAATAGAAATTCTGTGGGCACCACTATGGGATTTACAGAATTGCCGCCTCAGAGCAATGACAGTCGTTGGCGAGTGGAGGCTGGAAAATTGCGGCTTTCGTCTCGTTAATCCCGTAGCTACAGGGCTGGAACGACGGCTTTCGTTAATTTGCGCTTTGTCCTCGCACCTGCGGCAAAGGTCCGCTTCCCGCCCTTTCAGCCGAAGAACAATCGCTTGCTGTCGCAGTGAGCTTGGCTTTGACGACCACGCGACCCGCTCTTCTTTCAGGCCTTGTGCATTTGATGCTGCGCAGGAAATATCTTCGCCAACTTCCAGAGGTTTGGGGCGTTGGCGGCGAGTAGTAATTTGTCATTTTCGCCCCATTGGCTTCGTTATCAGAGACATCCAAGACCAGCGTCGCTCAATGACTTCAGACAGAGCAGACGCCCCACCGAAACTCGCAAAACAGACCTCGCCTCAGTAAAATTTACCGCGATGGACGCACAAAAAAAGCCCTTACTGCTTTTAGCAGTGAGGGTGAGAACGGCGGTGCGAAAGTCTGCCACGGTAGCGGCGGGATGAGCCTGCTGCGGGCGGCGTAAAAGTCGTCCACCTTTACCCTTTCTGGCGACAGGGAGGGCGGGAGGATTTTCACCGTGGATTTGTATCGGAAAGTTCGGCTGGCCTGTGCCGAGGGCATGAGCCAGCGAGAAGCGGCGCGGCATTTCAACATCTCGCGCGACAGCGTAGCCAAGATGATGGCGTTCTCGGTTCTCACGGCCATTGACCACGGTGTGAGGGCTCCCGACGCATCCGCCCACTCGCCCTTGTCACTCACAATCATGCGCAGGCATTCTTGTGCCGCACTGGTGCAAGGGTTCCGCGTCAGCTTCATGCCGAGGATGACTTTGGTCCGGCAATCGATCGCCAGAACAAGCCACCAGCGCGCTGTATCTCCATCAAGCCCGATCAGATCCAGAAGTTCGGCACCGAAAAATTCCTTCAAATTGGCAGAATGGATGATCGACTGAAGGTCAATGCACCACTCATCCATTTCAACGCGCTCACCGGGCCGCGAAACCTCCAGGCCCTTGCCGACCGGACGCAGCTGCTTGATCGCATACTCCCGGCCGTGGCGGGCAATCATGACGCGCAAGGGATCAAGCTTTTTGATTGCGGTGCGGACAGCGTCGCGTCCCGGAACACGAAGAGGCAAGCCGACGCCCTCTTTATCGAGGCGTTGGTTTACCGCTAAGTATGATGGTGAGATCGCCTCTACTGGTTTCTCCGTTCTCCGCGGCGCAAATGGAATCGAACCAAAATACCTTTACTACAAGGCAATCTCCCACGACTTCGTCAGCGCCCTAACCGGCGAACAATACGGCGTTAGCTATCCTGCCGTGAAGGACGAACAGGTCAAATCGCAACCGCTCGAGCTGGCCCCCACAAACGAACAACGCCGCATCGTGGAGAAGATCGAGGCGCTGTTCGACGAGATCGACGCCGGGATCCAGAGCCTGCAGACGGCGCGCACCACCCTCGGCCTCTACCGCCAATCCCTGCTGAAATCCGCCTTTGAGGGCCGCCTCACCGCCGACTGGCGCGCGCAGAACGCCGACAAACTGGAAGCCCCCAAAACCCTCCTCGCCCGCATCCAGAAAGAACGCGACACCCGCTACAAAGCCGCTCTGGCAACTTGGCAAGAGGATTTGGCTAAGTGGCGCGCCGATGGCGAAAATGACAAGAAGCCCACGAAGCCGAAACGGCCAGCTTGGCCGGACAAGTTCGATTTCTCGGAGCTTCGAGATCTGCCGGACAGCTGGGCCTACCTACCATTTGAGGCCCTCGCTTGGTCTGTCCAAAATGGCATTTCGGCTAAACCCGATAAAAAAGGTCCGCTCAAAATTTTCCGGATCAGTGCTGTCCGGCCAATGGCCTTCGGCTTGGAGGATTTTCGACGAATCACCGATCCCGACGGCAGCTTCGAGGACTATCGCCTGTCCGAAGGTGATCTCGTATTCACGCGCTACAATGGGTCGCGTGATTATGTTGGGGTGTCGGCCATGTATCGAGGCGATGGCAGTCACGTCTACCCTGACAAGCTCATTCGGTGCGAGATCAGGTCCGACATTCTGAACCCAGCATTTCTCGAGGCAGCGACGAACTGCGGCGAGAGCCGCGCATACATTGAACGTCGCATCCGAACGACTGCCGGGCAATCCGGTGTATCTGGTGGCGACATCAAAGCCATGCCCGTTCCCATCTGCTCACCCGCCGAACAAGCCCAAATCACCCGCATCCTCGGCGCCCGCCTCGACGCCGCCACGCGGCTTGAGGCCGAAATCGACGCTGCCCTCACCCGCGCCGACGCCCTGCGCCAATCCATCCTGAAAAAAGCCTTCTCGGGCCAACTCGTTCCCCACGACCTCTCGGACGAGCCCGCCGCCGCCCTGCTGGCCCAGATCAAGGCGGAGAAATCCAAGACGCCAAGAACAAAGTAAAAGAGAACTGCCAATGCCTGATTTCATCAGCTTTCAAGAAGCCATCGAAGCTACCAAAGACGAAGACCGCGCGCTACTAATTGGCAATGGCTTTTCGGCACAGTATTTCAACTACACCGACCTCCTGGCCAAGTCAGGTCTTGGGGCAGGCACCCCGATCCGGAACGTTTTCGAAATTCTCGAGACTGTCGATTTTGAAGCGGTCGTGCGTTCGATCGAAGATGCTGCCATCGTCGAACGCGCCTACGGGAATAATGCCCACTCAGACGAGCTCGAAGTGGACGCTCAAAGAGTTAGGGAAGCACTTGTTTCGGCAATTAATCAAACACACCCTATGCATCGCGAAGATCTGGAATATGAAAGTAGTTCAGCTTTCTTGGGTCATTTTCAAGAAGTGTTCACCCTGAACTACGACTTGCTGCTCTACTGGGTGAATTTGGAAAAGGGTCTCCTGAATGATGGTTTTGGGCTCGGACGAGTAATTGACGGCGGTGGATTTCGCGGACCGTTCAAACCGGATGCTCACTGCCACATCTATAATCTTCATGGAGGACTTCATCTCTTTCAAACCCGCACAGGTGATGTGTTCAAGGCCCTGCACACTGGAGACGGTGTAGTTGCGACTATTACGCATTCTATTGCAGTCAAGAAGCGTCTCCCACTCTACGTCGCCGAAGGCACCTCAAAGGCAAAGGTTCGGAAAATTAACTCCAATTCCTATTTACGGCATTGTATAGATAAGTTGCACGAAAATCCCGCTGCCATCTTTGTATTTGGTCACAGCGCCGATCCAAATGATGCGCATATTTACCACGCCATTTTCGGCTCAAAGGCTAAGCACGTCTATTTTGGTGTATTTCAGCCGAATGCCGAAAAGATCACGGCCCTGGACGCCGAACTCGCAAAGTACAAGAAGCTCGGTGGTGACGACGTGGCGTATAGTTTCTTCGATTCCGAGACAGCTCATGTCTGGGATGGACCATCAGCAGTAGAGGAAACAGAATGACCACCGCCCCCATCGTCTCCAAGGTCTGGAGTTTCTGCACCACGCTGCGCGATGATGGCGTCGGCTACGGTGATTACCTCGAACAGCTGACCTATCTCATCTTCCTCAAGATGGCGGATGAGTACGCCAAGCCGCCGTACAGCCGCGATGTAGGTGTTCCCGAGGGCTATGACTGGACCAGCCTGACGACCCGCCGCGGTGCCGATCTGGAGGCGCATTACATCGCCCTCCTGCGCAAGCTGGGCGAGCAAAAGGGCATGCTGGGCCAGATCTTTACCAAATCGCAGAACAAGATCACCGACCCGGCCAAGCTGTTCCGCCTGATCGACATGGTAGACGGCACGCAATGGGTGATGCTGGGTGCCGACGTGAAGGGCGACATTTATGAAGGCCTGCTTGAGCGTAACGCGGAAGACACTAAATCAGGTGCTGGTCAGTATTTCACCCCGCGCGCCCTGATCCGCGCCATGGTGGAATGCATGCGCCCCGAGCCGGGCAAGACGATCGCCGACCCGGCCTGCGGCACCGGCGGCTTTTTCCTCGCCGCCCATGATTTCCTGACAGACAGTGAGAATTTCGCGCTCGACAAGGCTCAGAAGGCATTTCTGAAGCATGAAACCTTCTTCGGCAACGAAATCGTCGCCGGCACACGGCGGCTATGCCTGATGAACATGTTCCTGCATGGGATCGGCGAGATGACCGGCTACTCTCTGGTCTCGCCCGCCGATGCGCTGATTTCGCCGCCCTCGGAGACCTTCGACTATATTCTGGCGAACCCGCCCTTCGGCAAGAAAAGCTCGATGAGTTTTACCAATGCCGAAGGGGAGCAGGAAACCGACGATCTGACCTACAATCGGCAGGATTTCTGGGCCACGACCTCAAACAAGCAGCTGAATTTTGTGCAGCACATCCGCACAATGCTGAAAACCACCGGCCGCGCTGCCGTCGTGGTCCCCGACAACGTGCTGTTCGAGGGCGGCGCTGGAGAGACAATCCGGCGCAAGCTTTTGCAAAACACTGACCTGCACACGATCCTGCGCCTGCCGACCGGGATTTTCTATGCCCAGGGCGTCAAGGCGAACGTCATCTTCTTCGACAACCGCGCCGCCAGCCCCGACCCGCAGACGTCACAGGTCTGGTATTACGACTACCGCACCAATGTGCATCATACGCTCAAGCAGAAACCCTTGACCTTCGCACACCTGGAAGATTTCATCGCCTGCTACAATCCAGCTAACCAGCATGAGCGGGAAGCAACCTGGAGCGAGGCCACCCCGGATGGTCGCTGGCGGGCCTACTCCCGAGAAGATCTGCTGCAACGTGATAAGGCCAGCCTCGATTTGTTCTGGCTGCGCGATGTGTCGATGACCGACCTCGAAAACTTGCCCGATCCCGTCGTGCTGGCTGAAGAAATTCTCGAGCATCTGGGAGCCGCAATGGAGAGCTTCGATTCAGTTGTGAAGGGAATAAGATGACTTGCACGATAGCAGATGGAAATTTGGCCATTCATTTTGATTAATTTTACTTGAAGGGCGGATTCCGGACTTTCTCCGCAGGCGCGAAATCTCATGGAGCGATCAAGTGAAGCTGACATTCAGGCGACCATCAAAGCTCGATTTTCTCTGCACCGCCGCAAGGCAGCTTCAAGCCCTTTTGAACGATGCTGCAAATCGCACCAAGGGACACGAACCGCACTTAGCTGTCACAGCTACTGGAAAGCTGTTCAATGCCGATCGAAGTATGTTGGGCCAGAGCTGGTTGCAAGAACCCTCATCATCTCGCTTTTCTACGCTGCAGCTTGCCGGATATGAAATCTTGCTAATTGTTTCGATTTTCTTAGACTATGCGCAACTTAGCGCCAGACGGGTCGCCGATGGAACGTAAGACGTCGCATGCCGATAGAGTTCTCGAAGCAACAAGCTCTGCTTCTGCTGCAGCTCGTTCGCAAATAGCGGCAAGCTGGCATCGGTCTGTGCAGAAGCACGGTCTAGATCCCAACAACCATCGCGCACCTGACAAACTCGAACAGGCGGAGTTTCGGTCCCGGATTGCCGCCAACGAACAGTTTATGATGGTTGCTGCACCTCGTCTGGACGGTCTGTATTCATTGGTCGGCCGATCGGGCTGCGCGGTGTTGTTGACGGACGCAGATGGCGTGATTCTGGATAAACGTATGGCGGACGCAGACACGTCGACGTTTGAACGCTGGGGTCTATCCACCGGCGCAATCTGGAGCGAGGAGCGCGAGGGCACGAACGGTATCGGTACCTGCCTGACCGAATGCCGTCGGCTTATCATTCATCAAGACGACCATTTTCACGCCCGCAACACGGGTATGAGTTGCATGGACGCGCCAATTTTCGGACCAAACGGGCAGATTTTGGCTGCGTTGGACGTATCATCCGCTCGCGTTGACCAGACGGAGGCGTTTAATCGCCTGATCGCGGCACAAGTCAACCAAACCGCCCGTGCCATCGAAGAAGCCAATTTTCGAGCCGCATTCCCCTCAGCACGGATCATTGTTGCGGATTCCGATAACAACGAAGCCGCGACGCTTCTTGCAATTGACGAGGACGACCTCGTCGTTGGCGCGACCCGCGAAGCGCGCCGCGCATTTGATCTGGCCACCACCGGGCCACTTAAAGCGCGACCGGCATCAGATATCTTAGGTCGTAAAGATGGCCCATCGGGATTCGAACGGGCCGATCGCGCCGCGGTATTGCGTGCCCTTGCTCGGGCAGATGGCAACGTCTCACAGGCCGCCCGCCAGCTTGGTGTGGGACGTGCTACGCTTTATCGACGGATGAGGCGGCTCGGTCTGAACGATATCTGACCGGACCTGTCTCAGATGTGAGACACTTGCGACGATCGTTCGATTTCGTCCTGCTGACGGACGCTGATGCACATGTCAGATTACGCCCAAGCCCAGGTGGAGGACTTGGGCATTCAGGAGGAAAGTACAATGAAAGATCTCGCACATACCGAAGCCGGTACGTACACATCACCGTTCAAGACAAAATATGACAACTATATCGGCGGCAAATTCGTGCCCCCGGTGAACGGTCGATACTTTGAGAATGTAACGCCAATTACAGGCGAAAAAATCAATGATATCGCACGCTCGGACGCGGATGACGTGAACCTGGCGCTGGATGCCGCCCACGCGGCCAAGGCTGCCTGGGGTGCCACATCGAGCACCGAAAGGGCGAACATGTTGCTGAAGGTTGCTGATGCGATTGAAGACAACCTTGAACTGCTCGCCCAAGCCGAAACATGGGATAACGGCAAGCCAATCCGCGAAACGATGGCCGCCGACATTCCCCTTGCCGCGGACCACTTCCGGTACTTTGCCAGCGTGCTGCGCGGTCAAGAAGGCACGATGAGCGAAATTGACGCTGATACGGTGGCTTACCACTACCACGAGCCGCTGGGCGTTGTCGGGCAGATCATCCCGTGGAACTTTTCGATCCTGATGGCAGCCTGGAAGTTGGCGCCAGCATTGGCAGCGGGCAACTGTGTCGTGATGAAACCCGCCGAACAAACACCAGCTGCGATCATGGTCTTGGCGGAGATCGTCAAAGATCTGCTTCCGGCGGGTGTGCTGAACATCGTCAACGGCTATGGTGCCGAGGTCGGGGCTGCACTGGCCACATCCAAGCGCATCGCCAAGATCGCCTTCACAGGCTCTACTGCGACGGGTCGCACGATCATGAAGGCCGCGACCGAGAACCTGATCCCGGTCACGCTTGAGTTGGGGGGGAAAAGCCCCAACGTGTTCTTCTCGGACATCATGCGCGAGGACGATGCATTCCTTGACAAGGCGATCGAGGGTTTCGTCTTGTTCGCGTTCAATCAAGGCGAAGTCTGTACCTGCCCGTCACGTGCCTTGGTGCAGGAAGACATCTATGACGCCTTCATGGAACGCGTCATAGAACGTGTAAAAGCCATCAAGCACGGCGACCCGCGCGACCCTGAAACGATGGTTGGCGCTCAAGCCAGCACAGCCCAGCAGGAGAAGATCTTGTCTTACTTCACGATCGGCCGTGAGGAAGGGGCAGAAGTTCTCATTGGTGGTGCTGCGGCGGAGTTCGGCGGCGAATTGGCAGGTGGCAACTACATCCAGCCAACGATCTTCAAGGGCGACAACAGTATGCGTGTTTTCCAGGAAGAGATTTTCGGACCGGTTGTCTCCGTCACGACATTCAAGGACGAAGCAGAAGCCTTGGCGATCGCAAATGATACGATGTACGGGCTTGGCGCGGGCGTTTGGTCACGAGATATGAACACCTGCTACCGCATGGGCCGCGCAATCGAGGCGGGCCGCGTCTGGGTCAACAATTATCACGCCTACCCTGCCCATGCTGCCTTCGGTGGCTACAAGCAGTCGGGGATCGGCCGCGAAAACCACAAGATGATGCTCGATCACTATCAGCAGACCAAGAACATGCTGGTCAGCTACAACCCCAACAAACTTGGTTTTTTCTAGGGAGGAAAAAAGATGACCAATACAATGAAAGCAGCCGTTGTCCGCGAATTCGGGGCACCACTTCAGATCGAAGAGGTCCCCATCCCGGAAGTCGAGCCGGGCATGATCCAGGTCGCCATCCACGCGTCCGGCGTATGCCATACCGATCTGCACGCCGCCGAGGGCGACTGGCCGGTCAAGCCTCAGCCGCCCTTCATTCCCGGACATGAAGGCGTGGGATACGTCTCTGCTGTTGGCAAGGGCGTGACCAATGTGAAAGAGGGTGACCGCGTCGGCGTGCCATGGCTCTACACCGCGTGCGGACATTGCCGGCACTGCCTCGGCGGGTGGGAGACGCTCTGCAAGAGCCAGAAGAACACTGGCTATTCCGTGAATGGCGGTTTTGCCGAATTCGTGCTCGCCGACCCCAACTATATCGGCCACCTTCCCGATAACGTCGGCTTCAACGAAATCGCTCCGGTGCTCTGCGCGGGTGTGACGGTCTACAAGGGTCTGAGGATGACCGACACCAGGCCGGGCGACACCGTGGCCATTTCGGGGATCGGCGGTCTGGGTCATATGGCGGTGCAATACGCCGTCGCGATGGGGCTGAACGTTGTGGCCGTCGATATCGACGATGCCAAGCTCGAGCTTGCCCGGCGCCTTGGGGCCAAGGTGACCGTGAACGCCCGGACCGAGGACGATCCGGCTGCCAGGGTGGTGAAGGAAACCGGCGGCGGGGTTCAGGGCGTCCTCGTCACCGCCGTCGGGGAAAAGGCATTCGAGCAGGCCATCGGCATGGTTGATCGCGGCGGCACGGTTGCGCTGAATGGTCTTCCCCCGGGTAATTTCCCGCTCAACATCTTCGGGATGGTGCTCAACGGCGTGACGGTGCGCGGCTCGATCGTCGGGACGCGGCTTGATTTGCAGGAATCGCTCGCGTTCGCCAGTGATGGCAGGGTGAAGGCCACGATCGAAACAGCACCCCTGGACGAGATCAACGCGATCCTTGACCGGATGAGGAGCGGCAAGATCGAAGGCCGGATGGTCCTTGACCTCACCAGCTGATCTTGCGTTGCGGTCGGCCTTCATGTTTCCGGGCCGACCGCAAGTCACGCGACGCCTTCGGTTCGATATAGTTACAACGTTTCTGCTTGCGAGAAGGCTGCGAATGCCTCGTAGGCTTCGTCTGTCGAGCTCTCTTTCCACCGGCCTAACGTTGGAGCAGCGGAACCTACTCGCTGCTTTCCGAGCAGGTACCGGCCAAGCTGGGTAGGGCCAAAAGGCAATTTCGGTTGAATTCCTACCAGAATCGACGCGATTGAATGACCGGTCCTAGAAAATTCCGCTGCACTCGCGAAGGTCGGGAAAGTCCGCACTCCGTCATTTAGGTTGACAAAATGCTGCGCGGCACACGAATGCCCGGTTCGATGAAGCTGCACCGCAGCACTGACCGATGAAGCGAGCGGCAGCACCGGGCCGATCTCGACCAAAGCTCAGGCGTACCACTATTCTGCAAGGAATTTAAAACGCCCCGAGCAGCATTGCTGCTTAGGGCGCTCGTCTTACTTTTTATCTGTTCATTATGCCCAGCAGACAGCGATGAGCCGCAACTTGATCAAGGACGCTCTCACGGATGTTGAGAAAATCTTGGAAAAGAAATCGCAACTCAATAAGCTCCTCGCCGCGATCCGAATAGACGAGCATTTCGCGGATTTCGCCATGCGGACCAAATTCGTCATACCCCGTTTCCTCGAAGCGGTCTTCGCTGCCGAGGTATTCAGCAACGATGCTGCGGTCCAGGATGTCCATGACAGCGTCCAAGCCGCCTTCGTCTCTCGCATCGAAGGGTTGGCGCTCTTTCAGGCGCCCGAGGCAGCGCGACACGAAAGCCACGTCTCTTGCATTGTCGCCAAGGTGGAGTGACTTGGCCCGGTTGGCTATCTGACGGCCCAGCGCCACGGCCTGCGCAGCCAGATCATCCATGTCTTGTCTGTCGGAAAGTAATTGCATCGTCGGGTATCCCCATGGTTAGCAGTCGATCGTTGGAGCGACCGGAAAGGCAGCCCCTTCAAGACAGCCGGCCCTGACGGGGCCGGCTTTGGTTGGGGACATCACGCGACTTGCGAGATCATTTGCGATGCTTTGCAGCGGATGTCGCTGGTAGGATCATTCTCAGCGATTAGCTTCAGCAATGCGCCGAGTTTGTCCGAAAGCAGACAGCAGTCCGTGACAAACCCGGAAGCAGGGTCAATCTGGGCAAAAAGGCCGCTCTCGATCCGATCTGGATCGGCTACATATTCCAGGGTTAGCAACCGGTGAAAATCAACCAGCTGGCTGCTTTGTGCCCGTGTCAGGCGCCGTGTGTGGCGCATAGCCTCACACAGTAAAAACGCGCGTGCACTGGCCGCTGGGCCGCCCAGCCTGTGTGCAGCATTAGCCAACGCTGTCCCGTGATCGCGGAGGAACGCGCGCACATACTCCAGATTGGGGCAAGGCAGCTTTGTCAGTGTTTGGTAATAGGTCATGGGTTTCATCCCCGGGTTGCGCTGCACCAAAGCGGCAGCTTCAAGATGCCTGTCTCCTCCTTTCACAAGGCAATCTGGCCAGACCCGGTGTAGCAGCAACTGGGTCCGTCGGTCTGGCTCATGTCAGTGTTTATTTGGGTTCCGTCGCACCGGGGTTTCCTGATCTGCGCGGCCTCCCAAGAGGGCCCGCGCAAGATCTGGAAATCGGGTGACACGGGGCGTCGTCGTACGACCCACCCTCAACGCTCTTTCTCTCGTCCTTGTTTGGACGAACCTCAGTATTGAAGTGGTCCCAGAAAACCGGACAGTCGGCTAAGGTGTATCCCAAACCTTTGAAGGGATACGAGAATGGCGAAGCGCCGGAACTTTACAGACAAGTTTAAAGCCAAGGTGGCGTTGGAAGCGCTGCGTGGCGATAAGACCGTGCAGGAGATCGCAGCAAAGCATCAGTTGCACCCGAACCAGGTCAGCACATGGAAACGGCAAGCTATCGACGGGATGGCTGATGTGTTTTCTGGTGGCAAGCAGAGCGGCCCGACGGAAGCGGAGGTCAAAGAACTGCATGCCAAGATTGGGAGGCTGGCCGTCGAGAATGATTTTTTGTCCGAAGGGCTGAAGCGGTGAGCCCGGCAGAGAAACGCTCCATGATCAAGCGGGATCACCCTGAGCTGAGCATCAGCCAGCAGTGCAAACTGGTGCGGCTATCGCGGTCGGCGTTTTATTATACGCCCGTCGGGATCGACGCGGATACGCTGGCCATGATGAAAGAGATTGACCGGGTCTTCACCAAATATCCGTTCTTCGGCAGTCGTCAGATCGCTGCCTATCTACGAAGAGAGGGCACAGTAGTCGGGCGTCATCGCGTCAGGCGATTGATGGCGAAGATGGGCTTGGAGGCAATCTACAAACGCCCCCGAACCAGCCAACCGCACCCGCAGCACCCGGTCTATCCGTATCTGCTTCGAGGCATGCAGATCGACCGCCCCAATCAGGTCTGGTGCGCTGATATCACGTTCGTGCCGGTCAAGAACGGCTTCCTGTATCTGGTCGCGATCATGGATTGGGCTACGCGCAAGATGCTGAGTTGGAGACTGAGCAACACGATGCACGCAGACTTTTGCATAGACGCTTTGAATGAAGCCATTGCCAAACACGGTACACCGGAGATCATGAATACGGACCAAGGATCACAGTTCACGGGATCGGCCTGGATCAAAACGCTGACCGAGGCTGGCGTGCGCATCTCAATGGATGGACGCGGACGCTATCTGGACAACATCTTCATCGAGCGATTGTGGCGATCCCTGAAGCAGGAAGCGATCTATCTCGAAGAGATCAATGACGGCTTCCAAGCCCGGCATGTCATCAAGAACTGGATGGCATTCTACAACGCAGAGCGGCCCCATTCCGCGCTTGATCGGCAAACGCCTGACGACGCATACTGGACCGGCTTGGAAGAGCAAAAGGCAGCATGAAACCTAAACCCGATACACCTTAGAAACGCTGCAAACCTGTCCGAAAAAGTGGGACCACTTCAAAGTCCAGGGTGGCGAACCTCTCCATGTCTGTATCGGGTTGCATCGGTGAATCGGGTTGCATCGGTGATCTACCTCGAAAAATGTGATGTGCCAGTGTCAAGCTTGCACGTTACCCAGACGCAAACCGCATCTCACCGCAGATCCCGGATCTGAGCGCTCTCAAACAGGGAGCCGCACAAGAACCGGGCATCCTGTGCATTATGACACACTGAATATGGCTGATTGCGATGCTGCGGCGTAGAGCACCCGCAGCCATCGGCCTATCTCTTACCGATTGGGAGCGGTGGACACTGCTATACCTTTAACAGATCATGAAATCAGCGCCGCAGCGCGAGGTCATTTCACGAATTTTGGTCGAAATATTTCATCCGGCCAAAATCGTTCTAATTCAGGATGTTAATGCCACCTGACAAAACTTACCCCGCTTCGTGGCAAACCAAAACAGCGGTTTTGGCATAACTACGCCCGTCCCGATAAATACTAGAACATTACCCAATCACTAGGAACACTTGGAGTGACCGCAACTGGCGCAGGTCATGCACCCCTCCACCATGCGCATCGCGAAATCGCCGCAGCTTGGGCACGCCGCGCCGCGGTCACCGCCCAAGTTCACCACTTCTGCCGTCGGATCGCTTTTCAGGCCCATCCCCTCGCCCGCGAGGAACCCCGTCTTGACCATGTGTTGCTCCAGGATGCCACCGATCGCCGCCAATATGGACGGCACGTATTTGCCCCCCATCCAGGCTCCGCCGCGCGGGTCGAACACGGCTTTCAGCTCCTCCACCACGAAGGACACGTCCCCGCCCCGCCGGAACACCGCCGAGATCATCCGCGTCAGGGCGACCGTCCAGGCAAAATGCTCCATGTTCTTGGAGTTGATAAACACCTCGAACGGGCGCCGTCGGCCGCCCAGTACCACGTCGTTGACGGTGATATAGATGGCATGGCTGCTGTCGGGCCACTTCAGCTTGTAGGTCATGCCCTCCAACTCGGTCGGACGATCCAGCGGGTCGGACATATAGACGATTTCGGCGCCGTCGCTGCTGACCTGCTGAGGGGCCACATTCGAAGCCTCACTGACACTCAATACCGATCCGGTCACGTCATTGGGCCGGTAGGTCGTGCAGCCTTTGCAGCCGCTGTTCCACGCCTGCATATACACATCCTTGAACGCGTCAAAGCTGATGTCCTCGGGGCAATTGATTGTCTTGGAAATGCTGCTGTCGACCCATTTCTGCGCTGCCGCCTGCATGCGCACGTGGTCGGCGGGCGCCAGCGTCTGGGCGTTGACGAAATACTCGGGCAGTTCGACATCGCCGAACGTGTCACGCCACATCTGAACGGCGTAGTCGACGACCTCCTCTTCGGTGCGGCTGCCGTCCTTTTGCAGGACCTTGCGGGTATAGCTGTAGGCAAAGACCGGCTCGATCCCGCTGCTGACATTCCCGGCATACAGGCTGATCGTGCCGGTCGGCGCGATCGACGTCAGTAGCGCGTTGCGAATGCCATGCTTGCCCACCGCGCGACGCACATCGTCGTCCATGCCCTGCATCGTGCCGCTGGCCAGATAGGCGTCCGCATCGAACAACGGAAAGGCGCCCTTTTCCTTTGCCAGATCGACCGAGGCCAGATAAGCAGCCCGCGCAATCGCCTTCAGCCACGCCTCTGTCTGTGCCGCTGCGGCGTCCGAGCCATAGCGCAGCCCGACCATCAGCAGTGCGTCCGCAAGGCCGGTGACACCCAGCCCGATCCGCCGCTTGGCCTGCGCCTCTGCCTCTTGTGCGGGCAGCGGAAACTGACTGGCATCGACCACATTGTCCATCATCCGCACGGCCAGCGCGACCAGTTCGGACAGCGCGGCCTCGTCCAGCGCGGCGCGCTTGCCAAAGGGGTCGCTGACCAGCCGCGCCATGTTGATGCTACCCAACAGGCACGCACCATAAGGTGGCAGGGGCTGCTCGCCGCAGGGGTTGGTCGCGGCGATCGTCTCGCAATAGGCCAGATTATTGGCCTGATTGATCCGGTCGATAAAGATCACGCCCGGTTCGGCGTAGTCATAGGTCGCCTGCATGATCCGGTTCCACAGATCGCGCGCCTGTACCGTGTGATACACCTTGCCGCCAAATTCCAGATCCCAAGGCCCGTCGGCGTCGACCGCCTCCATGAACGGGTCCGTCACCAGAACGCTCAGGTTGAAATTACGCAGGCGCGCCGGATCGCTCTTGGCGGCGATGAAATCCTCGATATCAGGATGATCGCAGCGCATCGTCGCCATCATCGCACCCCGGCGTGATCCGGCGCTCATGATCGTGCGGCACATTGCATCCCAGACGTCCATGAAGCTCAGCGGCCCGCTGGCATCGGCACCCACGCCTTTGACCACGGCGCCGCGCGGGCGGATGGTAGAGAAATCATAGCCGATCCCGCCGCCCTGCTGCATGGTCAGCGCCGCCTCGCGCAGCGCATCAAATATGCCGCCCATATCATCCGGCACGGTGCCCATCACAAAGCAGTTGAACAGCGTCACCTTGCGCCCGGTCCCTGCCCCGGCCGCGATGCGCCCGGCAGGCAGGAATCGGAAGTCTTCCAGCGCGCCATAGAATCGCTCTTCCCACACGTCTGGCTCGGCCTCGACGCTGGCCAGCGACCGCGCGACCCGACGCCAGCTATCCTCGACCGTCGCATCGCCGCCGTCCCCGTTTGCAGGACTAAAACGATACTTCATGTTCCAGATCTGTTCGGAAATGGGGGCAGAAAAACGGCTCATATACGAGGCTCCGAATAGACTGAAAATGCAATGGGGTGGCGGAGTGCAAACAATAGGCCCGCGTCGCGATGCGGTCAACGGTGCGGATCGATGCATGCAGGCCACAATCATACATTATACATCATACAGCTTTGTTTTTCATTGGGAAAAATACCCAACTCCGTCGGTCCCGCAGATATCTGCACTGATAGGTGCGCGCGGCACCGGCAAAACGTCCGGGTGTGCAAAACACCGCTTCGGGATTGCACTTGCCGCCGCACGGCATAAGGTTAACGCCATGGCCCAAGCACCCCTGAACCTAATCAAGCTCAGCGTCGGCACCAGCAGCGTCGAAGATCTGATCGCATGGCAGGCTTCGCGCCGCGCGCAGAGCGACGACGGAGTGCCGCGCCATGTCACCCGCATGTGGCCCAAACGCGCCGAGGAATTGCTACAAGGCGGATCGATCTACTGGGTGATCCAAGGGGCGTTGCAATGCCGCCAGCGAATCCTGCGTCTGGACGAGGTCATCGGCCAGGACGGTGTGCGCCGCTGCGCTATTGTGCTGGACCCGCAGATCGTGCGTACAGCCACAGCGCAAAAACGGCCCTTTCAGGGCTGGCGCTATCTGCAGGGAATCGACGCGCCGGTCGATCTGAGCGGCACGCGCGACGACGAAGACTCACTCCCCCCCGGTCTCAGCGCTGCCTTGGCCGATATCGGCGTGATATAAGCGCAACACTGACGACACATCCCGCACAGGTAGAATCGCACCCCCGACCATGCCTTAATCGGCTTGACCCGCTCCGGGACCAAATTTAAGCTACTGTTATTAATAAAAGATTTTTTTTCAGAATAACCCGACTCGCGACCACACTCCAGGCTCGGCTGTTAATCGCTCATCCAAATCACATTTTCTTGAGGCTGTCAGATCAACGAAGCCGTTGCATCCCGCAGGCCAATTCTAAATATGAGATCCATGAGGCGCAGGACCAGAACACTGGACACCACGCCCGAGCAGTTAACGAAAGGACATACCATGAAATACTTGCTCTCCGCAGCAGCTGCCTCCGCCCTGATGGCAGGCACCGCATTCGCCGGCAACATCGAGCCCGCACCCGTCGAAGCCGTGATTGTACCGGCAGCCCCGGTCTTCGCTTCGCCGAACTGGACTGGCTTCTACGCCGGTGGCCAGCTGGGCTATGCGAACGTCGACGGTGACGGCGTTGACAACAACGGCACGCCGCTCATTCCCGGCGATGACTTTCCCTTCACCGCCAATGGTGACGGCTTCATCGGTGGTCTCGTTGCTGGTTACGACTACGATCTGGGTGACTGGGTCATCGGTGCCGGCTTCGACTACGACTGGACCGATATCACGTTGGGCGGTTCCCCTGTCAGCGTGGAAAGTGTCTGGCGCGCGAAACTGCGCGGCGGTTACAAATTCGGCAATGGCCTGCTGTACGCAACCGGTGGTTATGCCAACGCAGACACCAACTTGGTTGGCGATTCGGACGGCTGGTTCATCGGCGCAGGCTACGAGCACATGCTGACCCAGAACTTCTCGCTCGGCGGCGAAGTCCTGTACCACCAGTTTGATGACTTCAGCAACCCCGCTGCCGGCGTTGCCAGCTACGACGCAGACGTGACCACCGCTCAGGTGCGTGCAACGTTCCGCTTCTAATTGGACGGCCGGGCCATTTTGGCCCGGCAACCACCCAATGCAACGCGCGGTCCCAACGGGCCGCGCGTTTTCCGTTGTTTTATCTTGATAAATCGACGCGCGGCGCCCCCACTCATCGCTGCGTCAGTTGACGCCCAGTATCGCCGTCAGGTTTGCCAGCGTGGCCCGGTCCGCATCGCTCATCGCCGCCCGGCGAGCGCGAAACAGCGTTGCCTGACTGCGCAGGATCAATCCGTCATCGAGGATTTTCAGGTGGTTCGCGTTCAGCGTATCCCCCGACGATGTGATATCGGCAATCGCCTCGGCGGTCTCATTCTTGACGGTGCCCTCGGTCGCGCCCTGACTATCGACCAGGCTGTAATCGGCCACGCCATTTTCACGCAGGAAATCACGCACAAGTCGGTGGTACTTCGTTGCAATCCGCATGCGATGTCCATGATTGGCGCGAAACGCCGCCCCAACCGCATCCAGATCATCCAGCGTGCCCACATCGACCCAAGACCGCGGCACCGCCAGCACCAGATCGGCCTGGCCAAAGCCCAGCTCGGCCAACTCCTCGACGCGGTCCTCCCAGTTGCCCAGTTTTTCGCGCACCAGATCGGTGCCGGTCACGCCCAGATGGATATGTCCGGCAGCCAGTTCGCGCGGGATTTCCCCGGCTGACAGCAGCACCAGTTCCACATCGCCAGCGCCCTCGACAATTCCGGCATATTCGCGATCAGACCCCGTCCGCCCCAGCGTGACACCGCGCGCACCGAACCACTGAAATGTCTTCTCCATCAGCCGCCCCTTGGACGGCACGCCCAGACGAATGCTCATGACAAATCTCCCAGCCAGACCACCAGACCGGGGCGGATCACCCCTCCCACGGCAGGAATTTCACGCCCCTGCCCCAGTTGCCGGGTCAGCGCATCATAGCGCCCGCCCGTTGCGACAGCGGGCAATTCGGGATGCGCCTCTGAGGTAAAACCAAAGACGAACCCGTCGTAATATTCCATCTGGCTGCGCCCATAGGACGCCTCGAACGGCAGATGATCCACGTCGATCCCCCGCGCCGCGAGCGCCTCCAACCGCGCGGCCAGTTGCGCGACCGCGCCGTTGATGCTGGGCATGTCGACGGCAATATCACGCAAACGCTCCAGCGCATTGGGGCACGTCTCGCGCACGGCAAGGATCGCGTCGATCAGCTCAACTTCGCCCTCGGCCACGGGCGGCGCCGCCGCATCCGCGCGCAGCGCGTCGATGCGCGCGGTGATCTCGGTCGCGCTGCGCAGTCCGATCATCGGCCCGGCCCCGGCCATCGGATCGACCGCTTGCAGCAGTGCCGCCCGGCTGGTCGGCACAGGGGTGCGCCCGGCGAACCGGTCCAGCAGCGCGCGAAAGCGGCGCGGACGCCAGATATGCCGCCGCAGCGCCGCCTTGCGGGCAGATGTAGTGCCCAGACCGTCGACAGCCGCCATCAAAACCCCGATATCGCCCGTCATCGCGCGCAGCTTCAGCGGCGCCAGCATATCGTGCAACCGCGCGAACACCTCGGCATCCGACTGGGCTGGCGTGCCACGTTCGAACACCTCATAACCCACTTGGACGTACTCACTGGCCCGGCCCGTATCGGCCTCCTGTCGGCGAAACACCTCGCCGGAATAGGTATAGCGCGCGGGCTCGGCCCCCCCGGCCATGTGCATCTGCACCACCGGCACGGTGAAATCTGGGCGCAGCATCTGCTCGCCCTTCAGCGGATCCGAGGTCACATAGGCGCGTGCGCGAATATCCTCGCCGTATAGATCCAGCAAGGTTGCGGCGGGTTGAAGGATCGCGGTTTCAACCACCTGCGCGCCAGCGGCCTCAAAGGCGGCACGCAAGCGCGCTGCCTCGGCGCGGGTGGCCGCGCGGCTGACATCGGCAGGCTTGGCAGGGCCGGGCGCGCGGTGCTGCATGTCCAGATCCGGCATCAAACCTCGCCGCCCGGCTCAAAGCCGTCCAATATCTCCTGCACCTTCGCGACCATCTGCGCGCGCGGCACTTCAAATTGGCTGGGCCGTTCCTTCCATTCCTCCAGCGTTGCGCTGGTGGCAATCTGCGCGCCCAGCACCAGATCCTTGATCTGCACCACGCCTTGCGCGCGCTCGTCCGCCCCCTCAATGATGGCAACGGGGCTGCCGCGCTTGTCCGCGTATTTCAACTGGTTACCGAAGTTTTTCGGATTTCCCAAGTAAACTTCGGCCCGAATTCCGGCCTGCCGCAATTCACCCACCATGGCCTGATAATCTGCCATACACGCACGGTCCATCACCGTTACCACGACCGGGCCGCGCGCCTCGCAGCTGGTCTTGCCCTTAGCCCGCAGCGCCGCCAGCAGACGGTCGACACCGATGCTGACGCCTGTGGCCGGCACCGCCTGCCCGGTAAAGCGCTTGACAAGATCGTCATAGCGCCCGCCGCCCGCGACGCTGCCGAACTGCCTCTTGACGCCCTTTTCATCCAGAATGTCAAAGGTCAGCTCAGCCTCGAACACCGGCCCGGTGTAATAGCCAAGGCCGCGCACGACGCTGGGATCAATCTCGATCCGGTCCGGCCCATACCCCTGCGCCGCGACCAGCGCTGCAATCTCTTCTAACTCATCCGCGCCCTCGGCCCCGATGGCCGATCCGCCGACAGCGGCGCGCAAATTGGCAAGCGTTTCAGCCGCATCCGCCCCCTTCGATGTCAAAAACGCGATCACCGGTCCCGACTGCGCATCGCTCAGCCCCACACCGTCAATATAGGCGCCTGACGCATCCAGCCGCCCCTTGCCCAGCAGTTGGCGCACGCCGTCGCTGCCGACCTTGTCGAACTTGTCAATGGTGCGTAGCACGGCGTCGCGCTGGGTCTGGTCGTCCAGCCCCATAACCTCAAGCACACCGTTCAGAACCTTGCGGTTATTCACCCGCACCACATAGTCGCCGCGCGCAATCCCCAAGGTCTCCAGACAATCGGCCAGCATCGCGCAAATCTCGGCATCCGCCGCCACGGAAGGCGCGCCGACCGTATCCGCATCACACTGATAAAACTGGCGGAACCGCCCTGGACCTGGCTTCTCATTGCGCCAGACTGGCCCCATGGCGTAGCGCCGGTAGGGCGTCGGCAACTCGTCCTTGTGCTGCGCATAGACCCGTGCCAGCGGCGCCGTCAGATCATAGCGCAGCGCCAGCCAGTCACCCGGCTTTTCGCCCTCGTCCTCTTGCCATGCGAAAACGCCTGCATTGGGCCGGTCCACATCCGGCAAAAACTTGCCCAGCGCCTCGACCGTTTCGACGGCGGAACTGTCCAGCGCGTCAAAGCCGTAGTGGTGATAGACCCGCGCGATCGCGTCCAGCATTGCTGCACGCTCCACGACCTCGACACCAAAGTAATCGCGAAACCCCTTGGGCGTTTGCGCCTTGGGGCGCGGGGTCTTTTTCTGCTTGGCCATCGCATGACTTCCCAAAGCTGTGGAACCTGCCGCGCGGTCTAGCCCAAGCACCGCCCCCCGGCAAGCGGGGCACTCCGCCTGCGGCTTTTTCTTGGGCAAAATACCCATATCGGAACGGTGCTGCGCGCACGCCGCTTGACGCCACCCATTCGGCACGCGACAAGCGCGACATGGAACAGCTCGAAGAGAAAATCGCCCATCTTGTCCGCGCCGTCGACGATCTGTCGGACACGGTCGCGCGGCAGGATCGCGAGATTGCCATGCTGACCCGCCGCGTCGAGATGCTGATGCGCCGCGAGGCCGAGCGCGAAGCCGACCTTGGCGGCTCTGTCACGCTGGGAAACGAGCGCCCTCCTCACTACTGAGCACCAGATTTTTCGGCGAAAAATCTCTGCCCCGTCTCAGGCCCGTCTCAGGCCCGTCTCAGGCCCGTCTCAGAGGTCCTGCACATCCATCACGCCGTCGAGGCTTTTGATCGCGCCCTTGATCTGCGGCGTCACCGGATAGTCGCGCCCCGCTGACAGTTCGACCTCGCCCGGCAGCCCATCGCCCATCAGGCAGAACCGGATCGGGCCGGGGCGGGCCGCGCGCGCGGCCTCGGCCGCGCCCTCCAGCACCCGCGCGACAGACGCCACAGCGCCGGGCGCATCGACGAAGATCCTCAGCCCCAGACTGCCCGCATCCGCCACCACGCCGTCAATCGGCGCGACAGATCGGGCCAGCAGCTTCAACTGCTCGGACTCCATCGTTGCCTCGACCGTGACGACCACCTGCGCGCCGGTGTCGATATGCTCGCGCGATTTCTCCAGCGTTTCCGAGAACATGACGACCTCGTAACCGCCCGTCGTATCGCTCAGCTGGACAAAGGCAAAGCGGTTGCCGCGCGCCGATTTCCGCTCTTGCCGACCTGCGACGATACCGGCCATCTTGACGACACAAGGCGCCCGCGCGGCCTGCTGCATCACTTCGTCCAGCGTCTTGATCTTCTTGCGCTTCAGTGCCGCCATATAATCGTCCAGCGGATGCCCGGACAGGTAAAACCCGACCGCCTTGAATTCCTCGGTCAGGCGCTCGGCAGGCAGCCAGTCATCGGCGGGCAGAAGGCGCGGCTCGGGCAGATCTTCGCCCGCCTCACCAAACAGGGACACCTGCGCTGAATTTTTCTGGTCGTGGATCGCCGCCGAGTAATTCATCAACGCTTCGATTGCGCCAAACACGCGGCGGCGGTTGCGGTCGATCTCATCGAACGCGCCGGAACGCGCCAGCATCTCCATCGGCCGCTTGCCGATCCGCTTGATATCCACGCGGCGCGCGAAATCATAAAGCGTGGCAAAGGGTTTACCGTCCCGCCCCTCCACGATCAGCTTCATCGCCTCGACACCGACATTTTTCAGCGCGCCCAGACCGTAATGCAGGACCCCATCGCGCACCATGAACTGCGCGTCCGAGCGGTTGACGCAAGGCGGCGCCCATGGAAGGCCCAGCCCCTTTTTCACCTCTTCGAAATAAACCGACAGCTTGTCCGTCAGATGGATATCGCAGTTCATGACGCCCGCCATGAACTCGGTAGGGTGGTTCGCCTTCAGCCACGCAGTCTGGTAGCTGACCACCGCATAGGCCGCCGCGTGGGATTTATTGAAACCGTAATTGGCGAACTTGTCCAAGAGGTTCCAAACCTCCAGCGCCTTGGCATCATCAACACCGTTTTCCTTGGCGCCCGCGATGAATTTGGGCCGTTCGGCGTCCATCGCCTCCTGAATCTTCTTGCCCATCGCGCGGCGCAGCAGGTCGGCGCCCCCCAGTGAGTAGCCCGCCATTTCCTGCGCGATTTGCATCACCTGCTCCTGGTAGACGATGATGCCCTGCGTTTCGTCCAGAATGTGATCGATCGTCGGATGCAGCGCATCACGCTCTGAAATCGCGTTCTTCACTTCGCAGAATTTCGGGATGTTCTCCATCGGACCGGGTCGATAGAGCGCCACCAGCGCGATGATATCCTCGATGCAGTCCGGCTTCATTCGCTTGAGCGCGTCCATCATGCCCGAGCTTTCCACCTGGAACACCGCAACCGTTTTTGCCTTGGCATACAGCGCATAGGTCTTGGCATCGTCCAGCGGGATCTGGCCGATATCATTTTCGGCGCCCTCAATCGGCTCGTAAATCGCGCTGCCATCGGCGGCGGTGTGCAGATCGCGGCCCTCGCCGTGAATTTGCTGAATCGCGTTCTGGATCACGGTCAGGGTCTTCAGACCCAGAAAGTCGAACTTGACCAGCCCAGCCTGCTCGACCCATTTCATGTTGAACTGGGTGGCCGGCATATCCGATCGGGGGTCTTGGTAGAGCGGCACCAGCGCGTCCAGCGGGCGATCCCCGATCACGACGCCGGCTGCATGGGTCGATGCATTGCGCAGCAGCCCTTCGACCTGCATGCCGTATTTCAGCAGCCGGTCCACAACCTCCTCGTTGCGGGCCTCCTCGCGCAGGCGGTCCTCCTGGATCAGCGCCTGCTGGATGCTGACGGGTTTGACGCCCTCGACCGGGATCATTTTAGACAGGCGGTCGACCTGCCCATAGGGCATTTGCAACACCCGGCCAATGTCGCGCACCGCGGCCTTGGACAGCAGCGCGCCGAAGGTGATGATCTGGCCCACGCGGTCGCGGCCATATTTATCCTGCACGTATTGAATCACCTCCTCGCGGCGATCCATGCAAAAGTCGATGTCGAAGTCGGGCATGCTGACGCGTTCGGGATTCAGGAACCGCTCGAACAGCAGGGAGTAGCGCAGCGGATCAAGGTCAGTGATCGTCAGTGCATAGGCCACGAGGCTGCCAGCGCCCGAGCCACGCCCCGGACCCACCGGGATATCGCGGTCCTTGGCCCATTTGATGAAATCGGCAACGATCAAGAAATAGCCGGGAAATCCCATGCCTTCGATGATGCCCAGTTCAAATTCCAGCCGTTTTTCATAATCCTCAACGCTGGTGGCATGCGGGATGACGGCCAGCCGCGCGGCCAGCCCCTCCTTGGCCTGCCTGCGCAGCTCGTCCACCTCATCATCAGCGAATTTCGGCAGGATCGGGTCGCGGCGATACGCGCCAAAGGCACAGCGTTTGGCGATTTCGATCGTGTTTTCAATCGCCTCGGGCAGATCCGCGAACAGCGTCGCCATTTCGCGCGGCGTCTTGAAGTTATGCTGCGGCGTCAGGCGGCGGCGCGGGGCGGATTGATCGACATACGTTCCCTCGGCGACGCAGAGCATGGCGTCATGGGCCTCGTACATCTCGGATTTCGGGAAATAGACGTCGTTCGTGGCGACCAGCGGCAGCTCCATCGCATAGGCCATTTCGACATGGCCCCGCTCGCTCAGCCTTTCAGACTCGGGCAGGCCATCCTCGCCGGGGTGGCGTTGCAGTTCCACATACAACCGATCACCGTAGATTTCGGCCAATTGGCGCATCAGCGCCTCGGCGGCGGGGCGCTGGTTGGCGCGCAACAGGCGTCCTACAGGGCCGTCGGGGCCGCCCGAAAGGCAGATCAGGCCGCCAGAATTTTCGGCCAGATCGGCGCGGGTGACATGCGGCAGCGTGCCGTCGCCGCGCAGATACAGGCAGGAGTTGAGCTTCATCAGATGCTCGTACCCCTCTTCGTTCTGGGCCAGCAGAACGATGGGCGCGGGCGGCGGCACCCTCTCGCCCGGGGCGACGTCGACATAGGCCAGATCGATCTGACAGCCCATGATCGGCTGAATGCCCGCACCCGCCGCAGACACTGCGAATTCAAGCGCAGCGAACATGTTGTTCGTGTCCGTCACGGCGACAGCGGGCATGCCTGCGCTCTGGCACAGGCCCGGCAGCTTTTTCAGGCGCATGGCCCCTTCAAGCAGGGAATATTCGCTGTGAACGCGCAGGTGGATGAATCGGGCTGAATTTGACATGGCGATAGTTTAGGCCAGTGGTATCGTAGCCGCCAGTGGGCAATCCGCGATGCCCCCGCGGCACCCGTCGTAACAACCACCAAGATCTTGGCAATTTCGCAGCAAGAATAAAAGGATACGCCTATGACCCACCGCACGCGGCTACCGTCCTCTGCCTCAATTGCCCTGCCAGATACTGGTGCGCGGCTGACAGCGCCTTCGGCCCAGCGCAACGCGCCCGCGATTGCCGCGGTGCTGGCGCAGCATGGCCCGCAATCAGGCCGCGCGCTGGAAATAGCCAGCGGGACAGGGCAGCATGTGGTTGCCTTTGCCGCCGCCCTGCCTGGCCTCACCTGGCAGCCGACCGAAATTGACGCCACCCGCCGCACCAGCATTGACGCATGGGCAGAGGCGCACAACATTCTGCCTGCGATCCCGCTTGACGCGACCGCGCCCGAATGGGGCGTGCGACACGCGGGACAGGATCTGATCGTGCTGGTGAACCTGCTGCATCTCATCAGTGACGCCGAGGCGCAGATCCTGCTGCGCGAGGTCGCTGCCGCACTGGCGCCCGGTGCGCTGTTCGCCGTCTATGGCCCCTTCTTGCAGGGCGGATGCACTGTGTCGCAGGCCGACGCCGATTTTGACGCCAGCCTGCGCGCGAATGATCCTGAAATCGGGTACAAGGATGTCGACGACGTTCTGCACTGGATGGATTACGCGGGGCTGTGCCCCGAGCCGCCCATCGACATGCCCAGCAACAACCTGATGCTGCTGGCCCGTCAGGCGCTGTAGGTCACCTGCCCGCCGCAGATCGTGAGCACTGCGCGCGCTTGGTGGATGGCATCGGGCGCGCAGGTCTCCAGATCGCGGTCCATCACCACCACATCGCCCATCTGCCCCGGTATCAGTTGCCCCTTGCGGCCCTCGTTGAACTCCACCCACGCGTTGCCACTGGTGTAGGAGGCGAGCGTATCCATCAGGCTTTGCGGGCGCACGTCCCACGGCACGCCGGGCTGCGCGGGCGCGATCGCGCACTGGATGTTGCGCATCACATCGACCGGCACGACCGGCCAGTCGGTCGAGAAAATCACCGGCGCGCCGGTGTCGCGGATGCGCTGCCATGCATAGGCGTAGGGGTATTGATCGTCATGCAGCAGGGTGCCCTGCGGAACGATCGGGAAATAATCCCCCAGCGGCGAGTGGCGCGGCTGGAGTGACGCGACCGCGCCCAAGGCATGGATGCGCGGCAGGTCGTCGGGGTGGATCAGTTCGATATGTTCGATTCGGTGGCGCGAATCGCGCGCGCCGTTGGCATTGCGTGCGGCTTCATACCCGTCCAGCGTGCAGCGCGTCGCCAGATCACCGATGGAATGAACGCTCAGTTGCAGGCCCATGGCATCGGCGCGGATGCTGGCCGCGTTGAAATGATCCGGCTCGAATACCGGCTCGCCCACCATGTCGGTGCCGGGATAGGGCCGCGTCATCATCGCTGTTTTGGTGTCGATAACGCCGTCCATGAACATCTTGACCCGGCCCGACCAGACCCGGTCGCCGGTATAGCGACGCCTCATTTCCGCAGCCTCCTCCAGCCGGTCCAGCGGGTCGTAATTTTTCAGGTGAAACGGAACCTGCATGCGACATTTCAGATCGCCCGCGGCATCCAGATCGCTAAGCAGTTCCATCTGATAGAAATTGCCGTCCATGTTATGCATCGTCGTGATGCCGTGGCTGGCCGCATGCGCCAGCCCCTTGGCCAGCAGGCGGCGGTCGGCGGCGCGCTCTCCTTGCGTCACAGGCGGCTCTGGCTCGGCGCCGGTAACGTAGCCCAGCATGTCGCGCCCGCCCGTGCGGCTGAGCTTTAGCACCGGGCCGAAGGCGCCGGTTTCCTGCAACTCACCCGAGGCTGTCCCGCCCTCCTCCATCACGATCACGCTGCCTTCTGGCACCGGGCCGCCATGCAGCAGGCCCGCCTGCTCCAGCGCCATCGTATTGGCCCAGAGGGTATGAATATCAGGCGCCAGCAACGCCAGAGGGCGGCCCGGCAACATGGCATCCAGATCATGGCGCGTGGGATTGCGCCCGTCCATCAGCCCGTAGGCGGTGCCGGTGCCCAGGATCATCGGCTCGCCCGGGTTGGCATCTGCATAGGCGCGGATCGTCTGCGCCGCGCGCTGCGCCGTTTCAACCCCTTCCATCGCCATGAATTCCAGCGCGGCAGAACCTTGGAACAGATGCACGTGACTGTCGATGAAACCGGGCAGAACCGTGCCGCCGGCCGCATCGATCACCCGCGCGCCCGGCGCCGCCAGATCGCGGATATCAGCCGTGCTACCCACGGCCAGAATCGTCGCTCCGGCCAGTGCCACCGCCTCGGCACGGGGATACGCGCCATCCATCGTCAGAACCTTGCCGTTCAGGATCACCAGATCCGCTGTGCCCGCCATGCGCCCGCTCCCTTGGCCAAAGGTATTCGCCCCCAGATTGGGCCATCCTGCGCGCTGCGGCAAGCGGCTGGGCAATCCGTTGTCGGCGCTGGACCCGAAACCGCGCGAGGAAATGCAGATCGCGCTGAACCTCCTGCATCGCGAGACGGGCATCACCTTTGTCTTTGTGACCCACGATCAGAAAGAGGCGCTGACCAGTCCGACCGGATCGCGGTCATGCAGGCGGGCAGCATCCTTCAGGTCGGAGTCCCGAAAGAGATCCGCAACAATTTCGCGCGCCATCGTTCAGACATCCTTATTCTATACCAATATATTAGGCATCAATCATAATGTAAAAAATAACGCGCAATCCTGCCAGCCGGGGCATCAATCGCCTCGGCGCCGCACGTCATTGCCGCTGGCAACTGATGTCGCCCGCACTAATCATCGGGTTTCCGACCGCGTATTTCATCGCATCCAAGCCGCCGAAGTATCGCAATTCCTGGCTGTGCCCGATCACCCTGCACTTCACGGTTCTGCCGCTCTATGCCAGTCTCGAAAGGCTGGGTTCCGGCTGGTCGAGGCCGCGTACGACCTTTACGCCAGCCGTTTTCAGGTGCTGCGCCATGTCATCATCCCGATGGCGAGACCGGGCATCGTGGCGGCCTGCATTCTGGTGTTCATCCCCGGCGTTGGCGCCTGTATTACGCCCAAATTACTGGGCGGCGGCGCGGCACTGGCCACCACCCGCATGCACGCTCCGGGGACAGACGCTCGCCTAGGCGGTCATCAAGCAACTGACCGGCCTCACCGGCACAGGGTATCTGATGCTGGCGCACGACGGACTACGCACCCGTCGAGAAGCTGACGTTGCGTGATATCAAACTCAGCCAGACATGGAACAGCGCCGCCATGCGCCCGCGCGACCAGCCCCCGACGCTGGCCTGTGCCCCCCAGATGACGGCTTCACCGGTTGGATGGACAACGCCGCCGTCCTGAAGAACGCAGCCAATATGGAAAACGCCAAGTTGTTCATCAACTTCATCATGTTGCCCGAGAACGCGGGCTGATTTCCAACTTTACCCACTATGCCAATGGCATCACCGGCAGCGTGGAATTCGTGGGCAAGTACATGAAAACGGCGCCCGAAATCGTGATGCCGGACGACGCCCCAGCGCCTGATTTCGTCCAGCCCTGCCCGCACGAGGTGACCGATCTGTGCAACCGTATCTGGACGACGCTGAAGCAATAGGGCATTGCCATAGGCAGGCGGGGCGCGATATCAGCACCCCGCCGTCAAGTTTTGCGCGCACCGCGTCGCGCCCAGCCCTAAGGAAACCCGCCATGACCGTCCCCGTCGCCCCCAGCCCAGCGCCGCAACCCCCGCTCAGCGCGCGCGAACAGGGGATCATGCAAGGGTTCCCGCCAGCGCCGGACAAGATTCCCGGCCCAACCAACTGGGACATGCCGCCCTACAACCGCTGGTCATTCCAGAATATGCGCGGCCTGTTCCCGACAACCGACGTACGGCGCGGCGATGGCCCCGTGCGCGATCTGCCCGCCGCTCCGCAGGAGGATCTGGGCGAGATCACGTTCAAGACGATGGCGGGCGAGACCAGCACCATCGATGACTGGCTGGCCCACAGCTATACCGACGGGTTTCTGGTGATGAGCCGCGGCAAGGTCGTGTCCGAGCAGTATTTCAACGACATGGAGGGGCACACCCCGCATCTGTCGCAATCGGTCGCCAAATCGCTCGTCGGCACGCTGGCCGGCGTTCTGAATGGCGAGGGCGCGCTGGATCTGCATGCACCACTCCTGGACCTGATACCCGAGCTGGGCAATTCGGGCTACGCTGGCGCGACCGTCGGTCAGGTGCTGGACATGCGCACCGGTACGCGGTTCACCGAGGAATACAACATGCCCGGATCGGACATGACCCGGATTGACATTGCCAGTGGCTGGCGCCCGCCCGTGCCGGGCGAGGCTGTGCCGACCATCCGCGAGGTGATTCAGACCCTGCAAGCCGAGCGTCCCCATGGCGAGGCGTTCAACTACCGCTCGATCGAAACGGACGTTGCCGCCTGGGCCTTGGAGCGGGCGGGCGGTCAATCGCTGGCCGCGCTGATGTCGGACCGCATCTGGCAACATATCGGCGCCGAGCGTGACGGGTTCTTTACCGTCGACGCCGCAGGCACCGCGCTGGCCGATGGCGGATTTAACGCGACGATGCGGGACTATGCGCGCTTTGGTCTGATGATGTTGCAGGGCGGCGCCGTCGAGGGGCGTCAGGTCGTCCCGGAGGCATGGGTGCGCGCCTGCGCCCGCGGCGATACCGCCGCTTTCGGCGAACCTTATACAGCGACATCGCCGCACGGCGCCTATAGTCGCCAGTGGTGGATTCATGACGCGAAGCGCGGCGATTTCATGGCACGAGGCGTCTTTGGCCAGCTGATCTATCTCGATCCGCAGACAGAGTTCATGGCCGTCAAGCTTTCGACCTGGCCCGACTTCCTGATCCACAGCTACACTGTCGACATGCTGTCGGCGGTCACCACCATCCGCGACGCCTTGGCCGAATCCGAGGCCAGCCCCAAGAAGTTCACCGATTTCCTGCGCCGTCGCTGAACGTCGCAATCGCACCTGCGCAGGCATGCGCGGAAAACATGGCTGATCACAAAAAGGAGGCACCGACAACGGTGCCGCCTTTTCATTTGTGCATGGCGCGCGGCTCAGTCCGGCAGGGCACCGCAGAACCCACCGGACGGCGCCACGCCCGACCCAAAGGCCAAGATCGGTGGCGCCGTATAAGGATTGGGCGGCGATGCCGTGATGTCCAGCCCGATCACCAGCAGGACAAGGGCCAGTGCGGCCAGCGCGATGATACGGCGACTCATGTGCGTGGCTCCAGCCCCAGATGCGGGCGCAATCCGACCCCTACCCACGCCCCGGCAAAGGCAGCAGCGAACCAGACCCAGCCATGCAGGCTTCCGGTCGAGATGCCGGAAAAGAACGCGCCGACATTGCAGCCAAAGGCCAACCGCGAGGAAAAACCCAACAGCAGCCCCGCGATCACGGTTGCCACCCATGCGCGTGCCGGTAGCGTCGGCATCCGCGCCGATAGCCCTCCGGCGCGCCAGTTTGCGATCACGAAGGCGCCCGCAATCAGCCCGAAATTGGTCAACGACGTGTAATCCGTCAACACGCTGTCGCCCACGCGGGCGGCATTGCCGGGCGTCGACCAAAAGGCCGAACCGCTCAGATCCGCCCCTGCCCCAACCGCGCCCTTGGCCACCCACAGACCCAGCCCGTAGACCACGCCCCAAGGCTGGCCCGCGACCAGCAGATTGCCAATCGCCAGCGCCGCAAGGATCAGCGCCGCCACGATCAGGCGGCCCGGAATCCGACGTGTGCCCGGCGCTGCACGCCACAGCAAAAACGCCGCGACCGCCACCAGCAGCGCCAGCGTGATCGCCAGCCCCTGCCCGCCCCGCAGCACGATGATCGGCAGGCTGCCCAGGTCCGTCCACCACACCAGGCTATACGCACCGAAAAAACTGCCGATGGCAAAAAACGGCAGCGTCAGCAGACCCACCGGATTGCCGCTGCCGGCATTGATCAGCGTGCCGGACCCGCAGCCCAGCACCAGCTGCATCGCCGCGCCAAAGACAAAGGCGCCGCCGATCATGGCAAGGCCAACCGGCGCCTCGGCGCCGACCAGTTCGCCCGAATGGCTTTGCAGCAAGGGGATAGCGACGATGGCGACAATGCCAATCGACAGAAGTTGCGCCAGAATGCCCGCCGGATCACGCCGCAGGATCATCGCCCGCCACGGCCCGGCAAAGCCAAAGCGCAGCCCCTCCAGCGTCATGCCAAGGCCCAGACCGATCGCCAACATCAGCCCGAACCGCGGACCGGCCAGCGCGGCGACCAGCACAATCGCAATCAGCGCCCCGATCACCAACGCGCCGCGCGTCAGGACGCGGCCCCACGGGCCGCGCACATCGTCGTATTGAACCGTATTGGACATTAGTTTGGCATGATCTTGTTCAGAAGGTTTTGGAACAGGCCCGGCACATTCGCCATCTCGTTATCGGTCTTGGAGTAGCCGACCATGGACTCGGGATACAGCTTGACGTTCGGCACACCGGCCAGTTCTGACATGGCGAACCAGTCGGTCGCCGCCCAGTGACCCGTGTTGCAGAACGACACGATCTCGGTATCCTTTTTCACGCCCAGCGTCGCCATCAGGTCAGTTGCGGTCGCGCCATCGACGATCGACGTGCCATCCTTGAACCAGACCGAATGGGTCACATTCTGCGCCCCCGGCAATGTGCCCGGACGTTCGGCGGCGCCATGCGATTGCTTGCCCTCGTAAAAGCTGGCGGGGCGCGCATCGACCAGCACCGCATCGCGGTCGCCCGCGACAACCGACGCGACATCATCTGTGTCGGCCAGCCATTCGTCGGAAAAGGTGATGTCGATATCGGACGCCACCGGCTGGGCGGCATCGGTGTCCAGCGGCAGATCTGCCGCCTCCCACGCGGTCATGCCACCGTTCAGGATGGCCAGTTGCGTCAGGCCCGACGATTTGAGCGTCCAGTAAACCCGCGCGGCGGCGCCGAAATCGGTGTCGCTGTCGCCCTCATGCACGATGGCGATGGGCTGATCGAAGGTCACGCCCAAGCCTTGCAATGTCGCCTCCAGCTGATCCTCGGGAATGACTTGGCCGGGGTTATCGGACGGACCGCGAAACGCTGCGTAAGGCGCCGAAATCGCACCGGGGATATGTCCTTCGCCATAGGCATCGCCCCGGATATCCAGGATCAGCAGCGTATCTGCGGACAGACCGGCGTTCAGGGCATCTGGCGCGACCAGCGGGCCAAACGTATTTTCTGCCGCTGCGACAGAGCCATAGCTGGCAACGGCCAGCGCGGCGATGGCGAAAATCTTCATGGGGGCACCTCGGATTGGCTGTTTGAACACAAGATTGATAGTGACCATGTCGGTCGGAACAGGCCGCGTGACAAGGGGCAGATTGTGGCAGATGACCTGTACCGTAGTCAGAAATTCGCGCGGCGCAAAGATGGTCAGACACAGCCGCAAACCAAGGCCGGATTAACGGAAATTTTGAACTCGAAAGCCCCCCGAAGCAGAACGATTTTCTTATCAACCCATAATCGCCAGTATATTTTAGAAATACGTCGCGCCCGGCGACTGTCACCGCCCGGCGACATCGACCGGGCCGATCACACTGCGCGCCACGTCGCTGGCCGGGGTTTCACCGTCCAGCAATGCGCGCAGGCGGCTAAGCCTGCGCCCGGCAGCCGCCTGCGGACAAAACCCCCGGATGGGACATCGACGACAGCGACGCGGGCGTAAAGGTCTGCCATCATGCGGACCCTTGAACAAAGCCCTCGACCTCGTCGCGTTTGGCGACGTGGCAATAAATCATATTGATGATCCGCAATTCGGCCTCGTGCAGTTCCATCGTCGCAGCGGCGCAGCAATCGTCGACGACGACGACGCCAAAGCTTTCGTCGGCAAGGCTACGCACCGTGGACGACACGCATTGGTCGGTAAAGATGCCTGCGACGATCACATCCGTGATCTCCATGTTACGCAGGATCAGCCGCAGGTTGGTGCCGGTCAGGGCGCTGTCGGTTGTTTTCTCGACGGTGATCTCATCCCCCACCGGGGCCAGTTCATCGACGATCTGCGCCTCTTCCAGGGTTTTGGGCAGTAGCAGATAGTTGAAACCGGGTTTCTTCTGGCTAAGCGAGCGGTCACGCCCGTCCTCCTTGTGGCAGGCGATGCGGGCGTGGATCACCTCGATCCTCTTGGCGCGGCAGGTCTCTATCAGCTTGGCGCAGTTCGGGATCACAGTGTCGTTCATCCGCGCGTAGAACGGCTGCCAGCGGGCGGTTTCCTCGGGGGTTTCCTTGTCTTGCAGATAGGTTTTCTGCACGTCGATCATCAGCAGCGCCGTGCGTTTCGGATCCAGCACGATATCCTCGGGCGGCTCGGCGGTTTCGTAATAGAATGAACGGTATGCGGTTTTCCAGCTCATGGGGATTTCCCTCCTGTCTTGCGTTTCAGGGTTAACAATGTGCCGATCTCGCGCGCAGGGAACAGCCCACCGGGGCGCAGCGACAGCACCGCGATCATGGCAAGGGCCAGCACGATTTCCGTCAGGCCGATCACCTGCTGCGGCATGAACCCGGCCTCGTTTATACCAGCCTCGACGCTGCGCAGCGCCTCGTAGGCGAAGGTCACGATCAGCGTGCCAATGACCGCGCCGGTCACCGTGTTGGCACCGCCGATCACTAGCATGGACAGGATCAGGAACGTCTCTTTCAGGTAAAACGCGCGCGGCGAAAACGAGGTGACAAAATGCCCCCAGAGCGCACCCCCGATCCCGGCAAACAGCGCAGCAAGGATGAAGCCGACCCAGCGCAGACGGGTGATATTCACGCCGATGGCGGCGGCGGCGACCTCGTCATCGCGGCTGGCGCGCAGCAGCTGTCCGGCGCGCGATTCCTTGAATGCCATCGCGCCGATCAGCGCGGCCAATGCCACGCCGCAGGCCAGCCACAGACTGGTCGCCTCGGGGATACCGAACAGGGTGCGCGGCCCGTTGGTGACGGCGCTCCAATGCGTAAGGACCGTATGCAGCACGACCAGCAGCGCAAAGGAGGTGATGACCGCCGCCGCATCCGACAGCCGCATCAGCGGATAGGACAGCGCAGCCGCGACCAGCGCTGCCACCAGACCGCCGATGAGGATGGTCAGGTAAGGGCTGAGCTGCACGTTCTCCAGAATGGGATAGAGATCGGGCAGCGCCATGCCCTTCATCCGGTCCGGGATCGACAGGACAGCCGAGGTATAGGCGCCCACTCCCATAAACCCGATATGCGCGAATGACAGGATGCCCGAATTACCCATGAAAACCTGAAGGCCCAGCACAAGGATCATCGACACGAACATCGTCGTTGCGATCCGCTCGTACAGGCGTATGCCCATGAACTCAGCCAGCAGCGCCGCCGCCACGATCAGCGCGCCAAGGATCAGAAATGTCAGAAGGTTTCTTTGCATGGCTCAGGTCCGCTGTCCGCTGGCCGGACCCTTCATCAGGCCCTCGGGGCGCCAAAGAAGGATCAGGATGACGAGGCTAAAGGTAAAGGCGTCGCGGAATTTCAGCAGATCCTGCGACAGCGTGTAGTTCAGCGTCGTGTCGATAAGGGCGAGGATGAAACCGCCCAGCACTGCGCCCTGCAGCGACCGCATGCCGCCGATCACGCAGGCGATAAAGGCGATCAGCAGCGGCTCCAGCCCGATGGCGGGCGCGACGGTGCCGATACGGCCGATCCAAAGGATGCCGACGACACCGGCCAGCAGCCCGCTGATCGCGAAGGCGGAGGAAATGATCAGGTTCGCCGGCACACCCAGCATCCGCGCCATGGTGAAGTTCGTCGCCGCAGCGCGCATTGCGATGCCGAGGACGGTCTTTTGCATCAGGAATGCAAACAGACCCAGCAGCAGCACAGCCGCAACGATGGTGATGATATCTCGCATCGGCGTCGGTGTGCCTGCGATCATCACGCTTTGCGAAAAAATCTCGGGCAGCGGCACGCTGCGCGGACGCGGCGAAATGAACAGCAGCGCGGCGTTCTGGAGCAGTTTGGAAAAAGCGAAGGAGGTGATCAGAACCGCCGTCACTGATTTGGCGCGCACCGGGCGGAAGGCGACATAATCCGTCGCCAGCCCCGCGACCATCGCCATGACGACGGCCACCGCCGCCATCACCAGCCACGGCAGGGGCGATCCGCCAACCAGATGCAGGGTGTATCCCGCCACCATGATCAGCTCGCCATAGGCGAAATTGACCAGTTTCAGGATGCCGTAGACCAGCACCAAACCCAGCGCCATCAGCGCATAGGCGCCGCCGAGGCTGAGCACGTTGATGATGAACTGTATCGCGAAATCCATGCCTCAGCCCCCCAGATACAGCGCGTCGAGGTCGCTCGACGATGCGATCTCCTGCGCGGTGCCGCTGCCGGCAATCTCGCCAAGGCGCAGCACATAGGCGCGGTCGGCGACTTGCAGCGCCTTGCGCGCGTTCTGCTCGACCAGAAGGATGGTCAGTTTTTGCGCCTTGAGTTCTGCGATCATCTCAAAGATCTGGTCGACGATAGCGGGGGCAAGGCCCAGCGACGGCTCGTCCAGCAACAGGATGCGCGGGCGCGACATCAGCGCGCGGGCGATCACCAACATCTGCTGCTCCCCCCCCGACAGCGTGCCGGCGGCCTGCTCGCGCCGCTCGTGCAGACGCGGAAACATCCCGAACATCTGCTGGCGGTCCTCAGCCACGCCCTTGCGATCACTGCGGCGCACATAGGCACCCAGCGTCAGGTTTTCATCGACCGTGAGGTCGGGGAACACATCGCGCGTCTCCGGCACGGTCGCCATGCCCTTGCGCAGCATCGCCTCGGGGTTGGCCGAGGTCACGTCCTGCCCGTCCAGAAATACCTGCCCGCCCGATGCCTTGATCGCGCCCGCGACGCACAGGATGGAGGATGATTTGCCCGCGCCATTGGCGCCCAGCAGCGTCACCAGTTCGCCATCGGCAACGGCGAAGGACACGCCGCGCACCGCGTGGACGGCGCCGTAGCGCACGTGGAGATCCTTGACTTCAATCATCTGCGCCGCTTCCCAGATAGGCCTCGATCACGTCGCGGTTGGTGCGCACCTCTTCGGCGGAGCCTTCGGCGATGGTACGCCCGGACGAGATCACTTGCAGGCGATCGCACAGCCGCATGATCAGGCTCATATCATGGTCGATGATCAGCAGACCAAGGCCCCGCTCGGCAGGCAGCGCGCGCAGGATATCCAACAGCGCATCGGTTTCGGCCACGTTCATGCCCGCCGCAGGCTCGTCCAGAAACAGGAATGACGGCTCGGCGGCCAGCGCGCGGGCGATTTCCACCCGGCGCTTGTCGCCATAGCTAAGCGTGCCGCACAGATCGTCGGAATGGCGCCGCAACCCGAAATCGTCCAGCAGCGCCTGCGCCTTGGCGCGCGCAATGCGCCGACTGTCGCCGCGCGCCAGTGCTGCCGTCTCGATATTTTCCAGCGTGGTCATGTTGTTGAACAAGCGCACGATCTGAAATGACCGTGCCACCCCCAGAAGGGCGATCTTGCGCGGGGTCAGCCCGGAAATCACGCGCTCGCCGATGCGCACGTCGCCATTGGCCAGCGGAACCTGCCCGGTGATGGCATTAATCGTCGTCGTCTTGCCCGAACCGTTGGGGCCGATCAGGCCCAGGATCTCGCCCGGCTCCAGCCGCAGCGAGACGGCATCCAGCGCCTTGAGGCCGGAAAATTCGACCGAGGCCTCGCGCACTTCCAGAGGCGCGCGGAGGTTTGCATCATCCAGCATCGTGCAATGATCCCTTAGTTGGATAAAACGAGCGGCGGCAATGCGCCGCCACCCGCTGTAGCATCACGGCTTGGGCAGCGCCTCGGGGCGGCGCCAACCCATGAAACTGGGCTTGCCACCTTCCAGCGCGGTCAGCACGGCGGCCTTGTCGGGCTCGTGGCCGTCCTCGGCCGACGAATAGGACAGCTTGCCAGTCAGCAGATCAAACTCACCCTCCTCCAATGCCTTGGCGACAGCGGCGCCATCGGTCGTGCCCGCCGCTTCGACCGCAGCGGCCATCAGCATGATGGTGTCCCAACCGGTCGCGACAAAGGACGATTCAGGCGCCTCGCCGTGCTTTGCTGCGTAAAGCTCGTTGAATTTCAACATATCCGGATGCGATTCCGGCCCCATCCAGGCATGGGTGACGAAATAGATGTCATTGCCCAGCTTGTCTCCCAGCGCCTCGTGCATGGCCGGATCGTCATAGGCGTCGCCGCCCAGGACCGGCGCGTCGATGCCCGCCTCGCGCAGCGCGCGGATGATCACGCCGATATCCTGCCCGTAGGACGACAGGAAGATCACGTCGGGCGTCTCGTCCAGCGCCTGAAGGCGCGACAGCTGCGCCGAAAAGTCATTGTCGCCGTTGGTATAGGTATCCTCGAGGATCACCTCACAGCCGATATCCTGGTAGTGCTCGACGAAATATTTCGACAGCGATTTGGTATAGGCGATGAACTGATCGGTGACGACATAGGCCTTTTTCCAGCCCTTTTCCTCGCAGGCGAAATTCGCGGCGACGGCGCCCATCGTGGTGTTCCACATCGACAGGGTGAACTGCTTGTCCCCCAGCGACCACGACGAATAAAGCGGATCGGACGCGCAGGTCGAAATGCCGACCAGACCGGCCTCCTGCGCCTCGCGGCTGGCCGGGCCGCCAAAGTCGAAATCGCAGGGTGCGACGATCAGTTCGGCGCCCCGGTCGATCAGCTCGACCGCGACGTTGCCGACCGTGACGGGGTCGGATTTGCCGTCGATATTGACGAATTTGACGGGACGGCCAAGGATGCCGCCGTTTTCGTTGAGGTAGTCGACCGCCACTTCGGCGCCCAGAAATCCGGGCGTGTCCAGCGGCGCCTGAATGCCGGTCAGCGACAGCGCGCCGCCGATCAGCAGTTCTTCGCCATCCTGCGCGGATGCCGCGCCTGCCGTCATCATCGCGCCGGACGCGATCAAGGCGGCTGTTTTCTTGATACTCATGGTCTTTTCTCCTCCGGTTGGTTTTCGCGCCTTTTCCGGCGCTTTTTATCGTCAGCTTCGGGCGATTTCGGCCAGAAGGTCGTCTGTGTTCACCTGCCGACAATAACCGGCGATGGTTTTCAGCGAATTGTCGTGCCGCTCCTGACTGTAGGTCGCGCAGGCGTCGGGGACGAGCGTGACGAGGTAGTTCAGATCGCACGCATCGCGCACCGCCGATTCGACGCATTGATCGGTCAGCAGGCCGCACAGCACGATCTGGGTGATCCCCAGATTGCGCAGCACATAGTCGATATGGGTCGACACAAAGACCGACGAGGACGATTTGGGAAACACGATCTCATCGCCCTCGGGGGCGATTTCATCCACGACCTTGCCGTCATGCGATCCCTTGGGCACGTTGAAGCCGGTGATCTTGTAATCAAGGCTACGGTCGCGCCCGTCCAGCGTCAGCGACTCGATGGTGGTATACATCACCTCGATACCCGCCGCGCGAAATCCCTTTTGCAGCTTTTGCATATTGGGCAGCGCGGTGGTTTTGATCCGCTCAAAGTAGTGGCCGTATTTCCCGGCGATATCGGCGTCGGAGACCTCGCTGAATTCGCCCCCGTCGCGGGCGACCGAGAAGTTCTGGACGTCGATGAACAGAAGCCCCGACCGGGCCGGATCAAGCGGGATTTCGCGGGTTTGCGGGTGGGTCACGGGGTAATCTCCAAAGTTTCGAGGGCGGCGCCCAGAGCCTCTGCCAGACGAACCGCCCACAGCCGCTGTCCGGCGGTGTTCGAAATTAGATCGTTGCGCAGTTCGATCAGGGCATGCGGGATGCCGCGCCGTTCTCCATGGATGGGGATGGCATAATCGCTGTCGTCGTCCACCGCATAGGGGGCGTTGAGCGCAATGATATCATCCGGCGCGATCTGTGTCAGCGCGGCCTTCAGCGCCTGCGCCAGTCGCGCATCGCGGTTATATAGAAAGCCGACCGACATGGGCCGCGCCTGCCCGGCAAAGACCGGGGTATAGGAATGGATCGTGACCAGCACGCTCGGCCGCCCTGCTGCGGCGCGCGCGTCCAGCATTTCCGCAACTGTGTCATGCAGGGGGCGGTGGATCTCGTCATAGCGCTGCGCGCGCGCCGCAGCATCCAGCGCGGCATTGCCGGGCACCATCGTGCCATCGCTGATTTCGGGAATGCAATCAGGCGCGCTCAGCGGGCGGTTCGTGTCGATGACCAGACGACTGTAGCGTTGCAGCACCAGCGGCGCGTCCAGAAGGTCCGACAGGCGCCGCGCGGTGGCTGCGGCGCCGATATCCCAGGCGATATGCCTGTCCATATCGGCCCCATCCAGCCCCAGCCCGGCAAGGTTAGCGGGCACCGCCCGTCCGGCATGCTCGCACAGCAGAAATATGAGCGAGGTGCCTGACGCACGAACCACCTCGACCGGATCGGGATCGCACGGCGACAGAAGGCATGGCGCGTCGTGGCGCGGGCTATGGGACGCATGGGACATGATCAGGCAGCAGACTCCGGGATTAAGGAAAGTAAAGAAAATAGAAGCTCAAAGATCAAGTCATATTTAGGCTTTGATAAGATAATTTCATATGATCCAATGCTTTCGAATCAAACGGCGCCAGCGCGACGCCCGCCTGCGAAAGGACACTGATGACAGTTCAGGACGACGTGCGTGCGAACCTGACCCGTCTCACGGCGGGGCAGATCAAGCTGGCCAATGCCCTACTTGCCGACTACCCGTTCGCCGGGCTGCAACCGATCCAGCAACTGGCCGATGCGACGGGGGTCAGCCCGCCGTCGATCTCGCGCTTTGTCAGCAGGTTGGGCTTTGCGGGGTTTGGCGATTTCCAGAATGCCCTGATCGGGGAACTGCGCGAGGGCAGCCGGTCCCCCCGCGATCTGCATGCGCTGGCGGGCGACGGCAGGGGCGCCTGTTTCCTGCACAGCTATACCCAGCGCGCTGCCGATCTGGTGCGTCAACTGCCCCAGACCATCACGCAGCAGCAGCTGGACAGTGTCGCCGCCCTGCTGGGCGATCCGGCGCGCAACATCTATGTGCGCGGCGGGCGGATCAGCGACACACTGGCGCGGTTCCTGTCGGTGCATCTGCGCCAGATCCGGCCCGGCATTCATCATCTGGCGGACGACCCCGAACTATGGCCGGATACGGCGCTGCAGATGCGCCGCCGCGACGTGGCCGTGTTGTTCGATTTCCGCCGCTATCAGCCATCGCTGGAACGGCTGGCCGCCGCCATCAGCCAGCAGCGCCGCGCGCAGGTGGTGCTGATTACCGATAAATGGCAATCGCCCGCCGCCCGCCATTCCAGCCACGTCATCGCCCTGCCGATCGAGATTGGCACCGCCTGGGACACCGGCGCCGCCGCGCTGGCCCTGATCGAGGCGCTGGTCGTCACCGTATCCGAGCAGAACTGGCACAGCACCGAGCAACGCATCAAGGACTGGGACGCCCTGCGCGCCCGGCTTGAGGGTAAAAGCACACCAAAGAACGAGGACAGCCGATGAAACGCGAAGAATTGATACTGGCCTGCACCAGCGACATCGCCGGCAAGGTCCGGGGCAAATCCTTTCCGGCGTCGCAACTGGAAAAGCGGCTGAAGCGCGGGATTGGCTGGACGCCCACAAATGTGCAGATCACCTGTTTCGATAAAATCGCCGACACGCCCTTTGGGTCGTTCGGGGATCTGGTGCTGATCCCGGTCGAGGCCGCGGTGATGCGCCTGCCCGAGGATGGCGCACCAGATGAGGTGCTGATGCTGGGCGATATCCGGTACACGAACGGCACGCCTTGGGAGTTCTGCACCCGCGCGATCCTGCGCGATGCGCTGGCCCGGCTGGAGCGCGTGTCGGACCTGACGCTGAACGGCGCGTTCGAGCATGAATTCCAGATCCGTGATGAGGCGCCGCAGCCCGGCACCGCGTACTCGGCCGCCGGATTCCGCCAATGGCGCGCCTTTGGCGAGACGTTGGTTGCGGCGATGCGCGATAACGGCATCGCGCCCGACACGTTCCTGCGCGAATTCGGCCCCGGCCAGTTCGAGGTGACGATGGACCCGGCTCAGGGCATGGCCATCGCAGATCAGGCAGTGATCCTGCGCGAATTGATCCACGCCGTTGCAGCGCGGTTCGGCAAGGGTGCGACCTTCGTGCCGATCCGCGGCCCCGATGCGGTGGGCAACGGCGTGCATGTGCATATCAGCCTGATCGATGCGAATGGCGATCCGGCCACCCATGATGCGGACGGCAAACATGAATTGTCCCGTCATGCCGGGCAATTCGTGGCCGGTATCCTGAAATATCTGGACGCGTTCACCGCCATCACCGCGCCCAGCGTCGTGTCCTATCTGCGCCTGACGCCGCATCGCTGGAGTGCAGCGTTCAACAACCTCGGCTTTCGCGACCGCGAGGCGTCGGTACGGATCTGCCCGGTTTCGGATATTTCCGATCTGGCCCGTGCGCGCCAGTACCACTTCGAATTTCGGGCCGCCGACGCCGCCGCCAGCCCCTATCTGGTGCTGGCCGCGCTGGTCCATGCCGGCGCGCAGGGCATCGAAGAGGGTCTGAGCGTCCCCGATGCCACGCAGCAGGATCTGTCCCTGCTGTCACCCGAGGATCTGGCCGCCAGCGGGCACAAGCGCCTGCCGCAAACCCTGGAGCAGGCGCTGGAGCTTTTTGCCACCAATGAAACGGTGGCTGGCTGGTTTCCCGAGGGATTCGTCGATCTTTACGTCAAGCACAAGCAGGGCGAGGCGGCCATGGTCGCCGGACTGAACCCGGTCGAGCAATGCCGCCGCTACGAGGAGGTCTATTGAGGCGTCCCTGCCCGCCTTGCCGCGCTGCTTAATGGAGGATCGTGCCGCGGGCTGGCTGCACCCTCAGTCGCGCAGCGCGCGGGCAAGACGCCTGATGCGCAGCGCCCGGTTAAGCTCGCCTCCGAAGATCAGCAGAAGCGCCGCAAGATACATGAAATAGAGGGCGGCGATAATTCCCGCCATCCCGGCATAGTAGCTTGCGTAGGTGCCAAAACTGCCGACGTAATACGAAAAGGCAGCGGCAAGCAGCGTCCACGCGGCGGCGGTAAACACAACGCCCGGCCATGTGTTGGAAAATGTCGTCCGGCGCGCCGGCAGCACGAAATGCGCCGCAAAAAGCGCGACCACGAAGATGGTCGCCGACGCTGGAAAGCGGATCAACCTGATCGTGACCGACGCGGGATCGAAATCCGGTATGACCGTATGCAGCCACGACCCGGCGCGCGGCGCAAGAACCAGAAGGTAGCCGACCAGCACGAGGGCCAGACTGGCAAGGACGACCATTGCCGCCTCGACACTATAGCGCACGACCATGGATCGGGTTTCGCGAATTCCATAGGCACGGTTCAGCCCGACACGCACACCGTCGGCGCCACCGACCGCGAACCAGATCGTCAGCAGGATACCGACGCTGAGGACGCCCCCGCGCGGCACGGTCATCACCTGTTCGACCTCTGACACGATAGGTTCGATCAGGTGCGAAGGCACGATGGCGATCAGAAAATCGACGAGATCGTCGGCCATGGACCGGTCGCCGATAAAGGCTGTCATCGCGCTGGTAAAGATCAGGAACGGGAAAAGCGCCAGCAGGGCGCGGAAGGCGACATTACCCGCCAATCCGAATGCATCATCGCTCCACAATCTCAGGATTGCTTCGCGCAAAACCGCCCGCACAACGCGCCATCCCGTTCCGTAAAACAGGTCTTCGGGGTTTTTACTAAGGATCCCGTGAGTCATCACGACCTCGCGCCGGGTGTCGTGACCAGACTTGGCATTCATGCTTCGACCCCGCCCAAAATGTGGTGCCCGCACGCTCTGGTAGTACGCGGGCCAGCCAAGGATACCGCCGTCGCGCCGAGTGCACCACAAAGAATTCCGCAGCTGACGGACCGCATAGCCCCGATCGAACAAAGGGTTGCTATCGTGAACCGTATCAAACAACCTAAATCTGCGGCCCGATCGAACTGTACCCAATTTTGGGCACTGCTCGCGTTAAACGATCACGGATGGCCAAGCAAACGGCGCCAACGCTGGAAGGAATGACCCAAGGAAAGACCAAACAACAAAGACATTTGAAAGGTGCATATTTCCGCCCGCAGGCGCCTTGAATATCCAACAGGAGAAAAGATCCATGTCAACCGAAGCCAAAGCACCGCGCCGACCAACGCTGTTCCTGGCCCTTGTGCCGGTCGTGCTGACCCTGCTGCTGTTAGCCTTGCAGTTGTTTTATTTCAGCGATTTCACGCCGCAGATTCCGCTGGCGATCGGGCTGGCGATCACCGGCGTGCTGGGCATCTATCTGGGACATGACTGGAGCGGACTGGAAGAGGGCGTATTCAGGGTCATCACTGTCTCGTTGCCATCCGTGTCGGTGCTGATCGTCGTCGGCATGATCATCGGTGTCTGGATTGCCAGCGGTACGGTGCCGACGTTGATCTATTACGGGCTGATCATCCTGTCGCCGAAGATCTTTCTGGCCGCTGCCATGGTCATGTGTGCAATCGTCTCTTTGTCGCTTGGCACCTCTTGGGGCACGGTCGGCACCGTGGGTCTTGCGCTGATGGGGATCGGGGCCGGATTTGACGTGCCGATGTACTGGACCGCCGGTGCCGTCGTCTCAGGGGCCTTCTTTGGCGACAAGATTTCGCCGCTGTCAGACACGACCAACCTTGCCCCCGCCGTGACTGGCCAAAACCTGTTCGCCCATATCCGCAACATGATGCCGACCACCGTTCCCGCCATGCTGATCGCATTGGGGATTTATGTCTGGGCCGGTTTCAGTCTGATGGAGGGCGTCGACGGCGCCGCATTTGAGCGGATTGACGCGATTACATCCGCACTTCAGACGAATTTCACGATTTCTCCGTGGTTGCTGGTGCCCGCGCTGCTGGTTGTCGCGCTTGCCGTCCTGCAACAACCACCGATTCCGTCGCTGTTCGCCGGTGTGCTGGTCGGCGGTCTGGTTGCGATCATTGCCCAGGGGGTAACCCTGCATGAGGTGTTCCAGTTCGCGAACGGTGGCTACAAGATTGATACAGGCGTCAGCGAAATCGACAGTCTGCTGAATAGAGGTGGTATCCAGTCGATGATGTGGACGATCTCTCTCATCCTGATCGCGCTTGGCTTTGGCGGCGTTTTGGAGCGCACGGGCTGCCTGCAAACCATCATCGCCGCGATCCTGACCAAGGTGCACAGCTTTGCCGGGGTACAGACGGCGGCAATCGGCACTTCGTTTGCAACGAACCTGGTGGCGGGCGATCCCTATCTGTCGATCGCACTGCCGGGGCGCATGTATTCGCCGGTCTATCGGGGCATGGGATATTCCACGCTGAACCTGTCACGGGCGACCGAAGAAGGCGGGACGTTGATGTCACCGTTGATTCCCTGGAATGCCGGCGGCGCATTTGTAATCACGGCACTCGGGCTGGGCATATCGTCGGGAAATCTTGAAAACCTGTTGTATATTCCGTTGTCGTTTGCCTGCTGGGTCACACCGGTGATCGGAATCATCTATGCGTGGACCGGGCTTTTCTCGCCGCGCGCGGGCGAGGCCGAACGTCAGGATTGGGTCGATAGCGATCGTGAAATCACGGATATGAGCCAATATGGTTACGAACATCCGTTGACACCTGCTGACGCTCAAACGGTCCCTGCCGAGTAAATTCTGCGCTTGCCGAGTACCATCTTCCCGCCCTGTTGCACGTCAGACAGGGCGGGAAATACCTATAGTTTCCAGTGCCGGAGGGTTTCACGCGCTTTGGGCCAGTTTGGCCGAAACCAGTTACGCGCTCCATGCAACAGAGCTGTTTTATGGTTCTTTCTGAATATGGGCCTGAATATGAGCGCCGCGATCCCGGTAGGGCTATGGAACCCAAAGCCCAGATCAGGCGTTGTCTTAATACGTGGGGTGAAATCCATTTGATGGCCCCGAACATTCGCGAAGGAGACGCGATATGTGCAATCAACTCAAATTTGAAACGGACTCCTGCGAACGAACACGCACGCAGCGGCGCGAGGCGGCAGAGATCATCGGCATCGATGAAACGTATCTGCTGCGGTTGATCCATTTTTTCGTTGCGCGTCTGCGCGCCGACAAAAGCCTTGGCCGGTTCTATGCGATTGAGGACGAGGAACACAGGGCGCGGCAGGTCGCGCAGATGATCACATTCTGGATATCCAACACGCTGGAGACGGACGAATATGTCGGCGACCTGGTCGAGGTGCATCGCAAATTGCCTGATCTCCGGCACGAGGATTTCAAACGCTGGCTAGAGTTGTTTCGCGCCACGCTTGATGAAACCGCTCCGACGGTTGCTGCGGCAAACTATCTGATGATCCGGGCCGAGCGCGTGGCCGCCTATCTGGAAAACGCGATCTTCCAAGGTCACACTGACGCCGAGCGTGATTAAAACACTTTGGTCGGGAATGACCCGCATGTCCCCACAATCGTCAAAGCGTAGTTCACTGACCCAACGCCAGTTGGTGTCCGTTGCAGCCTTGACAGCGCCCGCCAAGTTGGTGGGTATCCGCCCTGATGATCAAAGGGGGCTTGGAGGTGGCGGCAACGGCCCGTAGATTGGATCTGAACGTCCTTTTCTTCCTGCGCAAGCAAGGGAATTTCCACCAGACCCCCAGCGGTCCGCTATTCGCGCCGCAAACCAGTTTGCAGATCAAGCCAACCAGAGGCGGCAGCTAAGATAATGTCAGGATTTCAGGATCGTCTGAACGTCGTGTTGGTGGCGATTGCGCTGGTCGGGCTTGTCCTTGGTCTGGGGATTTGGGCGACGGGGCATCCGCAATTGGCCGACATCGTTTGGACCGCCGGTGTCGCCCCGGTGCTGGCCGCCCTCGTCTTTGAGATTATTCGCAGCCTGTCCAAGGGCGATGTCGGGCTGGACATCGTCGCCGCGCTGTCGATGTCCGCAGCGCTGGTTTTCGGTGAAACCCTCGCGGCGGCGGTCGTCGCCCTGATGTATTCCGGCGGCACTTTCCTAGAGAGCTTTGCCGAACGCCGCGCCCGCCGCGAGATGAGCGATCTGCTATCGCGCGTGCCGCGATCCGCAACGCGCCATGACAATGGCGCGCTGGTCGAGGTGGATCTGGACGACATTGCGCCCGGCGATCTGCTGCTGATCCGGCAGGGCGATATCGCCCCGGTGGACGGCACCGTCGAAGCCGATGGCGCGGTCCTGAACCAGTCGGCCCTGACCGGCGAAGCGATGCCGGCCCGCCTGCCCCGCGGCGGCGACGTGATGAGCGGCTCGACCAACACCGGCGATGCGTTCGATCTGCGCGCCACCCACCGGGCGACCGACAGCACCTATGCCGGGATCGTCCGGCTGGTCGAGGCGGCGCAGAAATCCAAGGCGCCAATGGTGCGGCTTGCCGACCGTTATTCGCTGGTTTTCCTTGTTGTCACGGTCGCCATCGCCACCGCAGCGTGGTGGTTCAGCGGCGATCCCATTCGTGCGGTCGCCGTGCTGGTCGTGGCCACGCCCTGCCCGCTCATCCTGGCCGTGCCGGTCGCGCTGGTGGCCGGCATGTCGCGCGCCGCGCATTACGGCGTGCTGATCAAGGGCGCCGGCCCGCTAGAGGCGATGGCCCGGATCAGGACGGTAATTCTGGACAAGACCGGCACGCTGACGGACGGGCGCCCCCGGATTTTGACTGTTGAGACGCAGTCGGATTTGACCGCAAACGAGATCCTGTTTTATGCCGCCGCCCTCGATCAGGCTTCGAAACATCCCGTGGCTCAGGCCATCGTCGCCTCGGCGCAGGACCGCGAGATGGGCCTGCCCGTTCCGGTTGATCCCGTCGAGACACCCGGCGCGGGCATCACCGGGCTGGTCGACGGCCACCGGATCGCCTTAGGCGGCGCGGATTTCGTTATCGGGCAGGTCGGCTCAGGCCACTCGGACCATCCCGCCACGTCCGAGGCCGAGGTGACGGTGGCCGTTGCCGTCGATGGCCAGCTGGTCGGATATCTGGTCATGGCGGATATGCTGCGCAGCGGCACGGGCGGGTTTCTGGCCGGGCTGCGCCGGATCGGAATCGCGCGCATCCTGCTGGCCACGGGCGACCGGCAGGCAGTTGCCGATGGCGTGACCGAGGGGCTGGATCTGGACGAGGTCCACGCCCAGATGGCTCCCGATCAGAAGGTGCGCCTGGTGCTGTCCGAGCGTGAACACGGCCCGGTGATGATGGTCGGGGATGGCGTCAACGACGCGCCGGCGCTGGCCGCCGCTAATGTAGGGGTGGCGATGGGCGCGCGCGGAACGGCGGCCTCTGCCGAGGCGGCGGATGTCGTGCTGCTGGTCGACCGGCTGGATCGCCTGCTGCCGGGGCTTGAGGTGGCGCGCGGCGCGCGGCGGATCGCACTGGAGAGCGTCATCGCGGGTATCGGGCTGTCCATCATCGGCATGATCGCCGCCGCCCTGGGGTATCTCAGCCCGGTTGAGGGCGCGATCCTGCAAGAAGTGATCGACGTCGCGGTGATCCTGAACGCGCTGCGGGCGCTGCGGATCATGCCAAAGTGCGCCCCCTGAAAAACGCCCCGCGCCGGTCTCGCTGAGCCACGCCTGAGCGTTGCCGGTGCCCCCGCCCCCTCCGGTCGCGGACTGCCGAACAGTCGCATCTGAATGCCAGTAGGCTGCGCCCTTCGCCCACCAATGAAAAGCCGCGCTTGCCCAGGGCATAGTTAGCAAATAATAACCAACAGGCTATGCCCCGCGACATCCGCGTCTATCAGGAAACGCGCGCAACGCTTCTATGATACGTTGCTTTTCGGGTTCGCGCTGACACTGAAATAATCCCAAACGCTTTAGTCGGGCACCTTTTTGACGAACTGGGATTTCAGACTCATCTGGCCGAATGCGGGAATTTTGCAGTCGATGTCGTGATCGCCATCAACCAACCGGATACCACGCACCTTGGTCCCGACCTTGACCACGGATGACGATCCCTTGACCTTGAGATCCTTGATCACCGTCACCGTGTCGCCGTCTTTCAGAACATTGCCGACACTGTCGCGCACCTCGGCAGCGGCCTCGGGTGGCGCCTGCGGCGACCATTCATGGCCACATTCGGGACAAATGAGCAAAGCGTCCACCTGATAGGTATAAACAGACGCACATTCGGGGCATGGAGGCAGGGCTTGGGTCATGCGCCGCGTATAGACCGATAGCCCGGCAGTGGCCAGAAGGAGATCGGCGCACCGTGCGCATTCCAGCGCCAGTCGGGCCCCAAAGGACAGCGTGCCAGATTTTAGCTATTGGCGAATGCCGCGATTGCACCCATATAGCACCCGTGCCCTCCCGACATTTCATCACGTTCTGGCATCATCTTCGATATGCCCCACTGCTGTCCGCGCTCACCTTTTCAAAGCGCCGCGGATTCGACGCACGGGTGCGTGCGTTCGGAAATTTCATCGGCTTTGCCGCGCGCTGGTTTCCCGCCGCCCGGCGCCGGCTGGACCGTGAATTGATCCGCGTCGTGCCCGACATGCCGCGCCCGGAGCGTATGAGGCTCTGCCAGAGCATCGGCAGAAACATGGGCAAGACACTGTTCGAAATCTACCATTGCGACGAATTTCAAAGGCTTCAGAACAGGATTACCATCTCCGGCCCCGGCCTTGGGGCGCTAGAGGCTGCGCGCAGCCAGGGTAAGGGCGCTATCATCGTCTCCGGCCATTTCGGCCAGTGGGAGGCCATCCGCGCCGTGCTGAAAGCTCGCGGAATGGAAACCGGCGCCGTCTATCGCCCGCAGACGAACCGCCACTACCAGCGCCGCCTGCTGGCCGGCATCGAGGCGGGCGGCAGGCCGATCGTGGCCACCGGAAAAATCGGAACCAAGGCACTGGTCAGCCATCTGCGCAGGGGCGGCTTTATCGCGATCCTGCTGGATGAAAAGGTCGTCGACGGCGTGCGCATGTCCTTCCTGGGTCACGATGCGCTTACCTCGCTCGCGGCTGCACGTCTGGCCCTGAAATACGACATTCCCATGGTCCCCGCGTATGGCACGCGGATCGGCGCAGGCAGCACTTTCGCGGTAGAGTTCGAGGCGCCCATCCCCCCGAGCGATGCCCTGACAATGACCCAAGCCTTCAACGACAGCCTATCGGCGCGGATCCTGGACACGCCCGATCAATGGTATTGGATGTTGCGCCGCTGGCAGGGCCTGTAGTGGGTGATAAGGCCATTGGCCATGACGCTCTGCGGATCGGCCTTCACTGGCGGTCGTTGCATATCGCTTTCATGTCATGTCCTTCAGCGCGCCCAGCTGCGCGCCTTCCAGCAGCATGACCGTGTCGGCCTCCTGCGGCTGGAACCCCAGCCGGTCATAGACGGCGCGCGCGCTGGGGTTATCCTCGTAGACCGTGAGTTTCAGGAAACGCGGCGCGCCCCAGAGCGTCTGGTTCAGCGCGCCAGACAGAAGGCGCCGCCCCATGCCGGTGCCGCGCGCGGCCTCGGCCACCCACAGATCGCTGACATATAGGCCCGCGCCGCCATAGATGGTTGAAAAGACCGGCATCGCCAGCAGCGCGCCGGTGCCATCCTCGGCAACCATACCCAGCGCGAAGGGGTGCGGGCCAAACAGCGCGGCACCCAGCGCATCCGCATCGGCGCGGTGCGAGTCGCCCAGATGGTCCGACAGGTGGCGCAGCCCGGCGTGGAATGCAGGCAGGGTTTCGGGCGTGACGATCTGGATTGCGACGCTCATCAGATCGCCGTCGCGTCGCCGCCCTTGAGGTGCAGCATCGCGCGCGCCTCCTCGGCAGTGGCCACATTGCGCCCCAGATCCTCAACGATGCGGCGGATTTTGCGCACCTGCTCGGCATTGGTTTTGGCCAGCTGCCCGCGCGAGATCATCAGGGAATCCTCCAGCCCCACGCGCACATGACCGCCAAGGATGGCCGACATGGTAATCAGCGGAATCTGGTGGCGGCCCGCCGCCAGCACGGAGAACGTATAATCCTCGCCAAACAACTTGTCGGCAATCAGCTTCATATGCGTCAGGTTTTCGGGGTCCGGCCCGATGCCACCCAGTACGCCAAAGACGAACTGGATAAACAGCGGCGCCTTGACCAGCCCGCGATCCACGAAGTGTCTGAGCATATAAAGGTGACTGACATCGTAGCATTCAAACTCGAACCGCGCGCCGCGCTTGTCGCCCATCTCGGTCATAACATGCGCCATGTCGCGCGGCGTGTTCCTGAAAATCAGATCATCGGAATTTTCCAGAAACGGCCTTTCCCAGTCGTATTTCCATTCGGTAATCCGCTCGGCCGCCGGATAGAGCGCAAAGTTCATGCTGCCCATGTTAAGCGAACACATTTCCGGCTCGGCCTGCATCGGCGCCGCCAGCCGCTGCTCCAGCGTCATGGTGGCGCTGCCGCCGGTGGTCAGGTTCAGCACCGCGTCGCAATTTTGTTTGATACGCGGCAGGAACGCGTTGAAATGTTCGGGGCTGGCCGAGGGCCTGCCATCCTTGGGGTCGCGCGCATGCAGGTGCAGGATCGCCGCGCCCGCCTCGGCGGCGGCGATGGACTGCTCGGTGATCTGATCGGCGGTGATCGGCAGGTAGGGCGACATCGACGGCGTGTGGATCGATCCGGTGATCGCGCAGGTGATGATGATTTTCGACATGGGCTACTCCGCCGCCAATTTCGGTATTTCGACCATGAACTGCGCCAGCGATCGGTCCAGCATATCCGTCATCTCATCCAGTTGGGCCTCGGTCACGATCATCGGCGGGCAGACGAGGAAATGATCGCCGGACGTGCCGCCCCGCGTGCGGCGCGAATAGATGATCAGGCCGTTGTCATAGGCGATATCGACCAGACGTGCATGGGCGTTCAGGTCCTTGGGCAGCGGCGCTTTGGTGGCGCGGTCCACCATCAGCTCGAACGCGGTCAGCAGGCCCTTGCCGCGTACATCACCGATCAGCGGATAGCGTTGCATCAGGTCGCGCAGCCGGTCGGCCAGCGCGTCGCCCATCTTCGCCGCATTGGCGACCATATCCTGGCGGGCAATCTCGTCCAGAACGGCGCTCCCTGCCGCGCAGGCCAGCGGATTGCCGGCATAGGTGAACCCGTGGATGAAGCCGCCCGTGTCCATCACGGCGTCAACCATATCGTCACGCGCGATCATCGCGCCGAGGGGGGCGTAACCGGCGCCGAACCCCTTGGACAGGCAGATGAGGTCGGGCGCGGTATCCCAATGCTCGGCGCCAAAGAACGCGCCAGTGCGCCCGCCGCCGGTCATCACCTCGTCATGGATCAGCAGCACGCCATATTCGGTGCAAATCTCGCGGATGCGCTGCATGTACCCCGCAGGCGGCACCAGCGCGCCGGTTGAGGCGCCCCCGACCGGCTCAACGATGAAGGCCATTACCGTTTCCGGCCCCTCTTCGAGGATTTTCTGCTCCAGCATGTTGGCATAGTGCAGACCGGTTGCCGGATCGTTCGGATCCAGCCCATCAAGGTATGCGCGCGGTGCGGGAATTTTCGGCATCCGCTGCATCATCGGATCGAACGGCGCGGTCATCGTGGACATGCCGGTGATCGCCAGCGCGCCCAACGTGCAGCCGTGATAGCTGGGAAAGCGGGAGATGACCTTGAACCGCTGCGCCTGCCCTTGGCTCAGCACGTATTGCCGGGCCAATTTCAGCGTGCTTTCCACGGCCTCGGACCCGCCGGATACAAAGAACACCTTGTTCAGTCCCTCAGGCGTCAGCGCCACTATCTTCTGCGCCAGTTCCTCGGACGCTTCGGTTTGGAAATGCAGGCGATAGCCAAAGGTGGATTTGTCCATCTGCGCGCGCATCGCGTCCAGCACGGCGGGGTTGGAATGGCCGATATTGGACACCATCGCGCCGGATGAGCCGTCGATATAGCGTTTGCCGTGGACGTCATACATATAGATGCCGTCGGCCCGGTCCAGAACGGGACGGGGCGATTTGGTCTGGTAGAACAGGTTGGACATTTGGCGCCCTTAGCGGCTGAGATGTTTGCGCAGGAAGTTTTTCGTGCGCTCTTCCTTGGGGGTCTGGAAAATCACGTCCGGCGGGCCTTCCTCGACCACGACGCCCTGATCCATGAACAGCACGCGATCACAAACGCTGGCCGCGAAATCCATCTCGTGGGTGACGATGATCATGGTCATGTGCTGCTCGGCCAGCTTTTTCATCACGAGGTTGACCTCCTCGACCAGCTCGGGGTCCAGCGCCGATGTCGCCTCGTCGAACAGCATGACCTTGGGCTTCATCGCCAGCGCGCGGGCAATCGCGACGCGCTGCTTCTGGCCGCCCGACAGGCGCGAGGGGAACACGTCGATCTTTTCCGACAGGCCGACATTCGCCAGCTGTTCCTCGGCCAGTTTGTTGGCGTCGGCGCTGGACATGCCTTTCAGCATCCTGGGCGCCAGCGTGATGTTGTCACGCACATTCAGATGCGGGAACAGATTGAAGTGCTGGAACACCATGCCGATGTCCTGACGCACTTGGTTAACGTGCTTTTCATACTGACGGTGCGGCAGGGTCTTGTTGATCTGCACGCCCTCCAGCCAAACCTCGCCCGAGGTGAGGGGGTCCAGCTCGTTGATGGCGCGCAGCAACGTCGATTTGCCTGAACCGGACGGCCCGATGATCGCGACGATCTGGCCACGTTTGACGGTGAGGTTGATGTCTTTCAGCACCTCCAGCGCGCCAAAGCTTTTGGCCGCGTGGCGGATGTCGACAAAGGGGGTATCGCTCATGTGGGGGGCTCCTCAGCGCTGGGCCGCGATGCGGCGCTCAAGGCGGCGCAAAACAGCCTCAAGGCACAGGTTGATGACGTAATAGCAGGCGGCGGCAGCGATATAGAATTCGAACGGACGGTATGTGCGGCTGATCGCCTGCTGCGACGAAAGGGTCAGCTCGGCCACGCCGATCACCGACACCAGCGCCGAATCCTTGAGCAGCGCGATCATGTTGTTGCCCATCGGCGGAACGACGGCCTGCACCGCCTGCGGGATCACGATCCGGCGCAGCGTCTGGCCGCTGGACAGGCCCAGGGTGCGCGCGCCCTCATACTGACCCTTGTCGACCGACAGGATAGACGCCTGAATTAGTTCCGAATTATAAACCGCGAAATGCAGGCCCAGACCTATCACGCCGGCGACAAAGGCAGGCAGGTCGATGCCGATCTGGATGAGGCCGAAATAGATCAGGAACAGTTGCAGCAGCAGCGGCGTGCCCATGAAGAGCCACGCAAACAGGCGGAACGGCAGGCGGATGGCCCAATGGCCGTATAGCGCGATGACGGCGAACACGATGCCACCGAAAAAGCTGAGCACTCCGGCGCCGATGGTGATGGCGACGGTCCATGCCATACCCAGCAAAAGGACGCCGAAATAATCGGGGACGACGGTGAAATCAAGACCCATGGCGGCCTCCTGTCAGTGTGACGCGCGCGCTCATACGATCTGCGCCCGGCGGTCCAGCCATTTGATGCCCTGACCGACTGCGTAGATGATGATCATGTAGAGAATGCCGGCGATCAGGAACATTTCGAACGGCTTGTAGGTGGATCCGATAAACCGTTGCGCGGTATAGGTCAGCTCGATCACCGAAATCGGCGCGACCAGCGCGGTGCCCTTGATCAACGCGTTGATGTTGACGCCCAGCGGGCGGATCATCATGCGGGCGGCCTGCGGCAGGATCACCTTGCGCATGGTCTGCCATTTGCTCATGCCCAGGGTGCGCGCCGCCTCGGTCTGGCCGCGATCCACGGACACGATGGCGCCGCGGATCGTTTCGGTCATGTAGGCGCCGATATTGACGCCCAGCGCGATGGTGCCAGCCGCGAAGGCATCCAGCTGGATGCCGATCTGCGGGCCGCCGAAATAGAGCAGGAAGATCTGGATCAGCGCGGGCGTGCCACGAAACAGGCTGACATAGGCCGCCGCGATCCAGCGCAGCGGCGCCAGCCGCGACAGGCGCATCGACGCGCCCAGCGTGCCGCAGGCCAGCCCCAGAAGGCAGGTCAGAACCGACAGCTGCACTGTGACGACAGCGGCCTCGATGAAGAACGGGTAGACCCGCAGGATCAGGTCGAAGTCCAAGGGCAATCTCCGATGATGGTGACGCCGGCTGGCGCGCGGTCAACAAAGGCGCCGGGGCGCCACAGATGCAGCCCGGAGCATCGTGAGCGGCCTGTCGGACAATGCCGACAGGCCCGTTGTTCAGCGGATGTCGCCGCCGACCCACTCGTTCGCGATTTCCATGTAGGTGCCGTCCTCCATCATGTCGTCCAGCGCCTTTTGCATGGCGGCGGCCAGATCCGGGTTGTTCTCGCGGATGGCAATGCCCGCCGGAAGCGGCTCGGCGGTGGGGTCCGGGATCTCGGCCAGATCATACTGCCCGCTGTTCATGGCGAGAATGACGGGGATCCTGTCGTTCACGATGACGTCCACGCGGCCATTCGTCAGTTCCAGCAACAGCTCGGGCAGGCCCTTGTAGGTCTTGATGTTATAGCCCTGCGCGCTGGCCCATTCCTCGTTCGTCTCGCCCAGCGTGACACCGACAACCGCATCGTCCAGCTGCTCCATCGTCGTGATGTCCGATCCTGCGACGGTAAAGATCGCACGGCGGGTCTGGTAGTAGGGGCCGACGAAATCAATGACCTTGTCACGCTCCTCGGTGATCGACATCGAGCCGACGACGGCATCGTATTTGTTGGCCAGCAGACCGCCGATGATGCCATCCCACGCGGTGGTCACGATCTCGGTCTCCAGGCCCATACGCTTGGCGATTTCGGCGCCGATGGCCGGGTCAAAACCGACGACCTCGTTGGATTCATTGACGAAGTTGAAGGGCGGATACTGCCCCGTCATCGCGATCTTCAGAACGCCGCGCTCCTTGATGCCTTCCAGTTCGTCGGCAAAGGCGGGCTGCATCGCCACGACGCCCAGCAGCGCGGCCCCCCCCATCAGGACAGTACGGCGCATCATCTTGGCTATCATTGTCATATTCAGTTTCTCCCGTTGATTCGCATCTGTTTCAGGCTGCGGCACCGCTGCGGTGCGCTCTTTCGGCCTTGCCAAGAGGTTTGCACAGGCACCAATCATCATGCAAATAAATAAGGGCAATGGCCCGGATTGAGAGGATCAATGATGCGCCCCTATGAACAACGCTTTGTGTGGAATCTGGACTGGAACCTGCTGCGTACCTTCATGGTGATGGTCGAACAGGGCGGAATTACCCCCGCCGCGACGTTTCTGGGGCTCAAGCAGCCGACCATCAGTTCAGCGCTCAAACGGCTGGAGGCACAGGTGGGCAAGCGGCTGGTCAACCGCTCGTCGACGCATTTCAGCGTGACGCCCATGGGCGAGGTTCTCTATCGCGAAACCAGCACGATCTTCGGCTCGGTCATGCAACTGCCCATCCTGCTGAGCGGCGCCGAGGACGCGGTGACCGGCCAGATCACCATCGCGCTGGCCAGCCACATCGCCTGCCCGCATTTCGACGCGGTGCTGGAGCGGTTCAACGCCGCCCACCCCGACGTGACCTACACGCTCAGCATCAATGAGAGCGAAGAAGTCATCACACGGGTCGAGCAGAACCGCGTATCCTTTGGGATCTGCCTTGTGTCTCACAAGCGACCCAAGCTGAATTACCGCGTGCTATACCGCGAGTATTTCGGGCATTACTGCGGGCCGGGGCATCGCCTGTTCGGCAAGACAGGGCTGAAACTATCGGATTTGCAGGACGAGGTCGCCGTGTCCTTCCAGACCGACAGCAGCGCCGGGCCGCTGTTCGAACTGGCGGGCCTGCGCGCGCGGGCCGGGATGCGGTCCGAGCTGAAGGGCGTGTCCTCCAGCCTGTCCGAGGTGCGGCGCATGATCATGTGCAATGTCGGCATCGGCGCCCTGCCCATCCATGTCGCGGCGCGCGACGTTGCCGCCGGGCGGTTGTGGCAATTGCCGCCTGCGACGAACCTGCCTGCCATCGACATCCACGTCGTCACCAACCCCGCACGTAGCCAGAACCGCGCAGAGGCGGTGCTGTCGCAAATGCTGGCCGACGAAATCACCGGCACCCCCCTGCCCGAGCGGTCCTATTCGTGACCCGTCCCTGCGTTGACACTGACGCCGCGCGGCCTACTAATTATCGCCACGCCCGGGCACGCCACAGGCGGCGGCGCACCGGGACCCGGAGGAATTTCGATGACCAACAGGACACTTCTGCTGACCGGCGCCAGCCGTGGCATCGGGCACGCGACCGTTAAATCGTTTCAGGCCGCGGGCTGGCGCGTTCTGACCGTGTCGCGCACCGCATTCGATACACGCTGCCCTTGGCATGCCGGCGCGACCGATCATTTCCAGGGCGATCTGGCCGACGCGAGCGCGCGCGCCGATCTGGTCGCGCGGGTGCGCGACACGCTGGGCGGCACCGGCCTTGGCGCCATCGTCAACAATGCCGGCATCTCGCCCAAGGGGGGCGGCGGCGCGCGCATGGGGATCGCGGCGACCAGCGACGAGGTCTGGCATCAGGTGATGAACGTCAACCTGATCGGACCCGCCGCCCTGATGCGCGATCTGCTGCCCGAGCTTGAGACGGCCAAGGGCTGCGTCGTCAACGTGGGCTCTATCGTCGGATCGCGGGTGCATCCCTTTGCGGGCGCGGCCTATGCTTGCTCCAAGGCAGCGCTGGCGGCGCTGACGCGCGAGGCGGCAGCAGAATTCGGCCCGCGCGGCATCCGCACCAACATGGTGACGCCCGGCGAGATTGAAACCGAAATCCTGTCGCCGGGAACCGAGGAAATCACCCGCACCATCCCCCTGCGCCGCCTCGGCCAGTCCGAAGAGGTTGCGCGCGTGGTCCTTTTCCTCTGCTCGGGTCAGGCGTCATACGTCAACGGCGCGTCCATCGACGTCAACGGCGGTCAGCACGTCTGAGCCGCCAAGCGCCGCCAGCATATCGTCCAGCCCCGCGCAGGGGATCACCCCGGCCTGCCGGATCTGCTCCGTCACATCCACCGGCAGGCTGGAGTTCGAGTCCTGCGGGATCTCGTTCAGCTTGCCTCCCATCAGCACCGGCAGGTCGGCGCCCTGCGCCGCCAGCGCGGCCATGACGCTGCGCGCATAGCCCAGCCCGATGCCGTTATAGGTGCTGACGGCGATGGCATCCGACCCGGCTTCCAGCGCGCGGGCGACCAGCACTTCGGCGTCGATGGCGACGCCGACCTCCAGCACCTCGGCGCCCAACCCTTCCAGCGCGCGGCGCACGAGATAAGCGCCATGTTCATGCACGTCCGTCGTACCCAGCGCCACGCGGCGATGCGTCAAACGCGCGCCCGCCTGCCTGCGTACCCACGCGCCTGCCATCTCGTCCAACTCTTCGGCCCAATCGGCGGCAACCAGCGGCGCGCGCCGCCCGTCCTGCATCGTGCCAGCGCCCCACAGCGCCTCCATCCGCTTGGCGCCAAGACGCCGGATCGCCAGCATCAGCGCCGCCGGATCCGTGGTATCGACGCCCCGCCCGGCCAAGCCCCGCAAAGCCATTTCGGCAAAGGCGCGCCCGCCCGCAATCAGCCGGTCCGCCATCTGCGCAATCAGCGCATTGTCCTGGACGGCGGCATGCCCCGGCGCATGTTCGGCCAGCCGCGCAGCGAATAGCTGCGCATCAAGGATCTCGTCCACATCGGGAATGCGGATATTCTCGGTCACCGGCACGGGGTTCACCGCGTGGCCGGAATGATGTTCATGCAACGCTGTAAGGTCAGCCAGCAAGTAATTGGCAAGGCTTGCATAGTTACTCGCGGACGCACCTTGGTACGCCACGGTATTGCCAAAGATCATCGTTCCCGGCGTGTCCGTCTCACGCGCCAGCGCCGCTTGAAATGCCGCCCGCGTCAGCGGCGCTGAAAAATGATGCCCAAAACAGAATGACGCCGCCGCACCGATCAGATCCTCTACGATATGCTTTTCGATCAGCATCATGCCAAAGGCCGACGTCATATCCAGGAACAGCCCTGCGAACCCGTCATCAAGGTTGGAATGCACCAGTATCTCGGCCTCTTGCGCTGCGATCAGGCCCAGCGCGCGCAGTGTCGCCTCGGTCGTGGCGACGTCGTCATCCCAGTATGGCAGGCGAAAGGTGAAGTACTGCCCCAGATTACCGATGGCGGTGGCCCCTGCAGCAATGGCCGCGCGGGTATTTTCCAGCGCGCCGGGCAGGCCCAGCATGAAGTCGCCGAAATGCGCGGCGGCGGGGCTGGCATTGGTGATGCGCGCAAAATCCTCTGGCCCGGTCAGCACGATCCCGGTGCCGCGCGCGGCATCCGCGCGACGATCCAGCGGATAGCCCATCGTCCAGTCCAGCGTGATGCCGAAACGGTCGATGCGCACGCCGTGCTGCGCCGCGCGGTCATGCAACTCGCCCATCGCGGCAATCGTCCGCTCGATGCTGCGAAACCCGATATGCGCGTGCTGCATCATCTGCCCCTCGACCATGGCGCGACGTTTGTACTCCGCCTCTGATGCAACGCTTCCGGTATCGAGAAACAGACACCGCCCCAGCCGCCACTCTGCCGCCATGCGCCGCCCCTCGGCCAGCAGATCAGCACCCGGTGCCATTTCCGGATCGGTCAGACATGGGTCACTTGCTGAGCGTTGCAACGTCATCGCCTTTCCTGCGGCCTCCCCTTGTCGGTGCGTATATCTATGCCACTATGGCGCGAAATCGCGCGGGAATGGGAATTGATGACATGAAATTGGGCATTATCGGCGTCGGGCATCTGTCGGTGTCGATCCTCAGGGGGCTGCTGCGGGCCGGTCATGCGCCGGAGAGTATCCTGCTTTCGCCGCGCGGACATGGCGCGGACATGGCGCGCGACCATGGCTTTGCCTTGGCCAAAGACAATGCGCAGATCGTGGGCGCGTGCGATATCGTCCTTCTTGCTGTGCGCCCGGGCGATGCGCCGGGTGCGGTGCGCGGCCTGCCATGGCGCGCGGGACAGACCATGCTCAGCGCTTGCGCCGGAGTGCCGCTGGCAGCCCTTGATATCGGCGCCGCAACGCCGGTGCGGATCATGCCGATAACCGCCGCGTCGCTCGGCGCCAGCCCGACGCTGGCCTATCCCGACGCTGGCCCAGCCCGCACCCTGCTGGAGGCGATCGGCACGGTCATCATTCTGCGCAGCGAGGCCGAATTCGAGGCGGCGACCGTTTCGGCAGCCATGTATGGCTGGGCGCAGGCGCTGATCCGCAGCGGTGCAGACTGGACAGCCGCACACGGCATGGACGCAACCCAGGCGCGCCAACTGGTCGCAAGCACGTTCACAGCTGCCGGGCGCATGATCGCCGAGGAGGACGCCCCGATGGACGACATCCTCGCCACTCTTTGCACCCCAGGCGGCATCACCCGCGCGGGCCTTGACCACCTTGAGGCAAAGGGCGCCCCCGCCGCATGGAATGGCGCGTGCGATCTGGTGCTGCGCAAATTGCAAGGCTAACGCCTCACGCCGTCGCGCCGCCGTGGCCGATCTGGAAATTGTTGCCCGCCCGGTCCTGCCCGCTGACCAGATGCAAGGGGCGGGTTCCATAGCCCTGACTGGGGTGCTTCTTGCCGATCTCGGCGCCCCAAGCGTGATCGTAGAACGACGTCGCCGGCATCAGCCGCACGATAAACGCGGCGCGGCGGTGATCTGTGTGGTTCGCCTTGGAGCCGTGGATCATGTAGACGTCATGGAACGATACCTGCCCGGCCTTCAGGATCAACGGCACGGCATCTGCCTCGTCAAAATGCTCGGAATCGCAGACAAGGTTGATGGTCTTGTTGCCGCCCTCCTGCCACGAATGGCTGTATAGCTCGTGCGCCTTATGCGAGCCGGGAATAAACGTCATCGGGCCGTTTTCGGGCGTGACATCGTCCAATGGGATCCACATGGTCAGCGTCTCCAGCGGCCTGATCGGATAATAGCCGCCATCCTGATGCCACGGCGTTTCCTTGCCATTGCGCGGCGGCTTGCCGAACAGCGTCGTCCCCCACAGGATGATGTCGTCCCCGATCAGCTGGCGCGCGGTCTCCATCAGCTTGGGGTGGGTGGCAAATTCCAGAAACGTCTCGCTGCCCTTCACGCCCATCGATCCGCCGCTCACCTGATGCGGCGCCAGAATGATATCCGCCTCGATATCAGGGTTGCGCGCCAGCAAAGCCTCATATTCCGCGCGCATTTCGGCGATCAACTCGGGCGGGAATTCCCAATCGGGGATGATCCAACCCTTTTCATGATATTCATCGATTTGTGTCTGGCTCAAGGGGCCGTCCACGGTGGCGGTCTGGCGTGTCATGGTGTTTCCTCTAGGCGCTGCGCATACTGCCGACCGGTCTGTCGACAATTCTGAAGGCAGAATTGACTCCGCCCGCCATTCTGTCAAGCTTGGCGGTATTTCCAAGTCACAAGGTGCCCCTCCCATGGCTCAGCCGCGCGAAAATAGTGTCGATATCGCCTATGATCAGCTGCGCGCGTGGCTGGTCGGTTTCCGCATGAAACCGGGCGCGCGCCTCAATGAAAGCGCGCTGGCCGCTGATCTGGGGATGAGCCGCGCCCCCCTGCGCGAGGCGCTGAACCGGCTGATCTCGGACGGGTTGGTCCGGTTCGAGCCGGGGCGCGGTTTCTTCTGCCGCAAGCTCAGCGCGCGTGAGATCGCAGATCTCTATGCCGTCCGCTATGATCTGGAGGCAGGCGCGCTGACGCACACCTTGCAAACTGCATCAGATGCCGATCTCGCCGTATTCGCTGACCGCTGGCCCGCCATATCGCCGGGCGGCGATCTCGATGCGCTGGTCGCGGCGGACGAGGATTTCCACCACGGCCTTGCGCGATTGGCAGGGAACGACGCGCGCCTGCGATATCTGGAGAATATCAACGACAGGATCCGCTTCGTGCGCCGCCTCAACCTTGAGCCGGGCGCGCGCAGCGCCAGCGCCCACGACGAACATCAGCGCCTATTGCGGGCGGTGCAGGCCCGCGACACGCAGACGGCATTGGACGCGCTCAGGGTCCATCTGGACAGATCCTCTGCCGAGGTACATAAACAGGTGCGCGCCGCGCTGGCCCAGATCTACGAGGGCGATATCGCCTGAGATTCTAGCGCGCCCATGGCTTTTCTTGGTGAAAATACCCAAAATCCCGCCCCATCCAACACGCGCACCCGCCTGCCGGAACTGCGCGGCATCAGCCCTTCAGCCGCTTTCGGCAGATGTCGGCAAACCGTTCGGCGGCGGGCGACAGGCGACGCCCGGTGCGATGCACCAGTACGATATCGCTGGCCTTTGGGTTTCCGGCCAAGGGGCGCGTGACCAGCGCCTTGCCGTCATAGCTCATCGACGAGGCCGGCCTTGGTCGCCAACAATGCGTAGCCCATGCCATGCCCCACCATCGCGCGCACCGTTTCCAGCGACGTTGTGCGGTGCGCGATCTTGGGCTGGATGCCCGCATCGGTCATCAGGCCGGTGAAATAGTCGCGGCTGGGATCGATATCCAGCAGGATCATCGCCTGCTCCGCCAGATCGGCGGGCGACACCTCGCGCTGCGCGGCCAGCTCGTGGCCTTCGGGTAACAGCACGTATGGCTCCAGCGATGTCAGTACTTCGGTCGTCAGCCCCTCGCCCAGCGCCATGTCGTACAGCAGCGCGATCTCGCTTTCGCCCGAGGCCAGGCTTTCACGAATGCGGCGGTGATCACCGTCGATCAGCTTGACGTCCAGATCTGCGGCATCGCACAGCAGCTGGGGCATCAGGAACGGCCCGAAGGTCTGGAAACAGCCTACCGTCACCTTGGCCAGGCTTGCCTCGGTCGCCAGCTTCAGCGTGCTGGTCCCCTCGATCGGACTGGAGGCACCATAGGCGCGGTTGGCGTAAATCAGCGGTGATCCGGCGCGCGTCGTGTGGATATCCTGCACCTCGCCGATAAAGATATGGTGCGTTCCGATCTGCTGTGACGATTGCAGGCGGCAATCGAACGCGACCAGCGCATCCGCCATGCGCGGCGCGCCGCCGGTGCAGGCCTCCCAATCGGTACAGTCGAACTTGTCCGCGACCTCGTTCTTGAACCGGCCTGCGAACGTATCGGAGACGTAGGATTGATCGTCGCGCAGCACGTTGACGCAAAAGGTGCCGTTGGCCGCGATCTTTTCGGCGGCGGGGCTTTTGTGATGGACGCAGACCAGCAACGTCGGCCCCTCACCATCGGCGGACACGGACGACATCGCCGACACGGTGACGCCGGCGCGCCCCTCGGGGCCATTGGTCGTGATGACATTGACCGTACAGGCCGCGTAGCTCATTCCGGCGACAAAACGCGTCCTCAGGTCTGGTGTCATATCGCTCATCGGCTTGGCCCCTTTCGGCTGGATCGCGGGATAATCGCGCCCTCAGTGTGGACCGCAGCCGCGCAGCGATAAAGACGGATTTCAATTGGCTGGCACTCAGGATTTCCAAAGCAGACGCCCCACAGCGCCCTTAACTGGACATGCCCGGGATGGCCCCGGTGCGCACCACACCTTCGCAATGCTGGCGAAACGCGTCCAGAAGCCGTGTCGAATGCATGTCGCGCAGCATCGCAAGGCCGACGGTCATCGACGCGGCATCGTCGCCGATCCGCTCCAGCGGAACATAGGCCAGCGGGCGGTTCGTCTCGGCCCGCATATTGGCCGGGCGCGACGTCATCAGCGAAAATCCGATCCCCGCCGCCACAAAGGACCGCAGCATCGACGGATCGGCGCATTCCGCGACGATATGCGGCTTTTGCCCCGACTGCTCGAACAGCGAGATGAAATATTGTCGGCTGATCGGCAGATCCAGCACCACGAACGGCTCCTGCGCCAGATCGGCCAGGCTAAGCGATGCGCGCGCCGCCAGCGGATGATCGGCCGCCAACAACACATAGGTTGGCATACGCGCCAGCGGATGAAACACCATCTCAGGGCTCAGATGGCTCTCGTAGGTCAGCGCCACGTCGATCTGCGCCCGGCGCAGCCCCTCCATCAGATCGGCCTCGCTGGCGGCGGTCACCTTGAGCTGCACGTCCGGGTAAAGGGCGCTGAACGAGCGCCAGATTTCCGGCAGGATCACCGGCGCAAAGGTGTGAAACGTGCCGATATGCAGCGGACCAGAGACCAGCGATGCCGTCTCGCCCGCGACCTCGTACAGGCGATGCGCCGCGCGCATCGATTCCTTGGCCGCCTTCAGCAGGCGCTTGCCCGAGGGGGTCAGCACCAGCCCTTGCGCATGCTGGCGGATGAACAGCTGCACGCCCAGTTCCTCTTCCAGATGCGATATGGCCGACGATACCGAGGGCTGCGAAATGTTGATCGTCTCGGCAGCGCGCGTCACGCTGCCGGTTTCGCCTGCCGCGATGAAATAGCTGAGCTGGCGAAGGGTAAAGCGCATGTAGGCGGGGTCCTGTGCTGAGGGTCCGGTCCATATCCGGCTGCCCATAGTGCCGCAAGCGGGCCGCCGGGATCAATGGGGGTGCGCCTACAAACCGGCCTCCAGCCGGTCCAGCACCCGCGCCAGCATCGCGTCGCAGGCGTCCAGCTGCGCGCCGTCGATGAATTCGTCCGGCTTGTGACCCTGCGCCATATGCCCCGGCCCGCAGACCGCCGTGGCGATACCAAGACGGTTGTGAAACAGCCCCCCCTCGGTGCCGAAGGCGACCTTGATCGCAGGATCGTTGCTGCCCGTCACATCGCGCAGAAACGCAACGATGGCGGACTCAGGATCTGTCTCTAGGCCCGGATAGGTATTCGTTTCGGCGAAATCGATGGCGACATGCGGATGGCTGTCGCGGTAGGGCGCGACGACCTGGGCCGCGTCCTGATGCAGCCCCGCAACGATAGTGGCAGGATCATCCGCCGCGATATTTCGGATCTCGAAATCCAGCGTGCAGTGATCAGGCACGATGTTCAGCTGCACACCGCCATGCATGATACCCGCGTGCAGCGTGGTATAGGGCACCGAATATGCCGGATCCTGCGCGCCGTTTTCGGCAATATCCGCCTGCCTTGCGCGCAGGCGGGCCATGAAATCAGCGCCCAGATGCAGCGCGTTGACCCCTTCGGGCGCAAGGGCGGAATGGCTGGCATGGCCGGTGCAGGTGGCGCGCAGGGCGGTCTTGCCCTTGTGGCCGATGGCGATGGCCATGCCCGTCGGCTCGCCCACGATGCAAAGGCTGGGCCTGATGGCGCGCGGCTCCAGCGCGTCGATCAGGCTGCGCACACCAACGCAGCCGATTTCCTCGTCATAGGAAAACGCCAGATGCAGCGGTGTTTTCAGATCGCGCGTCGCCGCCAGCCGGGCGGCGTGGATGGCGGCGGCGACAAAGCCCTTCATGTCCGTCGTGCCGCGCCCGTAATAGCGCGCGCCGTCCCGGCGCATCCTGAACGGATCGCTCGACCAGTTCTGACCCTCGGTCGGCACCACGTCGGTGTGGCCTGACAGCATGACACCGGGGCGATCCTGCGGGCCGATCGTGGCAAAAAGATTGGCGCGCGCGCCGTCCTCGGTGCCAACCGTCTCGCAATGAATGTCGACATCGTCCAGAAGCTGCGCGATATAGGCGATCAGATCGCGGTTCGGCGTGCGGCTGACACTGGGAAAGGCAATCAGCCGCTCTAGAATGTCGAGCGTTCCCATACCGCTATAGATCCCCTGGCACGCCATAGCTGGGCGCCTCGGACGGGTTCAGCGCGCGGGACACATAGGCCTCCATCTCGCCCTTCCAGCGCTCCCACAGATCTCCAAGGGCGGCAATCGGGCAGTCATCACGCCAATCGACGCGCAGGTCCGCGATGGGCCACGCCACGTCACGCGCCAGCAGCATCCCTGCGGAATGCACATCGCCCTCTTCGCCGCCCGCATCCAGCGCGGCCTGCATCGCGGCAATCAGGCGGTCACCCAAGGGCTGGCCCTTGGCCGCCTCGAACGCCTTGACCATCGCCTCGGGCACCGCCTTGGAGGTCAGCAGATTACCCGCCGCAACGACGCCATCACCGGTGACGACATGATGCGTGCCCAGCGTGTTGGCACCCGAAAAATGCGCCGTGCCGCCCTTGGCATCGACCAGCGCAAGCTGGCGATACTCCAGATGCGGCGCGTCTTTTTTCAACGTCTCCAGCGCGTCGGCGGCGGACATGCCCTGCCCCATCAGATCCAGCCCCTTGGGGCCAAGCCGCGGGTCGGTGATGTTCTGCGTCGACACCGCCCCCGCGCCCGCGCGCACATGCGCGCAGCGCGCAGCGACGCATGGGGATGAGGACGATACGGCAACGCCGAACATGCCGGTTTCGGGGCAGCGGGCAGATACGGAAAATGTCATTTGCGGTTCTCTTCTCTGTCGGGGATGACGGCGGTGACTTCGATTTCAACCACCCATTCGGGGCGTGCCAGCGCCGGCACGACGATCCCGGTCGAGCAGGGATGAACCCCCTTCAGCCACTTGCCCATCTCCTGATATACAGCCTCCCGATAGCGGATGTCAGTCAGATAGACAACGATCCGGCAGACATGCGCCATCTCGCTGCCAGCCTCCTTCAGCAGCATGTCGATGTTTTCCATCGTCTTGCGCGTCTGCGCGCCGGCATCGCCCACACCGGTGCTTTCACGGCTGTCCAGATCCTGCGCGACCTGCCCGCGCAGGAACACCATCGTGCCGCGTGCAACGACGCCTTGGGACAGGTCGTTGTCCAGGTTCTGCTCGGGGTAGGTTTTCTTGGTGTTGAACGGGCGCAGACGTTTATGGATCATGTGTTCGGTCCTTGGTTGGTGGCAGCGGGCGCGATGCGGCCGCTGAGATATTGGGCAAAATCGTAATTGGGCCGTTCCAGATGCGACAGATGGCCGGGCGCGGCCATGCGCGACAAAAGCCCCCGGTACACCTTCTCGGTGCAGCCGCGATCCTCGACATTCACGTCATCGAGGATCGCTTTCAGCGTTTCGTTGTATTCAATCGCCTTGGGATCGCCCATGAAATGCGGATCAAACCCGCCGCCAAAGATCATTTTGACACGGCCCACCCCATCGGGTTGCAGGCACAGATACCAGAAATATCCCGGCGTCAGCGTGACCATGTGGCTGGGATAGATCGAGATCAGCGCCGAGGTCTTGCGCATGATACCCGTCAGGCGGGTATTATCGGGATGCGCGTTGCCGATGGCCAGCTCCGCCTCCTTGGTGAACCAGTGGATGTTGAAATGCGGATGGCCCGGTGGGCAATCGACCTGCGCCAGATCGGTAAACGGGCCGACCGTCCCCTTGTGACAGACCGGCAAATGGTAGCTTTCCATGTAGTTCTCGGCCAGCACCTTCCAGTTCGTGTCCCAAACATGGGTCTCGTTGAAGGTTTCGACATAGTTTTCCATGCCGTAATCCCCGATCAGATCAGCCAGCGGCGCAAGCTGCTGCGCGACCGGAGGCGTATCGGGATCGAGCGTGACATAGACCCAGCCCAGCCATTCCTCGCAGCGGATGTCGCCCAGCTTGTAATCGGCCTTGCAGAAACCATCGTTGCGCTGCATCTCGGGCGCGCCGCGCAGCGTGCCGTCCAGATTATAGGTCCAGGCGTGGTACGGGCACACAATCGAGCGCGTGTTGCCGCGCCCCTCCAGCAGGGTCGACATCCGGTGCAGGCAGACATTGGACATCGCGCGCAAGTCGCCATCGCGCCCGCGCACGACCGCTATGGGCTGGCCGGCCAGCTCGACCGCCACATAATCGCCCGGCTCCTGCATCGCGCTGGCACGCCCGACGCAGAACCATTCCTTGCCAAAGATATGCTCCTGCTCCTGCGCCAGAAACTCCTCGGACGTATAAACCGAAGGCGGCATGGCGCGCGCCGACTCGAAGGGCAGCGCGGCCGTCTTCATCAACTCGTCAATAGCACGTGGCTCGTGTCCCATTGGAATACCTCCCGGCGGTTACTCGGCTGCTTTCAGCAGCGGCTGGCTGTAATATTGCTCGACCGATCCGTCGCCCGTTTTCTGCTCGATCCCGGCCATGACGTTGTCCGACAGGAATGCGCCCTTCTTGACGAAGTTCAACGGGCCGTCCCAGTCAAAGTTGCGATAGACGGCGGCGCTTTGGGCAAAGGGCGGCGATTGCGCGAACAGCTGGAATGTCAGGCGGTGGCCTGCATAGTCCGAATTCAGCAGATCGCGCGCATAGGCCAGCAGCTTGCGGCGGTCATCGGCGACCCAGTTTTCGTTGATGGAATAGTATTTATCCATCCACGGCTTGGTTTCGGGCGCATCGAATGTGGCCGCATTGGGCGTGACGCAGATCTGACCACCGCACAGCTCGCGCGCGATATGCATCATCGGGCTGAGATTGTTCAGCGCATGGCAGCGCCCCGCCATCAGCAGCGACTGGTTGGGCATCATCAGCCCCGCCGGAGAGCGTTCGCCAAGCGCGATGGAGGCGGTCAGATGGGCATTGATCCCCTCGCGCCAGATCGCCAGATCGGCCAGTTTTTCCTGCACGGCGGGCTGTTTGTCCAGCCCGGTCTGGCGCACGTTGAACAAGGCCGAACCGATCATCTGATCCGCCTGTTTCAGCGTGCGCTGAACAAAGGCAAAGGCCGAATAGCGGTGCAATGTGTTGCGAATGAACGCCGCCGCCTTGGTATGGCGATAGAACAGAACGTTTTCCCACGGGATCAGCACGTTATCAAAGATGACGATGGTGTCGACCTCGTCAAAGCGCGCGGCCAGAGGGTAGTCGCGATCATCGGCCCGCGTCCCGGCAAAACCGCCCCGGCAGAGGAATTTCAGACCGGGCGAGCCCAGATCGCAGATGAATCCGACAGCATAGTCGCTGAGTGTGTCATTGCCCCAGTTGGCAATGGTCGGCTTGGTAAAGGCCTGATTGGCGTAGGCGGCTGCCGTCTCGTATTTCGCGCCGCGCACGATCAGGCCGGCATCGGTTTCCTTGACCACATGCAGCAGCATGTCGGGGTCCTGATCCTGCGGTGCAAGGCTGCGGTCGCCCTTGGGGTCGGTATTGGCGGATACGTGAAAGGGGTCTTCCTTCAGCACCTTGTGAATATGCGTCTCGATGTTCTTGGAGAACTGCGGATCGACCTCGTTCAGCATGTCCTGCCCGTCATAGAGCGACCACATCTCGCCCACGGTCTCGTCCCCGACGCGTGTGACGACGCCGCCGATATCCTCCATCACCGCGTCGGTCGAGCGGCGCTTGGCCCACCAATCTTCCTGCGTGTAGGGCAGCGCGTTACCGATAGCGTTCTTTTCCGTGCCGTCATGGTCAACCATGACATCGGCGGTCTTGGGGTCATGAGCCATGTCGTAGATGCGCGCGCGAATATCGACCAGCGGCTTGAACATCGGGTGCGCGGTCACGTCCTTGACCCGCTCGCCGTTCATGTAAACCTCGCGGTTATCGCGGATCGAGTCCTTGTATTCCTCGCCGGTTCTCAGCATCTGGCATCCCCTTTTGGCTATATGTTGCAGCGAGGGTAGCAGCAGCGCCTGCATCGGAAAAATATCGGTTTCCTTGGATGGTCAAAGGTTTTCCTGAGGAACGGCGGCCAGTGGCTTGCCGTTGTCGCGCGTCTCCAGCGCGGCCAGTTCCTCGCGGTTCTCCAGAATCGCCGCCGCAATCTGGCGCAGAAGCGCGGCGCGCGCAGCGTTCACTGCGCCATCCACATCGCGCGCATCGCCATTGGCAATGGTGTCAAACGCCTCGCCCGTGCTTGGATCAACGCAATCCAGCGCCTGGGATAAAGATGTCCTGCGCCACAATGTCCCCCGTTCGTAAGGGGCACGCGTTACGCGTCGGCGCGCCTTGCGGCGCAACAGGCATTTCCGATGCAACTGCTTCATCAAAACCTATCGCCGCGTACCCGAGGGCCTGCTCAGCACATAGGCCGCTGCCCCGCCCATGCAGATCGCCTGAATCACGATCAGCCGCCACGCCAACCCGCCCAGAACTGACCCCAGCAGGACCGCCGCCATGACCGTGCAAGCCATCGCCTTGTAGCGCGGCGCGATGACGCCGCGCGCCTCCCAATCCATGATGATCGGACCAAAGACGCGGTTGTCGGTCAGCCATGCACGCAACCGTGGCGCACTGCGGGCAAAGGCAAACGCCGCCAGCAGCACAAAGGGCGTCGTCGGCAGCAGCGGCAGGATCACCCCCACCGCGCCCAGCGCCAAAGACACCGTGCCCACGCACACCCACAGCGCGCGTAACACCGACCCACCCGGACGGGCGTTATTGTCGGGAGAGGGGGGCGGATCTGATTGCATGGCGTCTCGCGCTATCGCCGCTATCGGCACGGTAGATCTAGCGCTTTGCCCCCAAGCTGACCAGCCCGGCACATCCCGCACTTTCAGGCAGAACAGGCACAGCATGTTTTTTCTTGGTAAAAATACCCAAAACCCGCAGCCAGCCACAGGCACAAACGCCAGACATGACGCGCCCTTCAGGCAGATTTCAGCGTCGGCACCGGCCCATGCCCTTCCGCCCAGTGGCGCGCAGCCGCGCCGAATGCCTCGAACAGCGGACGCGAGGCGGGATCGTTTGCCGCGTTCCATTCGGGGTGCCACTGGACCGCCAACGCAAAACCGGGCGCCCCGGTGATATGAAGCGCCTCGGCAGTGCCGTCGGGCGCAAGGCCATCGACGTTGACGCGCGGCCCCGGTGCCTTGACCCCCTGCCCGTGCAGCGTGTTCGTCATCACCTGACGCGCACCCATCAGCCGATGGAACACGCCACCCTCGGCGAAGGTCACGACATGGCGCAGGGCGAACTGCTCTTCCAGCGTGCCACCCGGCGGCATGCGATGGTTGTCGCGCCCCGGCAGATCGCGGATTTCGGGATGCAGTGTGCCGCCCATCGCCACGTTCACTTCCTGAAAGCCCCGGCAAAGGCCCAAGATAGGCTGCCCCGCTTCGATGCAGGCCCGCACAAGCGGCAAGGTGACGGCGTCGCGCGCCGTATCAAAGGCGCCATGCGCCTCGGTCGGCGGCTCGCCATAGGTTTCGGGATGCACATTGGCCCGCCCGCCCGTCAGGATGAACCCGTCGCAGACCTGCATCAGCTCGGCCACGGTGACCAGCCCGGGATCGGCGGCGATGATATAAGGCATCCCGCCCGACACCTCGGCCGCAGCATCAAGGTTCATCCGGCCGACCGCATGAACGGGATAGCGGTTTTCGATCACGTATTGGTTGCCGATGATGCCGATAACAGGACGTCGCATGAGGGCCTTCATGTAGTGAATGGGTGTGGTGCAGTTTGACGTATGAGTGAGGTTTTTCAACCCCCTCGGACGGCCAGTCATGCTTCTTTGTCAGCTTTTGGTCCGGCGCGGCGGCACCCGTCGCTGCAAGGGCGCACGTCGCCCCGAACACCGGACAATTTGCGCCGCCATGTAAGGCGGCGTCCGCAGGTGACGCAGATATTGGTCGGCAGATCGCCTTTGGTCCTGTGTTTCACCTATGCCTGACGCCACACACCGCCCGGCGCAACCGCGAACCGAGATCAATCCGAGTCAGGCAGGGTTTGCTGCTGATTGTCCAGAACCTCGGAATTGATGCCCTCCTCAGTATCGCTCTCTCCGGGTGTATTACCGTCGAAGCTAAGCCATGTGACAAGACCGAACAAAAGGAGCAGCGCGAAAACGACCGCGCCGATCATCCCGACGATGGGCGTCTTGTGCGCCGGTTTTTTCTTTTCGGTGTTGGTGTCGGGTGCCGACATGGTGTGTCCTCCGCTTCGGTGGCTTGACGCGTCGCTACGCGCTGACATCGGCCATTGAAGGCCCGTGAGTATCCCCTTAACTCTGATCCCAACAAAGAGGTTCCGACCGAAAAGGACGCACCATGAACGACGCCGCCGCCCAAACTTCCGCTCCCCAGACCATTCACCTGTCCGACTACACACCGCCGAACTGGCTGGTACGGGACGTGCATCTGACATTTCGCCTCGATCCCACACGCACACGCGTCCTCAGCCGCATCACCTTTGCCCCCAACCCCGATACACAGGCACGCGATTTCGCGCTGGATGGTGAGGGAATGACACTGATTTCGGCCCGCATCGACGGGGCCGAGGTATCGCCGGATGTCGCCGAACATGGCCTGACCTGCACCGTTCCTGACCGCCAATTCGTGTGGGAGGCCGAGGTCGAGATCAATCCATCGGCCAACACCGCGCTGGAAGGGCTGTATATGTCCAGCGGTATGTACTGCACCCAATGCGAGGCCCAGGGCTTTCGCAAGATCACCTACTACCCCGACCGTCCCGACGTCATGAGCATTTTCACCGTCCGCATTGAGGGCGGCGAGCCGGTGATGCTGTCCAACGGCAATCCCGTGGCCGTGGGCGACGGCTATGCCGAGTGGCATGACCCATGGCCGAAACCGGCCTATCTGTTTGCGCTGGTCGCCGGGCGACTGGTCAATCATCCCGGCACATTCACCACCATGTCGGGCCGCGAGGTCGATCTGAACATCTGGGTGCGCCCCGGCGACGAGGGCAAATGCGCCTTTGGCATGCAGGCGCTGAAGGATTCGATGCGCTGGGACGAAGAGGTTTACGCCCGCGAATACGATCTGGACCTGTTCAACATCGTCGCGGTCGATGATTTCAACATGGGCGCGATGGAAAACAAGGGGCTGAACATCTTCAACTCCTCCTGCGTTCTGGCGTCGCCCGAGACATCTACCGACGCCAATTTCGAGCGGATCGAGGCGATCATCGCGCACGAGTATTTCCACAACTGGACGGGCAACCGCATCACCTGTCGCGACTGGTTTCAGCTGTGCCTCAAGGAGGGGCTGACGGTGTTTCGCGACGCGCAGTTCACCTCTGACATGCGCAGCGCCCCGGTCAAACGGATCGAGGATGTGATCGCCCTGCGCGCCCGCCAGTTCCGCGAGGATAACGGCCCGCTGGCGCACCCGGTGCGGCCTCACAGCTTTGTCGAGATCAACAATTTCTACACCGCTACGGTCTATGAAAAGGGTGCCGAACTGATCGGCATGCTGAAAACACTGGTCGGGGATGACGCATGGGCCAAGGCGCTGACGCTCTACTTCAAACGCCACGACGGACAGGCCTGCACGATCGAGGATTGGCTGAAGGTGTTCGAGGATGTCACCGGCCGCGATCTGGCGCAGTTCAAACGCTGGTACGAGGATGCCGGCACCCCGCGTCTGTCGGTGACGGACGGTTATGAGGACGGCACCTACACACTGACCTTCAAACAACACACCCCGCCCACACCGGGGCAAGCCGACAAACCGCCCCGCGTAATCCCGATCAAGGTCGGCCTTCTGGGCCAGAATGGCGGTGAAGTGCATAAAACCCGCGTTCTGGAAATGACCGAGGCCGAGCAAAGTTTCGAGTTCACTGGCCTGCCTGCGCGCCCGATCCCATCAATCCTGCGCGATTTCTCGGCGCCCGTGATCCTTGAGCGCGAGACGAACAATGCCGAACGCGCGTTCCTGCTGGCCCATGATACCGACCCCTTCAACAAATGGGAGGCCGGGCGCGCGTTGGCGCGTGAGGGGCTGCTGGCGATGATCCGCGACGGTGCCGCCCCCGAAAGCGCCTATCTGGAGGCGGCCCGCACCATGGCGCTGGACGACAGCCTCGATCCGGCATTCCGTGCGCTGGCGCTGGGGCTGCCCAGCCAGGACGATCTGGCGCAAGCGCTGCATGACGACGGCGGCACGCCCGATCCGCAGGCCATTTACGAGGCATTGGAGACATTGAAAGACGCGCGCGCGGACGTCATGAAAGAGGCCGCGCAGCAGTTATTCGCTCAGCATCAGGTACAGGCCGCTTACCGCCCGGACGCTGAACAATCCGGCGCGCGCGCGCTGGCCAATGCGGCGCTGGCAATGATCACCCGCCGCGATGGCGGCGCGGCGGCGCGGGTCCAATATGACGGGGCCGATAACATGACGCAGCAACTGGCCGGCTTGGGATGCCTCTTGCAGGCCGGTCAGGGCGATGCGGCGGTGAAGGCCTTCTATGACCAATGGCAGGGCGACAGGCTGGTCATTGACAAATGGTTCGGTCTGCAAATCACGCTGGCCGATCCGGCGCAAACCGCTGATGTGGCCAATCACCTGACGCAGCACCCTGATTTTACGATGAAAAACCCAAACCGCTTTCGCGCCACGCTGGGCGCGCTGGCCGGATCGCCTGCCGGGTTCCACCACGCATCAGGCAAGGGCTATGCGCTGCTGGCCGATTGGCTGATCAAGCTGGATCCGCTGAATCCGCAGACCACCGCGCGTATGTGCTCGGCCTTCGAGACGTGGCGCCGCTATGACGAGGATCGCCAGACATTTATGCGCGCCCAGTTGGAGCGTATCGCGGCGCAGCCTGATCTGAGCCGCGACACCGCCGAGATGGTCGGGCGCATCCTGAAAGCCTAAAGCGTTTCGCCTTAAGTGAGTGCCTCAAGTTCAAGGCGAAACGCTTTAGCGCGCAGCCCCGCCGCCGTTGCGCGTCTCGACAGATTTCGGGCGCAGCGGCGGGCGGGGCGAGCGGGTGACGGTGCAATAGCTCTGGCCGCGCAGCCACGCGGCCATTTCGGCGCGCTTGCCTGCATCGCGCATCGGCCCCCAATCGGCGGCGACGCCGCGCCAGCGCCCATCCTTGACAGCGATGGCGCGGTCACGCGTCACCGTGCGCGCCATGATGCGGATCGCGCAGCTCAGATTGTCGCCCCCATCCTTCAGCGCCCCGCCCGACCGCGCCCGGCAGCCATAGCTGCGCGCGGTGCCCGGCAGGATTTGCAACAGACCATACCACAATCCACCGCCACCCACCGCCTTGGCGCGGTAGGTGCTCTCGTATTTGGCCAATGCCGACAGGAACCCCACCCAAAAGGCGCGCCGCCGGGGCGCATCCGCTGACGCATATCCGGGGCACCACTCGGTAATATCGCGTGGCACGGTCTGCACCAATGGCGTGCCATGCTGGGCCAGCGCGGACAGCGCGCTGTCCGTCCAGTCCGAGCCGTTGGGGCGATGATCCCAGCGGGCCTTGGGGGTGGTGGCCATGCGCGCTTCGGGCCGTGTTTCTCCCGCCACATCGGCGCGCACGTCCGTGGGCGCGGACATGCTCAGTATAGCGATGACAAGGCAAAGGGGCAGCGGGTTCATGGTGTATTTTGGCTGAAACCCGTGCCTGTGGCAATCCCGGCGAAGACCGCGCAGGCAGATTCTGGCGCAGCGCAGCAGGCGGCGATGGACGGCGGCGATCACGATTGCCGGTGGCGTCGCCTTGTCCGGGACAGATATTTGGCCCAATTGCGCGCAATCAAAGGCGCCCATCCATTTCGATCAAAGCGCCAGATCCGAGCCTGCTCAGCCGTCGCATCATCCTGCCGCCGATGCCAGTCACCGACGTGAAATCGGCCCACCAAAGGATGTGGGAGGCACCTGGACCGACAGGCCAGAACCACCCCGGCGCCGAATCGGGCGCGTTGCTGCCTGACTTTGGCGCCGGAGTGATGTACGCGCGCCTCTTGCCCCAGCGCGCGCCCTGCCCTAAAACGCTGGCGATCTGACCAAAGGACGCCCGCCATGCTGGACCTGACTTATGAGACCCCGAAACCGCGCGTGATTGCCGGCGCCAAGCATGACTGGGAGCTGGTCATCGGCATGGAAGTGCACGCGCAGGTCGCCTCGAGCGCCAAGCTGTTCTCGGGCGCGTCCACCCGTTTCGGCGCCGAGCCGAATTCGAACGTGTCGTTCATCGATGCGGCCATGCCCGGCATGCTGCCCGTCATCAACGAGTATTGCATCGAACAGGCGGTGCGCACGGGTCTGGGCCTGAAGGCGCAGATCAACCTGAAATCGGCGTTTGATCGCAAGAATTACTTCTACCCCGACCTGCCGCAGGGCTATCAGATCAGCCAACTGTATCACCCCATCGTCGGCGAGGGCGAGGTGCTGGTGGACATGGAGCCGGGCATCGCGCGTCTGGTGCGCATCGAACGCATCCATATGGAGCAGGACGCCGGCAAATCCATTCACGACATGGACCCCAACATGTCCTTTGTGGATCTGAACCGCACGGGCGTCTGCCTGATGGAGATCGTCAGCCGCCCCGACATTCGCGGCCCCGAAGAAGCCGCCGCCTATGTGCTGAAAATGCGCCAGATCCTGCGCTATCTTGGCACTTGCGATGGCAACATGCAGAACGGCAACCTGCGCGCGGACGTCAACGTCAGCATCTGCCGCCCTGGCCAATATGAGAAATATCAGGCAACGCAGGATTTTTCGCATCTCGGCACGCGCTGCGAGATCAAGAACATGAACTCGATGCGCTTTATCCAGATGGCCATCGAGGTCGAGGCGCGCCGCCAGATCGCCATTGTCGAGGCTGGCGGCGAGGTCGTGCAAGAAACGCGTCTCTATGATCCGGACAAGAACGAAACCCGCTCCATGCGGTCCAAGGAAGAGGCGCATGATTACCGCTACTTCCCCGATCCCGACCTTCTGCCACTGGAGATCGAGCAGGACTGGGTCGACCAGATCGCAGCGACTCTTCCTGAATTGCCGGACGCCAAAAAAGCCCGCTTCGTTCTAGATTTCGGCCTGTCCGAATACGACGCATCCGTGCTGACCGCCGAGGTCGCCAATGCCGCCTATTTCGAATCCGCCGCCGAGGGCCGCGACGGCAAGCTGGTGGCGAACTGGGTCATCAACGAGCTGTTCGGCCGCCTGAAAAAGGAAAGCGCGGATATTACCGCCAGCCCCGTTTCCCCCGCGCAACTGGGCGGCATCGTGGACCTCATCGCGTCCGACGCCATTTCCGGCAAGATTGCCAAGGATCTGTTCGAGATCGTCTATACCGAGGGCGGTGATCCGGCCAAAATCGTCGAAGAGCGCGGCATGAAACAGGTCACCGACACCGGCGCCATCGAAGAGGCGGTCGACCGGATCATCGCCGAAAACCCCGCTCAGGTGGAAAAGGCGCAGGCCAATCCGAAACTCGCCGGCTGGTTCGTCGGTCAGGTGATGAAGGCGACCGGCGGCAAGGCAAACCCGAAGGCCGTGAACGACATCGTCGCCGCCAAGCTGGGCCAATGATGGACGCGCCCGTCCAGGACGGTCCGGCGATATCGGACTGGATGACCGTGCGGCCCGAATGGATCGATTTCAACGGCCATCTCAACATGGCCTATTACAACGTCCTGTTCGATGACGGGATCGACGACATCTATCGCCTGATCGGTTTCGGCGCGGACTACGCGCGCACGCGCGGGATGACGACCTATGTCGCGGATTTCCGCGTGCGCTATCTGCGCGAGCTGCATGAGGGGGATCGTGTGCGCTGCGCGTTTTATCTGCTGGATCACGACGCAAAACGGTTCCACTGCTTTCAGCAGCTTTATCACGAAGATGGCTGGCTGGCCGCCACCGCCGAGGGGCTGACGCTGCATGTCGATATGACCGGACCGCGCGTGGCGCCGATGCCTGCCGATATCGCGGCCAACGTCGCAGCCATGCAGGCGGCCCACGATCTGCTGCCGCGCCCTGAGGGGGTTGGCCTGCCCATCGGTATCCCGCGCAAGGGCTGACGCCCCCTTTCAACTACCGCCCACCGGGCTTAGGTTGGTGCCCATCCACGATCAGAACGGAACCCCGCATGGCAATCTATGAGTACAAGGTGATCCCGGCCCCCACCAAGGGCCAGAAGGTCCAGGGCATCAAGATGCCGGAGGCCCGCTTTGCCCACACGATCGAGGAGCTGCTGAACGCGCAGGCCGCAAACGGTTGGGAGTATGTGCGCACCGATATCCTGCCCAGCGACGAGCGTTCCGGCCTGACCGGGACCCAGACGGTATACCGCACGCTGCTGGTGTTCCGCCGTGCCAAGGGTGGCGGGCCGCAGGATCCGGCGAACGAGGTGATATCGACAGCCCAAAGCGTCGCCGAGGCCATATTGCCCGACCGCGCCCCGGCGCGGCGCCGCGAGCCGTCCCTTGCCCCTGCGCAGCCGGCACACGCCGACCCCGCGCCCAAGCCCGACACGCCCCAGCCGAAACCCGATGCGCCAGAGCCGGACACGCCCGACGCACCCGAACCTGATGCGCCCGGCCCTGCGAAACCCGATTGAGGTCAGATCTCGACTTCGATTGCCAATGCGTGGATGCGTGCGATCAGGGCGGGGCCTATGGCCGCATGGATGGCCCGATGGCGCGCAATCCGCGACATTGGCGCCAGTTCGGGCGCCTGAATGCGCACCCGAAAATGCGACTGCCCCCCTTCGGGATATCCTGAATGGCCGCGATGCGCCTCGCTTTCGTCAATGACTTCAAGAAATTGCGCATCGAAACTATGTTCCAACGCCGCGCGGATTTCTGCTGCCTTTTCCATAATATCGCCTTTGGCCCCCTTCAATTCGTGCCCAATTAGATTAGAGTATCCGCTTCGACTCGCATAGAGGTGCCAGATGAGCAAATCAGATCCTTTTGGCTTCGACATGTCCGTATCCTCGGCCAAGAAGAAGAACCCCCGCGGACGGCGCAGCATGTCCGGTGCGTCCGAAACGTCGCAGCGCCAGTGCGAGCATGCCGGGTGTGAAAATCCCGGCCTTTACCGCGCGCCCAAGGCGCCCGACGTGCTGGATGAATTCTTCTGGTTCTGTCAGGAGCATGTGCGCGAGTACAACCTGAAGTGGAACTTCTTCGACGGCACGACCGAGGCCGAGCTGAACGCGCAATTGTCCAAGGACAAGGTGTGGGAACGCCAGACCAAGGCGTTCACCGACCCCGAGGCGCGCGCTTGGGCGCGGCTGGGTATCGAAGACCCGCATCAGGTGCTGGGCGGCAACGCCACCCGCAACCCCGGCAAGGACAAGGCCGGCGGCGGCCGTCGCCTGCCCCCCACCGAGCGGCAGGCCATCGACATACTGGAGGCCAAGGACACCATGACCAAGGCCGAGGTGCGCAAGAATTACCGCGCCCTCATCAAGGTATTGCACCCCGATATCAACGGCGGCGACCGCAGTCAGGAAGAGCAGCTGCAACAAGTCATGTGGGCTTGGGAGCAGATCAAGAACAGCCGGAATTTCAAGTAGATGGCACACGCGCCCGCAGTTCGGCGCCCTGCGGCGCGGACCGGTTTGGACGTCGGGCTGCGGTACGTGGTGATCATGCTGTTCGCGCTGGTGGCCAGCGCGGGTCACGCACAGACCATGGCCGCCCATTCCGCTGGCGCGGCGATAACCGCGCAGACAGACATGGCAAAGATGGCATGCTGCGATGACGCCTCGGGCGCCGCGCACGCCACCCCCGCCTGCGCGGCGTATTGCGCGCCTGCCATATTTCAGATGGCGCAGCCGCAGTTGCGCGTGGCGCGATATTCCACGCCCGGCGCCGCGCCCGACCGCCATGGTCTGACTTGGGCGCCACCATTCACCCCTCCGCGGCGCAGTTGAGAGCCTGAAACCTTCTCAAAACTGTTCTGAAACGGAGAAATCCCATGAAAATGATCCAGACCCTTGCCGCTGTCGCGGCCTTCGCAGCCCTGTCAGCCACGTCCCTTCTGGCTGAAGACGACGCCATGTCCATGGTTGTCACCAAAACACCGAACTGCGGCTGTTGCACCGCATGGGCCGATCTGGCCGCCGCCGAAGGCTATGACGTCGAAATCATTGAAAACGCCGATTACACCGCGACCAAACACGCCCATGGCGTGCCCGGCGATCTGGCGTCGTGCCATTCGGCGCGTATCGGCGGGTATGTGGTGGAGGGGCATGTGCCCTTTGCCGCGCTGGCGAAACTGTTGCGTGACAAACCTGCGATCAGCGGCATCGCGGTGCCGGGTATGCCGATGGGCTCGCCCGGAATGGGCGACGACCCAACCGCGCGCTATGATGTGCTGTCCTTCGGCGGCGAGGCGCAGACGGGCGAGGTATTCTATCGCGCCGGAGAATGAATACCGCATCCTGAAACAAACGCGCCCGCCGGATATGATCCGGCGGGCGCGTATTCTGGGCCGCGTCAATTCAGAACGATGTCAGACCAGCTTTGCGTCCAGCGTGATATCTGCCGTCAGCAGCTTGGAAATCGGGCAGTTCTGCTTGGTCGCTTCGGCCACGTCCTGAAAATCCGCTTCGTTGATGCCGGGGATTTTGGCGGTGACGTCCAGATGCACCTTGGTCACGGCGAACCCGTCATCGACTTTGGACAGTGTCACCGTGGCGGTGGCATTGATCTCATCCGCCTTCAGATCTTTTTCACCAAGACCCAGCGACATCGCCATCGCGTAGCAACTGGCATGAGCGGCACCTACCAGTTCCTCGGGGTTGGTGCCGGGCGTGTCTTCGAAGCGCGTGTTGAAACCGTAGGGGTTATCTTTCAGTGCGCCGCTTTGCGTGCTGACATGGCCCTTGCCGGTTTTCAGATCGCCCTTCCAGACTGCGGATCCCTTGCGTTGCATGTCACTCTCCTATGGTTACTGGATTCATAATTTGCAAACGGGCCACCGAGGCGGCCCTTCCTGCACAAAACGCAGACGCGCGGGATTGGTTGCATCGCCGCGGGGCTATCAGGCGGCTTCGAATTTCAGGCTGACGCCATTCAGGCAGTGGCGCTTGCCGGTCGGCGCCGGGCCGTCATCAAAAATGTGGCCCAGATGGCTGCCGCAGCGGCGGCAATGGCATTCAGTGCGCACGGAGAAGAACGAGCGGTCCTCCTTGGTGCCGATCGCACCGTCCTTGGCCTGCCAGAAGCTGGGCCAGCCCGTGCCGCTGTCGTATTTCGTCTCGGACGGATACAGCGGCAAATCGCATCCCCGGCAGATATACGTGCCGTCTGCGTAATTCTTGTCCAGCGGCGACGATCCGGCGCGCTCGGTCGATTCCTCGCGCATCACGGCGTATTGCGCGTCGGTCAGCATTTCACGCCACTCCGCCTCGGTGCGGGTCACCTCAAAGCGGCCTTCGGCGCGGGCCGGAACGCCCATCCGCGCAAACAGGGCAGCCGATCCTGCGGCGACTACAGTGCCGGTGATGAAATGTCGTCTGTCCATTTTTCTCGCTCCTCTTCCTGTTGGTACCAATGTGAAAGCAACGGGCCCGGCCCACAAGAGCCGGGCCCGCGACATCACCTGATCGTGCGCGGTGCGTGTGCGCCGTTTATTCGGCGGCGGGCAGGATCACGGTGTCGACGACGTGGATCACACCGTTGGACTGGTCCACATCGGCGATGGTGACGGTGATCGTCTGGCCCTGCTCGTCCGCCAGCATGATCTTGTCGCCGTCATAGGTGGCGTTCAGCATGCAGCCGCCCAGCGTGGGCACAATATGTGCGCCGCCGTCATCATCGATCATCCCCATGATCGCACCCGACATCGCATCAGCGCCAACAACATGGCAGGTCAGGATCTTGGTCAGTTGGTCCTTGTTTTCGGGCTTCAGAAGGGTGTCGACAGTGCCCTCGGGCAGCTTGGCAAAGGCGTCATCGGTCGGCGCAAACACGGTAAAGGGGCCCTCACCCGACAGTGTCTCGACCAGACCGGCGGCCTGAACGGCGGCGACCAGCGTCTTGTGATCGTCCGAATTCACGGCATTTTCGATGATGTTCTTGTCCGCGTACATCGCGGCGCCGCCGACCATCGGGTTTTCGGCATGCGCGCCGGTGGCCAGAATTGCGGCGGTGGCGGTGGCGGTCATCATTGTCTTGAAAGTCATGTGTCGTCTCCTCGGGGTTCGCGCAGACGGTATCGCCTGCTGACCCCTCGACTCACGCGGGCCGGTGCAGAGAAGTTTCAAAATGGCTAAATTTATTTTCTGACCGCGGGATCAGGCAGACGTCACCGGCCCGCTGGCCAGGACAGTGCCCGTCGGCGCACCCGTGGGCGACCCGCCCGGCGGCTCGTCCGTGATGGCCAGAAGGCCACCATTCATCAGCGCGCGCAGATCGGCCGCGACATTCAGCCGCGCGGTGCCATCCTCGGGCAGGATACCCAGCGACACGGGTGCATTTTCGCCCGCGATCAGCCACAGTTCCAGCGACCGTCCGGCGGGCGCCACGCCGGTAAGGCGTTCGACATATAGCAGCCCGCTGGCCGCGTCGTAGCTGGCCGCCAGCACCAGCGATCCGTCCTCGGCCCTGATGTCGGCAATATATCCCGGCACATTCCCCGGCTGCGGTCCCAATACCCCGTCATCCACGGCCAGCAGCAGCACCATGGTCGCGGCGACTGCGCCGCCCACCAGCCAGAGAATGCCGCGCCAGCCAGCAAAGGGGCGACGCCGGGACGGGGACGCCCCAAAGAGGTCGGCGTCAATACGAGCCTTCAGCGCGGCGGGGGGCGCAGCGTCCGGTATATCATCGGTCAGGCGCACGAAATCCTCGGCCCATTCGGCATAGAGCGCGCGCAGATGCGGCTGGCCCACCATGCGCGCCTCGAACCGGGCCGCCTCCTCGGGCGTCAGCAGGCCAAGGGCGTATTCGCCCGCAAGAACGCGGTCGGCATCCTCGTCATATGGCGGCTGGCCGGTCATCGCGTCAGGCACTCCTTCAGTTTCAGCAGGCTGCGGCGCAGCCATGTGCGCATGGTGTTCAGCGGCACATCGAATTGCGCGGCAAGATCGGCATATGTCTCGCCGCCCAGATAGGCGCGGCGCACGGCCTCGGCGCGGTTTGCGTTCAACTCGTTCAGGCAGGACATCAGGCGCGCACGCTCGCCGCTTTGCACCACCAGATCCTCGGGGCCGGGGGCGGTATCGGCCAGCGTATCGGCCACGTCCAGTCCCGGCTGGGCATCGCGCCGACGGCGCAGCCGGTCGATGGCCGTGTTGCGCGCGATGGTGATCAGCCACGTCATCGGGCTCAGCCCATTGACGCGGTAACGATCCGCGCGCCGCCAGATCTTGACATAAACCTCCTGCGCCGCCTCCTCGGCCTCGGCCCGGTCGTTCAAGACACGCAGGCAGATACCGAAAAGTTTCGCAGACGTATGGGAATATAGATCCGAGAACGCAGCCCGATCCCCCAGCGCGGTGCGGGCAATCATATGTTCCAAATTGTCATGTGTCACGGTCAGCGGCTCGCACCCCGAATGGCGCGCCACCGCGGCGCGTTCGTCCAACATATATGGCGCGCGCCGCGCGAGGCCAGCAATTCTTTCCTTTCCCTTGCCCTTGGCAAAGATATGTTGCACCACATGTCGCAACGGAACGATGCTAAATTGAGGACCCCGACATGGCCGATGGCATGATTGACGCGACCGCGAAACCCACCGAAGACATTGACGTGCGCGAGGTGTTCGGCATTGAATCCGACATGCATATCAAGGGCTTTGCCCAGCGCACGGACCGCGTACCGGACAATGACAGCACGTACAAGTTCGACCGCGACACCACGCTGGCGATCCTTGCCGGGTTTGCCCACAATCGCCGGGTGATGATCCAGGGCTATCACGGAACCGGCAAATCCACCCATATCGAGCAGGTCGCCGCCCGCCTGAACTGGCCTTGCGTGCGCGTCAACCTGGACAGCCACATCAGCCGGATCGACCTGATCGGCAAGGACGCGATCAAGCTGAGGGACGGCGTGCAGGTCACCGAATTCCACGAAGGCATCCTGCCTTGGGCGTTGCGCAATCCGACCGCCATCGTGTTCGACGAATACGATGCCGGCCGCCCGGACGTGATGTTCGTCATCCAGCGCGTGCTGGAGGCGGACGGCAAGCTGACCCTGCTGGACCAGAACGAGGTGATCACGCCGAACCCCTATTTCCGCCTGTTCGCCACGGCCAACACCGTCGGCCTTGGCGATACCACGGGTCTGTACCACGGCACGCAGCAGATCAATCAGGGCCAGATGGACCGCTGGAGCCTTGTCGCAACGCTCAACTACCTCAGCCACGATGCCGAGGTGGCGATCGTGCTGTCTAAAAACCCGACCTACAACACGGCGGCAGGCCGCAAGACGATCAGCCAGATGGTGACCGTGGCCGACCTCAGCCGCACCGCGTTCATGAATGGTGACCTGAGCACCGTGATGTCGCCGCGCACCGTGATCGCATGGGCGCAGAACGCCAGCATCTTCCGCGATGTCGGCTATGCCTTCCGCCTGACCTTCCTCAACAAATGCGACGAGCTCGAGCGTCAGACGGTCGCCGAATTCTACCAGCGCTGCTTTGACGAAGAACTGCCCGAAAGCGCAGCAAGCGTCAGCATGGCGTGAGGGCCCGGCCGCGCCGGGCACACGCCGGGCGCGGTACATTACATGATGGCTACAAGGCCTAGCCGCGTTGGAGCAAGCCCGTGAAAAAACCATCCGACAACCCCGCCGATCCGTTCAAGAAAGCCCTCGCCGAGGCGACGAAGGTGATGGCGAACGATGCCGATCTGAATGTCAGCTACTCGGTCGACCCGTCAGGTGTGTCGGGCGATGCCATGCGCCTGCCCCAGATCAGCCGCCGCATGACCCGCGACGAAGTACTGCACGCGCGCGGCACCGCCGATGCGCTGGCGCTGCGCCACAAGTATCACAACGCCAAGACCCACGCGAAATACGTCCCCCCCGGCGCCATGGCCCGCGACATCTATGAGGCGATGGAAACCGCCCGCTGCGAGGCGCTGGGCGCCCGTGCCATGCCCGGCACCGCCAGCAACATCGACGCCAAGATCGCCGCCGAGGCCGCGCGGCTGGGCTTTGAGCAGATCACCGATCCGGCGGACGCGCCACTGCACACCGCTGCCGGATACCTCATCCGCCACCTTGCGACGGGCCGCGATCTGCCCGAGGGTGCGCGCAACGTGATGGAATTGCGGCGCGACTTCATCGAAGGCCAGGCAGGCGAAACGCTGGAGAATTTGCAAGACAATCTGGGGGATCAAAGCGCCTTTGCCCGGTTCGCGCGCAAGGTGATCGAGGATCTGGGATATGGCGACCAGCTGGGCGATGACCCCGACGCCGAGGACGACGATCAGGACGACGAGGCCGAGGAGGAAACCGGCGAGGAAGAACCCGAGAGTTCAGGGCAGGACGAAAGCGATGCCGACGATGCCGACGCCGATCCCGAACAGACCCAGGAGGATCAGCAGGATGCGTCCCAAGCGCAGGTCAGCATGGACGACATGGCCGATCAGGAAGCCGGCGAAGAGGCCGACCTTCCCGACGGCGACGCCCCGATAGAACCGCCCGCGCCACAGCCCGTTTCCGATGCAGACCCCAATTATCAGGTCTACACCACACAGTTCGACGAAGAAATCCACGCCGAAGACCTGGCCGACCCGGTCGAGCTGGACCGCCTGCGCGCCTATCTGGATCAACAGCTCGAGCCGCTGAAAGGCGCCGTCAGCCGCCTTGCGAATAAACTTCAGCGCCGCCTTCAGGCGCAGCAAAGCCGAAGCTGGGAGTTCGACCGCGAGGAGGGCATCCTCGACGCCGGACGCCTTGCGCGCGTCGTGGCCAGCCCGACGACGCCGCTCAGCTTCAAGGTGGAAAAGGATACCGAATTCCGCGACACCGTCGTGACGCTGCTTCTGGACAATTCCGGCTCAATGCGGGGACGGCCCATTTCCATCGCCGCGATCTGCGCCGACGTTCTAGCCCGCACGCTGGAGCGCTGCAACGTCAAGGTCGAGATACTCGGTTTCACCACGCGGGCGTGGAAGGGCGGGCAAAGCCGCGAGGCATGGCTGGCCGAAGGCCGCCCGCAGCTTCCGGGCCGCCTGAATGATCTGCGCCATATCATCTACAAATCCGCCGACTCGCCCATGCGCCGCACGCGCCAGAACCTCGGCCTGATGATGAAAGAGGGCCTGCTAAAGGAAAACATCGACGGCGAGGCGTTGGAATGGGCGCATCGCCGGATGATGGCCCGCCGCGAAGCGCGCAAGATCCTGATGGTGATCTCGGATGGTGCCCCGGTCGATGACAGCACATTGTCGGTCAATCCAGCGAACCACCTCGAAAAACACCTGCGCGATGTGATCGGCATGGTTGAAAAACGCAAGGCTGTCGAACTGCTGGCCATCGGCATCGGCCATGACGTGACGCGCTATTATGATCGCGCCGTCACGATCACCGATGTCGACCAGTTGGCCGGCGCGATGACCGAACAACTTGCCTCGCTTTTCGACAAAGACCCGCGCGCCCGCGCCCGGGTGATGGGCATACGAAAGGCCTCCCGATGATCCAGAGTTTTACCGACAAGGCCAGCCCCGAACAGGGCCCGCCGCGCCTGAAGCTGCTGCGCGATGCAATGATCTCGGCCGATCTGGATGGCTGGCTGGTGCCGCGCGCCGATGTGCATCAGGGCGAATATGTCGCGCCGGGGGATGAACGGCTGGCATGGCTGACCGGCTTTACCGGCTCGGCCGGATTTGCCGCCGTCACGGCGCAGCAAGCCGGTGTTTTCGTCGACGGTCGCTACCGCACACAGGTGCGCGCTCAGACAGATGCAGATGCGTTCCAGCCCATCGACTGGCCCGAGGTCAAGCTGGCCGACTGGGCACGCAGCGCGCTTCCCGATGGCGGCAGGCTGGGCTTTGACCCATGGCTGCACACGCACAAGGAAATCGCCGATCTGACCGCTACGCTAAAGGGCTCTGGCATTTCCCCCGTGCCGCACGCGAACCTGATTGACAGCATCTGGCAGGACCGGCCTGCCCCGCCCACCGGGGCGATCACCGCCTATCCCGATGACCTTGCCGGCAAAACCAGCGCCGACAAGCGCGCCGATCTGGCCGAGGCCCTGCGCGAGGTCGGCCACCGCGCCGCCATCCTTACCCTGCCTGACAGCATCGCGTGGCTGCTGAACATTCGCGGCAATGACATCCCGCGCAACCCGATCCCGCATGCCTTTGCCGTCCTGCATGACGATGCACGCGTCGACCTGTACATGCACCCCGCCAAGCTGGACAGCCTACCTGAAAACTGCATCACGAATGGCGTCACCGCACATCCCGATACAGGGTTTCCGGCGGCACTGACCCTTCAGCTCAGCCCGGCGCGCGTCGATCCGGCCAGCATCCCGCTGGCCATCGTCACCGCACTGCAGGAGGCCGACGTCAAACCCGCCTTCGCCGACGATCCCTGCATCCTGCCCAAAGCCTGCAAAACGGGCGCCGAAATCAGCGCCACCCGCGAGGCGCATCTGCGCGACGGCGCCGCGCTGTGCGAATTTCTGACATGGTTCGACGCGCAAGCGCCCGGTACGATCACCGAGATCGACGTGGTCACGAAGCTGGAGCAATGTCGCCACGCCACTGGCAAACTGCTCGATATCAGCTTCGAGACGATTGCAGGCTCCGGCCCCAACGGCGCGCTGCCCCATTATCGCGTATCCGAGGCGTCGAACCGCACGCTGATCGCAGGCGATCTGCTGGTGCTGGATGGCGGCGGCCAATATCTGGACGGCACCACAGACATCACCCGCACCCTGCCCGTGGGCGACGTCGGCGCAGAGCAACGCGCCGCCTTTACCCGTGTGCTCCAAGGCATGATCGCCATTTCCCGCCTGCGCTTTCCGCAGGGAATAGCGGGCCGCGATATCGACGCCATCGCGCGGTATCCACTATGGCTGGCCGATCAGGATTATGCCCACGGCACCGGCCACGGCGTCGGCGTCTACATGTGCGTGCATGAGGGCCCGCAGCGCATCAGCCGCGCCAGCGAGGTGGCCTTGCACCCCGGTATGATCGTATCGAACGAGCCGGGCTATTACCGCGAGGGGCATTTCGGCATCCGCATCGAAAACCTGCTGGTCGTACAACCCGCCACCGCGCTGCCCGGCGGCAACTCCGCAGACAGCGCCGCGCGCAAGCTGGCGTTTGAGACGCTCAATTACGTGCCCGTAGACCGCCGCCTGATCCAGCGGGACATGCTCGGCGCGCCCGAAATCTCCTGGCTCGACGCCTATCACGCCGACTGCCACGCCAAGATCGCCCCCCGCCTCGCCCCGGATGCCGCCGATTGGCTGGCGCGGGCCACGCAGCCGATCTGACGTAACTCGGCTCTCCGCACTGGCAATACCGCGCCAAACGCGGCATTGTTCACCCGACGTATCAGGAGGGGTCATATGACCGACATCACAATCGACCAAGCCACAGGCACATGGACCGTCCGCGCAGGCGGCGCCGTCATCGGCGAAAGCCAACACGCGCTGGAGTTGACCGAAGACGGGCGCCCGCCCGTCATCTACTTCCCCCGCGCCGACATAGCGACTGCATTCCTTGACCCCAGTGCGCACAGCACCGTCTGCCCCGCCAAAGGCACGGCCAGCTATTTTTCAATCGTTACGAAAAGCCGCACCATCCAAGATGCCGCCTGGTGTTATGAGGCCCCCAACGCCGAAATGGACCAAATCAAGGGCCATCTCGCCTTCCACACCGGCGATCTCGTCACGGTCGAGCGGGTCTAGCCGCCGCCCACATTCTTCTTGCTAAAAATATCCTGGGGGAGCGTTGAATTCCGTCGGAATTCAACGCGTGGGGGCAAAGCCCCCGCTACTCCGCCCCATTGTGCGCTACGCGTGATCCTCGCGCGATATTGCCGCCAGCGCCAGATTGAACGCCTTCAACGCGTCCACATGGTACAGAACACCCTTATATTCGGGCGGCGCATTCGCCTCGGCCTGCGCAATTACCGGCACATAATTCACCGAATGGGCGTCAAAGACCGGCATTGCCGCCTCAAGCGTTGCGCCGATGTCGATATATATCCCTTTTTCGATCATGGCGCGGCATACATCCTCGGACGGGGCACTGTCATCGCCTGCGCGGCGCATCAGCCCCACCACCGCCGTAACCGACAATAGATACGCCTGTGGCCCCTCAGCCAAATGGATGCCCCTCCGCTTCAGCTGGTTCAGGAAAAACGACCGCGTCACCAGCCGCGTGCCCAGCGCGGTCGAGGTCGACACCGCCACCATCACCGCAAGGCCGGTCTGCCAGTCTCCGGTCAGCTCGAACACAATCAGCGTGGTCGAAATCGGCGCGCCCAGCACGGCGGCGGCAACCGCGCCCATCCCGGCCAGTGCATATATCGTGTGTGCGCCCGACACGTCGGGAAAAACGGATGTCGCGATCAACCCAAAGGCCAGGCCGGTCAGCGCGCCCAGCATCAGCGAGGGCGAAAAAATCCCGCCGCCCATCCGGCCGCCCAGCGTGATCGCCACCGCCGCCACTTTCAGCACGGCAAACACGATCGCCTCGTTCAGCAGCAGATCACCGGTCAGCGCCGCCGATGTCGTCTCGTAACCAACGCCGATGATATGCGGAAAGGCAATCGCCAACCCGCCGAGCATCGCACCCGCGATGGCCGGGCGCAGCCAGCCGGGGATATGCAGGCGGCGACACAGAACGTCGCCCAGATCCTCGGCAAAGAAAACCGACCGGATCAGGGCAGCCGCCACCACACCACACACGAGGCCCAGCACCAGAAAGGCCGGCAATTCGACATAGAACTCCAGCGCCGAGGCCACCGGCAGCGTGAATTCGGTGATATCGCCAAATTCCATCCGGTTGATGACCGTACCCGCCACACTGGCGATGGCAATCGGCGCGAAGCCATTGACAGTGAACCGGCGCAGCACCACCTCCATCGCAAACAGCGCGCCCGCAATAGGCGCGTTGAACGATGCCGATACCGCCGCCGCCACCGCGCAGCCCAGCAGGTCGCGCCCGGTCACGCCGTTTGCGTTGATCCGCGTGCTGACCCATGTGGCGATCACGCCCGCCAGATGGACCACCGGCCCCTCCCGTCCCGAGGACCCGCCCGTGCCCAGCGTGATCAGCGACGCCGCCGCCGAGGCAAGCCCGGCCCGCCGCTCGACCCGGCCATTGTTCAGCGCGGCGCCAGCAATCACATCGGCCACCGCACGTACCTTGCCGTCGGGTGTAAACCGGGTGAGGATGATTCCCACCGCCAACCCACCGAGGATGGGTATCGTCAGAATCCAATACCACGGCAGCGCCTGTGCAAAAGTGTTCAGGTGCTGGGGATCGTCCACCCGGTACAGAAGCACCTGCAACCAATTGATTCCCTTGCGAAAGAGCAGCGCGGCAAACCCGGCGACGATCCCGATGAAAAGCGCGATCAACCAGAACTGGAACTGGCTGGGTCCGCGCGCCAACAATACTTGCCACGCATGGCGCATCGCGCGCTGCATGTCCGACAGCGTGCGCGCGGCAAAAGAGGGGTCAGGCGTGCTCATGTGTCATGTCTGGTCCCGAAAGGCAGGATAAAAGGGCGCGGCAGCCGAGGCATCATGCCCGCAGGGCCGCCCCAATCCTAGCGCAAATTGGCGCGCGGGGTAACAGTCTTTCGAATGGCGGACCATGTTCTGCATCTATTGCCCCTTTGAAATGACGCGGAAATATGGATGAATCTCTGGTCTGGATACGGGGTCTTCGCTGGTCGCAAATGTCGCACGCGCATGAAAGTGCTTGCCCTACCGCCCAAGGGCGGTAATCGTGAGATTATGCTGTCGCGTATTCTCGACTTCCTCAAGGAACATCCATCGGATCCTTTGCCGGACCCGGACGCGCGCCTTGCGCTGGGGGCCCTGATGGTGCGCGTGATCAAATCCGACAACCACTACGACGCTGAGAAGAGTGTCCGCATCGACGCGATTCTGGCGCGAATGAACGGGCTGGGTCCGGTCGATGCTGCCAAGATGCGCACCACCTGCGAAAAGATCGAGGCCGAAGCGCCTTCGACCCGTAAATTCGCGCTGTTGATCCGCGAAACCGTCAGCTACGAGGCCCGCATCGAGGCGCTCGAGGCGCTGTGGCGGGTCATATTGGCAGACGGCAAGCCAAGCGCGCCAGAAATGGCCGTCGTCACTCGGGTCCGCGAGGCGCTGGGCCTCAGCAAGGCTGATTGCGACGCCGCGCAGGAGCGTGCCGCGCCGCTTTGATCCGCGCCATTCCTGCGACAACCGCGTTTAGTGTTTTGACCTCGCCGCGCCCCACGCTATACGTCATTCATGATTGCAAATATCCTCAAGCGTCTCAGTGGCGCCGACCCCACTCCGATGACCGAAACCGATGCGCGTCTCGCGCTGGCCGCGCTGTTGGTGCGCGCCGCGCGCACCGATGGCTACTATGCCCCGGCCGAGATCGACCGCATCGACCGCATTCTGTCCGCGCGCTATGATCTGGGCGCGGACGCCGCCGCCAGCCTGCGTCGCCAAGGCGAAGCAACCGAGGCCGACGCGCCCGACACGGTCCGCTTTACCCGCGCGATCAAGGACGCTGTGCCCTACGAGCATCGCACCAAGGTTGTCGAAGCATTGTGGCAGGTCGTTCTGGCCGATGGCGAACGGGCCGATCCGGAAAACGCATTGCTGCGAATGACGGCCAGCCTGCTGGGCGTCAGCGATATCGATAGCGCCGCCGCGCGCCAGCGCGTTCAGGCGGCAAATCGCTAGCCCCGAGTGATCGCCAGCCTGCCGATGTATGACCGCGCTGAAACGGCGCCGATGCTAGATACCTTATGGTCGGAAATCCGCGCGCGCCTGCCGTTCGAGTCCCCCACCGCACTGACGCGTGGCGGCGATCTCTGGAGTGACTGGTGTGATCCCAATCTCATTTTGTCGCAAACCTGCGGCTATCCGTTTCGCACGCGCCTGTCCGGACGGGTGCAACTGATCGGCGCGCCGGATTGCCGCCTGCCCGGCTGCCCGCCCGGCCACTACAACAGCGTATTTATCGTGCGCGCGGACGATCCGCGGCAGGGGCTTGCCGCCTTTGGCGCGGCGCGCTTTGCCTATAGCGAGGCGCTGTCGCAATCAGGCTGGGCTGCACCGCAAAACCACGCAGCATCGCTCGGCTTTGAATTCACGCAGCCGATCTGCACAGGTGGCCATCGTCACTCAGCACGGGCCGTCGCAGATGGTCGCGCCGATATCGCGGCCATTGACGCACTCAGTTGGCGGCTGATGCTGCAATTTGATCCACACGTTGCGCAACTGCGCGAAATCGGACGCACGACGCCTACGCCGACCCTGCCCTTCATCACGGGGCCGGGCCGCGATGCCGGTGTCATCCGCGCCGCCTTGATGGGCGCGATCGCCGCCTTGGGCCCCGCCCGGCGCGATGCGCTGTCGCTGTATGGCCTGGTTCAGGTACCAGCGACGGCCTACCACGCCGTGCCCAATCCCCCCCCGCCATCGCCGGAACCCGCGCAGGCCTGACGTCACGGATGTCCGGTTGCAGGACTGGATTGTTCACTACATCGCCCGGCGATTTGCCCCTGCGGGAGGATAGCCAGAAGGGCGATATCCCGTTCAATTGCGTCCGTCCGCAGGGTTTGACCATGGTGCTCCAACAGTTCAGCCTTTGAGCGATGGACCCCGGCGCGCCGTCGGCGCGCATCTTTCCTGCCACGCCTGATTCGAAACCATGTACAAACAATGCGGCAGGAGATTGTCGTCATGGGCAAGATTTCGGAATCCGATCATTGGAAAACCTGTCTCGACAAGGTTTGAATTACCTTGTCCTAAACCCCTTGCCCGACCGCTTTGGCTGGGATACGCTCTAATTTGATCAAATTATGAGGCCCCTTGTGACCGTGCCCCACCCCTCGCTTACCGCCGAGCCCGAGAAGACGACCATCGGCATACTATTGACGGGTCACTCACCCGATGAGATCAAGGCCGATCTGGGCGATTATGACAGCATGTTCGCCGATCTGCTGAAGGGCCACGGCCTGAGCTACCGTACCTACGCGGTGGTTGACGGCGAATTCCCGCATCGCGCGAACGAATGCGACGGCTGGCTCATCACCGGCTCCAAGTATGGCGCCTATGAGCCGCATGACTGGATTCCCCCGCTGGAGCGGTTCATCCGCGATGTCTATGAAGACGGACGACCGATGGTGGGCGTTTGTTTTGGCCACCAGATCATCGCGCAGGCGATGGGCGGCACGGTCGAAAAATACGCGCATGGCTGGGCCGTGGGCCGACATGATTACATCATCGACGGTCAGCCCATGGCGCTGAACGCGTGGCATCAGGATCAGGTGACACAGCTACCGCAGGGCGCCACGGTGATCGGGCGGAACGAATTTTGCGACAATGCCGCCCTGCTTTACGGCGACCGCATCCTGACGATCCAGCCACATCCCGAACACACCGCCGAATTCGTCGGCCGCCTGATCGAAAGCCGGGGGCGCGGGCTGGTCCCGGACGACCTTTTGGACGCCGCCATCGCCGGGCTGGACAAGCCTACACAACATCAAACAATGGCCCACCGCATGGCGGCCTTCCTGAAAAGAGGTGCCTGAAATGGCCGACTGGACCGACAATCTGCCCGAAGCGGCGCGCGACTATCTGGAGGGCAAGCGCCTGGACGAGGTCGAGTGCATCATCTCGGATCTGCCCGGCATTGCGCGGGGCAAGGCCCTGCCTGCCTCGAAATTCGCCAAGCAAAAGCACTTCCACCTGCCCGATTCGATCTTTTTTCAGACCATCACGGGCGACTGGGGCGAGGCCGCGGGCGAGACCGGGTTCATCGAGCAGGATATGATCCTGGTGCCGGACATGACCACCGCCAGCGCCGCGCCCTGGACAGGGGACTGGACTCTTCAGGTGATCCATGACGCCTATGACCGCGACATGAAGCCGATCCCGTTTTCACCGCGCAACGTGCTGAAACGCGTGGTCGAGGCCTATGCCGAACGCGGTCTGGTCCCCGTCGTCGCCCCCGAGATGGAGTTCTATCTGGTCGCGCGCAACACCGATCCCGGTCAGGCGATCCAGCCGATGATGGGCCGCTCGGGCCGCCCCGCCGCAGCGCGGCAGGCCTATTCCATGACCGCGGTGGACGAATTCGGCCCCGTCATCGACGACATCTACGATTTCGCCGAGGCGCAGGGATTCGAGATCGACGGCATCACCCAAGAGGGCGGCGCCGGCCAGCTGGAAATCAATCTGGCCCATGGCGATCCGATCCAGCTGGCCGACGAGGTTTTCTACTTCAAACGGCTCATCCGCGAGGCGGCGATGCGACACAACTGCTTTGCCACCTTCATGGCCAAGCCCATCGCGGAAGAGCCGGGATCGGCCATGCATATCCACCACTCGATATTGGACAGCACCACCGGCAAAAACGTCTTTTCCGACGATGACGGCAATGAAACGGACGCGTTCTATCACTTTATCGGCGGAATGCAGCGCCACCTGCCCAGCGCCATCGCGGTGCTGGCACCCTACGTCAATTCCTACCGCCGCTACGTCAAGGATCACGCGGCGCCGATCAACCTGGACTGGGGCCGCGACAACCGCACGACGGGCATCCGCGTGCCATTGGCGGGCCCCGAGGCGCGGCGCGTGGAAAACCGGCTGGCCGGGATGGATTGCAACCCTTACCTGGGCATTGCCGTCAGTCTGGCCTGCGGCCTTCTGGGCCTTGAGGAACAGCAGATGCCCGAGCCGGAATGCAAGACCGACAGCTATCAGGGGGATGGTCAGGCCGACGTGCCCCCGGTTCTGGGCGATGCGCTGGATCTGTTCGACGAGGCGCCCGAGTTGCACGCGCTGCTGGGGCCGGAATTCGCCCGCGTCTATTCAATCGTCAAGCGGGCCGAATATGAGGAATTCCTTCAGGTCATTTCCCCTTGGGAGCGTGAACATCTGCTGCTAAACGTCTGATATCATGGCGCTGAACCTTCTGCACAGCAACGACCGCGCCGGGCAATATCCCACCAGCTGGTACGCAGCCACGGCGAACGCCCTGCCGGAATTTGCACCGCTGACCGGCGAGGTGCGCGCCGATGTGGTCGTGATCGGCGCTGGTTACACCGGCCTGTCGGCCGCGCTGCATCTGGCCGAGGCGGGCATGGACGTTGCCCTGATCGAAGCGCAGCGCATAGGCTTTGGCGCGTCAGGGCGCAATGGCGGGCAATTGGGCAGTGGCCAGCGCATGGAGCAGACCGGCCTAGAGCGGCTGGTGGGCGGTGCTGACGCCGTCAAGCTATGGGAACTGGCCGAGGACGCCAAAACCCTCGTCAAGTCATTGATCGAAAGACATGAAATCGATTGTTATCTGGCGCCCGGCGTGGCCCACGCCTGTTTCAGTGCCAAGGAGGCCGCGCACGAGCATACCTATGCGGACCATCTGGCAGATCGCTATGGGTATGACCAGATTCAGAAACTGGACACGGAGCAAATGCATGCGCTTTGCCCCTCGCCCGCCTATCACGGCGGGGTGCTGGACATGGGCGCGGCGCATCTACACCCGTTGCGCTATGCCTTGGGCCTTGCCCGCGCGGCAAAGAGGGCGGGCGTGCGCATCTACGAGCGCAGCGAAGTCACCGCGATCGACGAGGGCGCGCGCGCGGTCATTCATACCAAGGACGGTCGGATCAGCGCCGATCACGTCATCCTTGCCTGCAACGGCTATCTTGGCGAGCTGAACGGCAAGGTTGCCAGCCGGGTCATGCCGATCAACAATTTCATCGCCGCCACCAAACCCTTGGGCGACGAGGTGGCGCGCGTTCTGACACAGGATGTCGCCGTTGCGGATACGAAATTCGTCGTGAATTATTTCCGCCTCAGCCACGACAAGCGGTTGCTGTTCGGCGGCGGCGAAAGCTATGGCTACCGCTTTCCGTCAGATATCGCGGCGCTGGTGCGCAAACCGATGGCGCAGATTTTTCCGCATCTGCGCGATGTGCAGATTGACTATGCTTGGGGCGGCACGCTGGCCATCACGATCCAGCGGATGCCCTATGTTGCCCGGCTGGCGCCCAATATCCTCAGCGCGTCGGGCTATTCGGGCCACGGCGTCGGCACCGCGACCCATGCGGGGCAACTGATGGCAATGGCGGTGCGCGGTCAGGCGGACGGGTTCGACACCATGGCGCGGGTGCCGTGCACGCCGTTTCCGGGCGGATCGGCACTGCGCACACCGCTGCTTATGCTGGCAATGACGTGGTATTCGCTGCGCGACCGGCTGGGCGTGTGAACCTCAGAAAATCGCGGCGACGTCATACATCACCGGCTCGAAACTGCGGCACAGGCCATGGATATCGCGGTTGCGGCGGCGCATTTCATCCGAACGCAACATCGCCTGAAAATCCTCGCGACGTTTCCATTGCGAATAGTTGGCGATGCGCGTCTGCGCGTCGTTTATATGCAGGCCCGCCGCGATAAATCCGGGCTGAAGCGAGATGAATTTATCATAGGCATCCGTCAGCGCATCCAGAAGGTCCTGGGCGGTGCCGGGGGTCATATCGAACGTTGTCAAAACGGTCTGATGCGGGCTGGGAAACTGAATCTGGGGCATGGACACTCTCCTTTGTGACATTTCAGCCTAGCACCGGGACGGGCTTGCGCAAAGCGGCAGAGCATTAAAGCGTTTCGCCTTAAACTTGAGGTACTCACTTAAGGCGAAACGCAGTGATTCAGGTTTTTCGCGAAACGCCTTAACCATTCATTTACCAAGTTTAACGATTGTAGAGCGATGCGCCCGGCCCACGCCCTGCCCTTTGCCCTATGCTGTTTGCTGGCATGGCTCGCTGCCGGACCGGCGCGCGCGGGCGCGTGGCTGCGCGCTGAGGGCGACGGATTTTCCTCGTGGAGCATCAAGGTGCAGGACGGGGCCGACTCCAAGGGATACAGCACGCTTTATGCCGAATACGGGCTGAACCCGGACCTGACCGGGGGGCTGGATATCGGCAGCGACGAGACGGGCGATTACAAGGCGCTGGCCTTTGTCCTGATGCCGATCCGCCGCGACACCCTGCATGTCGCGTTCCAACTGGCCGCCGGCGCCATTGCGAACGATCCGGCCCTACGGCCGGGCATTTCGGTCGGCCGGGGACTGCGCATCGGCGGGCTGGATGGTTGGGCCAATGTCGACCTGCGCGCCCCCATCACGCCAGGCGACGTGGACCTGGCCATCGACGCGACGCTGGGCCTGACCGTCTGGGAGGGGACCAAGATGATTTGGCAACTGCAACAGGGTGGTGCACCACATGCGCCCGATTTTCTGCGCGCCACCGCATCGGTTGTCTGGCAGGTCTCGGCGGGCCGCCATATCGAGGTCGGCACAACAACCAGCCTGATAAATGCCGAGGATTTCGGTCTTCAGATCGGGATCTGGAAAACCTTCTGATCAAATCGCTGCTTGGTTTGTGCTTTCGCGCAGGTAGGTATATTGTTCAGGAAAAACGAAATGTCCCTTCGGAAAAGGTGAAACATGACCGCGAGCACCCTGCCCCCCAACACATACGACGCCGAACCCATCCCCGACGCCGCCCGCGCCGCGATCGACGCCATGCTGCAATCGGGGGATCTGTTTCGATACACTGCCCCCGAGGATTCGCCTGTCGCCCTGCTGGAACGTGAATTTGCGCACAGCTTGGGGTCGCGCTATGCGCTGGCGGTGTCCAGCTGCTCGGCCGCACTGTTCCTGTCGCTCAAGGCGCTGGACCTGCCACATGGCGCGCGCGTGCTGATCCCGGCCTTTACCTTTGCTGCGGTGCCATCGTCGATCATGCACGCAGATTGCGTGCCGGTTCTGTGCGAGGTCGGGGATAATTACCGCATCGACATGGCCGATTTCGAGGCGCGGCTGGACGGCGATATCAGCGCGGTCATCATCAGCCACATGCGCGGGCACACGTCCGACATGGACGCTATCATGGCGCTGTGCAATGCGCGGGATATCCCGGTGATCGAGGACGCCGCCCATTCGCTGGGCACCACATGGCATGGGCGCAACATCGGCACGATCGGGCGGATCGGGTGCTTTTCGTTTCAGTCCTACAAGCTGCTGAACGCAGGCGAAGGTGGGATCATGATTACCGACGACGCCGATCTGGTGGCGCGCGCAATCATCATGTCAGGCGCTTATGAGCATAACTGGGCCAAACATCTGGCCCACGGCGACAACGCGCTGAAGGACGCCTTCGGTCGCTGGCAAAACAAGCTGCCGCTCTACAACCTACGCCTGAACAACCTGAGCGCGGCGATCATCCGCCCCCAACTGAACGAAATCCCGCGCCGCGTGCGTGATGGGCGCGCGGGGCACGACCACGTCGCCGCCTTGCTGGAGCAGAGCCCGTGGCTGAGCGTGCCTGCGCCGCTGGCGCCCGAAGAACGCGCGCCCGATTCGATCCAGTTCAATCTGGTGGGCATGGACGAGGACGCGGCACGCGCCTTTGCGGATGCAGCCGCCCAGCGCGGGGTCAAGGTGCAGATCTTCGGGCAGAGCCGCGACAATGCGCGCGCCTTCTGGAACTGGCAGTTCATCCCCGGCGATGTGCCGGAATTGCCGAAAACGCGCGCCATGCTGGCGCGGGCCTGCGACACCCGCCTGCCCGCCCGCCTGACACGCGACCAGCAGGACGCAATCGCGGGTGCGATACTGGGTGCGGTGGAGGATGTGATGGGACAGGCGAAGGCCTATGGCACCTGACCGCGCTTGAAAATCGGCGGTCGCGCGCGGTGCGCCCGCCGGGATTTAGGTATTTCAACCAAGAAAAAGCCGCGGCGGCACGTTACAGCACCGTCAGCGCGTCCTTTAGGAAGGGATAGCGCGCCAGTGCCGGGGTGACGATGGCCTCTTGCAGGATCGGCTTGAGCGCGGCGGCCACATCGGCGGGCATGGATTGCAAAATGTCCTTGCGCGCCGTCAGCGTGATGGTGCGCGTCAGCGGCTGAAACGGCAAAGGCAGCACGTCGATCTGATCGGCAAAGCGGCGCGCACGCATCAGTGCCAGTGGCGGCAGGATAGTCCAGCCACTGCCCTGCCCGACAAGGGCGAGGATGGCGTGATAGCTGTCCAGCTCGAACCGGTGGGGCAGCACGACATTCTGGCGCGCAAGATGTGACGTGATAAGTCGGCCCATGTAGTGGGCTTGAGTGTACTGCACCAGCGGCAGGCGGCGCAGTTGGCCGAGCATGTCAGCCCCCGCATCGATGACACCGCGCGGCGCAGCGACGACGAACCCCTCGCGCAGCAGCGGATGGGTTTCGGCCCATTCGGGCGCCGTGCCCAGCTGCGCGGCGACGATCACATCAAGGTTGCGCGCATCCAAGCGGTCCTGAAGCATATGGCTGGCGCCGGTTTCCAGCTGGAACCGACAGGAGATCAGGCGATCCGCCATATGGGTCAGCAGGCGGGGCGTGACGTCCGCCTCGAAATCCTCGATCATGCCGAGGCGGAAGAGAGTCAGGGTGGTGAGGTCCGACGCTGCCAGCTCGGCCCGGGCCTGCGCGGCCTCGTTCAGGATCGTCTGGGCGCGGCGATGCATGATCTCGCCCGCGCGGGTCAGGCGCAGAGGGCGCGCGCTGCGCTCCAGCAGGGGGGCGCCGACGGCGGTTTCCAGATTGCTGAGCTGCTGGCTGATCGTGGATGCGCAGGTGCCAAGGCGCCGAGCGGCAGCGGAAATCGAGCGTTCATCGGCCGCCGCCATGAACACCTCGATCCCCCATAGCGTGATCCGGCCGGGACTGCCCGCCATGGCCGGTTACTTGCCCATGCGCGATAGCTGCTGCTGAAGGGCGGCCAGCTGCGCCTTGATCTCATCGAGGTCGCGGTCAGGCGTCGGCTCGCGCGTGCTGGATGCGGGCGCCCCGCCGAGGCCGCCAAGCCCGCCGGTCATGGCCTTCATAAACGCCTCCTGCTGGATGCGCATAGCCTCCATGCCGGGCATCTTGGCCATCGGGGTGGCCTGCGTCATGTTCTCCAGCAGCTTTGATTGCCCGTCGCGCAGCATTTCGAAGCTGGCGGCGAGGAATTCGGGAACGACGCTGCCGGCCTGGGTTGTGTAGCTGCGCACCAGATCATTGAGCACGTTGATCGGCAGGACATTTTCGCCCCGGCTTTCGTGTTCAGCGATGATCTGAAGCAAGTATTGGCGTGTCAGGTCGTCGCCCGATTTCAGGTCGATGATCTGCACGTCGCGTCCGTCGCGGATGAACTGGCTGATATCCTCAAGCGTGACGTAATCGGACGTTTCGGTATTGTAGAGGCGGCGGCTGGCGTAGCGTTTGATCAGCAGCGGCTTGTCAGTATCGGCCAAGGGCGGCTCTCCCAATAAAATGCAGCGGTGCAGCATAGCCTAGTCGCTGCGCGTGCAAAAAGAAAGGGCGAGCCGCATAGCGGCCCGCCCGATTGATGTCGCGCCCTCAGGGAGGAGGGAAGAGCGCGATATCAGCTGCGAATTACTTCGCAGCGTTGGTTGCCTTGGCGGCAGCCTTGGACATGTCGTCGGTCGCCTTCTTGACGGCCTGCGACGCGTCTTCCTGCAGGTCGCGGCCTGCCGACATCATCAGTTCGACGGTCTCGGTCTGGACCTTCTTGGCGATTTCAGCGAAAGCGGCCATGTTCTCGGCGGCGACTTCGGCGTTAGCCGAAGCGAAATCGCTGATTGCCTTGGCGTAGTCGGCCGGATCGGTCTTGGCTTTGGACATTTCGGCCATCTTCTCGAGGGTCGATTTGGTCCATGCGTTCTGGATCTCGGCAGATTTCTCGGCGGCGCTCAGTGCAACGCTCGACAGTTTCTCGCCCAGTGCGGCCTGGTTCTTGAACGAATCTTCCATCGACTTGGTGTCGACGGGGAATGCGCCCATCATGTCTTTCATCATCGTGTTCATGTCTTGTGTCTTGTTAGCCATGGTGTAGCTCCTTTGCTGGTGGCGGAAGGTGCTCCGCCTATGCTGCGTCTGCAAACAATATGGATGCTGCATTGCGGCATTTCAAGGGTTTTTTCTGCACCGCAGCATTTTATTCGAAACTATCAGCCAAGGCGTTGACGATGCGTGATTTTCACCGCCCGGCGCGCTTGCGCACATAGTCCCCGGGCGCGTCAGCAAGGGCGGGATGGTCCGAATCACCGGGCTCGCGCGCGGGCACCTCATCGCCCGAACGAGGGCGCAGCCATGCCTCCCACCGCGGCCACCAGCTACCTTCGGTGAAGGTGGCGGCGTCCTTCCAGGTAGCGGCATCGCCGGACCAGTCGCCATTGGTATAGTGACCGTATTTCTTCTTGCTGGGCGGATTGACGATGCCGGCGATATGCCCCGACTGGGACACGATAAACGTCCGGTCCTTTGAGGCCACCTGTCGCATGCCACGATAGCAGTCCTTCCATGGCGCGATGTGGTCCGTCTCGCAGGTGACGGCCACAAGCGGCACGTCGACATCGGACAGGCGCAGCGTTTCGCCCAGCAATTCAAACCCATCCCCGGCAAAGCGGTTCTGCTGGCACAAACCGCGCAGATATTGCCGCGTCATCCGGCCCGGCAGGTTCGCCCCGTCACCGTTCCAATACAGCAGATCAAAAGCGGGGGGCGCCTCGCCCAGCATGTAACTGCGGATTGCAGGCGTGTAGATCAGATCGTTCGAGCGCAAGAAGCTCATCGTGCGGCCCAGGATAAACGCGCGCAGGATACCCTGCGCCTCGATCTCGGCCTCGATGCCGTCGACGAAATCATCCTGAAGAAAGGGCGTGAATTCGCCCTGATTGTCGAAATCGGTCAGCGCTGTGAAAAAGGTGGCGGAGTTGACCGATTTATCACCGCGTGCCTTCAGCAGCGCCAGCGTCAGCGCCAGCGTGGTGCCGGCGATGCAGTAGCCGACGGCGTTTACCTTGGCGGCGCCGGTGATCGCGCGGACCTCGCGGATGGCGGCAAGGTAGCCATCTTCGATATACTGCTCCATCCCGACATCGGCATGGCTGACATCCGGGTTGACCCATGAAACCACGAACAGCGTATAGCCCTGCTCGGTGATCCATTTGATCAGGCTGTTCTGTTCCTTGAGGTCGAGAATGTAGAATTTGTTGATCCAGGGGGGGAAGATGATCAACGGGATTTCGCGCACCTTCCCGGTTGTGGGCGCGTACTGAATCAGCTCCATCATGTCGTTGCGATAGACAACCTTGCCCGGAGTAGTGGCAATATTGCCACCCAGCTGAAAGGCGTTTTCGTCGGCAAGGCGCACGACCATTTCGCCATCATTCGCCTCAAGATCGGCAACGAGGTTTTCCAGCCCCTTGACCAGGCTTTCGCCCTCGGTCGCCACGGCCTTTTCCAGCGCGTCGGGGTTGGTGCCCAGAAAATTGGTTGGCGCCATCATATCGATGATCTGGCGCGAGAAGTAATCGAGCCGTTTTTTCTCGACCGGGTCCAGATCATCGACCTCGGCCACGGCATCGGCCACGGCCCGCGCGTTCAGCTCGTATTGCTCGCGGACGTAACGAAAAAAGGGGTTCGTGGACCATAGCGGATTGGAAAACCGCTTGTCGCGGGGCGCCCCTTCCTCCTCTGCGGGGGGCGTACCGGTCAGCATCATCTGCTGGGCCTGCATGAACTGGCGCACGGACTGCCCCCAATATTCCAGCTGATGTTCGTACAGCTTGGCGGGGTTCTCCAGCGCCTCGCTCCAGTAGGACGCGGCGGCCTTGGCAAACAGGTCCTGCGAGGGGGCATTCAGCGTGGGATTGGCCGGATTGCGATGTGACAATGCTGCGATCAGACGCTTCGAAAGCGTCTCGACAAGAGCCAGATTCGCTGTCATGCGGTCCAATGTTTCGCCCTGATTTTCGTCCGAGCTCTGCTGATTTGTTGCCATCTTGATCATTTCACCCTAAGTTTCTGCTACGCAGCATTTCGTCGCAGCATTTCGTCGCCACGTCTCGGCCAGGTCGGCCAAGCGCCCGCGGCACACAATAATAGGGCTAACCGCCCTGAAGGAGTCTCATGCGCTACATGGCCACCTATGACATGATGGAAACAATGCGCAACGCCAATCAATGGCTGGGGGCGACCGCCCTATCATTCGCATCCTACCCCATATTCAGCATGACGCCAAACCCTGCTTTTCAGTGGATATCAGCCTGGGGCGAGGTAACAGAACGCACCTTTGACCGGATGGTGAAAAAACCCGACTGGGGCATTCGTACCTTTACCTGTGACGACGGCAGGGATCACCTGGTCAGCATCGACACCATCGTCGAAAAGCCGTTCGGCAATCTGATCCAGTTCGCCGTTCCGGGCCGCAAGCCAATGAAACGACGCGTTCTTCTGATCGCACCGATGTCAGGCCATTACGCAACCCTGCTGCGCTCAACCGTCAAAAGCCTGCTGGTCCATTGCGAGGTCTTCATCACCGACTGGCACAATGCCCGCGACATTCCCGTAAGTGCCGGCAAGTTCGACGTCGAGGATTACACGCTCTACCTGACGGAATTCATGCGCGAAATGGGGCCTGACACCCATGTGATTGCTGTGTGTCAGCCCGTTCCGCTGGCGCTGGCCGCCACCGCGCTTCTGGCCGAGGACGAGCCGGAGGCACAGCCGCGCTCGCTTACGCTGATCGGCGGACCGGTCGACCCTGATGCGAACCCGACCGAGGTCACGGATTTCGGCCGCCGCGTCACCATGGGCCAGCTGGGAGAGACGATGACGCAGCGTGTCGGGTTCAAATATCCCGGCGTCGGGCGCATGGTCTATCCCGGCCTTCTGCAACTGAGTTCTTTCATCTCGATGAACAGCGAAAAGCACGCCAAGGCGTTCAGCGAACAGATCGCGCGCGTCGCCAAGGGCGAAGGCGGCGATTACGACCGGCACAACCGGTTCTATGACGAATACCTGTCGGTGATGGACATGCCTGCCGAATTCTACCTCTCGACGGTGGAGCGGATCTTCAAGGGCCTTGAGATCGCCAACAACGAATTCACGATCAACGGCCGCCGCGTCGATATCGGCAAGATCACGACCGTCGCGGTCAAGACAGTCGAAGGCGGACAGGACGATATATCGGCGCCCGGACAGTGCATCGCGGCGCTGGACTTGTTGACCGGCCTGCCCGATTCGAAAAAGGCCAGCCATGTCGAACCTGACGCAGGCCATTACGGCATTTTCGCCGGACGCAGCTGGCGCAACAATATCCGCCCGCTCGTGCTGGACTTCATCGACCGCAACAGCGGCCCCGATGCGCCTGCGCCCAAGGACGAGGTACCCAAAGCGGCCAACGCCGACGCGGCGATGAAAGTGACGGCAGCGCAAGACGCGCAGGCCAAGGACGAGGCGCCCAAAGCGGCCAACGCCGACGCGGCGATGAAAGTGACGGCAGCGCAAGACGCGCAGGGCAAGGGCAAGTATCGCTCAAAATCAGGCGCCAAGTCGAAGTTCAATGGTAAAACTGCTGGGCGCTCTGGACGCTGATCCTGCCACTTGACAATGCAGACATGGCCCCGCTCCTGCGGGGCCTAACGCGGCACCTGCCGCAGCCAGCCGCGTAGCGCCTCTGTGGTGGCATCGGGCTGTTCCAGTGTGGGCAGATGGCTCGCGCCCTTGATCACGCTGAATTGGGCATAAGGGATCAGATCGGCAAGAAAGCTGTGACGTTTAACGTCTGTTTTCCCGTCATGCTCACCGCACAGGACCAATGCAGGCACCTTGCACCGGCGCAGTTCCGCCTGATAGTCGCGTCGCCGCTGCATCGCCCGGACCTGCCGCGTAATCACGTCGGCGCCCAGATGATCGGCCATGTCCCGCACCAGCGCAATCAACTCTGAGCGCATCGGGCCGGGGGCCAACATGTCCGGCCTCAGCAGGCCATCGACCATCCCAGTCATGTTGCCGGTACGCCCCTTGATAATGACCGGCTCCAGATCGGCGGCAGATTCCGGCGTTTCGGCAAAGGCGCTCGCGCCGATCAGCGCGATCCGCGCCACCCGGTCCGGCGCACGGCGCAGCAGGTCCATCACCACGGCGCCCCCCAGGCCGAGCCCCGCAATGGCGAATTTGCGCGGCAACACATCCAGCAGGTTCGACGCGACCTCTTCGATCCGGTCGCCGCCGGTTATGGGGGCGACGGTCACCGCGTGGCTCTTGCTGAAGGCGGCCAGCTGCGGGCCGAACACCCGCGCATCACACATGACGTCCGGCAGCAGAACAAGGGGCTCGTTCATGGGTTGTCCTCTCGCTCAGGGCCGGATCGCGCGCACAGTCGCACACGCCGCGCCAGCGTCAACCGGCAGATGGACAGGCCGGATAGGCAATGCCGCGAAAGGGCGGGAAATCGGCATAGCGGGCGCGCCGCGCCTCCGGCGCTTCCTGCGGTGCAACGCCTGCACGCAGCAAAAGGCCCCTTGGAGCGATATAGCTGGAAATGGTGCGTAGCGGCTTCATGCTCCAGGTTAAGTTCATCGCGCAGAGCTTTGGAAAGAAATATATTTCTGAATACTCCAGATGATCATGCAGCCACCACGCCAGATCGCGCCAGTCGCGGCCACGGTCATATTGATCGGCAAACCACGGGATAACCAGGGACGTGCAGGCGCCCGGTGCGGCGCCTATCCCGTCCCAGATATGCGAGCCTTGATTGGCGGCGTTCCGCGCACAGTTCAGCCCGTTCTCGTTGCCAAACCGATTCAGCACCGCCGAGCGATAGCCCGAGCGGATGGCAATGCGCCCGAATGTCTCTTGCAGCGGGTCCAGCAGCGTCTGGCACAGCGCGCGGCCATGTTCGATAGCGATATCGGGGCGGTCCGGAATGTTGGGGATGCCGTGGATGCTGCCGATCTCGGAATACAGAAAGTCGCGCATGTAGAAATGACGGCTCAGCCGCACGCGCCCCAGATCCTCCAGCCCTCGCATGCTGCGGGGCCGCCGCATCAGCCTGCCGCCTGCGCCGTCACCTCGTCCAGCGCCGCCTCGATCAGATCCAGACAGTCAGGCGTGGAAAAGCGGTGATCGGCCCCGGCCACCAATGTCAGGCGCATATCCGGCCCCTTGGCATGATCCAAAAGCGATAATGCAACGGACCTATCCACATCTTTATCCGCCGTTCCTTGCAGAAAGCGAACAGGGAAGGGTAATTCCAGCTTATCGCGTAAAACAAGGTTCTTGCGCCCGTCCTCGATCAGATTTCGGGTGATCGTATAGGGCGCATCATAGTCGCTGGGCATGAATATGCGCCCCTGCCGCATCAGCTTGGCGCGCTCGATCTCATTCATTCCGGCCCACATGCTGTCTTCGGTAAAATCGGGCGCGGCAGCGATGGTCACCAGGCCCGCCAACCACTGTGGCATCATGCGCGCGATCAGCAGCGCGATCCAGCCGCCCATGGACGAGCCGATCAGGATCTGCGGTCCTTCGGTGTGCGCCTCAATCGCCGCAACCGCATCGGCCACCCAGTCGCTGATGCACCCGTCCTCAAACGCACCGGAGGATGCGCCATGGCCGGAATAATCCAGCCGCAGAAACGCCCTGCCCCGCGCAATCGCGGCCGCCTGCATATGCACGGCCTTTGTGCCCTCCATGTCCGACATGAAACCACCGAGGAACACGATTCCCGGCCCCGCGCCATCGGTGCGATGATAGGCGATACGCCGACCTTGCGGCGTATCGAGATACCCTGGCTTCTGGTCGCTCATGGCTGTCCCCTTAAAACTGCGCGGCTGCAATGTCACAGCCTGCGCCGCGCGTTGCAAGGGGGCGTTTTAGCCGCTGACGTAGGGTGTCTTGCTGGGGCGAAAGAACACCTTTTGATTGTGCAGGCGTCCCAGCAATTCGTCGATCTCGCGGATCGTCCGGCCCGCGATGGGCGCGTCCGCTTCCGGGCCTTCCGGCATGCTCAACCGCCGTTTGGACTGGCGCAGCGCGTCTTCGATCAGCTCCATATCAGCGACGGTCAGTTCGATATTCGGATTGTAATGGGTCATTCTGGGCCCTCCTCCTGGGGGTGTTCACGTCACCAGCCTATCCGCGCGCCGCGTCATCTCCAACGGCAATCGTACTGTGCCCGCCTTGACAGCCGCGCGGGGCGGCGGCAAAAGGGCCGCTTACCCGCAACCGGGCGCACGCGTAGGCGCCAAACCGACGAGGAGCGCCGAAAATGGCCCAAATCTCCCTGACATTTCCCGATGGCAACGCCCGCGAATACGCCCCCGGTATCACCCCCGGCGAGGTCGCTGCGGATATCTCCAAATCGCTAGGCAAAAAGGCGATTTCGGCCAGTATCGACGGCCAGCACTGGGATCTGCAATGGCCCATCACTGCCGACGCCGCCATCGCCATCCACACCATGCAGGACGAGGCGCAGGCGAATGAGCTGCTGCGCCACGATCTGGCCCATGTCATGGCCCGCGCCGTGCAGGAAATCTGGTCCGATGTAAAAGTCACGATCGGCCCGGTGATCGAAAACGGCTGGTACTATGATTTCGACCGCAAAGAGCCTTTCACGCCCGAAGATCTGGGTCTGATCGAGAAGAAGATGCGCGACATCATCGCAGCGCGCGATCCCGTCCGCACCGAAGTCTGGGACCGCCCCCGCGCGATCCAGCACTACACGGACGCTGGCGAACCCTTCAAGGTCGAATTGATCGAGGCGATTCCCGGCGACGAGCCCCTGCGCATGTACTGGCACGGCGACTGGCAGGATCTGTGCCGTGGCCCGCATCTGCAAAACACCGGCCAACTGCCCGGCGACGCGTTCAAATTGATGAGCGTCGCAGGCGCCTATTGGCGCGGTGATTCCAAGCGCGAGATGCTGCAGCGCATCTATGGCGTGGCGTTCAGCTCCAAGGAAAAGCTGAAGGCGCATCTGCACATGCTGGAGGAGGCCGCGAAACGCGACCACCGCAAGCTGGGCCGCGAGATGAACCTGTTCCACATGCAGGAGGAAGCCCCCGGTCAGGTCTTCTGGCACCCGAACGGCTGGACGATCTACACCGAATTGCAGGACTACATGCGTCGCAAGCAGCGTGCAGGTGGCTATCAGGAAATCAACACACCCCAGGTCGTCGACCGCAAGCTGTGGGAGGCGTCGGGCCACTGGGAAAAGTACCAGGACCACATGTTCATCGTCGAGGTCGAGGAGGAACATGCCCGCGAAAAGGCCGTGAACGCCCTGAAACCGATGAACTGCCCCTGCCATGTGCAGGTGTTCAATCAGGGCCTGAAATCCTACCGCGATCTGCCCCTGCGGCTGGCCGAATTCGGCTCGTGCTCGCGCTACGAGCCGTCAGGCGCGCTGCACGGTATCATGCGCGTACGCGGGTTCACGCAAGACGACGCACATATCTTCTGCACCGAGGACCAGATCGAAGGGGAATGCGCGAAGTTCATCAACTTCCTCGCCGATATCTATGCCGATCTTGGCTTCGAGCAGTTCGAGATCAAATTCGCCACCCGCCCCGAAGTGCGCGTCGGCAGTGACGAAAGCTGGGACCACGTCGAAAGCGCACTGGAAGGCGCGATCAAGGCCACGGGCCGCGATTTCACGCTGGAGCCGGGCGATGGCGCATTCTACGGGCCGAAACTGGACTTCTACCTGACCGACGCGATCGGACGGACATGGCAATGCGGCACCTTTCAGGTGGATCCCAACCTGCCCGAACGTTTGGGCGCCACATATATTGCCGCCGACGGCAGCAAGCAGCGGCCCTACATGCTGCACCGCGCCACCTTGGGCAGTTTCGAGCGGTTCATCGGCATCCTGATCGAGGAACACGCCGGCAAGCTACCGTTCTGGCTGGCCCCGCGTCAGGTGGTGGTCGCCTCGATCGTGTCAGAGGCAGATGAATATGTGCAGGAGGTCGTCGCGGCGCTGCAAGCCGCAGGCGTGCGCGCCGAGGCCGATGTGCGCAACGAGAAGATCAACTACAAGGTCCGCGAACATTCCGTCGGCAAGGTGCCCGTCATCCTGGCCTGCGGACACCGCGAGATCGAGGATCGCACCGTGTCGCTGCGTCGGCTTGGCGAAAAGCAGTCCAGCGTGCGACCTTTGGACGAGGTCACCCAAGAGCTGGGCCGTGAGGCTACGGCGCCCGATCAATTGTAGCGCAGCCGCGACCTGCGCGGTTGCGCCGCGCAGGTCGCCCAACACTCATGCGTCTTGCAAAAATCTGACGGCGGCGCTGGCGCTCGATTATCCGGCGTCCGGCCTGCTCACGCTATTCCAACCCTCGGTCGGGACCAACCCGCTGATATTCTCGTGCCACCCGGGCGGCGGCTTATGCCCGCCCCAGCTAAACTTACTGCACATGCCAACGGCACTGATCGGGCGCCTGATTCGCCAATCATGGATCGGCTGGTTCAGGCCCGAGTGAGCGCCGCCTGCACGTCCTTGCCCCACCCCAGATAATACGTCCCGCCCGCGTCGATCAGCGGTCGCTTCATCAGCGCGGGGTGCCGCCCGATCAGATCCAGCGGCGCATGCGCCCGTTCGCCCTCGGGCATATTGCGCCACGTGGTGGAGCGTGTGTTGACCAACGCCGCGCCGAACTGGGCCAGCGCGGCGGCCAGTGTATCCCCCGGCACCGGGGCCTCGCGCACGTCTTGCAGGGTGGCATCCGGCAGCGCCTTGGCTGCCTTGCGGCATGTGTCGCAGTTTTTGAGCCCGTAGATGATCATGAAACCCTCGCAATCAAGGCGCCTCAATCGCGGCGCCCTGCCCTTGTCCCACCGATTCGCCGCCGGTTCCAGCCGGGCCAGCGCGCTTTTGCTTGATTTTTGCACGAGCCATGCAAAAATCAGTGCCGCAGCGGCGGCGAGATGCAGAGAATCCTCGCGGCATCGCCCCCGCGGCTGCTTGGCCCGGCAACCGCCCGGGTGCGCAGACAAGAAGGAGAAGCGGCATGCCGACTGGCACCGTGAAGTGGTTCAATACAACCAAAGGGTATGGATTCATCGCCCCCGACGACGGCGGCAAGGATGTGTTCGTTCACATCTCGGCCGTGGAACGCTCGGGGTTGACCGGACTGGCAGACAACCAAAAGGTCGCATTCGAGTTGCAAGAGGGACGCGACGGACGCCAGATCGCGGCGGATATCCAACCGCTCTGACCGGTCCTGCAACGCGGCGGTTCGGTCGCATTTTGGGCCATGCGAATGGCCGATACGAAAAAGGCGGCCCGCAACCGGGCCGCCTCGGTATGCAGTCAGGCTGGTGTCACTCGCTTTTGCCGGCGTGGTCGCCATGCTCCATATCGTGGTCCATTTTGGCGCCGTCTCCGGGCATCCGCTCCAGATCGACGGGTATCTCCACAACCAAGTCGCCTGCCTTCTCAAAGGTCAGCGTGACGGATACCGTGGCCCCCTGCTCCAGCGGCGACGTGAGGCCCATCATCATCACATGCTTGCCACCGCGCTCCAGGCTCAGCGTGCCTTCGGCGGGCAGATCAAAACCCTCCTCGACATGCATCATCTTCATCACGCCATCATCGCCTTCGACATGTGTGTGAAGCTGGACAAGGTCGGCCGCAGGTGATGCGGCGTTGATCAGGCGGTCGGCCTCGCCATGGTTGACGATCTGCATGAAGGCCGCGCCGGTCTTGGCAGTGGGCGCGGCACTGCGCGCATAAGGGTCAGCGATCTCGATGCTTCCGGCAAAGGCAGGCATCGCAAAGACGATTGCCGCAGTTGCGGCGAGTGTGCGGAATGTGAAAGACATCAGTCTCTCCTTTATGTGGTCGGTTGATAAAGGGTATTACAGCTCAGGCCTCGGCGGGCGGTGACCTTGCCGAGGGGCGCACACCCGCCAGTGACGCGGCATGCGCTGTGATCCGCTGCACCGGCAGCCGCGAAACGCGCGGACAGTGCGGCGGCAACGAAGCCTGCGGCAGATCAACGCTGAGCGCTGCCAGCACGCAGTCCGGGCAGATATGCACAGGGCCCAGCGGCGCACCATCCTTGCCCGTCACCACGCGCACCGGCCCAGAGCCGGTGCATATCTCGATCATTCCCGCCGGACCGGGCGCCACGCGCAACTGCGCCATAGCTTGCCCGCTAAGGGTCAAAGACAGCGCAAGCACGACGGCAGCAATGATGTTAAATCTCCGGCTCATATGCCGAATATGCCCCGCCCCTGCATCAGAGGGAAGAGCGCAAAGGAAAACGGCCCTGCCGCAAGCGGTAGGGCCGTCCCAAAAACTATGCGACACATCAGCGCGGATCAGGCGGTAACTGCCTGCGCCTTTGCAATTTCTTTCTTGACCTTCAGCGCGGTGGGCGAAAGCTCCACATCCTTCGCTTTGGCAAGATAGGCGTCCAAACCACCGCGGTGATCGACGCTACGCAGCGCATGCGCGCTGATGCGCAGCTTGATGCCGCGGTTCAGCGTCTCGGACTGCAGCGTCACGTCGTTCAGGTTCGGCAAATACCGACGCTTGGTCTTGTTATTGGCGTGGCTGGAGTTATTGCCAACCATCGGGCCTTTTCCGGTCAATTCGCAACGGCGCGACATGGTGTCATCCTCGTCTTACAGGTGAAGGCCAGTCGGCCTATTTTTTCAGCGGTCCTGAGTATAACCACTCTAAACCGACGGACGCCGCCCAAAGGCCGCGCCCGAAATTATGTTGCCGGTGGATAGGCGGAATCGGCTTGCCCGTCAAGGCCCACCCCCGCCTTTTGCACCCAACTGCACCAAAAGAGATTCGACGCCTTCGGCGAGGATATTTTAAGCAAGAAGAAAGCGCGCCCGCTCGTTCTTCTTGCCGTCAAATATCCTGGGGAGGAGCCGCATCGCGGCGGAGGGGCAACGCCCCTCATTGCGCGGATCGTGGCGCACCAATCCGTTCGAGAAGGTCCGCAGCGGCAATCGCAGGCGTCGTCAGCCCCTGCGCCACCTCTTCGCCCAACTCACGCATCGCTGTGCGGGCGGGGGGCGTGTCGAGCTGCGCGAGAAGCGCTTGGCGCACCTCCTCCTGAAACCAATAGCGCGCCTGCGCCGACCGCCGCGCAGCCCAGTGGCCATTTTCGCGCCGCCAGCCGGTCAGAGCCTCCATTTCGGTCCAGGCAGCCTCCAATCCGGTATCCTCCAGCGCCGATACCATCATCGCCTTGGGGAATCCCTTGGGGTCTTGCGGGCGCTTGCGCAGCAGGCGCAGGGCGCCCGAATAGTCGGCACAGGTGCGGCTGGCTGCCGCCTTTAGATCGCCATCGGCCTTGTTGATCAGGATGATATCGGCAATTTCCATGATGCCGCGCTTGACGCCCTGCAATTCGTCGCCGCCAGCGGGCGCCAGCAGCAACACAAAGAGATCCGACATTTCGGCCACGACCGTTTCGGACTGACCAACGCCCACGGTTTCGATCAGCACCACGTCAAACCCCGCCGCCTCGCACAGCGCCACCGCCTCGCGCGAGCGGCGGCCGACACCGCCCAGATGCGTCTGGCTGGGTGACGGGCGAATAAAGGCATTTGGATCGCGGCTGAGCAGATCCATCCGAGTCTTGTCGCCCAGGATCGACCCCCCGGACCGGGATGAACTGGGATCGACCGCCAGCACCGCGACGCGCAGCCCCTGCGCCGTCAACATGCCGCCGAATCCCTCGATAAAAGTCGACTTACCCACCCCCGGCGTGCCGGAAAGGCCGATGCGCAGCGCCTCGCGCGGCGCGCCATTTGCCCGCGTCAGCGCCTCGATCAGCTGGGCGGCGGCGGCGCGGTGATCGGCGCGGGTGCTTTCGACCAATGTAATCGCGCGTGACAATGCGCGTCGATCCCCTTTGACAATCCCGCTCTCAAGCTGTGCAATGTCGATGGTCATGGCTGCTCTTGTCCTCGTCTCCGGTCCGAATACCTATCTGCCGTGCCGGGCGGGGAATTGTCCAGCCCGGTCACAGAACCAATTACGAGGCCGCCTTTCCCATGCGCATCCCTGCCCTTGCCCTTGTCATCACCGCCCTGTGTCTGACGGCCCAAGCCGCCCCTGCCGCCGAGGCGCGCAGCAGCTATGACGTGCGTCTGCTGGGCCTGCCTGTCGGCCAGTTGCGCCTTGCCGCGCGCGAGGACGGGGCCGCTTACGCCGTCAGTTCGACCTTCGCCACGACCGGACTTGCGCGCATCGTGGACGCCAGTTTCAGGCTCAGCGCGCAGGGGCGCATCACCGCAGGCGGCCTTGCGCCCAGCAGATATGACGAACAGATCGACACCGGTGACCGGCGCTCGACCGCGCAGCTCAGCTATGCGTCCGGCGTACCGCGCATCACCGGCGGCACCGTCGCGGCCAAGGTGGCCGAGGATCCCGATGCGCTGGACCCGCGCGCGCAAAAAGGCAGCGTCGATCCTCTGACCGCGCTCTACGGCGTTTTGCGCGGCCGTCCCGCAAAAGGGATCTGCCGCTATAGCGTAATCGTCTTTGACGGCGCGCGGCGCGCGGCGCTGGTTATGTCCGGGCGCCGCGATGCGGGTGATCTGGTCACTTGTACCGGCGCCTATACCCGCCTTGCCGGATTTTCCGCGTCCGAAATGAAGCGCCAGAGCGTCTATTCCTTTTCCATCACCTACGCGCCTGCCGGGGGGGTCATGCAACCGCAGTCACTATCGGTCCGCTCAGGTTATGGCACCGCCGAGTTGACCCGCAAGTAAATGACGCCGGACCTGCCCATCACCGAAGTTATTCCGCCACTGATCAAGGCGCTGCGCAGCCGTGGCCGGGCCGTTCTTCAGGCGCCGCCGGGTGCAGGCAAGACGACGCTGGTGCCGCTGGCATTGCTTGACGCCGGGGTGGCGCCGGGCCGCATCGTCATGCTGGAGCCACGCCGGTTGGCCGCGCGCGCCGCCGCCGAACGCATGGCCCAAACGCTGGGCGAGGAGGTCGGCCAGACCGTCGGCTACCGCGTGCGCGGCGAGGCAAAAGTATCAAAATCCACCCGGATCGAGGTGGTGACAACCGGCATTTTGACCCGCCGCATCCAGTCCGACCCGGAGCTGGCAGGCGTCGGCGCCGTGATCTTCGACGAATTTCACGAACGTAGCCTCGACAGCGATCTGGGCCTTGCGCTGTGTCTGGAAATCGCCGGAGCATTGCGGCCAGATCTGCTGCTGCTGGCGATGTCCGCCACGCTGGACGCCGCCCCAGTGGCGGTGCTGATGGGGGATGCGCCGCTGATCACATCACAGGGGCGCGCCTATCCGGTCGAAACGCGGTGGTTGGACCGCCCCGTGCCCAAGGCGCAGCGATTCGAGGTCGCGCTGGCCGATCTGACCTGCACCGCGCTGGAGCAAACGACGGGCGGCGTGCTGGTATTCCTGCCCGGCGAGGGCGAGATTCGGCGGCTGGAGGGGCTGCTGGCCCCGCACATACCTGTCGGCTGTGTCATCCGCCCCCTCTTTGGCGCGATGGATTTTACCGCCCAGCGCGCAGCGATCGCTCCCGAAGCATCGGCGCGCAAGATCGTGCTGGCGACCTCCATCGCGGAAACCTCGCTGACGATTGAGGGCATCCGCACCGTGGTCGACGGCGGGCGCGCCCGGCGCGCGCGGTTCGATCCCGCATCGGGCATGGCCCGGCTGGTGACGGAGCCGGTCTCGCGGGCCGAGGCGACCCAGCGGCAGGGCCGCGCGGGGCGGGTGGCGCCCGGCGCCTGCTACCGCCTGTGGACGCGCGGCGAAGAGGGCGCTCTGCCCGCCTTTCCCCCGGCAGAGATCGAGGCGGCGGACCTTGCCCCTCTGGCGCTGGAACTGGCCCTGTGGGGCGCCGCGCCCGATCAGATCCCGTTGCTGACCCAGCCCAACCCCGGCAGCTATGGCGAGGCGCAGGCCCTGCTGATGATGCTGGGGGCGCTGGATGGCGCGAGCCACATCACTGCCCACGGACGCGCGCTGGCTGCACTGCCGCTGCACCCGCGCCTTGCGCATATGCTGGCACTGGCCGGGCCGGACGCGGCCCCGCTGGCGGCGCTGCTGTCCGATCGCGATCCGCTACCGCGCAGCGCGCCTGCCGATCTGGTCCTGCGCCTGAAGGCAATCCGCAACCCCAAAGGCCCGCATCCCTACCCGCCCAGCCGCGCCGTCCTGCACCGCATCGCACAGGAGGCGCGTCGCCTGCGCAGCACGACAAAACCGCCCGGCGAACCAATCAGCGATGCCGAAATGGCCGCCCTCGCCTATCCCGACCGGATCGGTCTGCGCCGGCCCGGCGACGCGCCGCGCTATCTGTTGTCCGGCGGCAAGGGCGCAATGCTGGACGCGACCGATACCTTGGCCGGCCAGCGCCTGATCGTGGTGACGGACACCGACGGCAACCCGCGTGAGGCCCGCATCCGGCAGGCCATCGCGCTCAGCGACGCGGGGCTGCGCAGGCTTTTCGCGGATCAGATTGCTTGGCACGATGTCTGCGCTTGGTCGCGCCGCGAAGGCCGCGTGCTGACGCGCCAGCAGGAACGCTTTGGTGCGCTGGTGCTGGAGGATCGCCAGTGGAAGGGCGCGCCGCAGGCCGCTGTCGCGCGCGCAATGCTGGATGGCGTGCGCGACATTGGCCTGATCTGGACGGATGCCGCCCGCCGCTTTGCGGCGCGTGTGGCATTGGGGCGGGCCGCAGGGATGGACCTGCCCGATATGTCTGATGCCGCGTTGCTGGACCGTCTGGAGGCGTGGCTACTGCCCTATCTGGATGGCGTGAAATCGGCGCAGGATTGGCGCCGTTTCGACATATTGGAGGCGCTGCGCGCGCAGTTGGACTGGGACGCCATGCAGGCGCTGGACACGGCAACGCCCGCGCGGTTCACCACGCCGCTGGGCCGCGACATTCCCATCGATTATGGCATCGATCCCCCCGAAATCCAGCTGCGCCTGCAAGAGATGTTCGGCCAGACCACCCACCCGATGCTGGGCCGCACGCCCCTGCGCGTGACGCTGTTGTCACCAGCCGGGCGCCCCGTTCAGACGACACAGGACATTCCCGGATTTTGGGACAACTCCTACGGCGATGTGCGGCGCGACATGCGCGGGCGTTATCCGCGTCACCCTTGGCCGGAAGACCCCCGACAGGCCGACCCTACGCTGCGCGCCAAACCGCGCAAATAACAGGCCGTCTGGGGCCGATTCGCTGCGCCATCATTTGCAAAAATGCCCGATGCGGCGTAGATTGCAGTGTCGCATATAACAAAAACCATAAAGCGGTGAGGCAATCGACATGACCAATGGACTCAAAAAGGCATGGACCGAGCTGGTTCAACCCCTGCTGCGCCGTCCGCGCGAACATCAGGTGGCTGCGCTATGCTGGCGCGACGCAGAGGGCGGCGATGGCATCGAGATCCTGCTGATCACCAGCCGCGGCACCGGGCGCTGGGTCATGCCAAAGGGCTGGCCCATCGAAGGACTGACCGGCGCCGAGGCCGCCCTGCGCGAAGCGTGGGAAGAGGCCGGCGTCACCGGTGCGCCGCCTGCCGCGACGCCCATTGGCAGCTATGATTACGGCAAAACCCAAGAATCCGGCTATGATCTGGCGGTCGCCGTGCAGGTCTATAAGCTGCATGTGCAGGGATTGTCAGACAGCTTTCCCGAATCCGGCGAACGCCGACGGGCCTGGGTCAGCCCGGCCAAGGCCGCAACCATGGTGCGCGAACCCGGGCTTCAGGACATTCTGCGCGCGCTCTGACGCTGGTGGTGCCCCCTGCCCGCGAAAGACATTGATCCACCCGCCGTTCCTGTCTAATGCGTTTTGTCATATCTCTGACCCAAGAGGTGTGGCAAAACGCGCGCAACGCTCAACCGTTTCGCGCGTTTTGCGTTTGGGCGGATGCTACTGAAGGACGCGCAAGGCTATACCCCGGCGGCGACACATCAAGGCGGACGAATTTTGGCCAAAACCCCCGATACCCGCAACTGGAGCACGATCGACAAGGATCTCAGCCGGATTTCCCATGTCGAAACGGCAGCCGCCTACGCCGCCCGCCCGCTGATCGCCACCGGCGTTGCGCTGGCCTTTATCGTTCTGGCCGGGCTGGCCGCCGCCGTCTTCTTTGTGCAGACGCCGACCAGTAGCATCGTCGTGGCGGCTGCCGTCTTTGGCGCCTACATGGCGCTGAATATCGGCGCCAATGACGTGGCCAACAACATGGGCCCGGCAGTGGGCGCAGGGGCGCTGTCGATGGGCGGCGCCATCGCCATCGCCGTCGTGTTTGAAAGCGCCGGCGCGCTGCTGGCCGGCGGCGACGTGGTGTCGACCATCTCCAAGGGCATCATTGACCCCGCTGGCGTGGCCGAGACACGCGTTTTTGTCTGGGCGATGATGGCGGCACTGATATCGGCCGCGCTCTGGGTCAATCTGGCGACCAAGATCGGCGCGCCGGTCTCGACCACCCATTCGGTGGTCGGTGGCGTCATGGGCGCGGGGATCGCAGCCGCAGGGTTTTCCGCTGTCAACTGGCCCACCATGGCCGCAATCGCCGCCAGCTGGGTCATCTCGCCCATGCTCGGCGGTATTGTCGCCGCCGCGTTCCTTGCCCTCATCAAAAGCCGGATCCTCTATCAGGAGGACAAGATCGCGGCCTCCCGCCGGTGGGTGCCGATCCTGGTCGGTATCATGGCCGGCACGTTTGCGACCTACCTCGCCCTCAAGGGGCTCAAGAGCGTGATCAAGATCGACATGCCCACCGCGCTGTTGATCGGCGCCGCTCTGGGAACAGCGACATGGGCACTCACGCGCCCGATGATTCGGCGCAAGTCGCAGGGCATGGAGAACCGCAATAAATCGGTCAAGGTGCTGTTCGGGCTGCCCCTGATCTTTTCCGCAGCGCTTTTGTCTTTTGCCCATGGCGCCAATGACGTGGCAAATGCGGTCGGCCCGCTGGCGGCGATCGTGCATGCGGTCCAGGCCGGAGACGTGGCCGCAGACGTGCAGATTCCCACCTGGGTCATGGTCATCGGCGCGCTAGGCATTTCGTTCGGCCTGTTCCTCTTTGGGCCGAAGCTGATCCGTATGGTCGGCAGCCAGATCACGAAACTGAACCCGATGCGCGCCTATTGCGTCGCGCTGTCGGCAGCGATGACCGTCATCGTCGCCAGTTGGCTGGGGCTGCCGGTCAGCTCGACCCACATCGCGGTCGGTGGCGTCTTTGGCGTCGGCTTTTACCGCGAGTGGCACATGGAGCGGCGGCGGCGGCAAAATCTGCCCGTGCGCAGCGAGAGCCCAAGTATCGAGCCTGATGAGCGGCAGCGCCGCAAGCTGGTCCGCCGCAGCCACTTTATGACCATCGTCGCGGCCTGGGTCATCACCGTGCCCGCCGCCGCACTGATGTCCGCAGGTATCTTCGCGCTGCTGAACCTGCTGCAGTAACCACGTCCGCCGCATTTCCCCGGCGCTTTCAGCTTTTCACATGGCGGCTGTGGCATTGTTGGAACCTCAGCAGGTTCAGGACGGAAATCACAAGCGATCATACGAAATATGGCCGCGACTCGCCGAGCCACGGCCATTTCTCATTTCTGGAACACCTGACAAGAGTCGAGGCGTCATACCCCATCACACGAAATGCGCCACCAATCCGGCGGGGCCTTGCATATCCGAAATCCGGCTTAGCGCCGCCGGTCGCGGCGCGAGCTCATCGGCTGGAACGCGACACCGACATGTGCCTCGCAATAGGGCTTGCCCGCTTGGGACGGCAGGCCGCAGAACCAGAAATCGTCGGTCGCCGGGTCGCCCACTGGCCACTTGCAGGTCCGCGATGTCAGCTCCATCAGTGACAGCCTCTTCGCCTTCTTCTCAACTTCGTTGACCTTTGCCAATGCCTTGGGGTCAATCTCGTTGGCGGAGGGTTGCGGCGGCAGTGGCTGTCCGGCGGGAATGATCGGCTTGATCCGCGTGACAGGCGCGCGCTCTTCCTCTTCGGGCTCGGGGGCCGGTTCTGCCTTGGCGGCGGGCTTCTCCGCGGGCGCCTTGGTGGGCTTGGCCGCAGGCCGCAGCGGGGCCTTGGCCGCCGGTTTGACGTCGGCCTCTGCCGGGGCCGGGCTGGCAGTTTGCGCAGACGCGGCAGCGGCAGCACCGCCGTTGCGGTTCGACAGGCCCAGCCTGTGGACCTTGCCGATCACGGCGTTGCGGGTAACACCGCCCAGCTCCTTGGCGATCTGGCTGGCCGACTGGCCCTCGCCCCACATTTTCTTCAGCAGTTCGACGCGATCATCGCTCCAGGACATGGACCCGTTCCTATAACCAAGGGCGGCCCGCATCAGATCGCGCCGCCCTGCAAATTTCTTGAGATCCCTATTCTAATCACTCACGCTTGAGTTACAAGGCATCGATACATATCAGCGCCGGGCAAACCCGCGCGGCAGGACGATTCAGGAGCCTTTCATGCACGATTTTGCGAAAATGGGCACGCGCCGCTTTGGCCGCGTCAACTGGCTGGGCGTCGCCACGCTCTGCTCGCGCGAGATGCAGCGTTTCATGGCGGTCTGGACCCAGACACTGCTGGCGCCGCTGGCCACGGCGGCGCTTTTCATGCTTATCTTTACCATCGCTATCGGCCCTACACGCGGCGAGGTGATGGGCGTACCCTTCACGCATTTCATCGCGCCCGGTATCCTGATGATGACCGTGATCCAGAACGCATTTGCCAACACGTCATCCTCCATCGTCATCGGCAAGGTGCAGGGAAATATCGTCGACACGCTCATGCCGCCGCTCAGCCCGGCCGAACTGGTGGTGGGCTATCTGGTCGGGGCGATCGGTCGGGGCCTGTTCGTGGCGGTCGCGATCGCACTGGGGCTGGCGATCTTCCTCGGGATCACGCCGACACACCCGGTGCTGCTGCTGGGGTACGTGATCCTCGGCTCGGCCTTCATGGGCGCGGTCGGTATTGTCGCGGGCGTTTTCGCCAACAAATTCGATCAGATGGCGGCGATCACGAATTTCATCGTCACGCCCCTCGCGTTCCTGTCAGGCACGTTTTACTCGATCGATGCGCTGCCGCCCATGCTGAAGACGATCACCTATTTCAACCCGATTTTCTACCTCATTGACGGGCTGCGCTATGCGATGCTGGGCGTATCGGACAGCGCTCCGGCCTTGGGCGTTGCCGTCGCGCTTGGCTCTACAATGGCGGTCAGCGGCATCGCGCTGGCGATGTTTGCGCGGGGCTACCGGCTGAAGGCGTAATGCGCGCCGATTGACAGCGCGCAGCGCCTGAGTCACTCCTTGCAGCCTCAAGTCAAGGAAAACGCCATGATCCCGACCGTTCTGCCAACCTATAACCGCGCGCCCCTAACATTTGTAAAGGGCGAAGGCAGCTGGCTGATCGAGGCGGATGGACGCCGATTTCTCGATCTCGGCGCCGGCATCGCGGTCAACGCGCTGGGCCACGCGCATCCCGCGCTGGTCGCGGCGTTGACGGCGCAGGCGCAGGCGCTCTGGCATACGTCTAACCTCTACAACATCCCGGCCCAACAAGAGCTGGCCGACCGTCTGGCAGCCGCAACCTTCGCCGACACGGTTTTTTTCACCAATTCCGGAACAGAAGCCTGCGAACTGGCGGTGAAAATGGCCCGCCGCCATTTTTACGATGCAGGCCAACCGAGTCGGACCCATATCATCGGGTTCGAAGGGTCTTTTCATGGGCGCTCTGCCGCCGGTATCGCTGCCGCCGGATCAGAAAAGATGACCAAGGGATTTGGCCCCTTGCTGCCCGGCTTCACCCATCTGCCGTGGGGGGATCACGACGCGCTGCAGGCTGCGATCTCCGACCAGACTGCCGCAATCCTGATCGAACCGGTCCAGGGCGAAGGCGGCATCCGTCCCCTGCCCGATGTCTGCCTCAAGGGGCTGCGCGATCTGTGCGACGAACATGGTATCCTTCTGATCCTGGACGAGGTGCAATGCGGCATGGGCCGTACCGGGCGCCTTTTTGCGCATGAATGGGCCGGAATTGACCCCGACATCATGATGGTGGCCAAAGGCATTGGAGGCGGCTTCCCGCTTGGCGCGGTCCTTGCGACTGAACATGCTGCCGCTGCAATGGTCGCGGGCACGCACGGCTCCACCTATGGCGGCAACCCGCTGGCCTGCGCGGTCGGCTGCGCCGTGATGGACCAGATCGCCACCGAAGATTTCCTGCAAGATGTGCGCGCCCGCTCAGGCTATATGCGCCAGCGGCTCGAGGCGCTGGTTGCGACGCATCCGGACGTCTTCGAGGAAGTGCGCGGTAGCGGCCTGATGCTGGGCCTCAAATGCAAGGTGCCCAACACGGACCTGTTGAATGCCTGCTATGCCCAGCAACTCTGCACGGTGCCTGCGGCTGACAACGTCCTGCGCCTGCTTCCTCCGCTCAACATTTCAGAATCCGACATCGCCGAGGCGCTCAACCGCCTCGACAACGCCGCGGCAGCGCTTTCTTCTTGCTGAAAATATCCTCGGGGGTCCGGGGGCAGACAGCCCCCGGACCCCCGACAATTGGGACCGACAATGAATCATTTTCTCGACATCCATAAAACCGACCCCGCCGCCCTGCGCGGCATCATCGACAGTGCCGCCACGATGAAATCCGCCCGCGCCGGGCGCAGTCGCGGCGCACCGGATGATGATCAGCCATTGGCCGGGCAAATGGTCGCGCTGATCTTTGAAAAACCGTCGACACGCACGCGGGTCAGCTTTGACGTGGGCGTGCGGCAGATGGGCGGGCAGACGATGCTGCTGTCGGGGCAGGAAATGCAGCTGGGTCATGGCGAGACGATTGCCGACACCGCCCGCGTCCTCAGCAGGTATGTCGACTTGATCATGATCCGCACGTTTGATGAATCGGTGCTGATCGAAATGGCCGAATATGCCGATGTGCCGGTCATCAACGGCCTGACGGACCGCACCCATCCCTGCCAGATCATGGCCGATATCCTGACCTACGAGGAGCACCGCGGCCCCATCGCCGGAAAGAAGGTCGTCTGGTCCGGCGACGGCAACAACGTCTGCGCGTCCTTCCTGCACGCGGCAGGGCAGTTCGGGTTCGATCTGACCTTCACCGGCCCGGCGCAGCTGGACCCGGAGGCGGAATTTATCGGACTTGCCCGCAAGGCCGGCGCGCGTATCGATATCGAACGCGACCCTCACAAAGCCGTCTCAGGCGCCGATCTGATCGTCACCGACACTTGGGTCAGCATGCATGACAGCCAATCCGCCAAAGAGCGGCGCCACAACATGCTGCGCCCTTATCAGGTGAACGACGCGCTGATGGCCGCCGCCAAACCAGACGCCCTTTTCATGCACTGCCTGCCCGCCCACCGCGAGGAGGAAGCTACAAGCGCGGTCATGGACGGACCAAGCTCGGTCGTCTTCGATGAGGCCGAAAACAGGTTGCACGCGCAGAAGGCCGTGATGCGCTGGTGTCTGGGTCTGTAGCTGCGCATAGCCCGTCACCCGGTATCCGGTTTTAGCGTCGCAGTTTGATATGAACCGTCCGGGTTAAGCTGACGTCAGGATGTTGAGTATTCCCGGACGGCATTATCGCCGATCCCAAGTATGAGCCGTGCCCCCGCTTTGTCCTTTGACACCCTGCCGCGCGAACGGTCTTGGCCGCGCGGCAGGGGGCGGACGGGATTCAACACGCCTCCCCCATGCAGGATCATTGAATATCACCAAAACTCCCGCATCGGCAGATGCTCTGCAACAACGCCATACACTCCTTGAACCAGCGTTTTCGCCCAATGCATAAACACTTCGCCAAGACAGGCCCGTATAGCCCAAGCGTGACGACGACTTTGGACACAGCGGTGTGATCGCCCCGGCATCACACGTGAACAGGCTACAATACTTCGAAAAATAGGCAGACTTGCCTATAGCCGAAAACGGCTAAACCGTAATATAAGGTCTTGCAGTGTTTGTATGTTTTTTTTGTTGACGAGTAACGCACTGGAGATGAGTGATGGCCATAATAAATGGCACGCCCAATGATGATGTTTTTCAGGGCACCGAAGACGACGACGTAATCACCGGCCTTGGTGGCGACGACCTGATCTCAGGTGAAGGTCAAGATGATTTTATTGATGGCGGCGATGGCGATGACGTCATCTACGGCGATGCGGGCACCGGAACGGCGCCGGGCAGCAATGCCGGCTCGCTCCTGCTGAGCAGCACCAACTTCGTTAGCGAAACGGCCAGCGGCAATAACAACGCGGGGGTCGGCGACTCGGCGATCTATCGTGACGTTGCCGTTCTGGAGGACGGAACTTCGGTCTGGGGCCGTTTGATCGTTACCGGCGCGTCGGACCCAAATCTGAACATTGATATTTCTGGATCCAACGGTGCTGAAATCCTGCTGAACAGCGGCCCGTGGTGGCAACAGGTCGGCGCCGGAAGAACGGCCAGCTTCCGGTTCGAGTTTTTCGATCCGGCGACAGGTGATCCGGTTGCGCTGAACTCGACCGCGACATTCAATGACCTGGATCGCAACAGCGTTGGAGATCAGGAATCTGTCACGATCGATTCCAACAGCTTTTCTGCTTATGGAACGTCACAGGATACCTCGCTGAATGTCACGACCACTGGCGGGCAGGTCACTGCCGCAGGGACCGAAGCGAACGATCCGACAGATCAGGATGCATGGTTCAGTACCGAGTTCGAAAACCGCGAGTTCATCGAGTTCACGCTAGAGGCGCGGTCCACGCAATCCGGGTTCACGTTTTCGGGCGACCTGATCGACGACGTCGTCATCACTCCGGTCGTGGCGGGCGACGATACCCTTCTCGGGGGCGACGGACAGGACGTCATATTCGGTCAGGGCGGTAACGACAGCATCGATGGGGGCGACGGGAACGACACCCTCGAAGGCGGGTCCGGCGACGATATCGTGACGGGCGGCGCGGGCAACGACCAGTTGTTCGGCGGCGAAGGCCGGGACACGCTGAGTGGCGGCGAAGGCAACGATACCGTTAGGGGCGATCTGGGCGACGATCTGTTGGTCGGCGGCGCCGGAAACGATCGTCTGGAAGGCGAAGATAACAGCGACACATTCAGATTTGACGCTGCGGGCAACCACACGGTGATTGGCGGTGAGGACGCGGATGGTCTGGATGTCGATGTTCTGGACCTGAGCGGACTCAGTACCAATGTTACTAGGACCGGCGCGGAATCCGGGACGGTGGATTTCCTGGATGCATCCGGCAACGTCACCCATACGATGACCTACTCAGAGATCGAGCAAGTCATCTGCTTCACCCCCGGAACCCGTATCGCAACCCCGCGAGGCGAGGTGCCGGTCGAGATGCTGTCGATCGGTGACCGCGTCATCACCCGTGACAATGGTCTCCAGCCCGTGCGCTGGTGCGGGCGGCGCGACCTGCGGGTGGGCGAACTGATCGCAACGCCCAAGGTACAGCCGGTTCTGATCCGCGCGGGTTCCTTGGGGCCCAACATGCCGGTGCGCGACATGATGGTCAGCCCGAACCACAGGATGCTGTTGAACCGCGCCACCGCGCAACTTTTGTTTGAGGAGTCCGAAGTCCTGGTCGCGGCCAAACACCTTGTCGGTATGGACGGTGTCGAACGCGTGCGCCCGGCGGGTGTCAGTTACATTCACGTCATGTTCGATGCCCACGAGGTCATTCTGGCAGATGGCGCATGGAGCGAAAGCTTTCAGCCGGGTGACACGTCGCTGGGCGCAGTCGGGCAGGAGCAGCGCGACGAAATTCTGGGACTGTTTCCCGAGCTGGCGCAGGCGCAGGGCTTGAGCGCCTATCGCGCGGCGCGCCGTTCACTGAAAGGTTATGAGGCTAAGCTGCTGTTGTCCTGAACGCCCCGACAGCCCCAGGGTAAGCGCCAGCTGAACAGCACGAGGATTTCAAATTGGCGGCCTGAAGTTCCAAGGCAGCAATACGTCGTTGCGGTTTTGGGTATGCCCGCGTGCTATGGCCTCCAGCGTGGACTTGAGATAGGCGAAGGGGTCGACGCCATTAATATTGGCGGTTTCGATCAGCGAGGCGATGCGGCCCCAGGCTTTTCCGCCCTCCTCATGACCCACAAACAGGGCGTTTTCTTGTTCAGTGCGACCGGGCGGATGAGGTTCTCGATGCTGTTGGAGCCGATCTCGACGCGGCCGTCATGGGGGATATGGGCAAGCTTTTCGCTAAGGCGGGATTTGGTAGAGACACGCAGGCGCTGCTTCTGGAGCCAGTCGCCGAAGGCGACAACCAAGGGGGCCGTCCGTGCCTGTCGAGCCGAGAAACGTTGCCCGGGGTCGATGCCAGTTATGTCGGCCTCCACAGCGTAGACTCGGCTACCCGGCGCAGGCCCTCCGCCGCGATCTCGGGACCGTCACGGTCGAACACCTCCGTCAGTTTGCGCCGGGCATGCACCACATGATTCAATTCGGCGACCGGGTGCTCGAGGCGCTCGTTGATTTCTTCAACCTCGGCGACGCGCGCGGCGTCGCCTGCAAGGCTTCGAACGCCACGCGGTAATCAGGCGGCAAAACAGAGAGACCGAGGTCTTTGGCGGCAGCGATCCTAGCCAATTTTACAACACAACATCAGACCTATACCCGCTATATTCAGGTACCTGATTCAGTCTGCCGCAGATGGCCTGCGCGCCTACGGCGCCCTGACCTGGCGCCAATCCAAGCCCGCAAACGGCGCATCGAGCTATGCCCGGTCCAGCGTCCTCACACCATCCCGGATCACTGGTCAGGCGAACGTCGTCTCCTCCAGACGTTTATATGTCATCCACTGCCTGGCAGAGCATTGCGCAGCGATGTCCCGAGAGGGGCAAGCCCGGCCCCATCCCGTAAAAGGATCTTCAGCCTGTCGACCCGCTTGGCCCGAAACACGAACACTGTGCCGGTGAAGGCATCTTCCTGCAAAATCGACTGCACCAGCGCCGCCAGCCCGTCATGCCCCTTGCGGAAATCGACCGGCTGCGTCGCCATCAAAATGCGCACCCTGTGCGAGGGCATCATCATGTTGGCGATCCCACGGCCCGCACGATCTCGGCAATCCGCGCTGCCGAAGTACCCGCGTCCAAGCCGACCAATACTTCGCCAACCATGATCTCGATCGAAGGCGCGCCCGGGGCCGATGTGGTCTCCGGCGATGAACCCGAAGGCGCCTCATCGCACAGCATCAGCGGCGCAAATCCGGGTGGTCCCGGCACATCAGGCAGGACCAGCTTGCCGTCCTTCGCAAGACGCCGCCACTCCGAAATCCGGTTCGCGCGCACGCCATACCTGTCGGCCACATCACGAACCTTCACCCCGCGCTCCAGCGTATCAGCCACAAACCGCGCCGTGAGATTATCAGATCTCCGCCGTCGGCCCGTAGCGAAGCTGACCACTCCGCCTGACCGAAAAACTCCAGCGGACCTTCCAATGAGGAACTCCATCCCTGTTCCAGAATAGGCACGGCTTCCCGAAAACGACCCAGCAGAAAAAGGTGGGCGCCAGCTGGTGCTTACGCAGAAAGTGACGCCTCCCGCGCGCAAGGATCGAGTGACCAACGTGTTCAGAGCAGACCCATCAACGCAGCATGACCGCCTTCGATCTTTGCGTTCCGCCACGTCCGGTCGATATGAGTGATTGCATTAAAATTAGGATTGTAGGCCCGGAGTTTAGGTTTGCGGTTATCTTTCGACGCCTTCCGGGGGGGGCAAAGCCCGACGAAGAACAAAATGGCTGCGTCAGGTCGCAGAGTAACCCCATGGGTCCACCTAAGCCGGAGGAGGTTTGGACTAGGGTTAGGGAGGTGTGGGGTTATCGTGTTGCGTTATTGCCTGGTTTTCGAGGTCAGCATTCCGCCCTCGTATCCCTTTAGAACCATGCGCGCGCATTGCGCCGGCACCGGCGGAGCCAGTGATAGTTCTGGGAATAATGCCGCAAGTTCCCGCGAGAATTCCGGGTCTTCAGCCAGAAAGGGTGACGTCGGATCAAGGCTTTCGGTCGCCGCACCTTCAGCAAAGATGATCTGGTGTTCATCGAGCATAAGATGAAGGTAGGTCACCTGAGCGCAGGGGGCACGATAGATCGTATCGCCATTGATAAGATGTTTTGCCGCTACAAGAACCTCAGCCTCTCCGAACAGCAGCTCGGCCTGCCATCCGCTAACCAGCATCCGATGCTGCGGCGAGACAACAAGATCCCGCCGGTTGCCCAGCGCCCCCTCGGAGATGTGTATCGGCGCAAAATTCCCGGACCCGCCGACCGTCCGGGTGCCAATCCAGATGATCCGTTGGCTCCCGTTGTCCTTGGTCGCTACCTCGTCGCCCACTTCGAGAAGCTCGACCTTGCGCAGACCCGAAGGCGTTTCAATCAATGTTCCAGCGGTAAAGCATGGGGGGGCCAAAAGACTGACATCAACCGGATCCTCATCAGGCGCGGCTGTTGAGGAAACGAAGGTACCACTCTGAAGAATCTGCCCATCGGTGGGGGTGAATACCCTCTGCCCGTTTGCAAGGTAGAATGTGGCGCCGGTGTAGGTGATATCACCCACTCCGGAAACGTTGATCGTCACGGTATCACCGGGATACGAGAAGTCTACGACGCTACCATTAACTGTATCGCCGACGTCCCGACTGATGAAGCCATCGTCATTCTGATCGATGATGCCCAGCACGGAAACACCCAGCGGTGTCCCCCCCGCGGGGGGGGCGAACGGGTTTATGCTTAGAAACTGGTCACTATAGGCCGTTGGCATGACGTGTTGCCCCCTTATTACTGATTAATCACTCGTTTCCGCCGAACATAAGGCGCGCACACTGGATCGTCTCTTGAAGAGTAATACATGACGGAATATAGTGCAATTTTTTAAGGTATAGAAACCGCCTGTATCTTCCCTCGCAGAAATTAAGAATGAAAACGTCGTCGACAGCACCGGTTTGCGAAGATTGGGTCTGCCATAATCCGCCATTGTGGGGGTAAGCACACCACATGGGATTATTTATTGTTCTCCCTATTTGAAAGTTCATTGCCGCAAGGCATCGAAGCAGGAATGCCAAAATCGAAGCTAAACCGATCTGCCCTGAGTGCGGCTGTGTTTATTACCATGACATAAAAATCCATCAGATCCACACGCACAAGACCTGTGCCAGAAGTTCAGTATTGCGTCCGGCGCAATCTTTGCCAACTGCAAGGTCGCCATACGCGACATTCCGGCGGCAATCGCTACTCACTTTCCGATAATGCGGATCAACCGCCAAGAGCCGTATTCCAAGGATGCCGCGCGCACTGATCAAGCAGAAAGTTTCTTTTCCCACGCCGCAGACTGCATCACCAATCCGGCGGGGCCCTTTTATTTTGGTCAATTTTTTACCGTTGATCCCCGCGAGGGTGCCGGTCGGGGCCTTGTGACGCGCGTATTTTAGGAAGGTTCAAAGACGGGCCGCGCGTTATTCGAATAGTTTGAACAGCTCCTTGGTGGCGCGTTTCGTGACGTCATCCTTGATCGCATCCTCGACGGACTGGCCGTCCTGGACCTTCACGCCCAGTTCCTTTTCAACGAACTTGTCGATCTCCTTGTTGACCTCGTCTCGGGCCTTTTTCTCCAGCTTCTTGCGCTCTTCCTTGAAGTTGAGATCAATGGCCTTTTCCAGATCGGGGCGGATGCTGGGCCCCGACCATGGGCCGCGGATACGCACCGGAATGGCCAGACCCCGGCTGTTTTCACCGCGCAGAAGCACTGGCGTAAAGAGATAATCAATGTCGCGTGCCCCAAGACCGATGCGCCCCTTGCCCGTGGCGGTGGCCAGCGGCATCGACATGTTCAGATCGTCACCCCGCATATCACCGTCCTTGATCGCAAAGCTGGCGCTGACCTCGTCAAAAACGGTGGTGCCGCCACTGCCATCGCCGGTACGCATGAGGCGATCCAGATCAAAGCCACTGATGACACCGCGCCCGGTGGCCAGTTTGAGATTGCCGCTGAGGCTGCGCATGATCGCATCGACAGATTGGCCAACCCCCAGGAAATCGAGGCTGGCGGTGCCGGTGGTCGCAAACCGGGTAATCCCGGCGGCATCTGTCAAAAGCCGCTCCATATCAATGCCGCGCGCGGTCAGATCGCCGCCGACCGACAGGCCCGAGCGGTTGTTGGCCACGACCTGCCCGCCGATGGTGCCGCCGTAGCCTTGCAATTCCTGCAACTCGGCGACGGCGCGAGCGTTGTCGATGGTCAGGCGGATACGCGCGGCGCCGAATTTGAACTGCCCCATATCGATGCTGCTCGCGGTGAGCGCGATGTTGGCATCCGCGACGCTCAGCGCGCTTGCGTCGATGGGCGCGGTGGACCATCCGGTGTCGCGCGGCTGGGACGCGCCGCCGCTGCCACCGCTACCGCCTGCGGCCTCGCCCCCGGTCAGACCGGCCAGGTCCAGCGCGCCTGCGTTCAACTGTGCCGTGATGCGCGGGCGGGCGCCCGATGTTGCCACATCAAGCGCGCCGGTCACGCTGTTTCCGTCAAGATCCAGGGACAGATCCCGCAGGGACAGTCGCAGATCCTCGGTCAGGTTGATCTGGGAGTTGGCCATGATCGCCCGCCCAAGCCCCTTGGGCGGGCGGGTCACGGGCAGGCCCAGCGCGGCCATGAAACGCTCGGTGTTGTCGATATCCGCCGACATTTTCCCGTCCAGTTGCGGTGCGGTCGTGGCGCGGCCATCAACCGTAAACGTGGCGCCACCCGTCGAGATCGTCAGCGTGACAGGCGATACTGCCCCTTCCAGAAACGGACCCACTTCGCCCAGACGCCCGGTGACGCGCACATCCTCGCCCGCCGGACGCAGGACCCCCTCGAAGGTTCCCTCGCCCGCGTAAGTGGGCCAGCGCATCTCCAGATCCATTCCCTCGATCTGCCGCCGCGTGCCTGCCGCGTGGTCGATGTAGACCACAGACGCATCGGTGATCAGCGCCCGGTCCAGCGTCAGCGCCAGACGGTCGGATTTGGGCGCGGCGCCCGGCGCCGCGTCCGCCTGCTCCGTCGAGGCGACTCCAGCGACCCCGATCTGCCAGTTGCCACGCCCGTCCTTGCCGCGCTCGATCACGATACGCGGCTGCGTCACTTCCAGCCCGGTGATGCGGATGTCACCCCGGATCAGCGCGATCGGATCGACGCCCAGCTTGAGGCTGCCCGCGCTCAGCATGGGGCCGCCAGTGCCCCAATCTGCGTTGGCAATGGTGGTCTGGCCCGTACTGATTCCGAGAACCGGATAGAAGCTGATCGAGGTCTCGCCAGTCATCGTGACCTCGCGGCCCGTCATGTCGCTGATCCGCTCGGCGGCAATGCGCGCGATGCGCTCACCCGGCAAAAAGAACAGCGCGCCGACCGCGATGGCCACCGCAACGAGGATAAACACCAGAAGTTTTAAGAGAAATTTCATCCGACTGCTCTTTGCTCTGCTCACTTGGCCTGCGGGACTGCGACCGTTTGCGTCAAACTGTAGGCGCACGCCGATCCGGCGGCAACAGTTTGCCCCTTTTGCGCGCGCCGCGCCTCGTCTATATGCGGCGGATGAGCACCAATCCCCCCGACCTGCGCCCCGATCTGGCCCGCGCACGCCTGACACCCGCCCCCAAACGCGACGGCCAGCCGACCATCGGCATGGTATCGCTGGGCTGCCCCAAGGCTCTGGTGGACAGCGAACGCATCCTCACGCGCCTGCGTGCCGAGGGCTACGGGATTTCGCCTGACTATATCGGGGCCGATGCGGTGATCGTGAACACCTGCGGATTTCTCGATTCGGCCAAGGCCGAAAGCCTCAGCGCCATTGGTGAGGCATTGCAGGAAAACGGACGCGTGATCGTCACCGGATGCCTCGGCGCCGAGCCGGAATATATCACCGGCGCGCATCCCAGCGTCATGGCCGTAACCGGCCCGCACCAGTACGAGCAGGTGCTGGACGCCGTCCATGCCGCCGTGCCGGCCAAGCCCGATCCCTTCATCGACTTGCTGCCGAAATCGGCGGTCAGCCTGACCCCCAGACACTATTCTTACCTAAAGATTTCTGAGGGTTGCAACCACAAGTGCAAGTTCTGCATTATCCCCGACATGCGCGGACGCCTTGCCTCGCGGCCCGCCCATGCGGTGCTGCGCGAGGCGGAAAAGCTGGTCGAGAACGGCGTGCGCGAACTGCTGGTCATTTCGCAGGACACATCGGCCTACGGTGTCGATATCAAGCACGCCGAAGAGCGCGGCCACCGCGCGCATATCGCCGATCTGGCGCGCGATCTGGGCAGCCTCGGCGCATGGGTGCGGCTACATTACGTCTATCCCTATCCGCATGTGCGCGATCTGATTCCGCTGATGGCGGACGGGCTGGTGCTGCCCTATCTGGACATCCCGTTCCAGCACGCCCACCCCGATGTGCTGCGCCGCATGGCACGCCCTGCGGCTGCGGCCAGGACGCTGGATGAAATCGCCGCCTGGCGTGACGTCTGCCCGGACATCACCCTGCGCAGCACCTTCATCGTTGGCTACCCCGGCGAGACGGAGGCAGAGTTCCAAACCCTGCTGGATTGGCTGGACGAGGCGCAGCTGGATCGCGTCGGTTGCTTCCAGTACGAAAACGTCGCCGGGGCGCGGTCCAACGATCTGCCGGACCATGTGCCAGATGAGGTCAAACAGAACCGCTGGGATCGCTTTATGGAAAAGGCACAGGCGATTTCCGTGGAAAAACTGGCTGCAAAAGTTGGCTCTGTGCAAGATGTCATAGTCGACGACGTCGACGAAGATGGCATCGCCACCTGCCGAACCAAGGCAGACGCGCCCGAAATTGACGGCAATCTATTCATCGACGAGGGGACGGATGACATCTCTGTTGGCGACATCGTACGCGTTCTGGTCGATGAGGCGGGCGAATATGATCTGTGGGGCACCGTCGCACCCTAGGCGCGTTCAGCCGCTGTAGGCCTCCAGCCATTCGGCCACGCATGTCTGCACATGCCGGAACCGATCCCCGCCCAGATGCTTGCCGCCATACCATCGGGTGACAACGATCAGCTGGCCGGTCAGTTCTGCGCGCTCCAGCATGCGGATGATCACCATACCTGCCCCGGCCTCGCCGTCGTCGCCCTTCAGCGGCGTGCCGTCGGGCAGCAGAACACCCCACGTATTATGCGTGGCCTTGGCGAATTTCTTGTCGCGCTTCAGATCCTTGAGAAACGCATCGACATCTTCCCGCGTGGCGGCGGGGCCACCGGAGACCGCATATTTCGATCCCCGGTCGCTGACGATGCCGGTCAGTTGGCGCATCAGAGGCTGGCGTCGACCCGCCGCACCGTCTCGATCCGCTTGGCGTTGGGCGGGTGCGTCCCAAGGAAGCGGTCGCCCGGATCGGCGATCTGGGTAAAGAAGGCGGCACCGCGTACCGGATTATACCCCGCGCGGCGCGTGATGACCGTGCCCAGCGCGTCGGCCTCCAGTTCGTAATCCTTGGAATAGGTGCGCGCGCCAAGGCCCGCCCCCAGATCCGTCGCGTTCTGCACAGCGCCCTGCCCGGCACCGGTAATCGCCGCCAGACCGCCCAGCAGGATCGCGCCTGTCATCGCATTGTTGCGCTGCCGGTCCAGATGGCCGCTGATGTGATGCGCCGCCTCGTGCCCCATGACAAAGGCCAGTTCGTCGCGGTTGCGCACCTCTGCGATCAGCGCGAGGTTGAACGCCAGAATCGGGCGCCCCTGCGCGTCCACCGTCTGAAAGGCGTTTGCAGGCTGGCCCCGGCGATCATCCACGACGATGCGAAAATCGCAATTGGCGCCCCTCGTCCGGGCCCGGCATTCCTGCTCGGCCACGGGTTCGACCGCCGCGACGACAGCCTTGAACTGCGAGATTTTCGCAGATGTCGGCGTCGATATCGTGGGCTTGGGGCGCGCGGCGCCGGGTTGCTGCTGGGGCGCGGGGCCCTGCACGTCGCACGCTGCCAGTGCCAGAACGCATAAAAGCGTCAATTTACGCATGGATGATCTCCGATCGACTGATTTGCCTCAGTTTATCCGCGCCCGGCGCCGAGGGCCAGCAGGTTTGCTGGCCGCTTGCAAGGCGCCGCCGATCGGACCAAACTGGCCACTGGCGGCAGCGACGGGGGGTCTTGCAGATGTTTTCGATCGAACATGAATTCGACGCGACAGTGATCACGCTGGTCGATGATTTTGCCCCGCCCGCCCCCGGCGCGCCCACCACGCCGTTGCAGGAGGACGTGATCATCCACGCGTTCGAGGAATGCGTCACCATCAATCAATACGATCCCCGCCTGGGCGAGACGCGCACCATTACGCTGTCCATGGCGCAGCTGCGCGATCTGGGGGCTGCACTGGACCTGCCCGAAGGGGTCTACACCCGGGCGCCACAGGGCTGAAGCCCCTTGACCGGAGTGCGCCGCATACCGACATAGGGGGCGTGACCGCAATTCCCGGAGATATCGCCATGCCCGACCCTAGCCCCCAAGCGCTGGACTTTCTGCTGACGCGCCGTTCGCGCCCGGCCAAGACGCTGGGCCTGCCGGTGCCGGACCGCGCCCAGCTCATGCCGCTGCTGACCGCCGCCGCGCGCACGCCGGACCATGGCAAGCTGGAGCCGTGGCGCTTTATCGTACTGGGCCGGGCGGCACTGGATCGGCTGTCGGCTGCGGTGGCCACGTGCGATGCGGCAGACGGGCTGGACGATGCAGCAATCGCCAAAGCACAAAAGCAGTTCGACGACGCTGCGCTGGTGGTCGCCGTCATCGAGGTTCAGCGCCCCTCGCCCAAGATCCCCGCGATTGAGCAGACCTATTCGGCCGGTGCGGCCTGTCTGGGGCTGCTGAACGCCGCGCTCGCTGCGGGCTGGGGGGCCAACTGGTTGAGCGGGTGGCCCAGTCACGATCCCGGCTTCGTGCGCGATAATCTGGGCCTGACCACGGCCGAGCGCGTGGCAGGCTTCATCCATATCGGAACCGAAACGACCCCCCCGCCCGAGCGGCCCCGCCCCGATGTCGCGGCACTGACGACCTGGGACGGCGCATGATATTTTCCAGCTTTGCCAAGGCATTGTCGCAGATGGGAGACCCACGATTTCGCCGCGTCCTGTTTCTGGGGCTGGCGTTGACCGTCGCGCTGCTGTTTGCGACCTATGCCGGCGTCCTGATGGTGATCAGTTGGTTGACCGGCGACGTTGTAACGCTGCCGCTGGTGGGCGAAGTGCGCTGGGTGGACGATCTGCTGGGCTGGAGCAGTCTGGTGCTGATGATGACCATGTCGGTCTTTCTGATGATGCCGGTCGCCTCGGCCATCACGTCGCTTTTTCTCGACGATGTCGCTGCGGCGGTGGAGGCGCGACATTATCCGGACCTGCCCCCGGTGCCGCGCCTGCCATGGATGGACACGGTGCGCGACACGTTTGCATTTCTGGGGGTTCTGATCGGCGCCAACCTTCTGGCGCTGGTGCTCTACGCATTTCTGCCCTTTGCCACGCTGGCCATTTTCTGGGCGCTGAACGGGTTTCTTCTGGGGCGCGAGTATTTCCAGCTGGCGGCGATGCGGCGACTGGGCCGCGACGGGGCGCGCGATCTGCGCCGCCGTCACTGGTTGCGGATCTGGCTGGCGGGCGTGCTGATGGCAATCCCGCTCAGCGTGCCGTTATTGAACCTGATCATTCCGATCTTGGGGGCCGCGACCTTTACCCACCTAGTCCACGCTCTTCAATCGGGCCGGGCCCGAACCGTGTGAACAGGTCGATATCGCTCAGCGTGATCTGACCCGTCAGGATGATCCACGCGGCCAGCGCCCAGAGCAGCAGCGCGACCAGCGTGGTGATCCACGCCTTTTTCTTCAGATCGTGGCGCTGCGGCGATCCGCCATGCGTGCCGGGGACCACCGCGCCTGCCTCGGTTTGGGTTTGCAGGCGAATCGGGATGGCGACCATAAAGATCATCGACCAGATGACCGCATAGAGGACCAGACCGGTGACCGGGCCCATCAGACTTCCTCCAGCTCTATCAGGCAGCCGTTGAAATCTTTGGGATGCAGAAACAGCACCGGCTTGCCATGGGCGCCGATCTTGGGCGCGCCATCCCCCAGCACCCGCGCGCCGGATGCAACCAGACGCTCGCGCGCAGCCGCGATATCATCGACCTCATAGCAGACATGATGGATGCCGCCCGACGGGTTCTTTTCCAGAAAGCCGGTGATCGGACTGGCATCGCCCAGCGGATACAGCAGCTCGATCTTGGTATTGGGAAGATTGATGAAAACCACGGTCACGCCGTGGTCAGGCTCGTCCTGCGGCGCGCCGACATCGGCGCCCAGCGCGCCGCTATATTGCGCGATGGCGGCGGTAAGGTCGGGCACGGCGATGGCCACGTGATTGAGGCGTCCGATCATGGGCTGTCCTTTTGTTCGGTGCAGGTGGCGCATGTTATCGCGCGCGTGCGCGGTGGTGGCAAGCGGGCGCTGTGACGCATGGCGCCTGCAACAGGATCAAGATTCCACCTGAGACGTTAACCCCGCGTTAGCCAAGTCTGCGTAACTCTTGAGTCGGATGTTGCCAAAAGGAGAGATACGCATGGACGATCTGCCTGTACTGAACCCCATCAAGAACCCCACCGCCCTGCGCCCGTTGCTGGGCATGACGATCCTGGTGGTCGAGGATAGCCTATATGCGTGCGATGCCATGCGGCTGATGTGCCTGCATTCGGGCGCACGGATTCGGCGGGCCGATTGCCTGCGTTCGGCGCGTCGCCACCTGTCGGTCTACCGCCCCACGGCGGTGATCATCGATCTGGGCCTGCCCGATGGCTCGGGCGCGGATTTGATCAAGGAACTGGCCGACGCCGCGCCGCGCGTGACATCGATCATCGCCACCAGCGGCCTTGACGGGGGCCGGGCGGATGCAATGGCCGCAGGGGCCGATGGGTTTCTGGCCAAACCCCTGACCAATCTGGGCGTCTTTCAGCAGGCCGTGCTGTCCACCATGCCCGAAGACCGTCGGCCCAGCGGACCGCGTATCCTGCCCGATGAGGACGTGCACCCCGATCCACTGGCCTACCGTGATGACATGGTGCATGTGTCGAATCTTCTGGGCGAACATGCCGAGGGGCCGGTGCTGGACTATGTCGCGCAGTTCCTTCGCGGCGTGGCACGCGCGGCCGATGATGGCCCGTTGGCCCTCGCTGCCGATGCGCTGGCCGGTGAAGGGCGGCGCAGCGGTGCAGCCCTGAACAGCCGCGTGGCGCGGGTCGCCGGACTGGTGCAAGAGCGATTGGACAACCGGGCGGCGATGTGATCGCGGTTGGCTTGCGCAGACTGATCCAAAGCACGCAGCGCAAACTCACATTACACAGCGGGCGCGCGCAGACAGAAGCGACCGATGCCATGAGACGCGGCGACTTGCTGAAAAGACCCGTGTGCCGGGTTTGGACATGGGCGACGATTCCCGCCTGATTCTTGAGGGCACTCGGGCATCTGGTTGCCCTTGCACGTCGCAAAACACACCCAAGAAACCGCTTCCCCTGCGCGGCCCAGCCCCTATTATTGCCTTGAGCAGCATAGCGAGGCCTACTGATGAGCGATCCCCGCCCGCGCGGCACGGCACTGGATGACTGGACACCCCCGCCCGCCCCCGCGGCCATGGTGCTGGACGGGGCGCATGTCCGGCTGGAGCCGCTGGACGCAGCCGACCACGCGGCGCTGCTGTTTCAGGCGTTCGATGGTCATGACGCGGTCTGGGACTACATGCCCGTAGGACCCTTCGCGTCCTCGGCGCAGTTTCACCGCTGGATGCGCGACATTACCGCGTCGCCAGATTATGTATTCTTCGCCATTTATGACAAGGACCGCGAGGCTTATGGCGGCTTCGCCTCTTACCTGCGGGTTCAGCCTTCTGCGGGGTCGATCGAGGTGGGATATATCGCCATGGCGCCCGCGCTACAGCGTACCATCGCGGCGAGTGAGGCGATGTATCTGATGATGGGCTGGGCCTTTGAGGCCGGGTATCGGCGGTATGAATGGAAATGTGACGCGCTGAACTTGCCCTCCCGCAGCGCCGCGCAGCGGCTGGGGCTGAGCTATGAGGGTATTTTCAGGCAGGCGACGGTGGTCAAGGGGCGTAACCGCGACACTGCATGGTTTGCCGCCATCGACGCCGAATGGCCCGCGCTGGACGAAGCGTTTCGCCTGTGGCTGGATCCGTCGAATTTCGGCGAAACTGGACAGCAGAAATCATCGCTCAGCGATCTGACGCGGCTGGTCCGCGTGTCGGATGATCCGGCGCTGGGGCGCTGACGCAAAACGGGCGAAGGCCCTCGGCCCCCGCCCGTAAATTCAACAGCGTACCGCCGGATCACTCCTGCGGGATCACCCGCAGGCTCAGCTCCATCAGTTGATCGGAAGTGGGCGCGCTGGGGGCGTTCATCATCAGATCTTCGGCGCGCTGGTTCATCGGGAACATGATGACCTCGCGGATATTCGCCTCGTCCGCCAGCAGCATCACGATGCGGTCGATCCCCGCCGCGCAGCCACCATGCGGCGGCGCGCCATATTGGAACGCCTGCACAAGGCCACCAAAGCGGCTGTGCACCTCGGCCTCGTCATAACCGGCCTTCTCGAACGCCGCGATCATGACATCGAGACGGTGGTTGCGGATCGCGCCCGAAATCAACTCGTAGCCATTGCAGGCCAGATCATACTGATATCCCAGCACTTTCAGCGGATCGCCCTCCAGCACCTCAAGCCCGCCCTGCGGCATCGAGAAGGGGTTGTGCGAGAAGTCGATCTTGCCCGTCTCCTCGTCCGCCTCATACATCGGAAAATCCACGATCCACGCAAAGGCGAAGCGATTTTCGTCCGTCAGCTTCAGCTCAGCGCCGATCTCGGTGCGCGCCTTGCCCGCCACACGCTCGAACGCAGAAGGCTTGCCGCCAAGGAAGAATGCTGCGTCGCCAACGCCGAGGCCAAGTTGCTGACGGATGGCTTCGGTCCGCTCGGGGCCGATATTTTTGGCGAGGGGGCCTGCCGGCTCCATGCCGTTCTCCCCGTCGCGCCAGAAGATATAGCCCATCCCCGGCAGGCCCTCTTTCTGTGCAAACGCATTCATGCGGTCGCAGAACTTGCGGCTACCGCCACCGGGCGCCGGGATGGCGCGGATTTCAGTGCCTTCCTGCTCCAGCAGCTTGGCAAAGATGGCAAAGCCGGAGCCGCGGAAATGATCCGAGACGACCTGCATCTTGATCGGGTTGCGCAGGTCCGGCTTGTCGGTCCCGTACCACAGCGCCGCGTCGGCGTAGCTGATCTGGGGCCACTCGGTGTCGACTTTGCGGCCACCGCCGAATTCCTCGAAAACGCCCTGAATGACGGGCTGGATCGTGTCGAACACGTCCTGCTGCTCAACAAAGGACATCTCAAGGTCGAGCTGGTAGAAATCCGTGGGCGAGCGGTCGGCGCGCGGATCTTCGTCGCGGAAACACGGCGCGATCTGGAAATACTTGTCAAAGCCCGACACCATGATCAGCTGCTTGAACAGCTGCGGCGCCTGCGGCAACGCGTAGAACTTGCCCGGATGCAGCCGCGAGGGCACCAGAAAATCGCGCGCGCCCTCGGGAGAAGAGGCGGTGATGATCGGCGTCTGGTATTCGCGGAAGCTCTGATCCCACATGCGGCGGCGCATGGACGCCACGACATCGCTGCGCAGCGTCATGTTGCGCTGCATCGCCTCGCGGCGCAGGTCCAGATAGCGGTGCTTCAGGCGTGTTTCCTCGGGATAGTCCTGATCGCCGAACACCATCAGGGGCAGTTCCTTGGACGCGCCCAGAACCTCGATATCGCGGATGAAAACCTCGATCTCGCCGGTGGGCAGCTTGGGGTTTATCAGCGCCTCATCACGCGCCTTGACGTTGCCGTCGATACGGATGCACCACTCGCTGCGCACGGCGTCGACCTGATCGAAAACCGGGCTGTCGGGGTCGCAGATCAACTGCGTCATGCCATAGTGATCGCGCAGATCGACAAACAGGACGCCGCCGTGATCGCGGATGCGGTGGACCCAGCCGGACAGGCGCACGGTGTCGCCCACGTCTGATTTCGTAAGGTCGGCGCAGGTATGGCTGCGATAGGCGTGCATCATCGGATCCCCTTTGGCGGCCCCGTTGGGGGCTGTCGTGACATTGGGCCGATACACATGCCCCGGGCCGCAAAGTCAAGGGGCGGGGCCGGTGGAGGCCGACGCGGGAACGTCGACGTCACCGGCCCTGAAGATATCGGCCCGGCGGTATGGGGCGTGTTATCTCACCAGCTCTGGAAACCAGACAGCACAGGTATGCGTTACGATTTAACGTCAACATTGTCACGCGCGGCGCCCCACATCGCCCGCAGACATGGGGGTGAGATATGTGGAATATGGCCCTTCACCATTTTCTGACAGGACTTATCCAGCAAGGACGCCTGAGCGTCACCTATCCGAACGGCGACCTAAAAACCTATCAGGGCAGCGCCCCCGGACCGCAGGTGGCCGTCGTCCTGAAAGACGCCAGCCTGCCCCGCCGTATCATGCTGTCCCCCGAAATGGGCGTAGGAGAGGGATATGTAGATGCCCAACTGACTATCGAAGGCGACGATCTGGAGGGTTTTTTGCGGTTATGCCTCGCCAATATGGCAGCACAGGGGCGACGTTGGGTGCGCCATCCGCTCCGCATCCTGCGGTATCTGGGGCGCCGCGCACAGCAGTTTAATCCGGTCGGCCGGTCGCGGCAGAATGTGGCGCATCACTATGATCTGTCGGGCGCGCTCTATGATTTATTTCTGGACGAGGACCGGCAATATTCCTGCGCCTATTTCAGGCGCGACGGCATGACGCTGGACGAGGCTCAGGACGCCAAGAAGGCGCATATCGCAGGCAAGCTGCTGCTAAGGCCGGGGATGCGCATTCTGGATATCGGCTGCGGCTGGGGCGGTATGGGCCTGACGCTGGCGCGCGATCATGGCGCGCAGGTCTTGGGTGTGACGCTCAGCGAAGAGCAGCACAGAATCGCCAACCAGCGGTCCCGCGACGCGGGGCTGGACGATCGCGCGAGATTCGAGCTGATAGATTACCGGGATGTCGAAGGGTCGTTCGATCGCATCGTGTCAGTCGGAATGTTCGAACATGTCGGCACGCCACAATATCGAACCTATTTCAAAAAGATAAATGATTTGCTGACCGAGGATGGCATCGCGCTGGTCCACACTATCGGACGGGCCAAGCCGCCGGGCGTGACCAGCCCGTGGATCCTGAAATACATCTTTCCGGGCGGCTATGTGCCGTCGCTGTCGGAAATGTCTGCCGCGATTGAACGCTCGGGCCTGATCACCACAGATCTGGAGGTCTGGCGCCTGCATTACGCCCAGACGCTGCGCCTGTGGTATGATCGGTTCATGGCGCGCATCGATGACGCGCGGCGATTGTATGATGATCGATTCTGCCGGATGTGGCGCTATTATCTGAAGGTTTCTGAACTTGCCTTTCGGCTTGACCGGCAGGTGGTTTTTCAGGTGCAGCTATCGCGGCGCCAGGATGCCGTGCCACTGACGCGGGATTATCTTTATCGCGGTAATCGTTAGAGCATTCGGGGCCTTTTTCGCCTTCGGCGAGGATATTTTCAGCAAGAAGAATGGACGAGGTCGGCGCGGATCAGACCGCGTAACGCATTGCCGACGTAAAGTGCTGTGCCCTCGGTGATGTCCTGCGGCGTCAGACGAGCGAGTAACGCACGGCGGGCGGCGATCAGCGATTCGCGCCCGATACCGGGCAGCAGGCCGCAGGCGCGCGGTGGGGTCAGAAGGCTGTCGCCGGTATCGATATAGAGATTGGTGATGGTCCCCTCGCACAGCGCGCCGCCGGTATTGAGGAATATCCATTCGTCGATACCCGGAGGCAGGTCGGCGCGGGCGGTGTCATAAAGCGCACGGCGCGTCGTCTTGTGCCGCAGCCATGGATCAGCGGCGTCAAGCCGCTGGGGGTGGATGGCAACGCGCCACCGGGTATCGGGCGCGAGCGGCTGGAACGGGGTGGCAGTAACTGCGGCCTGCCCTGCCGCGTCCACGGTCAGGCGCAGGCGCAGCGGGCCATCGGCGGTGATACCTTCCAGCGCAGACTCGGCCCCCTGCGGCGTGATCCCGAGGGCGCGCGCCGAGCGACGCAGCCGGGCCATGTGGCGCGCACGGTGGGCGATGCCGATGCCCGGCGTCCACAACATCGTCTCGATCAGTGCGAATCCCGGATCAGCGGGCGGGCAAAGCGGGTTTTCCACAGCGCCTCCTCATATTCGGCCTCGGCCGTACTGTCATAAACCACGCCGCCGCCGACATTGAGCGTCACGCGTCCCCCATCGTCCAGCAGCAGGGTGCGGATCGCAACGTTGAATTCGGCCCGCCCGTCCGGCGCAGCCCAGCCGATAGAGCCACAGTAGATGTCGCGCGCCTCCGGCTCCAGATCGCGCAGCACCTGCATGGCGCGCAGCTTCGGCGCGCCGGTGATCGACCCACAGGGGAACAGCGCGGTAAAGAGCCCGGCAAGGCCCGTATCGGGCCTCATCTGCCCCTCGATCAGCGACGTCATTTGGTGGACGGTGCTATAGCTTTCGATGGTGAAAAGTTCCGGCACGGTGACGCTGCCGGGCGTGCAGACGCGGCTGAGATCGTTGCGCAAGAGATCGACGATCATCAGATTCTCGGCGCGGTTCTTCTCATCGCTGGACAGGAAAATACGACGGTGCGCGTCCTCGGCGGGATCGGCGCTGCGCGGCTGGGTGCCCTTCATCGGGCGGGTCTGGATGCGCCCGGACGTATCGGTGCGAAAGAACAGCTCGGGCGAGCGTGACAGCAGCGAAGGCAAGTCCGGCTGGCGTACCAGCGCGCCGTGGCGCACCGGCTGCGCCGCAAATAGCGCGGCATAAACCGCAGCGGGATCGCCTGATGCCGTCCCCTCCAGCGGAAAGGTCAGGTTGGCCTGATAGAAATCACCGGCGCTGATATAGTCATGAACCCTATCGAACGCGGCAGCGTAGCGGGCCGCATCCCAGCGGGGCGTAAATTCCGACAGGCTGCCGCCACCCTTGGGCAGGTCCGGCGCAAGCGTGGGTGCATCATAGACACCGAATGCCATCAGCGGCAGTCGGCGGCGGGTTGGCATCAGCGGCCGAAGGCGCGGCTCCAGCGCATAGCCCAGCTCGTAGCTGGCATATCCTGCCAGCCATGCGCCATCTGCGCGCGCGGCATCCAGCGCGGCCAGTGCGCCCGGCACATCGCCCGCATCCTGTGCAAGGATCATCCGGCGCGGCGCCGCGAACAGGCAGGCGCCATCCCCGTCCGGCCCCACCGGCCCATGATCGAAGCGAATTTCCACCTGCAACCCTCCCTGCGCGCTTCTTTGTGCGCGCCGCCACCTTGGCCGCTACCTAGTGTGTTTCACGCCCAAGTTAAAACAGAACTTGAAATCAGTGCCAGTCGGCGCGCGCCTGTAGCCTAGCCCCTTGCGCCGGAGCGCCGCATGGATATAACGCCACCAATTTGCGCGCCCGCCCAACGCGATCCGATGCGACGCTCCCGGCGGGCCTGCGCAACCACAGCTGCCAAGCGGGGACACGGGTTATGCCAAAGCGCGACGATATTTCATCCATCATGATCATCGGGGCCGGACCCATCATCATCGGGCAGGCTTGCGAGTTTGACTATTCCGGTGCGCAGGCCTGCAAGGCGCTGCGCGAAGAAGGGTATCGGGTGATCCTCGTCAATTCGAATCCGGCGACGATCATGACCGATCCGGGGCTGGCCGACGCCACCTATATCGAGCCGATCACGCCCGAGATCGTCGCCAAAATCATCGAAAAGGAACGCCCCGACGCGCTGCTGCCCACCATGGGCGGCCAAACCGGCCTGAATACTGCACTGGCAGTCGCCGATATGGGAGTACTGGAGAAATTCGGCGTCGAACTGATCGGCGCCAACCGAGAGGCCATCGAAATGGCCGAAGACCGCAAGCTGTTCCGCGAGGCGATGGACCGGCTGGGCATCGAAAACCCCAAGGCAACGATTGCCAACACTATGCAAGAATGCATGGATGCCATTGATTACGTAGGGCTTCCTGCAATCATCCGCCCTGCCTTTACCCTTGGCGGCACCGGGGGCGGCGTGGCCTATAACCGCGAGGATTACGAGCATTATTGCAAGACCGGGCTGGATGCGTCCCCGGTCAACCAGATCCTGATTGATGAATCGCTTCTGGGCTGGAAAGAGTTCGAGATGGAGGTCGTGCGCGACAGTGCCGACAACGCGATCATCGTCTGCGCCATCGAAAATGTCGATCCGATGGGCGTCCACACGGGCGATTCGATCACCGTGGCCCCTGCCCTGACCCTGACGGACAAGGAATATCAGGTGATGCGCAATCAATCGATTGCGGTCCTGCGCGAGATCGGCGTCGAAACCGGCGGATCGAACGTGCAATGGGCGATCAACCCCGCAGACGGGCGCATGGTGGTAATCGAAATGAACCCGCGCGTGTCGCGTTCTTCGGCGTTGGCATCCAAGGCGACGGGATTCCCGATCGCCAAGATCGCGGCCAAGCTGGCCGTCGGCTATACGCTGGACGAGCTGGACAACGACATCACCCGGGTCACGCCGGCCAGCTTTGAACCATCGATCGATTACGTCGTCACAAAGATTCCGCGCTTTGCCTTCGAGAAATTCGCCGGCTCCGAACCGCATCTGACCACTGCCATGAAATCGGTGGGCGAGGTCATGGCGATTGGCCGCACGATCCACGAGAGCCTGCAAAAAGCGCTGGCGTCGCTGGAGACCGGCCTGACAGGCTTTGACGAGATCGCCATCGAAGGCGCGCCGGAGGCAGCTGCCATTACCCGTGCGCTGGCGAAACAGACGCCCGACCGCATCCGCGTGATCGCGCAGGCCATGCGCCACGGGCTGAGCGACGACGACATCCACGCCGTCACCATGTACGACCCGTGGTTTCTGGCCCGCATCCGCGAGATTATCGAAGCCGAGGAGGGTGTTCGCGCCAGCGGCCTGCCCAAGGATGCCGCAGGCCTGCGGCGCCTGAAGATGATGGGCTTTGCCGATGCGCGCCTTGCCACGCTGACCGGCCAAACCGAAACAGCCGTGCGCGCTGCCCGGCGCAGCGCCGACGTCAACGCCGTGTTCAAGCGGATCGACACCTGCGCCGCCGAATTCGAGGCGCAGACGCCCTATATGTACTCCACCTACGAGGCCCCGATGATGGGCGATGTGGAATGCGAGGCGCGGCCCACCGATGCCAAGAAGGTCGTTATCCTGGGCGGCGGTCCGAACCGTATCGGCCAGGGCATCGAGTTCGATTATTGCTGCTGCCACGCCTGCTATGCGCTGTCGGATGCGGGTTATGAGACGATCATGATCAACTGCAACCCCGAGACGGTTTCGACCGATTACGACACCTCCGACCGGCTCTATTTCGAACCGCTGACGTTCGAACATGTGATGGAAATCCTGCGCGTCGAGCAGGAAAACGGCACGCTGCACGGCGTGATCGTACAGTTCGGCGGGCAGACCCCGCTAAAGCTGGCCAACGCGCTGGAAGCCGAGGGCATCCCGATCCTGGGCACGTCGCCCGACGCCATCGACCTGGCCGAGGACCGCGAGCGGTTTCAGGATCTGGTCAACCGTCTGGATCTGAAACAACCGGTGAACGGCATCGCCTCGACCGACGCCCAAGCCTTTGCGATTGCGGAAAAGATCGGCTTCCCGCTGGTCATCCGCCCCTCCTATGTGCTGGGTGGGCGCGCGATGGAGATCGTGCGCGACATGCCACATCTGGAGCGCTACATCGCCGAGGCGGTCGTCGTTTCGGGCAAAAGCCCGGTGCTGCTGGACAGCTATCTGTCGGGCGCGATCGAATGTGATGTCGATGCGCTGTGCGATGGAGAGAACGTGCATGTCGCCGGCATCATGCAGCATATCGAAGAGGCCGGCGTTCATTCCGGAGATTCCGCCTGCTCAATCCCGCCCTACACGTTGGATGCGGATATCATCGCTGAAATCGAACGGCAGACTGTCGCGCTCGCCCGCGCGCTGAAGGTCGTCGGGCTGATGAACGTCCAGTTCGCGGTCAAGAACGGTGAAATCTTCCTGATCGAGGTGAACCCCCGCGCCAGCCGCACCGTACCCTTCGTGGCCAAGGCGACCGATTCTGCGATCGCCTCCATCGCCGCTCGCCTGATGGCGGGCGAACCGCTGAGCAATTTCCCGCATCGCGGCGCCTACCCCAGCGGCGCAACACCGGGCAGCCTGCCGATGGCCGACCAGATGACGCTGGCCGACTATGCGATGCCGTGGTTTTCGGTGAAAGAGGCGGTGATGCCCTTCGCCCGATTCCCCGGTGTCGATACGATCCTGGGGCCTGAAATGCGCTCAACCGGCGAAGTCATGGGCTGGGATGTCAGTTTCCCCCGCGCCTTCCTCAAGGCGCAGATAGGCGCCGGTGTGGTGCTGCCGGAAAGCGGCGCGGTGTTCTTTTCGATCAAGGACACCGACAAGACGCCGCAGATCATCCAGGCCGCGCGCATCATGCTGGACATGGGTTTCACCATCGTCGCCACCCGCGGCACGGCGGCGTTCCTGGCCGAGCACGACCTGCCCTGCACCGTGGTGAACAAGGTCTATGAGGGACGCCCGAATATCGTCGACATGCTGAAGAACGGCGAGATTGCCGTGGTGATGAACACGACCGAGGGCGCGCTGTCGGTTGAGGACAGCCGCGAAATCCGGTCGGTGGCGCTGTATGACAAGATCCCGTACTTCACCACCGCTGCCGCGTCGCTGGCCGCCGCACAGGCGATGCAGGCCCGCCAAGAGGGCGATCTGACGGTGATGCCGCTGCAAGGTCCGACAGCGGCCTGAGACACAGCGCAGGCCGGGCAATTGTCCGGCCTGCGCACGCAGTGTTACAAAGCGGCATCTGCGCGTGAGTACGAAATAATATTAGGCGTATTTCTGCCGGAATAATCATAAATATTCCAACTTAAAAACAGCACCTTACGAACCAACATGCCAGTTATGCGCTCCAGCCACGGCAGCCATGCTGCCATTGCATGTAATATTATTCGAATACCCATTGCTTTCCCCAAAAAGATAGATAGATCCGGGTCAAGGCGACACGGTGAGCCTGAGATGAATATGCAGCACTAGGGAGGCACCCATGACCAGGGATCAATTGAACCGCGAATTTCGCATGCATAGTGCCACATGGCCCGCTGTGCTTTTTGTCTATGGCCTGATCTTCGGGACCATGGTCCTGTCCGCGATGTCGATGACCTGACACGCAGGCCCGGGCCAACCCTGACAGGGCTGGCCACTTCAAAAGTTTCAGCAGATGCAGCGGCGGATGGGACACACCCATGCGCCAATACCCAATTTGGATCAGGGTCCGGAGTGCCCCTGTCCCACGGCCAGAAGCGATAGAGCCATGACCAGAGAACAACTGAACCGCGAACTGCGGGCGCACAGCGCAAACTTTCCTGCCGTCCTGATTGTCTATGCCGCAATTGTTGGCACGATGGTCCTGACCGGCATCGCCATGACCTGAGGGCCGTCCGGCGCGCGCAGGGAGCGGCCCCTGACAAACGACTGCCCGTAAATATATGCGGCGGATGGTGTCCCATCCGCCGCTTTTCTTTTGGGATAGAGATAGCCCCCGAAAAACGCGTTATGCGTCCGAGGGCATGATCTTCTTGTCTTTGGGGTCAATCTGCTGCGATGCCGCCTCACCCAGGTTTTCCAGGCCCCGCTCCTCCAGAAGCGTGGTCAACCAATCAGGATCCATTTCCGGGACCGAGCTGAGCAGAAGGTCCGTATAGGGGTGGTGCGGCGGCGTGAACATCGCGTCCTTCGGACCCTGTTCGACCACCTTGCCATGCTGCATGACGACCACTTCGTCGGCGATCGACCGTACCGTCGCCAGATCATGAGTGATGAACATATAGGCCAGGTTCAGCTCATCCTGCAGGCGGTCCAGCAGGCGCAGAATACCCTCGGCGACAAGTTGATCCAGCGCAGATGTTACTTCGTCACAAACGATAAAGCTGGGCTCGGCCGCCAGCGCACGGGCGATGCCGATGCGCTGCTTCTGGCCACCTGACAATTCGGACGGGTACCGATTGTAGTATTTCGCCGGCTCCAGTTCGATCAGATCCAGCAGCTCGTCCACCCGGTTTTTCAGTGCCGCCCCCTTGAGGCCGGAATAGAATCTCGCAGGCCGTCCGATGATCTCGCTGATCTTGACCTTGGGGTTCAGCGCGGTGTCGGCCATCTGATAGATCATCTGGCACTGGCGCAGCTGTTCCTTGTTTCGGTTGCGGTAATCCGCCGGGAACGGCTGGCCCTTGAACAGCACCTCGCCTTTCTGGGGCGGCAGAAGGCCCGTAATGACGCGTGCTGTTGTGGACTTGCCCGACCCCGATTCACCCACCACGGCCACGGTCATGCCTTCGTAGATGTCAAAACTGACGTTATCCAGGATCTTGGGACCGGCGGAATAGGCGGCATCGACGTTCTTGACGGAAATCAGGCAGTCACGGCCATCACGCTGACGCTGCGGCGACTCGAAGCTGCGTACGGCCCAGAGGGATTTGGTGTATTCCTCCTTTGGGTTATTCAGCATCTCGGCGGTCGAGGCTTCTTCCACCTCTTCGCCTTTCAGCAGTACCTTGATCGTGTCGGCCATCTGCGCGACGACCGCGAGGTCGTGCGTGATATAAAGCGCGGCTGTATCGAACTGATCGACGATGTCCCGGATCGCGGCCAGAACCTCGATCTGGGTGGTCACATCCAGCGCCGTCGTCGGCTCGTCAAAGATGATCAGATCGGGCCGACAGGACATGGCCATTGCCGTCATCGCACGCTGCAACTGACCGCCAGAGACCTGATGGGGATAGCGAAACCCGATCTCCTCGGGGTTCGGCAGGCGCAGACGGTTATATAGATCAATCGCGTCTTCCTGCGCCTCCATCCGTTTTTTCAGACGATATTGCAGCGGCCCCTCGGTGTGCTGATCGATGATCTTGTGCGCGGGGTTGAAGGACGCCGCGGCCGATTGCGCAACATAGGCAATACGCTTGCCGCGCAGGCCGCGCCGCTCTCCCTCGGTGGCGGTGGTCAGCTCCATCCCGTCGAACTCGATAGACGAGTCTTCGGAGATGCGCGTGCCGTCACGGGCATAGCCCATCGCAGCGGCGCCGATGGTGGATTTACCAGCGCCCGATTCCCCGATCAGACCCATCACTTCGCCGCGGTGCAGGGTCAGGTCGACACCCTTGATGATGTCGACCCAAGTTTCGTCCGAATAGCCCTGAATTTTCAGGTTTCTGATTTTCAGAAGGATATCGTGTTTGCTTTTGTCAAAGGTCATGCGTCTTTACTCCTTCAGTCCCGAGGACCGGTGCAGCATCCAGTCCACCACGAAATTGACCCCGACGGTCAGTAGCGCGATGGCGGCGGCTGGAATAAGCGGTGTGATTTCGCCAAATGAGATCAGCGTTGCATTCTCGCGCACCATAGATCCCCAATCGGCCGTGGGTGGCTGGATACCAAGGCCAAGGAATGACAGGCCCGCGACCAGCAGGAACACAAAGCAGAATTCCAGACCGAATTCAGCAACCAGCGGTGCGGTCGAGTTTGGCAGAATCTCGCGCCGGATGAGGTACCAGGTACCCTCCCCGCGCAGTTTGGCCGCTTCGATATAGTCCATCACCACGACATCGCCCGCGACGGCCCGCGTCAGGCGGAAGACGCGCGGTGCGTAGATGATCGACACGGCGATGATGATGACCGGCATCGACGGGCCGAAGATCGACAGCATCAGCAGCGCAAAGATCAGCGACGGGATCGACATGATCACATCCGCGAATCGTCCCAGGAAGTTGTCCAGTATCCCCCCCTTGGTCGCCGCCAGAAGACCCAGAAAGGCACCGACGATAAACGCCAACAGCGTCGCCGTCAGCGCCAGCCCGACCGAATTGCGCGTGCCATAGATCAGGCGACTGAACATGTCGCGACCCAATTGATCAGCACCCAGCAGCATGTTCTGGTCCGCCGGTGCGAAGGCCGACGCAATCACCTCGGCCTCGCCAAAGGGCGCGATCCACGGGGCAAAGATACCCGCGATGGCGTAGGTGAAGATCACGAACATGCCAAAGGCGGCGGTAAGCGGCGCGGTCCGCAATTCCTTGGCCATCTCCTTGGAGACGAGCAGGATCAGGAACTCGCGGAAAGTATAGGACACCATTGCCGCCAACGCGAGAACACCGGCCGCGACCGCGATCATCTTGAGTGCGTCTGCGCCTCCGATGATGCCCACAACGAACGACACCAACGTCAGTGAAAACAGAAGCAGGAACGCTGATCTTTTATTGTAGAACGCGGCAAGGCATGACGCGATCAGGAGCAGCGAATAGTATGCGATTACAAAAATGCTCATATCTCGAACTCCCTTACTTCGGATGCCGCAGGCGCGGATTGGTCAGGATGGCACCCACATCTGCTGCGAGATTGAGCAGGATGAATGTTGCGGCGAAGATCAGGCAGCAGGCCTGCACCACAGGAAAGTCGCGTTTGCTGACCGCGTCGACCAACGCCTGCCCGATGCCGGGATAGACGAAGACCACTTCGACCAGCACGACGCCGGTGATGAGATACGCGAGGTTCAGCGCGATCACGTTGATGATCGGCGCCCAGGCGTTGGGCAGCGCGTGGCGCACGATGACCTTCCACGGCGGGGTGCCCTTCAGCTTGGCCATTTCGATATAGGGCGAGGCCAGCAGGTTGATGATGGCGGCGCGCGTCATGCGCATCATGTGCGCGGTGACAACCAGAACCAGCGTCAGCGCCGGCAGGAACGTGCGCTCCAGCAGTTCCCAGAAGGACATGCTGTCACTCAGGCTGGCGATCGCGGGGAACATGCCCCACTTGACCGAAAAGAAGAGGATCAGGATGTAGCCCAGAAAGAATTCCGGGCTGGAGATCGACGTCAGCGTCAGCACGTTGGCCACCCGGTCGAAGATCGAGTTGCGCAGAAGCGCGACGATCACACCAAGGGTAATGGCGAAGGGCACCGCGATGACGGCGGCATAGGTGGCAAGGAACAGCGTGTTGCGGAACCGTTCACCGATCACGCTCATCACCGTTTCCTGGGTCACGATGGACCGACCGAAATCAAGCGTCACCGCACTTCTCAGCCAATCGAAATACCGCACGATCGCGGGGTCGTTCAGCCCCATCTGCTCGCGCAGGTTTCTGACGTTTTCCTCGGTCGCGCCTTGGCCCAGAACCGCCTCGGCGATGTCGCCTGGCAAGAGTTCGACCATGAAGAAGATGATGACTGAAATCACGAGTAGTATGACCAGCCCCAGACCGAGCCGTTTCGCAACAAGCCCAAGAATGTCGCCCATTTATCCCTCCTGCTGTTGTTCCGGTCTGCCACCGCTAACATGGTCAGACGCGAATTAACAGTAAATCGCCATCTCTATCACGGTACCCCGTGGGTCCATGGCATTGATTTTGGCCCAAAATCCCGCGCCGTGGCGCGGTATGGGCATGACAGCCCGGCGGCCGCAGGGGCGCCGGGCCGGGTGCTCTATCGTCTAGCTTTCGAACCACCAGCGGCTTGCGGCGCGGTAGCCGTCCAGCTGCCAGCTGATCGCGTATTCGCCGGTGGTGCCTATATTCTTGCGCTTGCCGTAAACGAAGTTCGGGAAATACGGGATGACCGTGCCCCCGTCATCACGCGCCAGAACTGCCATATCGCGATACATCTCGGCGCGCAGGCCATCGTCCAGCTCGGCCTTGGCCTGAAGCAGCAGCTTGTTGAACTCTTCGTTCTGCCAGTGCGATTCGTTCCAGGCGGCGTCGTCCTTGTAGGCAAGGCTGTACATCACGTCCGGCGTCGGGCGCGCACCCCATGCCACCATGCACCACGGTTTCTTCAGCCAGATATCGGACCAATAGCCGTCATTCGGCTCGCGCGCGACTTTGATGTCGATGCCCGCGGCCTTGGCGTGTTCCGAATAAAGGATGGCCGCATCGACCGCGCCGGTTGCGATGGAATCGGCAGAATGGAGCGTGACCGACAGATTCTCCATTCCTGCCGTTTTCAGCAGCGATTTGGCCTGATCGGGATCGTAGGGGGTCTGCTCTACATCGTCGGGCCAATAAGGCATGGCGGGCGAATGGTGGAAATCGTTGCCGATCGTTGCCGCGCCAAACAGAATCTTCTCCATCATGTCTTCGCGGTTGATCGACAGCTTCAGGGCCTTGCGCACGTTCACATCGGTGAATGGCTCCACGTCGCAGAACATCGGCATGGTAATCGTCTGCGCGGATGGCAGGTTTATCACATCGACGTCGGGGTGACGCTCGACCAGCGCCATTGTCTTGTTCTCCAGCCAGCTTGTCGCGTCCGCGTCGCCGGTCACCAGCGCCGTCTGACGCGCATTGGGGTCGTTGATGAAGATCACCTCGATCGCGTCGAAATAGGCCCCCTCACCGTGCCAATCGTCGTGGCGGGTCAGCGAGGCGCGGATGCCCGGCTCCCAGTTGTCCAGTTTGTAGGGGCCACAGCCATCGCCGGATTGCCAGTTGGCAGTGCCGTCCTCGTTCGCAGGCAGTATGACCAAGTGATAGTCGGTCATAAGCCACGGCAGATCCGCATTGCCTGCATCCATTTTAAACACGACTGTCGATTCGTCTTGCGCAACGACGTCCGTGACACTGGTCAACAGCGCCTTGGCGGTCGATGTGCTGTCCTCGCCGCGGTGATAATTTATTGAGGCCACGACATCCTCGGCCGTTACCTTCTTGCCTGAATGGAACGTCGCTTTGGGGTTCAGCTTGAACGTCCACTCGGACGCATCCGGTGTGGCCGACCATTCTGTCGCCACGTCAGGGCCAAGCGTGCCATCGGTTTCGATCAGCGTCAGGAACGCCCGCTGCGTGTGTGCCAGCAGGATTTCGGCGTTGGATTCGTAAAGGCCCGGATCGTTGCTGTCGCCCGAGTTGCCATCATGTTGCGCGATGCGAAAGGTGCCTCCACGCTTTGGCTCGGCCCGCGCGGCGGTGCCCCATAGGCCGGTTGCGGCGCTGGCGGTGACGCCTGCGGCCATCGAGTAATTCATGAACGAACGGCGTGAAACCCTCCCCTCGCGGGCGGCGTGCGCCAATCGGTCCAACATCATCTGAGTGTTCGGATTTTTCATGTCATCTCCCTGAATATCGGCTTTGATCCCGCTTTGCACAGGCGGATGGTGTTTCAATACGCCTGTGCAGTCTGTGCCTGTTGCGGCCAGAAGACGGAGTCAGAAGCGACCTGTTGCCAGCAAAACACGAAAGATACCCGGCATCCACAAATTTCCTGAGAACGCAACGATATTTCCGCATTGTTGCCCTTGGTGAAATAAACTTGCATGAGGCGGTGGCCTAACACTGAACTACGCCCAAAAACCTGCGTCCGGCCCGCGTCGTCTGGGGCCAATGCAGACCCGGCGCAATGCCACGCCGGGTCTGGTCGCTGTCACGTAACGGGGCTTTGTGGAAATCAGCCCGTGAACCACCAGCGGCTGGGGCCGCGTGCGCCGTCCAGTTCCCAGCTCGGCGCAAGATTTTCACCGACCGAGACGTTATTGCGCACCGCGTAGACGAAGTTGTTGAAGAACGGGATGATCGTACCGCCATCATCGCGGGCCAGCAGCGCCATTTCGCGATACATCTCGCCGCGCAAACTGTCGTCCAGTTCGGCCTTCGCCTGGACCAGCAGCTTGTTGAAGTCCTCGTTCTGCCAGTGCGATTCGTTCCATGCAGCATCGGATGCGTAAGCAAGGCTGTACATCACGTCGGGCGTGGGGCGCGCGCCCCAGCTGACAGCCGTGAACGGCTTTTTCAGCCAGACATCCGAGTAGTAGCCGTCATTCGGCTCGCGCACGACGTTCACCTTGATGCCGGCCTTGCTGGCTTGCTCTGAATAGAGCACGCACATGTCGACGGCGCCGGAAAAGACCGAGTCGGCGGTGCTGATGCTTACCTCGACGCCTTCGGCGCCGGCCTTTTTCAGCAGCGATTTCGCCTGATCGGGATCGTATTCGCGCTGCTCAATGCCTTCGGGGAAATAGGGCATCGCCGGGCTGTGGTGGAAATCATTGCCCTTCGTTGCCTCGCCAAAGGCGATCTTCGCGATGATCTCGTCGCGATCCATCGCCAGTTTCAGCGCGTTGCGCACATTCACATCGTTGAAGGGTGCGGTATCGCAGAACATCGGCATCGTGATCGCAGCAGCCGACGGCACGCTAAGGATTTCAATCGACGGATCGCGCTCCAGTAGCGCCTTGGTCTTGAGATCGACGAGCGAGATCGCATCGACATCGCCAGTCACCAACGCGGTCTGGCGGGCGTTGGGATCGTTCAGCACCAGCATCAGCAGCTTGTCAAAATACGCACCCTCCAGGTGCCAGCCGTCGTGACGCGACAAGCGGAACTGAACGCCCCAATCAGCATCGTCGATCTTGTAGGGGCCGGACCCGTCGCCCGACTGCCAGTCGATGCCGCCCTCCCCATCGCTGGGGCAAATGGCAAAGTGGTAGTCGGTCATCAGCCACGGCACGTCCGCATTGCCGGCATCCAGTTCGACCACGACCGCATGATCGCCGTCGGCGCGAATGTCGGTGACCGACGACAGCAAGGATTTCGCCGCTGATGTCGATTTTTCGCCCCGGTGGAAGTTCAGCGAATTGACCACATCCTCGGATGTCACAGGCTTGCCGCTGTGGAACGTGGCGTCGGGCGTGATCTCGAATGTCCAGACCGACGCGTCGTCGTTCGGCTCCCACCCGGTCGCCAGATCGTTGCCGAGCGTGCCGTCCGAATTGATCATCGTCAGGTAGCTGCGATACTGGTGCGCCAGATAGATCTGCTGGCGGCTGACATAAGTGCCCGGATCGTGGTTGTCCGACGAGTTGCCGTCATGGATGCCAAAGCGGAACGTGCCACCCTTTTGCGGGGTGGCCGCCCGCGCCTTGCCGGTCCACAGCCCGCCTGCCGCGCCGGCGCCGATACCCACCAGCGCCGAATTGTTGATGAATGCGCGACGGGACATGCTGCCGCTGCGCGCGGCGCTGTCCAGCGTGGCGGTCACGCTTGAATTGTTGGTCTTGGACTGAGTGTGCTTGGTCATTCAGATTTCCTCTGTCAATTGGAATGAGTAATCGCGCGTCGCACCGGGCTGGCCCGCAAGGATATCAAAGGGATGGGGCCGAAGGCGGCCCGGCCGTGTCAGGCCGCCGCTGCGCGGATCTGCGCAGCTCTCGCGCGAGGGCATCTGCCCCAGCGCGGGAAGGGTGCAAAGCGAGTGGCTTGATTGCAACATGGGGCTAGGGGAACATGAAACACGCCAGATCGCCAGCGGAAATCTATAGCAAACCCGTACATTTGGGGGTTGACGATGTGCCGTGCCACCCGCGCAACGTTAAACTAACATTTGCACCACTACTCTGGCGGTCGGGATATGTCGCAAACAAAGGATTAGTCGCCGGTCACGGCCAATCTGACGATCTGGCCGTCACGATCCTCGCTTGAGCCGCAGCTTGGTAAAATAGTCCAACCGCTTCTTCAGTTCGCGCTCGAACCCACGTTCGACCGGTTGATAGAGAATGGGGCGTTTCATGGTCTCGGGGAAATAATTCTGGCCTGAAAACCCGTCCTCGGCATCGTGGTCATAGGCATAGCCCGCGCCATACCCCTGCTCTTTCATCAGCTTGGTCGGGGCGTTCAGGATGTGTTTCGGCGGTGGCTCGGAGCCGGTTTTCTTGGCCTCGCGCATCGCAGCCTTGAAGGCGGCGTACCCGGCGTTCGATTTCGGCGCCAGCGCCAGATACGTCACCGCCTGCCCCAGCGCCAATTCGCCTTCGGGACTGCCCAGACGCTCGTACGTTTCCCACGCATCCAGACAGACACGGTGGGCGTGCGTGTCGGCCAGCCCGATATCCTCGACCGCCATGCGCGTGATTCGCCGCGCCAGATAGCGCGGATCCTCGCCCCCCGTCAGCATCCGTGCCAGCCAGTAGAGCGCCGCGTCGGGATCAGACCCGCGCACCGATTTATGCAGGGCCGAGATCAGATTGTAATGCTCATCACCCGATTTGTCGTATTTCGCGGCCCGCCGCATCAGGCGGCTGGCAAGGCCCTCGGTGTCCAGCTTGCCGGTGACCTTCCACGCGACGATCTGCTCAATCAGGTTCAGCAGGGCGCGGCCATCGCCGTCGGCCATTTCCAGCAGCGCCTCGCGGGCCGGGCCGTCCAACGGCAGCGCGCGACCCATCTCGCGCTCGGCCCGCTGGGCAAGCCGTTCCAGATCCGAAAAGGCCAGCCGCGTCAGCACCAACACCTGGCTGCGGGACAAAAGCGCCGCGTTCAGTTCGAAGCTGGGGTTTTCGGTCGTGGCGCCGACCAACAGGATCGTGCCATCCTCCATAAAGGGCAAAAACCCGTCCTGCTGCGCCTTGTTGAAACGGTGAATTTCGTCGACGAACAGCAGTGTCCCCTGCCCGTTCTGGCGGCGGTGACGGGCCTCCTGAAACACCTTCTTCAGGTCGGCCACGCCAGAGAAGATCGCGCTGATCTGCACGAAATGCAGATCCGTCTCATCCGCCAGAAGGCGCGCGATGGTCGTCTTGCCCACCCCGGGTGGGCCCCAGAAGATGAGCGAGCCAAGGCTGCCCGCCGCCAGCATCACCCCCAGAGGTGCCTCCGGGCCCAGCACCTGCTCCTGACCGATCACCTCATCCAGCGCCTTGGGGCGCAAACGGTCCGCCAAGGGGCGGTGGCCCTGCTGTGGCGTTTCCGGCGCGGCTTCCCCGGTATCGAACAGATCCGCCATCGCCTACAGCCGGAACCGCATGGTCAGCCGCCGCTGTCCACGTTGCACATCCAGCGCCAGCCGACCCCGCGCGCGCTCCAACGCCGCGCTGGCGTCGGTGCTGGTCGCGACCTCAGCGCCGTTTATGCTCAGCAGGGTGTCGCCCGCGCGCAGCCCGGCCCGCGCACCGATTTCACCCGGATCGACGACCAGAACCCCGGACGACGCCGTGAGGGGCAGGTCGTATTCCGCCATCACGGCCGGATTGATCGTGCTGAGGGTCACCCCCGGCAGGGCAGCCCGCGCGCCGGTTGTCAGCGTGGCGCGCGGCGGCGATTCAGGCGCGCGCTGCATCGGCACGGCGATGTCGCGCTGAACGCCGCCTTGAACGGCCGTGACCATCAGTTCCGCCCCGATCCCGGCGACGGTCATCCGATAGATCATCTCGGCGGGGCCGTTCACCTCCTGCCCGGCAACGGACAAAATCACGTCACCGGGGTTCAACCCCGCCGCGCCAAAGGGGCTGGCCGGGTGCATATCCGACAGAATGATACCGCCGGATCGGGCCAATCCCAGCCCCTCGGCCATGTCGTAGGTGACGGGCTGGCCGGTGATACCGGCCCAAGGGCGTTCGAATTTTGTGGCGCCCGCGCGGGCCTGCTCCATGAACTGGCGCACCAGCGTCGCGGGAATGGCAAAGCCGATACCGTTTGAACCACCCGACCGGCTGAGAATGGACGTGTTGACCCCAATGAGACGACCATTGGTATCCACCAGCGCGCCGCCCGAATTACCGGGGTTGATCGGCGCATCGGTCTGAATGAAATAGCCGCGCGTATTGCCCGTTACAGTACCTGACCGCGCGAGGCCGGACACGATCCCGCTGCTGACGGTCTGGCCCACACCAAAGGGGTTGCCGACAGCCAGCGCCAGCTCGCCAACTTCGACGTTTTCGCTGTCGCGCAGGGTTAACGCAGGCAGATCCTCCGCGCCGGTCAGTTGCAGGATGGCCAGATCGCTTTCCTCGTCGGCCAGAAGGACGGTGGCATCATATTCGCGCCGGTCATTCAGCACGACACGGATGTCTGTCGCCTGCCCCACCACATGATAGTTCGACACGACCATACCATCCGATGCCAGAATTACACCGGACCCCAGCGAGTTTTCCACCCGCGGGCGCTGCGCGCCGAAGTTCTGGAACAATTGGCCAAAGAACGGATCATCTGCAAAGGGGCTGGCGCGGCCCTCGATCACACGGCGGGCGTAGATGTTGACGACTGCCGGTGTCACCGCCTTGACCACAGGCACAAAACCCAACTGGATTTCTGTCTGACTGGTCGGAACCTGAGTTTCGGCCACAGCGGGGCTGCTGAGCACCAGCAATGCAATGGCAATCGATCTGAGCATCGCGCGTCTCCGTCATCTGTGCTCGACGGATATGCGCGCCCCGGCGCCCGATTGCAAGTTTGCGCCGCGCACCCAGATACGCAAAAGCCCCCGCCGATCCGGCGGGGGCCTCGCAAACTCCGACCCTTGCGGGCGGTGCTTCAGTCTTCGTCCATCGACGCCAGTTCGGCAGCGACGCGTTCCTTGTCGCCCTTGCCCTTGGCAGCGGGATCGCGGTCGACGAATTCGATGATTGCCATCGGCGCCATGTCGCCATAGCGAAAGCCGGCCTTCAGGACGCGGACGTAACCGCCCTGACGATCCTTGTAGCGGGGGCCGAGGATGTCGAACAGTTTCGTGACATACTGGTCCTGCTTCAACTGCGAAGCCGCCTGGCGGCGCGCGTGCAGATCGCCGCGTTTGCCCAACGTGATCATCTTTTCGATGATTCGGCGCAGCTCCTTGGCCTTGGGCAGGGTCGTCTTGATCTGCTCATGTTCGATGAGCGAGCCAGCCATATTCGCCCACAGCGCCTTGCGGTGCTCGTGGGTGCGGTTCAGGCGGCGGTAACCTCTTGCGTGACGCATTTTCTATACTCCTAAACGTGTTTTGCTTTGTCCGGCGGCGTGATGCGTGTCAGGCCGCTCTCCTTGGGGCTTCAGGCCCGGTATTTGCAGGCCGGACGATATGGCCCGGCCTGCGAATTCTTAAAAGGCGTCTTCGAACTTCTTCGCCAGATCCTCGATATTGTCGGGCGGCCAATCCTCGACGTCCATGCCCAGATGCAGGCCCATACCCGACAGCACTTCCTTGATCTCGTTCAAGGACTTGCGGCCAAAGTTCGGCGTGCGCAGCATTTCGGCTTCGGTCTTCTGGATCAGATCGCCGATATAAACGATATTGTCGTTCTTGAGGCAGTTGGCCGAGCGCACCGACAGTTCCAGTTCGTCGACCTTCTTCAGCAGAAGCGGGTTGAACTCCAGCCCGTCATCGTCTTCGGGGCGGCCTGCGCTTTCTGGCTCGTCAAAGTTGACGAAGATGCTCAGCTGGTCCTGCAGAATACGCGCGGCATAGGCCACGGCATCGTCGGGCGTGATCGAGCCATCCGTTTCGATCTTCATCGTCAGCTTGTCATAGTCCAGCACCTGGCCTTCACGGGTAGGCTGCACATCATAGCTGACGCGGCGGATGGGGCTGTAGATCGCATCGATCGGGATCATGCCGATCGGCGCGTCCTCGGGCTTGTTCTTGTCGGCGGCAACGTAGCCTTTGCCAGTGCCGACGGTCAGTTCCATGAACAGGTCCGCACCCTCGTCGAGGTGGCAGATCACATGCTCGCGGTTCAGGATCTCAATGCCACTGCTGTCCGAGATGTCGCCCGCGGTCACGATGCCCGGACCCTTGACGTTGATCGACAGACGCTTGGGGCCTTCGACCTCCATGCGGATGGCGACGCCCTTGAGGTTCAGGATGATGTCGGTAACGTCCTCGCGGACACCCGCCACGGACGAAAATTCATGCAGCACGTTGTCGATCTGCACAGAGGTGATCGCGGCCCCCTGAAGCGACGACAGCAAAACGCGGCGCAACGCGTTGCCCAGCGTCAGACCAAAGCCGCGCTCCAGCGGTTCGGCGACGACAGTGGCCTGACGCAGCGGGTCATTGCCCGGCTTGACGTCCAGCTGTGTCGGCTTGATCAGTTCAGCCCAGTTCTTGTGGATCATGTGTCCCTCCATACCAGTCCTGCCCGCATGTCCGACGGCCAGAACGCCCGAGGTTTAAAATGACGTAAGTGGGGCTGCGCGGACATGCGCAGCCCCACTTGAAACAATAGCCTTAAACGCGGCGGCGCTTCGGCGGACGGCAGCCGTTATGCGCCATCGGCGTCACGTCGCGGATGGACGTGATGTTGAAGCCGACAGCAGCCAGGGCGCGCAATGCGCTTTCACGGCCGGAACCGGGCCCCTGCACTTCGACTTCGAGCGTACGCATGCCGTGATCCTGGGCTTTCTTGCCCGCATCTTCGGCGGCCATCTGGGCAGCGTAGGGCGTCGACTTGCGCGACCCCTTGAAGCCACAGGTGCCGGCCGAGGACCATGCAATTGCGTTGCCCTGAACGTCGGAGATCAGGATCTTGGTGTTGTTGAAGGACGAGTTCACATGAGCAACGCCTGTGGCGATGTTCTTGGAAACCTTCTTCTTTGTGCGTTTGGTATCGCGTGCCATATCCGATGCCCTCCCTTATTTCTTCTTGCCGGCAATGGCCTTTGCGGGGCCTTTGCGGGTGCGGGCGTTGGTATGGGTGCGCTGGCCGCGAACCGGCAGGTTCCGGCGGTGGCGCAGACCGCGGTAGCAACCAAGGTCCATCAGACGCTTGATGTTCATCTGCGTCTCGCGGCGCAGGTCACCCTCGACGGTCAGGTTCGCGTCGATATACTCGCGCAGCGCTACCGTTTCGGTATCGCTCAGCTCGTTGACACGGCGCGTCTGGTCGATGCCGACCGCGTCGCAAATGGTTTTTGCGGTCGAGGGACCGATACCGGTGACGTAGGTAAGGGCAATGGGAACCCGTTTATGCGTCGGGATGTTGACGCCGGCGATACGTGCCACGTGCATATTCCTTTTTCGTTGCGGGTCCGTAATGCCGGACCCTTTTTTCACAACGTAGGCCCGAGGCGCATGGCGCCCGAGCCGCAGCTGAATTCAGGTAATCGATTCGGTCTTGGGAACAGTCCCATGGGAATCAAGCCCCTTGCGGGATGCTGCTGGTTAGGAGGAATTGCAGGGGGCGTCAAGGGCGCGGTGGCAAACTAAACCACCCCACCCGATTTCACCGGTTCCCCAGCCCATCTCAGCCCTGGAGAATGTCGGCTATGCTGCTTTGCACATCTTCGACCGCACCCAGCCCGTCAATGCTGCTGAGCATGTCTTTGGCATAGTAATACCCGATCAGCGGCGACGTTTTCTTGTAATATTCCATGAGGCGATTGCGCAGCGCCTCTTCGTTGTCGTCGGCGCGGCGGGTGAACTCATGCGTCTCGCCGCAGGTCGTGCAAACGCCGTCTTGCGGGATCGGCTTGGTATTATCGTTATAAACCGCGCCACACCCGGCGCAGGTCGAGCGCGCAGTGATGCGACCGACCAAGGCTTCATCATCGACCTGCATCTCGATCACGGCATCCAGGGTTTCGCCGCACTCGGACAGCAGCTGCCCCAGCGCGTCCGCCTGGGGCAAGGTCCGCGGAAAACCATCAAAGATGAAACCGCCGTGCTTGTCGCCTTCCAGCTTCTCGCGGATCAGGCCGATGACGATCTCGTCCGTCACCAGTTCGCCGCGGGCCATGACATCGGCAACGCGCTTGCCCATCTCGGTGCCGCTATCCTTGGCCTCGCGCAGCATATCGCCGGTGCTCAGCTGGATCATGTCGCGGGTGGCAACCAGATGATGTGCCTGAGTGCCCTTGCCCGCGCCCGGCGGTCCGAGAAGAATGATGTTCATTTATTTCCGTCCTGTCCCTTTGCGACGCGCGCGCCTTTTGCCCTTGCCGCCCAACTGTGATTTTTCAATCAGCCCTTCGTATTGATGTGCCAGAAGGTGGCTTTGCACCTGCTGGATCGTGTCCATCGTGACCGATACGACAATAAGAACCGATGTGCCGCCAAAATAAAAGGGGATCGCGAATTGCGCGCGCAGAATTTCCGGCAGCAGGCAGACCAGAGCCAGATACCCCGAACCAAGAACAAGAATACGGCTGACCACATATTCCAGGTATTCCGCCGTCCGCTTGCCCGGACGGATACCGGGGACAAAACCATTCTGGTTTTTCAGATTCTCCGCAACTTCGTCGGGTTTGAACGCCACGTTGTAGGTGTAGAAATACGCGAAAAACACGATCATAGCGGTGAAGAACAACAGATAGAGCGGCTGACCAGGGCCGAAATAGGCCAGGATCGTCGACATGATGGGGCTACCGCCCTGCCCGCCCGAAAACGTGCTGATCGTGGTCGGCAGCAACAGCAGGGAACTGGCGAAGATCGCCGGGATCACGCCCGCCGGGTTCACCTTGACCGGCAGATGCGACGAACCGCCGTCATAAACCTTCATGCCTACCTGACGACGGGGGTACTGGATGTGGATCTTGCGCAGGCTGCGTTCCATGAACACGACAAAGCCGATCACGGCGACCACCATGACGATCACGCCGATGATGACAGCCGGGCTGATCGCACCGCTGCGCCCACTGGCAAAGAACTGCGCCAGTGCCGCAGGAACCTCGGCGATGATTCCGACAAAGATGATCAGCGAAATACCGTTACCGATGCCGCGCGCGGTAATCTGCTCGCCCAGCCACATCAGGAACATCGTGCCGCCCACCAGCGTCACCATGCAGGACACGATAAAGAACATGCCCGGATTGGTGACCAGATCGCCCGATTGCAGGCTGACGGCCAGACCGTAGGATTGCAGCGTCGCCAGCAGGACCGTGCCGTAGCGGGTGTACTGGTTGATCTTCTTGCGGCCGGACTCGCCCTCTTTCTTGAGCTGCTCCAGCGACGGAACCATCGCCGTCATCAGCTGAATGATAATCGAAGCCGAAATGTAGGGCATGATTCCGAGGGCGAATATCCCCATCCTTCCCAGCGCGCCACCGGTGAACATCGACAGCATGCCGCCGATGCTGGCACCCGCGCCGACCATGAATTCACGCAGTTCGGCGCCGTCGATGCCGGGAACCGGAATCCATGTGCCGAGGCGGTACACCACCAGCAGCATGAGGGTGAACACGATGCGCTTGCGAAGGTCGGTGGCCTTGCCGAGCGCTGCCCAGCTGGTGTTGGCCGCCATTTGTTCTGCTGCAGATACCATTCGGCTCTCTTTCGGAATGACAACGCCGCCGACTGCTGTTTTCCAGCGGCCCGGCGGCGTGTTTTGAAAAACTAGGGAGTATGTAAGCGGCGCGGAGGCCGCTCACAACCTCTTATTCAGCCGCTTGAGCCGCCGATGCGCCGGTCAGCGTCAGCGAACCGCCCGCCTTTTCGACCGCCTCGACCGCCGATTTGGAGGCGCCGGTGACTTCCAGCGTGATCTTGGAGGTGACGTCGCCCTTGGCCAGAACCCGCACACCGTCCAGCTTGCGGCGCACCAGACCGGACGCGATCAACGCGTCCTCGGTGATGGCGCTGCCAGCATCCAGGTTGCCGCCGTCGATGAATTTCTGGATCAGACCCAGATTGACCACGGCATATGCCTTGCGGTTCGGCTTGTTGAAGCCGCGCTTGGGCAGACGCTGATAGAGCGGCATCTGGCCGCCTTCAAAGCCCTTGATCGCAACGCCCGAGCGGGATTTCTGACCCTTGATACCACGGCCGGCAGTCTTGCCCATGCCCGAGCCGGGGCCACGGCCAACGCGCTTTTTGCGCTTGGTTGCGCCTTCGTTATCGTGCAGTTCATGCAGCTTCATGTCGCTTCTCCTTGTGCCGGATGCGACCCCCAGCGACGGGAGCGGCCGAACGCGGCTTGATTGGGTTTCGAGTCGGCACGGGTGCCAACACTCGGGCGCGTATAGCGGGCCGCTACCGCTCTTGCAAGAGCGGTGGCGCCACGCAGTGGCGTCCAACCTCATTCCGCTTGGTTGTAACTGCCGTCCGCGTCATGTGTCTCGGCCCCTGTCAGAGCGGGCGTGAAAATACACAGAAGGCGCAAGTCCGTCTTGGCACGGATGATATGTGCATCATGCGCATCCAGAACGTACATCGTGCCGGGGCGCAGCGGCCATTTTCGCCCGGTGGCGACTTCCTCGACCTCGCCTTCGCCTTCAATGCAATAATTTGCCTCGATATGGTGCTTGTACTCCAGTCGCTGGATACTGCCCGCACGGATCAGCGTGTCGTGAAACGAATATCCCAGCCCATCACGTGCCAGCAGTATGCGGCGGCTGTCGAATGCGTCGCCGGTGACATGATCCGCAGTGCCAAGAACATCCGCGAGGGTTTTCAGGATCATCCGATAGCTCCATCGTTTTGGGCGCAAAGCGGCCACGACTTGACTTTGTTAACCTTTGTTAATTTACTTGTGAAATTCCACAACGAGGCATTTCCTTATGATGAAAGCGCTTATCACGGTCTGCGCCCTCACCTTGGCAACGACAATGCCTCTTTTAGCCAGCGAACACAGCATGTCTGAAGTTGCAAGGCCCGACGTGTCGACGATCGCCCATAGCGGTGGCTGCCGGAAAAGCTCGCCTCCCGGACAATGCTGCCATGCCGGCTCACAGCCGCTGCACTGCCACTGAAACGCAAAACGCCCCGGCCATTTCCGACCGGGGCGCTGCTATCAAGGCCGAGAAACCTCAGCCTTTTTCTTCAACGATCTCAACCATATGCGAGATCTTGCTGATCATGCCGCGGACACTGGGCGTGTCCTCCAACTCGCGCACGCGGTGCATCTTGTTCAGGCCGAGGCCGATCAACGTTGCGCGCTGCTCGGCGGGGCGGCGGATGGGGCTGCCCACCTGCTTGATGACGATAGTTTTGGCCATGTCTTAACCCTCCTGCGCGACGGGCGCTTGTTCGCCTTTGATCTTGGGCGCGTGTTCGGTAGCCATGATGTCCGCGACCTTCTTGCCACGGCGCTGCGCAACCATGCGGGGGCTCGACTCTTTGGTCAGGCCGTTCATGGTGGCGCGGATCATGTTGTAGGGGTTCTGACTGCCGTTCGATTTCGCGACGACGTCCTGAATGCCCAGCATTTCGAACACGGCGCGCATCGGACCACCGGCGATGATGCCGGTACCCTGCGGTGCGGAGCGCATGATCACCTTGCCGGCGCCATGGCGCCCTTCCATGTCGTGATGCAGTGTGCGACCCTCACGCAGCGGCACACGGATCATGGCGCGCTTGGCGGCCTCGGTCGCCTTGCGGATGGCCTCGGGGACCTCCTTGGCCTTACCCTTGCCGAAACCGACGCGGCCCTTCTGATCGCCTACGACGACCAGCGCGGCAAAGCCGAAGCGCTTGCCGCCCTTGACGGTTTTGGAAACGCGGTTGATCGCGACCAGACGGTCGGCGAATTCAGGGGTCTCGTCGCGCTGGTTGCGGCGGCCCCCGCCACGGTTGTCATCTCTTGCCATGCGGCATGTCCTTCTCAAAGCGGCGCGGCTTGCGCCAAATGTGTCAATCCAGGTGGGCAAATGCGCCCCCGGATCATCGAGGCGGCCCCATGACAGGGGCCGCCTACGCTGAGTTTAGATCTTCAGACCACCTTCACGCGCGGCGTCGGCCAGAGCCTTGACCTTGCCGTGAAAGAGGAAGCCGCCACGGTCGAAATACGCTTCTTCGATGCCGGCCTTTTTCGCGCGCTCGGCAATCGTGGCGCCCACTTTGGTGGCCGCTTCGATGTTGCACTTGTTGACCATGCCCAGATCCTTTTCCAAGGTCGAGGCCGATGCCAGCGTCACGCCGTTGACATCGTCGATCAGCTGCACGCTGATATTCTTGTTGCTGCGGTGAACGCTCAGGCGCATACGCCCTGCGTTCACTTTGCGAAGTTTGTTCCGAACGCGCAGGCGGCGTTTCAGAAACAGTTTTCTCTTGCTGTTTGCCATCTACCCGTTCCTTACTTCTTCTTGCCTTCTTTCTGGAAGATATACTCGTCTTTGTAGCGAATGCCTTTGCCCTTGTAGGGCTCGGGACGACGCCAGTCGCGAATATCAGACGCGACCTGACCGACGAGCTGCTTGTCCGTGCCTTCGACCGAGATCTCAGTGGCCTTGGGGACGGTAACAGTCACACCTTCCGGAATTACAAAATCGACGTCATGGCTTAGGCCGAGGTTCAGTTTCAGGACATTGCCCTGAAGCTGCGCCCGGTAACCGACGCCGCGAATTTCAAGATCTTTCTTGAATGTCGCGTTGGTGCCGTGAACAACATTGGCCACGACACTACGTGTCATGCCCCACTGCTGGCGCGCGCGCTTGGATTTACCGCGCGGCGTGATCGTGATCTCACCCTCACCGATGGTGATGGTCACATCGTCCGTGGCGGTAAAGCTTTTCGTTGCCTTCGGTCCCTTGACCTCAAGCGTCTGGCCGCTGAGCGTAGCGGTGACACCTTCGGGCAGGGGAATGGGCAGTTTGCCGATACGAGACATATACAGCCCTCCTTAGAATATCGTGCAGAGCACTTCGCCGCCGATATTCTGGCTGCGCGCGCTTGCATCCGACATCACACCTTTTGAGGTGGAGACAATCGACACACCCAGGCCCTGACGGACCGACGGGATGTCCTTGACGCCCAGATAGACGCGACGACCGGGCTTGGAGACCCGCTTCATTTCGCGAATGACGGGGGCGCCATCGAAGTATTTCAGACTGATCTCGATGGCCGGGTGGCCATCCTTGCCAGTCGCGCTCTCAAAGCCGCGGATATAGCCTTCGTCCGCCAGAACACCGAGCACACGCTCGCGCATTTTGGAGGCGGGGGTCATCACCGTGGATTTGCCACGCATCGAGGCGTTGCGGATCCGCGTGAGCATATCGCCGATAGGATCATTCATTTCAAATCTCCCTTACCAGCTGGATTTCACGAGGCCCGGAGCCAGGCCAGCCTGGCCCAGTTCCCGCAGCGCGATACGCGACACTTTGAGCTTGCGATAATACGCATGCGGACGGCCTGTCAGCTGGCAGCGGTTGTGCAGACGTGTTGCACTGCTGTTGCGCGGCAGGTCGGCCAGCTTCAGGGTCGCGCGGAAACGCTCTTCCATCGGCTTGCTCTGGTCATTGATGATCTCCTTGAGCGCCGCGCGCTTGGCGGCGAACTTGTCGACCAGCTTCTGGCGCTTCTTCTCGCGCTCGATCATTGCTTTCTTAGCCATAACTCTCTCTCCCGCTGCTTCAGCTGTTGAAGGGCATGTTGAAATGCTTCAACAGCGCCTTGGCTTCAGCGTCGGTTTTCGCCGTGGTTGCGATGATAACGTCCATGCCCCAGGATTCGTCGATCTTGTCAAAATTGATCTCGGGGAAGACGATGTGTTCCTTGATGCCGAAGGCATAGTTGCCGCGACCATCAAAGGATTTGCCCGAAACACCGCGGAAGTCGCGGATACGGGGCATCGCGACCGTGATCAGACGGTCGAGGAAGTCATACATACGGGCACTGCGCATGGTGACCTTGGTCCCCAGCGGCATGTCCTCGCGGACACGAAAGCCGGCGATCGAGTTCTTTGCCATCGTCACAACAGCGCGCTGACCTGCAATCGTGCTCAGGTCGTCCTGAGCCGACTTCGCCTTCTTGGAGTCGCGAACGGCCTCGGCACCGCAGCCGATGTTCAGGACGATCTTGTCCAGACGCGGGATCTGCATGTCGTTGGTATAGCCGAACTCTTCTTTCAGCTTGGCCTTGATCTCGTCGTGGAAAAGCGCACGCAGGCGCGGGGTATAGGTTGCTGAATCAAGCATCGATCACGTCCCCCGTGGTTTTGGCGACGCGCACCTTCTTGCCATCCTTGACGTCAAAGCCGACGCGGGTCGGTTTGCCGTTGGCATCCAGCAGCGCGATGTTGCTGAGGTCGATGGGCATCGCCTTGGGCAGGCGGCCACCCTGTGCGGTCTGGCTCTGGCGGGTGTGGCGGATGGCCATGTTGGCGCCATCGACAACGGCCTTGCCGGCCTTGGGATCAACGGAGGCAACGGTGCCTTCCTTGCCCTTGTCCTTGCCTGCGATGACGACGACCTTGTCGCCCTTCTTCAGTTTGGCAGCCATGTCACAGCACCTCCGGAGCGAGCGAGATGATTTTCATGAACTTCTTGGCGCGCAGTTCGCGAACGACCGGCCCGAAGATACGGGTGCCGACAGGCTCGCCCGCGTTGTTCAGGATGACGGCAGCGTTGCTGTCAAAGCGAATGGCGGTGCCATCTTCGCGGCGCACTTCCTTGGCGGTACGTACGACGACGGCCTTGCGCACGTCGCCTTTTTTCACGCGACCGCGCGGGATGGCTTCCTTGACCGAGACGACAATGATGTCGCCGACGGATGCGTATCTACGCTTGGAACCACCCAGAACCTTGATGCACTGAACACGGCGAGCGCCGCTATTGTCAGCAACATCCAGGTTTGTCTGCATCTGGATCATTTGGTTTCTCCCGACCTACCGGGGGGCGATGCGGCCCTTGCCCCGGGGTTTCGATTAAGCTGAATAAGTGCCGGAGGGCTTAACCCTCCAGAACCTCCCAGCGTTTCGTCTTGGACCGCGGCGGGCATTCGATGATGCGCACCTTGTCACCCACCTTGAACGTGTTGTTCTCGTCGTGGGCGCGGTATTTCTTGGACTTCCGGATCGTCTTTTGCAGAACCGGGTGCTTGAAGCGGCGCTCGACCGACACGGAAATGGTCTGGGCGTTGGCGTCGCTTGTCACGGTGCCAGAGAGGATACGTTTGGGCATCTTGCAGGCTCCTTATTCTGCCGCCGCGGCTGCGGCTTTCTCGTTCAGGATGGTCAGCACACGGGCTGCGCTGCGACGTGCAACGCGCATCTGCGACGCATTCTCCAGCTGGCCGGTAGCCGCCTGGAAACGCAGGTTGAACTGCGCCTTTTTCAGATTTGCCAGCTCTTCGCGCAGCTGGTCTGGTGTCTTCTCTCGAAGTTCCTTGGCGTCCATCGCCTTATTCCTTTCAACATCACTGGAGGGCCGCACGATGCGTCACCCTGATTCCGGTGGAGATCCTTGTGATCTGGCGCGTATAGAGGGGCCGCGCGCCCGGCGCAACCCCTGTCTGCAAAAGGGTCTCGCCATGCCCTGCCCGCTGCGCTATCACAGCGCCCATGTCAGATATATCCTCCCTCTACGTCACCCGCCTTTACCGCGCCGCGCTGCGTGAACTGGGCAAACCCGTCGACGCCGCCGAACTGGAAGCGTCCTGCTGGTCCATCGCCGAAGATGACGAGGCCGGACAGGAATGGTGCGAGGATAACGACTATCCCGGCTACACGTCCTACGCGTCGCTCGACGACCTGCCCTATCGCTTTCCGATCTTCCGCGATTTGGTCAAGGTATTGGACAAGCACGTCGCCGCCTTCGCCGAAGATCTGGAGTTCGATTTGGGCGGCAAAAAGCTGAAGCTGGACAGCCTGTGGATCAACATCCTGCCCGAAGGCGGCACCCACGCCTCGCACATCCACCCCCATTCGGTGATTTCCGGCACGACCTACGTGACAATGCCCGAGGGCACCAGCGCGCTCAAGTTGGAGGACCCCCGCCTGCCGATGATGATGGCCGCCCCACCCCGCCGCAAGGACGCGCGCGAAGAGCTGCGCACGTTCACGTACATGACGCCCGAGGTCGGCGAAGTGCTGATGTGGGAATCGTGGCTGCGCCATGAGGTGCCGGTGAATATGTCGGAGGATGATCGGATAAGCGTGAGTTTCAATTACGCTTGGGGGTAATCGCGTCGCGTCGGCACCTTTGATTGAACCATCCGCGTTCTTCCGCGTTACCCCCGGAGGCAATGAGGAGAGTTCCGCTGGAACCAGTCACCGTTCTCATCAATCAACTGCGCGATATTGCGCGCAGTTCCGTCGCGCTGCTGCCGAATCTGACGGTGGCCCTGATCGTGATCCTGTTGACTTGGCTCATCAACAAGCTGGCCGCGTCCGCGCTGTCAAGTACGCTCAAACGCACCCGGCTGCGCAGAAGCCTGCAAGAGTTGTTTACCTTGCTGGTCTCGATCGCGATCTGGGTTTTGGGCATCTTGATTGCCGCTGTCATCCTTTTTCCCGGCCTGACTCCGGCCAGTATTCTGGCGGGTCTTGGAATCGGCTCCGTCGCAATCGGATTCGCCTTCAAAGACGTGTTCGAGAATTTTTTGGCCGGGATCATTATCCTGTTTCGTCGTGAAATGCGGATCGGCGACCATGTGGAATGCGAAGGCATCGAGGGCAAGGTCGCGCAAATCGCCATCCGCGAAAGCCATATCCGCCAAACTGATGGCCAGCTGGTGATCGTACCCAATTCGATCCTGTTCAAGAACCCGGTGATCGTGCGCACCGATCAGGACAGCCGCCGCGTCACCGTGATCTGCGGCGTTGCCTATGACGTTGACGTGGATGAGGCCCGTTCGGTCATCTCGGACGCGGTGAACGCCTGCGATACTGTAATCAGCGACGAAAAACCGATCCAGATATTCGCACAGGAATTCGCGTCGTCTTCGATCAACTTCGAGGTGACGTGGTGGACCGGCTCCAAACCTGTCGAGGTGCGTACATCGCGCGATCAGGTCGTTGCGGCGGTCAAACGCGCCTTGGACGACGCGGGGATCGAGATTCCCTTCCCCTATCGCACACTGACCTTCAAGGAACCCCTGCCGCTGCAACGAGCGTCGGGTGGTGCGGACACGTGACAGCGTCGATGTCTTTGACCGATGCATTTCGGTTGCCACCGTCGGAGCCCGGCCGCGCTCTTGGTTCCAGGATGGGAGAACTATCCTTGCTGGCTATCTACCAATTTTTGGTCATCGCTGAACTGACGCCGCCGACACCTGTTGTCAGTAGCGAAAGTCATATCACGAACAATATTCCCGATGATTTCGTTCTATAAAGGTAGGCCCCCGTCAATCTCTTGGCGGGGGCCCAATTTCTCTCTACCGGGGTGCGGTCCGCGGATTGCTGGGCAATCCGCTACACCGCACTGATCAGAAAGCGCTATGCGCCTTCGACCTTACCAGTCTTCGCGCTGAACAACGCGCGTTTTGATCGGCAGCTTCATCGCCGCGAGGCGCAGGGCCTCGACTGCGATTTCTTCGCTGACGCCGTCAAGCTCGAACATGATCCGGCCCGGCTTGACCCGCGCAGCCCAGTAATCGACCGAACCTTTACCTTTACCCATGCGGACTTCGGTAGGCTTGGACGAGACCGGCACATCCGGGAAGATCCGGATCCAGACACGGCCCTGACGCTTCATGTGGCGTGTCATCGCGCGGCGGGCTGCCTCGATCTGACGCGCGGTCACACGCTCGGGCTGGGTGGCCTTCAGGCCGAACGAGCCAAAGTTCAGGTCAGACCCGCCCTTGGCTTCGCCCTTGATGCGGCCTTTGAACTGCTTGCGGAATTTAGTGCGTTTTGGTTGTAGCATCTTTCATTCCCCTTTAGCGCCGACCGCCCGCACCGCGAGGTGCCGGACCGTCCTGAAGTTCCTGAGCCTTCCGGTCACGCGCGGACGGGTCGTGATCCATGATCTCGCCTTTGAAGATCCAGGTCTTGATCCCGATGATGCCGTAAGCGGTCATCGCCTCGACATGCGCATAATCGATATCGGCCCGCAGCGTATGCAGGGGCACGCGGCCCTCGCGGTACCATTCGGTCCGGGCGATCTCGGCGCCGCCAAGGCGGCCGGCGAGGTTCACTCGGATGCCGAGGGCACCCATACGCATGGCGTTTTGCACAGCGCGTTTCATCGCACGGCGAAAGCTGACGCGGCGCTCCAACTGCTGGGCGATGCTCTCACCCACCAAAGCTGCGTCCAGTTCAGGCTTGCGCACCTCGACGATGTTCAGGTGCAGCTCGCTTGCCGTCATCGCCGCCAGCTTCTTGCGCAGGGTTTCGATGTCTGCGCCTTTCTTGCCGATGATAACGCCGGGGCGCGCTGTGTGAACCGTGACGCGGCATTTCTTGTGCGGACGCTCGATGATCACGCGGCTAACGCCGGCTTGCTTGCACTCGGTCTTGATAAACTCGCGCATGGCGAGATCTTCGAGCAGCAGATTGCCGTAGTCCTTGGTGTCAGCGTACCAGCGGCTGTCCCAGGTCCGGTTAATCTGAAGGCGCATGCCAATCGGATTTACTTTGTTACCCATCAGGCTTGCTCCTCAACTTGGCGCAGTTTGATCGTGATTTCCGAGAACGGCTTGCGCAGGGCGCCAAACCGGCCCCGGGCACGCGGGCGACCGCGCTTCATGACCAGGTTCTTGCCGACATAGGCCTCGGCCACGATCAGCTCGTCCACATCGAGATTGTGGTTGTTCTCGGCGTTGGCGATGGCAGACTGCAGGCACTTACGCACATCTTCGGCGATCCGCTTTTGCGAGAACGTCAGATCGTTCAGGGCCTTGTCCACCTTCTTGCCACGGATGAGCTGTGCCAGAAGGTTCAGTTTCTGCGGGCTGGTACGGAGCATGCGCAGTTTTGCCATTGCTTCGTTATCGGCCACGCGGCGGGGGTTCTTTTCCTTGCCCATGACTTACTTCCGCTTCGCTTTTTTGTCGGCTGCATGACCTGTGTAGGTCCGTGTCGGCGAATATTCACCGAACTTCTGACCGATCATGTCTTCGCTGACGTTGACAGGAATATGCTTGCGACCGTTGTAAACACCAAACGTCAAGCCCACGAACTGGGGCAGGATCGTCGAGCGGCGCGACCATATCTTGATGACTTCATTACGACCGCCCTCACGCGACGCTTCGGCCTTTTTCAGGACGTAGGCGTCGACAAAGGGGCCTTTCCATACAGAACGTGCCATATCTTAGCGGCCCTTCTTCTTGGCGTGACGCGAGCGGATGATCAGCTTCTGCGACGCCTTGTTCTTGTTGCGGGTACGGTAGCCCTTGGTCGGCTTGCCCCATGGGGTCACCGGGTGACGACCACCCGAGGTCCGGCCCTCACCACCACCATGCGGGTGATCGATCGGGTTCATGACGACACCGCGCACAGAAGGACGAACGCCCTTGTGACGCATGCGGCCGGCCTTGCCGTAGTTCTGGTTCGAGTTGTCGGGGTTGCTGACCGCGCCAACCGTCGCCTTGCATTCCTGGCGAACCAGACGCAGCTCGCCCGAGCTGAGGCGGATCTGGGCATAGCCACCGTCACGACCGACGAACTGGGCATAGGTGCCTGCCGCGCGTGCGATCTGGCCACCCTTGCCGGGCTTCATCTCGATGTTGTGGACGATGGTACCGATCGGCATGCCCGAAAACGGCATGCAGTTGCCGGGCTTGATGTCGACCTTGGTGCCGGAATAGATCCTGTCACCGATGGCCAGGCGCTGAGGCGCGAGGATATAGGTCTGCTCGCCATCGTCATACTTGATGAGGGCGATGAACGCGGTCCGGTTCGGGTCATATTCGATCCGCTCGACGGTGGCCGCCATATCGAATTTGTTACGCTTGAAATCAACGATCCGGTAGAGGCGCTTGGCCCCACCCCCGCGACGACGCGATGTGATACGTCCGGTGTTGTTCCGGCCGCCCGATTTCGACAAACCCTCGGTGAGGGATTTGACGGGGCGACCTTTGTACAGCTCCGAACGGTCGATCAGCACCAGCCCGCGCTGGCCCGGCGTCGTTGGCTTATACGACTTGAGTGCCATGCTTTCTGTCTTCCGTTTAGCAAACGGCGGATGTGTGTTCCGCCTATGTAGGGTGGGACTGGCCCACCGTGGGTATAGGGCCCCGAAGGTCCCCGGCTAGGTCGTTCTTGCGAACGAAAACGAAACCCCGGACGAATCCGAGGCTGCGTTGATGGGCCCGTGTAGGCGAGAGCGCAGCGAGGGTCAAGCGGATGATAAGAGATTCGGGGCGCGCCTCCTGCGCGCTGGACGCCCCACCCCAAGCCGGGCGAGCGCCTGACCGGGGGCTGGCGCTACAACGGCTAAGCGTGGCACTTTATCCGCGCCAAGCCCCTCCCCCCTTCATCAGGCAGCGCTGGGCCGCCAAAGCGCCAGACCGCGGGCCGGTCAGGCGCTCGCCCGGCGCGCTGCGCGCGCTGTTCGGGCGGGGTGGCGCCGACTCGAAGAAACCAAACGCTGATCGCAATACAATTAGCTACACACTTATAGTAAACTTGACGTGTGAAAGATGAAGGTTAACAGTGGGCCGAAAAGGTAGGCTGTCAAGGAGTTTAAGTTTGTTCGCCGCCACTGATTATAAAAGCCTCAATCACCGTCAGAAAGAAAACTACAATTTTCAAAAAATTGCAGCACGTTTGGCAGACTATGGATTTAATTCTATGCGTTTGTCGGATGATTTTCATGGTGCAGACTTTATTGCCCTGCATGTAGACGGTGAAACTCTTTTGCGTGTGCAGTTGAAGGGTCGACTAACATTTCATCAAAAGTACTATGGCAAAAGCTTGCATATCGCGTTTCGAGACAGAGAAAGAGTATTTGTCTATCCTCACGATTTGCTAAGGCAAGAAATCGAGGCGGCTGGGATTGTTGAACGATCCACATCGAAAGCATGGGTCGACCACGGCAGCCGCAGTTGGCGCGCTGTGCCAAAACATCTAATGAAGCTAGGGGTTGTTGACGTTCACCTTGTGTGAATGAGAGTTGCGGCGATTGAGATGAAGGCTTTGAAGCTCTGATCTGTCTTGCAGGAGCGCATGGCTATCCCTCTGTTTTCCTTTAGTTTACCAAAGTAGTTTTCGATCAGGTGCCGCCATTTGTAGGTTTCCTTGTCGAACTCCGCGGGGAACTTCCGGTTGGATTTCGGCGGTATGACCGGGGTGATATCGCGATCCAGCAAGTCATTGCGCAGCCAGTCCGCATCGAAAGCTCTGTCCGCCAGCAAGTGCCCGGCGGACAGTCCGTGGATCAGCGTGTCGACCTCGCGCAGGTCATTGGCTTGTCCGGGCATCAAGCAGAAATCGACGAGGTTGCCGAGCGCATCCGTCAGGGCCAGTATCTTTGTCGTTATCCCTCCGCGAGAGCGTCCAATGGCCTGGCACAGAGTCCCCCTTTTGCGCCCTGACCCGAGCGGTGGACCTTGACGATAGTTCCATCGACCATTGCGTATTCGAGGTCGGCGTCTGAGGCTAAAGATCTGAACATATGGTAGAAAGCATCTGCTTTGACCCACCTGCGGAACCGCTTGAATACGCTGTTCCATTTGCCAAACTCGTCCGGCAATTCGCGCCACTGCGCTCCGGTGCGAACGATCCAAAGCACCGCCTCGACGAACAGCCGGGGATCGCGCCCTGTTTGCCCCGGATCGGTGGATTTCCCCAGACAATACGGTTTGATGATTGCCCATTGCGCATCGGTTAGAACTCTTCGGGTCAAGGTTGCTCTCCTCCGTTTGCAACCTTGAATCAGAAGTCAGATGATTTGGGAATCCCGAACGTCAACAGCCCCTAGTTGAAAAGTACGAATTTAAACCTCTTCTTTGATTTGAGGTATAGTCAAAAATTGTGATAATCGAGATCATACTTTGCTATATTGATATGTATGAATATAAGACAAAAAACCCGGCCACTCTCGCAGCCGGGGTTTCCAAATCTTCAAGCCAACCTGACCTCAGAGACCGGTGGTCACGTCGATCGTGTTGCCTTCTTCCAGCGTCACATACGCCTTCTTGACGTCGGCGCGCTTGCCCAGACGACCGCGGAAACGCTTGGCCTTGCCCTTGGTGATGGTCGTGTTGACAGCCTTCACCTTGACGCCGAACAGGGCCTCGACGGCTTCCTTGATCTGCGGCTTGTTGCTGTCAATCGCGACCTCGAAGACCACTGCGCCGTTTTCGGACGCCATGGTGGCCTTTTCGGTCACGATGGGCTTGCGGACCACATCGTAATGCTCAGGTTTCGCGCTCATTTGAAACGTGCCTCCAGTGCTTCGACACCCGCCTTGGTGATGACCAGAGTATCACGCTTGAGGATGTCATAGACGTTTGCGCCCATCGTCGGCAGGACGTCCAGACCGTCGATGTTGCGGGCGGCCTTGGCGAAGTCTGCATTGACCTCGGTGCCGTCGATGATCAGCGCGCGCTTCCAGCCCAGATCCTTGATCTGCTTGGCCAGAGTGCCGGTCTTGGTGACGCCAGCGATATCCTCGATGATCACCAGCTCGCCTGCGCGCGCCTTGGCGCTCAGGGCGTGTCGCAGACCAAGTGCGCGGACCTTCTTGGGCAGATCATGCGCATGGCTGCGTACGACCGGACCCTTGTAGATGCCACCCCCGCGAAAGATAGGCGCCGAACGCGCGCCGTGGCGTGCGCCGCCGGTGCCCTTCTGGCGATAGATCTTCTTGGTCGAATACTTGACCTCGGAGCGGGTTTTCACCTTGTGCGTGCCGGCCTGCGCCTTGTTACGCTGCCAGCGGACGACGCGGTGCAGGATGTCGGCGCGCGGGTCCAGGTCGAAGATGTCTTCGCCCAGATCGACCGAGCCGGCGGTGCTGCCGTCCAGTTTGATCATGTCGAGTTTCATGCTTCATCATCCTTCTTGGTCTCGTCCAGAGTCTCGCTCTGGTCGCCGGCCTCTGCCTTGTCAGCTGCGATTTCGGCCTCGGCCTCTTTCTCGGCTGCGGCTTCCTCGGCGGCTTGTGCCTCGGCGGCTGCCTTGGCTGCTTCGGCCTCTTCGGCTGCGGCTGCTGCGGCGGCCTCTTCGGCGGCTTTGGCGGCGGCTTCGGCGTCAGATTTCAGCGCGGCGGGCGTGATAGCGTTCTCGGGGAACGGCTTTTTCACCGCGTCCTTGATCGTCACCCAACCACCTTTGGAGCCGGGAACAGCGCCCTTGACCATGATCAGGCCACGATCAGCGTCCGTCTTGATCACCTGCAGGTTCTGCGTGGTGATCCGAGCGGCACCCATGTGACCGGCCATCTTCTTACCTTTGAAGACCTTGCCCGGGTCCTGACACTGGCCCGTGGAGCCGTGCGAACGGTGGCTGATCGAAACACCGTGGGTCATTTCCAGACCCTTGAAGTTGTGACGCTTCATGGCACCGGCAAAACCCTTACCGATCGACGTGCCGCAGACATCCACGAACTGACCTTCGAAGTAATGGTTGGCGGTGATTTCCTCGCCCACTGCAATCAGGTTCTCAGGCGCTACGCGGAATTCCGCGATCTTGCGCTTGGGCTCCACCTTGGCGGCGGCGAAGTGGCCGCGCATTGCCTGCGAGGTCCGCTTGGCCTTGGCCGAGCCTGCGCCCAGCTGCACCGCGGAATAGCCGTGGCTGTCAGCCGTACGCTGTGCGACGACCTGAAGTTTGTCCAGTTGAAGAACGGTGACAGGCACCTGCCGCCCGTCTTCCATGAAAAGACGGGTCATGCCCATCTTCTTTGCGATAACGCCAGAGCGCAACATAATCAGTGCCCCCCTTAGACCGAAATCTGAACGTCGACGCCGGCGGCCAGGTCGAGCTTCATCAGCGCGTCCACGGTCTGCGGGGTCGGATCAACGATGTCCAGCAGGCGCTTGTGCGTGCGGATTTCCCATTGATCGCGGGATTTCTTGTTCACGTGGGGACCACGCAGAACGGTGAATTTTTCAATCTTGTTCGGCAGCGGAATCGGGCCACGGACGTCGGCGCCCGTGCGTTTCGCGGTGTTCACGATTTCCTGCGTGCTGGCATCCAGTACGCGGTAATCGAACGCCTTCAGCCGAATGCGAATGTTCTGGCTTTGCATGTATTTAGCCTTTCGCGGCATTGGAGTTGATAGGAGGGAGGCCGGACCATCCAGCCTCCCTCTTCGAACCCTTGGGGCGGGCTATGCAGCCCGCCCAGAGTAATTATTCAGTGATCTTCGACACAACGCCGGCGCCGACGGTACGGCCGCCCTCACGGATGGCGAAACGCAGGCCCTCTTCCATCGCGATGGGGGCGATCAGCTCGACGCCGAAGCGCAGGTTGTCACCCGGCATCACCATTTCGGTGCCTTCGGGCAGCATGACCGTGCCGGTCACGTCCGTGGTGCGGAAATAGAACTGCGGACGGTAGTTGGCAAAGAACGGCGTGTGACGGCCACCCTCTTCCTTGTTCAGGATATATGCCTCGGCTTCGAACTTGGTGTGGGGCATAACCGACTTGGGCTTGCACAGAACCTGACCACGCTCGACACCTTCACGGTCAACGCCGCGCAGCAATGCGCCGATGTTGTCGCCTGCTTCACCACGATCCAGCAGCTTGCGGAACATTTCCACACCCGTGCAGGTCGTCTTCTTGGTGTCGCGGATGCCGACGATTTCGATTTCGTCGCCAACGTTGATCACGCCGCGCTCGATGCGGCCCGTAACCACGGTGCCACGACCGGAGATCGAGAATACGTCCTCGACCGGCATCAGGAAGGGCTGATCGATGGCACGTGCCGGGGTCGGGATATATTCGTCAACGGCGGCCATAAGCGCCTTGATCGACTCTTCGCCAATTTCAGGCTGAGTGCCGTTCATTGCTGCCAGCGCCGAGCCGGGGATGACGGGGATGTCGTCGCCGGGATACTCATACTTGCTGAGCAGCTCGCGGATTTCCATCTCGACCAGTTCCAGCAGCTCTTCGTCGTCGACCTGGTCAACCTTGTTCATGTAGACGACCATGTAGGGAATACCCACCTGGCGGCCCAGCAGGATGTGCTCGCGGGTCTGCGGCATCGGGCCGTCAGCTGCGTTCACAACCAGGATCGCGCCGTCCATCTGGGCAGCACCGGTGATCATGTTCTTGACGTAGTCGGCGTGGCCGGGGCAGTCGACATGGGCGTAGTGGCGGTTCTCGGTCTCGTACTCGACATGCGCGGTCGAGATGGTGATGCCGCGGGCCTTCTCTTCGGGCGCACCGTCGATCTGGTCATATGCGCGGAAGTCGCCGAAATACTTGGTGATGGCAGCCGTCAGCGTGGTCTTGCCGTGGTCAACGTGACCGATGGTCCCGATGTTCACGTGCGGTTTGCTGCGGTCAAACTTTTCCTTTGCCATGATGTGGCTCCTCTTTTTGCAAGTCAGGTGGTGGGCGTCATGCCCACCCTACAGGTTGGGTAGGGCGGGGATGCCCCCGCCACCCGGATTAAGCGAATTTGGCCTGGATCTCTTCCGAGATGTTGCTCGGCACGGGGTCGTAATGCGAGAACTGCATCGTGAACTGGGCCCGGCCCGAAGACATGGAGCGCAGCGTGTTGATGTAACCGAACATGTTGGCCAGCGGCACGTTACAGTCGATCGCGATGGCATTGCCGCGATTTTCCTGTCCCGAAATCTGACCACGGCGCGATGTAAGATCGCCGATGATCCCGCCGGTATATTCGTCAGGCGTGATGACCTCGACCTTCATGATCGGCTCCAGCAGCTTGGCACCTGCTTTGCGCAGGCCTTCGCGCATGCCCATGCGACCGGCAATCTCGAACGCCATGACGCTGGAGTCCACATCGTGGAACTTGCCATCGATCAGCGCGACCTTGAAGTCGATAACCGGGAAGCCCGCCAGCGGACCACTGTCCATGACCGAGCGGATACCTTTTTCGACGCCGGGAATATATTCCTTGGGCACCGAACCACCGACGACGCGGCTCTCGAACGAGAAACCTTCGCCGGGCTCTGTCGGCGAGATAACCATCTTGACCTCGGCGAACTGACCGGACCCACCCGACTGTTTCTTGTGGGTATAGGTATGCTCGACCTCGTGACCGATCGTCTCACGATAAGCCACCTGAGGCGCACCGATATTGGCGTCGACCTTGAATTCGCGGCGCAGACGATCCACCAGAATGTCGAGATGAAGCTCGCCCATTCCTTTCATGATCGTCTGACCGGATTCCTGATCGGTTTCCACGCGGAACGACGGATCCTCGGCCGCCAAACGTGCGAGGCCTGTCGACATCTTCTCCTGGTCGCCCTTGGTTTTGGGCTCGACCGCGATCTCGATCACCGGATCGGGGAAGGTCATCGTTTCCAGAACAACCTGTTCCTTGACGTCGCTCAGCGTGTCACCCGTGGTCGTGTCCTTCAGGCCCGCAAGTGCGATGATGTCCCCGGCAAATGCCTCTTCGATCTCTTCGCGCTGGATCGAGTGCATCATCATCATACGACCGATGCGCTCTTTCCTGCCCTTGGTCGTGTTCTGGACGGTATCACCCTTCTTGATCTTGCCCGAATAGATGCGGGTGAAGGTCAGCGAGCCGACGAACGGGTCGTTCATGATCTTGAATGCAAGGCCGGAGAACGGCATCTCGTCATCCGCGCGGCGCGGGATGTTGCGGGTCTCGGTCTCGTCCTCGGGGGCAAAGCCCATGTAATCGACAACGTCCTTGGGGCTGGGCAGGTAGTCGACAACGGCGTTCAGCAACGGCTGCACACCCTTGTTCTTGAACGCCGAGCCGCACAGGATCGGAACGAAAGACAGCGACAGCGTGCCCTTGCGGATCAGCTTGCGCAGGGTATCTTCGTCAGGCTCGACGCCCTCCAGATACCCTTCCATGGCCGTATCGTCCATTTCAACGGCGCATTCGATCAGGTTTGCACGCCATTCGTCGGCCACATCCTTCAGGCTTTCGCGGATCGGACCACGTGTCCAGTTCGCACCCAGATCTTCGCCGGCCCAGACCCACTCTTCCATCGTGACCAGATCGACCAGGCCCTCGAGCTCGGTTTCCGAGCCGATCGGGATCTGGATCGGTGCAGGCGTGGCGCCCGTCCGGTCCTTGATCATCTTGACGCAGTTGAAGAAGTCGGCGCCGATCTTGTCCATCTTGTTGACGAACACGACCCGCGGCACCTTGTAACGGTCGGCCTGGCGCCAGACGGTCTCGGTCTGGGGCTCGACGCCGGCGTTGGCGTCGAGAACCGCAACCGCACCGTCGAGAACGGCCAGCGAACGCTCGACTTCGATGGTGAAGTCGACGTGGCCGGGTGTATCGATGATGTTCATGCGATACTTGGTTTCCGACGTACCTTCCTGGGTAGGATCGTTCTGGCGCTGCCAGAACGTGGTGGTCGCAGCCGAAGTGATCGTGATTCCACGCTCCTGCTCCTGCTCCATCCAGTCCATGGTCGAGGCACCTTCATGGGTTTCACCCATGTTGTGGTTCTTACCTGTGTAGAACAGGATCCGTTCGCTGCAGGTTGTCTTACCTGCATCGATATGGGCCATGATGCCGAAGTTACGGTAGCGTTCTAGAGCGTAGTCGCGTGCCATTGGGCTGCTTCCTCAGAGTATCTGTTTTACCAACGATAATGGCTGAAAGCTTTGTTAGCCTCGGCCATCTTATGTGTATCTTCGCGCTTTTTGACGGCGCTGCCGCGGCTGTTCACAGCATCCAGAAGCTCGCCTGCAAGGCGTTCTTCCATCGTGTGTTCGTTGCGCGAACGGCTGGCGTTGATCAGCCAGCGGATCGCCAGCGCCTCACGACGCTCGGGGCGCACTTCGACGGGGACCTGGTAGGTCGCACCACCGACGCGGCGCGAACGCACCTCGACCGACGGCTTGATCAGGTCGAGCGCCTCGTGAAAGATCTCGATCGGGGCGCGCTTGACCTTGTCTTCGACACGGGTCATCGCGTTGTAGACGATACGCTCGGCGGCAGATTTCTTGCCATCGACCATCAGGTTGTTCATGAATTTTGTCAGAACCCGGTCGCCATACTTGGCATCGGGCAGGACTTCGCGCTTTTCGGCGGCGTGACGACGGGACATCTGTTAATCCTCTTACTTCGGGCGCTTCGCGCCATATTTCGAACGGCGCTGCTTGCGGTCTTTGACACCCTGGGTGTCCAGAACGCCGCGCAGAATGTGGTAACGCACACCGGGAAGGTCTTTTACACGGCCCCCGCGGATCAGGACAACCGAGTGTTCCTGCAGGTTGTGGCTCTCACCGGGAATGTAGCTGATGACCTCAAAGCCATTGGTCAGGCGCACCTTGGCGACCTTCCGCATGGCCGAGTTCGGCTTCTTCGGTGTGGTGGTATAAACGCGTGTGCAGACGCCGCGCTTTTGCGGGCAACCCTGCAAATGCTGCGATTTCTGCGCTCTTACTTTTGGCTGCCGCGGCTTGCGGATCAACTGTTGGATCGTTGGCATTCCGGTTCTTTCCCCGTCTCTCAACACATGTGTGTGCATGGGTCTTACCCATGCGGTTAATCCATGCCCACTGCGCGTCCGCAACAGGCAACAACCGCGATCGCAACCCTTGCTGGTGCGGACGCGGCGAGTTTCCAGAGGATCGGGACGGCGGGCGTCCGGATCTTGACCACTTCAGTTCTGATATCGGCAGACGAGGCGACCCCCAAGCCGGATGAGGGGCGTATAGGGGGAGTCGGAAGGCTTGTCAACAGCGGCACCGGGGCCATTAAGCGGGGTGCCCGGCACCTTCAAAGTTGCCTGTGGCGAGGTCACTCTGCTGCGGTGGTCCAGACGGCCATGCGCGTGCCGCCGGGAGCGCGGAATTCAAACCGCCGACCGCCCGGAAAATCAAATATCTCGCGCGTGATATCCGCGCCCGCCGCCCTGACCTGCGCCAATGCCGCGTCCAGATCCTCCGCCTTCAACACGATCAGCGGTGCGGCCAATGGCGCCCGTTCAATCCCGCCGCCAATACCGGACCCCTGAATATCGCGATAGTCAGGCCCGTATTCGACAAAATCCCAGCCAAATGCCGCGTTCATGAACCCCTGCTCGCGCTCCAGATCGGGCGCGTAGAATTCGACATAGTCCATCTTCAGCTTTTCAGTCACATTCGTCCCTTTCGGCCCTTGCCCAATACCATGGCTTTGCCTTGTCTTGGCTGTGCCGCACTGGCACTGTCAGCACGGGCAACCGGCACAGGATCGCACAGGCAATGGACAAAACCAAGATGCAGGTGATCGGGCTTTGCCGGTTTTCCTATCCCGCCATCGGCGGCTTTCAGATCCACCATGACACGCCCGAGGCACGCGCCGCCTATCTTTATGATCCGGTGCGGATGGAAGAACGCTTTGCCACCTTCCAGTCCCTCACCCTGCCCCCGCTCAGGGCGCAGACCGACCCCCATTTCACCCTCGCCATCGTCGTCGGCGACGCGATGCCCGAGGCGTTGCTGGCCCGCCTTCTGGATCTGGTCGAGGATATGCCCCAAGCCGTCATCATTCCGCGCGCGCCGGGCCGGCACCGGCAGGTCATGCAGGACGTCATCAATCAGGTACGGCAGGACAGCCCCCTGCCCTCGCTCCAGTTTCGCATGGATGATGATGATGCGGTCGCCGTAACGTTCGTGCAACACCTGCGCGAGGCGGCGGGTGACCTAGGCCCGATGCTGAGAAAATACCACTATGTCGGCCTCGACTTCAATCGCGGCCATATCGCGCGCATCGGCCCCAAGGGCATCCACGCCAAGCCCACGGTCGAAACCCTCTGGACCCCCGCGCTGGGAATGGCCGTCGCGCCGGGCGCGTCGCGCGGTATCATGAATTTCAGCCATGCCAAACTGGGCCGCGTCATGCCCGTTGTGACCCTGCCGGGGGCGGATATGTATATTCGCGGGCACAACCAGTTCAACGATTCGCGCCAAAAGGACGGGATCAAACCCGTCCGCCTGCCCTTGCTGGACGCCGCAGGCGAAGCAGCGTTTCGTCGGACCTACAACATCGACGCGGATGCGATCCGCGCGCTTTACAGATAGGACAGTCCATGCGTGTCATCGGCGTCTGCCGTTTCTCCTACCCGGCCCTTGGCGGGTTCAAGCGGATGCATGACAGTGTGGCCAAGCGCGAGGCCTATCTTTATGCCCCTGCCCGTATGGCCCTGCGGTTTGCCCATTTCGAGACGCTCACCCTGCCGTCGATTCGCGCGCAGACGGACCCCGATTTCACCTTCCTTATCGTGATCGGACAGAACATGCCCGAGCCGTGGCTGACAAAGCTGCGCGATCTCTGCGCCCCGGTGCCGCAGATAAAGATCGCGCAGCGCGCGCCGCTGAAGCACCGCCTTGCCCTGCAACTGGCCATTCAGGACGAACTGGGCGAAGAACGTCCCGAAAGCCTGCAATTCCGCCTCGACGATGATGATGCAGTCGGCGTCGATTTCGTCGAGCTGATCCGGTCCGTCACGCGCCGCACCCGGCGGCTGCGCCGGCGCGAGCCGCGCACGGTGATCGAATTCAACTCCGGCTATTCCGCCACGCTGTCAGCGGATGGCATGATTGCCGAGGATGTCATCAGCCCGTTCTGGGCCTGCGGGCTGGCGGTCCATTTTGCCGAAGGCGACGCGCGCACGATCATGAATTACGGGCATCACAAGTTGCATCACGTGATGCCCGCCATCATCCACCCACGCCCGCCGATGTATATCCGCGCCAAGCATACCGACAATGACAGCGCGGCCAAGTTCCGTCCCCGCAGATTGAAGCCGCTGACAGATGCGCAGAGACAGATCTTCAGGGACCGCTTCAACGTGGACGAAGAACAGGTACGGGCCGTCTTTTCCGCCCTAGACGCGCCTCGCGGTACAGCGTGAACAGGCCACTCGCCACCACGATCCCCGCGCCAACCAGCACGATCGGCATCGGCCAGTCGCCAAAGACCAGCCACCCCAGCAGCAGCGCCCACAGGATCGCCGTATAGCGGAACGGCGCGGTAAATCCGATATCGCCCACCCGCACCACCATGATCGAACTGAGATACCCCCCCACGATCAGCGTCGCCGCGCCGCCAATGGTCAGCCAATCGCTGCGGCCCAGCGGCACCCAGTCGCCGCTCACCACATGGCCCAGCCCGAAGGCCGACATGACCGCCACCGACGTGGCGAAGGTGACCAGCATCGAAGATGTCTCGCGGCTGAGGCTGCGGGTCGCCAGATCGCGCAGGGTAAGACACCCGACCGCCGCCAACCCATAGAGCGCGTAGCTGTTGAACCCGTCTGCGCCCGGCCGCACGATCAGCATGACACCGACGAACCCCACCAGAATCGCGCCCAGCCGCTGGATGCCGATCTTTTCGCGAAACACCAGCGCGGCACTCAGCGTGATGGCCAGCGGCAGCGCCTGAAGGATCGACGTCACATTCGCCAGCGGCATATGATACAGCGCCGTCAGAAAGAAATAGGTGCCCGCCACCTCACCCAGCACGCGCAGGAAAATGGCCCGCGCATCCTTGGGCGAAACCCGCTTGGAAAACGCGCCCATGCGCCACGCGATCACGGCGACTGCCGTGCTGGTCAGGCAGCCGCGCAGAAAGATCACCTGAAACAGCGGCACATGCCCTGAAAGTGACTTCATCAGCGTGTCGTTCAGCGTATAGGCCGCCATCGACGCCATCATCAGCAGCGCGCCGATTGTATTGTCAGACAGTTTCATGGCGGCATTTGCGCAGGCAGCTTCCCCTTGGGCAAGCGCAAAGACGCAGCAGTCCTGTCAGACCGCGTAGGGCGCGTTAAAGGTCTGGCGAAAATAGCTGTGGATCAGCTGCATCTGCGGTGAAAATGCGATACCGCGCCGCCAGGCCAGCCCCACATCCATCGTCGGCACGCCCGGCTCGGTCAGGGCGGTGGCGATGCGCTTGCCCTCCAGCGACCAGGGCCGGTAGACCATGTCGGACAGGATCGTGATACCCTGCCCGTTCGCCACCATGGACCGGACCGCCTCGATCGACATGGTGCGCAGGCAAACGCGGGGCTGCGCGGTCTGAAGGCTCCAGTATTTCATGGCTGTATTCGCGGCCTCGTCGACAGTCAAAAGGATGTAATCCTCTGTCGCGATCTCATCGAACGCCACGCTGCGTCGCTGGGCAAAGCGGTGACCGCTGGCCACCCAGACCCGCCGTGTCGAGCGCATCAATGTCTCGCTTTCCAGTTCGGGGTTGGACAGGTTCGACGTCAGCAGCACTGCCATATCGAAACGGTTCGCCAGCAGCCCCTCTTCTATGCTTTCGCGGTTCAACTCGTGCAGGTCGATATCCAGATCGGGATGCAGGCGGCGCAGGCGATCCAGATGATAGGGCAGGAAATACCCGATCACCGTATAGCTGGCGGCGATACGCACCTTGCCGGACGCGCCCGTATCGCGGTGACGCAGCCTTTGCGCTTCGTCGACCTTGGCCAGGATCGCATAGGCCGATGCCAGCAGATCGCGCCCCGCATCGGTCAGATCCATACCGTGATGAGTGCGCAGGAACAGCACGGTGCCCAGCGACGTTTCCAGATCGCGGATGGCCGACGTCACCGACGACTGCGAGATCGACAGTGCCGAGGCGGCCCGGCTGACCTGCCCCGTCTCGGCTGTGGCGACGAAATATTTCAGCTGCCTGAAGTTCACTGACGCCCTCCGCCACCGTTGGATCAGCATTATCGGATTATCCGATATCCTAACCTCACTAAATTGAAATTTACAAACGTTAATCGCCGTTGCAGGCTGGAATTCAGCACAGCCAAGGGGGAACGCGGTATGCGCGAGATCGTCGATCTGAATTGCGACATGGGCGAAGGGTTCGGCCATTGGTCCTATGGCGATGCGCCCGACGAGGCTCTGATGGAGGTCATCAGCTCGGCCAATGTTGCCGCCGGGTTTCACGCGGGTGACCCCAATTCGATGAACCGCGTCACAGCTCTGGCCAAGGCGCACGGCGTCGGGCTGGGGGTGCATCCCGCCTACAAGGATCTGCAAGGTTTCGGGCGTCGCCGTATCGACGCCGCCGACGACGAGCTGGTCAACGACATCCTCTACCAGATCGGTGCCCTGCGCGAATTCGGGCGGCGCCACGGCGTGACGCTTCAGCACGTCAAACCGCACGGCGCCCTCTATATGGAGGCTGCCCGCAACGAAGACCTGTCGCGCCATCTGGTCGAGACACTGCAACAGATGAGCCCCGATCTGATCCTGTTCTGCATGGGGGCCTCAAAAACCTACGAAGTCGCCAAGCGGCTATCGCATCCGGTGGTACGCGAGTTCTATTCCGACCGTGACTACGGCGACGATGGTATGATCGTGTTCACCCGCAAACCGACCGCGATGGACCCCGACACCCTCGCGCGCAAATGCCTGCGCGCCTGCCAGGACGGCACCGTCGAGACGGCCAGCGGGAAAATCATCGATGTCGCGTTCGAATCGATCTGCGTTCATTCCGACACGCCAGGCGCCGTCGATATCCTGCGCGCCATCCGCGCCACGCTGAAAGGAAACGGCATTTCCATCGCCCCTGCCAAGGACGTTCTGGCACACAGCATCTAAAAACACCCAAGGAGGAGACAACACCATGGCCGACATTCAATCCCCGGTTCCCGGCACCTTCTACCACCGCCCCTCGCCCGAGGATCCGGCGTTCAAATCGACCGGCGACAGCGTGGCCGTGGGCGACACCGTCGGACTGGTCGAAGTGATGAAATCCTTCATCGAGGTGCAGGCCGAGGCGGCCGGTACGTTCGACGGCTATTCGGTCGACAACGAGGCGGCAGTGTCCGCCGGTGATGTTCTGGCGACGTTGAAATAACATGAGCATCCAGCGTCTTTTCATCGCCAACCGGGGCGAAATCGCCGTGCGCATCGTGCGCGCTGCACAAAGCTTGGGCATCCATACCATTCAGGCGCACTCCGAAGCCGACACCGATATGCTGGCCGTGCGCATGGCCGACCAGGCCGTATGCATCGGCCCCGCGCAAGCCGCTAAATCCTACCTGGACGTGGACCGCGTCGTGCAGGCCGCCATGGATGCGGGCGCCGACGCGGTGCATCCCGGCTACGGCTTTCTGGCCGAAAGCCCGCGCTTTGCCCGCGCCATTGAGAAGGCGGGCATGATCTTTGTCGGGCCGTCTGCGGACACCATCGAGCGGATGGGCGACAAGGTATCGGCCCGCCAGGCCGCCGAGGCGGCGGGCGTTCCGGTCGTCCCCGGATCGGACGGGCGCATCGATGACATGGACCACGCCGCCGATCTGGCCGGTCAGATCGGCTATCCGGTGATGATCAAGGCCAGCGCCGGCGGCGGCGGGCGCGGCATCCGCATCGCGGACACGCCCGAGGATCTGACCAAACTGGCCCCTCAGGCCCGGCAGGAGGCGCAGGCCGCTTTTGGCGATGGCGGCATCTACCTGGAAAAGGTCATCCCCCAGCCCCGCCATATCGAAGTACAGATCATGGGCGACGGCACCGACGCCGTGCATTGCTTTGAGCGTGAATGCTCGCTCCAGCGCCGCCGCCAGAAGGTGTGGGAAGAGGCCCCCGCCTTCGATCTGCCCGAACCCACGCGCGAGGCGATGTGCCAAAGCGCCGTCGATCTGGCGCGGGCTGTGGGGTATCGCGGCGCGGGGACCATCGAATACCTCTACGACGCGGCAGCAGATGAGTTCTATTTCATCGAGATGAACACGCGCATTCAGGTCGAACATCCGGTGACCGAAATGGTGACGGGCCTCGATCTGGTCGCGATGATGATCCGCGTTGCCGGGGGCGAGCCGCTGCCGGTGGCGCAGTCCGATATCCATTTGACCGGCCACGCCATCGAGGTTCGGCTGAACGCCGAGGATCCGCTGAATAAATTCATGCCCTTCCCCGGCGTGGTCGGCACGCTCGTTCTACCGGAATCCGGCGGCATCCGCGTCGATCATTTCCTCTACGAGGGCTACCAGATCCCGCCCTTTTACGACTCGCTGATCGGCAAGCTGATCGTGCATGCCCCGACCCGCGAGGCGGCCATCGACAAAATGGCGACCGCGCTGGAGGCCATCAGCATCAACGGACTCAAGACCACCATCCCGATGCACAAGGCGCTGGCGCAATCGCCGGACGTGCGCGCGGGCCGCGTCCATACCCAATGGCTTGAGCCGTGGCTGGACGCGGGCAACCTCACCACCGACCAGACAGGAGGAGCATCGTGAAGACACGGTATTCATACGGCGGCGACGAACACATCTTTGTCGAGATGGACGAAGAGATGTCGCTGGACGCGTTCTTCAAATCGCTCGCCATGAGCAACGCGGCGAAGGACGCCAATATCGACGGCGTACGCGAGATCTGCCCGGCAAATGCCTCCTTCCAGGTGCGCTATGACCCCGACGTGATCGCCCCCGAAGATATGATGGCCAAGTTAAAAGAGTTTGAAGAAAAGGCCATCAACGCAGAAAAACGGCTGGAGACGCGCATCATCGAGGTGCCAGTCTTCTACCAAGACCCGTGGACGCATGAGTGTGTCATGCGCTTTCGCGAGCGCCACCAAGACCCCAGCGGCACCGATCTGGACTATGCCGCGCGCATCAACGGCTATGACAGCGTCGAGGCCTTCATCGAGGCGCACCATAGCGCGCCGTGGTTCGTGTCGATGGTCGGTTTCGTCTCGGGCCTGCCCTTCCTCTACCAACTGGTCGAGCGCGAAAAACAACTTCAGGTGCCCAAATATCTGAAACCGCGCACCGACACGCCCAAGCAGACGGTCGGCTATGGCGGCTGTTTCAGTTGTGTCTATTCCGTGCGCGGCGCAGGCGGCTATCAGATGTTCGGCATCACGCCTATGACGATCTTCGATGCCGATCAAAAGGTCAGCTATCTGCGCGATTTCATGGTGTTCTTCAAACCCGGCGACATCGTCAAATGGAAACCCATCGACCGCGCCGAATATGACCGCATCCTCAAGGCAATCGAGGACGGCACCTATACGCCCCGCATCGCCGAAGTGACCTTCGATCTGGAGGATTTCAACACCGACATGGACGGCACCAACGCCAAGCTGATGGAGGCTCTCAATGACGTTTGAAGTCATCAAACCCGGCCTTTTGACCACCATTCAGGATCTGGGGCGCCCCGGCTATTTCCACCTCGGCATCCCCGAGGGTGGCGCGATGGACCGCGCGGCGATGCGCATCGCCAACATGCTGGTCGGCAATCCCGAGGACGCCGCCGGATTGGAAGCGGTCTTCATGGGCCCCGAGCTGACGTTCAACGATGATGCACTGGTCGCCGTGGCCGGGGCCGAAATGCCGGTCTACGTCGACGACGAGGAACGCGACTGCTGGTCGTCCTTCCCGGTCAAGGCAGGCCAGACGCTGAAATTCGGGTACCTGAAATCCGGCGCACGCATCTATATCGCGATCGCGGGCGGCATCGACACGCCCCCGGCCTTGGGCAGTCGCGCGACCTACCCCATCGGCGCCTTGGGCGGCTTTGAGGGCCGTGCGCTGGCGGCGGGCGATACCGTCCCCGTGGGCAAGGCCGGGGCGCGGGCCAAAGAGCGTAAACTGGACCGATCCCTGCTGGCCAAGCAGCCCAAACCGGCAGAGCTACGCGTTCTGCCCGGACTGTATTGGCACCGGCTGACGCAAGGCTCGCAAAAGCAGTTCTTTGCGGACGAATGGAAGGTCGCGCCCGAGGCCGACCGCATGGGATACCGCTTTCGCGGCGGCAACCCGATGGAGTTTGTGGAGCGCGAACAACCCTTTGGCGCCGGGTCGGACCCGTCGAATATCGTCGATGGATGCTATTCCTACGGCTCGATCCAGATCCCCGGCGGCACCGAGCCTATCGTGCTGCACCGCGACGCGGTGTCGGGCGGTGGGTATTTCACCATCGGGGCGATCATCTCGGCCGATATGGACTTGATCGGACAGCTCCAGCCCAACATGCCGGTCAAGTTCCGGCAGGTCGACATGCAGCAATCGCTGAACGCACGCCACGAGCGCAGCGCACGGCTGGAGAGAATCCGCGCCGCCCTCGCCTAAGGGCGGGGCCAAGAACCAAGCAAAAGAGGCAGGCACAATGCCCGCCCATGAAACCAACGGGAGTAACAGACAATGACAAGGATATTGACCAAGCTAACCCTCAGCACGGCCTTGGCCGCCACGCTTCTACCCGGCGCCGCGCTGGCGCAGGACGCGTGGTTCCCCTACGATGCCGAGCAGACCGAGCCTGCCTTTGCCGCAGATGGCGCGCGCACCCCGGTGACCTACGAGGCGCTGGAGACGGCCGAAAAGCCATGGAACATCTGCGCCGCCCTACCCCACATGAAGGACGCCTATTGGCTGGGCGTCGACTATGGCCTGGTCGAAGAGGCTCGTCGCCTTGGCGTCAAACTGAATGTCACCGACGCGGGCGGCTATACCGAACTGGCCAACCAGATCAGCCAGATCGAGGATTGCGTCGCCAGCGGCGCCGATGCGGTGATCGTCGGGGCGATTTCCTATGACGGGCTGAACTCTGTCATCGCCGAAGTGGCCGGCAAGGGCATCCCGGTGATCGACGTAATCAACGGCGTCTCATCTCAGGACATCTCAGGCAAGGCGCTGGTATCGTTTAACACGATGGGTAGCGAGATCGGCAATTATCTGGCCGAGAAACACCCCGCAGGCAGCGACGAGGTCACCGTCGGCTGGTTCCCCGGCCCCGCCGGCGCGGGCTGGGTCGAGGCGGCGAATACCGGCTTCATGACCGCGGTTGAGGGGAGCGCCGTCAAGGTGCTGGAGCCGCGCTATGGCGACACCGGCAAGGAGGCGCAACTGAAACTGGTCGAAGACGTGCTGCAGGCCAACCCCGAAGTTGACTATATCGCAGGCACCGCCGTCACTGCCGAGGCGGCGCAGGGCGTCATCCGCTCACGCGGGTTGACGGATCAGACGGGCATTCTGGCCTTTTACCTGACACCGGGCGTCTGGACGGGGATCGAGCGGGGCTTCATCACCGCCGCGCCTGCGGATTCCATGGTCATTCAGGCACGCATGGCCGTCGATCAGGCGATCCGCGTTCTGGAGGGCAAGGATTATATCAAGCATGTCGGCCCGAAGATTTTCGTCATCAATCAGGATAATATCGCAGATACCAATCGCGCCGCCGTCCTGCCGCCCGAAGATTTCTCGCCGATCTTTTCGGTCGAATGATATGACGCATCACAGCCGGGCGGCTCCGCGCCGCCCGGCGCATCCCTTCAAAGGGCTATATCCCAAATGAGCGATACTCCCCTGATCCAGACGCAGCGCCTGACGCGCGTCTACCCCGGCGTGATCGCGCTGGATCACGTCGATTTCGACGTCAGGCCGGGCGAGGTCCATGTGCTGTTCGGCGAAAATGGCGCCGGCAAATCAACGCTGATCTCGCTTCTGGCCGGGGCCAACACCCCCTCGGAGGGCGAGATACTGGTCGAGGGGCGCAGCGTGCGATTTACCTCGGTTGCAGACGCCCAAGCTGCTGGCATCTATACCGTTTTTCAGGAATTCTCGCTGATTCCCACAATGACCGTAGCGCAGAATATGTTTCTGGGCCGCGAGCCGGGCGTCGGCCCCTTCACCGATCACCGCGCCATGCGCCGCGCCGCGCAGGTGCTGCTGGACAGCCTCGGCTTTGATGTTCCGGTGAACGCAGTGGTTGCGCATCTAAGCCGGGCCCAGCAGCAGATGGTTGAAATCGCCAAGGCATTTCACGGCGATCCCAAGGTGCTGATCCTGGACGAACCCACCGCATCGCTGACCGACCGCGAGGTTGACCACCTCTTCCAGACGGTCCTGCGCCTGCGCGCGCAAGGCGTCGCGATCATCTATATCTCGCACCGCATCCACGAATTTGAACGCATCGCAGACCGCGTGACGGTGTTGCGCGACGGTGCCTATATCGGCACGACTTTGATGTCCGAAACCGACGAGGCAACGCTGGTCGAGATGATGGCAGGCCGCGCAATTCGCGACATCTATCCCGATATTCCCCACATGCCGGGCGACACGCTGCTGGAGGTGGAGTCCTTGCGCGCGTGGGGCGTACGCGGCGCGTCCGTGACCGCGCGGCGGGGCGAGGTACTGGGCATGGCCGGGCTGGTCGGGTCGGGCAAATCGCGCCTGTTCCGTAGCATCATGGGCATCCAGCCCGTCCGTAGCGGCACCGTCCGCTGGAAGGGCACGGAGATCACCGGCGCGCCCACCCGGCATATCATGGCAGCGGGCATCCATTACCTGACCTCCGATCGCAAGGCCGAGGGGCTGGATCTGGCCAAAAGCGGCTGGCAGAACCTATGCATCGACCTGATGATGGGCCGCGAGGCGCGTGGTCCGATGATCCACCCCCGCGCCCTGCGCAGCGCCGCCGCCGAGATTTTTGATACGGTCGAGTTGAAAGGCAGCTACCGCCCCAAACCCGTCGCGCAACTGTCGGGTGGCAATCAGCAAAAGGTACTGTTCGCCAAGAGCTTTGGCCATGAGGCCGATCTATATATCTTTGACGAACCGACGGTCGGCGTCGACATGGGCACGCGTGCCGCGCTTTACCGCCTGATCCGCGACATCACCGCTTCGGGCAAGGCGGTGATCGTGATCTCGTCCGACCTGCCCGAAGTGCTGAACCTTGCGCACCGGGTTCTGGTCATGGCCGAGGGACGCATCACTGCGGAGTTGACCGGCGACCAGCGCACCGAAGACAACGTGCTGCGCCATTTCTTTGACGAGACGGGAGAAACCGCATGACGACCGCCACCGGCCCAGATGACGCGCCGCAGGATAACCTGCTGAAACGGGTGTTCATCCGCGTGGGCGTGCTGCCCTTCTTCCTAGGGATCGCGCTGATCGTATTCACCATCATGTCGGATAAGTTTCTGACGGTTCAGAACCTCGTAAATGTGGGGCGCCAGTCAGTCTATCTGATCCTCGTGTCGCTGGGACAAATGCTGGTACTGATTTCAGGGGGCTTCGATCTGTCGGTCGGCACCGTGATCGCGCTCAGCTCAGTAGTGTCGGCGACGGTGATGGTGGCGATGGCGCCGGTCTTTCCCGATGCGGTGTGGCTGGCTATCGCCATTGGCGCGCTGGCGGGGTTTGGCGCGGCGCTGGTAGTCGGCGGGATCAACGGCATCGGCGTCGCCGTGTTCGAGGTGTCGCCCTTCATCATGACGCTGGGCGTGTCCTCGGTCGGTGCGGGGCTGGCCCTGTTCCTGACGGGCGGCATCCCGGTGTCGGGGCTGCCCTATGCGTTCGGCAACGTGTTCGGTTTTGGCAGGCTGTGGGGCATCCCGGTGCCGGTGATCGTGGCGGCGGCTTGCATTGCGGTGATGTGGGTTTTCATGTCGCGCATGCGGCTGGGCGCGCAGATCTACGCCGTGGGCGGCAATATCAAGGCCGCGCATTTGTCGGCCATCAACACCCGCCGCACGCTGATGATCGCCTATATCCTCTGTTCGCTGATCGCGGCGCTGACCGGTCTGCTTCTGACCGCGCGCGTCGAATCGGGCGAGGCCAATCTGGGCGGCACAATCGCGCTGGAATCCATCGCCGCCTGCGTGATCGCGGGGGTCAGCCTGCGCGGCGGGCTGGGCCGGGTCGAGAACGTGGTGCTGGGCGGGTTTTTCATCATATTGGTGCAGAACGGCATGAATCTGGCGCAGGTCAGTTCCTATATGCAGATGGTTCTGCTGGGCGCGCTTCTGATCCTCGCCGTGATCTTCGATCAGCTTCGGTTCCGCATGATCATGAGCGGGCGCTGACGCTGCGCCGCGACCGCGTGTCGCAGATGGCGACCCAGGTCGCTGAAAGGGGGCGCTGCGTGGAACCGCGGCGCCCCTCGCTGCGTAATAGTGCCAGAGACCGCATGCGGGGCTACCGCCCTCCCTGCGACACGACCTAACTGAAAGGACATCACATGACCGAGAAGTTCACAGATTACCTAAGCGACAATGCCCGCGAGGCATCCATCAACCATCTGAATACCTCGCTGGCGACCGGCATCCAACTGCAACTGGCGCTCAAGCAGGCGCACTGGAACATCAAAGGGCCCAGCTTTATCGGTATTCACGAGCTTCTGGACGAGGTGCGCGCCCGCATGGACGAACATGTCGACGTCATCGCCGAACGCATCGTCATTCTGGGCGGCACCGCCGACGGCACGCTGGAAGGCGTCGAAAAGAACGGCAAGCTGGACGCCTACCCGCGCGATGCAGTGCATCAGGATACCCACATCGAAGCGCTGAAGACGCGCATGGTGCAGTTTGCATCGCTGGCACATGAGGGCCTCAAGGAAACGGGCGAAGCGGGAGACGAAGAAACCGCAGACCTCTACACCGCCGTCAGCCGTGGCGTCAGCAAGGACGCATGGTTCATCGGCGCGCATCACACGGAAGCCAAAAAGTGATTTCAGTTCGTAAAGTAACCAGCTTCAGGGGGTAGCCAAAGGGCTACCCCTTTTCTTCTTGTGCGCCATGCGAGGCGGCGCTGTCACAGCAGATGCGTCGCGGCAAAGGCCAGCAGGAACCCCACCGCCGCGATCGGCCCGGACAGTGCATGGATTTCGTCAAACGCTTCGGGGATCATCGTATCTATCAGCATGACGAATATCGCCCCCGCCGCAAAGGCTGTGGCGGCCGCAATCCAGAACGGTGCCAGCGATCCGATTACCGTATATCCCAGAAACGCCGCACAACTGCAGGCCAGCGTGATGGCGGTCCAGATACCAAAGATATAGATTGCAGACTTGCCCGCCCGCTTCATCCCGATCGTGCTGGACAGCCCCTCGGGTATGTTCGAGATCACGATCGCCAGCAGCGTCACCAGTGCCACGCCTTCGCCATCCAGCAGCGATATGCCGATGGCCGCGCTTTCCGGGACCCCGTCCAGCAATGATCCGATGGCGATGGCCAGCGATGCGGCGACGCTGGCGGCGGGGGCGCGGCCCGATACCTTGCGTTCGCGCGCGCCAGCCCGCGCAAGGATCGCGTTCGCCAGCGCATAGAGGGCCGCGCCGCCGATAAATCCGGCAACGGCAGCGCCGGTGCCGCCGATGCTGAACGCCTCGTCCATCAGATCGAACGCCAGCGCCGAGATCAGCACGCCGATCCCGAATGCCATAATGGACGATGCCAAGACGGCCGGCAGGCGCAGGAAATACCCCACGGACGCGCCCAGCAGCAGCGCGCTACCCGCGACCAGACCCCAGAGGGCGGCCTGCAGTCCCAACGGGATCACGTCCATCAGCATCTCCTGTGACAACAGCGCGCAATATCGCGGTGAACTTGATCTGGCACAAGGTCTGTCGCGCGCGCCTGTGCGACAGCACCCTCATGGAACATCTGGACACACTCCGCGCACTGGGCCTCTTTGACGCCCGCGTGCCCCGCTATACCTCTTACCCGACGGCGCCGGTCTTCTCCCCCGACGTGGGCAGCGGTTTTCAGGCCGATGCGCTGGCCGCGCTGGATCCTGCGCAGCCGGTGTCGGTCTATCTGCACATTCCGTTCTGCGAACGCCTGTGCTGGTTCTGCGCCTGCCGGACGCAAGGCACCCAGACGCTGAGCCCGGTCGAAAGCTATATCGGCACGCTCGAGGCCGAGTTGGCGCTGGTGGCCAAAACGATCCCCGCGGGGCTGCGCATGGGCCGCCTGCACTGGGGCGGGGGCACGCCGACAATTCTGCCGCCGCACCTGATCCACCGCCTCGCCGGCGCGGTCAAGGCCGCGATACCTCCGGCGGATGGTTGGGAATTTTCGGTCGAGATCGACCCGACGATGGTGGACCGCGCCAAGATAGATGCGCTGGCCGCCGAGGGGATGAACCGCGCCAGTATCGGCATTCAGGATTTCGACCCAGAGGTGCAGGCCGCAATCGGGCGCGAACAACCCTATGACATTACCCGCGCTTGCGTGGACGATCTGCGCGCTGCCGGGATCACGTCGCTGAACTGCGATCTGGTCTATGGTCTGCCCCACCAGACCGACGCGCGCATCGCCGATACGGTGGCCAAGGTGCTGACGCTTGCCCCCGAACGCATCGCCCTTTTCGGCTACGCCCATGTGCCATGGGTGGCCAAGCGGCAAAAGCTGATCGACGAAAACGCCCTGCCGGGTGACGTGGCCCGCCACCGCCTGTCCGAACTGGCCGCAGCGCAATTTTGCGCCGCCGGGTTCGAGCCGATCGGCATCGACCATTTCGCCCGCCCGGGCGACGAACTGGCCCTGGCCAAGGATCAGGGGCGGCTACGGCGCAATTTCCAGGGGTATACGGCGGACAGTTGCGCCACGCTGATCGGTCTTGGCGCCTCGTCGATCTCGCGGTTGCCCGCCGGGTATGTCCAGAACGCTGCCGCGACCGCCGCCTATATCCAGCGGATCGAGGCTGGGCAATTGGCAGGCGCACGCGGGCATGTGATGAGCGCGGACGATTTGATGCGCGCTGATGCCATCGAAATGCTGATGTGCGAGTTTGCCATCGACCGTGCAGCGCTGCGCGCAAGATATGGCGATCTGACCGCCAGTCTGGACCGTGATCTGGCGCAAATCACCGCGCGGTTTGGCGCGTTGGTGACGCTGGATGCGCAGACGCTGACCTTGCTGCCCGAAGGGCGCGCGTTGACGCGGATTGTCGCCAGCGCGCTGGATGCGCATATGCCCGACGGGGTGCGTTTCAGCCGCGCATCCTGACGCGCAGAAAACAACAGAATGTTTGTCACATTAAGCGGGCGGCTCAGTGTCGCCCGTTTTGTTGAAGCCCGGAAGGCCGCGTTTCGTACTGTTGCGTGACGTCTTCAGCACCGTGCCATCCTCGGCGCAGGTCAGGCGCACGCGCCGGGCGCCGTACCAGAACGTCATCCGAAATGTCCCCTCATCGTCGCCTGTGCCCGTCTCAAACTGGCTGGTGATGTTGCCTGCACGCATCGCGTCGGCCACGTCGCCGGGCGGCAGGTCAAACAGGGCGCCCAGATCGACCGCATCGATCACGGCACCGTCGCCGTCGCGTGTCACCTTCATCTGTGCCTCCCTTCAGTGCGTTACACGCGCGGTATGTGTTGATCAGGTTCGAACGCCTGTAGCTTGAAACTGATTTGCATGGAATACCAACCGCTCTCTTTCTCCTTGCTGACAAAGCGGCCATCGAGCTGCGCGCAGAATGCGTGAATCAGCTTGAGGCCCAGGCCCTGCTCTGTCTCGCCCGGCACGTCTGACGTGACGGTGTTCGCGATTTCGAACAGGACCATGTCGGGCAGGTCGGGGTCCGGGCGCAGGCGCACCCGGATGACGCGGCGCCCATCCGGCCCGGCACCGCCGTATTTCAGCGCATTGGTGAACCCTTCGGCAGCCAGCATCGCCAGAGGGCCGGCCTGATCGGGCACCAGAACGACCGGCTGCAAATCAAAGTCGACGTCAAGTGGCGCGGACGCCCCTCCGCTCAGAGTGGCCAACTGCCGCAGCAAGTCGTCCAACAGGATATCGACGCGCACTTGGCTGACCATCGGCGTCTCGTACAGGCCGCGGTGAACGGCGGCGAGACTGGTCAGCCGGTCCTGCACCTTGCGCAGTGCACTGCGTGTATCCGGCGTGGGCGCCGTCCGGGCCTGCATGCTGAGGATCGAGGACATCAGTTGCAGGTTGTTCTTGACCCGGTGATGCACCTCCTTGATCAGCACGTCACGCTCGTGAACGGTGTTTTCCAGATCCGCCTCATCACGGATGACTTTTTGCGCCATGGACGCAAACGTCTCACCGATCTCGCGCAGTTCGCTGGGGGCGCTTTCCAGAGCCTCGTTGTGAAACACGCGGCGCCCTTCGGCAAAATCGCGCATCTGGCGGCCCAGAATGCGCACCGGGCGAATGACCTGAAGCCTGATCGCAACCAGCGCCACAACCAGACTGATGAGCCACATCAATAGCGGAAAGAGCAGCGTCAGCGTGGCAAAGGCCCGCTCGCGGACCTGCGGGCGCGCCGGGTCCCAACTGCCCAAGGCGTAGGCACGGCCTTCGACAATGGGCACCACGGCAAATTCGCGCGTCGCGCCGCTGCGCGTCTCTTCGGTGAACAACTGCTTGCCGCCACCGACCAGATCGGCCAGCTCGGTTTCGGACGGCAGGAATGCGTCCAGTTGGTCTGCTGGACGGTCGGATGTCAGGATCTGTCCCCGGTCATTGAACGTCACAATCACCGCGTTTTCTGCCATACGGTCGGCCTTGCGCCGGGCCACCAGAGCTTCTGTCAGAACCGACAGATTGACATATCCCTTGAGTATGCCCTGCGCACTGAAAACCGGCTGCTGCACAATCACGACAGGTTTACCGCTGGCCCCGCCAGAGGGATTGTAACTGATGGAGAAAGCGCCCCGCTTCATCGCATTTCGCAGCGACTCAATTCCGCTAAAGTCGTAGGACTTGCCGAAATTGTTGCAATCCGAGCGACGATTGACATCGATAAAGCCCAAAAACACCACCTGATCATTACGCGACGCCGAATAACGCATCAGGTCTGCGCAAACGGCATCGGTAGGACCAAGAACCACAAGCGCGTCGGCAAGCCCCTGAGTTATCCCTTGCGCGCTCTGGATCACCTCGCGTTCGGGCTGCGCAAGGCGGGAGGTCTGCGCGCTGAGGCTGGCGCGGTAGGTGTCGCGCGCAGTATTGACCGCGCGTTGCGTTTGCGCCACGGCGATGATGCCCAGCGGCAACAGCGCCAGCGTCAGAAGCAGCGCGGTACGCGGCAAAAGGGCATCGCTTCGCCTCAGAGATTGCCACCCCTGTTCGGGAACGGCAGCCTTTTCCGGACGCTTGGTATCCATGGTCACATCGCGCCCGGGTTCCGACTGATGACTGCAATGGTCGCTTGGTCTGTCAGCTCCATCGCCTCGTCCTCGCGCATGTCGAGCATCTCGGCCAGCCGCTTGCGCCCGCGATTGGCGCGGCTCTTGACTGTGCCAACGGCGCAGCCGCACATCTTGGCCGCTTCCTCGTAGGCAAAGCCCTGCGCGCCGACCAGTATCAACGCCTCACGCTGTTCAGCAGGAAGCTGTTCGAACGCACGACGAAAATCGGTGAGGGCAAGGCGGCCGTCATGTGCCGGCTTTTCCGACATGCGCTCGGTCATGGCCCCATCCACATCCGCGACTTCGCGCTTGGCCTTGCGCCGTTCTGAATAGAATGTGTTACGCAGGATCGTGAACAACCAGGCGCGCATGTTGGTGCCGGCAGTGAATTTGTCGATATTCGTCCACGCCTTGACGACGGTGTCCTGAACCAGATCGTCCGCCCGCGCCATATCACGCGTCAACGATAGCGCAAAGGCGCGCATCGGTTTGAGATGCGTCACGATTTCGTCGCGCGGATCAAGTGGCGGACCACTTTCGTCACTTTTTTTCTGTATCATTTTTCGCTGTCCTGCTCGCGCAACTGGCGCAGCAAATCCTGAAAACGGTCCGGCACGCTGTCATCCAGCATGTCATCGTAAACACGTCTCAGGTTATCGTCGATCTGATTGCGTTTAGGTTGCCCCTGTTTAGGCTGCCCCTGTGGCGCGTTCCTGCCACTTTCATCCCCATCGCCCTTGCCTGTGGTCATCACGTCTGCCAATCCATAAATAGTCGCCCTCGAGCCGTCTCTTTTTTACACGCGCGTGGGAACCAAACGCGTTCATACTGGGTTGGTTCCCGACATGAATTGAAAAATACCGAATAAATACGGAGCAACAATGGGTATCTCTGACACCAAGCCGGACTTCTCTCAGCAGATAGCGCATCACCTTCCCTATCTGCGCAGATATGCCCGCGCCCTGACAGGCAGCCAGTCCAGCGGGGACGCCTTTGCAACCGCCACGCTAGAGGCAATTCTCGAAGACAGGGCAGCCTATGCAAACGATCCATCACCGCGCGTCGCCCTTTTCCGCGCCTTTCGCCTTGTCTGGCAAAGCGTCGGCGCACCGGACATGGGCGAGGACGGCGCATCGGCCAGCCGCAATCTGGAGACAGCAGCGCAGGACCACATGCGCGCACTGACACCCGATACGCGCCAAGCGCTGCTGCTGAACTCAATCGAAGAATTCAGCCCGCAGGAAATTGGCGCGATCATGGACATCAGCGCAACCGATGCCGAAGACCTGATCGCAACCGCGCGCCGTGACATTGAAAACAGCATGGCCGGCAACGTTCTTATCATCGAGGACGAGGCGATCATCGCGATGGACCTGCACAGCATCGTCTCATCCATCGGTCACAATGTCACCGGCATCGGGCGCACCCGCGACGCGGCGATTGAACTGGGCTTGCAGAAGATACCGGACCTGATCTTGGCCGACATTCAGCTGGCCGATAATTCCAGCGGCATAGACGCGGTCAAGGCGCTGCTGGACCAGGTGGGCGACATCCCGGTGATCTTTATCACCGCCTTCCCTGAACGCCTGCTGACCGGTGACAAGCCAGAACCGGCGTTCGTGATTGCCAAGCCCTACAACGAAGATCAGGTGCGCTCTGCCGTGAGTCAGGCGATGTTCTTCTCGTCGACAGAGACGCTCAAAACCGCCTGATCCAATCGGGGTTCTAAACCTGATAGCCTAGCCGTCGACAGTTTTTCCTGTCGGCGGCTTTGTCGTAAGAGGGACACAAACCGTATTGGTTCACATCGCCAAAAGTCGGAGCAACTTTCATCACACTTTCATCACTCTGACATCACGCCGACTTTCGCCGCCTCGTCACGGCCCACGACAAGCTGCACCTCCCTCAGATCAACCAAGGGCGTCCCGATATTGCAGGTCGGGCCTCAACGTTCAGCGCGGCCCTCTTCCGTGAAACGCGCGGGCGATCAATGCGATGACAAACAAGACGATAAATATAAAGAACAAAATCTGCGCGATCCCCGCAGACGCAGACGCGATACCGCCAAAGCCGAATACGGCAGCGACAAGCGCTACGATCAAGAAAACAACGGCCCAATAGAGCATTTGTATCTCCTTTCCATGGGGTGCTAGTGTGAATCCACTTGGTTAACTTCAAACGCCCTTCCAATCAGGGGGTTCCCGCACACGGCAAAATATAGATGGGAACCAAACGCCCACTGACGCGTTGCTGCATCTGACAGACGTTCAAGTTTCAGGAGGCCACGGATATGGCACAAAACAAAGCAGCAGCCCCCGACAGTGATGACCTGCAGGACCAGATCGCCACATTGCGCCAGGACATCGGTGCAATCACCGAGACGCTGGGCCAAATGGCAAAGGCGCAGCGCGATAGCATGACAGAAGCCGCGCAGAAGCGTTTCGACGATGCGCGCTCGCGCGGGGCCGATGCGGTTTCCGCCGCGCAGGCGCAGGCAAACGCGCTGAATGCCCAAGCACATGATTTCGTTCAGGAGAAACCCGCACTCTCACTGGGTATGGCTGCCGCGTTGGGCTTTGTCGTGGGCATTCTGTCCACCTCGCGCCGCTGATCGCAGCAATGGGCCTTGTATCCGCAGTCAAGGACCGCTCGGCGCGCGCCATACGGCGCGCGCTGATCTGCGTCGTGGGTGGAATTTTCGTTTCGGTAGGTCTCGGCTTTCTGACCTCAGCTGCCTGGATCATGCTGGAGGATGCTTATTCAGCATTCGCTGCGGCGCTTATTCTGGCAGGGATTTACACCGGCACCGGGCTGATTGCCTTGGGCGTGGCTTCATCGTCGTCCAAGCGCGACGCAGACGCAACGCCCCCCCTCAGCGATCCCGCCACCCCGCCGAAGCCGGGCGCGACGCCCCCCTTGGCCGAGGCATTCATCATCGGCTTTAACGCGGCCCTTGCTGCGCGGGGCCGTGGACCCACGGACGGGAAATGAACGCCGGGCCGATATTCAGTCGACGCTTTTACCATCCCGGCTAAGATTGTCGGCTACAAAGGCGCCCCGCTGGCCCATAGGTTTGGCGGGGCCGCGGGTTGTGTCCTTGCGCTGTTGCAGTTCTAATTCAGCGTTCAGCGCGGCGCCCAGCAAACAGACGAACGCACTGAGATAGAGCCACAAAAGCAGCACGATGACCGCACCCAGCGATCCGTAGATCTTGTTGTAATTGCCAAAATTCTGAAGGTAGACGCTGAACGCCCATGTCGCCAACGCCCACAGGATAGTGGCCGCAATGGCACCCGGTGTGATCCATCCGGCGCGCGCAACCCCGCGACGGTTGGGCGCATATCGGTACAGCAGCCCCAGCGCCAGCATCACTGTCCCGACTGCCACTGTCCAGCGCAGCGTTTCCGCCACGAGCGACGCCATGAAACCCAGCGGCAGAAAGCTGAGCACGATGGGCGCCACGACCAGCGCGGCAAAACAGGCCAGCGCAAGACAGATCATGCCGCCGGTCAGGCCGAACGCCACCAGAATATGCCGCACACCACCCCGATTCCGCTCGCCGTAAACCGCATTCAGGCCCACGATCAGCGCACCGATACCTGCCCGCGCGGACCACAGCGCCAAGACGACGGACAGCAGGCCCGCCCATCCCAGCGTCGTGGCATCTGCCGCAACCAGTTCGGCCACCCGCGCGGTCAGCAAATTGGCCACCTCGTCAGGCAGGAGGGTCGTGAATTCAGACACCTGCCCGGCGACAAGACCCGGATCGGCGACGAACCCCCAGAGCGCGATCAGCGCGGCAATGGCCGGAAACGTGGCGAGGATGCCGAAAAACCCGATGCCCGACGCGATCAAATTCAGATTCTTTTCACCGATCAACACCCAGACGCCTTTGAGCGCGGGCCAAATCCCGACGGGGACGCGCGCGCGCCCATACCCCCGCGAGGCATGCGCCATCAGGCGCGCCCCCGGTCCACATGTCGGCCGACGTTCGAAATAATCGCCCAGACGTCGTAAATCAGCGCTATCAGGCCGCCCTTATTGGAAATATCGATCATATCTCAATCCTTTTACTATCGGCCCGAAACAGGGCACACTTGACGCGATCCGGCGGCTCACCAGCCCTGAACGCGGAGCTTTGGCATACCGGATGCCACGTGTTTGCCCGAAGGTATAAAAACACCTCAACCGTGCTTCCGCGTGGGGCCAGATGGTAGCCCGCCGGGCAGGCGCGTCCAGTCGGGGTGATCGGCGATCCCTTTTCAACCCGGATCATCATAGGGACACCGATGAAACCGCCGGAAAAATCAGTTGGACGGGTGCAGCCCGGCGACTGGTCCAGACTGCCGGACGCGCCGGCCCCATCCAGAGACTACCATGGTTTTTTGTCCGACGGGTGCGCACCGGGACCGCCAGGGCGGAACCAGATGATGACGCCGCCTGCTATCCCGAAATCGCCATCCGACTCATTCAGGATCATTTGGCGCGCAAGTATGACCTTCAATTCGCGTGCCTCATCGCCTTTCTGCCATGCGCGGTCCGTCGTGATGCAATTGGCCCCGAGTCCGGCATAGGATGTGGCCGGGTCGACCTGCTGTAGAAAGCCAAGGCCCTGGGCAACCGCCTCGCCGCCCAAGGTAACGCCGCCGCTATCTATGACCTTGCGACCAGCATTGCGGGTTAGGACTGATTGGTTGATGCTTTCGGCCCAGACGCCGCAAATACCGGTGCGCCCGCCGATATTGCGCGCGTCCACCGCAACGGTGATACCGCCGGGCGACGTAAATGTTCCGCCCCCCAGCGCCGGATTCGGACCCAGCGTCGCGCGACCGGCAGGAACGTTGGGCGAACAGGCGGCCAGCCCGGTCAGGCCAAGCGCCGCGACGATCGTGAAAAAGGGGGCTTTCATCGGTATCACCTCGCGTTGTGTGGGCTTTAATATAGATGCGCGGCGGCGCAGTGCCAATGCGCCTGCGTCAGGCGCCTGCGGCAAACGCCTCGGTTTGGCGCAGCATTTCGGGATAATACTTCTCAAGCGTCGGCAGGAATGCGGCCCGCAGGCGACCCACCTGCGCGGGGGTCAGATCGTCCTTCCAGACGCCCGCCTGCCCCTTGGCAAAAAAACTGGCCATGCCCTCGGGCCGTTCGGTAAAGCCCAGTTCGCGCTCCTGCTTTTGCATGTTCGCAAAAGCGGTCGCCTTGACCGCGCGGGCCAGCTTGGCGGCGTCCACCTTCTGGCCCAGAAATACCTCAAGCAGGCCGCGTATTTCGCGCGCAGGCTTGGTCAGCAGATCCTCATAGCGGATCACCCGCCGTTTCAGGCCCGGCGCATTGGTCCAGGACCAGATGTGATCGTCCCAGCGGCCCAGCACATCGAAAATCCCGGTTGGCGTGCCCATGACCGTGTCAGGGTTCAACATCCTGTCGATGGCCGTATCGATATCCGTCGACTGATGTCGGGCAAAGCTGGGCGCCAGATCGAACGGATTGCGGATCAGGTAGATAGCGCCCGACGTCACCTCGGGCGGGATCACGTCCTGCCCATCGATGCGGATCGTCTGACAATGTGTCTTGACGAAATGGTGGTTCGGGCGTGACTGCGCGATCAGGCGCAGCGCGGGGGTGCGCACGCGCATCCAATCGGTCATATCCGCACCCCTGTAAGGCGCGCCATTTGCCGCATCGTAGAAATCCTGCCGCACATCGGCGGTGGTGAAGTTACGCAGGTTGTTGATGTCAGGCGCCTGCCCCGGTGGCATGAAGTAATGCGCCAAAAGGCTGCGTATCCATGTATTGCCGGATTTGGGATAGGAGGCGATCCAGATGATCCGCTTGAGATTGCTCATGTCACAAGTATCCGAAGCGCTTCATCGTGTCGTGATGTTCTGTCCGCAGCTTCGCCACCAGATCATCGCTCAGTTCGTCCTTCCATCCGCCGGCTTTGCCGGAGGTGAAAAACGTCTTGTTCTTGCCGGGGTTCTCGGCAAAACCGGCCTTGGCCTCCTGCCCCTTGGCCTCGTCAAAGCTGGAAAAGCGGATCGCGCGCTGTAGCCGCTCGGGGTCCAGCGGCACGCCAAGATGCTGCACCAGCGCGCCGAACGCCCGTTCGGGTTTGTTCAGCATATCCTCGTAGCGCAGCACGAGGCTGGGATAGGGCGCATCAGCCGTCCAGCTGTTCACATGCTCCGACCAACTGCCCAGGAACTGCCAGACCGTCGACGTGTCGCTGGCATTGGCATTGTCGCTGCGTCCGATCACGTCAATGGCTTCGGCGGCAGTGATGCCGTAATGGCGCGCATAGGACAGCACCATGTCCAGTGGGTTGCGCATGATATAGACTGAAGAGCGGGTGTATTTCGCCGGGATCAGATCGGTCCCGTAGGCGGCGCTGCGAATGTTATGGGTTTTGACCAGATTGACGTCGGCGCCATTGCCGATGATGCCGCGCAGCACGCGGTCGCGCAACCGAAGCGTGACGTTGACGTCCTCTAAATCGGCAGCCTCATCCTTGGCCACCATCCGATATGTCTTGGCAATGGAATCGCCCATGCCAAAGCGGTGAACCTGATTGATCGAAACCGGCTCCCGCGTGTTCATCAGGTAATTGGCCAGAAAGATCCGCGTCCAGGTGTTGCCCGATTTCGGGTACGACGCCAGCCACACGATGCTGGCCTTGGGCGTGGGCTGCGCGGGACGGGTGGTTTTTGCGGATGTCTTCTTGGGGGTTTTGCTCATCTGTCCCGCCTGCATGCAGGTTACCGTTTCAGACCTGCGGATAAAGGAACGGGAGGGGCGTTGCCACCCCTCCCGCTAATTTTAACGTCAACCAGTCTTAGAAGGACAGGTTGATGCCGGTGCCGATCAGCGTACCGTTCGACGTCAGACGAGCTGCGCCAACGCCACCGTTGTGCGAGTTAACCTGCGCCAGGTAGATGTCCCAATCGACGCCCGGTCCCAGATCGCGGCTCGCGCCGATGCGGTAGGCTTCGTACCGGGCTTTGCCGGTCGCAGTGGAAACCTCACCTTGGTACGTCACAGCTTCAACAGCCCACGGGCCAGCGATGTCGTAGGTCACGCCCAGGTTCCAACCTTTGTTGTTCGAACCGTAGTCAGCGGGAAGACCGCCACCAACGCCACCAGCTGCACCGTTGTTGTTCTCAGCGTAGCTACCGCCGATCAGGAAGTCGGAGAAGCCAATCTGTGCGCCGACGCCCCATGTTTCGGGATCGGAAACACCGACGATTGCGGAGTTGCCGGTGCCGTAACGTGCCGACAGCGTGACGCTGGTCGTGCCGAAGGTCTGGCTGTAGTTCACACCAATGTCGAAGATGTCCGACAGGTTAGCGTTGCGGTCAAGATTGCCTGCGGCAACGGCACCGGCGTTCTGGCCTGCCGATGCGGTCGGCGCATAGGAGATACCGACTGTCAGGCCGTTGAACGAAGGCGTGAAGTAGGTCAGACGCTGAACGTCGTTGTTACCCGCAACTTCGGTGAAGGACGACAGACCGGCCTGACGGAAACCGCCGGGATATGCGTTCGAGAACGGAATGAATGCCGAGATCGAAGGCGAGTTGATGTACATCGTGGTCACGCCAGGTGCGCCAACCATCGATTTGTAACCAGCCGAGTTTTCGCCACCGACGATGATCTGACCCAGAGTGTCCGAGCTGATCGTCATGTAGGATTCGTCGATCTGGCTGCCGGGCGAGTTGTTGCCTTCCAGCTGCACGTTCACACCGAAGGTCAGGCCGTTGTCCAGCGTGATCGAGGGGGTGAAGATGATCTCGGAGTTCGAGAGAATGTTGACGCCGTCATAGTCTTGACCGGCGTTGGCCGAACCGTTGACGTCGACATATCCGACGTGCTGGCTCATGTAGCCGCCGAACGAGACGTCCCATTCCTGGGCCGCGGCAGGTGCCGCCATGGCGACGCCCAGGGCGATTGCGCTGGTGCTAAGCAGATGCTTTTTCAAGGTGTGTCCCTCCTCAGAGTAGCAGGTATGATTTGTGTCATGATCCGCCGCCTCCCGAGTATGGACGCGACTTGAAGCATCTAATGCTGTCTTTTGCCTGCGTGAGTCAACGAACCCCGCCCGCCGCCGGGCGTTGTTGGCTGTCATGTGACGTTTTAGGCACACACGCCCACCGCGATCTGGCCGGAATTCCGACATTTCCACTTATTTCAATGGTTTTGGCAGATCGAGGCACATTCACGATGGTTGGCACCGGTGTCGTCACGGTCGCAGTATCACAATGGCCGGTGCGCCCGCACATTGCCCCGCGCCACCCACGGGAATGCGATGGACGGCAATTGGAAACCCGGATCGATTCCACGGTTGCGCGCCCTACGCGTTTGGATTTCCCCCGCGAATCGCGCAGTCTGTTTGCATAGGATGATCACAGTGCGCAGAGTGCCCCGGCCCTGACCCGGTTTCATCGCTATATCTTCGCAGCCCAAAGGAGCGCGCCATGCAAACGCCCGAACGCCAGCCCGAAACACAGGTCCCCAACATGGACCACTGGACCCAGCGCACCGAGCTTGCCGCCGCGTTACGTTGGACCGCCCGGCTGAATCTGCACGAGGCAGTGGCCAATCATTTCAGCCTGGCCGTGAACGAGGATGGCACGCAATTCCTGATGAACCCCGATCAGGCGCATTTCTCGCGTATCCGCGCGTCCGAACTGCTTTTGCTGGATGCGGGCGATCCCGACACCCTCAACCGCCCCGGCGCGCCCGACCCTACCGCTTGGGGCCTGCACGGCGCCGTGCACCGGCACTGTGCGCATGCGCGCTGCGTGATGCATGTGCACTCCATCCACGCGACTGTTTTGGCCAGCCTGGCAGACAGCCGCCTGCCACCCATCGACCAGAACTGCGCGACCTTCTTCAACCGGTATATCATCGACGACGGGTATGGCGGCCTGGCGTTCGAGGGCGAGGGCGAACGCTGCGCCGCGCAGCTGAGTGATCCGCAAAAGAAGGTGATGATCATGGGCAACCACGGCGTGCTGGTTCTGGGCGACAGTGTCGCCGACACGTTCAACCGCATGTATTACTTCGAACGCGCCGCCGAAACCTATATCCGCGCGCTGCAAACCGGCCAGCCGCTGCGGGTTCTTTCTGACGAGATTGCGGAGAAAACCGCGCGGGAACTGGATGGCTATCCCGGCCAAAGCGACCGCCACCTGGCAGAGCTGATGGCGATTCTCGACGACGAGGGGGCGACCTACGCGACCTGACCGTCCAGCGCGCGCCCTAGACACGTCTCCTGGAATGTGGCGGGATAGGCTTTCATCGTTCCCGAAATACTCCCGCCGGAGGCCCCGACCATGACAATGACATGCACCGCGACACAGCTTATCGACGACGCCCGCACCCGCGTGACCCGCTTTGATTTCGAACCGGGCCAGCAGACGGGCTGGCACACGCACGGGATGGATTACGTCATCACGACGCTCACTGACTGCAAAATGCGTCTGGAACTGCCGAGTGGCGAAATCAAGAAAAACCATGTCCCCGCCGGCAGCGTCTACAAGCGCGTCGAGGGAACCGAGCATAACGTTATCAACGAAGGCGACATGCCCATGTCATTCGTCGAGGTCGAGCTGAAGTAAGACCGCCAGCACCGCAGCAAAGGCCGGGCACCCGCCCGGCCCCCCTGCCTCAGACGTTCAGGCGCAATGACAGGCATGACATGCCGCCATCCAGCAGCGCACAATCGCGGTTATCGATAAGGCGCACGTCATACCCCTCGTCTGACAGCATTTCGGCCGCTTTCGGGAAACCCGCAGGCATCAACACCGCGTCGTTAAAACGGATGGCGTTGGCCGCCGCCTCCTCGCCGTCGGGCAGGTGCAGCACGCGGTAGCCTTCAAAGCAGCCGCTGGCATCCAACAGCTTGGTCGACAGGATCGTTTCAGGGTCGAGCAGCGAACAGTCGGTCTTGAAATGCAGAACGCCGGGCGGCGTCTGCACTTCGCGCAAACTGTGGCCCCACTCATCCGTCACCGCGCGCAGCTCGGCCACGCCGGTGGCATCGGTGCGGGCCGAGCGGCCCACCAACACCTCGCGCCCGGTGAACAGGATATCGCCCCCTTCAATATGTCCGGGGCCGTGAATATCACGCAGATCCTCGAACAGCGCGGCCAAGGCGGGCCGCATCTGCGCCACCTCGCCCATGCGGCTAGCAGCGCCGGGGCGCATCATCACCGCACCTTCGGGCAGGCACAGCGCGGTGTCCTCGACGAACAGCGCGTCGGGATACTCTTCCAGCGCGTCCAGCACGGTGACCTTGGCGCCAGTGCTGCGCAGCGTCGCAACATAGGCGTCATGGGCGGCCCGCAGGCGCGCCAGATCGGGCGCACCGCGATCTTCGGCGCGCAGGCCGTGCGTGACGCTGGCGCCGGGTCGGCGGCTTATGGCGTGGGTAAAATGCGTGGCAGGATTGGTCATGTAAATGCTCCCAGGGAATTGGTTTCCTGTGCATCACCCGGGCACCCGGCGGCATGGGGGATGATACGCCCGCACGCCGTCTCAAGTGCCGCATCAGAAGCGGTCAGCGCAACGCGCACCCATGTGTTCAGCGTCGCGCCGAAGGATGTGCCGGGCATCACCGCGACGCCTGCATTCTCCAGCAGATCGAACGCGTAGCTTTCGGCGTCCATTCCGGTCGAGGAAATGTCGATCAGCGCGAACATGCCTGCCTGCGGGCGGCTGACGCGCAGCGCGCTTTCCTGCTCCAAACGTCCCGCCAGATAGGCCGCCCGGGCGGCAAAGCGCTGGCGCATCCCCGGCGCCACCAGAGACGGCGCCGACACGGCGGCGGCGGTCGCGTCTGCCAGAAAGGGCTGGCTGCCGAACAGCATCGTTTCGGACAGCGACAGCAGGTTTGACGTGAATTCGGTGCTGCCGATCGCCCAGCCGCTGCGAAACCCCGGCGCTGCGTGGCTTTTGGAAATGGACGATACCACCACCGTGCGATCCGCCAGATCCGGCTCGGCCAGCGGCGACGCGAAAGGGACGCCGTCAAAGATCAGCTCTTCGTACACCTCGTCAGAGATGATCCACAGATCATGCTCGCGCGCCAGCGCGCCAATCTCGCGAATATCCTGCTGCGTCAGGACCGCGCCGGTGGGGTTGTGCGGCGTATTCAGTAAAATCGCACGGCTGCGCGGAGTGATGCGCGCGGCGATATCAGCGGCCCGGATGCGAAACCCATTCTCGGGGTCCAGCGGCACCGGCACCATCGCAGCGCCGCTGGCGCGAATGCAGCCCTCATATGTTGCATACATCGGATCGCCCACCAGCACCTCGTCGCCCGCCTCGACCAATCCCATCAGGGTGGTGAACAGCGACGTCTGCGTGCCGGGCAGGCACATCACCTGATCGGGCGTGATCGCGCGCCCGGTCGAGCCCGTGTACCGCTGCGCCAGCGCCGCGCGCAGACCCGGCTCGCCCATGCCGTTGGAATAGCCCATCCGTCCGGCGCGCATGGCGGCGGCGGCATCCTCCACCAGCGAATCGCGGGGCGGCACGTCAGGCTCGCCGATGGTCAGTTCGACGATGTCATGTCCGGCCGCCTTGAGGGCGCGCGCACGCGAATGCACGGCCCATTTGGCACCGCCAAGATGTGAAAGCCGCTCGGTAATGCTTGCAAATTTCATGTCAATTTCCCTTCTTCGATCATCTCCGCCGTTAGCGGCAAGTCCAGCATCGCGCCCACCGAAGCCAGCCCGATCTGTGCCAGTTCGTCCGCGTCAAAGGCGTCCGGCAGCATGCCGCCCTCTAACCACAGACCGTCAATCACCGCATTGCAGGCGATTGCGTGGCGGCGCAGTGTTGCCGGTGGCGCCATGCGCCCGGCCTCGCCCAGCGCGGCAACGATGAGGCCCTGCAAGTGGTCGCGAAACTCCGCATAGGTCGCCGCGTGCGTGTCCTGCATGCGCCCGCCCTGCTGCACATGCGTCAGGAACCCCGCCCAGAGCGATACCGCCTCGGCGCTGACCACAGGCGCGCGCAGGCCCGCCACGATAAACCGTGCCAGCCGCGCAGCGGCGCTGCCGCCCGTATCGGGGCCGCATGTGGCCCGCGTGAGGGCCGTCATGTGGCGCTCATACGCCGCGCTCAGCAGCGCATCCTTGCTGTCGAAATAATGCCGGATCAGGCCCGGCGTCACCTCGGCCCGCGCGGCGACGGCGCGCGTGGTGGCGGCGGCGATCCCCTCTTCGGCGATCACGGCCAGCATCGCTGCGATCATCGCATCGCGGCGCTGATCGGGGCCGATCCGGCGGAATGGCTTGCGTTCGGGCGACATGGCGGGCCTGCTGGGTGAAGTTGAGAGCAAGGGTTCGGGATGAATCGTTATTATACAGTTGCACAATTAGACAGAATCGGAATTACTACAAGCCAAGAATGGGGAGACATGCATGAGTTCGGCACAAACCGCCGCCCAGGCGGACGTCACCGACACCGCACCGCAAGAGGCCATCAGGGTCGAGGATCTGCACAAATCCTTTGGCAATCTGGAGGTTCTCAAGGGCGTGTCCCTGACCGCCGCGCGCGGCGACGTGGTGGCGATCATCGGGGGGTCCGGCTCGGGCAAATCCACCATGCTGCGCTGCATCAACTTCCTCGAGACACCCAGTTCCGGCCGTATCATCGTCGGTGGTGAGCAGATCGCGATGAAGCCCGACGGCACCCCCGCCAAGCCCAAGCAGATCGAGCGGATCCGCACCAAGCTGGGCATGGTGTTTCAGTCGTTCAACCTGTGGACGCACCGCACCCTGCTGGAAAACGTCATCGAAGTGCCGGTGCACGTGCTGGGCATCCCCAAGCGCGAGGCGACCGCCCGCGCGATGGAGCTGCTGGAACGTGTCGGCCTTGCCGCCAAGGCGGATAGCTATCCCGCGTTTCTGTCCGGCGGCCAGCAGCAGCGCGCCGCCATCGCCCGCGCACTGGCCGTGGACCCCGCCGTGATGCTATTTGACGAACCGACCAGCGCGCTGGACCCCGAACTGGTGGGCGAGGTGCTGACCGTCATCAGCGATCTGGCCGCCGAAGGGCGCACCATGATCCTGGTCACGCATGAGATGAAATTCGCGCGCGAAGTAGCCACCCACGTCATCTACCTGTCCGAAGGCCTTATCGAAGAAGAAGGCCCGCCCGAAGAGGTGTTTGGAAATCCGCAGTCCGAGCGGCTGAAACAATTTCTTAGGACCGTCTCGTAACCGGAGCGACCCTAGCGAAAAACCGAAAAGCAAAAAACGCAAAACAGGGAGAAATACGAATGAACCTCAGGACAATGCTGGCCACGGCCACCGCTGCCGCCCTGCTGACCGCAGGCGCCGCCACCGCAGAAACCGTCAAGATCGGCATCGCCTCCGAACCCTATCCGCCCTTCGCCGCGCCCGACAGCGCCGGCAACTGGTCCGGCTGGGAGGTCGAGATCGCGAACGCCATCTGCGCGGTGCAGGAGATGACCTGCGAGATTACCCCGACCGGCTGGGACGGCATCATCCCGTCGCTTCTGGGCGAGCAGATCGACGTCATCATGGCGTCCATGTCGATCACCGAAGAGCGCGCGAAGAAAATCGACTTCACCGATCATTATTACAAAACGCCGGCCGTCGTCGTGACCGCCAAGGGGTCCGGGATCACCCCGGACGGTGCCGGGCTGGACGGCAAGATCCTGGGCGTTCAGGCATCGACCACACATCAGGCCTATGTGCAGAAGCATTTCAGCGATAGCGCCGCAGAAATCCGCGTCTACCAGACGCAGGACGAGGCCAATCAGGATCTCTATTCAGGCCGCGTCGATGCGGTTCAGGCCGACAGCATCGCCATGGCCGATTTCGTCAACAGCGACATCGGCGCCTGCTGCGAGATCGTCGGCGCCGTCGCGGATGACGAGGCGATCCTGGGCAAGGGCGTAGGCGCCGGCGTGCGCAAGGGCGACGATGCGCTGCGCGAGCAATTGAATGCAGGCATCGCCGCGATCCTTGAAAACGGCACCTATGACGAGATCACGGACAAGTATTTCACCACCACGATCTACAGCAAGTAAGCGCACCCCTTGGAGCAAGCGCTGGAACTCTTGTCGCTCTCGCCCCCCGGCTGGGGGGCGAACCTGCTGCGCGGATTGGCCGCGTCGATCCAGATCGCGTTGGGGGCCTTCGGCTTTGGCCTGATCATCGGGTTCTTCGGCGCGATGGGCAAACTCTACGGTAGCCCGTGGGTGCGCGACCTGCTGGAGGTCTACACCACCGTCGTGCGCGCCGTGCCCGAACTGGTGCTGATCCTGATCCTCTATTACGTCGGCACCGACATCATCAACAATATCGCCGCCGCCATGGGGCGCGGCCCCGTCGAAATCAGTGGCATCGCCGCCGGTATCTGGGTGCTGGGCGTGGTGCAGGGCGCCTACTCCACCGAAATCCTGCGCGGCGCGATCAAGGCCGTCCCCCCCGGCCAGATCGAGGCGGCGCGCGCCTTTGGCATGCCGCGCGGCCTGCTGGCGCGGCGCGTGACGATCCCGGCGATGACGGCCTTTGCCATCCCCGGCCTTGCCAACCTGTGGCTGATCGCAACCAAGGATACCGCCCTGCTGGCTGTCGTCGGATTTTCCGAGCTGACGCTGGAAACCCGGCAGGCGGCGCAGACAACGCGGGCCTATTTCACCTTCTTCCTCGCTGCCGGGTTCCTGTACCTGATGGTCACGCTCCTCTCCGGCGTCGTGTTTGCCCGGATCGAGAAATGGGCGCGGCGCGGGCAACCATCGCATCGGAGTTCATCATGATCCGCGCGATGCTGATCCCCCGCCGCCTCATCATGCTGGGCCTTTTTGCGGCGTTCGTGATCTGGTGCGCCGTCACCCTCGACTGGAGCTGGATCCCCGCCTACGCCCCGCTCGCCCTCAGCGGGCTATGGGTCACGATCTGGCTGCTGGTGGTATCGCTCGTGCTGGGGTTTGCGCTGGCCGTACCCCTGGGCCTCGCCCAAGCGATCGGCCCCTGGTATCTGGCGGCGCCAGCGCGGGCGTTCTGCACCGTGATCCGGGGCACGCCGCTGCTGCTGCAAATCTGGCTGCTCTATTTCGGCCTCGGCTCGCTCTTCCCGCAGTTCCCATGGATCCGCGAATCCGAGCTTTGGCCCTATCTCAGGCAGGCATGGCCCTATGCGATCCTGTCGCTGACGCTGTCCTATGCCGGCTACGAGGGCGAGGTCATGCGCGGCGCTTTCGCGTCTGTCCAGAAGGGCCAGATCGAGGCCGCACGCGCCTTTGGCATGCCCAAATTCACGATGTTCCGCCGCATCTGGCTGCCCCAAGCGATCCGCCAGGCCCTGCCGACGCTGGGCGGCGAGACGATCCTGCAACTCAAGGCGACGCCGCTGGTCGCAACCATCACCATAGTCGAACTTTACGCCGTCGCCTCCCGCGTCCGCCAGGACACGTTCATCATCTACGAACCGCTTTTGCTGCTGGCGCTGGGGTATCTGCTGATTGCCGGACTCATCACGATGGGATTTCGCTGGATCGAACGGCGCGGGCCAAGGATGTAGAACGCCAGACCCGCCACCCTACCCGCGCCACGACTCCTGCGCCAGAATCGCGCAATAGCGTATGCAGAGGGGATACACCCCTTGACACTTGCGACTGCTTCGCATTTTCATTAAACCCATTACAACCGAAGCAGGAGCCTTCAGATGAAGACCCCCATGAGATACGCCATGGCCACTGCCATCGCCGCCGCCCTCACCGCGACCGGCGCCGCGGCCAAGGACGGCACCCGGATGAAGGTCGTCACGACGTTCACTATCTTGCAAGACATGGCGCAGAACGTCGCGGGCGATCATGCCGAGGTCGTATCAATCACCAAGCCCGGCGCCGAGATCCATGGATACGATCCGACCCCGCAGGACATCGTACGCGCGTCGGATGCCGATCTGATCCTCTACAACGGGCTGAACCTCGAACTGTGGTTCGAACAATTCCTCGCCAATCTGGGCGACATCCCCTCGGCCACGCTGACCAATGGGATCGATCCCATCTCGATCTCGTCCGGCTCATACGAGGGCATGGCGAACCCCCACGCGTGGATGGGTCTGGGCAACGCGCTGATCTATATCGACAATATCGTCAGCGCCTTCTCCGAGCACGACCCGGGCAATGCCGAACACTACCGGGCCAATGCCGACGCCTACAAACAGCGGATCACAGAAACAGTGAAACCCCTGCGAGACCGCATTGCCAGCATCAATGAGGACAACCGCTGGCTGGTGACATGCGAGGGCGCGTTCAGCTATCTTGCCCGCGATTTCGACCTGAAAGAGCTGTATCTATGGCCGGTAAACGCCGATCAGGTCGGTACACCGCAGCAGGTGCGCGGTGTTATCGACGGCGTGCGCGAACATGAGATCCCCGTCGTATTCTGCGAAAGCACCGTGAACACCGACCCGGCAAGGCAGGTCGCCCGCGAAACCGGCGCCACCTATGGCGGCGAGTTGTATGTCGACAGCCTGAGCAAGCCCGACGGTCCGGTGCCCACATATCTGGACCTGCTGCGCGTCGATGCACAAACCATCACGGATGCGCTGGCGCCGCATATCGACTGACGTCAGCTACTGAGGGGCGCCGCGCCCCGGCGCCCCGTTTTTAATAACAAGGACACCCTTATGCGCGACCAGGTATCGACCGATGCGGAAACCACCGCCGATCCGGCAAGCGGAATCATGGCGCGCGACGTGACCGTCACCTACCGCAACGGCCACACCGCCCTGCATGATGCCACGTTCGAAATCCCGCGCGGCACCATCACTGCGCTGGTCGGTGTCAACGGCGCCGGTAAATCCACCCTGTTCAAGGCGATCATGGGCTTCGTGCCTGCCGCACGCGGTGAAATTCGCCTGCTCGGCAAATCGGTCAAAGAGGCACTGCGCGACAACCTCGTCGCCTACGTTCCCCAATCCGAAGAGGTCGACTGGACTTTTCCCGTGTTGGTCGAAGATGTCGTGATGATGGGCCGCTACGGCCATATGGGGTTTCTGCGCCGCCCCCGCGCCACCGATCACGCGGCGGTCGAACAGGCCCTCGCCCGCGTCGGGATGAACGATTTTCGCAAGCGCCAGATCGGCGAGCTGTCAGGCGGCCAGCGCAAGCGTGTCTTCCTTGCCCGCTCGCTCGCTCAGGACGGTCAGGTCATCTTGCTGGACGAACCGTTCACCGGCGTCGACGTCAAGACCGAAGAACAGATCATCACCCTCCTGCGCGAGCTGCGCGATGAGGGCCGCGTGATGCTGGTCTCCACCCACAACCTCGGCTCGGTTCCCGAATTTTGCGACCGCACAGTACTGGTCAAGGGCACCGTGCTGGCCTACGGGCTGACCGACACGGTCTTTACCCGCGAAAACCTCGAATCGGCCTTTGGCGGCGTGCTGCGCCACTTCACCCTCGGCGGGGATGAGTTGCACGACGACGACGACCCGCGCGAGCTGCGCATCATCACCGATGACGAACGGCCCTTCGTCCACTACGGCGAACGCCGCAAGCCGCGCAAAAAGCCCGCGCCGGACAAGGGCGGTGACACATGATCGAGACGTTGATCGAACCTTTTTCCTACAATTACATGTTCAATGCGATGTGGGTGTCGGCCCTGACCGGCGGCGTCTGTGCATTCCTGTCATGCTATCTGATGCTCAAGGGCTGGTCGCTGATCGGCGACGCGCTGTCGCACTCGGTCGTGCCGGGCGTGGCGGGGGCCTATATCCTCGGCCTGCCCTTCGCGTTGGGGGCGTTCATCGCCGGCGGGCTGGCCGCCGGGGCCATGCTGTTCCTGTCCGGGCGTTCGGGGCTGAAGATCGACGTGATCATCGGCATTATCTTTACCTCGTTCTTTGGCTTGGGCCTTTTCATGGTGTCGCTGTCGCCGATGTCGGTCAGCATCCAGACCATCATCATGGGCAACATCCTGGCCATTACCCCCGAGGATACGTTGCAACTGGCACTCATCGGCTTCGTATCGCTGGCCGTCCTGCTGGCCAAGTGGAAGGATCTGATGGTCGTCTTCTTTGACGAAAGCCACGCGCGCAGCATCGGCCTGCGGCCTGAATTGCTCAAGCTCGTCTTCTTTGCGTTGCTGTCAGCGGCCATTGTGGCCGCCATGATCACCGTCGGTGCGTTTCTCGTGATCGCGCTGGTGGTCACACCGGGCGCGACGGCCTACCTGCTGTGCGACCGCTTTCCCCGGCTGATCGTCGTGTCGGTGCTGATCGGGACGCTCACCAGCTTTGTGGGGGCCTATGCCAGCTATTTCCTCGACGGGGCAACAGGCGGGGTTATCGTGACGCTGCAAACGCTGGTCTTCCTCGCCGCGTTCGTCTTTGCGCCAAAACACGGCACGCTGGCGGTCCGCCGCAAAGCGCGCAAGGCGCTGGACCGCAGCCCCGGCCACAATGCCGAGCCAGCGGCCACCCCCAAGGAGATCCAGCCATGATCGACACGCTGCTGCTGCCCTTCCAGTTCCCGTTCATGCAAAATGCCTTCTGGATTGCGCTTCTGGTGGCACCGCCGACGGCGCTGCTGTCGTGCTTTCTGGTGCTCAAGGGCTGGGCGCTGATGGGCGATGCGGTCAGCCATGCGACACTGCCGGGCATCGTGCTGGCCTGGATCCTGGGCCTACCGCTGATTGTCGGTGCATTCGCTGCCGGTATGGGCTGCGCGCTGCTCACGGGCTATCTGTCACAGAACAGCCGGGTCAAGCAGGACACGGTGATGGGTGTCGTCTTCTCCGGCATGTTCGGGGTTGGCATCATCATGTACACCTCGATCCACACGAACGAACATCTCGATCATATCCTGTTTGGCAACATGCTGGGCGTCGGCCCGCAGGATCTGTGGGCGTCGGGCCTGATCGCGCTGGTCGTGTCGGGTCTGCTGATCATCAAATGGAAAGATCTGCTGCTGCACGCGTTCGATCCGGCACAGGCCCAAGCCTCGGGGCTGCGCACAAGCGTTCTGCACTACGGCCTGCTGGCCGCCTTGTCGCTGACCATCGTGGCCACCCTCAGCTCGGTCGGGCTGATCCTGGCGGTTGCCCTGCTGGTTACGCCGGGGGCGATTGCGTTCCTGACGGTGCGCAACTTTGGCGCAATGCTCTGGATGTCGTTTCTGGTCTGCACCGTTTCGATGCTGTTGGGCACCTATGCCAGCTTCTACCTCGATTCCGCCCCCGCAGCGACCATCGTGCTGATCCTCACGGCAATCTTCATCCTCGCGTTCCTCCGGCGCCTGGCGGTCACACGGCGCGCATCGCGGATGGCAGCCGAGGCACCCTGACATCGGTGCGCATCGCCCATGGGCAGCCTTGGATTTGGGTATTTTGACCAAGAAAAAGCGCTGTCTCGCTCTTTCATCGTTCTACAAATACTCAAATCCGGCGCAGGCAACCTTGCGCCGGGGCAGCGGCACGCTCAGTCAAACGTTCCCGCAACCCGCCCCAGCAACATGAACGCGCGCGCCGTGCGTGTGTTCGACAAATCCGAGATGTCGTGATCATCCGCCGATTCGGCGAAACTGCTGAACATCTGATCGAAGCGGCGCAGGAAATGATGCGCGGCATCGCGGAAAATCGGATCGTTCTTCATTCGCGCCGCCGCCAGCGCCAGCGACGAGCGGTCACGTATGCCGCCCAGCGCAGCGATGGCGCGGCCGCGGGTGCCACCGGCAAAATTGCGCCAGATTTCCGGGCGGGCCATGTCCGGGCGCAGATCGTCCATATAGATGCCGTCCTGGCTGAGCAGGGTCAGCACATCCTGTGCAGCCTGTATCAGTTGCGCGGCCGGGCGGTCCTTGAGTGCGCGGCGCAGCGATGCAAACCCTGCCTTGTCCTCGGCGGTTTCCGGAAAGTTCAGGGCGCGGATGAAGTCGCTACGCTCCAGCGGCGGCAGCGTGTCCTCGATAGGGGTGCCCAGCGGCAGCGCCACCTGACTTTCATCGCCCGGCGCACGGCGGGCCGCAGCGACGCGGGCGGGCGGCAATGCCGCAGGCACCAGGGGACGCATCGATGTGAACGTCGCAAGCGCCGTTTCAGTCTTGCGCTGCGCTGCTGCGACTTCGTCCAGTTTGCGCGCAACGGAAGTGTCTGCGCTGCTCTGCGGATTCTGCATTTTTGACTGGGTGATATAGGATTGGCGGATACCGTCGATCGCGGCATGCAGACGCGCGCTTTCTTCGCGCATGATGCGCGCTGTGCGCGCGGCAATGGCCGCGACCCAGATCATCGCCACCGGAAGCAAGATGGCCAGCGTCGTCAGTACGACGCCCAATGCACCCTCGCGCAGGCCCGCCCCAAACACCACAAAGAACAGCGTTGCCGCCAACAGCCAGACCGCCGACAGGATCAGCGCCGCCATCTCGACGCGCGCTAAGCGATAGACGTCACGCGCCGCGCCGGAAATCTGCGTAGTCGCATTACTGGTTTTATAGCCAGTCATCCTGGGCGCCATCTCATGCGTCCGCAATAGAACCGGACCCGTCAGACATACGCGATCTTCAGCACTTCATAGGCGCGGTCGCCGCCCGGTGTGTGCACTTCGACACTGTCGCCCTCTTCCTTGCCGATCAGGGCGCGCGCGATGGGCGATTTAATGTTCAGCAGGCCCTTTTCGATACTCGCCTCATGTTCGCCGACGATCTGCCAGGTCTTTTCCTCTTCGGTATCTTCGTCGATCAGCGTGACTGTCGCGCCGAACTTGATGGCGCCGGACAGCTTTTTCGGGTCGATCACTTCGGCCAGGCCCAACGCGCCCTCCAGCTCCTTGATGCGACCTTCGATAAAGCTCTGCTTTTCGCGGGCGGAATGATATTCGGCATTCTCGGACAGGTCGCCATGCTCGCGCGCCTCGGCGATGGCGCGGATGATTGCCGGGCGTTCGACCGATTTCAGCTGCTTCAGCTCGGCGCCCAGCGCGTCGTTGCCTGCGCGTGTCATCGGAAACTTTTCCATGTCAGTACCCCAGTCCGCGGCGTCGGCCACTGCCACACCTGCCGTCTCATTGATTTCAACCCGCCCAAGGATGCCCCCAGTGCGTGCGGCTTTGCAATAGAGCATCGCCCGAACACACGCAATCGCACCCGCCGACCGACCGGCCCGGACAGGTGATAAATTGCCGTTTTGCGTATTCCTTTAGGTCGTGTTTGAATTGACGTCAGACGCCACCACGCGCTAGGGACGTTCGCAGCTATATTGCCAGCCCTGCCACGGGCCCTTGAAAGGATGATCCGATGTCCCAGACGACGCGCGAGACGATGGAATATGATGTGGTGATTGTGGGCGCCGGCCCGGCAGGGCTGAGCGCCGCGATCCGCCTGAAACAGCTGGACCCCGATATGGACGTCGTCGTGCTGGAAAAAGGCAGCGAGGTGGGCGCGCATATCCTGTCGGGCGCCGTTCTGGACCCGGTCGGCCTGAACCGCCTGATGCCGGACTGGAAGGAAAAGGGCGCGCCATTGAACGTGCCGGTCAAGGATGACAGTTTTTACCTGCTGGGCGAAGGCGGGAAGGTCCGCGTACCCAACTTCCCCATGCCGGGCCTGATGAGCAATCATGGCAATTACATCGTCAGCATGGGCAATGTCTGCCGCTGGATGGCCGAACAAGCCGAGGGCTTGGGTGTCGAGGTGTTCCCCGGCATGGCCTGCTCGGAACTCGTCTACGGCGAAAACGGCTCGATCAAAGGCGTCGTCGCGGGCGAATTCGGCCGCAATCCCGATGGCACAGAAGGTCCGAATTACGAGCCGGGGATGGAGCTTCACGGCAAATACGTCTTCCTCGGCGAGGGCGTGCGCGGATCGCTGGCCAAGCAGGTGATGCAAAAATTCGATCTGTCCGCAGGCCACGAGCCGCAGAAATTCGGCCTCGGCATGAAGGAAATCTGGGAGATTGACCCAAGCAAGCACCGCCAAGGCAGCGTCACCCACACGATGGGCTGGCCGCTGGGCAAGAATGCGGGCGGTGGGTCATTCATCTATCATCTTGAGAACAATCAGGTCTATGTCGGCTTCGTCGTCCACCTGAACTACAAGAACCCCTACATTTACCCCTACATGGAATTCCAGCGGTTCAAGCATCACCCGATGGTGGCCGAGCTGCTGAAGGGCGGCAAGCGCGTGGCGTATGGCGCGCGCGCGATCAGCGAAGGTGGCTATCAGTCGATGCCGAAAATGGTTGCACCGGGCGTTGCGCTGCTGGGTTGCTCGGTCGGCATGGTCAACGTGCCGCGCATCAAGGGCAACCATAACGCAATGCTGTCCGGTATGGCCGCCGCCGAGGCCGCGCATGCGGCGATTACGGCGGGCCGCCGGGCCGACGAACTGTCGGATTATGAGGCCGAGGTGCGCAGCGGTGATATCGGAAAGGATCTGAAAAAGGTCCGCAACGTCAAGCCGCTCTGGTCCAAATACGGGCTTACCACATCGCTGATGGTGGGCGGCATGGACATGTGGACCAACAGCTTTGGCTTTTCGCTTCTTGGTACGCTCAAGCACGGCAAGAACGACGCCGAAGCGACCGAACTGGCCGAGAAGCACAAGCCGATCAACTATCCCAAACCCGATGGCAAACTGAGTTTTGACCGGCTGACCAATGTCAGCTTCTCGATGACAAACCACGAGGAAAGCCAACCTGCGCACCTGAAATTGACAAACCCGGACATCCCGGTGGATTTCAACCTGGCCAGGTATGCTGGCCCCTCGGCGCGGTATTGTCCCGCTGGCGTCTACGAGTTCATCGAGGAAGACGGCAAACCGCCGCGGTTCCAGATCAACTTTCAGAACTGCGTGCATTGCAAGACCTGCGATATCAAGGATCCGGCCCAGAACATCACCTGGACCACGCCGCAAGGCGGGGACGGGCCAAACTATCCCAACATGTAGGCGGGACCTCCACACGCTAAATTCACCAGGCGTCCGGCGGCGATACGCCGGGCGTCATTGCCCTCGGCCCTGCCGCGCATTACGTTGCGCCGACATATGCATGCAAAAGCAGGGGCAGCGCGCGTGACACTCCGATTCCTGACCATTCTGGCACTCGTGGCCCCGACACTGGCCGCACCTGTTGCCGCCAGCGCGAACGATACCGCCGGGCCTTACCTCGCCACCCGCGCCGCACGGTTTGACAGCGATTACGCTTCCGCCGCGACATATGCGCTGAGGGCACTGAAATCCGATCCGGACAATCTGGTGCTGCTGGACAGCGCCATCGGTTCACTGCTGGCCACCGGCAAGGTCGAAAAGGCATTGCCGATCGCCAAGCGCATGGCCGCAGAGGACATGCGCAGCCAGGTGGCGCAGATGGTGCTGCTGGGCGATGCGGTCGTAACAGGCGATTTTGCCACTGTTCTCAAGATGATCGATGCCAAAGAGGCTGTCGGACCGCTGGCCGATGGCCTGATCGGGGCGTGGGCGACTCTGGGCACCGGCGACATGGGCACCGCGCTGGAAAAATTCGACGCCATCGCCGCCGAGCCAGGTCTGCGCAGCCTCGCCGTCTATCACAAGGCGCTGGCGCTGGCTTCGGTCGGGGATTTCGAAAGCGCGGACAAGATTTATTCCGGCGACGTCGATGGCCCGATGCAGACCACCCGCCGCAGCGTGATCGCGTGGGCCGAAGTTCTCAGCCAACTTGAGCGGAACAAGGATGCGATCAAGATTCTTGACGACACGTTCGGCACCGATTCTGATCCGCAAGTGGCCGATTTACGCGCACGCCTTGCCGCAGGCGAGCGGCTGAACCTTGGCCGCATCGAAACGCCGCGTCAGGGTATTAGCGAGGTGTTCCTGTCGCTCGGTATGGCGCTGTTGCAGGATACCAGCCCCGATTACGTGCTGCTTTACACGCGGCTGGCCGAATATCTGGACCCCGACGATGTCGATGCGATGATCATGACGGGCGAATTGCTGGCGCAACTGGGCCGCTATGAGCTGGCAACGCAGGCGTTTCAACGCGTGCCCGCATCGTCGCCCTCCTACTACACCGCCGAACTGAGCCGCGCCGAAACGCTGCGTAGCTCCGGCGATCTACAAGGTGCCATAGACGTGGTCGCCAGCCTGCGCAAAAGCCATCCGGCGGTCGCGTTGGTACAGGCCTCGGCAGGCGATCTCTACCGTCAGAGCGAACAGTTCGACAAGGCGGTCGAGGCCTATGATGCCGCGATCAAGCTCTTCAAGGCGCGAGGCGACGAGCCTTGGTTCGTTGTCTATTCCCGCGCCATCAGCTATGAACGCCTAGGCAAGTGGCCCGAAGCCGAGACCGATTTCCGCCGCGCGCTGGAATTGAATCCCGGCGAGCCGATGGTGCTGAATTACCTGGGCTATTCTCTGGTCGAGCAGCGCATGAAGCTGGACGAGGCGCTGGACATGATCGAGCGGGCCGTTCAGGCCGAGCCGAACAGCGGCGCCATCGTTGACAGCCTGGGCTGGGCGCAGTTCCGCCTTGGCCGCTATGACGAGGCGGTCGTCAATCTGGAGCGGGCCGCCGAGCTCTATGCCGTCGATCCGGTTGTGAACGACCACCTGGGTGACGCGATGTGGGCCGTCGGCCGACATACAGAGGCACGTTTTCAATGGCGGCGGGCGCTGTCGCTGGTGAACAAGGACAAGCCGACACCCGATGTTGACCCGGACCGTGTCCGCAGAAAGCTGGAGATCGGACTGGACAAGGTTCTTGAAGAAGAGGGCGCCGAGCCCCTGAAAGTGAGAAATGATGAAGGATGAATACATGGCCGAAGGAAATGACAGCGACATCGCCGAAGTTTTCGCCCCGGCCAAGATAAACATGACCCTGCATGTCACCGGCAGACGCGACGATGGCTATCACATCCTGGATTCGCTGGTGATGTTCGCCGACATCGGTGATCGTGTCATGGTGCGCCGCGCGGATGTATCCTCGCTGGTGTTGACCGGCCCAATGGCCGAGAGCACCCCGAAAGGCGATGACAACCTCGTGCTGCGCGCCGCGCGCATTATGGACGCTTGCGCGCAGATCACGTTGGAAAAAACCCTGCCCGTCGCCGCAGGTATCGGCGGTGGCTCCAGCGATGCGGCGGCGACGCTGCGGGCCTTGTCCGATCTGACGGGCAAGCAGATTCCCGATGATGTTCTGGCGCTTGGCGCCGATGCGCCGGTCTGCTGCGCCGCCCCTGTCGGTGCCGCCCGGATGAGCGGCGTGGGTGAAATCGTCACGCCCATACCGGACCTGCCCGAACTGCATGCGGTGCTGGTCAACCCGAACATTCCCGTGATGACAACCGAAGTGTTTCGCCGCCTGTCCAATCGCGACAATGCCCCCATGCCCGACCCGATCCCGACCGGCATTGAGGCGGGTCCCTTTATCGAATGGCTGAAACAGCAGCGTAACGATCTGCAAGAGGCCGCGATCGCGTGCGAGCCGGTGATCGAGCAGGTCTTCTCAACACTCGAAGTTACGCCGGGCTGCATGCTGACGCGCATGTCAGGATCAGGCGGCACGTGCTTTGGCCTCTATGCAGACGCCGAAACCGCAGCCAGCGCGGCTGGCCGGTTAAAGGAAAGTCACCCGGGTTGGTGGGTTGCCGTCACCCGTTTGAACGCGGCTTGATCGGGCAGTTCACTTTGCAGGTCAACCTGTCGCGCGCGACTTTACCGCCACGCGCGTCGGGGACTATGTGATACGCGACACCACATAATCGGCCAGATCGCCCAGCAGATCACGTGTGGGGTGTTCAGGCAGCTGGTTCAGGTTGTCATTGGCCTTGGCGGCCCAGTTGAGCGCGTCGGCGCGGGCGGCCTCAAGCGCGCCATGCCCCCGCATCAACGCAATGGCGCACTCCAGATCGCCGTCACGCTGGTCACCTTTTTCAATGGTGCGGCGCCAGAAATCACGCTCGCCCGCGTCTGCCTGCGCGACGGCCTTGATGACCGGCAGCGTCAGCTTGCGTTCGCGAAAATCATCACCGATATTTTTCCCGGTCGCGGCGCTATCACCCTGAAAATCAAGCAAATCATCGGCAATTTGAAAGGCGATTCCCAAACCGTCACCGTAGGCGCGCAGCGCGCGGCATTGCGCTTCGGGCGCATCCGAGATCACGCCCCCCACCTCGGTCGCAGCCGAGAACAGCGCGGCTGTCTTGCCCCTTACCACCTGCAGGTAAATCTCTTCGGTCGTGGCCAGATCGCGGGCGGCTGTCAGCTGTAGAACCTCGCCCTCGGCGATTGTTGCGGACGCATCTGCCAGAATATCCAGCACCCGCAAACTGCCCGTTTCGACCATCAACTGAAACGATCGCGCGAACAGGTAATCCCCCACGAGGATGCTGGATTTGTTGTCCCACAGAAGATTGGCCGTCGCCCGACCACGCCGCTGGCTGCTTTCATCGACCACGTCGTCATGCAGCAATGTAGCGGTGTGAATGAACTCGACCGTTGCCGCCAGTTTCTCATCATTATCGCCCGAGTAGCCGCAAATCTCGGCCGCGGCCAGTGTCAGCATGGGGCGCAGGCGCTTGCCCCCTGCCCCGACCAAATGTGCTGTCACCTCGGGGATACGCGGTGCGTGACGCGATGCCATGCGCGCCCGGATCAGCCCGTCGACCGACGCCATCTTGGCCTCGAAACGGGCGGCCAGCCTGTCGTGCGGTTTGCTCAGCATCTGATCCACATCCACCCCGTCCACATCTGCCACGCCTCGACAACGCCAGCGCGCGCGCTTAAATCAATCAACATGAAACAGTTACTGCGTACCACCGATATGGCAACCATCGCTTTCGCCCAGGCCCTGCTTCAGGGCGAGGGTATAGACTGCTTTGAAATGGACGTAAATATGAGCGTTCTGGAAGGTGGTATTGGCATTTTCCCCCGCCGCCTGATGGTGCACCCCAATGATTTCGCCGATGCCGCCCGCGCCCTGCGCGACAACGGGATAGAGGTGCATGACGGCCCCTAGTCTGCCCCTTGCTGTCGGGCGGATATGCCCGTTGCAACGCGCCGGATCTGTCGATCGCGCAAAGGTCGGCGAGCTGAATTTTGCCTGCACCATGCATAAATCATGCGGGCAGATGCCACGGAATACGCCGATTCCGAAAACTGTGCATAAGCAACACCTTCCGCTCGACCCGGCGGGGCGCCACCTTTAATTGGGACACTTGCCGCGCTGAATGGTGACTAGAGTTCTTCACATTATTCCGCCGTCATGCTGCGCCTGCGGCGTGACAGACTGACAATAATGTGGTGCACTCATCATGTTACATTTCGCACATAGAAAAAGAGGAGTGCTTTCATGAGTCTGGCTTCGCACATTGAGGAACTGAAGAAAAAGCATCACGACCTTTCTACCAAGGTGGATCAGGCGCAACGGGCGCCGGGTGTCAGCACCCTTGACGTGGCGGAAATGAAAAAACAGAAATTGCGGCTGAAAGAGGAAATTGAGCGCCTTTCAGAAAGTTGACGGAAAACTGTCTTGCGAAAAACGCACAAGGCCGACGCAATCTGCGTCGGCCTCTTTCGTTCGCAGCGCGGGGTGTTATACGAAAAACTGACCACCGTTGGCCGAAATCGTCGACCCGTTGATAAAGCCCGAACCGTCAGCCGCCAGAAATGACACGCAGCGCGCGATTTCTTCGGGTTCGCCCAGACGGCCTGTCGGAATCTGGCCGATGATCGACTCGCGCACCTTCTCGGGTACGGCCATCACCATCTCGGTCGCGATGTATCCCGGGCAAACCGCATTCGCGGTGATACCCGCACGCGCACCTTCCTGTGCAAGGCTCTTGACGATACCCAGATCACCAGCCTTTGTAGCGGCGTAGTTGACCTGCGCAAACTGGCCTTTCTGTCCATTGATCGAACTGATGACGATCACGCGCCCGAACTTGCGCTCGCGCATGCCGGACCAGACCGGGTGGACTGTGTTGAATACACCAGTGAGGTTGGTGTCGATCACTTGGTGCCACTGTTCGGGCGTCATCTTGTGAAAGGGCGCATCGCGAGTGATTCCGGCATTGGCCACGACGATGTCGATCGGTCCCAGATCCGCTTCTACGCGGGCGATACCTGCGGCGCTTTCATCGTAGTCGGCGACATTCCATTTGTAGGTCTTGATCCCGGTCTCTTCGGTAAAGGCCTTCGCGGCCTCATCATTCCCCGCATAGGTCGCGGCGACGTTGCAGCCATCCGCCTTGAGTTGTTTCGCGATAGCGGCGCCGATGCCGCGTGATCCGCCTGTGACAAGTGCCGTTCTAGCCATGGTTGATATCCCTCTGTCTTTCGATTTTCAGCCTTAGAGCCAGTAAGTCTGTTACCTCGGGAAGTGTCAACGCGCAATAATATTACGTGTTCAGTTTATCATTGACGCATGACGGTGCCGCACCACCATTGTAGACGATCGTATCATGTAACGGCAAATTGCGGCGCCCAAGATCCACCATACCGTAGCTATAGGCCGCAAAAAAGGCGCCCCGAAGGGCGCCCATTGTGATCGGACCGCATGTCGGCTGAGGCAAAAGCGCCGTCAGGCACGCTCGACGCACAGGGCAACGCCCATTCCACCGCCGATGCACAGCGTGGCAAGTCCTCGCTTGGCGCCGCGGCGTTTCATTTCGAACAGCAGCGTATTCAGAACGCGGCAGCCCGAGGCCCCGATGGGGTGGCCAATGGCGATGGCGCCGCCGTTCACGTTCACGATGGCCGGATCCCAGCCCATCTCCTTGTTCACGGCGCAGGCCTGAGCCGCGAACGCCTCGTTTGCCTCAATCAGATCCAGATCGCCGACCTTCCAGCCAGCTTTCTCCAGCGCCTTGCGGCTGGCATGGATCGGACCGACGCCCATGATGGCGGGGTCCAGTCCTGCCGTGGCGTAGCTGGCGATACGCGCCAGCGGCTCGATTCCGCGCTTCTCGGCGTCGTCAGCACTCATCAGCAGGGTCGCTGCGGCGCCATCATTGATGCCGCTGGCGTTGGCCGCCGTAACACTTCCGTCTTTGGCGAAGGCAGGGCGCATTTTTTGCATCGCCTCGATCACGGCGCCGTGGCGGATATACTCATCCTTGTCGATGATCGCCTCGCCCTTGCGCGACTTGACGGCAAAGGGAACGATTTCATCGTCGAAACGCCCGGCATTCTGAGCCTCTTCGGCCTTGTTCTGGCTGGCCAGCGCGAATTCATCCTGCATCTCGCGGCTGATCTGCCACTTTTCGGCGACATTTTCGGCCGTTTGACCCATGTGATATCCGTTGAAGGCATCCCACAGGCCATCGCGAATCATCGTGTCGACCATCGCCAGGTCGCCCATCTTCTGCCCGGCCCGCAAATGCGCCGCGTGCGGGCTGAGTGTCATGTTCTCCTGACCGCCAGCGCAGATGATCGCAGCATCGCCCAGTTGAATATGCTGTGCGCCCAATGCGACCGCACGCAGGCCCGATCCGCAAACCTGGTTCAGGCTCCACGCCGCGCTTTCCTGCGGCAGGCCGGCGTTGATATGCGCCTGGCGGGCAGGGTTCTGCCCTTGGGCAGCCGTAAGGACCTGACCAAGGATCGTCTCCGACACTTCGGCCTTGTCTATGCCCGCACGGGCGACGACTGCCTCCAGCACGGCAGCGCCCAGATCATGGGCAGGGGTGTTTGCAAACGCCCCCCCAAACGAGCCGACGGCAGTGCGCGCGGCTGATGCGATAACGACATTGGTCATGGGAAATCCTCCGACAGGGTGTTGCCAGGCGCCGGAGCACGTCGACCTAGCGGCCGATGCCATCCTTTGCCCATTCCCCTTTTGCATATCCCATGCACTGCATTGCGGCAACCGGGACGGTGGCCCGCATCATTATTTGCCCGCTCATGCAGTGGCGCGGCGCGACTCGGGCGTCAGCCAGACCGGTTTGACGGAGGGTGCGCCGTAGAAATACCCCTGAAGGCAATCAATACCGATTGAGGTCAAATACGTAGCATCTTCCGCAGATTCGACGCTTTCGGCGACGGTAAACATGTCGAACTGGCGCGCGATGGTGGCGAGCGCCGTCGTCAGGACCTGATTATCTGCATTCTGGGCAATACCGCGGATGAACTGGCCGTCGATCTTGAGAATGTCGAAGTAAAACTCCTTGAGGTATCGAAACGAAGTGAACCCGGCACCAAAATCATCCAGCGCAAAGCTGACGCCACGTTGTGACATCTCGGACATGAAACCGGTCACCAACTCTGGCACCAGCATGGCGGAACCTTCGGTGATTTCCAGAATCAGCCTTTCAGCCACCGTCGGATCCGCGTCCAACCCGCGCCTAAGCGTACGCATCCAGCGGCCATATCCGATGGAGCGCGCCGACATGTTGATCGCAAGCCGCAGCGACGCATGCATCGATAGAGTCTTCAGCCCCTTTTCCAGCGCGAGGCAATCAATGATGCGTCCTGTCTCGGTGGTTTCGATAGCGCCAATGAATTCCCTGGCCGGGATGATTCGCCCGGTGCTGTCCAGCACACGTATCAAACCTTCGTAAAAGGCGACCTGTCCGACCTGTCCCGCCGCGACGGCAGGCTGAAAGGCCAGCATCACCTGCTTATGCCGCACGGCATCTTCGACCATGCCAATGGTGGACTGATCCCGAGAGGATATGGCGTATGATAATGGGTCCTGATGGCCCGCTGGCACATCCGCCCATTTCGCCTTGCGATGGTCTGTCATGCGTCGCTCCGATTTGACTGTCGCCCAATGTGCGCGCACTGCGCTAAGAAAGGCTTAATGTGACAATTTGAAACAATGGAGCGCGCTAAATGTGCAGGCGATGCGACTGGGCCGGGCCCGAAGAAATCTATATTGCCTATCACGACACCGAATGGGGCGTTCCGGAATGGGACAGCCGCGCATTGTGGGAAAAGCTGGTTCTCGACGGTTTTCAGGCTGGGCTGAGCTGGATTACCATTCTGAAGAAACGGCATAATTTTCGCACGGCGTTTGCGGATTTGGACCCTAACGTCATCGCCAACTGGGGAGAGGCCGAGGTAAACCGCCTGCTGGACGATCCCGGAATCATCCGCCATCGCGGCAAGATCGAAGCGACAATCACCAACGCCCGAGCATGGCAAAAGATTGAGGCAGAAGGCGGATTTGACACCTATCTGTGGGGATATGTCGACGGCGTCCCATTGCAAAACACCTGGACCAGCCAATCCCAGGTTCCCGCCCACACCCCGCTGTCGGCCCGGATGTCGAAGGATCTGAAGAAGCGCGGCTTCAAGTTCTGCGGTCCCACTATCGTCTATGCGTTCATGGAAGCCTGCGGGCTGGTCAATGACCATCTCACCTGTTGCCCCCGCCATGCCGACGTGGCCGCGATGGCGCAGCGGCCCCCGCCCGCATGAACACATTTAGTCCACATTAGCCGGTCTAGTGGGGAGCGCCATGCACCCCCCAATATATGGGATCGAGAGCACGTCAAACTAGATAAACTCTATCCAATTGAATACTTTATTCGACACTCATCATGTGATACCTTCGCCCTAACAATAAAAGTCAGTCGGAAAAATCCGGCGGCGCGAGGCAGTAAAAAAGAGTGGTTCCATGACAAATCGGGACAGGCAGTCTATCCGGCTGAGTCTGTGGGTGTTCGCCACAGTTTGGATGTTCGTAATCGTCCCGCTCAGTGCGGCGGCAGCGCCATATGCGGCCTATGTCATCGATGCCAGATCAGGCAAGGTGCTTCATTCCGAGAACGCCAATGCGCGGCTGCATCCGGCCTCCCTGACCAAGATGATGACGCTATATATCGCGTTCGAAGCGATCGAGCATGGCGAGATCGGGCTTGACGACGATGTCGTCATCACCCGCCACGCCGCGAACGAACCCCCCAGCAAGCTGGGCCTGAAACCGGGCCAGCGGATCAAGTTGCGTTACTTGATTCGCGGCGCTGCCGTAAAATCGGCGAACGACGCGGCTACCGCAATCGGCGTGGCCATCGCAGGATCCGAAGCGGCCTTTGCCCGCCGGATGAACCGCACCGCGCAAGCGCTGGGAATGTCGCGAACCACCTTCAAGAACGCGCATGGCCTGACCGAAGAGGGCCACCTGTCCACCGCCCGCGACATGACGGTCATGGGGCGGCATCTGTTTTACGACTATCCCGAATACTACAATCTTTTCTCGCGCATCTCCGCTGACGCGGGCGTGCGCAAGGTCTACCACACCAACCGCAAACTGCTGCGCGCCTACAGGGGTGCGGACGGAATCAAGACCGGCTATACCCGCGCTGCCGGCTTCAACCTCGTCGCCAGCGCCGAGCGGGGCAGCGAGCGGGTCATCGCCACGGTGTTCGGCGGCCGCTCGACCGCGACTCGCAACGCACAGGTGGCCAAACTGTTGGATCTGGGGTTCAAAAAGGCACCAACACGCGTCGCCGTGAATCGCCCGTCCAAGCCGCGCTATATGGGCTCGGGCAACACGCAAGTGATCCGCACGGCCGGCGATAGCGAAGAACAAGGCGTCGCGGGCAAGACCATACGCCTGGCCGCCGCTGCAGCAGTCACGTCCAGCCTGCGCCCCAGATCCCGGCCTGCACCCGACGTGCCCCAAATGCCAATGCTCGTCGCCTCGCAGGACGATATCCAAAAGGCTCTGATGGCTGCACAAGCGGTCGACGTCGCCGACGTTGCACCGCTCGCCCCGCAGCCCAGCACGGTACAACCTGCGGCAGTTGAAGAAACCATCGTCCAAGTTGCAGCCGCCGCCCCTGCCGCCGCCGCTGTGATCAAACCGGTACCGCGCCCCAGCAATCTGACGCTCGCCAGCCTTCAGGTAGAAGCCGAGGATCCGGTGCAAGAGATCGTCACGCGCATATCCACATCGGGCGGACGGAACTGGGGCATCAACGTCGGGCGCTACTCCAGCGAGTACAAGGCGCAAAAGATCCTGGTGAAAACCGCCCTCAGCGAGATGAGCACGCTGGACGGATCGCTGCGCAAGATCGTCACCCGGTCGAATGGGTATGACGCCAATTTCATGGGACTCACCCGTGAAACCGCCGATCTGGCCTGCCGCAGGCTTCAGTCGCGCAAGGTGACCTGCTTCATGATCGAGCCGGGCTGAAACACGGCACTGCTCACACTTGACAGGCACGGGCGCGAGGGACACCTCGCGCCCGTTTCGCATTTTGGCTGATTGCACAGAAATTTTTGCGCGACTCCCATGGCGCATCTGCCCCATAGTGCTTCGTTTCATTCCCGAGAATGGAACACACCATCAATCCCAGGGGCAACCAGCTAACAGGTGCCCCCGATCCGCCTCATGGCTTGGGATGGTCGTCCCATTCGTCCGACAGGATACGGCGGCTGTCGCCCTCGGGATCGTCATACTGATTGCTGCGCAGGGTATAGACGAACGCAACCAGCCCCGCACCGCCCAGCAGCAGCGAGATGGGGATGAGATAGACCAGAACGTTCATGCCCGCCCCTTCAGCCGCAGCGCATTCAGCGATACGGTGATCGAGCTGGTGGACATCGCCAGCGCCGCAATCAGTGGCGTGGCCAGCCCTGCGACCGCCAGCGGTACGGCGACGACGTTGTACACAGTTGCAATCTGAAAGTTCTCGCGGATGCGGCGTGTCGCGCTGTGCGCGATGGCGCAAGCGTCCGCGATGGGCGACAGATCCGCGCCCAGCAGCACGATGTCCGAGGCCGCGCGCGCCGCGTCCAGCGCACTGGCGGGCGAGATTGACACATGCGCGGCGCTCAGCGCGGCGGTATCGTTCAGCCCGTCGCCCACCATCAACACCTTGCGGCCCTCGCCGGACATGGCGGCTATCCGGCTGGCCTTGTCCTCGGGCAGCGCCTCGGCCTGCCATTCGGGTATGCCCAGCCGCTCGGCCATGGCCTGCACCGCAGGCGCGCTGTCGCCCGATATCAGCACCACCTGTTTGCCCGCGTCCTTCAGCGCCTCGACCGCCTCGGCAGCGCCGGTGCGCAGCGTGTCGGCAAAGGTCAGCGCCAGCGGCGCGCCGTCGCCGATCTGCAAATACGCGGCTGTCTGCGCCAGCGGCGCGGCGCCGGTCCAGCTGGCCCGGCCCAGACGCACGCAGCGGCCCTGCCACAGCCCTTCGGTGCCGTATCCGGGCACTTCGCGGATCCCTGTGACATCGGACGCAGTGAGGCCCAGACCTTGCCCGGCTGTGAGAACTGCCCGGCTCAGCGGATGGGACGAGCCTGCCGCCAGCGCCATCGCAACGGCCAGCGCGCCCGGCTCCAGCATGTCCGGCGCCTCCAGCGTGGGGGTGCCGGTGGTCAGCGTGCCGGTCTTGTCAAAGACGACCGTGTCCACCTCGGCCAGACGCTCCAGCGCGGTGGCGTTTTTGATCAGCATGCCGCGTTTGAACAGACGCCCGCTGGCCGCCGTCGTGACCGCAGGCACGGCCAGACCCAGCGCGCAGGGACAGGTGATGATCAGCACGGCAGCGGCGATATTCAGCGCCGTGCGCATGTCGCCGGTGCCGATCAGCCAGCCCAGAAAGGCTAGCGCCGACAGGATGTGAACGCCGGGCGCGTATAGCTTGGCCGCCCGGTCCGCCAACGAGGTGTAGTTGGCGCGCCCCGCCTCGGCCATCGCCACCAGATCGGCCATGCGGTGCAGCGATGTATCGGCGCCGACGGCGGTTGCGCGCAAGGTCAGTGGGCCGGTCAGGTTCATCTCGCCCGCCGAGACCTGCTGTCCCTCGCCCGCAAAAACCGGCGTCGTCTCGCCTGTCAGAAGGGAGCGGTCCAGCTCGGACGTACCCTCCTCGATCACGCCGTCGACGGGCATCCGCCCGCCGGGGCGCACGCGGATCAGGTCACCCAACTTCAACAGCGACACGGCAACTTGCGTTTCGGTATCGCCGTCCAGCCGCCACGCCCGCGGCACTTCGAGCGCCGTCAGCTCCTCGGCGGCAGAGCGGGCAATCGCGCGCGTGCGGTGGTCCAGATAGCGGCCCGCCAGCAGGAAAAACACCAGCGTCAGCGCGGCGTCAAAATAGGCGTGATGCCCGCTCAGCGCCGTTTCCCACAGTGATGTGCCAATCGCCAGCAAAATGGCCAGCGTGATCGGCACGTCCATATTCAGGCGCCCACCCCGCAGCGCATGATACGCGTTGCGGAAAAATGGCTGACCGGAAAACGCAATGGTCGGCAGCGCGATCGCGGCGGAGATCCAGTGGAACATGTCACGCGTCGCATCTGCCGCGCCCGACCAGACGGCGACGGACAAGAGCATGACGTTCATGCTGGCAAACCCGGCAACGGCAAGCCGCATCAGCAGGTCGCGCCCGGCCTTGTCGGTGGCGGTGGCACGCAGGGCGGCGGCGTCCAGCTCGTGCGCCTCGTATCCCAGCCCCTCGACCAGCCCGATCATCTCGGCCACGTCCGTGTCCGGCGCCGCCGTGATGCTGGCGCGTTTCAGCGTCAGGTTGACGCGCGCGGCGCGGACGCCGGGATGGGTCATCAACCCGCGCTCGATCTTTGTGATGCAGGCGGCGCAATGCACGCCGGGCACCGACAGCATCAGGCGCGCGTCGCCAGACTCGCCTGCATCGTCCTCAGTTCCGGCCAACGCCGACGCGGCAGGCGCGGCTGCACAGGCCGGGCAGGCAGAAAACGAGGGGCGCAGGGCGGCAGTCATTTCTTCTGCAACACGACGCGCTGCTGGAACCGGGTTCCGCTAGGCGCGACGGCCTCCATCCGGATATTCCAGTTGCCCGGTGCCAGATCGACGGGCGCGACATAGGCGGTGCCGTTGAAGGTGAAATCGGGCGTCATGTCGTCGCGCACATGCGTCGCGCGGCCCAAAACCGCGTCCAGCTGCGCCACCTCGACGGGTGCGCCCGCCGCGCCGGTTATCGCCAACGTCAGCACGCCGTCATGGTGGCTGGCATCCACCACCCACCCCAGCGCCTCCTGCGCATCGCGGCGGGTGTCGAACTCCTGACTGGCAACGTAGGAGTTGGAGACTTCCAGCCCCGGGAAGGTACTGACCGCGCTATAGGCCAGGAACAGATTGACGCCGATGATAACGCCAAAGGCGGCAACAAATCCGATCAGCACATGGCGTCCGGTGATTTCACGCTGCGCCATCATTGCCCCCTCCCGTTAAAGATCGTGTCCTTGGAGGCACGCTCGCCGCTGACCGTATCCTCGACCCAGATTCGCACGTCGCTGCGCTCGGATGTGGCCGGGGCACTGCCTGCGGGGGCCTGCAGATAGACACGCTGATTCAGCGTGCTGTCGGCGGGCACGATCACGTCAGCGCCCTGACTCCCCTCGACGATCAGTTGCACATCGGGCGCGCCAGTCACGGTCAGGGCAAAATTGCGCTCTTCGCCGTGTTTATTCAGCAATCGCACCTCATAGGTGTTGCGGATTGTGCCATCGGACATGGTCACGAAGGTGGGGTTGCGCACGGGCGCGACCGTCATGTCGATGTCCTGCCGGATGAACAGCGCAAAGACCAGCCCAAAGCCGACGGCCAGCCACAGCACGGTGTAAAGGATCGTGCGCGGGCGCAGGATATGCTTGAGGATCGGCTTGGGCGGGTTGCCCTCGCGCTCGCTCTGTTCGTCGGTCAGGGCCATGTAGTCGATCAGGCCGCGCGGCTTGCCGATCTTGTCCATGATTTCATCACAAGCGTCGATGCACAGCGCGCAGGTGATGCATTCCATCTGCTGACCATCGCGGATGTCGATACCCATCGGGCAGACGTTGACGCACGCCATGCAATCGATGCAATCGCCGGGGCCTTCGGTGATGCCCTGAACGCCCAGCGGCTTGCCCGGATAGGGTGTCGGCGGATAAACGGCCTTGCCCGGCCCGGCGGCCCTGCTCATCTGCTCGGCTTCGACAGCCTGTTCGGCGCTCCTGCGGCGCACGTTGCCCTTGCCGCGCGGCTCACCGCGCCATTCGCGATAGCCGACCGTCAATGTATCCTCGTCCAGCATCGCTGCTTGGATACGCGGCCATGGGCAGGCATAAATACAGATCTGCTCGCGCGCGAACCCACCAAAGAAGAACGTGGTCGCCGTCAGGATCGCGATGGTCGTGTAAGCGGCGGGATGCGCGTTCAGCGTGAACAGATCGACCAGCAATGTCGGTGCATCGGTAAAATAAAATACCCACGCACCGCCCGTCGCGACGGCGATCGCCAGCCAGACCAGCCATTTGGTCAGACGCAGGCGCAGCTTGCGCGCGTCCATCTTGTCCTGCCGGTGCAGACGCAAGCGCGCATTGCGGTCGCCTTCGATCCAGCGCTCGACCAGGATGAAAAGGTCGGTCCATACCGTCTGTGGGCAGGCATAGCCGCACCAGACTCGGCCAAGGGCCGAGGTGAACAGGAACAGACCCAGCCCCGCCATCACCAGAAGACCGGCGACAAAGTAGAATTCATGCGGCCAGATTTCGATCCAGAAGAAATAAAACCTCCGGTTCGCCAGATCCACCAGCACCGCCTGATCGGGCAGGTTCAGGCCACGATCCCATCGGACCCACGGGAACAGATAGTAGATGCCCAGCGTGACGGCCAGAATGATCCATTTCAGATTGCGGAACTTGCCGTAGACCTTCTTGGGAAATATCGGCTCGCGCGCGGCATAAAGGCTGGGGGGCGGGGTATCTGGCTGGGTGTCTGCCACGTGACTGATCTCCGGGAGTCTTTGATCCGCGCGTTGTGCGCGGCTTAGGTATGTACTGCCTTGACTTGCATCAACTGCACTTGCACGCCACGGTCATATCTGGGCCGTGGTTGATGCGCCATGCGGCCTTTGGGCGCGCAGCCAGCGCAAAAATGCCTTGGCTTGCGGGCGCATGACACCCTCGCGGGTGACGATAAAGTACCCGGTTTCGCCCGCATCGCAAAACAGAACACGCAGGCGGCCCGCCGCGACGTCATCCTCGACCGATGATGATGTCAGCACCGCTATGCCATGCCCGGCGCGCGCACCGTCCAGCATCAGGTTGCCGGGCACCTGCGTGACGGACGTGCCGCGCAGCTCGTTCAGGCCGGCGCGAAACATCCAGTCGGAGGCAGGGCTTGTATCCAGTTCGGAGAGCCACGGATACTCCAACAGCTCTTCGCGGTCGATAAACTGACGTTCGCCCACCAGCGACGGCGCAGCGACCACGACGATATCGGTCGGGATCAACAGTTCGGCCTCAAGGCCGGGCCAGTGGCCCAGACCAAAGCGGATGGCGATATCAACGCCCCCCGGCGTCGGATCGGCCCGTTGCGGCGAGGGATGCACCATCAGATCGACGCCGGGATGACTCGCCTGAAAGCTCCTCAGACGGGGCATCAGCCAGCTGGCGGCGAATTGCGGCGTCACGGAAATCTGCAGGGGGCGCTGTGCGTCCGCGCCCGTCAGGGCCGCGACGCGCTGCCCAATCGCGCCAAAACCTTCGGTCAGCGCCTCGGCCAGTTGCACCCCCTCAGCGGTCAGGCTCAGGCCGCGCCCGTCGCGGCGTGTCAGGGCAAGGCCCATATGCGCCTCAAGCTGCCTGACCTGCTGGCTGACCGCAGCATGACTAACATTTAACTGCGCCCCGGCCCCGCTGACAGACCCGGCCTGCGCCAGTGCAGCGAAGGCACGCAACGCGGTTAACGGAGGAAGTGCGAGCCAGTCCATGTGTAAGTGTACCTTACATAACGGAATTCTTTCAGACTCGCAATATAGCCGCCAAAGGGGCAATTGTATAGAACATCACAAACACGCGGAAGGAACGCACCATGCTGAATATCTTTGCGAAATCTATCATGACTGCCACCCGCAACGACGATCCCGCCCCCCGCTGCAACAGGGGCCATCAGGGCAAACGGAACCGGTTCGACACCCGCCGTGATGCCGAGATCGAGGCGCACCGCATCGCGCGCCGCCGTGACTGAACCCTATCGACGCACCCCGCCGCGCTGGCCGTGGCGGGGCCGCCGCTGGCAACACCCACCGGTGGGAAGACGGCCAAAAGGGGCCAAGAGCCCCTTTCATGTATGCTGAAATCATATCTGGTGAGATTAGCGCCGATCCAGTCCGAGACGCGCGAACAAAGCGGCCCGGATCGGCGCCCACCTGCGCACCCGAAGGCACGCGGGTGTTTCATTGGCCAGGCGCTATTTCGCCCCCGCCCAGCTGATAGACATAGAATGCCACGGCAGCGATCTGCGCGGCGCTCAGACGCTCGGTCCATGGCGGCATCACGCCAAAGCGGCTATAGGTGACGGTCTCCTTCAGCGTGTCGTAATTCCCACCATAAAGCCAGATCGCGTCGGTCAGGTTCGGGGCGCCCTGTTCGCGGTCGCCGGTGCCGTCTTCCATGTGGCAGGCGGCGCAGTTGTCCATGTAGACCCCCTCGCCGGCGGCAACAAGACTGGCGTCCTTCGGTGTCTCCGACAGGGACATGACATAGTTCACGACCTGATCGATCTCGGCACGGTCCAGAATTTCGCCAAAGGCGGGCATCTGTGAATAGCGCGCGTCGGGGTCATCCTCATTGCGGATACCATGCGCGATGGTGGTGTGGATCGCCTCGATATCGCCGCCCCACAGCCAGTCGTTGTCCAGCAGGTTGGGATAGCCTTGCGCGCCTGCGGCGCCCGATCCGTGGCACTGCGCGCACCACGTCTTGAACACGGCGCTACCAGCCGAGGTCGCGTAGCCGGACAATTCGGGATCGGCCGCGATGCTGCTCAGATCCGCCGAGGCGAGCTGCGCGTTGATTGCGTCGTTCATCGCATTCACGCGGGCAATATCGGCGGCCACGTTGGCGCGCGTCGACCAGCCCAGCATACCAGTCGTCGCCGATTTGATGCCCGGCCAGGCCGGATAGGCGATGGAATAGCCGATTGCCCAGATGATCGTGACGTAGAAGGTCCACAGCCACCAGCGCGGCATCGGATTGTCGAACTCTTGAATCCCGTCCCACTGATGGCCGGTGGTGCTGGGATCTTCCGTTGTCTTCTTCGGTGGCTTTGCCATGTCGCTCACACCTCCTCTGAGGGGTCTTGCGCGCGCCGGGGCGCGGGTTTGTCTTCATGCCGGAACGGGATGTTCGCCGGCGATTCGTAGGTCTTGGTCGCGCCGGGGCGAAACACCCAGAAGCAGACGCCGATGAAGAACGCAAAGAGTGCGATCAGCATCCAGCTGTCGGCAAAGGCGCGCAGGAACGTATAAGACTCCATTGCTCGTCCTCCCTTACCGGCTCGCCACGGGCGTGAAGGTCGAGAAGTCGACCAGCGTGCCCAGCATTTGCAGATAGGCGATCAGCGCATCCATTTCCGAGATCCCCGGCTGCGCGTCGAAATTGCGTACCTGCGCGCCCGGATACCGCTCCAGCATGGCGTCATAGTCACCGAAGGCATCAACCTGCACGCTGAAATCCAGCGAGGCATTTTCGATCATCTCGTCGGTATAGGGCACGCCGACGAAACGGTGGGTCTTCAGCAGATCGCCCACATATTCGCCGTCGATCATCCGGTCCGACAGAAAGGCATATTTCGGCATCAGCGACTCTGGCACCACCGATTGGGGGTCCATCAGGTGATCGACATGCCATTCGTCCGAATAACGTCCGCCGACACGCGCCAGATCGGGACCGGCTCGTTTGGACCCCCACTGGAACGGGTGGTCGTACTGCGATTCCGCAGCCAGCGAATAGTGACCGTAACGCTCGACCTCGTCGCGCATCGGGCGGATCATCTGGCTGTGGCAGACATAGCAGCCTTCGCGGATGTAGATATCGCGCCCGGTCAGCTCCAGCGGGGAATAGGGGCGCATGCCCTCTACATCCTCGATCGTGTTCTCCAACCAGAAGAGCGGTGCAATCTGCACGATGCCCCCGATGCTGACCACCAGAAAGGCGAAGATGGACAGCAGCGTTACGTTTCTTTCAAGGATCTTGTGTTTGTCCAGAAGTGCCATGTTTCCGGCCCCTCCCTATTCTGCCGCGACGACGGAGTTGGTGGCTTCTACGGCCGGGCTCCGACGAATGGTCATGTAAAGGTTGTAGCACATCACGATTGCACCGCTGAGGAACAGCACCCCGCCCAGACCCCGAACAACGTTCATCGGGAATTTGGCGGCGACAGTATCGGCAAAGCTGTTCACGAGGAAGCCGTTGGCATCCACTTCGCGCCACATCAGGCCTTCCATGATTCCGCTGACCCACATGGACGCGGCGTAAAGGATGATGCCGATGGTCGCGAGCCAGAAATGCCAGCTGACCAGACGCAGGGAATAGAGCCCCTCGCGGTTCCAAAGTCGCGGCACCATGAAGTAGAGCGCGCCGAAGGTGATCATGCCGTTCCAGCCCAGAGCGCCGGAATGCACGTGGCCAATGGTCCAGTCGGTATAGTGCGACAGGGAGTTGACCGCACGGATCGACATCATCGGGCCCTCGAAGGTGGACATGCCGTAAAAGCCGATCGAGATGACCATCATGCGGATGATCGGATCGGTGCGCAGCTTGTCCCAGGCGCCCGACAGCGTCATCAGACCGTTGATCATGCCGCCCCAGCTGGGCATCCACAGCACGATGGAGAACACCATGCCAAGCGTCGTCGCCCAGTCAGGCAGCGCCGTGTAGTGCAGGTGGTGCGGTCCGGCCCAGATATAGATGAATATCAGCGCCCAGAAGTGGATGATCGACAGTTTATAGCTGTAGACGGGACGCTCGGCCTGCTTGGGAACGAAGTAGTACATCATGCCGAGGAAACCCGCAGTCAGGAAGAAGCCGACGGCGTTATGGCCGTACCACCACTGCGTCATCGCATCCTGCACGCCCGAAAACAGCGATACGGATTTGGACCCGAAGATGCTGACCGGGATCGAGATGTTGTTGACCACGTGCAGCATCGCAACGGTGATGATGAACGCGAGGTAGAACCAGTTCGCCACGTAGATATGCGGCTCGCGGCGCTTGACGATGGTGCCCAGAAATACGGCCAGATAGCCCAGCCAGACGATTGTCAGCCACCAGTCGACATACCATTCCGGCTCGGCATATTCGCGCGATTGGGTCGCACCAAAGAGGTATCCGGTCGCCGCCAGCACGATGAACAGCTGATAGCCCCAGAACACGAACCACGCCAGATTTCCGCCCCAGAGCCGCGCGGCGCTGGTGCGCTGCACGACATAAAAGGACGTCGCGATCAGCGCGTTACCACCAAAGGCGAAAACAACAGCCGATGTATGCAGCGGACGCAGGCGACCGAAATTGCCGATACCTTGCAGGAATTCGAAATTGAGCCATGGAAAGGCCAGTTGGAAGGCGATGAATGTGCCTACCAGAAAGCCGACGACGCCCCAGAGGGCGGTCGCGACGGCCCCGGCGCGAATCACGCCGTCCATGTATTCACCTGACAGATCGACCCGCACAACGGGCTCGTCCGTATTGCGCAGCACCCACACGAATGTGACACTGGCAGCCAAAGCGATCGTCAACGCGTTGACCAGATAAGCCAAATCGCGGGCATAGTTTGCCGCGATCAATGCCAGGAAAGCGATCAATCCCAGCACGATCAGCTTTACGTAATTCGTCATTCTCAGTCCCTTCGTCCTTTTATCCGCGCGAATCGAACGGCGAATCACACGCGCGCGCCCAGACCTGCTTCGTATCGCGTGCCGAAGTGGCGCAATCCTTGATCTGCATCAAGGATTCCATCTTCCTGCCGATATTGATGCGGATCAAGTTTCGCATGCCAACACTGCGCTAAGGTTGCACAATGCGGCCCGGCACACAACGCGTCGCCCCGTCGCATCGATACCCTGCAAGGAGAGCAGAATGCCAATAAAATCCCTCTTCACAGTGCTGACCGATCCCGCGTTGATCGCGCCCGCGCTCGATGCGGCGATGGTTCTGGCGCGAACGCACGATGCCCATCTCGATATCATGTGCATTGGCGTGGATGCCTCGCAGATCGGCTATTTTCACGCTTCCGCGTCGGCCGCGCTGGTTGAACAATGCCTTGTGCGCGCACAGGACCGCGCGGAAGAGATCCGCACCGCCGCCAACGCGTATATGCAGGGCACCGATATCCACTGGTGCAGCCAGATCGAGGTCGCGCCTATGGCCGACATGGGCAGACGCATCGGCGGCGAGGCGCGCTTTGCCGATCTGGCCGTGCTGCCGCAACCTTACGGCGAAGCCGCCGGAGGCGAGGTCGAAGCCGCCGCCGAGGCGTGCCTGTTCAATGGCCGCCTGCCCGCTCTGATCGTGCCGGAGGGCGCCGCTGTATCGGCCGCGCCGGAACGAGTGATGATCGCATGGAATGACAGCTTCGAGGCCATGAGCGCGGTGCGCGCCGCGCTGCCGATCCTGGTGCGCGCAACGCGGGTGCATGTGGTCATCGTCGACCCGCCCGTTCACGGCCCCGACAGATCGGACCCCGGCGGACGCGTGTCACAATTCCTGGCCCGCCACGGCCTGCATGTCGAGATCGACGTCCTGGCGCGCACCCTGCCCCGCGTGCCCGACGTGCTGCTGCGCCACGCGGTCGATACGGATGCGGATCTGATGGTGCTGGGCGCTTATGGCCATTCGCGCCTGCGCGAGGCGATGTTCGGGGGCGCCACACGCAACCTGTTGGAACACGCGCATCTGCCGCTATTCATGTCGCGCTGACAACGGAACTCCGCGACCAAGACTAATCTGCGCCCCATCAGGGCGGCGCAGATCACTGTATCATCAATGTCTGTACGTCATCGCCCGCCTCGTTCAGCAGGCGTGCGAAATCGGGGACGGTAACGTGCCGCTTGCCGTGCAGCGAAATCACGCCGTCGCGCTTCAGCGCGGATATCTGGCGGCTGACAGTCTCCAGCGTCAGGCCCAGATAATCGGCCATGGCCTCGCGGGTCAGCGGCAGATCGAACACCGTCCGGCCATCCGGCCCCGCCCTGTCGGCCAGCGCGCTGCGCCGCGCGATGATGGCCAGAAGCGACGCGATCTTCTCGCGCGCGGTCTTGCGGCCCAGCACCAGCATCCACTCACGGGCTGCGTCCAGTTCGTCGAGGGTCATTTCCAGCAGCCGCTGCGAGATGCGCGGTGTGTCACGGATAATCTGCTCGAACGGGCGCTTGCGGAAACAGCACATGACCAGATCGCTGGTCGCAATCACATTATACGCCGCCTCATTGCGGCCAGGGCGCCCGACGAAATCGCTGGGCAGAAGCAGCCCCACCATCTGAGTGCGCCCGTCCTCCATGGTCTGGGTCAACGTGGCGATGCCTGACACCACCGACCCGACAAAATCCATCCGGTCCCCGGACCAGATGACAGTCTGGCCCGCCTGAAAGCTGCGATTATACTTTATTCGGTCCAGCTGTTCCAACTCGTCTGGATTGCAGCGCGCACAGACGGCGGTGTGCCTGATGGGACAATTTCCGCACTCCTGCGGCATCTGACTAATATGATCTGCAAACATTCGCGCGCTTTTCCCTCGGCCGCAGCCGATACTATCTTTGATCAAAGAGCGAAACTAGGCCGTTGCCGAGTGAAAGACAACCGATGCGTGTCGCGCAATATTCGCCCGCGCCCCCATGAACCGCGCTTCCGGGCGCTCAGCGCGCAAGGCAGGCTACTGCTTTGCCCGCTCCGCCCGTTAACCGGCAGGATGGCGCGCCGCGTGCAGCAGGCTGCGCGCGTACTCTGTTTGGGGACGTTCGAACAGATCCTCGGCAGTGCCCGACTCGATCACATCGCCCTGCTTCATCACGATGATCTTGTGGCTCATCGCGCGCACGACCAACAGATCGTGACTGATAAAAAGGTAGGCCAGCCCGTATTTCACCTGCAAACGGCGCAAAAGACCCACGATCTGCACCTGCACCGTCATGTCCAGCGCGCTTGTCGGCTCGTCCAGAACCAGCAGCCGGGGTCGCAGGATCATCGCTCGCGCAATGGCGATCCGCTGGCGCTGCCCACCCGAAAACTCGTGCGGATAGCGGTCCATTACGTCGCGCGGCAGTTCCACCTCGTCCAGCACATCGCCCACCAGATCGCGCAGAGACCTTTTATCGCCGCGCCCCGCAGGGTTGCCATGCACGCCAAGCCCTTCCGATATGATCTCGGCGCAGGTCATGCGCGGTGACAGGCTGCCATATGGGTCCTGAAACACGATCTGCATATCGGCCCGGCGGCGGCGCAGCTTGCGGGTCGACCAGCCATTCACATCCTCGCCCGCGAAGGTGATGCGCCCCTCGGACGCGATCAGCCGCATGATCGCCAGCGCCAGCGTGGTCTTGCCCGAGCCAGATTCGCCCACGATGCCCAGCGTTTCGCCCGCGCGCACGGTGATGCTGGCGTCGTTGACGGCCTTCACATGGCCGACCGTCTTTTTCAGGAAACCCTTCTGAATGGGAAACCAGACGCGCAGATTTTCCGTCTCGACGATCACCGGCGCCGCCTCGGGCACGGGATCGGGTCGGCCAACCGCCTGCGCATTCAAAAGCTTGCGCGTATAGGCGTGCTGCGGATTGTCAAATACCTCGGCGGTCGGCCCGGCTTCGACGATGCGGCCATCCTTCATCACGCAAACCTTGTCGGCGATGCGGCGCACGATGGTCAGATCGTGCGTGATGAACAGCAGCCCCATGTCGCGGCTCTTCAGATCGGCCAGCAAGTCGAGGATCTGCGCCTGAATGGTCACGTCCAGCGCCGTCGTCGGCTCGTCCGCGATCAGGATGTCGGGCCCATTTGCCAGTGCCATGGCGATCATCACGCGCTGCCGCTGCCCGCCGGACAGTTGGTGCGGATAGGCATCCAGTCGGCTTTCGGGATCGCGTATGCCGACCTCGGTCAGCAGTTCGACGACCCGCGCACGCGCCGCGGCCCCCTTTAGCCCCTGATGTAATTCCAGCGACTCCGCCAACTGCCGCTTCAACGTGTGCAGCGGGTTCAGCGACGTCATCGGCTCCTGAAAGATAAAGCTGATGTCGTTGCCGCGAACCTTGCGCAACTGCCTCTCGGACGCGCCGATCATTTCCTGCCCGTCATAGCGCACGGACCCGCCCACCTCGGCGGAATCGCCCAGCAGCGACACGGTGGACAGCGCAGTCACCGATTTACCCGACCCGCTCTCGCCGACCAGCGCGACCGTCTCGCCCCGGTCCACGGTAAAGCTGACACCATGCACCGCCTGCACGCGCTGGCCGTCCTGACGAAAGGCAATTGTCAGGTTCTCGACTTCCAGAAGGCTCATTGAAACGTCTTTCTGGGGTCGAACGCATCCCGCACGCCCTCAAAGATAAAGACCAGCAGCGACAGCATGATCGCAAAGGCGAAAAACGCGGTGAAGGCCAGCCACGGCGCCTGAAGGTTGTTCTTCGCCTGCAGCGTCAATTCGCCCAGGCTGGGCGATGACGACGGCAGGCCGAAGCCCAGAAAATCAAGCCCCGCCAGCAGCGATATCGTGCCGGTGATGACAAAGGGCAGCATCGTCAGCGTCGCCACCATCGCGTTGGGCAGCATGTGCCGGAACATGATCCGCCCGTTGCTGACGCCCAGCGCCTTGGCCGCTCGCACATATTCCAGATTGCGCGCGCGCAGGAATTCGGCCCGCACCACACCCACCAGCGCCATCCAGCCAAACAGCACCGTGATTGCCACCAGCAGCCAGAAGCCGCGCGGCAGGATCGCGAACAGGATGATGATGACGTATAGCTGCGGCGTCGCGGCCCATATCTCGATGAATCGCTGAAATGTCAGGTCCAGCCAGCCGCCGAAATAGCCCTGCACCGCCCCCGCCGCGATCCCGAGGATCGATGCCAGCGTGGTGACGATCAACGTGAACAGCACCGACAGGCGGAACCCGTAGATCACCCGCGCCAGCACGTCGCGTTTGGTATTGTCGGTGCCCAGCAGGTTCTGCGCATTGGGCGGCAACGGCGCCGCGCCGGGGCGGTCGACGGGCGTGTCATAGCTGTAGGGAATTGGCGGCCAGATGGCCCAGCCCGCCTCGACCTTCTCGCCATCCACCTCGCCGGTCGCGGCCTGTGCGATCACCCCTTCGGGATTGTCAAAACACGTATCCAGCCCCCCCGACGCGATCAGGCAGCGCACCTCGGGGTCGCGGTAAATTGCCTCGGTCTTGAAATCGCCACCAAACTCCGTTTCCGGATAGAACTTGAAGATCGGCGCATAAAACTCGCCGCGATACTGCACGAGGATCGGCTTGTCATTCGCCAGAAACTCGGCAAAGAGGCTCAGCCCGAACACGATCGTGAACAGGATCAGCGACCAGAACGCGCGCCGGTTGCGCCGGAAATTGCGCCAGCGGCGCTGGTTAAGCGGCGACAGGGCCATCGCGTCAGCCCTCCCGCTTTTCAAAGTCGATGCGCGGATCGACCAGCACATACATCAAGTCGCTGAAGATATTGACCACCAACCCGATCAGACCGAACAGGAACAGCGTGCCGAACATCACCGGATAATCGCGGCCCACGGCCGCCTCGAACCCCAGCCGGCCCAGCCCATCCAGCGAAAATATCGTCTCGATCAGGACCGATCCGCCAAAGAAGATCCCGATGAACACCGTCGGAAAGCCCGCGATCACGATCAACATCGCATTGCGGAACACATGGCCATACAGCACCTGCCGTTCGCTCAGACCCTTGGCGCGGGCGGTCATCACGTATTGTTTTTTCACCTCGTCCAGAAAGCTGTTCTTGGTCAGCAGCGTCAGCGTGGCAAAGGCCGCGATGGTGCTGGCCAGCACCGGCAGCGCGATGTGCCACAGGTAATCCAGCGCCTTGCCGATCAGGCTGAGCTGCTCGAAATTGTCCGAGGTCAGGCCGCGCAGCGGAAACAGCTTCCAGTAACTGCCTCCCGCGAACAGCACCAGCAGCATGATCGCGAACAAAAACGCCGGGATCGCATAGGCCACGATGATGACGCCGCTGGTCCAGGTATCGAAACTGCTGCCGTCGCGCACTGCCTTGGCCACGCCCAGCGGGATCGAAATCAGATAGGCGATCAACGTCGACCACAGGCCGAGGCTGATCGACACCGGCATCTTCTCCAGCACCAGATCGGTCACATTTATCTTGCGGAAATAGCTCTCGCCGAAATCGAAATGCAGGTAGTTCCACATCATCAGCCCGAACCGCTCCAGCGGCGGTTTGTCCAGACCGAACTGCTTTTCCAGCTCGGCGATCATCTCGGGCGGCAGACCGCGCGCGCCGACATATTTGTCCCCGCCGCCGACATCCATCGCCGTGCCTGCATCGCTGCCGCCACCGGCAAAGCTGTCGAACACGTCGCCCTTGCCTTGCATGTTGGCAATGGCCTGCTCGACCGGGCCGCCCGGCACGAACTGCACCAAGGCAAAGTTGATGATCATGATCCCCACAAGCGTAGGGATGATCAGCAGCAGACGCCGCAGTATGTAGGCTCCCATCTTGCGGCTACCTCAGCGCGCCGGAGGATTTCAGCGCCGCCGCCTTGTCCGCGTTGACCCACCAGAAATCCAGCACGCCCAGCGCGTAGGGCGGCATCTTTTCGGGATGCTCGAACATGTCCCAATAGGCGACCCAATGGGCATCATTATACCAGGCGGGAACCATGAACAGCTCGTAGCGCAACGCCCGGTCCAGCGCCATCAGTGCCGCGTCCTGCGTCTGCTGATCGTCCGTCTCCAGCGCCGCGTCAATGATCGCATCGACCATCGGGCTGGCCAGCCCGGCGGGGTTGAACAGGCTAAATGCCGCCTCCTGGCTGCCAAAGCGTTGCATCAGTCCCGTACCGGGCTGCAAAAATGACGCATAACTGCCGAACACCAGATCATAGTCGCGGTCGCGGCTGCGCAGGGTGTATTGCGACGGATCGATCTTCTCCATCTTGGCGTCGATACCCATGGCGCGCAGGTTCTGCACGAAATTCTCGACCACCGCACCGATGGTGGCGGACCCCGATGACGGGATGGGAAATTCAAGGCTCAGGTGCGTGCCATCCGCATTTTGGCGCATGCCATCCGCACCCACGGGCCAGCCAGCCTCGTCCAGCAGACCCATCGCACGGCGCAGGTTGCGCCGGTCGTTCAGGCGACCGGCATCCGAGGCGTGCGGCATCACCGCAGGCTCGGTCAGCATCTCGGGCGGGATCACGTCGCCAAGGCTTTGCAGCAGGTCCAGTTCGGCCCCTTCGGGCGCGCCTATCGCTTGCAGCGGGGTGTCCTGAACAAAGGATTCGCGCTGCTTGAACAGACCATATTGCAGACTCTCGTTCGTCCATTCAAAGTTGAAGGCCAGCGCGATCGCCTGCCGCACGCGTTTGTCCTTCAGCGTCTCGCGACCAAGGTTAAAGATGATCCCCGAGGGGCTGGGCGGTGTGCCGTCAGGCAGGTCCTCCAGCTTGACCCATCCCTTTTGCACGGCGGGAAAATCATACCCCGTCGCCCATGTTTTCGAATTCGTCTCTTGGCGGAATGTGTATTCGCCCGCGGTAAACGCCTGAAACGCGGCAGAATCGTCGGTAAAATATTCGATCCGGATAGTGTCGAAATTATGCCGCCCCACATTGATCGGCAGATCGCGGCCCCAATAGTCGGGGTTGCGCTTGTACACGATACGCCGGTTCACCTCGGCCTTGTCCATCATGTACGGTCCCGATCCGGGCGCCGCATCAAGGCGCGGCTCGTCCAGACGCGCGCCGGTTTCCTCGTACCATGCCTTGGGAAACACCGGCACGGCGCCCACCTGATCGACCAGCGACCGACGCGAAATACCGGGGGCGAAGGTGAATTTGACGGTGTGATCGTCCAGCGCCTCGGCGCCGGTCACCCGGCGCCTGACCCCATCGGCATAGGATTGCAGCCCCTGGTCCAGAAACAGGTTGTGCGAAAAGACCACGTCATGCGCGGTGACGGGCGTGCCGTCGGAAAACCGCGCTTCGGGGCGCATGTGAAAAATTACCCAGTTTTTTCCCGCATCATATTCCAGGCTTTCGGCCAACAGACCGTAGGATTCGCCATAGGTGTCCGCCGGCAGCCCCTCGCTGGTGGCGGGCATTTCCCCCAGAAGGCTTTCATACACCATCCACGAATAGGCCCCGGCGCGGCCCTTGCGCGAATAAGGGTTCATCGAATCAAAAGTGCCGGACGCATCCAGCGCGATTTCCCCGCCTTTGGGCGCATCGGGATTGACGTAATCGAAATGCGTGAAATCGGCGGGATATTTCAGATCGCCAAAATAGCTGTACCCGTGGGAGCGGGTAATCTCGCCATCCGCATCCTGCGCCAGCGCGCCCTGCGCCGCCAGCGCGGCAATCGCCAGCCCGGTCAGGGCGGCACGAAACAGGCCGGACATGCCGAATGGCGCTGCGCTAGCGCGGGACGTGGCAGTGTTTCGCTGGGGCATGGGCATCCTCATTGAGTGAACCGCACCGCGCGCCAAAGCGTCGGGCATCTTGCCGCAAGCTACCGGAGCGGGGCCATAACATTCAAGCACCGAAAGCGGATGGCGGCGTCAGCCCACCATACGTTTACTGCGGAAAAAGAAAAAGAGCGGCCCAACTGGACCGCCCCTGAATTTCCACGCCAGGGCGCCTGCGCTCAGCCGCCGAAAGTTGCCAGATAGGCGATCAGATTGGCGCGGTCATCAACACTTTTCAGACCGGAAAACCCCATGGCGGTGCCCGGAGCGTAGCCTGCCGGATTTTCCAGAAATCCGCTCAGATGCTCGGGCGTCCAGACGTCGACGACCTTTTCCAGCGCACCGGAATAGCCAAAGCCTTCGGCGGCATCCACATCGCGCCCGACGACACCATACAGATAGGGACCTGTAGAATTGGCGCCCTGTTCCAGCTGGTGGCAGGCCTTGCACTTGTTAAAGACGCGCTCGCCCTTGCCGGCATCGGCCGATGCATAGACCTCATCAAAGGTGGGACCGGCTGTCTCCTCGACGCCGCTATCGTCATCATCTGTGCCGATCAAATACCCCTGCATCACTTCTTCGCCGTGAAGGCCGACGCGCGAGGCGTACACTTCTTCGGCCACGAATTTGCCCAGAAGGAAAACCAGAAACGCGCCGCAGAAGCCGCCCAGAACCTTGGTGAGTGTCATTGTGTCGAACATGTACCCGCTTCCATTTGATATCCTTTGGCCGCGTATCTATCCGCTTCCCCTCCCCTTGCGCAAGGTATAGTTTGCGCGACCAAGTGCCCGCCCCCGCCCGTTTTACGTCGCCCGGCGGGCCCGAAACGCAAGGACGCCGGACCATGACCCAGACCATCGCCTTTCAGGGAGAGCCCGGCGCCTATTCGCATCAGGCCTGCCGCGAAACATATCCCGGTGCCGCCGCCCTGCCCTGCCGCACCTTCGAGGACGCAATCGAGGCGGTGCGCGGCGGCACTGCGGATCTGGCGATGCTGCCGGTTGAAAACTCGACTTTCGGGCGCGTGGCCGACATCCACCACCTGTTGCCGGGCAGCGGTCTGCACATCATCGCCGAAGCGTTCGTTCGGGTGCGCATCGCCCTTCTGGCGCTGCCGGGCACAAAGCTGGCCGATATCGAGCAGGCGATGAGCCACCCGATGCTGCTGGGCCAGTGTCGCGGATTTCTGGAAGCCCACGGCATCAAACGTATCACCGGCGCCGACACTGCCGGATCTGCCCGGCAGGTCGCCGAGACCGCCGTACCCGAAACCGCCGCATTGGCCAGCGCGCTGGCCGGCGAAATCTATGGGCTGGATACGCTGGCGGACGGGATCGAGGATGAGGGCGACAATACCACCCGGTTTCTGGTCATGGCGCCCGCACCTGATCTGGCCCGGCGCGGCGACGCGGGAATGATGACCAGCCTGGTCTTTACCGTGCGCAACATTCCCGCCGCGCTTTACAAGGCGATGGGCGGGTTCGCCACCAACGGCGTCAACATGACCAAGCTGGAAAGCTACATGGTTGGCGGATCGTTCTCGGCAACGCAGTTCTATGCCGACATCGAAGGGCACCCGGAGGACGCAAATGTTGCATTGGCGCTGGAGGAACTGGAATATTTCACCAGCCAGATGAACATTCTTGGCGTTTACCCGCGCGATCCGCGCAGAGACTGACCAAGCCATTGATTTTAGGATAATTTGATGGCCCGCCTTACGTTTTGGCGGGCCTTTTCACACGTCCGCGCCGCCGAGATTGATCACGGTTGCGACGCCCCGCGTCACTCGGGCGTGTCCGCAGGCGCGCGCGGAATCACAGAGCGGCGAGGCAGGTTCCCGGAGCGCGCCGATCGGTTCATACTTGGGGTATGGCAACGCGGCACTGACGTCGCGCATCCCAGAAGATCAATTTGAAAAGGAAGGATAAAAAATGAAACGCATCGCACTGGCTGCCCTCATCGCTGCCGCCGCCACACCGGCCCTTGCCATACCCGTCATTTCACTGGACCAGACGGTTATCAGCGCACGGGATACCGAAGATCGTAAAAGCGGCTTCCAGATCGGCATGCGGGATATCGAAGACCGCAAAGGCGGTTTCCAGATCGGCATGCGGGATATCGAAGACCGCAAAGACGGTTTCCAGATCGGTATGCGGGATATCGAAGACCGCAAAGGCGGCTTCCAGATCGGCATGCGGGATATCGAAGACCGCAAAGACGGCTTCCAGATCGGCATGCGGGATATTGAAGACCGCAAAGGCGGCTTCCAGATCGGCATGCGGGATATCGAAGACCGCAAAGACGGCTTCCAAATCGGCATGCGGGATATCGAAGACCGCAAAGGCGGCTTCCAGATCGGCATGCGGGATATCGAAGACCGCAAAGACGGCTTCCAGATCGGCATGCGGGATATCGAAGACCGCAAGACCAACGATTTGATCTGACCTTGGCAATCATGGCAGGCGCTGCTCAGTGTGGCGCCTGCCGCAGTTTGCGCAATGTCGGGTATGGAGAGCGGCCCGATTCCCGGTCTGGCCGATCCGGCTCAGGCGCGGCGCAGATACCGATCTTCCAGATCCCTGGCAAACGTGGCTGTGCGAATCTCGAACCGCTTGGTGACGTTTGTGCGGGCCAGTTTCAGCGATTGAACCATCAGGCGCGCCGAAATGGTCCGGGGCTTCAGATCAGCAGCCAGCGCCATGCGCGTACGGCCGCGGGATAGCGACACCAATTCGACCTCGACATCGCAATCAAGCGATTTGGACGTCGCGGCAAAGCGCATGAGCGTCGGCGGCTCATAGCAGATCATTTCCAGCCGCAAATGGCGGCGTTTGCCGCGCAGGTCGAACGCGGTATCCCACACGATGCCGGGCGCGGGCGGGGTCTTGTCTATGGTGCGCTCTACGTCCGCGCCGCGCCGCTGCAACGACCGCTCAAGCACGGCAAAATCCGAAATCTGCGAAAAGGCGTAGTCGATAGGTGCTTCGATATCTTCGCGTGTCTCGAACTTCATATGGGTATCCTGCTCAATTCAATTGCCTCGCGCCATACATGCAGGCCGGGGCGGTTACTGTTGCCTCAATCCAGCCGGTCCGCAAGCCAGTTGGATAGCAAAAACTGCGCGATTGCGCCCCGCCGCGCGGGGGCCAAAAACGCGTGGCGCCCCGCAAATGCCTCCATCATATCCTCGCGGGTGACCCAGACCGCATCTTCGATTTCGGTGGGATCAACAGTGATGTCGCGGCCGAGTGCGGTGCCGTAGCAGCCCATCATCAGCGAGGCTGGAAACGGCCAGGGCTGGCTGGCCAGATAGCCGACTTCGCCGACCTTGATCGCCGTCTCTTCATGGACTTCGCGGCGCACGGCGGCCTCGATGGTTTCGCCCGGTTCGACAAATCCAGCCAGCAGCGAGTACATTCCCTCGGGCCAGCCGGGAGAGCGGCCCAGAAGCGCCGAGTTTCCATGTGTTATCAGCATGATGACGACCGGATCAGTGCGCGGGAAATGGGGCGCGGCGCAGACCGGGCAGCGGCGCTGCCAACCCGCCATCGATATATCGCTGGGCGCACCGCAGCAGGCGCAGAACCCGTGGCTGTCGTGCCAGCCGAAAAGACCCCGCGCCGTCGCCGCCAATTCGGCATCGCGCGGGGTGAGCAAGGTCATGATGCGGCGCAGTTCCGCGAAAATGAACGTCTCGGGCAAGGCCGGATGACGCTGCTCGCTGGGATCCAGGAAGCTGTTCAACGTGCCTGTATCCTGCCCCTCGGGCACCCAGTGCGAGATGTCATGCACCAGGATCAACGGCCCCGTGCCCCCCTCGCGCCCCAGCAAAATGCGGCGCGTCCCGGCCAGTACCGGATGATCAGGCCGCAATCGTACCAGCGGCGCCAACGCACCCGCATACACCAACGGCTTGCCGCGCCACATCAGGATCGTTTCGGCGCCCAGCTCGGCGATGGCTCGGTCCAGTTGTGCCGCGTTCCCGCGCAGATGCGCCGCGCGGTCCAGCGCCGCCCCTGCGAATGTCACGCCCTCGGCCAATTTCACATGCGTCTCCCTTGCCTCGCCGCCTGCGCATCCCGTGCCATGCCCCCCACTGCCGCGCAAGCGGGGTAACATGGCAGCAACAGGCGTCGCCAAATATGCCACACTCGCCTATGGGTTGTATAAAACTGTGGATAACATCCAAGGCTGTGATAAAACCTAACTGTGCCCAGACATGGCCGAAATGGGCAATCCCGCCCAGCCCCCTTCGGGAAAGAGAATGAACGCACAGCTCCCCCTTGCCACGCCGCATACCGCCGTTGAGGCGGTCGAAGATGTGTCCTTGCAGCTGCGCCTTCTTGGGACAACCGATCTGCATGCGCATTTGCTACCGTATGATTATTACGCCGACGAGGGCGGGCGCCCCTATGGTCTGTCGCGCACCGCGACGCTGATCAGCGCGGCCCGGTCCGAGGTGGCCAATACGATGCTGTTCGACAATGGCGACGCGCTTCAGGGCACCCCTGTTGGCGACGTCACCGGCCAATTCGGCAGCGGCTGGCGCGGCCCCAACCCTGTCATCGACGCGATGAACCGGCTGAACTATGACGCCGCGAGCCTTGGCAATCACGAATTCAACTTCGGCCTCGACTGGCTGGACCGGGCATTGGCCGATGCCACCTTTCCCTTCACCTGCGCCAATGTGGTCGCGCATCCGGGCGCAGCGCCGACGGGCAGTTACCTGCCGCCCTACCTTCTGCTGCCACGGCGCGTTTGTGACGCGACCGGGCAGATGCATGACCTGACGCTGGGCGTCATCGGGCTGGTGCCGCCGCAGATCAACATCTGGGACAAGGCGCATCTGGCGGGGCATCTGTGTGCGCGCGACATGGTCGAGACTGCGCGCGACATGGTCCCGAAGGTGCGCGCCGCCGGCGCCGATCTGGTGCTGCTGCTGGCCCATACCGGCATCGACACCGCCGCGCCTCAGCCGATGGCAGAGAATGCAGCCCTGGCGCTGGCGGCCATTCCGGGGGTCGATGCCATCATGGCCGGACACAGCCACGATCTGTTCCCACAGCCCGGACGCGCGGACGCGGCGGGCGGCGTCGATCATGAGGTTGGCGCGCTGAACGGCACGCCCGCGCTGATGGCTGGCGCCTACGGCTCGCATCTGGGTGTCATGGACCTGACGCTGACACGCCGGGGCGGGCGCTGGGGCATCACCGCCCATCGCTGCGGATTGCGCGCGGTCGCAACGCCGTGTGCGCAGCCGGCCATCCCGCCCGACCCCGAAATGTCCAACGCGGTGCGCGCCGCACACACCATCACGCTGCGCCATATGCGCAAGCCGATCGGGCACTGCGCGCAGCGCCTCCACAGCTATCTTGCGCTGGCGCGGCCAGATCCGTCGGTGGCAGCTGTCAACCTGCTACAGCAGCGCATCCTGTCGCGCGCCGTTGCCGGCACCGCGCATGAAGGGCTGCCGATCCTGTCCGCAACCCCGGCGTTCAAGACAGGCGGGCGCGGCGGGCCACTGAATTTCAGCGATATACCTGCCGGGCCGGTTTCGCTGCGCCACGCAGCCGATCTTTACTCCTTGCCGAACCATCTGTGCGGTCTGCTGATCACCGGCGCCGAGCTGCACGAGTGGCTGGAGCGTTCCGCGATCTGCTTTGCCACGCAGAGGGCGGATACGCCCGAGGCGATGCTGCGCGATCCCGCCGTGCCAGGGCATGATTTTGATGTCATTGCCGGGCTGACCTACCAGATCGATTTATCGGCGCCGCCGCGCTATGACCGCAACGGCGCGCTGATCAATGCCGATACGCGGCGCATCCGCAAATTGCGCCATGTCGGCCGACCGCTGGACCCGGTGGACAGGTTTCTGCTGGCGACCAGCACCTATCGCGCACAAGGCGGAGGCGCCTATAGCCCGATGCGCGGGGGCAACGTCGTGCACGCGTCCGACCGCCTTGTGCGCGACGAGCTGGCCGATGAAATCGCGCGCGCGCCGCTGGCCGTTCCGGATGATTACAGCGCAAACTGGCGTTTTCATCCCATGCCCGGCAACGCGGTCATGCTAGATACCGGCCCGGCCCTGCGCAGCGATCCCGCCGCGCTGACAGGCCCGGGCGTCGAGGATATGGGCCTGACCCAAGATGGCTTCCTGCGGTTGCGCATTTCGCTCTGACGTCCGGCCCGCGCTGTCCGCGCGTCCTGTCGTATCTGGCCGACGCGCGCTCTTTCCTTTGCCGTCCCCACCGCCCATATGTCCGGGATGAGCCAGCAGATACCCAGCCTCGACCAGATGGAACAGATCGCGCGCGACACCGTCGCAGCCCTGCCCGCGCCCTTTGCCGCCGCCGCGGCAGAGGTGGTGCTGCGAGTGCTGGATCTGCCAGACGCGGCCATGCTGGCCGATCTGGAGATGAACGATCCGCTGGCGTTGACCGGCCTTTACGAGGGCGTACCGATGACCGAAAAATCGATATCCTACCCCTCGCCCTGGCCCGATACGGTCTGGTTGTTCCGACAGCCGATCCTGGCGGAGCTGGCGACGCGCGACAACGTAACCCTGCAAGAGCTTGTCGCCCATGTCACGATCCACGAATTCGCCCATCATTTCGGCTGGTCGGATGATGACATCGCCAGCATCGACCGCTGGTGGGAATAGCCCGCGCGCCAGCGATGCCGACGCGCATGCAATTCACCCCCCGCTCTTGTCCCGCCAGCGGTTTACGATGGGATAGCGCCGATCCAGCCAGAAGGCGTGCTTGCTCAGCCGTGTGCCCGGCGCCGATTGGAATCTTTTGTATTCGCTGATATAAATTAGGTTCTCGACCTTCTTCACATCCGCAAGGTCATAGCCCGCAGCGACGCAGTCGGCCACGCTCGCATTCCCATCGATCAGCAGCTCAAGTATCCCGTCCAGCACCGGGTAATCGGGCAGCGAATCACTGTCCTTTTGATCGTCCCGCAGTTCGGCCGAGGGGGGCTTGTCTATGATGCGGTTTGCGATCACCTCGCCCTTTGGTCCCATCATCCAGTCGCGATGATGCGCATTGCGCCAGCGGCAAATGTCGAACACCCGCGTCTTGTAGAGGTCCTTGATCGGGTTGTAGCCGCCATTCATGTCGCCATAGATGGTGGCGTATCCCACTGCCACCTCGGATTTATTGCCCGTGGTCAGCAGCATTTCGCCGAATTTGTTGGACATCGCCATCAGCAGCAGGCCGCGCAGGCGGGACTGGATGTTCTCCTCGGTCACATCTGGCTCGGCCCCCTCAAACAGGGGTGCCAGTGTCGCGGTGATCGCCGCGCGCCCCTCTGAAATCGGGACAAAATCATAGCGGCAGCCCAGCGCCTCGGCCACGGCCTGCGCGTCGTCCAGCGAAGCCTGCGACGTATATTCCGAGGGCAGCATGACACAGCGCACGTTGTCTGCGCCCAGCGCATCGGCGGCGATAACGGCGACGATGGCCGAATCGATTCCGCCCGACAGCCCCAGCAGAACCTGTTTGAAGCCTGCCTTGCGCAGGTAATCGCGCAGGGCGACGACCATTGCGTGATAATCCTGCTCCAGATTATCCGGGATGTGGGCCAGATCGCCCTTCTGCGCAGTCCAGCCCTGCGGCCCGCGCGTGAAATCGACATGCGCCAGCCCCGCCTCGAACAGCGGCATCTGCACGGCCAGAGCGCCGCCGGGGTTCAGCACGAAACTGCCGCCATCAAATACCTGATCGTCCTGCGCGCCGGTCATGTTGAGGTAGACCAGCGGCAGGCCCGTCTCGATCACGCGGCTGACCATGATGGTCTGGCGCACCTCCATCTTGCCGCGGTAATAGGGCGATCCGTTGGGCACCAGCAGCAATTCCGCCCCCGTTTCGGCCAGCGTTTCGGCCACATCCTCGTGCCAGGCATCCTCGCAAATGGGGCTGCCGATGCGCAGGTCCCCAACGGTATAAGGCCCGCTCAGCGGCGCCGACCCGTATAGCCGCACCTCGTCAAAGACCGTTTCATTCGGCAGGTGGTGTTTAAGCACGCACGCCGTGACCTTGCCCCCCTGAAGCACGTAATAGGCATTGCACAGTTCGGCCCCTTCCAGAGCCGGACCGCCGATGCCAATCGCCGGACCGTCCGCGCAGTCAACCGCCAGCGCGTGGATCGCGGCGATCGCCGTCTGATGAAAGGCGGGCTTCAGCACCAGATCCTGCGTGTTGTAGCCGGTGATGAACATCTCGGGCAGCGCCAGCATATCCGCGCCAGCGTCAACGGCGGCGTTCCATGCGGCGCGGGCCTGCGCGGCGTTGCCGTCAATATCCCCCACCGTGGGGTTATGCTGGGCAAGAGTCAGGCGGAAGCTGTCGGACATGGGCGTTTCCTTCTTTGGTCCCGCCCTGATCTAGAGTGTTTTTGCGCCAACCCCAATCGCGGAATGGTCAAAATGTACCCCAGCGGGCGCCACCGCGCCGTTAGGGACGAATCGCGTTGCCCCGAGGGGGTCCGTCCAGTAGTTTTGCCCGAAAGCTGCGCCCAAGGGTGCGGCGACAGGGCATCCGGGGCACAGCATGGTATCCAAATCGACACGACCGATCGTTTTCGCCGCATCACTGGGGCTGATCGCAGGGGTGCTAAGCACTGGGCTGACGGCTCAGGACAGCGCGATCCAGACCAAACAATATGATGATGGCGGCGTCTACGAGGGCACGTTCAAGGACGGGCTTCAGCACGGCACCGGCACCTACACCCTGCCAAACGGCTATGAATACAGCGGCGACTGGAACGAGGGTGAGATCAAGGGCAAGGGCACCGCACGCTTTCCCAACGGGTCGGTCTACGAGGGCGAATTCGCACTGGGCAAGCCGAACGGCACCGGCAAGATCGTGTTTACCGATGGCGGCACCTTCGAGGGCGGCTGGGTCAATGGCAAGATCACCGGGCGCGGCATCGCCGTCTATGCCAACGGGGTGCGCTATGAGGGCGAATTCCTGAACGCCATGCATCATGGGCGCGGCACGATGACCTCGCCGGGGGGCTATGTTTACGAGGGCGACTGGGTCGAGGGCGTCAAGGACGGTCAGGCATCGATCACCTATCCCGACGGCGCCACCTACGAGGGCGAAGTGAAACGCGGCGCGCGCGATGGCCAGGGAACGCTGACCATGCCGGACGGGCTGATCTATACCGGCCTGTGGAAAGACGGCCAGATTAACGGGATGGGCAAGCTGACCCAGCCCAATGGCGACGTCTACGAGGGCGCGCTGGTCGCCGGGCGACGCGAGGGGAAAGGCCGCGTCGTCTATGATAACGGCGACGTCTACGAGGGCGATTTCGCCAACGACAAACGCGACGGTCAGGGCATTTTCACCGGCACCGATGGTTATGTCTACAAAGGCAGCTGGGTGGCGGGCAAGATTTCAGGCACTGGCCGCGTCACCTATCCCGACGGGTCAGTCTACGAGGGTGAATTCCGCGATGATCTGGCCAATGGCGAGGGTAAGATCACCTATCCCGACGGCGCCACATATGACGGCCAATGGACCGATGGCGTGATCGAGGGGCAAGGCCGCGCCACCTATCCCAGCGGTTTGATCTATGAGGGCATGTTCAAGGCCGCGCGCAACCACGGCCAGGGCGTGATGACCTACGCCGACGGCTATCGCTATGAGGGCGAGTGGGCAAATGGCGAACGTCAGGGTCAGGGCACCGCCACCTACCCCGACGGCACCGTCTATAGCGGCGGCTTTGTGAACGGGCAGCGCGACGGCACCGGCAAGATCGTGATGCCCGACGGTTTCGTCTACGAGGGCGACTGGAAGGACGGCGAAATCAACGGCACCGGCGTTGCGACCTATGTGAACGGCGACGTCTATGAGGGCCTTTTTGTCGATGGCAAGCGGCAGGGCGCAGGCACGATGCGCTATGCCTCGGGACAGGTCGAAAGCGGCGAGTGGCAGGACGGCGCATTGCCGGTCGGCGCGCCCCCCGGCGACGCTGCCGCCGCGCCGGGCACCCCGGCCGAGGCCGCGCCCGATACAGCGCCCAGCGTTACGCGCGATTCTTTGCCGCAACGGGGCAGCACCGAACTTGCGACACCGGATAACGGCACCGCCATAGAGTAACCGGCGCATCCCTGCGTCCAAAACCCGAGGATTCCAATGCCCCATACCGGATCATGCCTGTGCGGCGCGGCCAAGTTCACCATCACCACGCCCATCGCGGAAACCTACGCCTGCCACTGCGCTATGTGCCGCAAATGGACGGGCGGCATTGCGCTGGCCATTGAAACCCCGCCAGACGGCCTGACTGTAGACGCGGGCGACACCATCCAGACCTATGCCTCGTCCGAGTGGGGTGAGCGGGCGTTTTGCACGGCATGTGGCAGCGGGCTTTATTATCGATTCATCGCGCCGGGGCCGCAGAACGGCACATACTATGTCAATCTGGGCGCGCTGGACGATCCCGACGGCATCCCGCTGACCGGAGAGCTGTTCATCGACGCCAAGCCGGACGGCTACGCGCTGGAGGGGAACCACAAGCGCATTACCAGTACCGAGTTCTTCGCAATGATCGAAGAGGCGACCGGCAGCGCGCCGGCCTAACGCCCCCCCATCATCGCAAGGCGGATCAGCGCCCGTTCGACCAGGGCCATCTGCGGCGCGGTCTGATTGGCCGAGCGCAGGGCAAGATCCGTTTCCGTCAGCAGACTCAGCGCATCTTCCAGCCGGGCGGCGCCCCATGCCTGCGCCTGCCGCTGCATCCGGTCGCGACGCGGCCCGAACACCGGCGGGCGCATCCGCGCGATGCCTTGGCTCACGCCGCCGGGATCGGACGCCGCCGTATAGAGCGTGCGAAAATGCCGCGTCCCCGCAATGCACAGGCCGACGGGCTGCACCCCTTGGGCGCGCAGGCGCTTCATCATCGGGCCGATCTCGCCCGACCGGGCCTCGGCCACGATATGCAGGATATCATCCAGATCTGCCTCGACCGAGGCAGGCGCGCAGGCGGCGATATCCTCGGGGCTGAGCGGCGTGTCGTCATCGAGTTTATACAGCGACAGCTTGTCCATGGTCTGGCGAAAATCGCCCGGGTCCAGCGCACGCGCCAGATCGTGCAGGTCGCGCAGCGCGTCCTGCCCGATATTCTTCAACCCCGATTTCGCCAGTGTTTCCTCGATTTCGGCGCGGCTGGGCGGTTCGTCATAGATGGCGGCGGCATAGGCGTTCTTGTGTGTCTCGAACGCCTTGCGCAGCTTGGATGTGGGTTTCAGTTGCCCACCCGTCACGATGATCTGCGCATCCCCGTCGCGCCAATCCTCCAGCGCGGCGAGGATGGGGGCCGCCAGCGCCTCGGTCGCGTCCTCGACAAACGCGACGCGTGGGCCGGGGAAAAAACTGGCCGCCTTCACCGCATCATTCAGGCGCGCGGGATCCTTGCGCAGATCGCCGGCGAGCATGCGGGCGACGCGCATTTCCTCTTCGCCGGTGGGGCCGACGAGGGCCGCGATCACTTCGGCCCGGCGCAGGGCGATGCGCATCGCGTCGGCGCCATAAATCAGCAGGCCAGCACGCGCCGGATCAGGGCGCGCGAAATAGCCGGGCGCATCGCGAGCCGATAGTTTCATGGGCCGAAGCTGGGCGCGGCAACAATCAACCGCGTGACGATCTGCTCGGCCATTATATTCATCAACCGCTCGCGGGCATCCTTCTCGGCCGCCTGTGTCGCCACGGTCGTGCCAGAGGCGGAGTAGCCGGTGAAATTATCGACCTTGCCCGAAGCAACGACAGCCTGCGTATCCAGATCGCGCAGCGCATAGGTGACGCCGCCCAAAAGGTTGTAGCGGGTCGTCACGTTGTCCTGTGAAATGGCAATGGATTCGACGAACATCGTGATGGCATAGCTCAGCCCGTATCGCCCCGGATTGGCCCGCCCCAACCGCGTTTCCAGCTCGCGCGTCAGCAGATAGGCATCGCGCGTGATCGGTTCATCAACCAGCACCTGCCCCTGCAGCGCGGTGCCTGCGCCATCCGGGCCGTAGACCGGCGTAAATCCGCAGGCCGCAAGCGCGGCGAGCGCCGCAAGGCAAAAGCTGCGCCTGTTAAATGACGACATTGACGATCCTGCCGGGGACGACGATGATTTTCCTGGGCTGGGCCCCTTCCAGCGCACGCTGCACAGCATCGGTCGCCAGCGCAATTTTTTCAACCTCGTCCTTCGGCATGTCCTGCGGCACCTGAATTTCGGCACGCCGCTTGCCGTTGATCTGGACCGGCAGGGTGACCGAATCGTCCTGCATCATCGCCGGGTCCGCCACCGGCCATGGCGCAACGGCGATCAGCCCCTCGCCGCCCAGCATCTGCCACATCTCTTCGGCCAGGTGGGGCGTCATCGGCGACATCAGCTGCGCCAGCGTGCGGGCCGCCTGCCGCTTGGCCTCTGTGCCTGCATCGCTTTTGCTCAGGCTGCCGGTAAAGGCATAAAGCCGTGCAATTGCCGCGTTGAAGCCAAACGATTCGACCCCGCCGGTGACATCATGGATCGTTTTGTGCATCTCGCGCAGCAGCGCCTCGTCCTCGTCTGGCGCGCCCTCCTCGGCGGCGCATGCGATCTGGGTGGCAATGCGCCAGACGCGCGACAAATGCTTGTGTGCGGCCTCGGCGCCCGAGGCGGTCCATTCCACGTCCCGTTCGGGCGGGCTGTCGGACAGCACGAACCAGCGGGCCGTGTCGGCACCGTAGGCGTCGATGATCTGCGCAGGGTCGACGACGTTCTTTTTGGATTTCGACATCTTGGCCGAGGGGATGATCTGCACGGGCGTGCCATCAGCCAGTTTGCCGTCCTGCACATCCTCCGGCAGGTGATAGACAGGGCGGCCATTGTCGCCCGCCGTCTGGTATATCTCGTGCGTCACCATCCCTTGGGTAAAGAGCGCGTTGAACGGCTCGGACGCGCTTTTCGGCAGATGCCCGGTGACATGCATCGCGCGGGCAAAGAAGCGGCTATAAAGCAGGTGAAGAATCGCATGCTCGACACCGCCGATATACTGATCGACATTCATCCAGTATTCCGCCGCCGCGACATCGGTCGGCGTATCGGCATGGGGCGCGGTGAAGCGGATGAAATACCACGAACTGTCGACAAATGTGTCCATCGTGTCCGTCTCGCGCCGCGCGGCGGCGCCGCATTTCGGGCACGGCGCTTGCCGCCAAGTCGGGTGGCGGTCCAGCGGGTTGCCCGGCACGTCGAAAGTGACATCGTCGGGCAGGCGGATCGGCAGGTTTTCCTTTTTCTCCGGCACCACGCCGCAGGCATCGCAATGCACGACGGGAATCGGGCAACCCCAATAGCGCTGGCGCGACAGGCCCCAATCGCGCAGGCGGTATTTCGTCACGCCCTGCCCCACGCCATTGGCTTCGCAGAAATCGATGGTCGCATCGATGGCCTCGGCGCCGGTGCGCCAGGACGCGCCCGCAAAGTCGCTGACGTAATGAACCTTTTCGGTCTTGGCCGGGACATACGCCTCGCTCAGGTGCGTATCCGCGTCCTCGGACGGCAAAAAGGCCGGGATGATCGGCAGGCTGTATTTGGTGGCAAACTCGAAATCGCGCTGGTCATGGGCCGGGCAGCCGAAAACCGCGCCGGTGCCGTAATCCATCAGGATGAAGTTGGCGACGTAAACCGGCAATTTCCATGCCGTATCAAAGGGGTGACGCACGGTCAGACCGGTGTCATAGCCGCGCTTTTCCGCCTTTTCCAGCGCCTCCTCGGTGGTGCCACCCCTGCGGCACTCGGCGTTGAACCGGGCCAGGTCGGCATCGTCCTTCTCCAGATGTTTCGCCAGCGGGTGATCGGGCGAAATGCCGACAAAACTGGCGCCCATCAGGGTATCGGGGCGGGTCGTGTAGACTTCGACCCGGTCAAACCCTTCGGGGCCGTCATTGAGACCAAACGCGAATTGCAGCCCGCGTGATTTGCCGATCCAGTTCTCCTGCATCAGGCGCACCTTGGCGGGCCAGTTATCCAGCGTATCCAGCGCCTCCAGCAGTTCCTCGGCCATGTCCGAGATCGCAAAGAACCACTGTGTCAGCTCGCGGCGCTCGACCTCGGCGCCGCTGCGCCAGCCGCGGCCGTTTTCGACCTGCTCATTGGCCAGAACGGTCATGTCGACAGGATCCCAGTTCACGACCGCGTTCTTGCGATAGACCAGCCCGGCCTCCAGCATGTCCAGGAACAGCGCCTGCTGCTGGCCGTAATATTCCGGATCGCAGGTGGCGAATTCGCGGCTCCAGTCGATGCTCAGGCCCAGCGGCTTCATCTGGGCGCGCATGTCGGCGATGTTCTGATAAGTCCAGTCCTTGGGGTGGCCGCCCGAGGCCATCGCCGCATTCTCGGCGGGCATGCCGAACGCGTCCCAGCCCATCGGGTGCAGCACGTTATGGCCCGTCGCCAGCTTGTGCCGCGCGATAACGTCCCCCATCGTGTAGTTACGCACATGGCCCATGTGGATGCGCCCCGATGGGTAGGGAAACATTTCCAGCACGTAATATTTCGGCTTGGACGGATCATGGCCCGCGCGGAAAATCCCGGCCTCGTCCCAGGCCTTGCGCCAGTTGGCTTCGATCTCGGTAGCGGAATAGCGGGACATGGCGGCGGCTTTCACTGGGGCAAATACGTCAGGTCCGGTGATAGGCGCAGAGGCGCGCATCGTCCAGTGGGCGCCGCAAATTTGCAAGGCTTGCGGGCGCGCGGGCCACGCCTATAAGCGATGCGGACGATGCAGCGCAGGCAAGGCCCATGAAAATCCTCTTTATCCACCAGAATTTTCCCGGCCAGTTCAAGCATCTGGCCCCTGCCCTGGCCGCACGCGGGGATGACTGCACCGCCCTGACGCTGAAGGTGAAAGAGCCTGTCACCTGGAAGGGCGTGCGCGTTCTGCCCTATACGCTGCCCCAGCGCCCCGGCCAAAGCGTACACCCCTGGCTGGTCGATCTGGATAGCAAGGTCACGCGCGGCGAGGCATGTTGGCGCGCCGCGCGCGCGCTGGCCGATCAGGGCTATGCGCCCGATCTGATTCTGGCGCATCCCGGCTGGGGCGAATCGATGTTCCTGCGCGATCTGTGGCCGCAGGCGCGCATCGGTCTTTATTGCGAGCTGTACCACGAGGCCGGGTATCCCCACCTCGATTTCGACCCAGAATTTCGCGCGCGCGAGCCCGAGGTGCAGCCACTGCGCATCCGGCTGAAGAACCTCAACAACCATCTGCATTTCCCACGCGCCGAGGCCGGGATCAGCCCCACCGCGTTTCAGGCAGACACGTTTCCCGCCGAATTTCGCCGCCGCATCACCGTGGCGCATGATGGCATAGACACGGCATTCTCAGCGCCCGATCCGGGCGTCACGCTCCAGATGAAGGGCTGCGAAGAATACACACGCGAGACGGAAATCATCACCTTCATCAACCGCAACCTAGAGCCGTATCGCGGCTATCACATCTTCATGCGCGCCCTTCCGGACCTGCTGCGCAACCGCCCGAACGCGCGCATCATAATCATCGGCGGCGACGAGGTCAGCTATGGCAGCCCGCCGCCCAAGGGCCGCACATGGAAGCAGATATTCCGCGACGAGGTGCAAGGCCAGATCACGCCAAACGATTGGCACCGTGTGCATTTTCTGGGCCGTATCCCGCATGACCAGTTCACCCGCGTGCTGCAAATCAGCCGCGTGCATGTCTACCTGACCTATCCTTTCGTCCTCAGCTGGTCCCTGCTGAAGACAATGTCCTGCGGCGCCGCGATCGTCGCCAGCGATACCGCCCCTGTGCGCGAGGTCATCGCGCATGATCAGACCGGGCGGCTGGTCGATTTCTTTGACCGCGCGGGACTGGTGCGCGAGGTCTGCGACCTTCTGGAGAACAGCGCCCTGCGCGACCGGCTGAGCACGGCGGCACGGCAGTTGATGGTCGAGAATTACGATCTGGAGAAGGTCTGCCTCCCCCGGCAGATCGCGTGGGTGGATGATGTCATGCGGATGCCGCTTGTCATCTAACCAAAGCGTTTCGCGAAAAGCTGCGCCGCTGCGACGACATATCGCGCCGGTCCGCGCATGAAAAAGGGGCGACACCGCGCCCCCTTGTCGAATATGTAGCAGCATTGCCGGCCGGTTGCCCGGCCTTACCCTCAGTATTTACCGGCCTGAATACGCAGCTGCCGCGCGCGCGACAGGATCGCATCCTCGACCGCGCGCTGCGTGCCTGCGGCGACCGTCCCTGACTGCGTGGACAGCGAAAGGTTGAGCGATCGCGCATCCAGCGCCGGATCGCTGATCAGGATCGTCGCGCGATAGGCGCGCCCGCCGCCCGGCGGGGTGCCGTAGCCGGTGGAAATCACACCGGTAAAGGGATCTGCCGTCTGGACCGGCAGGAAATCCAGCACCTGAAGCGATGCCGTCCAAAGGAAGCGGTTCACCTTGATGCCTGCTTCCTTGCCTTGGAAGATCTCGAAAATACTACCACCGGATTCACCCGGTTTGGCATCCACACGCGCGGGGCCTTTGGCCTCCTTGCCGCTTTCGACCACGACCGCGTTGGGGTCGAATCTCGGCGGCTCGTCACCGCAGGCCGCGAGCATGCCGAGGGCCGCAATTGCGATCACCGCGCGATTTAGCGAAAGAAGCATCATAATACCGTCCGACGTTGCCTTTTCTCCTAGTAACCAACGCGCGCCCATGGGGCAAGCTGTTTGCAGACGGCATGGACGACGGCGGCGGATATGACGCTTTGCATCCCGTCGGCGGGGGTGGTTAGATAGGGGCGTTATTTCGCCACCAATCAACGAGTTCGCCCATGAGCCTTGCCGATATCACCGCCCGCGTGGAGGCCGCCGTTTCCGCAGCCGGACGCAGCCCCGGCTGCGTCACGCTGATCGCCGTGTCCAAGGTGCAGCCGGATGCGCGCGTCCAGGAGGTGCTGCACGAGGGGCACCGCGTCTTTGGCGAAAACCGCGTGCAGGAGGCCGCCGGCAAATGGCCGGCCTTCCGCGAAACATTTCAAGGCGTCGACCTGCACCTGATCGGGCCGTTGCAATCCAACAAGGTGCGCCAGGCATTCGATCTGTTTCAGACGATCCATTCTGTGGACCGGCCAAAACTGGCAAATGCCATCGCGCGCATTGCCGATGAAGTGGGACATTGCCCCGATCTATTCCTTCAGGTGAATACCGGCGAAGAGGATCAGAAGGCCGGAATCCCCCCCGCGGGTGCCGACAATTTCATCGCCGAGTGCCGCGCGCTGAACCTTCCGGTCAAGGGCCTCATGTGCATCCCCCCCGTAGATGAGGAACCAAGCCTGCATTTCGCGCTGTTGGCCAAAATCGCGGCGCGCAACGATCTGGCAGGGCTGTCGATGGGAATGAGCAGCGATTTCGAAAGCGCGATAGCACAGGGCGCCACCCACATTCGCGTGGGCAGCGCCATTTTCGGAGATCGCGATTACAGCTGAGTCCAACCTCAGGCCGATTTGTAAAATACAGCCGTGAAAGACCCAAGATCGACCCTACAGTATATTACAGTATATTGCCTGTTTCGGGCCGACCTCAATTTCCAATCAGGCCTCGGGATCGACGCGCAGTGTTTCCAGATCGACGCCGTTTTCCTGCGCTTCCTTGATCCAGCGCGGCGGGCGGCCACGGCCGCTCCATGTCAGTTGAGGATCGTATAGGCTGCGATATTTCACAGGGGCAGGCGCGCGCACCGCCTTTGGGCTACCGCTGGTACCGTCAGCATTGGGGCCGGCGCCGTCACCAATCAAGTCACCCAAGGAGAACCCCAACTGCTTGGCCTTCTCCTTGACCGCGTTCAGCGCTTCCTTGCGCTGCCGCTTGTCGCGGCCCGCCAATTCGCGGTCGACTTTCTTTTGCAGGGATTTCAATTCCTGCACGCTCAAAGACTTCAGATCGAATTTTGCCATTTTTTTCCCACGGTGTGTTTTCCTTTTGCTTTATATGATTTTGAAAAAAGGTGCAAAAGAAACTTTAGCCCGCGCGTAAACATGTGCACTATTATGTTGTTACGTGTATATTCAATATAGATTGTATCTTTGTGGTTGTAAGCGGGGCATTGCGCCCACCCCGCGTATAGGCGGGTTATCGCGTGCATTATCGCTATCAAATTAATTCCCGTTACCGCTACCAATATAATATCCATTCCTTCCAGCGCCCATTATTGCCGCACAATCACGCGCGTTCCGGGCATGACCGTGGTGGCAATCATCCGCAGGTGATCGCGGCGTAGCGCGATGCAGCCTTCGGTCGGATAGCCGGGCCTGCGCCATTGATGGATGAAAATGCAACTGCCCCGCCCCGGCGCCGCATCCGGCCAGTTCCAATCCGTCACCAGCACCAGATCATAGAGCGGATCCGCCCGTCGCAATGCCTCGTGACTGGGGGCATAGGGCGCGCGCACCCAGTTATTGTAGGCCGAATCGGTGACGTCGTCGCTCCACAGGTCACCAGTGACGATGGGCCGCGCCCATGGGGCGGGGGGCGCCATGCGGTCCGGCCGATAAAGCGTCATGGCGATGCGGTGGACGCCAGTCGGCGTGGCGCCGTCCCCCTCGCGCTTCGCCGCCGAAATGCCCCCCTTGCCGATACTGCACGGGTAGAGGTGTCCGCGATAGCGCAGTCCCGTTGGCGTCAGGACCATGTCTTGCGGGCGCGCCCCTGCCCCCGTCACAGCGATGCCTCGGGGCGAAATCCAGTGGGGATGGTATCATGGCCCTCCAGCAGCAAATCCGCCATGACCTCGCCCACCTTGGGCGCCATGCCAAAGCCGATCTTGAACCCGCCATTGGCGATGAACTGGCCCGGATGCAGCGGATGCGCGCCCAGCATCGGCGCGCGGCTGCGCGTGCGCGGGCGCAGCCCGGCCCAGCGGCGGATCACGCGGGCATTTTCAAGTGGCGGATAGGCGGCGCGCGCGGCGGCGATGACATCGTCGAGCAGTACATCGGTGCCGAGGCCGTCAAACTCGCGCTCGGTGGTCGATCCGATGGCGGTTGTGCCGTCTTCATGCGGGATGATATGCACGCCGCAAGCGAAGATCTGCGGATGATCCGGCAGGGCCAAATCCATCAGCGCCGCCTGCCCCTTGATCGGCGCACCCACCTGCCGGGGATGGGCAGCATTCAGCGCCCCGAGATCCGCCGCCCCGGTCGCCCAGATCACGCGGCCTTCATCCGCGGCCTCGGTGCGGATCACAGCCCCCTTGGCCGTCAGCGCAGCGGCCAGCGCGGCGCAGGCGCGCGCCGGATGCAGGCGCGCGGTCAGAGTGTCGTGGATGATCCGGCCATCTGCGCTGTGCGGCGGATGCGCGAACTCTGCCGCGCCCGCCACGCGCCACAGCGCGCGCCCCTGCCAGAGCGTCTGCGCCTGAATCCCACGCGCGTTTGCCAGCGCGGCGCCGCCTGCCTCCAACGGTTGCAGCCGCCCGGTGCGCGCGTAGCCCGGCGACAGACCGGACGCCTCGGCCACCTCGGCCCAGAACCCTTCGGCCATCAGCAGGCTGTCCAGTTGGAACGCCTTTTTGTCATTCCAATTCTCCGGCACATGCGGCGCTAGCGCACCGACGATGCCGCCCGACGCGCCAGTGCCCGGCCCGCAGGGGTCGATAACCTGAACGCGCGCGCCGCGCCGGGCGCAGGCCCACGCCACCGAAAGTCCGAAGATGCCTGCGCCGCGCACCGTCACATCGGCCATTGCCATTCGCCCTGCCCCTCTGCATGATCTGCCTGTCTCAATTTATTGCATAAAGGACAGCGCCATGCAGGACCAGCGCCCCGGGCTGGACTGGCGAGCGGGCGATGTCCCGGTCTCGCGCCGGTATGACGATCCGTATTTCAGCCTTGATGACGGGCTGGCCGAGACGCGGCATGTGTTCCTGGACGGCAATGACCTGCCCGGACGGTTTCGCGATGGCTTTCATGTGGCCGAACTGGGATTTGGCACCGGGCTGAACATGCTGATGGCGGCCGAGGGATGGGCGGCGCATGGCGCGCCGGGCGCGCTGCACCTAACCTCGTTCGAGGCGCACCCGATGGAGCCTGCGGATATGGCGCGCGCGCTGGCCGCCTTTCCGGCGCTGGCGCAGCGCGCGGCGCGGCTGGTGGCGGGCTGGCGCAGCGGCGCGCCCCGGATCGATCTGGGGGATGGCACGCGGCTGGAAGTCATCATCGGCGACGCACGCACCGCCCTGCCCGCATGGACAGGCCGCGCCGATGCGTGGTTCCTTGACGGGTTCGCCCCGGCCCGCAATCCCGAACTGTGGCAACCCGATCTGATGGCCGCCGTTGCCGCCCATACCGTCCCCGGCGGGACGGCGGCGACCTATACCGCCGCCGGACATGTGCGCCGGGCGCTGGCGGCGGCGGGCATGGACGTTGCCCGCGTGCCCGGCTATGGCCGCAAAAGGCACATGACCAAGGCGAGGATGCCACGATGACGGAACAGAACGCACGGCTGGGCATTCTTTTGATGCTGGCGACGACGCTGGTCTTTGCCATTCAGGACGGGCTGTCGCGCCATCTGGCGGGCGAATACAACGTCTATATGGTCATCATGATCCGCTATTGGTTCTTTGCGGCGTTCGTGCTGACCGTATCGTCGCGCAAGGCCGGCGGGCTGCGCGCCGCCGCACGGACGAGCCAGCCGGTGCTACAAGCCTTTCGCGCGCTGCTGCTGGTGACGGAGATCTGCATTCTCGTGGTGGCCTTTACCAAGTTGGGTCTGGTCGAAACGCATGCGGTTTTCGCCTGCTACCCGCTGCTGATTGCCGCCCTGTCCGGTCCCGTCCTGGGGGAATATGTGGGCTGGCGCCGCTGGAGTGCCATCGGCATCGGGTTTGTTGGCGTGCTGATCATCCTTCAGCCGGGCATTGCCGTAATTGAACCGACGGCGATCATTCCGCTGATCGGTGCGCTCATGTTCGCGCTTTACGGCCTGTTGACGCGCTATGCCGCGCGGCGTGACACCGCAGCGACCAGTTTTTTCTGGACAGGAATCGTCGGATCACTGGGCATGACCTGTGTTGGCGTCTGGTTCTGGGAACCCATGGCGCTGGCCGACTGGGGCTGGATGTCGGCGCTGTGCCTGACCGGCGTGCTGGGGCATTTCACGCTGATCAAATGCTACGAGGTCGCCGAGGCCAGCGCCGTGCAGCCCTTTGCTTATCTGCAGCTGGTTTTCATCTCGATTATCGGCGTGACGATCTTTGGCGAGACGATCCGCACGAATGTGGCGATAGGCGTGGCGGTGGTGGTTGGGGCTGGGCTGTTCACGCTCTGGCGGCAGCGCAAGGTGGGATAGGGCGGATGCCTGCGGCGCGAGTATTTCAGGAACGATGAAAGCCGGGCCGGGTTGGCCGGAACAGTCTGTGGGCGTCCGGTGGTGTCATCGCTTCAGCGTTGATGGCACGGTTGCGCCGGTCAGTTCCTGAGTGAACGGCACGGGGTGCGGGTCTTTGCCCAATCGCGCGCGATAGATCGGCAGGCTTTCAGCGACGCGCTGGACGTAGTTGCGCGTCTCGTCGAACGGGATGAACTCGATCCAGTCGATGATGTCCAGGCCGTTCGTTCCATTGCCGCTGCGCGGATCGCCCTGCTCGGACATCCACCGGGGCGGGCGCGCCGGGCCGGCGTTATAGGCCGCTGCAATCATCACCACATTGCCGCCAAAGCGCCGCGACATCTGCGCGAGATAGGTGGAGCCAAGCCGCGCGTTATACTGCCAGTCGTTCAGGACGGCGGCGCGGTCATAGGTGATCCTCAGATCGCGCGCCACATCGCCCGCCGTGCCCGGCATCACCTGCATCAGGCCCAAGGCCCCCGCACCGCTGGCGACGAGGTGGTCAAATTCGCTTTCGCGGCGGGCGATGGCGAGAGCCATTTCCATCGGCACGGGCAGGTCCAGATCGGTCATCGGATGCAGCGCGTAATACGCCGCCGGCAGCACGATACCGCGCTGCGCCGCCACCTTGCCCAGCATCACCTGCAAATGCGGCTGGCCCATGTCGCCCAGCGCGGCACCAAGGCTGCCCAGTGCAGGGCGATCCAGCGTATCGGCCAGCGCGGTGATGAACCATTCGGCCAGCGTCAACTGGCGTGACGCGGCCAGCAGCGCGACCGCGCGGAACAGATCGGTCTGCGCGAAGTCGGCCTCCTGCCACGGCGCGAACACCTCGGTCCCCGCCAGCGCCGGATCGCTGGGCAGCCCGGCCCTTTCGGCCGCGAGCAATCCATAGAAACTGGTCTGCTCCTCGGCGCCTAGGGCATAGGCGATCTGGGCAGCCTCGGGATCGCCCAGCGCCTCTTGAGCGCGGCCAATCCAGTAATTGGCGCGCCCCATTGAAATGGGGCTGCGGACCGCCGCACGCAGGCGCTGAAAGTGATCGAGCGCCAGTGCCGGATCATCCATGAAGCGCAACGCCAGATAGCCCGACAGCCACTCCAGATCCGCATAGGCGCCGCCATCGACCAGCTGGTGGTGCGCCGCCAGATCGTAGGCGCGGGTATAGTCGCCGCTACGCATCATCCGGCGGGCAAAGCTGCGCCGCCATCCGGCCCAGCGCCATGCCTCGCCCAGTCCGCCCGCGATCCGGCTTTGACGCAGCATCAGATCCATCGCCTGCTGGGGCTTGTTGTTTTTGATGTATTGCTCGAACAGCATGTGGGCGATGCCGGGATCGCGCTGCATCGTCTTGGGCAGGGCCGCGAACTTGACCGCGAAACCGCGGCGCTCCATCAGGCGGATATCGGCGCGAGCGCGCATGTCCTTGCTGACCAGCGGCAGCATCAATGCGGAATCGCGCAGGCCCCGCCACAACGTCATGTCCATGCGTGCATCGTGATGCGGCTCCAGCAGGCGCCCCCACGCGTTGAGGAAATCGGTATGTTCCTCGGTGCTCAGATCGAAGGTAAGCCAGGCCTGCACCACGTTGGCCTCGGCATCGCCCAGACGGTTGGCGTTTTTCAACGCCTCGGCGTGGCGCAGCACCCCTGCGCCGGTTTCGGGCGCGCCGCCGTCGTAAAACGCGAGGATCTGGGCATCGCTGGCATCCGCGAACGCCCCAAGCGATTTTTCGCGCAGCCTGTCCAGCCCGGGCCAGCGCGGATGGGCCGCGAGAAAGTCCAGCACTTCGGGCACCGTGCCGCGCCCCGCACGCAGGCGCGCCCATTCAATCAGCATGCCAGCCACAGGCCCATCACGTTCGGCCAGTTGCACCGCGCGGTCCCACCGCCCGGCCCCCGCCGCATCCAGCGCCGAGGCCAGCGGGCGGGGCGGCAAAATGCGCGCCGGGGCCTCGGCAAACGCAGGCAGGACGCCCTGTATCAGCAAAAGGGCCGCGAAAAGAGGACGCAACATGGCTTGCATTTCCTGTCATTGCAAAGGATAGACAGCCCCAGCCTAAGCTTGCGCCGATGCGCCGTCCACCCGCCCCATATAGGGCACCGGATGGTGCACTACCATGGTGCGCGCGCCATACCCCACCGGGCCAAGCAGCCCCGCGACGAACAGGAGTTCACGATGATCACAGGATCCCTTCCGGCCCTGGTCACGCCCTTGAAAAACGGCGAGGTGGATTTCGGCACGCTGGGCAAACTGGTGGAATGGCATATTGATGAGGGCAGCAATGGCCTGGTCCCCGTCGGCACCACCGGCGAGTCCCCGACGCTGAGCCACTCAGAACATATGGCCGTCGTCGAAGAGGTCGTGCGCGTCACCGCAGGCCGCATCCCCGTGGTCGCGGGCGCGGGCAGTAACAATACCGCTGAAACCGTGGCCTTCATGCAGCACGCCCACAAGGTCGGCGCAGATGCCGCGCTGGTCGTCACACCCTATTATAACAAGCCGACACAGGCCGGGCTGATCGCGCATTTCACCGCCGCGCATGATAGCTGCGATCTGCCGATTATCATCTACAACATCCCCGGACGCTCGGCCGTCGACATGTCGCCCGCCACGATGGGCGCGTTGGCGAAACTGCCGCGAATCGTCGGCGTCAAGGATGCGACCGGCGATCTGGCCCGCGTCTGCGCGCAGCGCATCACTTGCGGCACGGATTTCATCCAGGTCTCGGGCGAGGATGCGACGGCCCACGGCTTCAACGCCCAGGGCGGGGTGGGCTGCATTTCGGTCACAGCCAACGCCGCGCCGAAGTTGTGCGCCCAGTTGCAGGCCGCCTGCCTCGCCGGGGATTATGCCGAGGCGCTGAAAATTCAGGACCGGCTGATGCCGCTGCATCAAGCGATCTTTACCGAGCCGGGGCTGGTCGGCGTCAAATACGCCATGTCCCTACTGGGCAAATGCAGCGAAGAGGTCCGCTCGCCGCTGGTGCCGCTGACGGACGGGACCAAGGCACTGGTTGCTAGCGCGATGCGCCATGCCGGTCTGCTGAACTGATATCACCGGTACTGCGACGGCGGCTGCCCGAACTGGGCGGAATAGGCGCGCGAGAAATGCGATGAATTGGCAAACCCTGTCGCCAGCGCGATCTGCGTCAGCGGCAGGGCGCTATTGCGCAACAGGCTCTGCGCCCGGCCCAGCCGCAGCGTGCGATAGTATCGCATGGTCGGCTGTCCCAGCTGATCGGTGAACAGCCGGTTCAGCTGGCGCGCCGACACCCCCGCGATACCCGCCAGCTGGCCCAGATCCAGCGGATCGGCAACATGGCTCTCCATCGCCTCGACCGCGTCCAGAATGGCGGGCGTGTGGGTGCCGACACGCTGCGCCAGCCCGCCGCGCTGCGGACCGACCGGCGGGCGGATGTCGGTATGCATGAACCAGTCGCTGACCTGCCGCGCGAACCCCGCACCATGCTGGCGGGCGATCAGCGCGTGCATCATGTCCAGCGGCGCGGTGCCGCCTGCACATGTCATCCGGTCGCGGTCGATCACATACAGCGTGCGCTCGATCGCCAGTTCCGGTGACAATTCGGCCAGCGCTTCGGCGTATTCCCAATGCAGCGTCATGCGCCGCCCCGCCATCAGCCCGGCGCGCGCCAGAATGACCGGACCACCCGACACCCCGCCCAGCGCCACCCCCTCGCGCGCCAACCGCGCCAGCCAGCGATATAGCGGTGGATCACGGTAGCCGCTGATATCGCCGCCTGCGATGATGAACAGCATGTCCAGCGCCAGCGCATCTCCGACCCGCGCATCCGGCGGCACCACTGGCGCGCCTGAACTGGGCACAGGCTCCGCCCCGGTCGCAAGGTGGACCACCTCATATAGCGCACGCTCGGCCAGCAGATTGGCGGCGCGCAGCGGCTCCACCGTGGCGGCGTAGGACATGACGGCGAAATCGGCGATCGGCAGGATACCGATTCGCGTAGGCTTGGGGTGATGATCCGGGCGCCTGTCCATTTCAGACATATATGCGACCTTTGCGGGAAAGTGCAAATACGCTGGCGCGATAAGGTAATGGCAACTCACCAAAGGTTGGATGAAATCATCATGCGCTATTCCGCCCTCCGCATCCTCAAAGAAGGCCTGACCGGCAACAAGGGCTGGAAACCCGTCTGGCGCGAGCCCGAGCCGAAAGCCGAATATGATGTCATCATCATCGGCGGCGGCGGTCACGGCCTTGCCACAGCCTATTATCTGGCCAAGGAGCACGGCATCACCAATGTTGCCGTGCTGGAAAAGGGCTGGATCGGCAGCGGCAACGTGGGGCGCAACACAACGATCATCCGCTCCAATTACCTCCTGCCCGGCAACGAGCCGTTCTACGAGTTGTCGCTAAAGCTGTGGGAAGGGCTGGAGCAGGATTTCAACTACAACGCCATGATTTCGCAGCGGTCGATCCTGAACCTGCTGCACTCGGACGCGCAGCGCGACGCGTTCATCCGGCGCGGCAATGCGATGTTCCTTGCGGGCGCCGACGCCGAATACGCCAGCGCCGAACAGCTGCGCGCGGAATTGCCGTTCCTCAACTATGACAACGCGCGCTTCCCGATCAAGGGCGGGCTGTACCAGCGGCGCGGCGGTACGGTGCGCCACGACGCGGTCGCGTGGGGCTATGCGCGCGGCGCCGACAGCCGCGGCGTCGACATCATCCAGAATTGCGAAGTCACCGGCTTTGACATCGAAAACGGCGTTTGCCGCGGGGTGGAAACATCGCGCGGTCCGATCCGCGCCAAGAAGGTCGCCATGTGCGTCGCCGGCTCTTCCAGCCGCGTCGCCGCCACGGCCGGCATGCGTCTGCCCATTGAATCCCACGTCCTGCAAGCCTTCGTCACCGAAGGGCTGAAACCCGTCATCCCCGGCGTCATCACCTTTGGCGCAGGTCACTTCTACGTCAGCCAGTCCGACAAGGGCGGTCTGGTCTTCGGCGGCGATCTGGACGGCTACAATTCCTACGCCCAGCGCGGCAACCTGCCCGTGGTCGAGGACGTGGCCGAGGGCGGCATGGCGATCATGCCCATCATCGGGCGCGCACGCCTGCTGCGCAGTTGGGGCGGCATCATGGACATGTCGATGGACGGCTCGCCCTATATCGACAAGACCCATATCGGGGGCCTCTATTTCAACGGCGGCTGGTGCTATGGCGGCTTCAAGGCGACGCCGGGATCGGGATGGTGTTACGCGCATCTCATCGCCAAGGACACGCCCCACCCCGTCGCCACGGAAATGCGACTGGACCGGTTCAAGCGCGGTCACATGATCGACGAAAAGGGTCAGGGCAACCAGCCCAACCTGCATTGAGGGACAGCATGCTTTTTCTTGGTAAAAATACCCATGTCCCGCCCTACGTGCAGGCGCTGCGGTTGCTGGGGGCACAAGCCTCGCAACCCCCAGTTTTCGGCGCAGAAACGTCCCCGGAGTTCGCACGAATTCCGAGTAACTTCGAGGTGAGCAAATGATCATCAACCACCCCCTTCTCGGACCGCGCGATGTCGCCGAATTCATCTATCTCGGCGACGCGATGCTTATCGACCGCCCCGATTGGCAGGCCGAAGACGCGGCAGAGGCGTTCCACGAATACGGCTATATCCGCGACAATGTCGCCGGGCCGATGCAGGAGCTTTGGTATCACGAACAGGGCGATCGCAGCTGGCTGGTCGTCACGCGCGATACTGTCACCCATGAAATCACTACAGTCGAAATGGCCCGCGACGTGGCCCGTGCACGGGGGCGCAGTAAATGAGCCAGATCAACCGGATCAACGGCGGTCTCGTCGATCGCTCCAAGGCGCTGAATTTCACCTTCAACGGCAAATCCATGTCGGGTTATGCAGGTGACACGCTGGCCTCGGCCCTTCTGGCCAATGGTCAGGTGCTGGTCGGGCGCTCGTTCAAATACCACCGCCCGCGCGGCATCCTGACGGCCGGCTCGGAAGAGCCGAACGCACTGGTGCAGCTGCGCAACGGCGCGGCACAAGAGCCGAACACCCGCGCCACCGTGGCCGAGCTGTTCGACGGCCTTGCCGCCACCAGTCAGAACCACCGCGGCTCGCTTGAATTCGATCTGATGGCGATGACCGACATGGTCTCGCCCTTCCTGGCTGCCGGTTTTTACTACAAGACGTTCATGTGGCCCGCCGCGTTCTGGGAAAAATTCTACGAGCCTGTGATCCGCGCCTCGGCCGGCCTGGGCCGCCTGTCGATGCAGGAAGACCCCGACACCTATGACAAAGGTTTCCTGCACTGCGACCTTCTGGTGATCGGTGCCGGCCCCTCGGGTCTGGCGGCGGCGCTGGCCGGCGCGCGCAGCGGCGCACGGGTGATTCTGGCGGACGAGGATTTCGCGCCGGGCGGGCGTCTGAATTCCGAAACGCTTGAGGTTGACGGCATGGCCGGCGCCGATTGGGCCGCGCAGGCCGTGGCTGAACTGGCATCGATGGACAATGTCCGCCTGATGACCCGCACCACGATCTACGGCGCCTACGATCACGGCATCTACGGCGCGCTGGAGCGGTGCACCGACCACCTGCCCGGATCGGGCGGCAAGCCCCGCCAAGTGCTGTGGCGGATCTATTCCAAACGCGCCGTGCTGAGCGCCGGCGCGACCGAGCGGCCCATCGCCTTTGGCAATAACGACCGCCCCGGCATTATGCTGGCCAGCGCCGTGCGCACCTATGTCAACCGCTACGGCGTGACCCCCGGCAAGAAGGTCGCGGTCCTGACCAACAACGATGATGGCTGGCGCACCGCCTCTGATCTGGCGGCCAAGGGCGTTGAAATCGCAGCGGTCATCGACACGCGCGACCGCCCCGCCGTCTGCGATGTGCCCGGCGCGCGCCATGTGCGCGGTGCGGGCGTGGTCGATACTGCGGGCCGCAAGGCGCTGAAGCGGATCACGCTGACCGACGGGCAGATGATCGACGTCGACTGCCTCGCCGTTTCGGGCGGTTGGAACCCGGCAGTGCATCTGACCTGCCACCAGCGGGGCCGCCCCGTCTGGGATGATGGGATATCGGCCTTTGTGCCGGGCAGCAATCTGCCTGTCGGCATGACCGTCGCCGGCGCGGCCAACGGCGCACTGACGCTGGCAGCCGCGCTCGATGGGGGCCGCAATGCCGCCAATGCGCAAATCGCGGATCTTGGCTTTACTCCGACGGGCGACCCCGCCCCCAAGGCCGAGGACGAAGCGTTCGAATGTGCGCCGAAATGGCATATTCCCTCGGGCAAGAAACGCGCCTGGGTCGATTTTCAGAACGACGTCACCGTCAAGGACATCAAGATGTCCCACCGCGAGGGATTCCGTTCGGTCGAGCATCTGAAACGCTACACGACCACCGGCATGGCCACCGATCAGGGCAAGACATCGAACATGTCGGCGCTGGCGATCATGGCCGAGTGCACCGGGAAATCGATTCCGGAAACCGGCACTACCATTTTCCGCCCGCCCTATACGCCCATCCCGATCGGCGCATTGGCAGGCCGGGCGCGCGGCACTGATTTCCGCCCCTATCGTCTTACGCCCAGCCACGAATGGGCAACCAAGAACGGCGCGACGTTTATCGAGGTCGGTAACTGGTTGCGCGCGCAATGGTTCGTCAAGGGCAACGAAAAAGGATGGCGTGACAGCGTCGACCGCGAGGTTCTGAATACCCGTAATTCCGTCGGCATCTGCGACGTGACCACGCTGGGCAAGATCGACGTTCAGGGCAAGGACGCCGCCGAGTTCCTGAACAGGATCTACGCCAACGGCTTTGCCAAGCTGGCAGTGGGCCGCGTGCGCTATGGCATCATGCTGCGCGAGGATGGCATCTGCTACGAAGACGGCACCACCGCGCGGATGGCCGAGAACCATTTCGTGATGACCACCACCACTGCCAACGCGGTTCTGGTATTCCGCCGGATGGAATTCGCGCGTCAGTGCCTGTGGCCCGATCTGGATGTGCATCTGATTTCCACCACCGATGCCTGGGCGCAGTTCGCCGTCGCCGGTCCCAACGCGCGCAAGCTGCTGAGCAAGATCGTGGACGATACGCAGGACATGTCCAACGAGGGGTTCCCCTTCATGGCCTGCGGCGAAATCACCGTCTGCGGCGGCACGCCTGCGCGTCTGTTCCGCATCTCGTTCTCGGGCGAACTGGCCTATGAGATCGCCGTACCCGCGCGCTACGGTAACTCGATGATCGAGGCGCTGGTCAAGGCAGGCGAGGAATTCGGCGCCAGCCCCTATGGTCTGGAGGCACTGGGCGTCATGCGCATCGAAAAGGGCCACGCGGCGGGCAACGAACTGGACGGGCGCATCACCGCGCACAACCTCGGCATGGGCCGCATGGTCAGTTCCAAGAAGGATTGCATCGGCAACACGCTGTCCCAACGTCCCGACATGAACCGCGAGGATGCCGTGAAAATGGTTGGCTTCCGCCCGGTGGATCGCAGCCAGAAACTGATCGCCGGATCGCATTTCATCAACAAGGGCGATGAGGCGACCATGGCCAACGATCAGGGCTGGATGACCTCGGTGGCGTATTCGCCCAGTCTGGAGCATTCCGTCGGCCTGGGGTTCATCAAATCGGGTGACACCCGCATGGGCGAAATCGTCCGCGCCGTCAGCCCTGTCCACGACACCGAGATGGAGGTCGAGATCGTCTCGGCCCACTTCATCGACCCCGAAGGAGAGCGTCTGCGTGCCTGATTTTACACTCACCGCCACCCCGCCGCTGGCGGGTTACGACCGCAGCTTTGGCGACATCAAACTGAGCGCGCCCAAAGATCTGGCCATCGTGTCCATCGCCCTGCCTCTGGGGGGCGAGGAGGCAGCCAAGGCAGCGATCAACTCAGCCTTCGGCATTCCCCTGCCCGAGGTCGGCATGTCGGCCGCAACCCAGGATCAGTCAGCGGCGATCATGCGCCTTGCCGTTGATCAGGCCTTTGTGCTGTTCCCCAGCCCAACGCCCGACGCCGAGCCGCAGATCGCGGCCAAGCTGAACGGCGCGGCCTACACGACCGACCAGACCGACGCATGGTGTGCGCTGGAAATCTCTGGCCCCGGCGCGCGCCGCGCGCTGGAGCGGATCTGCCCGGTGGATCTGCACCCGGACGCATTTGTTCAAAACGCAATCGCGCGGACCGTGATGGAACATATGGGCGCCATCGTCGCACGCACTGGCGCGGACACGTATCTGCTGCTCTCGGCCAGTTCCTCGGCCAAGTCGTTTCTGCACGCGGTCGAACTATCGGTGCAGAACGTCAGCTGAAACTGTTCGATGTTTTGACATGCGAGGGCCCGGATAATACTGACCCATTCCGCCCTGTGGGACATATCCACCATCAAGCCTGTCGCGGAAAAGCGGCAGGCTATTGATTTAATTTGGGATTTGAGCGCCGCCTGAGTTGCGCCAAGAAAAACAAGTGCGAGAAAATAGTCTCGCACACATCTGGCAGCCCCTCACGGATGCGGGGGGACGGAGGAAGACCTGGGAAGAGAAGCGCCCAGACTTCACGCCGGACCAGATGGAGATCGTCGCAAGCACGGTCCAGGCGCATACAAGCCCTCGGCGCGGACAAGAAGCTTCGGCGCCTAGGGTCAATAGTCGAGCCCGGTGAAGGTGTCTTCGAGTCCCGTCCAGAGCATGAAACCGTTGTCGAACAGATAGGCGAGGCCGCAAAACGCGACGCCGATGACGGCTAGCGGCCAGGCCACGGGATAGCCGGTGAAAAGCAGGGCAATGAACGTCAGGAACATCGTGATGACCAGCTTTTCCTCGGTGGTCTCGACAAGGAAGGTCAACGCGACGCAGACGACGGCAAATCCGAACAGGAGCAGGATCAGCCGCCGCGGCGACGCGCCCTCGCGTTCCGAGGCGGGTCCGCGCAGAAGGGCATGTACATCGTGGATCAGACGGGCAAGCGCGGCGAGCGCCAGCAAGACGAAGCTGATCGGAATGACGGCCTTCAACGCCCATCGCGCCGGAAGGCCGATGGCGCTGCTGGAGCGTTCGCCCACCCGCCAGCTTTCGTGGAAATAGTCATATCCCTGGTCGATCATCAAATAGATGAACGGCGCAAGCAGCGTCAGGATACCAGCAACCTCGATCAGGCGTTGCGCGCGGCGGGACAGTTGCATGTGGAAAAGATCGACACGGACATGGCTGTCAGTCACCAGCGCGTATGACATGCCGATCATCGTCACGAGGCCGTAGAAATGCCACTGGATTTCGTCCAGTTTCGGATAGTGCTGATTCAGCAGATAGCGCAGCAAGATCTGGCTGACGATGGCCGCCACTAGCAGGATGTTCGCCCACATCACGACATGCCCGATCGCCTTTACAGAGCGGTCGATCGCTGTCGCAATCGGCTGGCCATCATTATCCTCGTGTTCGTGCAGGCGTTGGTAGGTCTGGATTGGATCGTTGTCGGGCGAGTACTCGGCGGCCATGCGATGTCTCCGCTTTACGGCCGAATGTTCAATATCCGGCGCGGCGGGATGAATTCGGGTGAGGCCGGGATGCAAGCAAGGCGTCCCGGCCAAATCAGCAACGCGGGCCTACTGGCGCGGCAAAAAGGCGTTCGTCTTCCACAACTCATTACCGTCGCGGAATGTGCTCATATCTTCCCAAACCTTGGCGAAGAATGCATCATTGGCAACTACTTCTGCCGCGACCTCATCCCAAGTGGTGCGGAACAGATCCAGCATCTCGGGCGACCATTGCTTGATAATGACGCCGTTGTTCTCGACGTTGTCTTTCATGACCTTGAACTGAATGGCTTCACCTTCGGCGACGCTATCGGCCATTAACACCTTGCAAACGGTTTCGATCATCGCCTTGTGCTGATCGGGTGCCGCGCGCCACACATCCTTGTTGATCAGCAGTTCCGACACGGTGGCCTGCTTGTGCCAGCCGGGGAAATAGTTGTATTTGACCAGCTTGTGGAATCCGAGCCGGGCGTCGATCGCGGGCATCGAAAATTCGGTGGCGTCGAGCGCACCCTTTTCGAGGGCCGGGAAGATCTCGCCGCCGGGCAGCAGCGAGGTGACCACGCCAAGCTTCTGCATCACTTTCCCACCAAGCCCGAAAAAGCGCATCTTCAGCCCCTTCAGATCTTCGGGGCTGTTGATCTCATTGGCGAACCAGCCCGACGTTTCGGGCGCGATCACGCCGCAGGGCAAAACATGAACGTCGTAGCTGGCCTGGTCATACATCTCCTGATAAAGGGCCAGCCCGTTGCCGTAATAGAGCCAGGTCATGTATTCCGGCGCTTCAGGTCCGAACGGTACTGACGAAAACAGCGGTGCCGCCGGAATCTGGCCTACCCAGTACCCGGCCAGCAAATACCTCGAGTTGATCTTGCCGGATGATACCGCCTCCAGGATCTCGAACGGCGGCACCAGCTTGCCGGGTTCATAGATCTTCATGCGCGATGATCCGCCCGACAACTGCTCAAACTGTTCTGCGCTGCGCGGAACGGGCGAGCCGAGGCTCGGCAGTTCAGTCGAAAAGTCGACCGGCGTTTTCAAAAGCAGCCGGTCTTGCGCCGCAGCGGGGCCGCCAACCAGCATGGCGCCGGCCACAGCAAGCGATGTCAGGGTCGTTTTCATATTATCCTCCAAGGTTTTTCCGACCCTCTCCCCGGGCCGGTCACGGTACCTCCTATCCACGACCCGAGATGGTAAATTATCTTTACCGCTCAATTCCAGCCAAGAAATTTCTTTACCACTGGACGCGTAAAGGCATCAGCTGGACCTGTTTTTTGTCAAGATTACTTTTATCCAAATTTACAAAATCACTCTTAAAATACTGATTATGCGTTATAATAGCATCGCGCCATTCCAAGCCTTGCGGGTCTTGAAGTTTACCGCGCAGTGGAAAATAATAAAGACCACTGATAAGGTTCTAGCAGCATCTCAGGTATCAAGGAGCAGGAAATGGACCGCAATAGCCCCTTCGAACCCGTCGGACACGAATCCGTCGCCCAAGCCGTCGTCAAGCAGATCGAGGAAATGATCCTGTCGGGCGTACTGAAGGAGGGGCGCAAGCTGCCCTCCGAGCGTGAACTTTCCGAAACGCTGAACGTGTCACGCCCGAAAGTGCGCGAAGCGCTGAAAACACTGGAGAACCGAGGGTTGCTGAAAGTGCGGCATGGAGAAGGCTCGTTTATCGTCCCGCTGACCGGCAAGGCGATGTCGTCGGCGCTGCTGTCGCTTTATGGCCGCCATTCTACGGCTTTCTATGATTACTTGGAATACAGACGCGAACAGGAGGGTTTCGCGGCGCGCTTGGCCGCGCTTCGTGCGACACAGGACGACAAGGAAAGGATCGCCGCAACGCTGGACAACTTGCGCAAGGCCCAGCAAACCGACGATCACCAGCTTTCTCGCACGGCTGATTTCGCGCTGCATTCAGCCATCGTCGATGCCAGCAACAATGCAACCCTGATCCACATGATGGCGTCGATCTACGACCTGACCAAGCAGGGCGCCTTCTACAACCGTCAGTACCTGCGGACGATCGACGGTTCGGGCGAACAGCTCTTGAATCAGCATATCGAACTCGGCAACGCGATCATCGAAGGCGATCCGGAGCGCGCCGAAAAGGCAGCGCGAGATCACATGGACTTCGTCGAGCAGTCCTTCCGAGCAGGCCAGGAGCGTGATCTCTGGGAAACAATGGCGGCAAAACGCCGCCTGATGGCCTAGCTTCACGTCCAATCCACACAGCGTCACGATGTGACAAAGGTCTGTCACTACCTGTCCAAGCCAATCTTCACGGATCGGCTGCTGTTGGCGCTCCAAGGTCCGCACGGGAAAACCGGCGGGTCGTCGCCCACATGCAGCCGACCTTCGCATCACCCGCAGCTCCGGTATTGCCAAATTGACTCTTGCTACATCATATATGAATGACTGCTGTTCCCGCTGCGGGACAGCAAGAGATTTTCTGCGGTTGAAACAAGAACCCTTCTGCCTGCGCACGCAACAGGATTTTGACGCTTCCGAGTTAGGCTCTGAGCCGACATGCAACGGCGCGGCATGCTCGCCCACAGAGCGGGCTACTAAGCGTCGCGGACGGTCCTTCGTGGATGAGGTGGATGGCTTCTGCTCCACCCGGCCTCGCAATGCGCCATACTGCAGTTGCCATCGACTGCTGAGAGAGGCGCCACCCAATGACAGTTAAAACAGTTGGCCTGGATCCGCTGACCGGCAGGCGATTGCATTGCAATCGCTGAGAGGTTGGCCAAGGTTGTGATTCAAGTTCACGGAACTTCGGAAACCGGACGCAAGGTTTTCAACAGGAAGATCAAACGCGCAAAATTGTTGGCGTTCTTTGAAACGTTGCCGCGCTGTGTCGTCGGCATGGAGGCTTGATTCCGCCCACCATTGGGGCCGCGAGTTGCGTAAACTCGGGCATGATGTTCGGCTGATGCCAGCCGCTTATGTCAAACCCTATGTGAAGCGCGGCAAGTTCGATGCCACCGATGCCGAGGCAATCTGTGAAGCGGTGCGTCGTCCAACGATGCGGTCTGTCGAGATCAAATCAGAAGATCAGCAAGCCGTCCTTGCTATCCACAGGTCGCGGGACTTTGTCGTTCGGCAGCGCACGCAGGTTGTGAACATGATCCGCAGCATCGGCAGAAACTCTATCAGACAACCCCGCCACTGACGGCCCAAATCCACACGGCGCTTGAAACGCTCAAGCAATAATCTCAAATTTTCCATCTGTATTGCGAACAAAGACGGCCAAGCGCGCGGCAAGCAACGCTATCGAGCGTTGCTATCGTGTCGGCCAAGTGCCAATCGTTTTCGGTAGCATGTAGTTCGGTTAATCGGTGAAGAGCGTTCGCGTCGCCCCCAACGAGATCACGCAGAACTGCGAAAAGAAGCTGCTGCGCCTGTTGATCTTCGGCCAGTTTTTTTAACGCAACCTCTCTCTCGACCTGCCTGTTGGACAGGAATATGATCATGCTTCGTCGCAAGACGTCAAAAGTCTTTTGTTCTGCTCCCAAAACACCAACGATATCATCGACCGTTTCGCATTGAGCGTTAGTCGAACAACTGCAGGAGTTCTGCCCGATCAGTTGAAGGCTCAGCGCTTGCCCAATTATCTGCACCAACCGGCTCGCGGCTGTCTCTGTCTCGACGATTATACTGAAACTGTCACATCGACTGAAGTCAGGAGCGGAATGCTGTGCGCCGAAATTCTTCCACAAGCCGATCCACGCTTTGCTTCCCTTTCTCAAAGAAAGCATGACACTCCGAAACTCTCGATGTCCGTCGGCATATCTGATCACCAAGTCGTCGACGCTAGGCCATTGCCACGTCATGAATGCGCGGCACGCAGTCATCCAGCGGCGCATAATGCGTTACGACGATCGTGCGCCCCGCAATTGGCTCTGCCAGCTTCGCCCTGTGATCGGCATACACGCGAGCGATATCGACCAGGGCGATCTTGCGGTACCGCTCGCCCTGCACTCGGATCTACAGATAATCGTTCATCCACTTTCCGGCCTGGTACATGCCTGCCATGGCCGATCCACCCAATGCAAAATCGGTCCAGAGCGTGCAGCAGAGATATCGGGTGTCACTGATGAGGGTCTCGCGCTTCTGCGCAAAATGGGCACCTGCCTCAGCGCAGATGCGCGCCAACCGGTCGTCCCCGTCCAGTACGTGATCGCAGTAATCGTGATTGCCGGGAAACACGTGGATCCGCGGCAGCGGGACATAGCGACCGAAATGCGCCAGCATGCGCCTCGACCTTGTCGCGGATCAGATGCAGCGGCTCGCCCATCCTGATCCCGAGCGCCTTGGCCTCACAGTTAATTGGAATGTCCAGAAAATACGGGAATTGCGCTGACAGAGTGAAGGGCAAGCGGCGGAGCGCTTCAGTTACGCGGAGCCGGTCGTACTGCCCGGCGTTTTGACACCTCCGCTTCGGTTACTCACCTTTATGCGGGTATAGCCAATTATGTACGCCAGCGACGTGGGCATTCGTGGCTCCGATCTATTGGATCTTCTTTGCCACAGCAGCACCGTATTTCTGGGCGGCACCATCTACAGGGCACAAGGAAATCTCATCTGCCGACTTTTTTGTAACTGAACCTTCAGATAAATCATAATTTCCAAGGATTTTCAGTGGATACCTGAGACATTCTATAATTATTGTTTCACCAAACGCCACAAATCCCCTTGGGTTCAGAACGCCCTCCGATGCCCAATCGGGAAGCGGGGCGCGGGGGCGGCTGCTTGTGCAAGACCGGAAACCGGCAACGGCAGCCGGGGGCCCCGATCGAGATGGGCGTGAGGCTGGGACAAATTCGTTTGGGAATCCGCTAAAAATGCGCACAAATGCTTATAGGCGTGTCAGAGAGAAAATTTGGCTGACTACGCAGCAGCATGTACAGTCGTCTTGTAGGCTTGATCTTTTTGTCAAAACACGAGGGAAATCAAAATGCGCGTGTCAGCAATGTTATTGTTCGCAGCCTTTCTACTCGTGTCTTGCGCTTCGTTGTCGGAAGATCAGTGCCGCGACGGAAACTGGCGTGGCATTGGCGTGTCCGATGGTGCGGCAGGTCGTTCGACGGATTACATCTCCCGACATCGCGAAGCCTGCGGCAAGATCGGTGTCGTGCCGGATGTGAATGCCTGGCTCGCCGGACGCACGGAAGGCCTGCGCAGTTACTGTACGCCGGCAAATGCCTACAAGGTTGGACGTTCCGGCAATACGCTTTCGTCTGTCTGCACTGGCCCGCAACTCGCAGCACTGACGCAGGCTAACATCACGGGGCGACAGTACCACAATCTCACCAGCCAGATCAGCGACTTGCGCTCGCAGGCCGATGACCTGCGCATACAGATACGCCGTATCAGCGAATTGGCAGACGAAGACAAGCTGCGTGAACGCAGCCGATTGCGTCGCGAACTCGCTCGGATAGAGAGCCGCATGCAGGATTTGGAGTTCGAACGGATCCGCTATTCCGAACTCGCGCAATAAATGTTCGGCTTTGGCGGTTGCCTTCTGGTGGACCGACCTTTGGCGCATCTGTCGTGAGGCGTGGCCGCTTGGCTCTGACTTCAATGTAGGAGGCACGAATGACGGCAGATGGTCGCGCAGGGTGGACCTCGACCGGAGTCATTGCGCGCGCGCGCGAAGAAGCGCCGTTTCTTGTTGGTGCGGTCACACTTGCGGTCTTTCAGCTTCATGGCGACCGGTGGCTTGTCGGACTGACTGGTTTTTTCATTGCAGGGTTGATTTTCATGTGGCTGTTTGCAGCCGCAGTCTGGGCAACCTTTGGTGTGGTGCGGCATGCAGACGCACTTGCCCATTTGCTTGGCGAACCATTCGGAACGCTGATCCTCACCCTCTCGGTGATCGGGATCGAGGTTTCCCTGATCGCATCGGTGATGCTCACTGGCATCGCGTCTCCCGAACTGGCACGCGACACCATGTTTGCGGTGCTGATGATCGTGCTCAACGGCCTCGTCGGCGCGGCGTTGCTACTTGGCGGGCTGCGGCACAAAGTTCAGGACTATAACCTGCAGGGCGCACGGGCCTTTTTGGTGGTGCTGCTGCCCCTCTCGGTGTTCGCGCTGATCCTGCCCGACTTCACCGTATCAACGGCGGATGCGACATTTTCACCGCTACAGGCTGGATTCTTCGCGCTGATAACCATCCTGTTGTACGGAGTTTTTCTGATCATGCAAACGGTGCGGCACCGCACCTTTTTTGAGCAGCCGACCGTGGGCGATCCGGTAGCAGAAAGCCCGCACGCACCCGATGAGGCGCACGGTCCAATCCGGTCGCGATCCTATCACATAGCGATGTTGCTGCTGACCCTTGTTCCTATCGTGCTTCTGTCAAAGCGGCTTGCGAAGCTGGTCGATTTCGGCATTGTCGAGGTTGGTGCTCCGGTGGCTCTGGGCGGCGTACTGATCGCGCTTCTCGTACTGTTGCCCGAGAGCATGTCCGCCATCGCCGCGGCGCGTGCCAATCTGCTGCAACGCTCGGTCAATCTACTTTTGGGCTCGGCGCTTGCCACCATCGGGCTTACAGTTCCGGCGATTTTGGCGATCAGCCTCGCGATCGGTCATCCGGTGACGCTCGGCCTCGACAACGTGTCGGTCGTCCTGTTGGTGCTGACACTGGTGATTAGCACCATGACGTTCGGCGGTGCACGGACCAACGTGCTTCAGGGCGCGGTGCATCTGGTGCTATTTCTGGCGTATCTATTGCTGATCTTCAGCCCGTGAGCGAACCGTCAGGTTGTGCAGCGGGCGGTACCAGGTACGTCGGGCGGACAGTGGCGGCGAAGATGGTGAGAATGGCAGGCAACGGGATCTCGCTTGCTTTGCAAATCAACTTGCAGATGTTCCTAAAACACGCTGAAGATTTTCTGAACACGAGAATGTTCTTCGATATCCCGTCAACCGGGCAGCTTAGAAGGCAACGCTCAGCCTCAATTCAGCTTGGTGCGATAGATAGTTGGAGGCCACGCTTGCATCGTACTGCACCCTGAAATTAATGCCGCCCTCGTTGAATACCTCGACGCCTGCGCCGAACCGGCCCAATACATCGGGAGTGTCGAGCGTGGTGCCGAGCCCTCCCGAGCTGGACGCCACATTCGCAAACCGGGCGTTGGTGTTCCAATCATTGCCGCTTAAAAAGCGCACCCCGGCGGTCGCGTAGGCGTTCAGGATCGTTCCATTTTCCAAATTGACCCGCCGCCCCAGTTTGACCGCCGGCGTCGCAGAAAAGACGACGTCGTCTGATGTCGATACATCAAGGTTGAAGGGCCCAGCACCGGTTTCGCGATAGCCGTCCAACCGGAGGTAAGTCATGTCCAGATTGATTTGGGGTTCCACATACCAGTTGCCGTAAAACTTCTGATAGGATGCGTTGAAATGCGCGCCCGCATTCAAGGCATTGCTGGATCCGCGTGTTTGCAATGGGGTTCCGCCGAAAGTGATATCGCGGCGGGTGTTGTAGGTTCCATACCCCAGATCAACGGCACCACCGATCACCCACGGTCCGATTTCGCGTTTGAGCGCCAGCACAGCCAGACCGGCCTGACCGTCCACGTTCGTGGCATCCATCGTGCTGCTGATACGGCTGTCTTCATATCCGACGACACCGCCCGGGAACCAGCTCGGCCCAATTTCCGTGCTGGCCTCCGAAGGTCAGGATTGTGGACCGCCCGCTGTAGTCGATCGAGCCGCCACTGGCGTCGCGGTCGAAATCCGCAACGTCGACCCGCGCCCAAGTGTAGCTTTTCTCGGTCAGGCGCGGAGCGCTTCCCGCAAATGTGGGGCAGCTGAACGCGCTGTTCACCAGGCGCAGGCTGGCGTCATACCGCGCTGCGGCAACGGCAGAGACGGCGCGGCCGGACATCTGATCGAGCGCCCGGGTATAGTCCTTGGCCTCCTGAACGTTGGCCAATGCATCAAAACCGGTGGCAAAGCCCGGCTCGCCGCTGTCCCAGATCGTCTGTAAATGGCCCGCAAGGCTGGCGCGGGTGCCGCCTTGCGCGCCGTCAGCACTGGGGAAATCGGCATCCGTGGTCAGGGTCAGATCCCGGCCCTCGACCACCGTTTCGTAGGAAAAGAGATACGGTGCCTCGGTTGTGAAGCCCGGCGCGCGGGTCACGCCATCGGTGGTGCTCAGCAGGGTTTTCTTCGATTTGTGCAGGCCGATGGGGTTCGCTAAAATCGTGCCGTCCAGAGTAGCCGCGCCCAGTATGGCGAGGATAGGTTCCGTGCCGCTGACCGTGTCCAGATCGAACCGAAGCCGACCGGTGGCGGCTTGCGCCAGATCCCCCGTCATCACCGTCTGCGACGTCCCGCCGATGGTGACCAGACCGGCATTCCTCAGTTGGCCCGCCTCGCCAAGCCGCATCGAGGTCCCAATATTCATCTGGCCGGATGGTTGGTTGGCAACGGTAAGTTGCCCTGCTTCGGCGGTCGGCGGAACTACGATACTGCCATTAATGGTTCCGGAATTGATCACGGTCGTGCAATAGGTTTCCATGGTGTTGCTCGCGCCACCGCCAACTTGAGGCGTGGAGTCGACCTGGATGAGGCCCGCATTGTTGATCACGTCGGGTGTTGCGGCATCCCTCCGCATTCCCAACAGCCGAATAGCGTAGGCATAACCGAAACCGCCCTGGACGCTTGATCCATCGCCCACCGCGACCCGCAATATACCGCCACCCGATTGCCCTTCGCTTTGCAAGAACACGCCGTCGGGGTCGGGACCGGTGGCGATGACATGCGGATAACCCCCGCGCCCGGGGTCTTGTCCGCGACGATCTGAACCGTGATGTCCTGACCTTCGCCCGGACCGCCAAGCGACCCGCTTGTACCATCTGTCTGTCGTGGCGACCAAACCGCCGCCACCGCCAAGGCTTTGCGCGAAAATGGCGGGCGCGTGGGCGCCGCTGGTCTTGACCTTGCCCAAGGCCATCTTCAGGGTGATGTCGCCGCCGCTGCCACGGAAGGACTGGCTGATCGTAGGGTCCACAAGCATTCCGATGTAACTGCCGTCCGCGATGCCGCCAAAATCACCGGCAAGCCCCCCGGTACCGCCGATACTATGCAGCAAGGCTCCGAACGCGTCGTTGCCGGTGGTTCAAGATGCCCTGAGACAAGGCGACGTCGATCTTGCCCCCGCCGCCGGACGACAGGCTGTCCTTGTCTGGTTTGATAAAGAAATTCAGCCCCTTGCCCCCATCGCGGCGCCGCCCGACCCTCCCAGGCTTTGCGCCACCAGGCCGTGGGCGTTCTGGCCCGTCGTTGAAACCGCGGTGGTGATCTGCGCCGGATTGCCTTCGATGGTGATGGCGACCGCGCCGCCGTCGCCTGCCTTGCCCCCCTTGCCTCCGAACTTGATCGACGGAAAAAACTCTTGGATTGGCGGGGTCCTGACCTCGGCGGGATTGGCCGAAGGGGTCAACAGCGCGTCCATCGTGGTCAGATGGGCCAGGCCGCCGCCGCCTCCTCCGATACTCTGCGCGACAATCGCGATCGCGTCGGGGCCGGTCATGCGGATCGCGCCATCCTTGATGTCGACCGTCACTTGCCCGCCATTGCCGCTGGCGCTGCCGCTGCCGCCGATGGTCAGGGCGAAGGGAATCGATTTGATGGCAAAGATACCGTTTTTCACGACACCGGAGGCCTTGGCGTTCCCACCGCCGCCGCCGACACTTTTTGCGAAAATCACGTGCGAGGCGACGCCGGCCGTCTGGATATCGGTGCCCGGATTGAGCGACACGGTCACGGTGCCACGATCGCCCGCCGCCGCCGATCGATTGGGCAAACAGGCCCGGCGCATCCTGACCATAGGTTGCCAGAAATCCTGTGCTTTCGGCCTGCACGTCATTGCCATTGCCAGCCACCCCACCCGACCCACCGATCGAGACCGGCCCACTTATGGCGATATCGGTTCCGCCGCCCACGAACGAGCTTGCCGAGGAATCGCCGCCCGCGCCGATACTCTGGGTCATGATGGCAGCGGAGCCGTGGCCACCCGTCAGGACCGTTCCGCTGCTGAAGGTAAAAACCTTGCCGACGTTGTTGCCCGTGCCGCCCGCGCCGCCGATCCCGACCGACGCCCCGAAGGACGGAACCTCTTTGATGGGCGATACCGCGAAGGCCTTGGCGACAGCGGCGCCGTCGTGGCCGCCACCCCCGCCGATGCTGTGGGTTTTCAGGCCCGGCGCGTCCAGCCCGAACGTCTGGACCTGGCCTTCGTTGCGGATTGACACGTCGCCGCCCAAACCGCCCGATCCACCCTTGCCTCCGATCGCGACCGAAGCGGCGATGGGCCCACCTGCGGACAGCGCAAAGGCCATTCCGCCCTTGCCGCCACCGCCGCCGATGCTGTGGGCGTCAAGGCCTACGGCATGGTCGCCTTAGGTTGCGACGAACCCGCCCAAATTCTTGATCTCGACCGTCTCGGCGGATCCGCCGGACACCCCATCACTACCGATGGCGAGACTGAAGATACCGGTCCCCGCCGCCAACGGATTGCGCGATGATGCCGTGCATGAAATTGCCCGTGGTCGTGATACCGCCCCCGTGCGTGACATCGGCCAGGCCGCCATCCCCACCGAAACCACCGCCACCTCCATCTCCGATTCCGGCGCCGATCCGCCCTCCGTCACCGCCCTTGCCCCCATCTGCGGCGACATCGATCAATGGCGATACCGGTGATGTGCCCAGCAAGACCCCGATCCCGAACCTTCCGTCCAGGTAAGCCTGGCCTGCCGATCCCGCGTCGCCGCCATAGTCACTGAAGGCCTTGCCTTGCCCGCAAGTCTGGGAAGTCCCGCTATCGCCCCCGTCGCCTCCGCTGGAGACGACCCTGAGCGCAAATGGCAAGGATGTCGGCCGGATCGCCCCCCCGAAAGTCAGCGTTGCATCTGCGCCCGCACCGGCTTGGCCACCGCGACCGCCCGTGGCGTTTCCACTTACGGCATTCTGTGACTCACCTTCCCCGCCGCGCCCGCCCTTGCTGAGTGATGCGACGGGCGCCTTGTATTGAAAAGGGGTGCGGCGCGCCGGGTAAGTTTCCTGGATGGTCTCCCCCGCATCCTGTCCGGGGCCGCCATTGCGCTCGCTATCGGTGTTCCTTGTGGCGGTGCATCCATTCAGCCCGCTGGCCTGAAGGATCACGCCATCCGGTATGTTACCCAAAGCGCTCTTGGGCTCTGCGGGGCGGATCACGGGGGCGGGATAGGTCGGACTGGTGCAGACCACGTTCTGCGCTGCCGCACCGTCCGGCGGACCAAGGATTGATGATCCCAACAGAACCGCAAGACATGTAGTGTATCCACAAGCAGAATTTCTTTGAGACACGCGAAAGACGCCGATCATACTTGGCCTCGAGGCGGTTGTATTCCGCCGGGGGCGGTAAAAAAATCATAAGTGGAATTTCGCGGCTAGAGCACGTTCGCTCACAAATAGCTACGTTTTTGCACCGGTTAAGCCGAGGCCATTTTTGCTTTCTCAATTTGAAAGGCGAAATTTGGCAGGCGGGATATAGTCAACACATTGGAAAATAACTCTTTACTAAAATGGATAGGTCAAAAAAAACGAATACTTTCGCCAGCTTGAGCGACCTTCGCAAAACATCAATCCCTTGGCAGCCCCCCAGAATCTCTGCGGTTTTGGTAGGTTTTGATTGCCGCCTTCGATAGCTGCCATTCGCATCCAGTGTAGCATCCGGAAATTTCGGCTTGACCCGGACATTCTCTGTGCTCAGTAAAATAGTCTGGCGATCGAAAATCTGTTTTGAAAACGACAATCATCTCTGCCTGTCGGTCGAGCGCCGGGTGACCAAGTCCGATGTCGGCACGTCGGCGAGCTTCTGTACCAGTGCATCGTGCGCTGCGATGCCGTCCGACGGCCCAAAGCTCATCGTCGTTCAGTGGGATCTCCTGACGGAGGCGCAGCAGGTTGGTCTTTCCTTCCAGAATTTGCGCCCGCGAAGATGCCTTGGGAATGTAACTTGGGAATGTAAAAAGAGCACTTCACGCAGGCCATTCGATGCTGACGCTGATCGAAGAAATCGTAGCTGCAATAGCCGTGTCCAAGATCGTAGTGCTTCCAGGCTTCTCCAGCGGCCGGTCCGTTACGAACAGCATCCTGATCTATCAGAACCTCAACCGCGCGAAGATTACGGGCGACGTACACGGCATTTTTGTATGACTTCGCACGCCCTGTCGGGCTGATTTTCGTGTAATGACGTGTCGAGGCAGGCGAGCGATGTCCGAGTCAAGTCTGAAGCTCGAATATGAAGATAGCTTTGCCACTTTCCGCAACCTCCTGCGCGAACGAATCTTCGATACTTGGCCTGTGGCTGCGGGTGATGTCGCCGTCGGGGCTGTCCAACCAGAACGTCGCCTGCACTCTCTTCATACCGCAGCCCGCGAGACCGGTCTCGCGCCATCTTTACTGGAGAAGTTCCCGATGGCGGCCGGGGCGATTGCCGAGGATGACGACCGGCCCACGGCCCGCAAGACATTCGACGCGCATCGATATGCCCCGCTCCTCGAAGAGGCCGGGCACCTCGTCGGACCGATAGAGATGCATAACTTAATCGGCGCCTCGAAGTTGGAGCTGAAATCTCTGATCGAAGATGAGGTTCTCGTTCCCATGACCGCGCTTGCGGCCATCAATTCGCCTTGGCACCCCGCCGATGGACTCAAACTCGTGGCTGAACTTCAAGCGACGGCGGCGACCATCGAGGTCGATGACGAACCATGGGAGAGAATTCAGCATGCCAAGAACCGTACGGGTCTGCGGGTTGGCGCGATAATCAACGCAATACGGGAAGGAGGCCTTCCTTGCCGGGTGTCGACCGGAAATCCACGGTTATCAGGCGATCACCGTCAAAAAGGACGCGATTGATTTATTGGCGGATCGGGCGGGGCTCCTGCTGGGTCCTGACGTGACATCAATGTCGGCTTTCGGGCAGTCGATCGGCCTCCGGGTAACAGAACGATTGGTGGCTCTCGCATCGGCTGGTCACATGCCGGCTACGCAGCTGAAGTTCCCGAAAAGTGGAGGCGAGCGGTTCTGTATGACCAAGGCGGATATCGCAGCGTTTCACCGACGTTTCGTAACCTTGTCGACGCTGGTTGGTGAATCCGGGGAACGCTGGAACACGATTCTGGTCCACCTCAAGGGGTCGGGCATGCGTCCTTTCTCGCCCGGAGGCGAGGATTTTGGGCACCTCTATCTCCGCGAGGACGTGGAGCATGCCTTTTGGCGCGGGGGGCTGATCACCAAGTATACTTGGTGACGCGCCTCAACGGATGAAAAGCTTCCCGTTAAAAACTCAGCCCTCATTTACTGATGCGACGGGCCATCACCGCGAAGCATCACGCCCCGCCGGAAAAGGATGGTGTGAAATCCAGAAAAGGGATGGTGTAACTGACAACTGACAGTGGGGAGATCCTGGAGCGGGCGACGGGAATCGAACCCGTATCATCAGCTTGGAAGGCTGAGGTCTTACCATTACACAACGCCCGCTCGGGCAAACCCCTGTTACCGCGCGGCGCGCGCCTAGGCAAGCGGGCGCAGAGAATTCCGCGAATTTTCGCCGCGCGCCCGGTCGCCAGTCCCTCAATAGCGCCGCCGCAGCACCTCGGGGTCGGCGCCGGTCAAATAGCGCGCCAGCAGCCACAGGTTGCGCGCGCCGCGCCGGACCCAGCCATCGCGGCTGTATCGCGCGGCGCTGGTGCGCAGTGCCAGCGGCATCATCCGCAACCGGCGGCCAAGACGGCGGGCCAGCGCCACATCCTCCATCAGGGGAATGTCCGGATATCCACCTGCGGCGTCATACTCGGCCCGCGAGATAAGCAGACCCTGATCGCCATATGGCAGGCGAAACAGCAGCGCGCGCAAATTGGCCCAGCCCGCCACGATGTGCGGAGCCACGCCCTGCGCGTCAAAGGACAGGCGAAAATATCCGGGACGGCCATCCTCCACCTGCGCCTCTACCGCCTGCACCCAGCCATCTGGCAGAACTGTATCGGCATGCACAAACAACAGCCAGTCGCCGCCCGCCGCGGCCGCACCGCGGCGCAACTGCTCGCCGCGGGACGCAGGGCCGGTGATCCAGATCGCCCCCACATCCTCGGCGATACCCATCGTCGCGTCGCGCGATCCACCGTCGGACAGAATCAGCTCGCGGATCAGCCCGGCCTCTACCCCCGCCATCAACCCGGCCAGCAGCGCGGGCAGGTCGGCGGCGCCGTTCAGTACCGGCACGATCACGGACAGCTTTGCGCGCATCATCGCCCCCTGTTGCCGACGCTCTGAGATCCTATATGACAGGGGTGGCACGAACGAGAGGTAGCAGCGATGAGGTCCATTCACCAGATCACCGGCAGCGATGCCCATGGCTTCCTTCAGGGGCTGATCACAAACGATCTGGCCAAGCTGACACAGGGCCTAGTCTATACCGCGATGCTGACGCCGCAGGGCAAATATCTGGCTGACTTCTTTGTGTTCGAGCGGGGTGGTGCGATCCACATCGACGCATCAGAGCAGATTGCGCCGGGCCTGATCCAGCGGTTGAACATGTACCGCCTGCGCGCCGATGTGCAGATTTCCCAGACGGATCTGGCTGTGCGGCGCGGCACAGGCCCGTCGCCCGAGGGCGCGCTGACCGATCCGCGCGATCCGGCGATGGGCTGGCGCCTGTATGGTGCGGACGGCGGCGATGACGGCAGTGATTGGGACGCGCTGCGCGTCGCCCATTGCATCCCCGAGACCGGGATCGAACTGACGCCGGATACCTTCATCCTAGAGGCCGGGTTCGAGCGGCTGAATGGCGTCGACTTTCGCAAGGGCTGCTATGTGGGTCAGGAAGTGACCGCGCGGATGAAGCACAAGACCGAATTGCGCAAGGGCCTCGCCACCGTTCAGGTCGAGGGCGCGGCGCCGGTGGGCAGCGACATCACCGCGGGCGGCAAGGCGGCAGGCACGCTTTATACCCAATCGGGCGGGCGCGGCATCGCTTATCTGCGGTTTGATCGCGCAGTGGGGCCGATGGAGGCCGCCGACGCCAAGGTACGTTACACGCCGGAATAATGCAGCCTCATCGCGCTTGACCGGCGCAGCGCTGCGCGGCATCAGGGGGCCATGATGATCTACAAGATATTCCGACAGTCTGAATGGGACGCCCTGCGCGCCACCGGCGCCACCACCGGCGCGCCGGTGGATGTGGCCGATGGCTATATCCATTTTTCCACGATCGCGCAGGCCCCCGAGACGGCAGCCAAACATTTCGCGGGCGAGGCGGATCTGATGCTGCTGGGTATCGACCCTGATCTTCTGGGCGATGATCTGCGGTGGGAGCCCTCGCGCGGCGGCGCGCTTTTCCCTCATCTTTACCGACAGTTGCGACTGACAGATGTGGCTTGGGCGCGCACGTTACCACTGCTGGACGGGATGCATCAGTTCCCGGCGGACGCGCAATGAGTGCTCTGAACCGGATCGGCCTTGGCCTGCTTCACCGCATGGACCCCGAGCGGGCGCATGGGCTGGCCTTGCGCGCCTTGCGCGCCGGGCTGGTTCCGTTGCCGGGGCGCATCACATCGCCGCGTCTGGCCTGCGAAGTGGCGGGGCTGCGGCTGGACAACCCTATCGGGCTGGCCGCAGGATTCGACAAGAACGCCGAGGCGCTGACGCCGCTGGCACGCGCGGGTTTCGGCATGATCGAGGTCGGCGCCGTGACGCCGCGCGCACAGCCGGGCAACCCCAAGCCGCGCCTGTTCCGCCTGCCCGAGGATCGCGGCGTCATCAACCGCTTCGGCTTCAACAACCTCGGGATGGAGGCGGCGGCAATACGGCTGGCGCAGCGCCCCAGAGACGCTGTCATCGGCCTGAACCTCGGGGCGAACAAGGACAGCGACGACCGGGCCGAGGATTTCGCCCGCGTGCTGGCCCATTGCGGTCGGCATCTGGATTTTGCCACCGTCAATGTCTCCAGCCCCAACACCGAAAAGCTGCGCGATCTTCAGGGCGGCGATGCGCTGAGGGCGCTGCTGGCCGGGGTGATGGAAGCGCGCGACTGGTTGGAGCACCCGATTCCGGTTTTCCTGAAGATCGCGCCGGATCTGGACGATGCCGCCCTGGCCGAGATTGCTGAGGTTGCGCAGGGTGCTGGACTGGCCGGGATCATTGCGACCAATACGACGCTGGATCGCGGCGGACTGACCAGCGCCGCCAAGAGCGAGGTCGGCGGGCTGTCGGGCGCGCCGCTGTTTGATAAATCCACGCGGCTGCTGGCGCGGCTTTCAAAACTGACCGATGGCAAGATGCCCCTGATCGGCGTCGGCGGCATTGCCTCGCCCGAGGATGCCTATGCCAAAATCAGCGCCGGTGCCTGCGCCGTGCAGCTCTATTCGGCGCTGGTGTATGAGGGGCTGCCGCTGGTGCCGCGCATCGCGCACGGGCTGGACAGGCTGCTGGAGGCGGATGGACACGCCAGCGTCGCCGAGTCTGTCGGCACCCGCCGGGAAGAATGGCTATGATAACCCTCTGGCACAATCCTCGCTGCTCGAAATCGCGCGCCGCGCTTGCGCTGCTGGAGCAAGGCGGCGCTGATCTGACACTGCGCCGCTATCTGGACGACGCCCTCACCGAGGCCGAACTGCGCGCCGCACATGCCCTGCTGGGTGGCCCGGTGATCGCCATGATGCGCCCCGGCGAGGCGGCGTTTCGGGCCATGGGTCTGGCCAAGGAAGACGCGGACGACACGTTATTCGCGGCCATGGCGGCAGAGCCGAAGCTGATCGAGCGGCCACTGGCCCTGACCGGGACCCGCGCTATCATCGGCCGCCCGCCCGAGGCGGTGCTGACCCTTCTGGACGGCTGAGCAAAAATGCGCTTTGTCCGCCGCATCCACCGCTGGATCGACGCAACAGTATTCGATCTGGCGCGGCAGATGCGCTGGTCCTACCTGCCGCCGCTGATGATCTATCTGGCCTACGGAATTTCGACCATTACCGGCATCGTCGGCACATTTTTCGTCAAGGAATATCTGGGGCTGTCAGCGGCATTTCTGGCCGGGCTCGGTTTCTGGGCCGGGCTGCCCTGGGCGCTGAAAATGCCGCTGGGGCATCTGGTGGACATCATCTGGCGCTGGAAGGGCGCGCTGGTCTGGCTCGGGGCCGCCCTGGTTATGGGCGCACTGGGCATCATGTATCTGCTGGTCACGGCGCCCGGCGCGATGGCCGCGTTAATGCCGGTCGAGGCGTGGTATGTCGCCGCGGTATTGCTGATGCCCTGCGGTCTGGTGCTGCAAGACGCGGTGGCCGATGCCATGTCGGTCGAGGCGGTGCCGGTAGTCGATGCCGACGGCGCGCCGCTGGACGAAGCCACATCGCGTGCATTGCATACCACGATGCAAACGCTGGGGCGGATCGCGCTGATCGGCGGCACGCTGATCGTCGCGGCGATCAACATCGCCGCCTTCGACGGGGCCGAGACGCTGCCGCAGGCCGAGAAGGCCGCCGTTTACGCGCGCATCTACGCCATCGCGATGGTCGTGCCGCTCATCTCGGTCTCGGGCGTCGCGCTGGCCGCGTGGCAGCGGGGCCGCGCCATTCGCCGCGCCCGTGCATTGGGGCAGGACACCACCCCGTTTGAGGCCCGCCCCGGCGCACCGACCAAACCCAACCCGTGGTATTTTATCGGCGGCGGCGCCTTTGTCGCGTTGTCGCTGACGGTGGGCCTGCTCGATGTGCCCTACGCGCAGGAGATCGTCTTTGCCGGGTCGATGACCATCGTGTTGCTTCTGATGCGCCAGTTGATCCGCGCGATCAACCCGGCGCAGGCGCGCATGCTGATCGGCACGGCGCTGATCGTCTTTGTCTTTCGCGCGGTGCCCCTGCCCGGCCCCGGCGCAACGTGGTTTGTCATTGACGGGCTGAAGTTCGATGCGCAGTTCCTGTCCGTGCTGGGGCTGATCGCCTCGATGCTGACGCTGATCGCGATGCTGGTGCTGCGCCCCTACATGGCGCAGCGCAGGCTGACGCGGGTCTACCTGACGCTGACGCTGATCGCAGGTGTGCTGGCGCTGCCGAATATCGCGCTGTACTACGGCATTCAGGACATCACCGCGCCGCTGACCTGGGGCATTGTCGATGCGCGCTTCATCGCCGTGCTGGACACCGCCGCCGAAAGCCCGCTGAGCCAGATCGCCCTGATCCCCATGCTGGCCTGGATCGCGCGCAATGCGCCCAGCAACCTCAAGGCGACGTTCTTTGCCGTGATGGCATCGTTCACGAACCTCGCGCTGTCGGCCTCGGCCCTAGGGACGAAATACCTGAATGAGGTGTTCATCGTCACGCGTGAGGTGACGGATCGCCAGACAGGTGTGGTGACAGTGCCCGCCGATTACAGCCAGTTGGGAATCCTGCTGATCGTGGTGGGCGTGCTGACCGTGACCCTACCGCTGGCGACCATTGCCATCGTCCAGCGCTCGCGCCTGCGCACCAGCGACTAGGTCGCCGCCCGCTCCAGCGCCGGATAGCGCAGGCCCAGCGTGATGCCACGCACCGCGAAGCTGACCAGCAGCGCGATCCACAGGCCGTGATTGCCGAAAATCGGCACCAGCACCACCAGCGTCGCGCCGTAGACGGCCAGCGAAACGATCATCATGTTGCGCATGTCGCGGGTACGCGTGGCGCCGATGAAGATGCCGTCCAGCATCCACGCCGCCGCGCCAAATATCGGCGCCGCCACCATCCACGGCAGGAATTCGCGGCCCGCCGCACGCACCTCCTCGGACGCGGCCAGCATATCTATTGCTGCACCGCCGAACAGCGCGAAACTCAGCGCAAGCAAGATCCCCGCGCCCACGCCCCATTGGCTGGTCAGAATTGACGCGCGCCGCACAGCGCCTGCCGCCCGCGCGCCCACCGCTTGGCCCACGAGCGCCTCGGCCGCGAAGGCAAAGCCGTCCATCATATACGAGCTGACATGCAGGAACTGCACCAACACCTGATTGGCCGCCAGCGTGACGTCGCCCAGATCACTGCCCAGAAAGATGAAGGACAGCAGCACCACCTCCAGCAGGGCCGAGCGGATCAGGATGTCGGTGTTCACCGACGCGATCTGCCACAGCCGCGCCCTGTCAAAAATCAGTGCCCAGTTGCGCCAGGCTCCGGCACCCGAAATGCATCGCGGCACAGGACGAAGGCGCAGATCAGCCCGGCCCATTCAGCGACAAAAGTGGCCCAGGCCACGCCCGTCACGCCCCAGTCAAGGCCCAGAACGAACCACAGGTTCAGCGCGATGTTCAGCCCGTTCATCACCAGTTGAATCACCAGCACGGCACCCGTCCGCTCCATCGCGATCAGCCAGCCGGTCATGCCGAACAGGGCGATCATGGCGGGCGCGCTCCAGACGCGGATGCTCATGTAGTCCTGCGCGAGGCGCTCGACCTCGGCGCTGGCGGGGGACAGCGCGAAGGCGCCGGCAAATAGCGGAACATGCAGCAGCAGAACCATCACGCCGCCCGCCCCGCCGATCAGCAGGCTGCGCGTCAGCATCGCCGCGACCTCGGGTACATTGCCCGCGCCGCGTGCCTGCGCAGTCAGCCCGCTGGTGCCCATGCGCAGAAAGCCGAAGATCCAGTAGATCGCCGTCAGGATCACCGCGCCCACGCCCACGGCGCCGATGGGCGCGGCCTGCCCCAACTGGCCGATCACACCGGTATCGACGATTCCCAGCAGCGGCACCGTGGCATTGGACAGCACTATCGGCCATGCGATGCGCAGCACGCGGCGATGCGTCAGGCGGATGTGGGCAGGCGCGCGCGCGGTAAAACTGTCACTCATCGCGCGGCGGCATCAGAAAATGCCCGGACGCCTGTGCAATGGGGCGGTCGCGATTGTCCTGCCACGCCTCGGCCTGCACCGACGCATAACGGCGCCCGACACGCGTGATCTGCGCGCGGGCGTAGGCATCGCGCGGCAGGCCGGTGCGCAGAAAATCGATGGTGAAATCTATGGTCTTGGGCAATGCGGGCAGCGCGCCCACCTCGGGCACCGGCGCGCCGCCTTCGATCCGGGGCCACAGCATCGCCCAGCCAAGGCTGATGATCGCAGTCATTTCCAGAAACGCTGCCGTGGCACCGCCGTGCAGCGCAGGCAAAAGCGGATTACCGATCAGCGCATCCGCATAGGGCAGGATGCCGGTCAGTTCATCTCCGCGCCGCTCGAACCGGGCACCGAGAAATCCGATATAGGGCACGCCGCCGACCAGCGCGGCCAGCGTCTCGTCCCGGCGCTGCTTGACCACCTGAACGGGTTCGGGGGCGGGGCGGCGGGGCATCATGCGCCTGCGACGGTAAATGTGCCGGTGGCCGTGGCGACCGGGCGCTCCGCATCGTCATCGACCGCCACCGCCCGCACAAAGGCGACCGTGCGCGTGACATGATGGCACGTCGCCTCGGCGCGGATGGTCTGGCCGGGGGTGGCCGGGCGCATGTAGTCGATCCGCAGCCCCAGCGTGGCCGTGGCGCCGGCAGCCTGTGGATGGCTCATCGCGGCGGCGCCGCAGCAGGTATCCATCAACGTGCTGACAGCCCCGCCATGCACCACACCGGTGGCCGGATCGCCCACCAGCTTTTCGGCCCAAGGCATCGACATGACGGCGCAGCCGCCCTCTATCCGCTCGGATACCAGACCCAGCGCCACGGCATGCGGAAGCGCGGCAAAGAATTCTTTTGCCATCTTCGGGGACTCTTTTTCGCCGACTTCCATGACCGGTCTCTCTGTGCAATACATCTGGCTATAGTGTATCAGTGCCACCCCGCGTGGGCGCAACCCGGAACCGTACACGCGCGTTCACGCAATATTGACGCCTAAATCTGCGTGCATAACACCCCGTCCATGTTGTATTTACGTAACGGCAAACTACTATAGGGACTTAAATCACACTGTATATTCAGGTTCAATATGACCGGCGAGACGATGACAATCCGTGAGATGTGCGATGCATTCGACGTGACACCGCGCACCTTGCGCTTTTACGAGGCCAAGGAGCTTCTGGCACCTATCCGGCAAGTTCAAAAGCGGCTTTTCACCAATCGGGATCGCGCACGGCTCAAGCTTATTTTGCGCGGCAAGCGGTTCGGTTTTGCGCTGGAGGATATTCGCCAGTTGCTGGACCTCTACGAATCAGGCGATCCGCATAATGCACAACTGTTGCGCACGAAGGAGCTGGCTGGCGCGCGTCTGGCGCAGATGCTCCGGCAGCGCGAGGAACTGGATGCCGCGATTGAGGACTTGCGTGGCAATATAGACTGGGCAGAGCGACTACTGGCCGAAGGTAAGCCCCCTGATTCCATCACGGATTAGCCATTTCAGCGGCCATACCTTTAATTCTGCGCCCATCACGTGAAGCAATGTTGCGATACAATCGGGCACTTTTGGCCTTGCCGATACACGCGAAAGGGACGGCCCCAAAGGAACCGCCCCTGATCATGACTGCACTCTGAGGGTCTGTGCAAGCCCCCCTGCAACGCTATTTGTTGACGCGTGCGGCGAATTCGTCAACCTGGCGCTCGGCCTCGTCCTTGGCCACGCCATAACGTTCCTGTACCTTGCCTACCAGCTTCTCGCGCTCGCCCTCGGCTTGCTGAACGTCGTCATCCGTCAGCTTGCCCCACTGCGATTTTGCTTCGCCGGTCAGCTGCTTCCAATTGCCTTTGATGGTATCCCAGTTCATTTTTCGCTCCTGTCTTAGGGTTGTCGTTACAGGGGTGAATGTCTCGCCCCTCTATGACTGTCCTAACTTGGCGACCGGCCCTATGGTTCCATGCCCGGCCGGGCGAATCAGACGAATTGCTCGCGCAGCAGTCTTTCTTCCAGCCCATGGCCCGGATCAAACAGGATACGATGGGCGATGCTGGGCTCCGACCGGATTTCGACCCACAGCACATCGGCGACCGCCGTGCTGTCGGCCACTGCCATCACAGGGCGCTTTTCCGGCTCGCAGATATCAAAACGCACCGTTGCAGCCTTGGGCAGCAGCGCACCGCGCCAGCGGCGGGGGCGATAGGCGGCGACGGCGGTCAGGGCCAGAACATCGGACCCGATCGGCAGGATCGGGCCGTGTGCGCTGTAATTATAGGCCGTCGATCCGGCGGGCGTGCATAGCAGCGCGCCGTCACAGGACAGTTCCTCCAGCCGCACATGCCCGTCGACGGTGATCTTCAGCTGCGCGGCCTGCGGTCCGGCCCGCAGGAGCGATACCTCGTTGATGGCAAGGGCGCGGTGCGTACCGCCGTCGGTGGATTCCGCGTGCATCGACAGAGGGTTGATCACCTCTTCGCCTGCGGCCTCCAGCCGCTCCATCAGATCGGCCTCGCTATATTCGTTCATCAAGAATCCGACAGTGCCGCGATTCATCCCGTAGACGGGCACATCCAGTTCCTGCGTCCGGTGCAGGGTCTGCAACATGAAACCATCGCCGCCCAGCGCCACGATGACGCGGGCGCGCTCTTCGGGGACTGTGCCGAACCGGCGCACCAAAGCGGTCTGCGCGGCGCGTGCACTGGGCGCCCCGCTGGCCAGAAAAGCAATGTTTCCGCGCATCTTTTCGCTCGCCCCGCTGTGCTGTCTGATACGGCGTGCAGTGACATCATGTTTTGTCCGTCTGTACCAGCACTGCCGCATCGCCGCACGAAATTGTCGCATTACCAGCTTACATTGTAAGAATGTTTCCGCTACCACATCCTGCAACGACATTGCAATTAGGGAGCCACCCCATGTCCGACTCCGGTTTTTTCACCGAATCCCTGTCCAGCCGAGACCCTGAGCTGTTCAACTCGATCACCAGCGAACTGGGCCGACAGCGCAGCGAAATCGAGCTGATCGCGTCCGAAAACATCGTTTCGGCCGCTGTCATGGAGGCCCAAGGGTCCGTCATGACCAATAAATACGCCGAAGGTTATCCCGGCCGCCGCTACTATGGCGGCTGTCAGTTCGTCGACGTCGCCGAGAATCTCGCGATCGAGCGGGCATGCGAGCTGTTCGGCTGCGGATTCGCCAATGTGCAGCCCAATTCGGGATCGCAGGCCAACCAGGGCGTCATGCAGGCGCTGCTGTCCCCCGGCGACACCATCCTCGGGATGAGCCTCGACGCCGGAGGCCACCTGACCCATGGCGCCGCGCCCAACCAGTCGGGCAAGTGGTTCAACGCCGTTCAATACGGCGTGCGCCGCGACACTCTGGACGTTGATTACGACCAGATGGAAGCGATGGCCAAAGAGCACAAGCCCAAGATGATCATCGCCGGCGGCAGCGCCATCCCGCGTCATCTGGATTTCAAGCGCATCCGCGAGATCGCCGATATGGTCGGCGCCTATGTTCTGGCCGACGTCGCGCATTTTGCGGGTCTCATCGCGGCGGGCGAATACCCCTCGCCCTTCCCGCACGCGCATGTCGCCACCACCACCACCCACAAGACGCTGCGCGGCCCGCGCGGCGGCATGATCCTGACCAATGACGAGGCGCTGGCCAAGAAGTTCAACTCGGCCATCTTCCCCGGCATTCAGGGTGGCCCCCTGATGCATGTGATCGCGGGGAAGGCCGTCGCCTTTGGCGAGGCGCTGCGCCCCGAATTCAAGGGCTACATCCAGCAGGTCGTCAAGAATGCCCAGGCGCTGGCCGACCAGCTGAAAAAGGGTGGTTTGGACATCGTCACCGGCGGCACCGATACGCATCTGATGCTGGTCGATCTGCGCCCCAAGAAGGTGACGGGCAACATCGCCGACGCCTCGCTGGGCCGCGCACATATCACCTGCAACAAGAACGGCGTCCCGTTCGACCCGGAAAAACCGACCGTCACCAGCGGCCTGCGTCTGGGCAGCCCGGCAGGTACCACGCGTGGCTTCAAAGAGGCCGAGTTCCGCCAGATCGGTGACTGGATCGTCGAACTGGTCGATGGTCTGGCCGCCAATGGCGCGGATGGCAACAGCGATGTCGAGGCGAAGGTGCGCGGCGAAGTTGCACAAATGTGCGAACGCTTCCCGCTCTACCCCAACCTCTGAGCCGATAACTTGCACAAATGCGGCGCCGCTGGAAACAGCGGCGCCGTTTTGCGCTTCAGAGCAGCCCGCGCCAGAGCATGAACGCAATGATCGCCGCGCCCAGAATCAACAGGTTGAACACCACGCTACCGGCAAGCCCCAGCAACCGGTCCTTGCGCCGTTCCTTGACGTTGATTGTTGCCAATGGCGCGTTCAACGCGCTCAGCGCGGCATCGACCTGCGCGCGCGCCACCAGACGGCGCAGGCGGGGATGGGCGACCATTGCCTGCATCTGTACCAGCCGGGCACCTGCCTGCTGCGCGGATCCAGGCAGAGACCGCCTGGCCCGGTGCAGGGAATGGGCCAGCGTCTTGCCACGCGCGCCCAGACGGGTGCGCAGTTTGACCTGCATTGCGTCGATATCTTTCTGAAATGTCACCGGATCGATCATCTTTGGCCCCTCATCTCGCCCCGAACACTACCCACGCGGCGCCCAAGGCTCAATGGGGGCTGGAAGCGCAGGCGGCAGCGCGATATCACTTGGCCCATGTTGAACATGATTGACCACGGGGTGCGCACGGACGCCCCCACCCTGCTGATCGCCCACGGTCTCTATGGCTCGGCCCGGAACTGGGGCGTGATCGCGCGGCGTCTGGCCGATACCCGCCGCGTCGTGGCGGTGGATCTGCGCAATCACGGGATGAGCGATTGGAAAGACACCCACAGCTACGCAGATCTGGCCGCCGATCTGGCCGAGATTTGCGAGGCTCTGGACGGCCCGGTTGACGTGCTGGGCCATTCGATGGGCGGCAAGGCGGCGATGACGCTGGCGATGACACAGCCGGCCCTGGTCAACCGCCTGATCGTCGCAGACATCGCGCCGGTTGCCTATGGGCACAGCCAGCTGAAATACCTCGACGCGATGCGCCGGGTGGACCTGTCGCGCATCGAGAAACGCTCGGACGCGACCGCGCTATTGGAACCGTTGGTCGACGATCCGGCGCTGGTGCCGTTCTTCCTGCAATCATTGGATGTTGCCGGGCGCCGTTGGCGCCTGAACCTCGACGTGCTGGCCGACGAGATGCCGCAGATCATGGGTTTTCCCGATCTTCACGGCAGTTTTGAGCGCCCGGCGCTGTTTCTAACCGGCGAGGCATCTGACTACGTCCAGCCCGAACACCGCGAGGTGATCAAATCACTGTTCCCCAAGGCGCGCTTTACGGCGTTGAAAGGCGCGGGCCATTGGCTGCATGCCGAGGAGCCGCGGGCGTTTGTGGATGTGGTGCGGGGGTGGCTGGAGCGCTAAACTTGACGTTAGGACCAAAAGCCAACATCGGACCGTGACTGGCGATGGGCCTGATCATATTTATCGATCAACCGTTCTTCGCGAAACAGGCGTTGCACAACATTATTTCAAAACTGCACAACGCCCCAAGCGGGAGTATCTACAATCAATGCGTTAAATTGCACTTATTGCATTCCAAGCGCTTCTTTGTACATCTCAAGAACGGCCTCTTCTTCGGCAATGTCGTCTTTGTCACGCTTGCGCAATGCAATCACCTTGCGCATCACCTTGGTATCGTAACCGCGGCCCTTGGCCTCGGCCATCACCTCTTTTTGTTGTTCGGCGAGGTCTTTCTTCTCGGCATCCAAACGCTCGATCCGCTCAATGAACTGGCGCAGTTCGTCGGCGGTCACGCGATAGGTATCGGGGGTTCCGGGGGTCTGGTCGTCCATGCTGCTCTCCGCATCGTCGTAAAGCTGTGTCACTACCGCGCCCCCGCCGCCCCCGCAAGCCCCGCCTGCTTGAGCTTGGGCGGCCGATGGACTAGGTCAGCGGGCAAACCGGTAAAGTCAGGAGAGCAGCAATGGAAATACTGATCTGGTGCGGCGCGGCTGTATCGCTCCTCGGTCTTGGTGGCCTGGTCTGGTGCGTGGCCCGTGTATGGCGCGCCCGGCGCGCCGGATTGGACGACACGGCCATGCGCGATGTCCTGCGCAAGGTTTTGCCAGTCAACACCGGTGCACTGCTGCTGTCGGTCATCGGCCTGATGATGGTCGTTCTGGGCATCATGCTGCGCTGAGCGTGACCAACAGCCCCGCGACGAACAGCGCCAGATTTGCGACGGCGATTTGGGCACGTTCCGGATCATTCCTGCTCGTCTGCTTGGCACGCACTGCGGCACGCGACTGATCATTCCGCTTCATTTTCCACATACTTCCGCACTTTCCCCTGTGCCCTTGTGCTCATCCGGGGGGGGCGCCGTATTCAGCGCGGCCATGTTTGCCGCGTTGGCACTGTCGTCGCCGGGCGTCAGGCGCACGGCACGCATGCCATTCATCTGCCCCAGCCGCCCCAACGCGACGACATGTTTCTGGCCGGTCTCCAGTCGGATCTGAAGCGGTCGATCCATCTGGAATGGCACGACGTCGCCGGGCGCCAGGCCGCATAGCTGCGTCAACGGCAAGCTAACGCGGCCCAACACCGCCTCCATACTGACGGGCGCGTTCATCGCGCTTTGCTCCAGCGTGCGCTGCACCTTGTCCACGCCCGGCGCAGTCGCGGGTGGCGGCGGGGCAACGGGCACCGGCAGCAGAAAGGCGACACTACCCGGAAGGGCGCCCTCCCCCAATTCGACGGTCATGCGAAAAACGTGAAACGCGGCCGCATTCAGCGCCAGAGACATGCCGCGCGCATCCTCCATCATCACGCCAAACCGGAAACCACTAGCCCAGTGGTCGGGCGCTTCTTCGCTCAGCTGCGCCTCGGCGCGCTCCAACGTTGCATCGATCAGCGGGGCGGCGATGGCCGCATCCGTGCGCGTCACAGCGCGGCCACCCGGCGGGCGCCCGCTGACGCGCCCCGTGGTCTGCACCTCAATCAACGCCGAAAGCAGGGCATCGTCCAGCCGCACGGCGCCGCGCGCGCCCTTCGGTCCATCCAGCAGCACCAGAAGACCGCCATCGTTGAATTCCGCGCGCAGGGCAGTTTGGGAAATCTCGACCTGCTCGACAGTGGTCACAATCATCGGGAGGTCAAAATGCGTATCGGACGCTTGCGCCAGCGCCAGACGCAGCGCCTTGGCCGGGGACATGGCGCGGGCATGATATTCCTCGCGAGAGGCCCGCGCCTTGCGGTGAATTACCTTGTTACCGCCACCCGTCACCATGCGCTGCCGTGCCATCCCTTACCAGATCTTCAACGCACCGACCCTACCGCCCATTGGTTACCAAATTGTTTCGCCGATACCGGCTATTGCGACGCCTGCGGCAGCGTCACCCGAAACCCCGCGCCGCCCTGCCCGGGAAGGTATGCGATGGCGCCGCCCAGCCGGTGCATGATCTCGCGGCAGATCGCCAGCCCCAGACCGGCGCCGGGCGCACGGGTTTCCCCAAGGCGCGAGAATTTTTCAAAGATCAACGCCTCATTCTGAATCGGGATGCCGGTACCGTTATCGATGAAATCCACGATCAGACCATTGCCGTCACGCTCGGCGCGGATTTCCAGAACGGGATGATCCGCATCGCAATATTTGCGCACATTCGCGATGAGATTGATGAAAACCTGCGCCAGCCGGTCGATATCCGTGTGCAGGACCATCGCCTCGGCCGTCGTGTCGCGGCGGATATCCAAGCCACCAAGCGTCCCGCCGACCGCGCCCGATATGGCCCGGTCCAGCACCTCGGCCAGCGTGGCGGTCTGGACGTTCAGCACCACCTGCCCCGACTCCAGCACCGAAAGGTCCAGCAGATCATCCAGCAGCCGCGTCAGCCGTAGCGATTCCGCGTGAATGATCGAGGCATATTTCTGCAACTCTTCCGGGGTCAGCCCACCGCCAAGCAGGATTTCGGAAAAGGCGCGAATCGACGTCATCGGCGTGCGTAGCTCGTGACTGACCTGGCTGAGAAAGCCATCCTTCTGCACCGATAGCTGCGTCAGTTTTTCGTTGACCACGCGCAGTTGGCGCGCTGTTCTGGCCTGCTCGGCCGATTTGGCCTCCAGCCGACTGGAATATTCCATGATCTGCGCTGTCTCGTCGGCGACGGCCAGCAGGTCTTCGACCGATACGGTCGCGCGCCCGACGATCTGGCTGACCATGGCGTGAGCGGTGGCGGCCCCGACCGACCCCGACAGGCGCCGTTCGAGATATTCCAGAAATTCCGGCGACGGTTCAGGCAGATAGCCGCTCAGGCCTTGGCGGCGGGCGGCGCGGGCGAAAATTTCCTGCGCCTCGGTGGCGCCCAGGATGCGCTGCGACATGATCAGAAGATCCTCGGACTGGCCCAGCCCGCCGGTCCAACTGCCCGGGCGCTGCGAGTGATCGAATACATTGACGAATTGGGCCCCCTGTAGCCGCTCGATCGGGCGCGGAAAGCTGAACATCGACACCGCGCAGAAAGCCGCGCAATTCAGCAGCATCGACCACATCACCGCATGAACCAGCGGGTCCATCCCTCCGGTCCAGAACATGGCGTGCGGGCGCAGCCAGGACAGGCCGAACAGGCCCGCCTCCATCACCCGCACCGGCACGATCACCCCCGCGCCAAAGCTGGGTAGAAGCAGGCAGTAAAGCCACAACGCAAACCCCACGCTGAGGCCCGCCAGCGCGCCTGACCGCGTGGCACCGCGCCACACAAGCCCGCCCATAAGCGCGGGCAGAAACTGCGCGACGCCGGCAAAGGCGATCAGCCCGATAGCCGCCAGCGCAGTGCCGCCGCCCGACAGGCGGAAATAAAAATACCCCAGAAACACCACGCCACCGATGGACAGGCGCCGCGCCAGCAGCGCGAACTGGCGCACATCGCCCGACATCATCGCCGCACCTCCGGTCGCCCGCAGCCAGATCGGCATGACGATATGATTCGAAACCATGGTCGACAGCGCGATGGCCGCGACGATCACCATAGATGTGGCCGACGAAAACCCCCCCAGAAACGACAGGATCGCCAGCCCGTCCTGCCCCACCAGCAACGGCAGTTTCAGCACGTACAGATCGGGGTTCGATCCCTGGGGCATCAGATCGAGGCCAACAGCGGCGATCGGCACGACAAACAGGCTGATCAGCATCAGGTACAGCGGAAAGGCCCACGCGGCCGTGCGCAGATGGCGCTCATCTTCGTTTTCCACGACCATCACCTGAAACATGCGCGGCAGGCATAGAAATGCGGCTGCCGACAGCAACGTCAGCGCGGTCCAGCGGCTGGCCGATACGTTGAATTCGGCGATGGGCGAGGCGTCGATACGGGCCAGCGTCTGCGCGATTCCGCTCTCCAGCCCCCAGACGACAAAGATGCCGACGGCCAGCAACGCAAACAGTTTCACCACCGCCTCCAGCGCGATGGCGATGACAACACCGTGATGGCGCTCGTTCGCGTCCAGATTGCGGGTGCCGAACAGGATGGTGAACAGCGTCAGCCCCAGCGCCACATAGACAGCAATGGACTGTTCGCTGCGGCCCTGCCCGATGGGATCGACCGGCGAAAAGGCCGCAAAGGACAGCGTGACCGATTGCAGCTGCAGCGCGATGTAGGGCGTCGTGCCGATCACCGCCAGAACGGTGACGCAGACGGCCAGCGTGTTCGATTTCCCGTAGCGCGATGAAATCATGTCGGCGACCGAGGTGATGCGCTGGCTGCGTCCCACGCGCACCATCTTGCGCAGGGTCCACCACCAGCCGATCATCACCAGCGTCGGACCAAGGTAGATGGTGACATATTCCAGCCCCGACCGCGCGGCAAAGCCGACAGCGCCATAGAATGTCCAGGCCGTGCAATAGATCGACAGCGACAGCGTGTAGACCAACGGCGAGCGCAGCCAGCCACCACGTCCCTGCCGCGCCGCCCGGTCGGCGGCAAAGGCGACGGCAAACAGCAGCACCACATAGGCGACGCAGACCGCCACCAGAATGTTGAGCGTCGCCATCAGCCGTGCCGTACCGGGGCGCCCGGCGCAGCGCCCGCGGCGCCATCGCCATCCGGGGCGCCAGGATCGGCGTCCTCATCCGGGGGGGCGTCACCGCCAGTACCAAGGCTGCGGGTGACCAGCGCCGACAGGGCCACCAAAATCGCCCAGACGGCAAACAGATACAGCAACACATGCGATGTGCGCGGCGCGGCGCCCCCGGCGCCCAGCCACAGCAGCGGCAGCGCAAACAACAGCGCGCCGAAAACCGGCAACAGCCCGGCCGCGTCGATCATGCGGCGGCGGCGATATGTCCCGCGCGCGACGAATTCGGCGCGCCCGCCGGGGGGCCGGTCGGTCATCCGCCACCGGCGAGGGTGCGCACCGCCTCCAGCATCTCAGCGTTCGAAAATGGCTTGGTCATGAACATGCTGGCCCCGGCCCTCTCGGCCATTTCGCGATCCTTGCGCTGACCGCGCGCCGTCAGCATCAGCACCGGGGTCTGCGCCAGCGCCGGATCGGCGCGGATATCGGCCAGCAGGTCAAACCCCGACCGCCCCGGCAGCATCACGTCGAGCATGATCAGATCGGGCTGGCGGGCGCGTATCACCTCCATCGCGTCGTTGCCCCCGGAATGGCTGCGCACCTGCCACCCGTCCCGCGACAGGATAAAGGTGATCGCCTCGATGATGTTTGGCTCGTCTTCGATCAGCAGAACCTGGCTGGTCATGCGGCGTGCCCTCCTTGGAAACGGGATGCATCAGACGCTCACTATTGGGCCAAGGCCCGGCGCATGTCAAAACCAAGCTGCGCAGGGTTGCGTGTCACAGATCCGTATCGCCCGCATTTGCCAGAACCGACGGCTCGTGCCGTGCGCCGCAGTCCGTGCGCGGGCAGACGCGGCAGGCGGTACCGACAGGCATCAGCGCGGTCTCCCCATCCCCGGCCACGTCCGGCAGCAGCAGCATGAAGGACCGCATCAGCGGCGGCATGTTGAACGCGGGCGGCGCGGCGGGCTCGCAGGTGGCAATGGACAGAACCGGCTGCGCACCCCGGTCCGGCTGCACGATGCGCTGGCGCAGCGGCATGGCAGGCTGCCCGGCGACGCGAAACAACGGCCACAGCGGGCATGCCCCGGCAAGGCGTGTGGCCGCAAACCCCTCAAGCGGCTTCAATGTTCCGATCGCGCCCGACGCGTCGGCACTGATCAGGCCGACCGGGCCGACCGCATCCTCGGGCATCGCGGCGAGGCGGCGCATCAGGCGCGGCAACGGTACGCCCACCTCCTGCGCCAGCGCCAGCGGCGCAAGGCCATGGCGCGCCACCGCCCGCAGCAACGTGGCCTGCGGCAGCGCAGCGGCATCGGCGCAGTACGTCTCCAGCGCCCCGCGGGCCAGCATATGCGCGCCTGTGCCGGGGCGCATATCACCCGTAGCAAGGACGGCATCGACGTCGCCGCCCTGCTCCAACGCGTCAAACTGGTGGCCCGCCGCCGCCAGGAAACGATCCACCTCGTCCTGCGGTGACAGGATGTCGCGTCCGGTTCCCGGTCCGTCATCCAGATAGCGCACCAGCCGCTGCGCCCCGTCGGCCAGACGCTGACTGTCCTCACCCAGATTGCGGTGAAACCGGGCCCGCCATTCCGGCTCCAGCGCCGGCGTTTCGACAAGGATCGACGCGGTCGAGCGGATGGCCGTGACGACTGACAGCACTTCGTGCAGGGACGCGGCGAGTTGCGGATCATGCGCCAGCCGGTCGGACAGCGCATCCACCTGCCGCCCGGCCGCCTGTGCGCGGCGCAGTGTATCCGCCAGCAGTTGCGCCCAGCCGGGAAAGCGGCCGGCGAATTCCTCGGCGCGGTCCAGATCAGGCGTCGGCGTCGTGTCAGCATCGCCAGCTTCGGCGGCCTCGCCCGCCGCCTCGCGCAGGGCGGCGATCAGCGCGGCCTCACCGCCCTGTGACAGCGTCTGCGCGTCGACCTCCAGCGCCTCTGCCAGACGCAGCAGGATACGCCCGCCGATTTTGCGCCGGTTATGTTCGATCAGGTTCAGATAGGACGGTGAAATCCCGGCCTGACTGGCCAGCGCCCCCTGCGCGACCCCGCGCGCCAGACGTCGTTCGCGAATACGGGTGCCGATCGTTGTGCCGCCTACCGCGCCGCCCTTCATGTCATTTCCTCTCCGAATCAATGTGTTTTTCGAACGATTGACAAAACTTTACACAAAAGATGACAGCGCTGTGCAGTATTTTACAAGAATATTGTTTCCTGCAAGCCGGTTGTTGAGGAATTTTCTTTCTCCGTGCCATACTGCATTTGCACATCTGTGCGATCCGGCAGTGCGCAGAGGAGGTGCGCTGCCGTGATTACTCAACAGGGAGGATTCTTATGTCCACATCGAATTTCACGCGCCGCGGTCTGCTGAGGACCAGCGTCGTCGCAGGCGCCGGTCTGGCCGTTCCGACAATCTTTACCGCCAGCAGCGTGTCGGCCTTTGCCAACGATCCCGGCGATGCCAGCACCGTCACGCTGGGCTTCAACGTGCCGCAATCGGGCCCCTACGCCGACGAGGGCGCGGACGAGCTGCGCGCTTATGAGCTGGCGGTCGAGCATCTGAACGGCGGCGGCGATGGCGGCATGATGCAGACCTTCAGCTCGAAGGCGCTTCAGGGTAACGGTATCATGGGCAAGAAGGTGGAATACGTCACCGGCGACACCCAGACCAAATCGGACGCCGCGCGCGCATCGGCAAAATCGATGATCGAAAAGGACGGCGTGGTGTTGGTCACCGGCGGATCGTCCTCGGGCGTGGCCGTTGCCGTGCAGGCGCTGTGCCAGGAGGCCGGCGTGATCTTCATGGCGGGCCTGACGCACTCGAACGACACCACCGGCAAGGACCGCAAGGCCAATGGTTTCCGTCACTTCTTTAACAGCTGGATGTCCGGCGCGGCGTTGGCGCCCGTTCTGGCAAATGCCTACGGCACCGACCGCAAGGCATACCACCTGACTGCCGACTACAACTGGGGCTATACCACCGAAGAGGCTGTCCGCAATTCCACCGAGGCGCTCGGCTGGGAGACAGTGAACGCGGTCAAGACACCGCTGACGCAGACCGATTTCAGCTCGTATATCACGCCGGTCCTGCAATCGGATGCCGACGTGCTGGTGCTGAACCACTACGGCAACAACATGGTGAACAGCCTGACCAACGCCGTCCAGTTCGGCCTGCGCGACAAGATGGTCAATGACAAGCAATTCGAGATCGTCGTGCCACTGTATTCAGAGCTGATGGCGCGCGGCGCGGGCAAGAACGTGGCCGGTATCTTTGGCTCGCAGAACTGGGACTGGAAACTGCAAAAGGAGAAGGGCGACCGCTATATCGGCTCGGACGCCTTCGTCAAATCCTTCGGCGAAAAATATGGCTTCCCGCCCAGCCAGGCAGCGCATACCTGCTATGTGCAGACCCTGCTATATGCCGATGCGGTCGAGCGTGCGGGCAGCTTTGCCCCCTGCGCGGTCGTCGAGGCGCTGGAAGGCTTCGAGTTCGACGGCTTGGGCAACGGCCCGACCCTGTATCGCGCCGCAGATCACCAGTGCTTCAAGGATGTGGTCGTGGTGCGCGGCAAGGAGAACCCCGAGAACGAGTTCGACCTGGTTGAGATCGTCGAAGTGACCCCTGCCGAGCAGGTCACCTACGCCCCCGACGCCCCTGAATTCGGCGGCCCGGACGCGACGCTGGGCGAATGCAACGACGGCGCATGATCTGACTGAGGGCTGCCCCCGACAATTGGAGGGGGCAGCGCTTGGCTTGTGCACGACAGGCCCCGTCCGGGGCAGGCCCGGCCATATGCGCCGGATAGTTTTCTGACATGCGAGGCAGACGATGGATGCAATAATCCTGCAAATCCTCAATGGGCTGGACAAGGGATCGGCCTATGCGCTGATCGCTCTCGGCCTGACGTTGATCTTCGGTACGCTAGGGGTGGTGAATTTCGCCCACGGCGCATTGTTCATGATCGGCGCGTTCTGCGCCGTCACGATAAGCCGCATCCTGACGTTCAGCCACGAGGTGGTGGACGACACGCGTACCGATTTCTTGGGCAATCCGATGACGGTCGATGTGCCCTACATCCATAGCATCGTCGGGCAAAATGCCGGGGATTTCATAATTGACTGGGCGGTGCCGATCTCGATCCTCTTTGCCATTCCGGTGATGATCGCCATCGGCGTCATCATGGAGCGCGGCCTGATCAAGCATTTCTACAAGCGCCCCCATGCCGACCAGATCCTGGTGACGTTCGGTCTGGCCATCGTGTTGCAGGAAGTCATCAAATTCTACTACGGCGCCAACCCGATCCCGACACCCGCGCCCAGCGCCTTCCGCGGCTCGTTCGATTTCGGCGCGCTGCTGGGGCTGGGGGCCAATTCGATCATCTACCCCTACTGGCGCCTCGTCTACTTCGCCTTTTCGCTGGTCATCATCGGCGGGGTCTTTGCCTTCCTGCGCTTTACCACCTTCGGGATGGTCGTGCGCGCCGGCATGGCAGACCGCGAGACGGTGGGCCTGCTGGGCATCAATATCGACAAGCGGTTCACCATCATGTTCGGCATCGCCGCCGCCGTCGCGGGCCTTGCAGGGGTCATGTATGCGCCCATCAACAGCCCCAACTACCACATGGGCATGGATTTTCTGGTGCTCAGCTTCGTCGTGGTCGTGGTCGGCGGCATGGGCAGCCTGCCGGGCGCCGTGCTGGCCGGGTTCCTGCTGGGTGTACTCGAAAGCTTTGCCTCGATGTCCGAGGTGCTGGAGGTGCTGCCGGGCATCAATCAGATCGTCATCTATCTGGTCGCGATCATCATTTTGCTGACCCGCCCGCGCGGCCTGATGGGCCGCAAAGGCGTGATGGAGGAATAAACCATGCTGGGAATGACACGCAAAGACGCCATTCTACTGGTCATCGTCGCGGTGCTCGCGCTGGCGGCCCCCTTCATCCTGAACCCGTTCCCGCAAGATTCCGGCATGGCACAGTTCAACGCCGGCTATCCGGACCTGATGCAACGCTTCGCGATCTTCGGGATCTTCGCCATCGGGTTCAATATCCTGTTCGGCCTGACCGGATATCTCAGCTTTGGCCACGCCGCGTTTCTGGGGGTGGGCAGCTATGCCGGCATCTGGATGATGAAGCTGCTGACAGCCAACATCATCCCCGGCATCATCATGTCGGTGATTGTCGCGGGCCTGTTCGCGCTGGTCGTCGGATTCATCTCGCTGCGCCGGTCGGGCATCTATTTCTCCATCCTCACGCTGGCCTTCGCGCAGATGTCCTATGCGCTGGCCTATTCGGTGCTGACCCCCATCACCGGCGGCGAAACCGGCCTGCAACTGAAGCTGAACGATGCGCGCATCCTTGACGGCGCGCTGGCGCCGGGCCAACGGGCACATGCCAACCTCTTTGGGCTGGACATGACGGCCAGCTACGATCTGACCGTCGGCGCGTGGCAGTTCACCTTCAACGCGGGCTACTACATTGCCGCCGTGGTATTGGTGCTGGCCTTCTACCTGTCGATCCGCATCTTCCGCTCGCCCTTCGGCCTGATGCTGCGCGCGATCAAGAGCAATAACACCCGCATGACCTATACCGGACTCAACGCGCGCCCCTATGCGCTGGCCGCCTTTGTCATCTCGGGCATGTATGCCGGCCTTGCCGGGGGCCTGATGGTGGCGATGGATACCCAAGTGGGGCCTGAGCGGATGTTCTGGACCGCCTCGGGCGAGGTGGTTCTGATGACCATCCTCGGCGGCGCGGGCACGCTGATCGGCCCGGTTCTGGGCGCGGGTCTGATCAAATACATGGAGAACATCATTTCCAAGATCAACAGCGGCATCCTGCACGAATGGTTCTACTGGCTGCCCGACGGTCTGGAGGATTTCGTGATCACGCTCATCTATCCCTTCGTCGGCAAGGGCTGGCACCTGACGCTTGGCATCGTGTTCATGCTGGTCGTCATTTTCCTGCCCGGTGGTCTGGTCGAAGGCGGACAGCGGATCAAGCGCCTGTTTCGCGCCAGGAAAGCTGCCAAGACCTCGAAACAAACAACCCCCGCCGAATAAGGAGCCGCAGTCATGGGCATTCTAGAAGTCAAGAACGTGAACAAGCGGTTCGGCGGCCTTCAGGCGCTGGGGGACGTGAATCTCAGCATCGCGGAAAACACCGTCCACGCCATTATCGGCCCCAACGGGGCCGGCAAATCCACCCTGCTGAACGTGCTGGTGGGCAAGCTGATCCCCGACACCGGGTCCGTCATGTTCGACGGTCAGTCGGTGCTGGGGCGCAAACCTTATGAGATCAACCAGATGGGCATTTCCCGCGTGTTCCAGACGCCCGAGATATTCGGCGATCTGACGGTGCTGGAAAACATGATGATCCCGATCTTTGCCAAGCGGGACGGATCGTTCCGCATGCACGCAATCGAAAGCATTGCCAGCGAGCGCAGCGTTGTCGAGCAGGCCGAGCAGATGCTGGAAAGCCTGAATCTGGCCGATGCGCGCTTTGACCATTCGGCATCGATGTCGCGCGGCAACAAAAGGCGGCTGGAGATCGGCATGTGCCTGGCGCAAGAGCCGCGCCTGCTGCTGCTGGATGAACCCACCGCCGGCATGGCGCGCGCCGACACCAACAACACCATCGATTTGCTAAAACAGATCAAGGACGAGCGCGACATCACCATCGCCATCATCGAACACGACATGCACGTCGTCTTCAGCCTGGCCCAGCGGATCACGGTGTTGGCCCAAGGCTCCCCGCTGGTCGAGGATACCCCCGACAACATCAAGGGCCACCCGAAGGTCCGCGAGGCCTATCTGGGCGAAAGCGCCGCCGCCTGACGACACGGACCCCGCGCCGCAGACGCGCCAGAGAGGACAGACAAGATGACCCTGAAACCCGATTTTTCCAAGCACGCAAACCACGCCGCCACCGCCCCCGCCTTCCTGTCGGTCTGGGGGATGCAGGCCTATTACGGTGAAAGCTATATCGTGCAGGACATCAGCTTCAACGTGCACGAGGGCGAGATCCTCGCGCTGCTGGGCCGCAATGGCGCGGGCAAGACGACAACCCTGCGCGCCATCGCCCGCATGGACAACCCGCAGCTGAATCACGGCGAGATCTGGCTGGACCATCAGCCCCTGCACAAGATGAAAAGCTACGAGGCCGCCATCGCCGGAATCGGCCTTGTTCCCGAGGATCGCTGCATCATCCCCGGCCTCACGGTCGAGGAAAATCTGCAACTGGCCCAGATCGCCCCGCCGATCGGCTGGTCGCTGGAACGGCTCTACGATCTGTTCCCGCGCCTTGCCGAGCGCCGCACCCAGGAAGGCGTGACGCTTTCGGGCGGAGAGCAGCAAATGCTGGCCGTCGCACGCGCACTGGCCCGCGATATCAAGGTGTTGCTGCTGGACGAACCTTACGAAGGACTGGCTCCCGTCATCGTGGATGAGATCGAGAAAACCCTGCGCATCATCAAGGCGCAGGGCATCACCACCATACTGGTGGAGCAGAACGCGGTGCGCGCGCTGGAGCTGTCAGACCGCGCCGTGATCCTTGACACTGGCGGCATCGTCTTTGACGGTAGTGCAGCCGAGGTTCTCGACAACCAGGAACTGCGCGCGGAATATTTGGCGATCTGAGAGCGCGGCCCTGCCCGCCCGGATTTGCCTGCACTGATAGCCACAAAGGTATAGAAATGTCCGACAAAACCTACCCACCATCGCAGGAATTTGCGAAGAACGCCCATATCGACGCCGCCAAGTATGACGAAATGTATGCCACCTCGATCAAGGATCCCGAAGGGTTCTGGTCGCAGCACGCGCAGAGCCTCGACTGGATCGAACCATTTACCAAGGCCAAGAATACGTCCTTCGAGCACGGCAAAGTTGACATTCGCTGGTTCGAGGACGGCGTGCTGAATGTCGCCGCCAACTGCATCGACCGCCATCTGGAAACGCGCGGCGACCAGACCGCCATCATCTGGGAACCGGACGACCCCGAAACACCCGCACTGCACATCACCTATACCGAACTGCACGAGAAGGTGAATCGCTTTGCCAACGTGCTGCTGAGCCAGGGCATCATGCGCGGCGACCGGGTGGTGATCTACCTGCCGATGATCCCCGAGGCGGCCTATGCCATGCTGGCCTGTGCGCGCATCGGCGCGGTACACTCCATCGTCTTTGCCGGGTTTTCCCCCGACGCGCTGGCCAACCGCATCAACAATTCGGGCGCTAAGGTGGTCATCACTGCCGATGAGGCGCCGCGCGGCGGGCGCGCGACGGCCCTGAAATCCAACACCGATGCGGCGCTTTTGCATTGCTCGGACAAGGTGCGCTGCCTTGTGGTCAAACACACCGGAGGACAGACGACGTGGATTCAGGGCCGCGACATCGACCTGAAAGCGCAGATGGAGCAGGCCAGCCCGGATTGCCCCGCCCGCCCGATGAAGGCCGAAGATCCGCTGTTCATCCTGTACACCTCCGGCTCGACCGGGCAGCCCAAGGGCGTTGTGCATAGCTCGGCCGGCTATCTGCTTTATGCCGGGCTGACGCATAAATACGTGTTCGACTATCATGATGGCGATGTGTTCTGGTGTACCGCCGATGTGGGCTGGGTGACGGGGCACAGCTATATCATCTACGGCCCGCTCGCCAATGGCGCGACGACGCTGATGTTCGAAGGCGTACCGACCTACCCCGACGCCAGCCGCTTCTGGCAGGTCTGCGAAAAGCACAAGGTGAATCAGTTCTACACCGCACCGACGGCTATTCGCGCCCTGATGGCCCACGGCAAGGATTACGTCGAGAAATGCGATCTGTCCGCGCTCAAACTGCTGGGAACCGTGGGCGAGCCGATCAACCCCGAGGCGTGGAACTGGTACAATGAGGTCGTCGGCAAGGGCGCGCTGCCCATCGTCGATACATGGTGGCAGACCGAAACCGGCGGCCATCTGATGACGCCCCTGCCCGGCGCCACGGCGACAAAACCGGGTAGCTGCACGCGGCCCTTCTTTGGGATCGAACCTGTCATCCTCGATGCCACATCGGGCGAGGAAATCACCGACACCGTGGCTGAGGGCGTGCTGTGCATCAAGGACAGCTGGCCGGGCCAGATGCGTACCGTCTACGGCGATCACGAACGGTTTGAGCAAACCTATTTCTCGGACTACAAAGGCTATTATTTCACCGGCGACGGCTGCCGACGCGATGCGGACGGCTATTACTGGATCACCGGGCGCGTCGATGACGTCATCAACGTCTCGGGCCACCGCATGGGCACCGCCGAGGTCGAATCCGCCCTTGTCGCGCATTCAGCCGTGGCCGAAGCCGCGGTCGTCGGCTATCCGCATGATATCAAGGGTCAGGGCATCTATGCCTATGTCACCGTGATGAATGGCGTCGAGGAGACCGACGAACTGCGCAAAGAGCTGGAAAAATGGGTGCGTACCGAAATTGGCCCCATCGCCAAGCCGGACATCATCCAGTGGGCGCCGGGCCTACCCAAGACCCGATCAGGCAAGATCATGCGCCGCATCCTGCGCAAGATCGCCGAAAATGACTTTGACACGCTGGGCGATACATCGACGCTGGCTGATCCGGCAGTGGTGGATGATCTGATCGATAACCGTAAGACCCAGAAATAGCATAAAGCGTTTCGCGAAAAACCTGACTCACAGCTTTTCGCCTCAAGTGAGTGCCTCAAGTTTAAAGCGAAACGCTTTAGCTCGCCCCGTCAGCGCATGGCTGGCGGGGCGAGCCGAGTTTCATCCGCGCCCGCGGTAAGGCGGCACGCCCTGATCCGGTATCCAGACGCCTTCGGGCATCGGGCCGGTCTGATAGAACACATCAATCGGAATGCCGCCGCGTGGATACCAATACCCGCCGATGCGCAGCCATTTTGCCTCGGTGAACTCGGCAATCCGCCGCCCGATGCTGACGGTGCAATCCTCGTGAAACGCCCCGTGATTGCGAAAGCTGCCCAGGTACAGCTTCAGCGACTTGCTCTCGACCAGCCAATCGCCCGGCACATAGTCGATCACCAGATGCGCGAAATCGGGCTGGCCGGTCATCGGGCAAAGCGACGTGAACTCGGGCGCGACGAAACGCACGTTATAAAGAACATCCGCCTGCGGGTTTTGCACGCGCTCCAATTCAGCCTTGGCCGGATCGTCCGGCAGCGCGGTGTTGGCGCCAAGCTGTTTGAGATCACTGTAGATATTTTCGCTCATGAATACCTCCTGCGGTCCTACACGCCGCGTTTATTTCCCCATAGCATCACATGCAGTTGCGGCAGCACCCGCGCCGCATGCCAATGGTCCGCGATCACCCGGTCTACCAACCAGCGCATCCGGGTGTCGATGCCCTCCATATCAACGGTCGCATCGTCATCGTCCGGCGGTGGCGGCGTATGATTGCCCGGTTGCAGATAGATCGGCAGGCCGGGATGGCGCGCGGCAACCCCGCGGGCATAGGCGTAATCGGCCTCGTCGAAAACCACGATCTTCAGCACGCTGGGCGCGCCCTGGGCCGCATCAATGCACTCTTGCAGCATCGCCCAGTCGGTCTGCATTTCGGACGAGGGCGGCTTGGGGCTGAGCACCAGCATATCCAGCTGCGAAAACCAGTCCTTGGACACCGACCCTTGGGTTTCCATGGCAAAGCCATAGCCCTCGGTCCGCCCCAGCGCGATCAGATCGCCCAAGGGCTGGATCGCCGGGTTGCCGCCCGACAGCGTCACGGTCAAAGGCTGGCCGCCCGACAGGCGGCGCACCTCGTCCATCACCGCATCCGCGCTCATCGGGGTCCAGTCGTGGCGGAATTCGCTGTCCACCGCGTGCAGGCTATCGCACCAGACGCAGCGATAATCGCAGCCGCCGGTGCGCACGAACACCGTCGGCACCCCGATCAGCGCACCCTCGCCCTGTATCGTCGGGCCAAAGATCTCCGAGATGCGGATGACATCGCTCATGGCCGGTATTCAGCCCATGTTTTCGACGTCTCGCTGACCTTGACGGCCGCCGTTTCAGCCCAGCGGGCAGCGCACCAGTCATAGAGGTGTTTCGCCATCCGCTCGGCTGTGACGCAATCATCGCCCAGCACATCGTTCAGATGCCGGTGGTCCAGTTCGTCGTCGATATACCGCTTCAGCGGCGCCAGTTCGAGGTAGTCGCGCACAAAGCCATGCTGGTTCAACGTCTCTGACGCAAGCTCGACCACGACGATATAATTATGCCCATGCAGCCGCGCGCATTGGTGATCGTCCGGCAGGCCGAACAACTGATGCGAGGCCGAGAAGTGAAATTCCTTGGTGATCCGATACATCTTCTATCCCTCGCCAATTGCGCTGCGCCAGAAATCCGGATCGGCATAGGGTGTCGGATCGTCCACGCCTGCCAGATGAAATGCCTCGCGCCGCTCGACGCAGGTGCCGCAACGACCGCATTGCAGATCGCCGCCCTTGTAGCAGGACCACGTTTCGCCAAAAGGCGTGCCGTATTTGGCGCCGTCAATGGCGATATCGGCCTTGGATCCGGTCACATAGGGCGTCAGCAGTTGGACCCGCGCATAGCCGTCCAGCGCGCGATCCTCCATCGCCTGAAAGGCATCGATGAAATCGGGGCGGCAGTCGGGATAGATGAAATGATCGCCACCATGCACGGCGGTCGCGACCGCATCCACCTTTTGCGCGGCGGCCATGCCAAAGGCGATCGCCAGCATGATCGCGTTGCGATTGGGCACGACGGTCAGCTTCATCGTCTCTTCGGCGTAATGCCCGTCCGGCACGTCGATATCGTCCGTCAGGGCGGATCCGCTGAGCGCCGCGCCGACACTGGCGATGTCGATCACGTGATGCGGAACGCCCAGTCGCCTTGCGCAGGCAGCGGCATAACCCAGTTCCTTGGCGTGGCGCTGGCCGTAATCAAACGACAGCAGCGCGTGCAGATCATGCGTCGCCGCAATCCGGTGCGCCAACGCCACCGAATCCATCCCGCCGGAGCAGATGACTATAACCTTCATGTCTCGTCCTTGTTTTGGGCGGGTAGGCTGCGACCGCATACTGCTGCATCTAAGCCCGCGCCGCCCCGGTGGCAAGCGATGCGCGCCTATCGCGCCGATCCGCGCACGTCAATCACCCTGCCACATTGCAATCATCCGCAAATAGGGCCACATGGGACAAATGCCACAAACTCAGCTTGCCTTCGATTACGCGCCCATCGGGCTTGCGATCTTAGAGAACCGGATCATCCGGCAGTGCAATCTGCGCTTTGCGGAAACCTTTGGCGATGGTGCGGTGCCACCTGACCCTGCCAATTTTGCCGACGTACCGCTGGCCCGGTATTATCCCAGCATCGAGGAATATCGCCGCATCGGGCAGCAGGGCCTGTGCGCCATGCGCAAGACCGGGCGCTATTCGGACCAGCGGGTGATGCGGCGCACGGGCGGCGCGCTGTTCTGGTGCCGGGTGCGGGGCCAGTCGGTCACGCCCGAAGATCCCTTTCGTTGCGGCGTCTGGAGCTTTGCGGACCTTTCGGAGGAACGGCCAATGGTCGATCTGACCACACGCGAACGCGAGGTGGCGATCCTGACCTGCCGGGGCCTGACATCCAAGGAGATCGGCCTGGAACTGGGCCTGAGCTACCGCACGATCGAGGTGTATCGCGCCCGCCTGCTGGACAAATTCGGCGCGCGCAAACTGGCCGAACTGGTGGCAAAACTCAGCGGGATGCCACTCTAGGCACGGCGCAGCGGCGCCACGATCCAACAAACCCGGTTTTCTATGGCGTTCGCTTGCCATATAAGCCATGAAAAACCAAAGCGCGCCCCATGACGGGCGCCAGCCGCCGAGGAACCCGATGCCAAAAAAATCGCATGATGACGACGTCGCCTTCATCAAGGCACTCGCCGAGCTTTTGAACGAGAACGAACTGACCGAATTGCAGGTCAAACGCGAATATGGCGAAGATGACAGCCTGAACGTACGCGTCAGCCGCAAGGTCGAGGCCGCGCCGCAATTCGTGGCCCATGCCCCGGCGCCGCACGCACCCGGCCCCGCGGCTGCCCCCGCAGGCGCGGCCCCTGCCGCCGCCCCCGGCGAAGACCCGGCCAGCCACCCCGGCGCGGTCACATCGCCCATGGTCGGCACCGTCTATACGCAGGCCGAACCGGGCGCGCCCTCTTTCGTCTCCGTCGGGGACAAGGTCAGCGAAGGCGATACGCTGCTGATCATCGAGGCGATGAAGACAATGAACCACATCCCCGCCCCGCGCGCCGGCACCGTGAAACGCATCCTCGTCGAGGATGGCGGCGCCGTTGAATATGGCGCGCCCCTGATGATCATCGAATAAGGCGCACGCAATGTTCGAGAAAATCCTGATCGCCAACCGGGGCGAGATCGCCCTGAGGGTCATCCGCGCCGCACGCGAGATGGGCATCCATTCGGTTGCCGTTCACTCCACCGCCGACGCCGACGCCATGCATGTCCGCATGGCCGACGAAAGCGTGTGCATCGGCCCGCCCGCCGCCACCGACAGCTACCTGTCGATCCCTGCGATCATCGCGGCCTGCGAGGTGACGGGCGCGCAGGCGATCCATCCCGGCTATGGTTTTCTGTCGGAAAATGCGACCTTCGTGCAGATCGTCGAGGATCACGGCCTGACCTTCATCGGCCCGACGGCTGAACATATCCGCGTCATGGGCGACAAGATTACCGCCAAGGATACGATGAAAAAACTGGGCGTACCGTGCGTGCCCGGCAGCGAAGGCGGCGTCCCGAATCTGGCCGAGGCCAAGCGCATCGGCGCAGAGGTCGGATATCCCGTCATCATCAAGGCCACCGCCGGCGGCGGCGGCAAGGGCATGAAGGTGGCGCAAAACGCCGCCGAGATGGAGCGCGCCTTCCAGACCGCCCGCGCCGAGGGCAAATCGAACTTCGGCAATGACGAAGTCTATATCGAGAAATACCTGACGACCCCGCGCCACATCGAAATTCAGGTGTTCGGCGATGGCAAGGGCCGCGCCGTGCATCTGGGCGAGCGTGACTGTTCGCTTCAGCGCCGCCACCAGAAAGTGTTCGAAGAGGCCCCCGGCCCGTCGATCACCCCCGAGGAACGCGCGCGCATCGGTGCCATCTGCGCAGATGCCGTGGCCCGTATCAACTATACCGGCGCCGGCACGATCGAATTCCTTTATGAAAACGGCGAGTTCTATTTCATCGAAATGAACACTCGCCTGCAGGTCGAGCATCCGGTGACCGAGGCGATCTTTGGCGTCGATCTGGTGCGCGAACAGATCCGCGTCGCGGCTGGTTTGCCAATGGAATTTCAGCAGGACGATCTGCGCATCAACGGCCACGCCATCGAGGTGCGCATCAACGCCGAAAAGCTGCCCGAGTTCGCGCCGCGCCCCGGCAAGATCACGCAGTTTCACGCGCCCGGCGGCCTTGGCGTGCGGATCGATAGCGCGCTGTATGATGGCTACACCATTCCGCCCTATTACGATTCGCTCATCGGCAAGCTGGTCGTGCATGCCCCCGACCGCCCCGCCGCGCTGGCGCGGCTGAACCGGGCATTGGGCGAGCTTATCGTCGATGGGGTCGAAACCACAGTGCCACTGTTCCATGCGCTGCTACAGGACGGCGATGTCCAGTCTGGCGACTACAATATCCACTGGTTGGAACACTGGCTGGAGACGCATCTGCGGGACTGAGGCGCGACATGACGGATGACGATTTCGTCCTGACGCCCGAGCTGCTTCTCAATGCCTATGCGGCCGGCGTCTTTCCCATGTCCGAGGGCCGCGACGATCCTGAAATCTTCTGGGTCGATCCGCGCCGACGGGGCGTGCTACCGCTGAACGGGCTGCATATTTCACGCAGTCTTGCGCGGCGGATGCGGCGCGGCGTCTATCAGGTGTCACTGAACACCGATTTCGCAGGCGTCATCGATGCCTGTGCAGACCGCCCCGAGACGTGGATCAACGCCGAAATACGCCGCCTTTACCTGCTGCTGAACGAAATGGGGCACGCCCATTCACTGGAGATCAGGCAGGACGGCGCGCTGGTGGGCGGCGTCTATGGCGTCACGCTGGGCGCCGCGTTTTTCGGGGAAAGCATGTTTTCACGCCACACCGACGGCTCGAAACTGGCGCTGGTGCATATGGTCGACCACCTGCGCCGTTGCGGCTACATGCTGTTCGATACGCAGTTCATCACCGACCATCTGGCCAGCCTCGGGGCCGCGGAAATCAGCCGTGCCGCCTACCGTCGCCAACTGGCGACGGCGCTACACTACCCGGCGCATATGGCGCGCCATCCGCTGGACCGCGACACTCAGTCGGTCTTGCAGCGCAGCACCCAGACGTCGTAGCGGGGATGATCCAGCGCATTCAGCGCCGGTGAAGATGCCACCATCCAGCCTGAAAATACGGGCGTATCCGCCCCCACTTCGCGCATGATCAGATAGGCAAAGGCATCCGCCGCCGGATCGCCTGCGGGATACCGGCACTCGTCCATTTCGATGCTCAGGCGCCCGAATGTGGCCTGCTCGCCCGGGGTCAGGGTGAAGTCGGTCGTCTCGCCAGATATTTTTTCCAGCGCACGCAGCATCGCCCCGGTGCCCGTGGTTGCCCCGTCCTGCGCCGCAGCCGCAAACGGCATCAGCAAAGCAAGGAATAGCGCAACAGATCTCATTCTGCCGAACTCCTGTCGCCGTCGTCGCCGCCGACGAATTTCATCAGCAGCGACACAAGGCTGATTGATCCTTGGGTGAATTCGATCTGGTCACCCGGCGCGAAATACAACGGAGAGCCGCCGGGCAGGATTTCAACATAATTCCCGCCCAAAAGCCCCTCGGACGATATCGCCAGCGCGCTGTCGTCGGGAACGTCTATCGCTCGGGCCACGCTGATCGTCGTGCCGGCGCGGTATGTCGCCGGGTCCAGCGCCATCGACGTCACGCGCCCCACCTTGACCCCGGCCAGGCGCACGTCGGTGCCCACCGTGATGCCATCCGCCGAGCGAAAGCTGGCCGAAAGCTCGTAGCTGTCTGCAGCGGCAGAGGCGCCGGTCAGTTTGCCCGCATAGGCGACAAAGCCCAGTGCCACCGCCACGACGACGGCCCCTGCGATGATTTCGCTTTTGTTTTCAGCCATGTCCGCTCTCTGCCAGTGGGGCCTTATTCGGGGCTCCACGCCTCGTAATCGCTGCGCGGCTTGGAACCACTGCGGCGGATCGACCCGGCAGGCGCATAGGCCAGCGCGGTGCCGGTCAGGTTTTCCAGATGCGGCTTTTCCCATGGCTGATGCGGCAGCGGCGTCTCTGTCGGCGGATCCTGATAGGTATGATGCAACCAGCCATGCCATTCGGGGCTGACGCGGCTTGCCTCGGCCTCGCCATTGTAAATGACCCAGCGGCGATCGCCGTCTTTCGAGCGGTAAAAGATATTACCCTGCGAATCCTCACCCACCTTGGTGCCTTTGCGCCAAGTATAAAGCTGAGTGTTGAGGGTCTGCCCGTGCCACCATGTCACAGCGCGCAGCAGCGAGTTGAGAATGCCCATGTCGTCCTCCGCAGGTCGTTGTTCCTGATATGGCGTATTGGCGGGAAAAGGTCCAGTGGGCGGGCGCAGGAAACGATGTCATGCATGCCTCCCGCCTGCGCAGCCAGTCTGGTGCCCTGCCCAAATTTCAAGCGCAGGCCGGTTAACCGGGGTGGTGCCGGTTTGGCCAAAATTGGTTTCGCAGATGCTGTCGTTGAAGTAGCCTAAAGCGCGAAAGCTGTGAGAAACGGGCGCCTTTAGGGGGCGGTACGCGCCGTCAGACCTTTTTGACGGACAACTCGCATTCTACGAAGGGCGATGAAACAGGCGTTTAATCAAACGGTTGAAGTTACCGACCGCCAGTGGAGCTTGAAGAATGGACAAGGTAGAGTCACAAGAAATTGAAGGCGCGATCAAAGAGATTGTCGATCAGATTGAGCCGGATGTTCGGTACCTTCCCAAATATGGCGGAGAGGTGCTTGCGCTTGATCCGGGTGATGACGGCAAGTTCGTGGGCGGGATTTTTACCTACAAAGACCACGTGTCGCTGGAGTTCTCGCAAGGCGCTTCGTTCGATGATCCCGACGCCCTTCTAGAAGGGAAGGGAAAAAATCAGCGCCATTTGAAGTTTCGAACCTTGGAGGATGTCTCCGCAAAAGAGACCGAGAGTTTCTTGAGACAAGCGATTGCAACGTGATCCGCTACCCCGGTGACTGCCCGCTGTGTCCGGCGGCGCACACCGGCCCGGTTTTTACCATGCCAAAAGAAAAAGAGTGAACCGACAGGTCCACTCTTTCAAACTTCAAAATGGCGACCGGCTCAACCTGCCGACGCGCCTTCCTTCTTGGCACTTTCCGCGTAGATCAGCAGCGGCGCGGCGTCGGAAATGACCGCCTCCTCGTTCACCACGACCTCTTCGACGTTTTCCATGCTGGGCACTTCGAACATCGTATCCAGCAGAATGTCCTCAAGGATCGAGCGAAGCCCGCGCGCGCCGGTCTTGCGCGTAATGGCCCGCTTGGCGATGGCCGTCAGCGCATCGTCGGTAAAGGTCAGCTGAACATTCTCCAGTTCGAACAGGCGCTGGTATTGCTTGACCAGCGCGTTCTTTGGCTGCGTCAGAATGGTGATAAGCGCGTCCTCGTCCAGATCCTCAAGCGTTGCGATGACAGGCAAGCGGCCCACGAATTCGGGGATCAGACCGAATTTCAACAGATCCTCAGGCTCGAGATCCTTGAACACCTCGCCGACGCCGCGATCGTCCTTGTCGCGGACATCCGCGCCAAAACCCATTGCGCTGCCCTTGCCGCGCGCCGCGATGATCTTGTCAAGGCCGGCAAAGGCGCCACCGCAGATGAACAGGATGTTGGTCGTATCCACTTGCAGGAATTCCTGCTGCGGATGCTTGCGCCCCCCCTGCGGCGGCACGGCCGCAACCGTGCCCTCCATCAGCTTGAGCAGTGCCTGCTGCACGCCCTCGCCCGACACGTCGCGCGTGATCGACGGGTTTTCAGACTTGCGCGTGATCTTGTCGACCTCGTCGATATAGACGATGCCGCGCTGCGCACGCTCCACATTATATTCGGACGCCTGAAGCAGCTTCAGGATGATGTTCTCGACATCCTCACCGACATAACCGGCCTCGGTCAGGGTCGTCGCATCCGCCATGGTAAACGGCACATCCAGAATCCGCGCCAGCGTCTGCGCCAGCAGCGTCTTGCCGCAGCCGGTGGGACCGATCAGCATGATGTTGGATTTTTGCAGCTCGATATCGCCGCTTTTGCCGGAGTTGTTGAGACGTTTGTAATGGTTGTGAACCGCAACCGACAGCACCTTCTTGGCCGTGGCCTGACCGATGACATAATCATCCAGCACATCACAGATCTCGCGTGGGGCGGGCACACCCTCGGACGTTTTCAGCCCGGCACTGCGCGTTTCTTCGCGGATGATATCCATGCACAGCTCGACGCATTCGTCGCAGATGAACACGGTCGGGCCGGCGATCAGCTTGCGTACCTCGTGCTGGCTTTTGCCGCAGAAACTGCAATAGAGGGTGTTCTTGCTGTCGCTGCCTGAATTATTCGACATGATCTACCTTTCGGGCGGTGCGTTGCAAACGGGGGCCAAGACACAGGTCAGGCCACCCTTTTCCTTAACTTAGGGCAGGCACCGGGCGGCGACAATCGCAAAATGCCGCGCCCGAAACCTGTGATTCTTGTCTTATGACTTGGGCTTTTCGTCGTCCTCGGGCTTGATTCGGTTCTCGACGATCTCGTCGATCAGGCCCCAATTCTTGGCGTCCTCGGGCGACATGAAGTTGTCGCGCTCCAGCGCCTCTTCGACCTTTTTCAGGGTCTGGCCGGTATGTTTGACGTAAATCTCATTCAGCCGTTTCTTTAGCTTCAGCGTCTCTTCGGCGTGAATCATGATGTCGGTCGCCTGACCCTGATACCCGCCCGACGGCTGGTGCACCATGATCCGCGAATTGGGCAGCGAGAATCGCATGCCCGGCGCGCCCGCCGTCAACAGCAGCGACCCCATCGAGGCCGCCTGCCCGATCACCAGCGTCGACACCTTGGGCCGGATGTACTGCATCGTGTCGTAGATCGACAGGCCGGACGTAACCACGCCGCCGGGGCTGTTGATATACATGCTGATTTCCTTGGACGGGTTTTCCGCCTCAAGGTGCAGCAGCTGCGCGACGATCAGGCTGGACATGCCGTCATGGACCGGGCCGCTGAGGAAAATGATCCGCTCTTTCAGCAGGCGCGAGAAAATGTCGTAGGCCCGCTCCCCCCGGCTGGTCTGTTCGACCACCATCGGCACGAGGGTGTTCATGTAGGTGTCCATTGGGTCTGTCATATTCCGCCTTGCCTGCTGAAGTACGTCTGATCCTTAGCTGATCAGATCCTAAGGGAGTCTTAGTATCGCGCCCAAGGGGCCGCAAGGGCACGCCGGGAAATTGTCGCCGCCTACTGCGATGCCCGGCTTTCACGCCCGATGGTGCGGCACAGCAGCAGAACGGGAATCAGGCCAAACCCCACCAGCGCCAGCGACGGCACCGCCGCCTCGCGCAGGCGTTCATCCGCCGCCAGGCGATAGGCCTGTACCGCCAGAGTGTCAAAGTTGAACGGGTGCAGGATCAGCGTCGCGGGCAGTTCCTTCATCACGTCGACGAACACGATCAGCAGCGCGGTCAGCACCGAGGTGCGCGCCACCGGCAGATGCACCCGCCACAGCAGCCTCGCCGAGCCCTGGCCGAGGCTGCGCGCGATCGCGTCGAAATGCCCGGGCACAGTCGCCATGCCGCTGTCATAGGCGTTGAGGGCGGCGGCCATGAACCGCGCCATGTAGGCCAGCACCATCAGCCAGATAGATCCGGTGATCAGCAGCCCGGTATCGATGCCGAAATTGCCCTCCATGAATCGATCGATGGCGTTATCAAGGCCCGCCATCGGCACCATCAGGCCCACGGCGATCACCCCGCCCGGCACGGCATAGCCAAGGCCCGCGCCCACCACCAGCGCGCGCGACGTGCGCCCCGGTTTGGTGCGGGCGCGAAACCCGATCAGGATCGCGCCGATCACCGTCAGCACGGACGCCACGGCAGCCAGCAGCACGGAATTGCCCATCAACGACAGATAGCGTGGCTGGATCAGGCTCTGCCCCGATCCCCATGCCATGATGCCCAACATCACCACCGGGATCAGGAACCCCAGCAACACGGGCAGGAAACAAATGGCCGTTGCGCCCCAGCCCTTCCAGCCGGTCAGCCTCGGCTTCGTCAGCACTTCGAACCGCGCACCACCGCGGCTTGCCCGGCGCGCGCGGCCTCGTTGGGCGCGCTCCAGCCCCGCCAGCAGCAGCGCGAAGCTCAGCAGGCACAGCGACAACTGCGCCGCTGTCGCCCGCTCGCCCAGCGAAAACCACGCCTGATAGATACCGGTTGCAAAGGTCTGCACGTTAAAGAAGGCAACCGTGCCATAGTCCGCGATCGTCTCCATGACGACAAGCAGCGCGCCGCCCATGATCGCCGGGCGCGCCATCGGCAGCGCCACGGCCCAGAACGCCGCCAGCGGCGGGCGCCCCAGCGTGCGCGCCACCAGAAACGCGTTTGAGCTTTGCTGGCGGAAGGACGCGCGCGCCAACAGGTACACATAAGGGTAAAGCACCATCGTCAGCATCACCGCCGCACCACCCAGGCTGCGGATCTCGGGGAACCAGTAGTCGCGCGGGCCCCAGCCGGTGAGATCGCGCAGCAGCGTCTGCACAGGGCCGGGATGGTCCAGAAGCGACGTATAGGCATAGGCCAGAACATAGGCCGGAAACGCCAGCGGCAGCGCCAGCGCGACCTCCAGCCAGCGCACACCGGGGAAGCGATAGACCGTCACCATCCACGCCGTCGCCGTGCCGATGACGGCGGCGCCGCTGCCCACGATAGCGACCAGCGCAAGGGTGGTGGCCGTATAACGCGGCAGCACCGTCGACAAAACATCGCGCCAAGTCTGCAAATCGCCGCCCAGCGCGGCCAGCGCAGCGGCAAGGATCGGTGCCACGCACAACGCGGCAACGGCCCAAGCCAGCCGGTACATCAGCCGTTCGGTCAAGAAAAATCCCCAGACACCAGGCGTCTATGCCTGAGCGTTTCGATCAATAATCAGCACATGGGGGAGGGTCAAGGCCGCGAGGTCGGCATTTACGCGAACTGCCGGACGCTCCGGCCACGATCCACACCCGCGATGTTGGCGGGGGATCGCGGCGCCTCTGGCCACTGCGCCTTGGCCGAAAGGGAAATTCGACCGAATCCAGCGGTTTAACGCAGCCATTTGCGACCGCGCGACGGCCTATCGCAGGATAGCAGTCTTTACATGCAACCAGAATCGGGACAACCTGCCGCATCTGCTGACGCGGCTTCCTAAAACGCTGCGCGCACCTACCATCAGGGAGATACTTCATGAAAACACTTCGCACCCTCGCCACGGCCACTGCCACGGCCCTGCTGCTGGGCGCCGGCAGCATGGTTTCGGCGCAGACGCTGAACTTTGCTTATGACGCCGATCCCGTCTCGCTTGACCCGCACGAGCAGCTTTCGGGCGGCACACTGCAAATGAGCCATATGACCTTCGATCCGCTGGTCCGCTGGAATGCCGACCACGGGTTCGATCCGCGTCTGGCCACCGAATGGGAGCGCGTCGACGACACCACCATGCGTTTCACATTGCGCGAGGGGGTCAAGTTCCACTCCGGGAACCCGATGACCGCCGAAGACGTCGTCTGGACCATCGAGCGGCTGAAATCCTCGGCCGACTTCAAAAGCATTTTCGCGGGTTGGACGACGGTCACCGCGATCGACGATACCACCGTGGAAATCAAGACGGACGGGCCCAGCCCGCTTGTTCTGAACACCGCCACCTACGTGTTCCCCATGGACAAGAAGTTCTACGAGGAAGGCGGCGCCGGAATTGCCAAGCATGGCGATAGCTTTGCGTCGAAAAACATGTCGGGCACCGGCCCCTTCACCGTCTCCGAGCGCGAGCAGGGCGTGAAGATGGTGTTCAAACGCAATCCCGATTACTGGGACACCGACAGCCCCGGCAATGTGCAGACCGCCGTACTGACCCCGATCAAGGAAGCACCGACGCGCGTCGCTGCCCTGCTGTCGGGCGATGTCGATTTTATCGCCCCCGTCCCCCCCACCGACCTTGAGCGGATCAGGAACGATGACAAGGTGGACCTCATCACCCTGCCCGGCACGCGCATCATCACGCTGCAACTGAACGGCAAGCGGAACGAGGCGCTGGCCAACCCCAAGGTCCGTCTGGCCATGGCCAACGCCATCAACAATGAGGGCATCGTTCAAAAGATCATGAAGGGCTTTGGAACCGTCGCGGCACAGAACTCGCCCGCGGGTTATGACGGTCACAACCCCGATCTGCTGCCCCGCTTTGACGTCGCCAAGGCGCAGGCCCTGATGGAAGAGGCCGGGTACGCGGACGGATTCAGCGCAACGATGATGTGCCCCAATAACCGCTATGTGAACGACTACAAGATCTGCGAAGCGGCCTCGGCGATGCTGGCTCAGATCAAGATCGACGTTGACCTGACTACCATCCCCAAGGCGCAATACTGGCCCAAATACGACGAGCGCGCAGCAGACATCATGATGATCGGCTGGCATTCGGATACCGAGGATTCGGCGAACTTCTTTGAATTCCTCAACATGACCCCCGACGCCGACACCGGCCGCGGTCAGTACAATTCGGGCAATTACTCGAACCCCGAGGTCGACGCGATGACCATCGCGACCCTGACCGAAACGGACAAGGAAAAGCGAACGGCAGACCTGCAACAGATCGAAAAGCTGCTCTATGACGATGCGGCCTTCATTCCGCTGCACTGGCAGGATCTGGCATGGGCCGCGCGCAAGGGCGTGAACGTGGAACCGATCCTGAACGTGATGAACTTCCCCTATCTGGGCGACCTCGTCATCGAGGAATAAGAAGCTTTGGCGGGCCTGCATCACGCTGGCCCGCCGCCACGTCATTCGCCCTACAGGGGTTGACGCGCGGGGTAGCCTCAGCTTTTAGTGGTGTCACATCCATTCAGGACGATACCGGCCCCTCCAGCATTCGCCAGAGACGATAGCCAATCATGCACATCATCGCATTCCTTATCCGACGCGCCATTCAGGCTGTGATCGTGATGTTCGTCATCTCGCTCATCGGGTTTTCCATTCAGGACAATCTGGGCGATCCGCTGCGCGAGCTGGTCGGTCAATCCGTGTCCGAAGCCGACCGCGACGCCCTGCGCAGCGAACTGGGACTGAACGATCCCTTCCTTGTCCAATATGGCCGCTTTCTGGGCAACGCCGTTCAGGGCGATCTGGGCAATTCGTATTTCTTCAAGCGCCCGGCGCTTGACGTCATCATGGACAAATTCCCCGCCACGTTTGAACTGGTCCTCGGCTCCGTGGTCATATTCCTTGCCCTGTCGATCCCCGGCGGCATCTATTGCGCCATCAACCGCGAAAAATGGATGGCCAAGACGATCATGACCGCGTCAATCATCGGCATATCGGTGCCGGTATTCCTGACCGCGATCCTTCTGGTCTGGCTGTTTGGTGTCGAACTGGGCTGGCTGCCCGCATTCGGGCGTGGTGCCACGGTTGAATTGCCATGGGGCTGGGATACCGGGTTTCTCACCATCGACGGTTTGGCGCATCTGATCCTGCCCTGTATCGCCCTCAGCTCGATCATGCTGCCCCTCTTCATCCGCCTTATCCGGGCCGAAATGATGGAGGCAATGGGCACCGATTACGTCCGGTTCGCCCGCGCCAAGGGGCTGTCGACGCCGCGCGTCCGCTATGTCCACGCGTTCCGCAACACGCTGCTGCCCGTTGTCACGGTGGGCGGTCTGATGATCGGCACGCTAATCGCCTACACCATCCTGACCGAAACCGTGTTCCAGTGGCCCGGCATGGGGTTCCTGTTCCTTGAGGCGGTGAACCGCGTCGATACACCGCTGATCATCGCCTATATCATCGTGGTCGGCCTGATTTTTGTCGTGGTCAATACCATCGTCGATTTCGTCTACACCCTGATCAATCCGATGGTGAAACTGCCGGGGGCCAAATCATGATTACCTGGCGTGGCTTCCTGAAACGTTTCCTGTCGGACCCTGTCGCCATCGGCGCCGGTATCGTGCTGCTGATCCTGATCGTCATGGCTGCACTGGCCCCATGGATCGCGCCGCAGAACCCCTATGATCCGCTGCAATTGAACATCATGGACAGCGAACTGCCCCCGTCGTGGCGCACGGGTGGGGACGAACGTTACTGGCTGGGCACCGACACGCAAGGGCGCGGTGTTTTCAGCACCATTCTGTATGGCACCGGCATTTCGCTGCTGATCGGCATCGGCGCCGTTATCGTGCAGGGTATCCTCGGCGTTACCCTCGGCCTCTGGGCGGGGTACAAGGGCGGTTGGGTTGACAGTTTCCTGATGCGCCTTGCCGATATCCAGATGTCCCTGTCGACGCTGATGATCGCGATCATCGCGCTGGCCCTTTTTCAGACCGCGTTCGATGCCAACATCTATGCCGATTACGCCATCTTCATGCTGATCCTCATCATTGGCGTCGCCGAATGGCCCAAATTTGCACGCACCGTCCGCTCCTCCGTTCTGGGCGAGAAGAACAAGGAATACGTCGACGCCGCCCGCGTGATCGGCCTGCCCGCGCGCAAGGTGATGTGGCTCCACATCCTGCCCAACACGCTGACGCCGGTGCTGGTGATTTCCACCATCCAGGTGGCCGAGGCGATCATGACCGAGGCGGCCCTGTCGTTCCTCGGTCTTGGCATGCCCACCGACAAACCATCACTGGGGTCGCTGATCCGGTCAGGATTTGAATTCATCTTTTCGGGCAGTTGGTGGATCACACTCTATCCGGCCATCGTATTGGTCACACTGGTGCTGGCGCTCAACCTCTTGGGCGACTGGCTGCGCGATGTATTGAACCCGAAACTGCGCCGGGGGGATGACTGATGGCACTTCTCAATGTCACCGATCTGCATGTCGCCTTTCCGCGCGGCAAAAAGGGCGAGGTCGAGGCGCTGCGCGGCGTCGACCTGACGCTGGAAAAGGGTCAGCGACTGGGCGTCGTGGGCGAATCTGGCGCCGGTAAATCCATGCTGGCCTTCGCCATCCTCAACCTCATCGCCGATCCGGGCCGCGTCACCAAAGGCTCGGTCACGTTCGATGGCCAAAACCTGCTGACCATGTCCGAACGGCAAATCCGGCGCATCCGCGGCAACCGCATCTCGATGATCTTTCAGGACCCGATGGTCACGCTCAACCCTGTGCTCAGCATCGGCACGCAGATGATCGAAACACTCAAGGCGCATCGCAGTATCAGCACCCGCGAGGCGCATCGCCTCAGCGTGGAAAAGCTGAACCTCGTCGCCATCCCCTCGGCCGAGAGCCGGATGGACGCCTACCCTCACGAGCTGTCGGGCGGCCTGCGCCAGCGTGTCGTGATCGCCATCGCCCTGCTGACCGACCCGGAACTGATCATCGCGGACGAGCCGACGACGGCACTGGATGTCACCATTCAGGCCGAAATCATGTCGCTGATCCTGACGCTCTGCCGCGAAAATGACGTGGCGCTGATCCTGATCACCCACGATCTGGGGGTGGTCGCCGAAGTCACCGAACGCCTGATGATCATGTATGCCGGCAAATGTGTCGAGACCGGGCGCACCCGCGACATCATCGACGCGCCGAAACACCCCTATGCCGTAGGCCTGCTGAAGGCGCTGCCGCAAAACTCCACGCGCGGGGCGAAGCTGTACCAGATCCCCGGCTCGATGCCGCCCATCACCAACCTGCCGACGGGCTGCCCTTACCACCCACGCTGCGAGCGCGCGACGGATCAGTGTCGCGCCGCCATGCCGCCGCTGGAAAATGGCGTCGCCTGTTTTCACCCGATGCATGAAAACAGGGCGCATGATGATGCGGAGGCCGCGCTATGACCGACACAATCGTCGAAACACGCGGACTGGAGATGCGCTTTGCGCTGCCCACCCATTTCCTCAGCACTGAAAAGCCGGTCCTGCATGCTCTTTCCGGCGTCAACGTCCAGATCCAAAAGGGCGAGACGTTCTGCGTCGTCGGCGAATCCGGCTGCGGCAAGACAACGCTGGGCCGCGCCATCATGGGCCTGCTGAAACCGTCGTCGGGCGAGATTTACTTTCGCGACCAGCGCATCGACACAATGGACGAGGGCACGCGCAAGCCGATTCGCGCCGACATGCAGATGGTGTTCCAGAACCCCTACGCCTCGCTCAATCCGCGCCGCAACGTGTTTCAGACCCTTGCCGAGCCGATCCGCCATCTGATGCCTGAAAAATCCGCCGCCGACGTGCGCGCGCAGGTCGAAGATGTGCTGGACGCCACCGGCTGCGACCAAAGCTGGCAACGCAAGTTGCCGCATGAGTTTTCAGGCGGGCAGCGCCAGCGCATCGCCATCGCCCGCGCGCTGGTGACCAACCCCGCCTTCGTCGTCGCAGACGAGCCGATTTCGGCGCTGGACGTGTCCATTCAGGCACAGATCCTGAACCTGTTGAACGATTTGCAGGATGATCGCGGCCTCACCTACATGTTTATCACCCACGATCTCAGCGTGGTCGAGCATTTCGGCGACCGCGTCGCCGTCATGTATCTGGGTCAGGTCATGGAGCTGGCCCAGACCGACAGGATTTTCAACGCGCCCAAGCATCCCTATACGCAGCTTTTGCTTGATGCGATTCCAAAGCTCAGCGGCGGATCGTTCGATGCGCCGCGTACGCCCGGCGAACTGCCTGATCCTGTCAATCCGCCCCCCGGTTGCCCCTTTGCCCCGCGCTGCCCCATCGCGCAGGACATCTGCCGGGCCGAGCGTCCGCAGCTGCGCCCCATCGGCGACAGCAGCACCATGGCCGCCTGCCATCTGGCCGAGTGAGCGTTGACCGGTGACCTACCGGCCCCTCTTCAGCGGCCCAAGTTCAGCAATAAAGCCGCCGTGCCATCCCCTACCAGATAGAATTCAAGGTCAGGTAAATCCTGATTGCCGAAAATCAAACGGTGACGGTCGATAAAATCGATGCGGCAGCTATATCGTATTTGGACAATAATTTAGCAAAAACCTGTGGATAAATCGGCCATTTAGATTGGAAATAAACCAGCTCAGGGCGTATCGCCACCGATATCCGCCCGTGCAACTGCCGTCGCTTTCACGACCGCATAGCATTCGGTCCCCGGCTGCAACGCCAGCTCGTCCATCGCATCCGCCGTGATACGTGCCAGCAGACGTGCGGGTCCGATACGTAGCGATAAGGCCACCCCCGGCCCATCGCCGCGATGTACCTCATCCACCACCGCGGGCAGAATGTTGCGCGACGACAGGCCGACGGGCCGTCCCAGCGAGATCAGCACATCCTGCGCCAGAACCCTGACGCGCACCGTCTTGCCCACACCAGCCTCGATACCCGGCAGACGCAGTTCGCCACCGCCGATCTCGAGGCGGCCAAGACCGCCGGGATTACGCTCGACCACACGCGCCATCAGGACCGATCCGGCCTCGCGCACGCCAATCAACGGCACCATGGCCGGATCGCTCAGCACATCCGTCACGTCGCCCCGGCGCAACACGCGGCCATCCCGCAGCACGACGATGCGATCTGCCAGCCGCGCAATTTCGGCCACGCTGTGGGTGACATAGACGATGGGCACCGTGCCGCTGTCGCGCAGACGCTCCAGATAGGGCAGGATTTCGTCCTTGCGCGGGCCGTCCAGCGCCGCCAGCGGTTCGTCCATCAGCAAAAGGCGCGGGCGCATCAGCAGCGCGCGGGCAATCGCCACGCGCTGTTTTTCACCCCCCGACAGGCTGCGCGGGCGACGCTCCATCAATCCCTCGATCCCCAGCATCGCCATGATCGCATCGCCGTCCAGCCCGGGCGCGCCCGGCGGCGCATAACGCGCGCCAAAGGCGATGTTGCGCGCCACGGTCAGATGCGGAAACAGCCGACCTTCCTGAAACACCACGCCGATCCGGCGCCGCGCGGCCGGCAGGCAGATGCCCTGAGCGCAGTCCAGCAAGACGTCGCTGCCCAGCGCAATCCGGCCCGCATCCGGCGTCAACAGCCCGGCGATGGCGTTGGCCAGCGTCGTCTTGCCCGACCCCGATGGCCCGAACAGCGCGGTCACGCCCGGCCCCGCCTCAAACGCGGCCTCCAGCGCAAAGTCGCCCGCGCGATGGGCGATATCGACCAGCAAACTCATGCGCCGATCCGTGCCGCCATACGCCGCGCCAACCACTCGGACAGCAGCACCGCGCCGATTGCCACGCCGGACGCCAGCACCACCAATCGCAACGCCGATCCCTCACCGCCCGGCACCTGCAAGAACGCGTATACGGCCGAGGGCAGCGTCTGCGTCTGGCCGGGTATGTTGGCAACGAACGTGATCGTCGCGCCGAATTCGCCCATCGCCTTGGCAAAGCCCATGACGGCGCCTGCCAATATCCCTGGCCCGATCAGGGGCAGCGTGACGCGCATGAACGCCGGCCAGCGGCCCGCACCCAACGTCGCCGCCGCCTCCTCCAGCTTCGGATCGACCGCCTCGATCGACAGGCGGATCGCGCGCACCATCAGCGGAAATCCCATGACCGCCGCCGCCAGCGCCGCCCCGGTCCAGCGAAACGCAAACACGATGCCGATGGATTCAAGCAGCCCACCCACCGCGCCGTTGCGCCCGAATGTCAGCAACAGCAGATACCCTGTCACGACAGGCGGCAGCACCAGCGGCAGATGCACCAGCGCGCTGACCAGTGCATGCCCCGGAAACTGCCGCCGCGCCAGCAGCCACGCCACCGCAATCGCCACCGGCAGGCTGAACAATGTCGCGATCAGCGACACTTTCAGCGACAGCGCCAGCGCGGTATATGCGGCGGCGTCCAGCATCAGGGGGCCTTCACCAGCGGCAAGAACCCGTGCGCCTCAAACACGCCGCGCCCCTCGGCCCCTTGCAGGAATTCCATGAAGGGCGCGGCCGCGTCCGTCAGCTCCGCAGCAGGATAGATGATCGGATCGTGCATCTCGCCCGGCACCTGATAGACGACGCGCACCCTGGGCTCAGCCAACGCGTCGGTGGCATAGACCACGCCCAACGGCGCCTCGCCCAGTGCGACCAGCGCCAGCGCCGCGCGCACGTTGTCCGTCTCGGCCATTTGCGGCATCAGCGTGTCCCACATGCCTGACGCCTCCAGCCACGCGCGGCCATACATGCCAGCCGGAACGCTTTGGGTCTGGCCGATGGCCATGCGCCCGCCGTCGAGACGCGCCAGCAGCGTATCCGCGTCCACGTCTTCCAGATCAGGTGCGTCTGCCGGCGCGATCAGCACCAGCGCATTGCCCACCAGCGCAACGCGGCGTGCGGGGTCAACGGCACCCTGTTCCTCCAGCCAGTCCATCCAATCGGTGTTGGCCAGAAAAGCAACATCAGCGGGGGCGCCCTCGCCGATCTGGCGCGCCAGCAGGCCACTGCTGCCCAGCGATACCGCGACCTCGCCAGGATAGATCGCCGTTATATCATCCAGTGCGTCCTTCAATGACGCGGCAGCAAAGACGACAACTTGATTGGCGGCCTGTGCGCCCGGCGCCGCAACCAGCAGGGCCACGACGCCTGCCGCCGAAATCTTGCGAAATCGCGCTAGCAGCCTGTCACATGGTTGGGAAATCCGCATTTCACTGTCTCCTGACCGGACATACCATTGAAGGGATCAATTCCACACATGCCGCGCCAACCGCTGCAAGCTGTTGTTATTTTGCGAATCCTCGCCATATAATTGCAAAACGCAAGCGCAAAAGCGCCCGCACAACAAGCATATCAACAGCATGGACAGCACCATCACCGCCCCATCGACGCATATTCCCATCGACATGAGCGATGCCCACAAAACCGAACTGCGCACGCAGTTCGGCGCGCTGTGCTATCGTATGCGGCGCGGCAAACCCGAGGTGCTGCTGATCACCAGCCGCGGTTCGGGCCGTTGGATCGTGCCCAAGGGCTGGCCCGTCGACTGCAAGACCCCCATGCAAAGCGCCGAGATCGAGGCGTGGGAAGAGGCCGGCGTGCGCGGGCGCATATATTCGCGCTGCCTGGGCCTGTATCACTATCACAAAAGCGTCCCTGATAGCGCCGGTTTGCCATGCGTTGCCATGCTCTATGCTTTGAAAGTGCAGGAAATCGCCTCGGATTTCCCCGAGGCAGGCCAGCGCAAGCGTAGATGGCTGCGCCCCAAGAAGGCCGCCGCCCTCGTGGATGAACCCGAACTGGCACATATGATCGCCAAATTTGACCCGGACCAATTAAGGGGCTGAGCGCCCGATGCGGAACGGGACACGCTTGATATTCACAGTGGGGCATATATTTTAGATATGTAGAACCGGAACGGGACAGATGATAAAATTCTCGCTCAAATGTGCCGAAAATCACAGCTTTGACAGCTGGTTTCAATCGGCCGCGTCCTTTGAGAAACTGGCGCGCGCCGGGTTGGTCACCTGCGCTGAATGTGGCAGCACGGATGTCACCAAGGGCATCATGGCGCCCAGCGTGCAATCTGCGCGCGACGCCGCGCATGCGACCCGCACACTGGCCGCGCCCGAAACAGCAGCGCAGCACGCTATTGCCACTCTGCGCGAAAAGGTCGAAGCTAGTTCCGAATATGTCGGCACGGATTTTGCCCGCAAGGCGCGCGCCATGCACGAGGGCACCGCACCCGAACGCGCCATATACGGCGAGGCCCGCATCGACGACGCGCGCAAGCTGGTCGAGGACGGCGTGCCGATCCTGCCCCTGCCCTTTCGCCCGGCCCGCAAAGTCAACTGATCCGAGCACGAGGCGCACCATGGCTGGCGGACATGATCTGAAACATCTTCTGTCCGGTATGGCGCCGGTGCTGGATGATGACATCTATGTGTTCGTCACCCTGCCGGAGCGCGACGTGCCGCCGGGGCTGTGTCCGCGCATGACCATGCAGGAGGGCGAGGGAACAACCGTCATTATCACGCGTGATGCTGCCATGGCGGCGGGCCTGCGGTACGAATTTCCCTGCCGGATGATCACGCTGAACGTGCATTCCGCGCTGGATGCTATCGGGTTTCTGGCCAAGGTCACGACGCGGCTGGCGGGCCTCGGCATGGGGGTCAATCCGGTGGCAGGGTTCTATCACGACCATCTGTTCGTACCGCTGGACCGGGCGCGCGACGCGATGACAGCCCTTGGCGAAATGGTGCGCGAGGCGCGCGGCTGACCCACTCGGTATGCAGCGCACTATTGCCCTCGGGCGCCGCCGCGCGTAAACCGCCTGCGAACTTGCCTCAAGGGACGTATCCATGCCCGTTCTCGTGATGAAATTCGGCGGCACGTCCGTCGCCAACCTTGACCGTATCCGCCGCGTTGCCAAACGTGTCGGCGTCGAAGTGGCCAATGGCTATGACGTCATCGTCATCGTGTCGGCCATGTCCGGCAAGACCAATGAACTTGTCGGGTGGGTCGGCGAGACATCGCCGCTGTATGATGCGCGCGAATATGATGCCGTCGTGTCGTCGGGCGAAAACGTGACGGCCGGCCTGATGGCGTTGACGTTGCAGGAAATGGAGATTCCGGCGCGTAGCTGGCAGGGCTGGCAGGTGCCGGTGAAAACCTCCTCGGCCCATTCCGCCGCCCGTATCGTGGATATTCCGCCCGCCAATATCATGGCGAAATTTGCCGAGGGCATGCGCGTCGCCGTTGTGGCCGGGTTTCAGGGTATCAGCCCCGAGGGCCGTATCACGACGCTGGGCCGCGGCGGCAGTGACACCACCGCCGTCGCCTTTGCCGCCGCCATGGGCGCCGAGCGCTGCGATATTTATACCGATGTCGACGGGGTCTACACCACCGATCCGCGCATTTCGCCGAAGGCGCGCAAGCTGGACCGCATCGCCTATGAGGAGATGCTGGAGCTGGCCAGCCTTGGCGCCAAGGTTCTGCAAACCCGCTCGGTCGAGCTGGCGATGCGCTACAATGTAAAGCTGCGCGTTCTCAGCAGCTTCGAGGAACAATCAGATGGCGCCGGCACCCTTGTCTGCGCCGAGGAGGAAATCATGGAATCCAAAGTTGTGACCGGCATCGCCTATTCCCGCGACGAGGCCAAGATGACCCTTATGTCGGTCGCCGACCGCCCCGGCATCGCCGCCGCCATCTTTGGCCCGCTGTCCGAGGCGGGGGTGAATGTCGACATGATCATTCAGAACATCTCTGAAGAAGGGCGCACCGACATGACCTTTTCGTGCCCCACCGAACAGGTGGCGCGTGCCGAAAGGGCCCTGAAAAGTGCTGTCGAGACAGGCAATATCAACTACAGCCATCTGGTGGCCGACACCGATGTCGCCAAGATCTCGGCCGTCGGCATCGGCATGCGCAGCCAGTCGGGTGTGGCGGCGCAAATGTTCCGCACGCTCAGCAATGAGGGAATCAACATCAAGGTGATTGCAACCTCCGAGATAAAGATTTCCGTGCTGATTGATCGAAAATACATGGAACTCGCCGTTCAGGCGCTGCATGATACCTTCGACCTGGACAAGGTCGGATAAGGCGTGCCGGCCTGACCTCGCCGTGCGCACCTTCGAACGACAGAAAGGCGCGAGAGCACCCCGCTGATGAGCCATGATTTCCAGACCGACAGCCGCCACATGCTGGGCCGCCTTCGTGCCGTCATGGCCGAGGATGCCGCTGGTCAGGCGCGTCTGGATCAGATCACCCACCTCATCGCCGAGGAAATGCGGATCGAAGTCTGCTCGATCTACCTGTTCCGCGATGAGGACATGCTGGAACTGTGCGCGACTGAGGGCCTGAACCCCGCTGCCGTGCATGAAACCCGGATGCGTCTGGGCGAAGGTCTGGTAGGGCGCGTAGCGCGTACCGGCCAGGTCATCAATACCGACGACGCCCCCAACACGCCCGGCTTCCGCTTCATGCCCGAAACCGGCGAAGAGGGCTATTCGTCCTTCATGGGCGTTCCCATCCAGCGCCTTGGCGAAAAACTCGGGGTGCTGGTGGTGCAGTCGAAAGACACGCGCAGCTTCTCCGAGGAGGAAGTCTACGCGGTCGAGGTCGTGGCGATGGTGCTCGCCGAAATGACCGAACTGGGCGCCTTCATCGGTGACGGCGCGGCGATGAAGGCGCGCCACCAGCACGCGGTCCAGTTTCGCGGCACCACGGCGCAGGAGGGCGCGGCGCGCGGCCATGTCTGGCTGCACGAACCCCGCGTCATCGTCACCAACCTCATCGGCGAGGATCCCGTACGCGAGCTTGAGCGCCTGAACGAGGCCGTAGAAGAACTGCGCGTCGGCGTCGACCGCATGCTGACCAGCGCCCGCTTCGGTGACAAGGAACAGCTGGAGGTGCTGGAGGCTTACCGCATGTTCGCCAATTCCAAAGGCTGGATGCGGCGCATGGAAGAGGACATCAATCGCGGCCTGTCGGCCGAGGCAGCGGTGGAAAAGGAACAATCGACTGCCCGCGCCCGGCTGGGACAGGTGGCCGACGCCTACCTGCGCGACCGCCTGCACGATCTGGACGATCTCAGCAACCGCATGCTGCGCATCCTGACCGGACAGGGCACCGGGACAGCCGCCGAAATGCCGCCTGATCCGATCCTCATCGCGCGCAATATCGGCCCTGCCGAACTGCTGGATTATGGCCGCAGCCTCAAGGGAATCGTGCTGGAGGAAGGCGCCGTCGGCAGCCACGCCACCATTGTCGCCCGGGCGCTGGCAATCCCGCTGGTGATCCACGCCAAGAACATCACGACCGAGGCGATGAATGGCGATCCCATTCTGGTCGACGGCGATCAGGGCCTCGCCCATCTGCGCCCCAACGACACGGTCATTGCCGCCTTTCGCGACAAGATGGCGATGCAGGCCAAGGCGCAGGAACGCTACGCCTCTATCCGCGGCAAACCTGCGACCACGCTGTGCGGGCGCACCCTGTCGCTGAAAATGAACGCAGGCCTCATGGCCGATCTGCCCAGCCTTGAGGGATCTGGCGCCGATAGCGTCGGCCTGTTCCGGACCGAATTGCAATTCCTTGTCCGGTCGAAAATGCCCAAACGGGCCGAGTTGAGCGAACTTTACAGCCGCGTCATGGATGCCGCCAAGGGCCGCGAAGTGGTGTTCCGCACGCTCGACATCGGCTCGGACAAGGTGCTGCCCTACATGAAGCCCACGGACGAGCCGAACCCGGCGATGGGGTGGCGCGCGATCCGCGTGGGCCTGGACAAGCCGGGGGTCATGCGGATGCAGCTTCAGGCGCTCATTCGCGGTGCCAAGGGGCGGCCCCTGTCGGTGATGTTCCCCTTCGTCGCCCAGCGCGAAGAGTTCGACGCCGGGCGCGCCGAGCTGGACAAGGCGCTGGAGCGAGAGCGCATCCTTGGCCATCCCATGCCTGCCACGATGAAGCTGGGCGCGATGCTGGAAACACCCAGCTTGGCCTATGCGCCAGACCAGTTCTTCCGCAATATCGATTTTATTTCCATCGGCGGGAACGACCTGAAACAATTCTTCTTTGCCGCCGACCGCGAGAACGAGCGCGTGCGCCGCCGCTATGACACGCTGAACGTCAGTTTCCTGACCTTTTTGCAATGCATCGTAGAGCGGTGCATGGCCACAGACACGCCGCTCAGTTTCTGCGGCGAGGATGCGGGCAGACCCGTCGAGGCCGCTTGCCTTGCGGCGATCGGCATCCGCATCCTGTCGATGCGCCCCGCCTCGATCGGGCCGGTCAAATCGATCTTGCGCCGCACCAATCTGGACGAATTGCGCGACGTCATCGACGAGGCCGGGCGCCGGGGCGACCAATCGGTCCGCCCCGCCGTCATGGAATATCTGCGCGAGAAACTGTAGCTCCGGCGCGGTCTGCTCAGCCCCGCTTGACCGGCGCCGCAACCCTTTGGCGGAATGCCTCCAGCACCTCGGCATGGCTCAGATCCGCCTCGATCGCCAGGCGGCGCAGCCCGAAATGCACATGCGCCATCTGCTGGTAATAGCTGGTGAAGGCATAGTTCGTCGCCGCCCCTGCCGCCGCACCCAGTATCGGCACCGTCTGCGCGGCCAGTTTCTGGCCCAGAACCACACTCAGCCGCGGCGCCACCTTGGCGATCAACGCCTGCATCGCCTTGCCCGTCACCGCGACGCGGGTCGTCAGGAATGCCAGATCCGCCCCGTCGTCATGGTCCAGCGGCCCGGCAGCGGCGAAGACCTGCACGCAATCGAAACGTACACCCTCTTCGGTGGCGTCAAAGCCGTATTCGCCTGCCACGTCCTGAATCGCGCGCAGCAATATGGTCGTCGTGATGGGTAATTCAGCCAGTGCCGAGGGCAGTCCGCCAAAACCACCGGCCGCCCCCATCGCCGTGGTCACGGCGCGGTTCAGCCAGCCGGGTTGGCTGCCGACAACACCGCGCGAGCGCTGCGCCGCGCCCATCGCCATTGACAGCGCCTGCTCCGTTCCGCCCTCCAGCCGGTCACGCACGCCTTCGGGCAACCGCTCCAGCAGCGCCTCGGCCCGTCCGCCGACGATGTTCAGCACCTGAATGCCCAAATTGCCCGCGCGCGCATGGCGCCGCACCAGTGCATCCAGCCGCGCGGCGACGGCCGCCTCATCTATCGGGGGGTCAAGAAGATCCATCATTGAATATAGATCAGCGTATCCTCCACGGGTTTCAAGCCGCCCGTGTCACTTTTCCGACAATACCGCCCCAACCGCCCGGAATCAGGTCCAGCCCCAGCACGCGGTCCGGGTTCGTCGGTGGCGGCATCTCGACCTCTGCGAGCCGCCGAAACCCGAAGCGCCCATAGTAAGGCGCGTCGCCCACCAGCATCACCCGATCCCAGCCTGCCACGCGTGCAGCAGCCAGCGAGCCGCGCATCATGTAGCCGCCCAGCCCTTCGCCCTGATGGGTCGGGTGAACGGCAATCGGCCCCAGCAGCAGGACGGGCGCGCCGCCCACCTGAACCGGCCAATAGCGGATCGCCCCGGCCAGGATGCCGTTCTCGTCCCGCGCAACAGAGCTGAGGCCCGGCACTGGTGGCACGCCGTCGCGCAAGCGGTAGGACGACAGCGCCTCGCGCCCCGGCGCAAAGCACAGATCGAGAAGCGCCTCGACCTCCCACCAGTCGCTGTCAATTTCGGGCCTGAGTTCGAGCACCGCATCGCCTTTCGCCAGTTTTGCCAGCATCGCCGGCGCTGCGCGTAGCACGGCGCGCCCAGCCGCACAATTGAAACGCGGCGCGCGGGCTTACTTGGTTTGCGCGCCAGTGTCCCCGGCAGGGTCGACCATTTTCACCGGGACGGGCAATAAAAAGGTCAGTATGCGGTAGGAAAAGGGAGTTTCAACGCCTGCCCCGTTCAGCGCCCGTTTGTCCGCCTGATCACGCGACGGGCGGATCGCCAGCGGGTCAGAGGCCACGCGCCTTGCCCAGTGCAATCGGCGGGGCGCGACTACCAGCGCGATCCGGGTGCCCGCCAGATACGCCGGTGCGGGGCCTAATGCCCCGCGCCCAGCATTCCGGTGCGCACGCCGTAATCCACCGCGACCATGTATTCAGGGTCATCGTCGCTGTCGATCATCAGATTCCCCGCCTTGGTCAGCAAGCGGTGGCAGTCACGGCTCAGGTGGCGCAGTTGCAGCGTCTTGCCCGCCGCCTGATACTTGCCCGCCAGCGTCTCGATCGCCTGAAGGGCCGATTGGTCGACCACGCGGCTCTGATCGAAATCGACGACCACGGTATCGGGATCACCCTCGATATCAAACAATTCTGCGAACCCCTCCGCCGAGCCGAAGAACAGCGGGCCTTCGATGCTGTAGACGCGGGCGCCGCTCTCATCCAGCTTGGTCGTTGCATGAATCCGCTTGGCGTTGTTCCACGAATAGGCCAGCGCCGAAACGATGACACCAACGACCACCGCGATGGCGAGGTCGTATTTCACCGTTACCGCCGTCACCAGCACGATCACCATCGCATCGGTCAGCGGCACCTTGCGCAGGATCGTCAGTGAATTCCAGGCGAACGTGCCGATCACCACCATGAACATCACCCCGACAAGCGCAGCAAGCGGGATCTGCTCGATCAGCGGCGCGGCGAAAAGGATGAAGACCAGCAGGAACAGCGCGGCGGCGATTCCGGCAATGCGCGTGCGCCCACCCGATTTGACGTTGATCATCGACTGGCCGATCATCGCGCAACCGCCCATGCCACCGAAAAATCCAGTCACTGTATTGGCGATACCCTGCGCAATGCACTCTTGGCTGGCGCCGCCACGGCGGCCGACCATTTCGCCCACCAGGTTCAGTGTCAGAAGGCTTTCGATCAGGCCGATGGCGGCCAGAATGATGGCATAGGGCAGGATGATCTCGAAGGTTTCCAGATTGAACGGCACCATCGGGATGTGGAACGACGGCAGCCCACCCTGGATCGAGGCCAGATCACCGACACGCGGTACATTCAGGCCAAAGGCAATAACCAGCGCCGCAACCACGCCGATCCCGGCCAGCGGCGCGGGGATGATACGGGTGATGCGCGGCATGACCCAGATGATCGCCATGGTCAGTGCCACAAGGCCCAGCATGACCATCAACGGCTGCCCGCTCAGCCATTCTCCGCCGCCCATGCCGTGGCCGGTATCCACCATCGTGCCCGGCACCTTGAACTGGCCCAGCTGCGCAAGGAAAATCACGATCGCCAGCCCGTTGACAAAGCCCAGCATGACCGGGTGCGGTACGAGGCGGATGAATTTGCCCCATTTCAGTGCGCCAGCCGTCATTTGCAGCAGCCCCATCAGGACCACCGTGGCAAACAGATATTCGACACCGTGCTGCGCCACCAGCGCGACCATGACCACCGCCAGCGCCCCCGTCGCACCCGAAATCATCCCCGGACGCCCACCAATGATCGCTGTGACCAGCCCGACGATAAACGCAGCATACAGCCCGACCAGCGGGTGCACCCCGGCGACAAAGGAGAAGGCCACCGCCTCGGGCACCAGTGCAAGCGCGACGGTCAGGCCCGACAGCAGCTCGATCCGGACACGTCCGATGCTGAACGGCTCGTCCTGCATGACGCGCAAATCGGGCTTCGTAATGGTCTTGGCAAAGGCGGCCAGCGAGGTTTTCAAAGCGTGTGTCCTGTTATCATCCGGGTCCAGATAAGTGGCCCGTTTACCCGCCCCCCGGTCCCTTGACCACACCCGAATCGGTACGAATTCGCTTGCCAAACCCTTAAACCATGGGCGCCGCCTGAGAAACTGGCGTATTTTCACCGCCCGCGCCGACGCTGCGGCGCTTTTCATCCCTGTCGGGGGCGCCTAAACCTTGGGCGCAAACAGAAAGGGACAGCGCATGGCACAAACCATGATCGGCGTGATCGGCGGCTCGGGGGTTTACGACATCGACGGGCTGGAGGGCGCAGAGTGGCGCGAGGTGGCCAGCCCGTTCGGCACCCCGTCGGACAGCATCCTGACCGGCACATTGAACGGCATGCCGATGGCCTTCCTGCCCCGGCACGGGCGCGGGCACGTCCACAGCCCGTCGTCGGTGCCCTACCGCGCCAATATCGACGCGCTCAAGCGGCTGGGGGTCACGGACCTCGTCAGCGTCGGCGCCTGCGGATCGTTCCGCGAGGAGATGGCGCCGGGCGATTTCGTGATCGTCGACCAGTATATCGACCGCACCATCGGGCGCGAAAAATCCTTCTTTGGCCCCGGCTGCGTGGCGCATGTGTCCGTCGCCCATCCGACCTGCCCGCGCGTTGGCGCCGCCTGCGCCACCGCTGCCGAGGCGGCAGGGGCACGCGTCCACCGGGGCGGAACGTACCTGGCGATGGAAGGCCCGCAATTTTCCACCCTGGCCGAGAGCCGCCTCTACCGAGAGGTGTGGGGTTGCGACGTGATCGGCATGACCGGCATGCCCGAAGCCAAGCTCGCCCGCGAGGCCGAGCTGTGCTACGCCTCGGTCGCCATGATCACCGATTACGACAGCTGGCACCCCGAACATGGCGAGGTCGACGTGACCGCGATCATCGCCACCCTTCTGGGCAATGCCCAGCGCGGCAAGGCGATGGTGCGCGCCCTGCCGGACCTGTTGGCGCAGGGTCGCGCGCCCTGCCCGGAGGGGTGCGATCATGCGCTGGAATACGCGATCCTGACGACGCCCGACGCACGCGATCCCGCGATGATGGCCCGCCTTGACGCGGTCGCCGGGCGGGTGCTGAATAGGCCTGCAGACTGACCGCGGAACCGCGAAAGGATAACCCCGATGCCCCTCGACCTCTGGCGGCGATGAGCGCATTTATGCGGGGTAATGCAGATTGATCCGCTTGCACGGCGGATGCGGCGCGCCCAAAAAAGAACCCAACCGTTGAACCCAAGGACGCCCTGATGCCACAGACAACGATCCGCGATCTCATCCGCACAATTCCCGATTTCCCAAAGCCCGGGATTCTGTTCCGCGACGTGACGACACTGCTGGCGGATCCAGAGGGTCTGGCCATGGCAATTGAGCAGTTGGCGCAGCCATATACAGACGCCCGGATCGACAAGGTCGTCGGGCTGGAGGCACGCGGGTTTATCCTTGGCGGGGCCGTCGCACATCGTCTGGGCGCAGGGTTCGTCCCGGTGCGAAAGGCAGGCAAACTGCCGGGCACTGTCATCTCGCAAAGCTACAGTCTGGAATATGGCGAGGCAATTTTCGAACTGCACGGCGACGCGATCCAGCCGGGTGAGCGCGTGCTGATCGTGGACGATCTGCTGGCAACGGGCGGCACCGCAGCCGCCGGCGCGCTGCTGGTTGAACGGCTGGGCGCGCAGATCGCGGCCTGCGCCTTTGTCATTGATCTGCCGGATCTGGGCGGCCGGGCCAAGCTAGAGAACATGGGACTGACCGTGCAGGCGCTCTGCGCCTTCGAGGGCGATTGACGCCACGCACCGCCCTAAAGCGTTTCGGGAGAAACTCGAATCACAGCTTTTCGCGAAACGCTCTAGCCCAGCGCCGCTGCATAGAGCAGCAAACCCCAGTCGCCCAACTCGCGGTGAACCTTGGGCCAGAGCGTGCCCATGCGGATCGGGTCCATCCGCGCGGTCTGTGCGATCCCGGTCAGATTGCGCCGCCCGTCTATGGCGGCAATGAGGGGCGCAGCATCCTTGGGCAGGCTCAGCACAGCGTCGATGCCGCCGGAATTGAGCTTGGGCTTTTGGCCGCGCGCAATGGCCTGTGCCAGCGGTGCGGCCTGCACCCCCTTCAGATGCGGCACAAGCGCCTGGCTGCGCCCGTCCGCCAGCCCGCGCGACGCGCCCTTCGGGACGGCATAGGCGACATGCGTCTTGATCGTGCCGCGCAGCTGTTCGGCCACGGCCATTTGCTGCGCCGCGTCCAGATGCTCCGGCACCGGGGCGATGCGGGACAGATCGTAAAGCGCGGGCATGGTAAACCCGCTCAGCGCCCAACCCGACACGTCCAACACCTCCAACAGGTCAGACACGTCAAACGCCCGGTCCTGCGAATGCAGCAAGAGGTCGTAAAACCCGGCATCGCTGTCCTTGTGATCGCCCAGATTGGGATTACCGACAAAGGGATGCCCGGCGGGCAGATCCGCCACCAGCGCCTTGGCCGCCTTTAGCCGCGCCTCGGGCGCAAGGCCCTGAAACAGCGCGCCAAAGGCCGCCTGCAACGGGTAGACACCGGCCCGGCCATAGGGCGCGTAAACCATGAAGCCAAGACCACCGCCGCGCTCCGCTGCCTCGGGGGCCAGCGCGGCGTGCAGGGCGGAAAACCCCGCTGCCGGATCCGGCAGATGGTGCAGCACGCCGCAGCAATCGATATAATCGAACGGCCCCCAATCGGGCGCATCCAGCAGCGAGCCGGTGATGAAACGGATGCCCTTCAGCCCACGTGCCTGCGCCCGCGCCTCGGCGATGCGGCGGGACGCGGCGCTGAGGTCGACATAGGTGATATCCGCCGGACGCCCCAGCTGCGCCATCATCTGCGCCAGCTGGATCAGCCCGTCACCGGTGCCACCGCCTGCGACCAGCACGCGCAGCGGCTGCGCCCAATCACGGCGCCCGCCAAACAGGAAATGGTCGATTTCCAAGGGATGCGATGGCGATCCGGTGACAAGCCGACGTGCCTCGTCCGCCGGGTCGCGGTGGGGGTAGGGATATGCCTCGTACTGGATCTTGACCTGGCTCATCTGCACGCTCGCGTGGGCCGCGCCACCCTGCGCGGCACTCCCGTCTTACAGCGCGCTCGCAATTAAGCAAACCCGCCGAAAACCGGCTGGCCCACCCCTTGCAATACACAAGCGGCCCCTATAAATGGGAAATCGAGAGGTTGGCGCGGGCAGGCGCCTCGCCAACCCGGTCAGATCCGGAAGGAAGCAGCCGTAACGAGCCCCGCTTGGGTCGTTGTCCAGCCTCTCACCTTATCCCCCCACCGGCATCTGTAGCTTCGGCCCCGCCCCTGCGGGCCCAGCGCATCTGCGCGGACGTCTCGACAGCGCCGGGGCGCAGCGCCCGCAGCCGTGCCAACGCCGCGTCGGGCGCGTCGCCCGCCGCGATCATCAGGCGCAGCGCCGCCATCCCCGAGCGCCCGCAGCCGCCCTTGCAATGGATCAGCACCCGACCGCCGCCGCGCAGCGCCGACAGGGCTATCGGCTCGGCACGGTCCCAGTTGTGCATGGCGTCTGCATCGGGCACGCCGTAGTCGGGTGTCGCCACATGCGCCCAACGACTACCCAAAAATGCGACGTCCTGCCCCAGATTGCCCGCCCCGGCGGCGACCATTTCCGCAGACGTGGTCATCGTCACCACCATCGCGGGCTGCCAATCCTTGAGATGCTCCAGATCGGCGGCATACTCGCCCCCCGAACCCGGCATCGGCGCGATGGCCAGAATGCCGCGGAGTACCGGCAGCGCATGGATGACGAACCCTGTCATACCCCGCCCTACAACCGATCCGCGGCGAACGTATCACAGTCGCCCATCTGCCCGCGATCATAGCCCCGGGCGAACCAGCGGGACCGCTGCTCGGACGTGCCATGGGTAAAGGTATGCGGCTGCGGCACGCGACCGGCCTGCCGTTGCAGATGATCGTCCCCGATACGGCGCGCGGCATTCAGCGCCTCGTCGATGTCACCGGGTTCCAGCAGATCGTCCACGGCGCTGGCCCAGACCCCGCTGAGGCAGTCTGCCTGCAACTCCAGCCGTACCGTCAGCGCATTTGCCCGTGCCTCGGTGCTGCCCTGCCGTGCCTCGCTTACCGCGCCCAGAATGCCCAGTTCGTTCTGGATATGATGGGCGACCTCATGCGCGATCACATAGGCGGCGGCAAAATCGCCGCGCGCGCCCAGATCCCGCCCCAGCGTAGCAAAAAATTCGGTATCCAGATACGCCTTGCGATCAGCCGGGCAATAAAATGGCCCGGTGGCCCCCGACGCCCCGCCACAAGGGCTGCGTGTCACGCCGGAAAACAGCACCAGCACCGGCGGGGTATAGGCGATGTCGGCTTGCGCTGGCAAAATAGCGCTCCAGACCTGTTCGGTACTGCCCAGAACGCGAGCGCTGAAATCGGCCGCGCGCTGCTCCTCGGGGCTCAGATCGCGCGGCGCGGTCTGCACCGATCCACCCTGCCCCCCCTCCAGCAGCGGGGTTACGTCGATCCCGGTGAAATACCCGATAGCCAGCACCACCAGCAGACCGGCACCGCCGATCCCCACACCCCGCCCTGCGCCGCCCGAGCGGCGGCGATCCTCGATGTTGCGGCTGGGGCGCAATCCCTTCAGTCTCATGGCGTGGTCTCCGATCCTGACAGCGTTGCGGCATTTTATAACGCCCTGCGCGCAGTTCTCCAGTAAAACCCGCCTCGCCAATGCAGCCCGCATCGCGTAGCCTGCCCCGATGAGCGACAACACAGACAAGGCCGAACAGCGCACCGACTGGGCCGAGGATCGCACGATCATGGCCAACGAGCGCACGTTCAATTCGTGGATGGGCCTCGGGCTGGGCGCTGTCGGCGTTGCCATCGCGCTGAAGGCCGTGTTCGGCGATTTCACGCCCACATGGGCCGCCAAAGCGGTGGCCAGCCTTTTTCTGGCCGCCGCAATCGCGATCTACTGGACCGCCGCAAGACAGGCGCACAAAACCCACGCGCGCCTGACCTGCCGCGATGCCGAAGCGACCGGATCGAAGAATTTTCACCGCCTCGCCGCGATGCTGTCGCTCGCGACAATCGGCACCGGCGCGATATTGTGGATGCTGTGACCGGCTGAGCGGTGGACGCGGGCGCTCCGCGCGCCTAGTTTGACACCCTGAAACTTCCGATTCACGCAGGCGCCCCACATGACCGACACGTCCCCTTCCGGCTATCGCGTTCTGGCCCGCAAATACCGGCCCGAAACCTTCGCCGATCTGGTCGGGCAGGATGCGATGGTGCGCACGCTGAAAAACGCGTTCAAGGCCGACCGCATCGCGCAGGCCTTCATCATGACCGGCATCCGCGGCACCGGCAAAACCACGACCGCGCGCATCATTGCCAAGGGCATGAACTGCATCGGACGGGATGGCGAGGGCGGCCCCACCACCGAGCCGTGCGGCGTCTGCGAGCATTGCACCGCCATCATGGAAGGGCGCCATGTCGACGTGCTGGAAATGGACGCCGCCAGTCGTACCGGCGTGGGCGACATCCGCGAGATCATCGATTCGGTCGCCTATCGTGCTGCCTCGGCCCGCTACAAGATCTACATCATCGACGAGGTGCACATGCTCAGCACGTCGGCCTTCAACGCGCTGCTGAAAACGCTGGAAGAGCCGCCCGCCCACGTCAAATTCATCTTCGCCACCACAGAAATCCGCAAGGTGCCGGTGACGGTGCTCAGCCGCTGCCAGCGGTTTGACCTGCGCCGGATCGAACCGGAGGTCATGCTGAAACTCACCCGCCGCCTCGCGGATGCCGAGGGCGCGCAGATCACGGATGACGCGCTGGCCCTGATCGTGCGCGCCTCCGAAGGGTCGGCCCGCGATGCCACGTCCCTATTGGATCAGGCCATCAGCCACGGCGCCGGTGAAACGGGCGCCGATCAGGTGCGCGCGATGCTGGGGCTGGCCGACCGGGGCCGGGTGCTGGACCTGTTCGATCTCATATTGAGGGGCGACGCGGCAGGCGCGCTGACCGAGCTGGGGGCGCAATACTCCGACGGGGCCGACCCGCTGGCGGTGCTGCGCGATCTGGCCGAAATCACCCATTGGACCTCGGTGGTGAAAATCACGCCCGAAGCCGCAGACGATCCCACCATCGGCCCGGACGAACGCGCCCGCGGTCTGCAAATGGCCGAGGCACTGCCGATGCGTGTGCTCACCCGCATGTGGCAGATGCTGCTGAAGGCGTTGGAAGAAGTGGCAGGCGCGCCCAACTCCATGATGGCCGCCGAAATGGCCGTGATCCGCCTGACCCATGTTGCCGACCTGCCCAGCCCCGAGGATCTGCTGCGCAAACTGCAAAACACGCCGGTGCCCAGCACGCCGCCCACAGGTAGCGCCGCGCCATCGCCCTCCGGCGGCGCTACATCCACTCCTTCAAACGCCTACGCCCCCCCCGCCGCTCCTCAAGGCTCGCAACCGCGCGCCTCCGGCGATGGCGCAGGCCAGACCCTCGCCATCGCCTCCGAAACCGAGGCCGCGCTGGCGCATTATCCAACCTTTCACCACGTGGTCGAGACAATCCGCGCCAACCGCGACGTCAAGCTACTGGTTGAGGTTGAAACCTGCGTCCAACTGGCCGCCTATCAGCCCGGCCGGATCGAATTCGTCCCCACGGATAATGCCCCCCGCGATCTGGCCCAACGCCTCGGCGCCGCGCTCCAGCGCTGGACCGGCAACCGCTGGGCCGTGACACTGGTCAACGAGGGCGGCGCGCAGACCATCGCAGGCGTGCGCGACGCCGAAGATCTGGCGCTCAAGGATGAGGCATGCCAACATCCGCTGGTGCAGGCGGTGATGGACGCATTTCCCGGCGCTGAAATCCTGGAAATCCGCACCGCCCGGCAAATCGCAAATGAGGCGGCAGCAGACGCCCTGCCCGAAGTCGAGGATGAATGGGATCCCTTCGAAGAGGATTGACCGCCGCCCTCATGCCGCGTCTGGCCCTTGTTCCGCCGCCCCGCCGCACGTATCTAGAGACCAACCGTTTACCGATTGGAGAATTAAGATGTTCAAGGGACTGGGCCAGATGGGCGACATGGCCAAGATGATGAAGGCCGCACAGGAAATGCAGACCAAGATGGCAACCCTGCAAGAGGAAATGCACAGCCTGACCGTCACCGGAGAATCAGGCGCAGGTCTGGTCAAGGCCGTCGCCACCTGTAAGGGCGAACTGAAAAGCCTCGACATCGATCCGTCGATCTTCTCCGGCGACGACAAGGAAGTCGTCGAAGATCTGATCCTCGCCGCGATCAAGGATGCCCAAGGCAAGGCCAGCGACCGCGCCCAGGAAGAGATGGGCAAACTGTCCGAGGGCATGGGCCTGCCAAAGGACATGAAGCTGCCCTTCTAGGCGCGCCCGCCACTTTCAATGTTCCGACAAATACTCTCGCCGAAGGCAATCCCGGCGTTGCAATCAGGACACTTCGCTTGAGCTCAAACCGCAACATCGAAACGCTGATCCAGATGATGGCCAAACTACCCGGCCTCGGTCCCCGCTCGGCCCGGCGCGCGGTTCTGCATCTGATCGCCAAGCGCGAACTCAAACTGATGCCGCTGGCAGACATGATGCAGTCTGTCGCAGCCACAGCGCGCGAATGTTCGGTCTGCGGCAATATCGGCGCGGCAGAGGTCTGCGACATCTGCCGCGCGCCCAAACGCGCAAACGGCCTGCTCTGCGTGGTCGAGGACGTTGCCGACCTCTGGGCGATGGAACGGGGCGGCGCTTTTCAGGGCCGCTACCACGTTCTGGGCGGCACATTGAGTGCGCTGGATCAGGTCGGCCCCGAGCAATTGCGCATTCCAGCCATGATCCGCAGGATTGATGACGAGAGCATCACCGAGGTCATCCTCGCCCTCGGGGCCACGATCGACGGGCAGACCACGGCGCATTACATCGCCGACCAGATCGAGGGCCGCGTACGCCTGACCACACTTGCCCAAGGCGTCCCCATCGGCGGCGAACTGGACTATCTGGACGATGGCACGATCAGCGCAGCGCTCAGCGCGCGGCGGGCGCTTTAGGCGCCACATCTGCGCTGGGCGCCTGTCGCGGGTGTCGGGATTTGGGTATTTTCACCAAGAAAAGCCACAGGCGGCGCATTGATCCGCCTGCGGGCTGAACCGCTTAGTCCAGAATCTTGCCTTCGGGCCACTGCATGTCATGCTCCAGCGTGATAGTGCGGCTTGCGCCCGGCGCCAGATCGAAATCCCACGCCAGAATACCCCGCTGACCCTCGAGGTTTTCCTCGGTCGGGCGCGGATCAGACTGCCAATCGATTTGCAGATCTTCCTGCTCGGAATAGGGGACGCGGTCCAGCACGCGCAGCGACCAGGCCTCGTCGGTGAGGTTTTCGATCTCAATCTTCGCGGTCTCGGTCAGGTCGCTGGATTTGCGGATCAGCCCGCGGTCGCCCTCTTCGCGGTCCAGTACCGTGCGGGTCAGGCGTAGCCCGTCGATGGGGCCAAAGGACAGCTCTGCCTCGGCGCCCGCGGCGATCAGATCACCCTGGACCTGCCCGACAAAGGTATCGCCCAGATAAAGATTCGTCTGTCCCGGCAGGATCAGCTCGCCCGTGTCGTTGGTCAGCGTCGCCATCAGATACGCCGTCTCGTCGTACAGCGGCACGGCGCGCGCCTCGATCTCGGCCTGCGTATCCAGCGTACCCAGCGCGATGCGCAGCGCATCGGCGCCTGATGCGACCGACACCGGCGGCGCGTAGTTGTAGGTCACGGCCAGACCGTCAAAATCCGCCTCGGCCATGACCACAGATGGGGCAGACTCGGCTATCATCAGGCTGTCTGCGGACCTGTCGAACGCGGCGCCTGCCGCTTCCTTGCGCATCAGCTGGACCGGCTCGCCGATGCGGCGCAGCAGCGGGTATATCATGCTGGGCGCGGTCTGGCCGCTGGGGCGCACGGTGGAGAGTGTCAGCGCGACATCTGTCCAGTTCTCGCCCGTATTCTGCCGCACATAGGCGCCCCGGGCGACGGCGAGCGCGCCTGTCTCGCGCGTCAGGGTCATGTCATAGACTGGCGCCCAGCCGGCATCATGTGTCTGGTAGGTAACGTCCAGCGTGCCCTCGATCTGGGCATCGGCCGTGACCGAAACGGCCAGCATCGCGCGATCCTCGCGCTCGGGGACGAGGGCCGCAAGGGCGCGGCGCGCCTGCTCCAATGCTTCGATGAGGTCTTTCAGGCCACGCTCGGCCTGTTCGGCTTCGCGGCGTGCATCATGGGCCGATTGCCGCGCCGCCAAGGTTTGCGTCCCGATCATCTGGGCCAGGTCGCGCAGGGTGGCAACATCCTGGGCCGCGACCCCGTCGCCCTGCCCCAATTGAGACAGGAAGGCGACCTGCGCGTCAGCCGCATCGACCGCCAGTTGCATCCGGGCGATGTCAGCCTGCGCGTCGCGCAGGGCATCCTCGCGGCGCTCGACCTCGGCCTCGGCGGCCTCGATGGCTGCGGATTGGCGGTCACCGCGTGGCGGGACAAAATCGCGGCGCGTGGTGACGCCGCCCATCTGCGCGCCGGTGACGGTAACGCGGACGGTTTGCAGGTCCGTGTTCTGCGGCAGGTCAAGAAGGATCAGGTCATGCTGTCCTGCGGGCGCGCTGAACGGAACCGACCGGTGCACGGTGGCGCCCTGCGGATACAGCGTGACATCCGAAACCCGGCTGGTCAGCGGGATATCATCGGCCCAAAGGGCGGTGGGCAAAGCGAGGGCGAAAAGCAAAGTTACGGGGCGCATATTGGTCTCCAGCTATTTGACCGGCAGCTTTTGGCGCGGCGGGCAGAATTGCAAGGAGATTGGCGACGGGATGCGCGAAGTCACGGTTAATTTACATATTTGCGGCGTAATGCATGGGACGATTGACGGTGGCAATATGAACTTGGCAGGGCCGGTGGCACAGGACCAAGGAGACCCCACAGGGCAAAGATTGAATCCGGCGCAGCGCACTGCGCCGGAAGAAAGCGACGTGATCGGGCGCAATCAGCCCTTTTTCAGCACGCGCTGGCCCAGCGTTTCGGCAATCTGTACGGCGTTCAGAGCCGCGCCCTTGCGCAGGTTGTCCGACACACACCACAGGTTCAGGCCGTTCTCGATCGTGCTGTCCTGACGGATGCGGCTGATGAAGGTGGCGAAATCACCGACGCATTCGATGGGCGTGACGTAGCCGCCGTCCTGCCGCTTGTCGATCACCATGATGCCCGGCGCCTCGCGCAGGATATCGCGGGCCTCGTCCTCGTCCAGGAACTCCTCGAACTCGATGTTGATCGCCTCGGAATGGCCGACAAAGACCGGCACGCGCACGCAGGTGGCCGTGACCTTGATCGACGGGTCCATGATCTTCTTGGTCTCTGCGACCATCTTCCACTCTTCTTTCGTGTCGCCGCTGTCCATGAAGACGTCGATATGCGGGATCACGTTGAAGGCGATCTGCTTGGTGAATTTCTTGGCCGGCTTGTCATCGGTGGGGTTGTAGATCGACTTGGTCTGATCCCACAGCTCGTCAATGCCTTCCTTGCCCGCGCCGGAGACGGACTGGTAGGTACTGACGACGACGCGCTTGATGCCGGCGCGGTCATGCAAAGGCTTCAGCGCCACGACCATCTGCGCGGTCGAGCAGTTGGGGTTGGCGATGATGTTCTTCTTGTGAACCATCTCGACCGCTTCGGGGTTCACTTCGGGAACGACCAGCGGCACGTCCGCGTCGTAGCGGTAGAGCGAGCTGTTATCGATCACGATGCACCCGGCCTTGGCCGCCTTGGGCGCGTAGATCTTGGTGGCATCGGACCCGATGGCGAATAGCGCGATATCCCAGCCCGCGAAATCGAAGGTATCCAGATCCTTGGTCTTGAGCGTCTTGTCGCCATAGCTGACTTCGCTGCCCAGCGACTTGCGGCTGGCCAGTGCGACCACCTCGTCTGCAGGGAACTGACGCTCGGCCAGAATGTTCAGCATTTCGCGTCCCACGTTGCCCGTGGCACCGACGACGGCGACTCTGTAGCCCATTCACTCTACTCCTGATAAAATACGGTTTGACTGCGCGCGTCTTAGCCGTTTGAGCGCGCGGGGGAAAGGGGCCGTCAGACCGGCGCGTCGCGGCTGAACAGATAGACCAGCGATCCGGCCAGGGCAGCCACGCCAAAGAACGCGAAAAGCGCGCCGTATGCAGCCACATCGCCCGATGTGGCTGCCACCCGCACATGCAATACGCCCGAGCCGAGTTGCATCAGGCCGACGCCGCCGATGCCGAAAAGGTTCATCAACGTCACCCCCCGGCCCGCCAGATGCGCCGGGAAAAAGCCGCGCGCATGGGCGATCATCACCGGAAAGGTCGAGCCGAACAGCCCGATGGCCGCGCACAGGGCAATACCAAGTCCAACGCTGTGCCCCACCAGCACCGCCAGCATCAGGCTGGCGGCGGCGCAGGCCATGTTGCCACTGAAAATGACCCATTTATGGGTGCCGAATACCCGGTCGAGCGGGCCATAGACCAGAGTCCCGCAGATCATCGCCACGCCCATCACCAGTGACGCCTGTCCCAGCTGCCCGGTGCCAAGGCCGAAAATGTCGCTCAGATATGGGCCTATCCAGAGACCCCGAATTGCCGCCACTGGTGCGTAACAGACAAAAATCATAGGGAAAATTGGCCAGAGTGCACGCATTTTCAACAGGTCCAGCACCGAGCCGCGCTGCCCGCCCGGCGCCGCCTCGGGATCTCGCACAAAGGCGAGCAGAACGGCCGCCGCCAGCGCCGTGATCGCCGCGAGGCAGATCATGGCCGCACGCCAGCCGAATGCCTCGACCGTCCAGGCCATCGGCCAGGATGCGCCCAGATTGCCGAGTGATCCGATGGCCAGAAGCAACGCCGCCATGGTGGCGAACTGCGCCGAATTGCCTTGCCGCGCCAGAATGTAGTAGGCCGACACCAGCACCGGGGCGCAGCCTGCCCCGATCATCACCATCGCCAGATTGACTAATGCCGGGCCTTGCGCAAACGCAAACACCAACGCGCCGCCGGCCCCGCCAATCAGCAGCAGCGACGATGCCGTGCGGCGTGGCCCGATGTGATCCAGCGCCCAGCCGACAGGCAACTGCGCACCGGCAAAGGCGAGAAACCACAGCCCCGATGCGAAGGCCAGATCCTCCGGCCCCGTGCCGATATCGCGCGCCAGAACTCCGCCAAGAACGGCAAGGAAGGCACGATAGAATTGGCTAAGGACATAGGCGAGGCACAAAAGGATCAGCCCGGCGCGCATGAGACTCTCCTTTGCGACGTCATAGGGCGCTTGCGTTGCATGATCGCGTGGCGCTGGCAAGATGGCGGTGCAGGCTGCGGAATGACCTTAGGTCCGGTATGTGTGGGGCATAGGGCGGAATTTGAGTATTTTCAGAACATTGAAAGGGGCGCGGCGCGCCCGTCCGATCTGTCTGCCTGATATGTCTGTGCCGTCAACCCGTGCGCGCGATGAGCGCGTCGACATGTGCCGCCACGCTATTGGCCAGTGCGCGCAGGTTATACCCTCCTTCGAGGCTGGACACGACGCGCCCCTGCGCGTGAATACCCGCCAGATCGCAGAGCTTTTCGGTGATCCAGGCAAAATCCGCCTCGACCAGATCAAGGCTGGCCAGCGGGTCATCGCGGTGCGCGTCGAACCCTGCCGAGATCAGGAGCAGGTCGGGCGCAAAGGCGTCCAGCGCAGGCAGGATGTGCCGCTCCATCGCCGCGCGAAAGGCGGCGCTGCCATCGCCGTCGCGCAGCGCGACATTCAGCAGGTTGCCGGATGCGCCCCTGTCGGATGGATCGCCCGTGCCGGGGAAAAGCGGCATCTGGTGCGTCGACAGAAACGCGATGCGCGGATCGTCCCGCACCAGATCTTGCGTGCCATTTCCATGGTGCACATCGAAATCGACGATTGCCACCCGGCTCAACCCGTGATGTTCCAGCGCGTGGCAGGCCGCTGCCGCAACCGTGCCAAAATAGCAAAACCCCATCGCCGTGCCACGCTCGGCGTGATGCCCGGGCGGGCGCGTAGCGACAAAGGCGTTTCGCGCACTGCCGTCCATGACCATGTCCACCGCCCGGATGGCGCCGCCAACGCCGCGCCTTGCGGCGCGCAATGTGCCCGGGGACAGCCATGTGTCGCCGTCGATGGCGAAAAACCCCTGTTCGGGAACGGCGCGTGCAAGGGCATCCAGATATGCCTGCGGATGCACGCGCAGCAATTGCGCATCGCTGGCCAGCGGTGCGTCCTCGTGCAGCAGATCGCGCGCCTCCAGGGCGCGCAGGACCGCACGCAGACGGCCCGGCCGTTCGGGATGATCCCGCGGAACCTCATGATCGAGGCAATCGGCATGGCTGAGAAGGGCGGTGGTCATCATTCTGGCCTTTATATGTGCGCACGTCCGATGCAACCGCGAATCGCGGCGCCTGTCCAGTGCAGGCTTGCCGTGCTGTCGTAGCCGTGTAATCTGCCTCACATGGCGATAGATCCATCCACCTCCGCGACAGAACAGGCGCAGGACATTGCGCTGAGCCTGTGGGCGCAGGGACAAGGGTTCATGCTTGCGCTGCTGCGCACATGGAACACCTATCAGGTGCTGATAATCCTCGGCCTGATCCTGGTTGCACATCTGCTGAGGGCGGTTCTGGGCCCGCGCCTGCACGAGTGGATGCGCACGCGCGAAGGCTGGCCAAAATGGCGGATTCGCCTGCTGGTCATGGTGCATCGACGGCTGCGCCTGATCTTTTTCGTCGCGCTTGGGTGGATCACGTACGGGATCATGCAGGAGGTGACATGGCCCAGCCGGTCCTACCTGATCGGCATCGCGGTCAGTCTGGGGACGGCGTGGCTGGTCATCGCCTTCGTCACGCGGCTGATCGTCAACGGGTTCGTGCGCGGCGTCGTGCGCTATGCCGGATGGACCTGGGCAACGCTGATCATCCTGGGGCTGACCGACGAAGCGCAGAGCCTGATGGACAGCCTGGCCGTGCATCTGGGCGACACGCGCCTGTCAGTCTGGCTGGTCGCGCAGGCCATGGTCATCCTCGGCGCTCTTTTGTTCGCCGCCCGGCTGGTGTCGACGACGACATCCGGCCGGATCAGGCAAAACGAACAGATCTCACCATCGATGCAGGTGCTGGCGGTCAAGCTGCTTCAGGTCACGCTGTACGGTGCCGCATTTTTCATCGGGCTGCGCACGGTCGGGGTGGACCTGACCGGCCTTGCCTTCCTGTCGGGCGCGATCGGTGTCGGCATTGGCTTTGGCCTGCAAAAGGTGGTGTCGAATCTGGTGTCGGGCGTCATCATCCTGCTGGACAAATCGATCAAGCCGGGCGACGTCATCAGCCTGGGAGAGACATTCGGCTGGATCAATGCGCTGGGTGCGCGCTATGTCAGTGTCGTCACCCGCGACGGCAAGGAATACCTGATCCCGAACGAGGATCTGATTACCAGCCAGGTCGTCAACTGGTCCCACTCCAACGAATTCGTGCGCCTTGATATCCATTTCGGCACCGCCTACGGGGACGACCCGCACAAGGTGCGCAAGATCGCGATCGAAGCCGCATCTGCCGTGCCGCGTGTGCTGGCCATGAAAGAGCCGGTATGCCATATCGTCGGCTTTGGCGACAGCAGCGTGGACTATATCCTGCGCTTCTGGATCCGTGACCCGACACAGGGGCTGACCAACATTCGCGGCAATGTCTATCTGGCGCTATGGGATGCGTTTCACGACAATGGTATCTCGATCCCCTTCCCTCAGCGCGAGGTCCGCATGCTGAACGATCCCGAAGACATCTCCAGACCCACCCGTTTTAATCCCGCAGAACCCTGAAGGGGCGTGCAGCTATCGGCAAATCAGGCACGGTTCCGCGAATTGCAAACAATTCTCAGGTGTCTCATTGAAAGAGGCGCCCCGGCTTGCTACTTTCAGGAATGCCCGGCACCGGGGCTACATGCAGGTGCATTACTCAGGAGGGCAACGAGCTGTCCATTTCCGCAGCAGCGGCCATCGCCGCCGATACGAAGGTGCCCCATATGGCCCTGAACGACAGCGCATCCAGCAAAGAGCAGCTTGCGCATATTCTGAAATCCCTGGATGACGACAAGGCCGAGGATATCGTGCAGATCGACCTGCGCGGCAAATCCTCGATAGGCGACTATATGGTCGTATGCTCTGGGCGCTCGTCGCGGCAGGTTGTTTCCATCGCCGAAAAACTGGTCGACAAGCTCAAGCATGACCTTGGCCGAAGCTCTCGTGTCGAGGGCAAGGAAACGGGCGATTGGGTGCTGATCGACACGGGCGACGTGATCGTCCATGTCTTCCGCCCCGAAGTGCGCGAGTTCTACCAGCTGGAAAAGATGTGGCAGCCCGCAGGCACCCCCGGCAGCGCCGCATCAGCCTGACGGGCGTGGTGGAGAGGGGCTGACCTGAATGAGGCTGCACATCTGCGCGGTCGCACGCATGCGTGCCGGGCCTGAGCGCGATATTTTCGATGATTACATCCTGCGCGCAGACCGCACGGGCCGGGCGCTGGGCGTCGGGCCGATCACATTGCAAGAGGTCGAAGACAAGAAGGGCGGCGGCCCCACCGCCGAGGCCGCCCTGCTGGAGCGTGCCTTGCCTCAGGGCGCGGTGCGCGTCGCGCTGGACGAAAGGGGGCGCACTCTGACCTCTCCGGATTTTGCGAAAATGATCGCCGAATGGCGCGATACCGGCCGCACAGATCTGGCCTTCGTCATCGGCGGCGCCGACGGTATCGCCCCTCACTTGCGCGAGACCGCCGAATTCAGCCTGTCTCTGGGCAAGATGGTCTGGCCCCACATGCTGGCGCGCGTCATGCTGGCCGAACAGATCTACCGCGCCACGACCATTTTGGCCGGCGGCCCCTACCACCGCAGCTGACAATCTGGCGCCTTCATCCTTTCATCGTTCCAAAAATACTCAATGGCGCCCCCACCCCGCGCGCTGCGGCCCGAGATTCATCAAACCGTTACCGCTATCGTTGTTTTAACCCACCCGCATCTTGGCTAAAAGCAGCGCCAAAGGCCCTGACCGAGGCCAGGAGCAAGACATGAGCACCCCCAAACCCGTTATTCTATGCATTCTCGATGGCTGGGGGTTGTCGGACTCCAAGATCGGTAACGCACCACTTCTGGCCAATACGCCCAATTTCGATGCGCTGATGGCAAACTGCCCCAATGCAACGCTGGTCACGCACGGTCTGGATGTCGGCCTGCCCGCAGGCCAGATGGGCAATTCCGAGGTTGGTCACCTGAATATCGGTGCCGGCCGCATCGTCGAAATGGATCTGCGCCGTATCGACCGCGCTATCGAAAACGGCACGTTTGACAGGCTGCCCGGCATTGGCCGTTTTACCGATGCCATGCTGGCCTCGGGCGGCACGGCGCATCTGCTGGGCGTGTTGTCCGACGGGGGCGTCCATTCGCACATCCAGCACATGATAGCCGCCGCCCGCGCGCTGACCGCCAAAGGCGTGCCCGTCGCGATCCATGCCTTCACCGATGGGCGCGACGTCGCCCAGATCTCGGCCAAGTCATATCTGGACAGCCTGCAGGACGCCCTGCCCGACGGCGCGTATATCGCCACCGTTTCTGGCCGTTACTACGCCATGGACCGCGATAACCGATGGGAGCGGGTCGCGCTGGCCTACCTCGCCATCGCCAAGGCCGAAGGCTACCGCGCGCAAACCGCCGGAGAGGCCATCGCAAACGCCTATGGCAAGGGCCGCACCGACGAATTCATCAAGCCGCGCGTTCTGGGCGACTATGGCGGCATGCAGGACGGCGATGGGCTGCTGAGTCTGAATTTCCGGGCCGACCGCGCGCGCGAAATTCTCGCATCCTTTGCCGACCCGGAATTCGCCGCATTCGAGACGGGCTCACGGCCCCGGTTTGCCATCGTGTCGGGCTTTACCGAATATTCGGAACGGCATAAAAATTACATGGACTGCATCTTTCCGGATGAAATGCCGGAAAATACGCTGGGTGTCTGGGTCGCCAAAAAGGGACGCAGCCAATTTCACATCGCCGAGACGGAAAAATATCCCCACGTCACCTATTTCCTCAATGGCGGTCGAGAGTTGCCTGAACCGGGCGAAGATCGCTACATGGCCCAGTCGCCCCGCGTCGCCACATACGACCTACAGCCCGAGATGTCGGCCCCCGAAGTGACCGATCACCTGATCGCCGCGATCGAGGCGCGTTATGATCTGATCGTGGTCAACTATGCCAATCCTGACATGGTCGGCCATACCGGCGATCTGAATGCCGCCATCGCCGCCTGCGAGGCGGTGGATGCCGGGCTGGGCCGGGTCCTGACGGCGCTGGAGGCGCAAGGGGGCGCGATGATCGTCACCGCCGATCACGGCAATTGCGAAACGATGATCGACCCCGTCTCTGGCGCGCCCCATACCGCGCACACCACGAATCTGGTCCCGGTCATCATGGTTGGCGGCCCCCAAGACGCCGCGCTGACCCCCGGCAGGCTGAGCGATCTGGCCCCGACCCTGCTGGATCTGATGGGCTTGGAACAGCCCGGCGAAATGACCGGCCAGTCCCTGATCGCGCCTGCCCAGATGGCAAAACACGCATGAAACGCGCCGCCGCGCCGCTGATTTGCGCTGCGCTGTTGCTGCTGACGCCGGGCGCCGTGCGCGCCCAGGACACCCCGGCAGCCAGCGATCCCGGCGCCGAAGCGCGGATTGCCGCCGAAATGCTGGGCGATGCAACCCGCGCGCTGGACGACTCCGACAGCGCTGTCAGCCGGGTCAAGGCACTGACGCAGACCGTGCGCGCCTTCGAGGCCGGATTGCGCGCCATGCGCGTCGGCCTGCGCAGCGCCGCCATTCAGGAACAGACCGTCGCGGACGATCTGGCCTCGCGCGACAAAGAGATCGCGCAGCTTTTGGGCGTGCTCAGCTCCATCGGCGCGACACCTGCGCCTGTGACATTGCTGCATCCCACAGGCCCCGTAGGCACCGCCCGTTCCGGCATGATCGTGGCTGACGTCGCGCCTGCCCTGAATGCGCGCGCCGCCCAGCTGCGCCTGCGTATGGAGGAGCTGGCAGACCTGCGCATCCTACAGCAAAGCGCCGCCGACAAACTGGCCGAGGGGCTGGCCAGCGCGCAAACCGCCCGCGCCGCGCTAAGCCAGGCCATCGCCGACCGCACCGACCTGCCCCGCCGCTTTACCGAAGACCCTGTCAGGACCGCGCTGCTGATCGCCTCAGCCGAATCGCTGGACGGCTTTGCCAGCGGGCTCAGCCAGATCGCCCTGGACGAAACCCCCGGCAGCCTGCCCGGTATCGCGGACCGCAAGGGCCAGCTCCCCCTGCCCGTCCAGGGCCGCATCCTGCGCCGCGCGGGCGAGGCGGACGCGGCAGGCATCATCCGCCCCGGCATCGTCATGGCCGCGCCGCCCCGCGCCGTCGTCACCACCCCGGCGGCGGCGACGCTGCGCTATCAGGGGCCGCTGCTGGATTACGGAAACGTCGCGATCCTAGAGCCTCAATCGGGAATTTTGCTGGTCTTCGCCGGGATGGACGTGGTCTATGGTCAGATAGGACAAGTCCTGCCCGGGGGCAGCCCCGTGGGCCTGATGGGCGGTGTCGGTGATCCCGGCACACAGCGGGATGACGAAATTGTGCCCGCCGAGCTGCTAGAGGCGGCTACCGAATGGACGCAAACCCTGTATATAGAAGTCAGACAGGATAACACCGCCGTAGACCCCGCGCTGTGGTTCAAGACAGACAAGGATGAGTAATCTATGAAGAAATTCCTGATGGCTGCCGGCGCCGGCACGCTGGCAGGCGTGATCGTCACCACGCAGATCGCCGCCCCTCTCATGGCGCAGGAGAGCAAGAACAGCACCAGCGTCTACGAGCAGCTGGACCTCTTTGGCGACATTTTCGAGCGGATCCGCGCGCAATATGTCGAAGAAGTCGACGAGGGCGACCTGATCGAGGCCGCAATCAACGGCATGCTCACATCGCTCGACCCCCATTCCAGCTACCTGCCGCCCGACGACGCCGAGGACATGCAGGTCCAGACGCGCGGCGAATTCGGCGGACTGGGCATCGAGGTCACCCAAGAAGAAGGCTTCGTCAAGGTCGTCTCGCCCATCGACGGCACACCGGCGGCTGACGCGGGCGTTGAATCGGGCGATTACATCACCCATGTCGACGGCGAAAGTGTATTGGGCCTGACTCTGGACGCCGCAGTCGACATGATGCGCGGCCCGGTCGGCAGCGAGATCGTCATCACCCTCGTGCGCGAAGGCGAGAGCGAGCCGTTCGATCTGTCCATCATCCGCGACACGATCAAGCTGGTCGCCGTGCGCGCGCGAACCGAGCAGAAGGCCGTGGTTCTGCGTGTGTCGAAATTCAACGACCAGACCTATGAGAACCTCGAAGCAAGCCTGGCCGACGAGGTCGAAAAGGCCGGCGGCATCGACAAGATCAACGGCTTTGTCATTGACCTGCGCAACAACCCCGGCGGTCTGCTGAATCAGGCGATCAAGGTGTCGGATGCGTTTCTGGAAAAGGGCGAGATCGTCAGCACCCGTGGCCGCGATCCGCAGGACGGCGAGCGTATCAATGCGACCCCCGGCGATCTGGCCGAGGGAAAACCGATCGTCGTGCTGATCAATGGTGGCTCGGCGTCGGCATCCGAAATCGTGGCCGGCGCGCTTCAGGACCATCACCGCGCGGTGGTGGTGGGCACCAAGAGCTTTGGCAAGGGGTCGGTTCAGACGGTCATGCCACTGCGCGGCGACGGCGCGATGCGCCTGACCACCGCCCGGTATTACACCCCATCGGGCCGCTCGATTCAGGCGCTGGGCGTGTCGCCCGACATTCTGGTCGCGCAGCCGCGCCGCAAGCCTGAGGAGGTGGAGGACGAGAACGGCGCACCGCCACTGCTGCGGTCGGAGGCGGATCTGCGCGGTAGCCTGAACAATGACAGCCTGACCGAGGACGAGATCCAGCACATCAAGGAAACCCGCGAACGCGCCGAAGAAAGCGCAAAGCTGCGCGAGGAGGATTACCAGCTGGCCTATGCCATCGACATCCTCAAGGGTCTCACCACGCTGAACGGCAGCAACTGACGCAAGCAGCGGGCCACGCCAGTCGCGGCCCGCCCACCAGCCTCGGAGAGGGTCATGACCCCGGAACAGATCGCCCTTCTGCCCTATCGTCCTTGTGTCGGCGTGATGCTGGTCAACAGAGACGGGCACGTCTTTGTCGGCCAGCGCATCGACACGAAAGAGCCTGCTTGGCAGATGCCCCAAGGGGGCATCGATCCGGGCGAGGATGCGCGCGCCGCCGCCGTGCGCGAGCTGGCCGAAGAAACCGGAGTCACGCCTGATCTAGTCCGGATCGAGGCCGAGACGGCAGGCTGGGTGCGCTATGATCTGCCGCATGATCTGGTGGCCCGGATGTGGAAAGGCCGCTATCGCGGGCAGGAACAGAAATGGTTTCTGGCCCGGTTCCGCGGCGATGACAGCCAGATCAACATCCTCACGGCGCATCCCGAATTTTCCCACTGGTGCTGGCTGTCGCCTGCGGATCTGCCCCGCCATATCGTCCCCTTCAAACGCGCGGTTTATACCGCCGTTCTGGAAGAATTCGCACCGCACCTCTGACGCGGATCACCGCCCATGCCAGCCAAACATGCCCGGCGCCGATGGCCATATATCCCAAAACGGCCTCATGGGGATCCAGCATAGGGGCAAAAAGTGAATACAGACTTACAGCGGTTTAAGACTCCAAAACCTCACCCGGCCGCCATCCTTTAAACCGCGCCCGATGATGCTCCAGATGCGCGGTGATCTGGGGTTGTGTCGCAGCGCTGTCCATAGCCAGCCTTAATCTGTCCATCGCAAGATGGCGGACAGATCAGTCGTTCGACATCAGGACGGCTGAGAGGTCGTATTGGGTATTGAAAATGGGGGCCAATGCCCCTCCATCCACGACAGTCTAACACCGCAAATGGGAGCCGAACCTGTTGGCTTTTCTTGGTGAAAACACCCAGACCCCGCGATCAGCCGCCCAGCGCCTTGAGCAGTTCCTGGGATGGATACCCATCGGCGCTCAACCCGGCGGATTGCTGAAAGGCGCGGATCGCATTGGTGGTGTTGGGACCGATGATGCCATCGATCTTTTCAACGGCAAAACCCTTGCTGCGAAGGCGGCTCTGGATCTCACGCCTCTGGGCTGAACTTATCGCATGATACTGGCGCGGCCAGGGCGCTTGTATAGCCGAGCCGCCCTTTAGCCGGTCGGACAGGTGGCCAACGCCGATGACATAGGCATCGGCCTTGTTATAGCGCTCGATCACGCTGAAATTGTCAAAGATCATAAAGGCCGCGCCGCCCGATCCGGCAGGCAGCAGGATCGATGCCTTGCCATGGTTCGGCACCGGGCGCCCTGCCATGTCGCGCACGCCCTCGGCGGCCCATGCGGCGGGGCTGCGGGTCAAATCGCGACGTGCCTGCGACAGATCAAACCCGCTTGGCAGGCGCACTTCGACGCCCCAGGGCTGCCCTTTTTTCCAACCGAAATGCGCCAGATACGCTGCGGTCGATGCCAGCGCGTCGGTCGGGTCGTCCGACCAGATGTCGCGCCTGCCATCGCCGGTGAAATCCACCGCATAGGACAGGTAGGATGTGGGCATGAACTGCGTATGGCCCATTGCCCCCGCCCAGCTGCCAGTCATGGCGCGGGGTGCCACGTCTCCTGCCTGCACGATTTTCAGCGCCGCGATCAGCTGCTCTTCAAAGAACGCGCCGCGCCGCCCGTCATAGGCCAGCGTGGCCAGCGATTCGATCAGCGGGCTGCTGCCCCGCGCGGCTCCATAGGCGCTCTCAAGGCCCCAGATGGCCGTGACGACCTCCTTCTCGACGCCGTAACGGGCTTCGATCCGGTTCAGCGCCGCGCCGTGGCGGGCCAGTGCCGCCTTGCCGTTGCTGACACGCGAAGACGATACGGCAGTGTCCAGATATTCCCATATCTGCTTGGAAAATTCCGATTGGTTGCGGTCCCGCGCGATCACGCCCGGATCGTATTGCACGCCCGCAAAGGACGCGTCAAACGCCTGCCCCTCGATCCCAACCGCCGCCGCGCGGGCGCGAAATCCGGCGATCCAGCTGCGCAAGCCCGGATCCTTGGCCGCGACGCGCAGCGGTGCGTCGGTATCCAGATCCGCCGGACGCAGCACCGGACGCAAGGCGGTGGTCGGCGCACGCACCGCCGCCGATGCCAGCACCTGCCCGTCCGGGCGCCCCTCGGGGCGGGGCGATGTACTGACCGGCGCGCCTGCCGCGCTATTGGCCACCAGAACGGTCAAACCTGCGGTCATCCATGTCGAAATCTTCATCGCCTGCCCTCTGCCTCAGTCTTTTTCTGCCTCAGTCTTTTGTTTCACAATAGGCAACAGCCGGGCAAATCGAAAGCGTCATGCAAGGCGCTTCTGCGGGGAACCGCCGATGCCTGCATAAGCACACTCAGCCGATGAACCGATCCGCCGCATCCCCAGCCAGGTAGCTGATCCGCCCCCCCGCCAGCGTGGCCATAACGCGGCGGCTGTTGCTGCTCAGGATCGTCAGATCGGCGCGCTGGCCCGGCGCCAGATCGCCCCGGTCGGCAAGGCCCAGAACCTGCGCCGGCCCCTTGGACACCAGATGCCACGCCGCCGCCAGATCGCATATCCCCGCGTCCGACAGCAACCAAGCCGCGCGCCGCAATGAGGGGTAGTGATAATCGGACGCCAGCGCATCGACGCAGCCCATCGCCGCCATGTCCACCGCGCTGGCATTGCCGTTATGCGAGCCGCCGCGCACGATATTCGGCGCCCCCATGACGACGGCATCACCGCCGGCTTGGGCGGCCTCGGCGGCCTCCATCGTTTCGGGAAACTCGGCGATCGTCACGCCCATGGCGCGCCACCCAGCGCGCGCGGCGGCGCTGCGGTCGTCATGGCTGCCCATGCACACTCCCGCCGCCGCCAGATCCGCCGTCAGCCGCGCCAGAGCCTGCGGCACACGGTCCATACCATCATGCAGCGCCTGCATCACCTCCAGGTGCCGCTCGGGGTTGCGCCCGATACGCAGCGCCTGGCCGGTCAGTCGCGGCGGCCGCTTGCCCGCCGCCAGTGCCGCATGCGGCAGATGGTCGTTGAACACGACATGGCCAATGCCGTAGTGCGCGATAAACGCTGCGACAGCCTCGTAATCGTCCACCATCGACACCTCGAACCGCAGCTGCGCGCGCAGGTCCGTCACAACGCTGCCGCGTATCTGCGCCAGCCCCTTCATGACGGCGGTGGCGAAATCAGGGCCGCGCATGCCGCCCTCCCAGCTGTAGAACTGCGCCAGCATGGCGGTCGTGATACCGTTCGCCGCCAGTTCAGCCTCGGCGGCGATCAGGCCGGCGCCGATATCCTTCATCGCGCCGCGCCGGGGGGCCAGATGCCGCTCGAACCCGTCGCCATGGGCGTCAACGATACCAGGCAATACGGTGAACCCGGTCAGGTCCACCACGCGCCCGCCGCCGCCCGATTCACCTGAAACGATGCACCCATCTGCAATGGCCAACGGCGCGCGCGACAGCCCGCCGGGATGCAGCACATCAGCGCCGCGCAGTTCCAGCGACAGGCTCAATCGTCACCCCACCGGAACAGATCGCCGATATTCATGTCATGGTCAAACGCGCCGCTGGTCAAAAATTTCTCGACCTGCGAGATGACCATCGGATTATTCATCATGAAGGTATGCGTGACCGGCAATTTGATATGATCGGCCATCCCATCCACCTTGGTCGAGGCGACCGACACCTTGCCATCGTCAGGCCCCTTCAGCAGCAGCGAAAAATAGGGGTTCAGCGACCGCGTGCCTGCAATGACACCCAGATCGAAATCCACAGGCGGCAGGCTTTCGGTGAATGTATCAGGCCCGGTGTCCAGTTGCATGCCCGCCGGGCCGTTGATCCATTCGAACAGCTCCAGACCGCCCAGTTCATCCACGACCTGGCTGCCGTGGTTCGGCGGGGCCAGCATCACCACGCGGCCCAGGTTTTCGGGCCGGTGCGCAGGCAGCCACGCACGCAAGAGGATACCGCCCATCGAATGAGTGACAAAATGAACGGTCTCGTCACCGCAGGCCCTAACGGCCCCCGGCAGAACCTCGTCGGCCAACGCGGAAATCCGCGCCTTGGTTGACGGATAGGACGGGATCACCACCTGCATTCCCGCCGCCTCCAGCACTTCGCCCATCACCAGAAGCGACGCATCGCTGCGCGCCAGCCCATGCAGCAGAACGGCGCAGTCAGCCAATGCCGGAACAGGCAAAGCAAGCGCCACTATGAGAGGCCATGTTTTCATCCTTGTGCAGATATGCGCAAACTGTCCGCACGAAAAGCCCCCACATCCCTTGCCACAGGTAAAAGCCCGCCCATGCCCATTCGCATCGCTGCCCGCGCCGTCCTGATTCACGACGACCGGCTGCTGCTGGTCAACGCCTTTCCGGGCGCGCGCAGCGATCTGTGGTGCGCGCCTGGCGGCGGCGCAAATATCCATGAAAGCCTGCCCCAAAGCCTTGAACGCGAGGTGCACGAGGAAACAGGGCTGCGCATTGCCATCGGCGCGCCGTGCCTGATAAATGAATTTCACGCCGCCCAGCGCGATTTTCATCAGGTGGAAATATTCTTTCGCTGCACGCTGGTCAGCGGCGCATTGGATGCAGGCTGGCGCGACCCCGAGGGCATCGTGACCCGCCGCCGCTGGTTTGCCGCAGATGAGCTGCCCGATATCCGGCTAAAACCCGACAGCCTGAGGACAATCGCCTTTTCAGACGGCATCGGCTATGATCCACTCGAGGAAATCGTCGGGTAACGCACATGAACAAGGCCTTCACCAAAGAAGACGACGGCAGCACCACGCCCCAGCGGCTGGACGATCTGCCGATCTCTGCGCACCCCAACCACGTCACGCCGCGCGGTCTGGCCCAGCTACATGCCCGCGAGGCCACGCTGGAGGCGGAAATCGCCCGCCTGCGCGCTGCGCCGGACGATCCCGAAACGCTCTATCCGCTGGCGGTGGCCGAACGTGACTTGCGCTATGTGGCGGCACGGCTTGGCTCGGCCATTCTGGTCGAGCCGCCCGAGGGCGCCTATCCAAGCGTGCAGTTCGGTGCCGCCGTTGACGTACTGGACGAGGACGGCAAGCCCGCCACCTACACCATCGTCGGCGAGGACGAGGCCGATCCGACACAGGGCCTGATCGCTGCCCACTCCCCCCTCGCGCGCGCGCTGCTTGAGGCGCAACTGGGCGACGTCGTCGAATGGCCCCGCCCCAGCGGCATGGTCGAACTGGAAGTGACGCACATCGATAAGGCAGATTAACCCCGCCCCCACCGCTACATCGCGCCGAACGCGGCAGGATAGCTCAGCGCCGCCTGCGGCGCATCCTCGCCCGGCCCCGCGATCAACGTCTGAGCGACCGGATAGGGCGTTGTCAGCCGCGACGCCCGCGTGGCGTTGAAACCTGCGCGTTCGTAAAACGGCACCTGCCCCAGCACGGCGACATAGGTGCCGCTGCGCCGCGCCCATTCTGCCAGCATGCCGATCAACCGCCGCCCATGCCCCGCGCCCTGCCAGTCCGGGTCGATCGCGACCGGGGCAAGACACAGCCAGCCCTCGGGGGCGTCCATGCGCGACAGGGCGTAATACCCCACGATGCCGCCCTGAAATGGCAGCACCACCTCGCCCGCGACAGCGCCCGATTTGCGCAGCGCCTGCACCAAACGCGCCTCGCCGTCCCCGCCAAAGGCCCGCTGCAGCAGCGCGCCAACGGCAGGTTCCTCGCCGCGCCGCATCTCGCGACTGAATTCAGGAAATCTAAGAATCATCGCCCTTCCCATCACACCGCACACGCCTCAGGCGAGTAGCGCTTTCTTTTTGCCATAAATATCCCCGCCGGAGGCATAAATCTCTTTTGGTGGAACATCTGCCACACGAAAAAGGGGCCGCCAGAAAGGCGACCCCCGTAGTCTCGGCTTTGGGTGGTAGTTCGGTTTTCGCCAGGCGAAACCTTACATCATTCCGCCCATGCCGCCCATGTCGGGCATGCCGCCACCTGCGCCGGCGCCGTCTTTCGACGGCTTGTCGGCAACCATGGCTTCGGTCGTGATCAACAGACCGGCAATCGAACCCGCGTCCTGCAATGCGTGACGCACCACTTTGGCAGGGTCGATGACGCCGAACTTGAACATGTCGCCATATTCTTCGGTCTGCGCGTTGAAGCCGAACTTGGCATCGCTGGACTCGCGGATCTTGCCCGCAACGACCGAACCGTCAACGCCGGCGTTCTCGGCGATCTGGCGCAGGGGCGCTTCAAGCGCCTTGCGCACGATCGAGATGCCGACCGTCTGGTCGTTGTTCTCACCGGTCATACCGTCCAGAATCTTGCCAGCCTGGATCAGGGCAACACCGCCGCCAACGACGATACCTTCCTGAACGGCCGCACGGGTCGCGTTCAACGCGTCGTCAACACGGTCCTTGCGCTCCTTGACTTCGGTTTCGGTCATGCCACCGACGCGGATGACTGCAACGCCGCCGGCCAGCTTGGCCACGCGCTCTTGCAGCTTCTCTTTGTCGTAGTCGCTGGTGGTCTCTTCGATCTGGTTACGGATCTGGGCAACGCGCGCCTCGATCTCGGCCTTCTCGCCAGCGCCATCAACGATGGTGGTGGTGTCCTTGGTGATCGACACTTTCTTGGCCGAACCCAGCATGTCCATCGTGACCGATTCCAGCTTCATGCCCAGATCTTCGGAGATGACCTGACCGCCGGTGAGGATCGCGATGTCCTGCAGCATTGCCTTGCGGCGATCGCCGAAACCGGGTGCCTTGACGGCTGCGATCTTCAGACCGCCGCGCAGCTTGTTGACGACCAGCGTGGCCAGAGCCTCGCCTTCGACGTCCTCGGCGATGATCAGCAGCGGCTTCTGCGACTGGATGACCTGCTCAAGCAGCGGAACCATCGGCTGAAGCGACGACAGCTTCTTTTCGTGCAGCAGGATGATGCAGTCCTCAAGGTCGGCAATCATCTTGTCGCTATTGGTCACGAAATAGGGGCTCAGGTAGCCACGGTCGAACTGCATACCCTCGACAACATCGGTCTCGGTCTCGAGGCCTTTGTTCTCTTCGACGGTGATCACACCCTCGTTGCCGACCTTCTGCATCGCGTCCGCGATCTGCTGGCCGATTTCTTTTTCGCCATTGGCGGAAATGGTGCCGACCTGCGCGACTTCGGCGCTATCGGACACATCACGGGCAGCCTTGCGGATCTGCTCGACGACCTTGGCAGTCGCCATGTCGATACCGCGCTTGAGGTCCATCGGGTTCATGCCCGCTGCAACCGACTTCATGCCTTCGCGGACGATGGCCTGCGCCAGAACCGTCGCGGTGGTGGTGCCGTCGCCGGCCTCGTCATTGGTGCGGCTGGCCACTTCTTTGACCATCTGCGCGCCCATGTTCTCGAACTTGTCTTCCAGCTCGATCTCTTTGGCGACGGATACGCCGTCCTTCGTGATGCGCGGGGCGCCGAACGACTTGTCCAGGACCACGTTGCGGCCTTTGGGGCCCAGCGTGACCTTGACGGCGTCGGCCAGGATGTTGACGCCCTTGAGCATCTTGTTGCGGGCGTCGGTGCTGAATTTGACGTCTTTAGCAGCCATATCTCAATTCCTTCGAATTAGTGTGTCAGGTTAATGCACGCCTGCCCCGTGGGGCGGCGCAGCATCGCGCGATATCAGGCCATTTTGCCCAGAATATCGCTCTCCTTCATGATCAGCAGCTCTTCGCTGTCGATCGTGATCTCGGTGCCGGACCATTTGCCGAACAGGACGCGATCACCGGCCTTCACGGCCATTTCGATCAGCTCGCCATTGTCCTTGCGTGCGCCTTCGCCAACCGAGACGATTTCGCCTTCGCTGGGCTTTTCTTTGGCGCTGTCGGGAATGATCAGGCCGCCTTTGGTTTTCTCGTCGCCTTCAATGCGGCGAACGAGGACGCGGTCGTGCAGCGGAGTAAATGCCATCTCTGAGGCTCCTTAGCTCAAAGTTACGTTTCTGTGGCCCGGATGCGGGCCGTTAGCACTCACCCAAGGCGAGTGCTAACGATGGGTAGTTAGGCAGCCCGCAGCGCTGTGTCAACTGCTTCGTGATCTAAACATTTATACGATGACGCAGTCCGCCGATGCCCGCCACGTCCAGCTATCTGCGCAATTAGCCGACTGTCGGCAGTTCGGGCATGTGAACCGCTGTCGTGCCCAGCATGGCGACCCCTGCGTCGCTCAGCGCATAGATGCCGCGACTGGCGCGATAGAACCAGCCGTGATGATTGTCCGCCATGATCTGCCGCGCCCGCCCCACCCCGGTTTCGCGCGCTACATCGGCGCCTTTCGACGCACCTGCGCCCGCCAGATATGCCGCGCAGGTCAGCGCGTCCTGCCGGTAGGACGTCATCACCTGCCCGTTGGTGCCGCCCGGTGTCGGATCACCGCTGCGCGTGTCGAATTCGGCCACCAGCCGCGCGCGTTTCTTGGGCGATCTGCGCGGCTGGAACGGTCCCGGCGCCGCATGTTCCTGCACGGTCCCGTCCTCGAACTGAACCGACAGAACCCCCAGTCCGAGCCGACGGCACAGGCCGATATTGCCCTTGAATGCGCGCCAGCCCGCCTTGCCGCGCCAGCGCGGCACCGCGACATAGACCAGATCGCACACCGCCTGCCGCGCCACGGCCTGTTGCAGTAACACCAGCGAAAATCCCAGCTTCAGTTCGACGATCAGTAGCGCACCGCCCTTGCGCGCGACGACATCGGCGGCGCCGACCTCGCCCTTGACACTATGGCCCTGCGCCTCCAGCCAAGCCTTCACCGGCGCGTACAGATCGGTTTCGACAGGTTTTTGCATGCGCCGCATCGTGGCCGGACCGCGCCCCCGTGACAAGCCCGCATCGCCCCCCTATAAGACGCCCAAATTCGCAACAGTTTCGCATTCAAGGACCGCAGCCCATGACAACGCTCGTTTTCGGCCACACATCGCCCGACACGGACAGCACCGGATCGCCCATCGTCTGGGCATGGTATCTGAGCGAGATCAAAGGCATCGACGCCCAGCCGGTGCTGCTGGGACAGCCCAATACCGAAGCCGCGTTCATGCTGAAACGCTGGGACCTGGACACGCCTCGGATCATCGCGGATGTCGACGACGGCCAGCCCGTCGTCATCGTCGACACCAACAACCCCGCCGAGTTGCCCGCCAATATCGACAACGCCGATATCCGCAGCATCATCGACCATCACCGTCTGGTCGGCGGGCTGGAAACGCTGGGCCCGCTGGAAATCCGGATCGAGCCTATGGCCTGCACGGCCACCATCATGTGGAAGATGATCGGCAAGGACATGGCGCAGATGCCCGAGGGCGTGAAGGGCGCGATGCTGTCGTGCATCCTCAGCGACACGCTGGAATTCCGCAGCCCGACCACCACGGACGAGGACAAGGCGATCGCCCATGATCTGGCATCGGATCTGGGCATCGACATCGGCGATTATGCGGCCCAGATGTTCGCCGCCAAATCAGACGTCTCGGCCTTTACCGACGCCGAACTGCTGCGCATGGACAGCAAGGAGTTCGAGCTGCCCGGCGCCAAATTCCGCGTCTCGGTGCTGGAAACGACGGCGCCCAAGGTGGTTCTGGACCGCAAGGACAGCCTGATGCAGACGATGCAGACGGTCGCCGCCGAGGATGGCGTCGATCAGGTGCTATTGTTCGTCGTCGACATCCTGAACGAAGAGGCGACGCTGCTGATCCCCAACGACATGGTGAAAACGCTGGCCGAGAAGTCCTTTGGCATCGCACCCACGGGCGACACTGTGATCCTGCCCGGCGTGATGAGCCGGAAAAAGCAGATCATCCCCAGCCTCAAGATCTGACGCGGGGGCCGGGCATCGGCCACCCGGCGGCGCTGCTCTGACCCGCGCCGCAAACGACTGTTCGCGAGGATTCGGCGCCGTCAGCGCTCTACCTCGATGGTGACATGCCCGATAGCGTGCCGCTCTTGCAGGCGTTCGCGGATCGCAGTCTTGACGGTAGTTGCATCGCTGCCCGCGTCCAGCTCGACGACCATCGTAACCATGGGCCGCTCCTGCGTGACCGACCAGGCGTGAACGTGGCGCACATCGCGCAGCCCCGGCACCTCGGCGCACAGGTCTGCGACCACGTCGCGCCGGTCAAACCCGTCGGGGGCGCCCTCCAGCAGGATGTGCCCGCTCTGTGCCACCACCTTCCACGCCGAGCGCAGGATGATCACAGCAACCAGCACCGACAGGATCGGATCAATCGGTGTCCAGCCGGTCCAAATGATCACCAGCGCCGCCACCAACGCCGCGACTGATCCCAGCAAGTCGCCCATCACATGCAATGCAGCGGCGCGCACGTTCAGATTCTCGCCTGCGCCGCCGCGCGTCAGCACCAGAAAGGCAAGGATATTGACCAGCAGACCGCCCAGCGCGACCCAGATCATGACGCCGCCCAGCACTTCCTGCGGATCGTTCAGGCGCTGGATCGCCTCCCACAGGATCCAGCCCGCGATGACAAACAGCGACATGCCGTTGACGAAGGCCGCCAGCACCGAAAACCGGTCAAACCCGTAGGTCCGCTTCCAGTCGGCAGGACGGCGGGCCAGCCGGAACGCCAGCCATGCCAGCATCAGCGACGCGAAATCGGTCAGCATATGCCCCGCATCCGCAATCAGCGCGAGCGAGCCCGAGATGACGCCGCCGACCACCTCGGCCACCATGAAGGTGCCGGTCAACGCGGCGGCGATGGCGATTTTCGTCTCGTTCTTCGGGATATGCGAATGGTCATGGCTGTGGCCTGAATGATCATGCATGATGTCGCTCCTTCGCCGCTCATCTAGCGCGGGGGTGCAACGGGCTGCAACCGGACTCGGCTCTGGCCTCGGGCGCCTCCGCCTGCCATATCTGAAACCAACGCCGAAGGGAGGCCCCATGACCCAGATCATCCAATCGCTCGCCGACGTGTCCAGCCGCTACGACGCGCTGTTCGTCGATCTGTGGGGCTGCCTGCACAATGGCGTCACCGCCTATCCCGACGCCGTCGCCGCGATGCGGATCTACCGCGCGGGCGGCGGCACGGTGGTGCTGGTGACCAACTCACCCAAACCGCGCAAGGGGGTGGCGGCGCAGCTGCATGAATTCGGCGTGCCGGACGATGCCTATGACGCCATCGCCACCTCGGGCGATTCAGCCCGCGCCGCAATGTTTCGCGGTGTTGTCGGCGACAAGGTCTATTTCATGGGCGAACCTGCCCGTGACGAGGGCTTCTTTGCGCCTATGGAGGTGATCGACGACCCCGCACCCATCACCCGCGTGCCGCTGGACCGCGCCACCGGCATCGTCTGCTGCGGCCCGTTCGATCCGCTGGCCGACCCGGCGGTGAACCGCGCCGATTTCCTCTATGCCAAGCAAAAGGGGATGAAGCTGCTCTGCGCGAACCCCGATATCGTGGTGGATCGCGGCGATGTGCGCGAGTGGTGCGCCGGCGCGCTGGCGCAGCTTTATACCGAAATGGGCGGCGAGAGCCTGTATTTCGGCAAACCGCATCCGCCGATCTACGATCTGGCGCGCCGCCGACTGGCCGCCCTTGGCAAGGATATCGCCGAAGCGGACATTCTGGCGATTGGTGACGGAATCGGCACCGACATTGCAGGCGCGATGGGCGAGAATATCGATTCGCTGTTCATCACCGGCGGGCTGGCCGCATCCGAGACGAACGCCGACGATCAACCCAACCCCGCGCGGCTGGAGGCATATCTGGCACAGAAAATGGCGTCTCCGACCTATACAATAGGGCATTTGCGCTAAAGGCCGGGCCGCTCACGGCGCAATAATTAGCCAGGTACGGACTCCTTTAGGGGTTGATTTTCTGCGCCTGCGAAGTAATAAAGTTCCAATATGCGGCGCCTCGGCGCCTTATTGTTACCCACAGGACCACCCGGAGGGCCTCATGTTGGACAACATGCCACGCGGCACGATCTGCATCGAAGACATCGAGATGGGCATGACGCGCCACCTGCGCAAAGTCATTACCGACCGCGATATCGAGCTGTTCGCCGAGGTTTCGACCGACCGTAATCCGGTGCATATGGACGATGAATATGCCCGCGACACCATATTCGAGGGACGCATCGCGCATGGCATGCTGACCGCCGGCCTCATCTCGGCCGTGATTGGCGAACAGCTGCCGGGCCATGGCACCGTTTACATGGGCCAGTCGCTGAAGTTCCTCGCCCCGGTCCGCCCCGGCGACATGGTCCATGCCGAGGTCGAGGTGATTTCCATCGATCACGCCAAGCGGCGCGTCGGGCTGGACTGCCGCTGCATGGTCAACGGCAAGAAGGTCCTGATCGGCGAGGCGATGGTCATGGCCCCCTCCCGCAAGTTCGACTAGCGCAAAACCCGCCCCACAGTCGCGTGACGTGCGCATCCATGCTTGCGTAGCAGGATGCGCCACGCTACGCCTTCGCCATGCGTATTTTCCACGATTACAAGGCCGTCCCGGCCTCTGCCAAGGGCGCCAGCGCCGCTATCGGTAATTTCGACGGCGTGCATCTGGGCCACCGTACCGTTATTGATCTGGCACGCGATGCCGGCGCCGTGTCAGGCGCGCCGCTGGGCATCGTCACCTTCACGCCCCACCCGCGCGAACACTTTGCCCCGGACGCCCCGCCCTTTCGCCTGATGAGCCCCGGCGCCCGCGCCAACCGTCTGGCCAAGCTGGGGGTGGAAACCCTGTTCGAGCTGCCCTTTGACGCGGCCATGGCCGCGCTGTCCCCCCGCGAATTTGCGCAAAGCGTGATCGCCGACGGGCTGAGCCTGCGCCATCTGGTAGTGGGCAAGGATTTCTGCTTTGGCAAGGGGCGCGCCGGCAATGCCGAAATGCTGTCCGGATACGGCGCCGAGATGGGCTTTGACGTGACCATCGCGGATCTTCTGGTGGCTGAGGGCAGTCAGGTCAGTTCGACCGCGATCCGGCGCGCGCTGGGCGAGGGGCGCGTTCAGGACGCGGCCGTGATGCTGGGCCACTGGCACCGGATCGAAGGAACGGTCATGGGCGGGTTCAAGCGCGGCCGCGAGCTGGGCTATCCGACGGCCAACATGTCGATTGCGGGGCTGCATCCGCCGCGCTTTGGCGTGTATGCCGTTCTGGTCGACGTTCTGAACGGTCCACATCTGGGACAATATACCGGCGCGGCCTCGCTGGGTGTGCGCCCGATGTTCGAGGGCGAGGTACCCAATCTGGAAACGTTCCTGTTTGATTTCTCCGGCGATCTTTACGGCGCCGATCTGTCGGTCGCGCTGGTTGAATACCTGCGCCCCGAGGCAAAGTTCGACAGCCTTGAGGCGTTCATCGCCCAGATGGATGCCGACTGCGCCAAGGCCCGCAGCATACTGGACGCGCTATGAGTCCCCCGCTGCGCCCCCGATTTTGGGAGGATACGCCCATCACCCGCATGACGCGCCCCGAATGGGAGGCGCTGTGCGACGGCTGCGGCAAATGCTGCATGAACAAGCTGGAGGACGAGGATACCGGCGAGGTCGTGATGACCCGCGTCGCCTGTCGCCTGTTCGACGATACCACCTGCCGCTGTGCGCAATACCCGATTCGCCACCAGTTCGTGCCCGAATGCATCGTGCTGAAGCCCACGAATATGGACACAAACCTGTATTGGATGCCCGAAACCTGCGCTTACAAGCTGCTGTGGCAGGGCAAGAAGCTATACGATTGGCATCCGCTGATTTCCGGCGATCCACAAAGCGTTCATGACGCGGGCGTCTCGATGCAAAGCCGGACCGTCCCCGAATTTGAAATCGACGAGGACGACTGGGAAGACCATGTCATAGAGGAACCGACCTGATGTATTTTGCCTCCGACAACAGCGGCCCGATGCATCCTGCCGTGGCGCGGGCGATGATGGCCGCCGATAGTGGCTATCAGCCCAGCTATGGCACCGATCCCATCATGGACGGCGTGCGCGCGCAGATCCGCGAGCTGTTCGAGGCACCCGAAGCCGCAGTTTATCTGGTCGCCACCGGCACCGCAGCCAACGCGCTGGCGCTGGGGACGCTCACCCAGCCGTGGCAGGCGGTGTTCTGCACGCCGCTGGCCCATATCAACGTCGATGAATGTCACGCCCCCGAATTTTACACCGGCGGCGCCAAGCTGAGCCTTGTAGGCAGTGGTGACAAGATGGACGCGGCCGGGCTGCGCGCCCGGATCGAAGGCTGGACCAAGGGCGATGTGCATACCTCGCAGCGCGGGCCGGTGCAGATCACGCAGGTCACCGAAATGGGGCGTCTTTATACGCTGGAGGAAATGCGCGCCCTGACCGGGGTGGCGCGTGAGTACGGGTTGCCCACGTTTCTGGACGGGGCGCGGTTCGCCAATGCGCTGGTCGCCTTGGACTGCACTCCCGCCGACATGACATGGAAGGCGGGGATCGACGCGCTCAGCCTTGGTGGCACGAAAAACGGCTGCGCCGGGGTCGAGGCGGTGATTTTCTTTGATCCCGCCCATGCGTGGGAATTCGAGCTGCGCCGCAAGCGCGGCGCGCATCTGTTTTCCAAGCATCGTTACCTGTCAGCGCAGATGCAGGGCTATCTGGACGGCGGCACATGGCTGGACGCCGCCCGCGCCGCCAACGCGAACGCCGCCCGGCTCGCCGCCGGCCTGCGCGATGTGGCCGGGCTGGAGTTTGTCGAAGAGCCCGAGGCGAACATGATCTTCGCAACCCTGCCCCGCCACCAGCATCAGCGGTTGCACGCGGCGGGTGCAGTCTATGGACTCTGGGGCGATCTGGAGGGCGATGCAGACGAACGCCTGATGATGCGGCTGGTCTGCGACTGGTCGATCACACACGAGATGATCGACGATTTTCTGGCGCTGGCAAAGGGCTGAAACGCAGCCGGGGAGAGCCACTCCCGGTTCAGACCTCTGCCAGAAATCGCAGCACTTCGGCGCTCAGCTGACCCGGATGCGTCGCGACCGACATATGCCCTGCTCCATCGATCACACCGCGCCGGGCGCGTGGAAACCGGGCGGCCAGCGCCGCATTGATCGCGGGGATAATCTGCGGTGCCTCACTGCCTTCCAGCAGCAGCACAGGGATGTCGACCGCCTCCAGCACGCCCGGCTCCAACAGCCCTGCCACGTCGTCGTATAACGCGGGCCCCACCGCCGCGATCAGCGGCATCTGCTGCGCGATGCGCGCTTGCGCCTCGGCGCTGAAGCTGTCCCACGGACGCCCGCCGCCCCACTGGCCAATGAAATTGCGCGCCGCCTTGGCCAAATCGCCCGCCGCCATCGCCGCCACGAATGCCCGCTGCTCGGCCAGATGTTCTTCGCAGGCATCCGGCTGCGTGCGCAGCCCTGCGGCGAAAAAAACCGGCTCGATCATCACCAGTGAGCGGACAAGGTCGGGCCGCTCCACCGCCAGCCGCAACGCGACCACCCCGCCAAAGCTGTGTCCGATCACGTTGACCGGGCCGCAATCTTGGGCCAAATCGGCAGCGAAATCGGCGGCCATTCCGGCGCAAACCGTACTCATTTCGCCGCGTGCATCCCAATCGGCGCTGCGCCCATGACCCGGCATATCAAAGGCCGTCATGCTCAGCGCACCCGACAGCGATGGCGCCATACCGCGCCAGACGCCCGAATCGGCAAGACTGCAATGGATCAGCAGCGCGGGGCGCGGTCCCTGTCCAAAAACCGTCCACCAGGTTGGAAAGCCGCCCCTTTCAGTGCGCGGCATGTCAGGCGAGGCCCGCCCGATGACGGTCCGGATAGGCAAGCCGGTCCCGCCCCCGGACTGGCGCGCCATCACCGGCCAGATAGCCGGGCATGCCTCTGACGCCGCGCTGCGCTGCCGCTCGGCTATCGGCGCCATAGGTTTCGACCCCATGCAACAAACCGCGATCGGCAGGGCCGCGATCGAACCCGACGCCGTCCCGACAGGCGCAGGACGACAGCACCGAGAAAAAATAATCAACCTGAGCCATGTTTTGCGTATCCTTCGGGTGCCTGCTGCTTTGCCCGACCCTACGCGCGTGCTAAGCGGTGTCAACGCAACGAATCCGCTCATGCGGCCACCCGAGGGACCCAAAGCCATGTCATCCACATCTGAGCCGAAACTCATCTCGGGCAACGCCAACATGTCGCTGGCCACTGCCATCGCGCGGCGCATGTCGATGCACCGGGGCGTCAATCTGGGCCTCGTCGATGCGCGGGTCGAGCGGTTCAACGATGGCGAGATATTCGTCGAAGTGTTCGAGAACGTGCGCGGCGAGGATATGTTTGTCATCCAGCCCACGTCGAACCCGGCTAACGACAACCTGATGGAGCTGCTGATCATGTCGGACGCGCTGCGCCGGTCCTCGGCCGCGCGCATCACCGCAGTCATCCCCTATTTCGGTTACGCACGGCAGGATCGCCGCTCCAAGGCGCGCACGCCCATTTCGGCCAAGCTGGTGGCCAACATGCTGGTCGAGGCGGGCATCGAGCGGGTTCTGACGATGGACCTGCACGCGGCGCAGATCCAGGGGTTCTTCGACATTCCGGTCGACAACCTCTACGCATCGCCGGTCTTTGCGCTGGACATCATGAAGCAGTTCAAGGGCAGCCTGGACGACGTGATGATCGTATCCCCCGACGTCGGCGGCGTGGCGCGCGCACGCGAACTGGCCAAGCGGATCAACGCCCCGCTCGCCATCGTCGACAAGCGGCGCGAAAAGGCCGGTGAAGTGGCTGAAATGACCATCATCGGTGACGTGACCGGCAAGAAATGCATCATCGTCGACGACATGTGCGACACCGCCGGCACGCTGTGCAAGGCGGCCGAGGTACTGGTAGAAAATGGCGCGTCCGAGGTGCATGCCTACACCACCCATGGCGTCATGTCCGGCCCGGCGGTCGAGCGTGTGACCAATTCCGTGCTGAAATCCATGGTCATCACCGACACCATCGCCCCGACCGAGGCAGTGAAGGCCACGCCGAACATCCGCATCATCCCGACCGCGCCGGTATTCGCGCAGGCGATCCTGAACATCTGGAACGGCACCAGCGTGTCCTCGCTGTTCGATACGCCGACGCTCGAGCCGGTCTACGAGGGCCAGTTCGGCAACTAGGCCAATTTGGTAGCAGCATTAACCCGTCGGGGGCCGTGTAACGGTGCCCGGAGGGCGGGGGTCAGTACAGATCCCAACCATCGGCATGATAAACCTCGCCGATCGCCATCCAGCGGGCGCGCGCACGGGCAATGCGGGTATCGGCCCAGGTACGGAAGACCACTTCGAATCCGGTTTCGGTGATACGCTCGGCGCTCACCTCGACGCGCGCATTGGTGCGGTTGTCGATATCCCACATCGATAGGGCGCAATGCACGACAGGCGGCGCGCGATACCGCTCGGCAAAGCGGACCGGGTGTCGGCGCGTACGCTCCCCCTCACCGGTCCACATGGTGCCGCCGCTTTCATGCTCCGAAAACAGGACCGCTTCGCCCTGATCGATCCCGATTAGCCCGGTGTCCAGTTTTTTCATGTCGCTCAATCATTACCGCAAAACCAGCATAATCCACATCTTCGCAAATATGTGAAGCCACCAAAGAATAGGGCCTGCAAAATGCAGGCCCCTGTCCGGGTCTTCGATCTGCGGCGCAGATCAGTAGCCGCTGAGGCCGATATGATCACCCATCGCAACCATGTCGGCCAGCAGCTTGGCCGCATCATCGACCGGGCCGGGCTCGTTCTTGAATGTTTCCTGCGCGCGCGCCAGACGCTCGGTCGCGTCCGCGACCAGCTTCTTGAAGTGTTCTTGCGTCAGGTCCGTGCGATGGATCGCCTGCTCGGCCAGCACCGAAACGCCGTCGGCGTTGATCTCGGCAAAGCCGCCGGTGACGGCGTATTCATCTTCGCCCTTGTCCGAAGTGACGCGCACGATGCCCGGGCGCAGCGTGGTGATGAGCGGCGTATGGCCGGCCATCGCCGTCAGATCGCCCTCGGCGCCCGGAATCTGCACTTCGCGCGCCTGAACGGATGTCAGAAGGCGCTCGGGCGATACCAGATCGAATTGCACTGTGTCAGCCATTGGTGGCCTCCTTCATTAGGCGGGGTGCCGGACCACAGGCGCGGTCCGGCAGATGCATTATGCGGCGTCGGAGGCCATACGCTCGGCCTTGGCCTTCACGTCCTCGATGCCGCCAACCATGTAGAAGGCGCCTTCGGGCAGGTGGTCATACTCACCCGCGACAACGGCCTTGAAGGACGAAATCGTCTCCTCCAGCGGCACCTGAACACCGTCCGAGCCGGTGAACACCTTGGCCACGTCGAAGGGCTGCGACAGGAAGCGCTGGATTTTCCGGGCGCGTGCCACGGTCAGCTTGTCCTCTTCAGACAGTTCGTCCATGCCCAGGATCGCGATGATATCCTGAAGCGACTTGTAGCGCTGAAGGATACCCTGCACGTCACGCGCAACCTGATAATGCTCCTCGCCGACGACGGAGGGGTCCATCAGGCGCGATGTCGAATCAAGCGGGTCAACCGCCGGGTAGATGCCCAGCTCGGAGATCGCACGCGACAGAACGGTCGTGGCGTCAAGGTGCGCGAACGACGTCGCAGGCGCAGGGTCGGTCAGGTCGTCCGCAGGCACGTAGACGGCCTGCACGGAGGTGATGGACCCTTTGTTTGTCGACGTAATCCGCTCTTGCATCTGGCCCATGTCGGTGGCCAGCGTCGGCTGGTAGCCCACAGCCGAAGGGATGCGGCCCAGAAGGGCGGACACTTCGGAACCGGCCTGCGTAAAGCGGAAGATGTTGTCGACAAAGAACAGAACGTCCGTGCCCGACTGGTCGCGGAACTGCTCGGCCAGTGTCAGGCCGGTCAGAGCGACGCGCATACGCGCACCCGGAGGCTCGTTCATCTGGCCGTAGACCAGCGCCACCTTGGAATCCTGAAGGTTGTCGGGGACGATAACGCCCGATTCGATCATCTCGTGGTAAAGGTCGTTGCCTTCACGCGTCCGCTCGCCCACACCGGCGAAAACCGAGAAGCCCGAGTGAACCTTGGCGATGTTGTTGATCAGTTCCATGATCAGAACCGTCTTGCCCACGCCGGCACCGCCGAAGAGGCCGATCTTGCCGCCCTTGGCGTAGGGCGCCAGCAGGTCGACGACCTTGATGCCCGTCACCAGAACGATCGACTCGGTCGACTGATCGGCGAAGGGGGGCGCGTCGGCATGGATCGAACGCTCGTCGTCGCGCGACACGGGGCCGCCCTCGTCCACGGGTTCGCCCACGACGTTCAGGATGCGGCCCAGCGTGGAGTTGCCGACCGGCACCGTGATCGGGCCATCGGTGTCGGTCACTTCCTGACCGCGCACGAGGCCTTCGGTCGCGTCCATCGCGATGGTGCGCACGGTGTTCTCACCGAGGTGCTGCGCAACCTCGAGAACCAGACGCTTGCCGTTGTTTTCGGTGGTCAGGGCGTTCAGAATTTGCGGCAGATGGTCGCCGAACTGAACGTCAACCACGGCGCCGATCACCTGAGTGATTTTGCCTTTTGCATTTGCCATGTATTGTCTCCGTCTCGTTTCTAGAGCGCTTCCGCGCCCGAAATGATTTCAATCAGCTCGTTCGTGATCACAGCCTGACGCGAGCGGTTATACTGAATGGTCAGCTTGTCGATCATCTCGCCAGCGTTGCGGGTGGCGTTGTCCATCGCGGACATGCGCGCGCCCTGTTCGGACGCCCCGTTTTCCAGCAATGCGGCAAAGATCGCCGTGGCCACGCCGCGCGGCAGCAGGTCGGCCAAGATCGCCGTTTCGTCCGGCTCGTAGTCATAGAGCGTTTCGGCGCCGGTGCCCTCGTCGCTGGGCGCGTCGAAATCGGCCGGGATGATCTGCTGGGCTGTCGGGATCTGGGTGACGACGTTTTCGAACGTGGCGTAAAAGATCGTCGCCACGTCGAATTCGCCCGCGTCAAAGCGGTTCAGAACCTGTGTCGCCACGCCTTGCGCGTCGGCATAGCCGATCCGCTTGACGTCAGAAAAATCGACGTGATCCACGAAATACTGGCCGTACTCACGGCGCATGGAATCGCGGCCCTTCTTGCCGACCGTGATGATCTTGACGGTCTTGCCCTCGCCCACCAGCTTGGTCGCGCGCTGTTTCGCCAGCTTGGCGATGTTGGCGTTGAAACCGCCGCAAAGGCCACGTTCGGACGTCATTACGATCAGCAGATGGGTCTGCTCCTGACCCGTCCCACGCAGCAGACGCGGCGCACCTTCGGATTTGCCAACCGATGCCGCGAGGCGCCCCATAACGGCGTTGAAACGCTCGGTATAGGGACGCGCCGCCTCGGCAGCCTCCTGCGCGCGGCGAAGTTTCGCCGCGGCGACCATCTGCATGGCCTTGGTGATCTTGCGGGTCGATTTGACCGACGCGATCCTGTTTTTCAGGTCCTTTAGGTTTGGCATCTAGTTCTCCAACATTTGGCGGCAGTCTTCGAACTTGCCAGCCCACTCCGGATCGATTGTCCCGAACGGTGCTTTCCCGGTCCCGCCATAGCCATCGAAGTTTTCTGCGTAGATCCGGCCAAAGAAGCCGGCAACACAAGGGTATCCAGCCTCCAGAAGGTAACCGTCGTAGGCTTCAAGCTCGAAAATGCGACTTGTCATTTCCGTGCATGGTCCCTCCGGGGCAAACCCGACCTCGCGAAATTCCGCAGTATCCATACACGCCGCCATCTCATCGTAAAGAGCCACAGATTTCACAGCGGCTGCCTTGATAATCTCTTCACGACTCGACTGCGCATGTGCAAACCCGGCGTCCAGAAGGAACGCCGCAGCCCCTGCACCTATGGAAGCGCATCGCAGCATATCAGGCGAAGTCCTGCGCGAATTCGTCCAGTGCGGCCTTGATCTTGTTCTCGGCTTCCCCTTTGATTTTCGGGTCTTCCTTGGTGATCATGTCCAGCAGGTCCGCGTGCTTGCCACGCAGATGCTTGAGCAGGCCAGCCTCGAAACGGCCGACATCCTTGACCGCGATCTTGTCCAGGTACCCTTTGGTGCCGGCGTAGATGACGCAGACGATTTCGGCGTTGGTCAACGGCGAATACTGCGGCTGCTTCATCAGCTCGGTCAGGCGCGCACCACGGTTCAGCAGCTGCTGGGTGGCGGCATCCAGATCGGAACCGAACTGCGCAAACGCCGCCATTTCGCGGTACTGCGCCAGTTCCAGCTTGACCGGGCCGGCGACGGATTTCATCGCATTGGTCTGGGCCGAGGAGCCCACACGCGAGACCGACAGACCGGTGTTCACGGCGGGGCGGATGCCCTGATAGAACAGCTCGGTTTCCAGAAAGATCTGGCCGTCGGTGATCGAAATCACGTTGGTCGGAATAAACGCCGAAACGTCGCCGCCCTGGGTTTCGATGATCGGCAGGGCTGTCAGCGAACCGGACCCGTTATCCTCGTTCAGTTTGGCGGACCGCTCCAGCAAACGAGAGTGCAGGTAGAACACGTCGCCGGGATAGGCTTCGCGTCCGGGCGGACGGCGCAGCAGCAGGGACATCTGGCGGTAGGCCACGGCCTGCTTGGACAGGTCATCATAGACGATCAGCGCGTGACGGCCATTGTCGCGGAAATGCTCGGCCATCGCGGTTGCGGAATAGGGGGCGAGGAACTGCATCGGCGCGGGGTCCGATGCGGTCGCGGCCACGACGATGGAATATGCCATGGCGCCGGTCTCTTCGAGCTTTTTCACCAGCTGGGCAACGGTCGACCGCTTCTGACCGATGGCGACATAGACGCAATACAGCTTCTTGCTTTCATCGTCGCCTGCAGCGTCGTTGATCGACTTCTGGTTCAGCATCGTGTCCAGCGCGATGGCGGTCTTGCCGGTCTGACGGTCGCCGATGATCAGCTCGCGCTGGCCACGACCGATCGGGATCATGCTGTCGACGGCCTTCATGCCGGTCGCCATCGGCTCGTGAACCGATTTGCGCGGGATGATGCCCGGCGCCTTGACGTCGGCGATGCCGCGCTCTGTGGCCTCGATGGGGCCTTTGCCGTCCAGCGGGTTGCCAAGGCCGTCAACAACGCGGCCCAGAAGCGCGTCACCGATCGGCACGTCCACGATGGACTTGGTGCGCTTGACGGTGTCGCCTTCTTTAATATCACGGTCGGAGCCGAAGATCACGATACCGACGTTGTCGGCCTCGAGGTTCAAGGCCATGCCCATGATCCCACCGGGGAATTCGACCAGCTCGCCGGCCTGCACATTGTCCAGACCGTGAACGCGCGCGATCCCGTCACCGACGGACAGAACCTGGCCGATTTCGGCCACTTCGACCTCTTGGCCGAAATTCTTGATCTGGTCCTTCAGGATTGCAGAAATCTCTGCCGCTTGGATACCCATTTATCCGACCTCTTTCATTGAATTCTGGAGCGATGCAAGCTTGGAGCGGATCGACGTATCGATCATCTTCGAGCCCACCTTTACGATAAGACCGCCAACAAGGCTCTCGTCAACGGTCGCGTGAATCTTGACGTCCTTGCCAATGTTGGCCTTCAGCGTCTTGGCCAGCTTGTCGGCCTGCGTCTTGGTCAACGCCTTGGCGCTGGTGACATCGGCCTGCACTTCGCCCTTTTCATCGGCGATCTTGGCGCGCAGCTGTGCAATCAGCTGCGGCAGCGCGAACAGACGACGTTTTTGCGCCATCAGGCTCAGGCCGCGCGACAATTCCGGCGTCAGCTTGAGGTGTTTCGCGACTGCGGCAATGGCTTTGCCCTGCTCGTCCCGGCTGATAACCGGGCTGGAGATAACGCCGCGCAGGTCACTGCTGACGTTCAGCGCTTCGGCCAGGGCGTCAACACCGGTCTCCAGCTTGGGCAGGTGTTTGCTATCTTGGGCTATCTCGAAGATCGCGGTCGCATAGCGTTCGGCGATACCCGAGGAAATCGAAGCTGGTTCGGACACGTCCACCCTTTCGACAATTAGGCCCCTGCGACAGACGTGGGCACGTCTGAGGGGCGATGGCGAGCATACATACTCTTATCAGTGTAATCCGGCGTGGGTTTAGCAGAGCATTGCCCACCTCGCAAGTTGCTATGGCACAGGCGCGCGGCATGGAAAGCGTATATTTTTCAATGCCATGCCTTAGTCACAACGCATTGTGGCGGTTTTTTTGGTCAAAAAATTAACAAAGGCACTGATCCGGCAACGATTCTGACAGCACGGCAGGTCACAGATGTTTGCGCTAACCTTGGCTATCCCGGATTTCGGGCGGCCTACGACATATAACAGGTGAATCGTTCACGCCCGTCCCGCCACCGGCTTGGGGCGGGGGCTGAGCGCCTCAAGTGGCTTGCGCACGCTGGCGCGCAGGCCGGGGCCGCGCGGGGCCTGCACGCGTTTGGTGGCCTCGACCATCAGCACGCCGCCCGACACGATCACCGACAGGTTGCCGCCCAGCCGTTCCCACATTCCGGCGGTCTTGCGCCAGAAACGAAGGGGGCTGGGCGGTTGATACAGCGTGGTCATGTGCCGCTCGGGCAGGAAGCTGTGCGATTTCAGCAGCGTCTCCAGCTGGGTCTGGCTATAGGGCCGCCCCGATCCGAACGGGGTGCGGTCGCTGCGCGACCACAGCCCGGCCCGGTTGGGCACCACGAACAGCGCCGACCCCCCCGGCCCCAGCGCGCGCCAACATTCATTCAGCAGATCGGCAGGTCGCTCGCTGGCTTCCAGCCCGTGCATGACCAGCAATTTGTCGACATGGCCCGTCTCGATGGGCCACAGCGTTTCCTCGCACAGGACGGAAATATTGGGCATATGCTGTGGCCAGGCCATCACTCCCTGCGGTCCAGGCATCAGCGCGATGACCCGCCGCGCATCGGTCAGGTAAGGCCGCAGAAAAGGCACCGCAAAGCCAAAGCCGACGACGGTCTGCCCCTTGGCCTCGGGCCAGACGCGGGCGATCTCGGCGCGCACGGTTTTCTGCACCGCACGGCCCAGCGTGCTGCGGTAATAAAAATTCCGTAATTCCTGCACATCAACATGCATTGCAGTGGCGCCCCTGATCCGTCAGGCTGGACCCTAGCTTAGAAGGGACGGCGCGCAAACACCCAAGCGCCGATCCCGAACCTACCGGAGGCTTGAAATGCCATTCGAAATCCTGACGATCCCGTGCCTGTCGGATAATTACGCCTTTCTTGCGCATGACGCGGGCAGCGGCGCAACGCTGTGCGTCGATGTGCCCGAGGCGGGACCGATCCTGCGGGCGCTGACGCAAAAGGGCTGGACGCTCAGCCATGTTCTGCTGACGCATCACCATGCGGACCATGTTCAGGGCCTCGGCGATCTGCTGGCCGCGCATCCCGCCACCGTCATCGGTGCGGCTGCCGACGCGCACCGCCTGCCAAGCCTCGACAGCGCAGTGGCCGAAGGCGACACCCTCCAGATCGGCGATCAGACCGGCCATGTCATCGACGTACCCGGCCATACCATCGGCCACATCGCCGTGCATTTCCCGACCAGCCACGCCGTTTTCACCGCCGACAGCCTGATGGCGCTTGGATGCGGGCGCCTGTTCGAGGGCACCCCTGACCAAATGTGGCAATCGCTGAGCAAGCTGATGGAGATGCCACCCGAAACCATGATTTATTCGGGCCACGAATATACCATGGCCAACGCGAAATTCGCATTGACCGTTGATCCCGGCAATTCCGCGCTTATATCTCGATCAGACGCAATCAGCGCGGCCCGCGATCAAGGTCGCGCCACCATCCCCTCCACCATGGCCGAGGAATTGGCCACCAACCCTTTTCTGCGCGCCTCAGATCCCGCCATCCGGGCGCGTCTGGGATTGCAGGACGCCTCCGACGCCGCCGTCTTTGCCGAAATCCGCAAGCGCAAAGACCATTTTTGACCTCTCAGCCCCCGATGCACAGGCGCCCGAACACGGAAAATTGGGACCGTCTTGCGAGAAAAACCTTGAAGCTGTGGATATATCGACCAAACTTTAAGGGTATCAGGCCACACTGGCCGCTGACCGCGACACCAGACAAGAAGGAGCACGAACGTGCCTTCATTCTCGACAACACTGGAACAGGCAATTCACGCCGCATTGGCGCTGGCTAACGCGCGGCAGCATGAATTCGCAACGCTCGAGCATCTCCTGCTCGCACTGGTGGATGAACCCGACGCGCACCGCGTGCTAAAGGCATGCAGTGTCGACACCGAGGATCTGCGCGGCACGCTCGTCGAGTTCATCGACGACGAACTGTCCAACCTCGTTACCGAAATCGAAGGCTCCGAGGCGGTCCCGACCGCCGCGTTCCAGCGCGTGATCCAGCGCGCCGCGATCCATGTGCAATCCTCGGGTCGCACCGAAGTGACCGGCGCCAACGTGCTGGTCGCCATCTTTGCCGAACGCGAAAGCAACGCCGCGTACTTCCTGCAGGAACAAGACATGACGCGCTATGACGCGGTCAATTTCATTGCCCATGGCGTGGCCAAGGATGCCGCCTTTGGCGAGCCGCGCCCGGTGCAGGGCGCCGATGATGAAAGCACGCACCGCGCCCAAGAGCCGGGCGCCGTCGAGCCGGGCGAATCTGCATTGGCAAAATATTGCGTCGACCTGAACGAGAAATCCCGCACCGGCGATGTCGATCCGCTGATCGGTCGCAACGATGAGGTCGAGCGTTGCATTCAGGTGCTGTGCCGCCGCCGCAAGAACAATCCGCTTCTGGTGGGCGATCCCGGCGTCGGCAAAACCGCCATCGCCGAAGGGCTGGCCTACAAGATCGTCAAAGGCGAAACCCCCGAGATACTGTCGAAAACGACCATCTATTCGCTCGACATGGGCGCGCTTCTGGCCGGCACCCGCTATCGCGGCGATTTCGAAGAACGGCTGAAGGCCGTGATGACCGAGTTGGAAAATCACCCTGATGCGGTGCTTTTCATCGACGAAATTCACACCATTATCGGCGCCGGCGCCACATCGGGCGGCGCGATGGACGCGTCCAACCTGCTGAAGCCCGCGCTTCAGGGCGGCAAGCTGCGCTGCATGGGCTCCACCACCTACAAGGAGTTCCGCCAGCATTTCGAAAAGGACCGCGCGCTGGCCCGCCGGTTCCAGAAGATCGACGTGGCCGAGCCGTCGGTCGAGGATTCGATCAAGATCCTCAAGGGCCTCAAGCCCTATTTCGAGGAACATCACAGCGTCAAATACACCAACGACGCGATCAAGACCGCCGTCGATCTGGCTGCGCGCTATATCAACGACCGCAAACTGCCCGACAAGGCCATCGACGTGATTGACGAGGCCGGCGCGGCGCAGCACCTGATTATCGCCTCCAAGCGCCGCAAAAACATCGGCGTCAAGGAAATCGAGGCGGTCGTCGCCAAGATTGCCCGCATCCCGCCGAAAAACGTGTCCAAGGATGATGCCACCGTGCTGCGTGATCTGGAGGCATCGCTCAAGCGGGTAGTGTTCGGTCAGGACGCCGCGATCACCGCGCTCAGCTCGGCCATCAAACTTGCCCGCGCGGGTTTGCGCGAGCCGGAAAAGCCGATCGGCAACTATCTGTTCGCCGGCCCCACCGGCGTGGGCAAGACCGAGGTCGCCAAACAGTTGGCCCACACATTGGGGGTCGAACTGATCCGCTTCGACATGTCCGAATACATGGAGAAACACGCCGTTTCACGCCTGATCGGTGCGCCTCCGGGCTATGTCGGCTTCGATCAGGGCGGAATGCTGACCGACGGTGTCGACCAGCACCCGCATTGCGTGCTGCTGCTGGACGAGATCGAAAAGGCGCATCCGGACGTGTTCAACATCCTGCTTCAGGTGATGGACCACGGCACGCTGACCGATCACAACGGCCGGTCCGTCGATTTTCGCAACGTGGTGCTGATCATGACCTCGAACGCGGGTGCATCGGAGCTGGCGAAATCTGCCATCGGCTTTGGCCGCGACCGCCGCGAGGGCGAGGATACGGCCGCGATCGAACGCACGTTCACGCCCGAATTCCGCAACCGTCTGGATGCCGTCATCTCCTTTGACACGTTACCCAAGGAAGTGATCATGCAGGTGGTCGAAAAGTTCGTCCTGCAACTTGAAGCGCAGCTGATGGACCGCAACGTCACGATCGAACTGACACCGCCCGCCGCCGAATGGCTGGCCGACAAGGGCTATGACGACAAGATGGGGGCCCGCCCCTTGGCCCGCGTCATTCAGGAATACATCAAGAAGCCGCTCGCCGAAGAGCTGCTCTTTGGCAAGCTGGCCAAGGGCGGCGTGGTCAAGGTGGCGATCAAGGATGGCAAGATCGACCTGCAGGTCAGCGGCCCCGACACGCCACGCCTGAGCGGTAAGAAGCCGCCGCTTCTGACTGCCGACTGAGTAAGGCACGATGTTGATCTCTTGCGGCGCTGGTCCTTGTGACCGGCGCCGCACCTGAGCAGGCCGATGTGCTGCGGGGCGGCGCGCGATACCAAAACCGAGCCCATCATGACCAAGTGCCGTCCGCCCCGGGCGCCGAATATTCACAGAATTTTCTTGGCTTCCGGCAAAAAATCCAGTGCTATTTCTCGGTAAATTTCAGCTCTATCCGGCGGTTTTGCGCGCGGGCGGCGGGGCTGCTGCCGGGTGCTATGGGCTGGTATTGCCCAAACCCGTTGGCCGCCAGACGGTCCGGTGGCAGGCCCAGAAAATCAATCATGTAGCGTACAACTGACAATGCCCGCGCTTGGCTGAGTTCCCAGTTATCGGCAAACCCGGCGGTGCCGATGATCGGCACGTCGTCGGTGTGGCCGTCCACGCGGATGACCCACTCGATCTCCTCGGGTATGTCGTCCACGACCTTGCGCAGGATTTCGGCCACTTTCGCGATCTCGTTCTTGCCCGGATTCGACAGGGTCGCCTGCCCCGGCGCGAACAGAACCTCGGACGAAAAGACAAAGCGGTCGCCTTCGATCCGCACGCCGTCTTGATTGCCCAGCACGTCGCGCAAGCGCCCGAAGAAGTCCGAGCGATATTTTTCCAGATCCTGCTTTTCGGCCTCAAGCAGTTTGTTTTTCTCTTCTTCGGCTTGCCGACGGCGCTTTTCCTCGGCGGCGACACGGGCAAGCGCGGCGTTCAGATCCTGCCCCAGTGCCTCGACGCGCACATCGCTGGCCGCCTCGCGTTCCTGTGATTCGTCCAGCAGCGCCTGTAGTTGGCCCAACTGATCGCGCAGCGCCGCGACCTGCTGATTGAGCAGTTCGCGCGCACGCTGCGCCTCTTCGGTCTGGGCCTTCTGATCAGACAGGTTTTTTCGCGCCTCGCTCAGAAGGACGGCGCGCTCCTCGGCGGTACTCATTTGCGCGTCGGCGGCAGTCTCGGCCTCCCGCTGTGCCGCAAGGGCGGTGGCCAGCCGGGCGCGAACCTCCTCTATCGACAGCTGTTGATCGGCCTTGAGCGCGGCCAGCTCCGCCTCCAGCGCTGCGACCTCCTCACCGCGCGCGGTGCGGGCGGCCAGCGCTTCGGCCAGCCGGGCCTCAAGATCGGCGCCAGCGTCGCGCGCAGCGGCCAGAAGGGTCAGCGTCTCTTCGGCACGGCGGCGCTGTTCTTCCAGCGCGACGGTCATCGCGGTCAGTTCGGTCTGCGAATTCTTCAGCCGCTCGCGCAGCGCCTCGGCGGCAGCGGCCTGCGCAAGGCGGGAGGCCTCCTCGTCGCTCAGCTCTGCCTGAAGATCGCTTAGCGCGGCCTCTGCATCGCCTGCCTTGCTGCGCAGATCGGCGACCAATGCCTCCAGCGCGTCGCGTTGCGCGGCGGCCAGTCGGGCCGCTTCGGCCTCGGCATCGACCTCGTTGCGCAGATCGGCAAGGAGCAGTTGCAGAGCCTCTTTTTCCGACATCAGGCTGTCGCGCGCGCCCTCCAGCTCTCCGATGCGTCCCTGCGCGGTGTCCTGCGCGGCCAAAAGACCGGCAACCTGCTGCTCGAAGTCCGCGATGCGGGCCTGAGACGCCTCATCCCTGACGGCCAGCGATGCGATCCGCGCCGCCTGTTCTTCCTGGCGCTGGCGGGCATCCGTCAGGGTGGTGGTCAGCGCGCCGACCCGCTCCTGCAAGGTGGCGCTGCGGTCCTGCTCCAGCCCCAACGCCTGAGACAGCGCCGCGATCTCGGACGATAGCGAATCCAGTTCGCTCGCCTGCCCGGTGATCGTCTCGCGCAGGGCGAACTGGACGACCATAAAGATCGTCAGAACGAACATCAGCACCAGCAATAGCCCGGTCATCGCGTCCACGAAACCCGGCCAGATCGAGGCCTGAAAGCGGTGCCCGGTGCGGCGCGACAGGGCCATGGTCTAGCCCTCCTGCTCCGGCGGCTGGCTGGCTGTACCGGTGACGCGGTAGCTGCGCTGGGGCGCGCGGGCGGCATACAGCGCCTGTTTCAGCCCGGCCAGATCGGTGCGCAGTTCGGACATGCTTTCTTGCCGTCCGGCACTGATTTCCTCCAGAATACGCAGCATTTGCACGTCGATGGACCGCAGGCGCATACGGCTTTCGGCATCCAGCCCGGTCTCCTTGGGCACTTCGCGCGCCTCGAGCACATCGATCAGCCGCTCTTGGCCCTCGGCAACGCGGCCCAGCGCGGCGGCTGTGCTGCCATCGTCATCCATACCGCGCGCCAGCCGATCAACCGCGCCCGCAAGCACCGCCATCTGCTCATCCGCCGCCGTGCGGCTGATGTCCGATTGCGTCAGCATCTGCTGGAGCGATTCCATCTGCTCGCTCATCTGGTCGACAATGCCGGTCAGCAGCGCCTGCTCGGGGCTGCCCTCTTCGGCGCCAGCGAAACCGACGCGCGTGATGGTCGTCATCCACTCCTCAAGCTCGCGGTAGAACCGGTTCTGGCCATGGCTTGCAAACAGTTCCAGCAGGCCGACGATCAGCGATCCGGCAAGGCCCAGCAGGGACGAGGCAAAGGCGACGCCCATCCCGCCCAGCTGCGACTGAAGACCGGTCATCAGCCGGGTGAACACCTCGACCCCGCCTTCGCCCTCTTGCGGGGCAAGGCCCCTGATCGTCTCGACCAGCGCGGGAACGGTCGTGGCAAGGCCATAGAATGTCCCCAGAAGGCCCAGGAAAATAAGGACGTTGACAATATAGCGCGTGATCTCGCGCGCCTCGTCGATGCGCTGCGCGACCATGTCCTGCATCGAGCGGGCCGACGATTGCGAGATTTGCATCCGCTTGCTGCGCTGACGCAGCAGCGTCGCCAAGGGGGCCAGCAGCAGGGGCGGCGTCGACAGCTCGTGCCCCTTTGCGTCGCTGGCGAACCCTTCAAGCCAGCGGGCTGATCCGACCAGTTGAAACACCTGCCAGAAACACGCGACCACGCCGATCAGGAACACGAAAAAGATGAAACCGTTCAGATACGGGTTCGCCTCGAACACTGGCAGCACGCGGGGCAACGCCATGAACGCGCCAAGGCCAGCCAACCCCAGCACCAGGAACATGATGACGACCTGGCGCCACGGCTGGGAAAATTGCGGCTCGACCTCGCGGTCCGGCTGGTCCATCTGGACGCTCCCGACACTGTTTCGTTTCGCCGCACCCTACGCGGATCACCGCGCGGGGCCAAGCCGTTAAGCGCAAAGCCCCCGTACCCGGGCGGCCAGCCACTCAAGGTCGACGTCGCTGATGCCCAGATCGGTCAGATGCGCGGCAGTATTGAACAAATATTCGGTATTTGCGCCCCTGTCGCCCACCGCATGGGCGATGATGCGGGCCTGCTCCTCCAGCGGAAGTGCGCCGCAATACTGGACGTGATGAGCGTCGATGACATACGTCACCGCCTCGACCTTGCGGCCATCAGCCAGCCGGATATCCAGCATGCGTTCCAGATAGGCCGACGAAATCAGCTCGCGCGCGCGCAGATATTCCAGCGTCTCGTCTTCCTGCCCCTCGGCCACGGCCATCGCGACGCCCTGGCATTGGGCGCCGTGGCTCTCGTCCAGTGCCAGCACCAGCCCCGGCGCCTCGATGGTTCCGCGATGGTGGATCGAGCGCATGCAAAAGCTGCGCGCATAATCGGGCAATGTCGCGATCTGCTGATACGCCACATCAAAGCCGGGGTTCCATACCAGCGATCCATAGCCGAAAACCCACATCGTCATTGCCAAGTCCCTCTTGCCATTTAGATCTATAAACACGATTGGACGAGGGCGCGAAAGGGGTTGATCATGCGGATATTGCTGGCAATCGTCATCACACTGGCGGCAGCGTGGGCCGGATACTGGTTTATCGGGTCGGCTGCGATGCGGTCGGGACTGGCCGAATGGTTCGATGCGCGCCGGGCCGAAGGATGGGTGGCAGAGTATGGCGACCTGTCCGTGCAGGGGTTTCCCAACCGGTTCGACACGACGCTCACGGAACTGGAACTTGCCGATCCGACATCGGGGCTGGGTTGGCAGGCGCCGTTTTTTCAGGTGCTGACGCTCAGCTATACGCCGAACCACCTCATCGCCGTGTGGCCGAAGGAACAGCAGTTGCGCACGCCCTTGCACAGTTACGCGCTGAACAATCAGGACATGCGCGCCTCACTGGTGCTTGCCCCCAGCACGGCACTCGCACCCCAGCGCATCACGCTGACGGCCAAGGGTATCGCCCTGACGCCCGATGATGGCAGCGGCGCGCTGTCAGCTGCAACCCTACGCCTGGCAGGCGAGCGGACCGAGGACGCCATCGGGACCGGTCATGCACGCTATCATCTGGGGTTGGCGGCCGACGGCGTGGCCCTGCCTGCTCCAATCATGGCGCAAATCGATACGGCGGGCGCCCTGCCACGCGTGATCGATACGGTCATGACCGATGCCACGGTGGATTTCGACGTGCCGTGGGACCGCAGCGCACTGGAAGAGGCGCGCCCCCAGCCCACACGCATCACCATCAAGAACGCCCAGATCCGCTGGGGCGCCATGACCCTTGCCGCGTCGGGCGTGCTGGCTGTGGATCTGGGGGGGCGGCCGGACGGAACGCTGACACTCACCGCGCGCAACTGGCGTCAGATGCTGGACGCGGCGACGCGAGCGGGGGCGCTGACACCCGACATGGCAGATACAACCGAACGGGCGCTGTCGGTCATGTCCAACATGGGTCAAGACCCGAAATCGCTGGAGGTGCCATTGCGGCTTGCCGGCGGGCGCATCTGGATCGGTCCGCTGCCGATCGGCCCAGCGCCCATTCTGCGCCTGCGTTAAATCAGCGGCAATAACTGCCTTTGCGATAGCGCGCGGTATCAAAATGGAAATGATCGCGGTGAAACCTGTCGGACTCGGGGCCCAGCACCGTGCCGAACGGCCCACAGGCCGAGCGGTGCATTTTCCTCAGCATACGACCCTTTTTACCGCTGCCCCAATCATTCAGCACCGAAATCGTCCGCCCATCGCGCAACTGAAACGCGGCGATGTCTATCGCGTGCCCCTTGCCATGCTCGGAAATCTTGGCGCCCTTTCGGTTGTTACGCGTGCGGCAAGAGTAATGTGCCGCCACGCGCAATTGGGCGACGCCGCCGCCATACCCACCGACCGCAGGCGCCATGCCCTGTTGCATCCAGGCCTTGATCGTGCGGGCGGTCTGGCAATCCATGAGGGCGTGCTGGCTGAGGGCCACGCCGCCGATGCTGCGTATCTTGACCGCGTTGTCGATACCGCAGCCCGAGATCCGGCCCGGCACGTGCCCGACCTCCTCGCCCTGAATGGCCATGTCACCGCAGACGGCGCCGCGCGCGAGTTTTCTCTTTCGCTCCTGCGCCTTGCGGCCAATGCCCAAGGGGCGCAGCAACGGGCGCAAGGAGGCCATCAGCCCGCCCCGCGCAGAGGGCTGCTGAATCCGGGGGCGGTGCTGCCCGGCCCCCTCGCCCGTCTGGCGCGCCGGGGCGGGTGCCTGAACCGGCGCCGGGCTGCGGACCGTGATCTGGGTCAGATCCGCAGGGCGCGCCACGGGTCGGGTGGGCGTATACAGCGCGCGGGCAGGCGCTACCGGTTGCGGCTGTTCCGTCTCCAGTATCGCAGGCCGGACAATGGGACGCAGGGACGTATCAGGCGCGTCGGCAAATACGGCGCCCGAGGCGACGAGCAGCGCCACCAAGGGCGCGGCCCGCCTCATCCGCCCCGCGTCCGGGTCCGGCCGAAATCAGGCGCGTCGGTGTCCTGCCCTGCCTCGATGATGCCGCGCCGGATGGCGCGGGTGCGGGTGAAATAATCGTGCAGATGGTCGCCGTCACCGGTGCGGATCGCACGTTGCAGCGCAAACAACTCCTCGGTGAAGCGGCCCAGAATCTCCAGCGTCGCCTCGCGGTTGTTCAGGAACACGTCGCGCCACATTGTCGGATCGCTGGCGGCAATCCGGGTGAAGTCGCGGAAACCGGCGGCGGAATACTTGATGACTTCGCTATCGGTCACGCGGCGCAGATCATCGGCGACGCCGACCATCGTATAGGCGATGAGGTGCGGCGTGTGGCTGGTCACGGCCAGCACCAGATCATGGTGATCGGCGTCCATCTCATCGGTCTGCGCGCCGATGCCCCTCCAAAGCGCCTCGAGCCGGTCCACGGCGGTGCGGTCTGCGCCCTCCTGCGGCACGATCAGGCACCAGCGATTGTCGAACAGCTCGGCATAGCCCGCGCGCGGACCGGAATGTTCGGTGCCGGCAAGGGGATGCGCCGGGACAAAATGGACCCCCTCGGGCAGATGCGGCGCGACAGCGTCGATCACCGACCGCTTGACCGAGCCGACATCGCTGACCGTGGCGCCGCGCTTGAGGTAGGGGGCGATTTCGGCGGCAACATCGCCCATGACGCCGACCGGGACGCACAGAACGATCAGATCGGCGCCCTCAACGGCGGCGGCGGCGCTCTCCTCGATCCGGTCACACAGCCCGATCTCGCGCGCAGTCGCGCGCGTCTGGGCTGAGCGGGCATAGCCGACCACCTCGCCCGCAAGGCCCGCGCGGCGGATCGCCAGCGACATGGACCCGGCGATCAGCCCAAGGCCGATCAGCGCGATGCGGTCATAGATCACACTCATCGCGCGGTGGCCATGAATTGCCCCACCGCATGGGCCACACGGCGGCAGCTGGCCTCGTCCCCGACGGTGATGCGCAGGCAATTGGGCAGGTTGTACCCGGCGACGCGGCGCACGATCAGCCCTTCGGATTTCAGATGCTCGTCACAGGCCTCGGCCTCGGCCTGATTGGCGAAACGGGCCAGGATGAAATTACCCAGCGAGGTGTCGGACGGCACGCCATGTTCGCCCAGCGCCTCGGCCAGCCAAGCACGCCAGCGGGTGTTGTCGGCCCGGCATTTCCCGGCCCAGGCGGTGTCGCGCACGGCGGCCTCGGCAGCGGCCAGCGCTGCTGTCGACAGGTTGAACGGCCCGCGCACCCGCTCCAGCACCGCGATGACGTGAGCGGGGCAATAGGCCCAGCCGATGCGCAGCCCGCCAAGGCCATAGAGCTTGGAAAAGGTGCGCGTCATCACGACGTTCTGGCGCGCCTCGACCAACGAGGCGCCGCCATCGTAGCCGTCGACATATTCCGCATAGGCACCATCCAGAACCAGCAGGACATGATCGGGCAGACCGGCGGCAAGACGGGCAACCTCGCCCTCACCGATCATCGTGCCGGTGGGATTGTTGGGGTTGGCAATGAACACCAGCTTCGTCGCATCCGTGCAGGCGGCGAGGATCGCATCGACATCCGTAACGCGCTCGCGCTCGGGCACCTCGACGGGAGTGGCGCCGTTGGCCAGCGTGCTGATCCGGTACATGCCAAAGCCGTGTTCGGTATGAATTACCTCATCGCCCGGTCCGGCATAGGCTTGGCACAGGAACGAAATGATCTCGTCGCTGCCCGAACCGCACAGGATACGCTCGGGGTCCAGCCCATGCACTTCGCCGATGGCGGTGCGCAGTTCGCCGTGGTCCGAGGACGGGTAGCGGTGCAGGTGGTAGGACGCCTTGCGAAACGCCTCCTTGGCGGCGTCGCTGGGGCCAAAGGGGTTTTCGTTCGAGCTGAGCTTGACCGCGTTGGCGATGCCCGGCAGATGCGCCACCCCGCCCTGATAAAGCGTGATGTCCATAATTCCTGGCTGCGGCGTGATGTTGCTCATGTGTCCCCCCCATCGAACAGGGACGTTTTAGCCACCGTGCCGCACCTTGACCAGCACCAATAAAAAGGGCCGCCCCGGTTTCCCGGCGCGACCCCTGCGCTGTGGCAAATGTGCAGAAAAAGCGGTGCTTTAGTTCTGCGCGTAAAATTCGATCACGAGGTTGGGTTCCATCACCACCGCGTAGGGCACATCCGTCAGGCCCGGCGTGCGTACGAAGGTCGCCTTCATTTTCGAGTGATCGGCGTCGATGTAGTCAGGCACGTCACGCTCGGCCAGTTGAGTGGCCTCGAGAAGGACGGCCATCTGCTTGGACTGGTCGCGGACCTCGATCACGTCACCCTCTTTCACGCGGTAGGAGGGGATGTTGACGCGCTTGCCGTTCACCATGACGTGGCCGTGGTTGACAAACTGGCGCGCGGCAAAAACGGTCGGGACGAACTTTGCACGGTAGACAACGGCGTCCAGACGACGCTCGAGCAGGCCGATCAGGTTCTCGCCGGTGTCACCCTTGACGCGGGCGGCCTCGATGTAGACGCGCTTGAACTGCTTTTCGGTCAGGTCGCCGTAATAGCCCTTGAGCTTTTGCTTGGCGCGCAGCTGAAGGCCGAAATCGGAAATCTTCGCCTTGCGGCGCTGGCCGTGCTGACCGGGGCCATATTCACGACGATTGACGGGGGATTTGGGGCGGCCCCAGATATTTTCGCCCATGCGGCGGTCGAGTTTGTACTTGGCAGACGTGCGTTTTGTCACGGCTGATCTCCTTCTTTACGTTGCGAAGGGCGTTGTCCTTTGGAAAATCCCGACAGGCATCCCCTTGCGGGGGCCACCAACACCAATGAAGCCGCGCTTATATCCAGGATCGGGGCAGAGTCAACGGGCGCTGCGCCAAAAGAGATTCAGGGCCTCCGGCGGGGATATTTCAGGCAAGAAGAAAAGACGAACCGCGCGCCTTTGGCTGGACTTGGGCGCAGGGCATGATTAGATCGCCTGCATGGCAAAGACCGATGAGAACAAGAATTACAAGGTGATCGCCGAAAACCGGCGCGCGCGGTATGATTACGCGATCGAGGACGATATCGAATGCGGTGTCATCCTTGAGGGGTCCGAGGTGAAGTCGCTGCGCGAAGGTGGCGCCAACATTGCCGAGAGTTATGCAAGCGTCGAGGATGGCGAGCTGTTTCTGGTGAACAGCTATATCGCGCCCTACAAGCAGGCCAAGACCTTTGGCCACGAGGAAAAACGGCGGCGCAAGCTGCTGGTATCCCGGCGCGAAATGGCGCGGCTGTGGTCCGACACACAGCGCAAGGGTATGACCCTGGTGCCGCTGGTGATGTATTTCAATCATCGCGGGCTGGCCAAGCTGAAGATCGGTATCGCCAAGGGCAAGAAGAATCACGACAAGCGCGAGAGTGAAGCCAAGCGCGACTGGGGCCGTCAGAAGCAGCGCCTGCTGAAGGACCATCGTTGATGGAGCTGCTGGCCGCCATGTTTTGCGGCGCCGTCGGCAGCGTTGCATTGGGCGCGCGGCCCCTTGGGCGGGTTCTGGCAACCGGGCTGGGGATCGTCGCGGGCGGGTCTGCGTGGTATCTGCTGACGCTGATCGGGCCGGGCCTGAAGGCCGGGCCGCTGGTTCTGGTGCATGCGGTGGCGGGCGGCGCGATGGGCGCGGCACTGGTTGCGGTCGGCGGGCTGGCGCGCCGGCGTCTGGGCAGGTGACACGCTTGCCTTGACTGCAGGCCGGTTGTAGGCAGGATGCGGGTAAAACGAGGGTATATCATGGCTGAGGACGATCCGGGAATTCTGGTCTCGACCGCGTGGCTGGCCGCGCATCTCAAGGATCCCGATCTGCGGATACTTGATGCAACGATGTTCCTGCCGGGCGCAGGGCGCGATGCGCATGGCGAATACGAGGCCGCGCACATTCCCGGCGCACGGTTCTTCGACATCGACGACATCAGCGATAGCCGCTCGGATTTGCCGCACATGGCGCCGACGACGGAAAAGTTCATGTCGCGGCTGCGCGCCATGGGTGTCGGTGACGGGCATCAGGTGGTGGTCTATGACGCGCATGGGCTGTTTTCCGCCGCGCGTGTCTGGTGGCTGTTCCGCCTCATGGGCCAGCGCCACATCGCCGTGCTGGATGGCGGGCTGCCCAAGTGGCTGGCCGAGGGCCACCCGGTCGAGGACATGGCCCCCATCGTGCGCGACCGACATATGACGGTGCGGCGCCAGAACCAGATGGTCAAGGACGTCACGCAGGTCGCCGCCGCGTCCAAGCTGGGCGACCACACCATTCTGGATGCGCGCGCAGCCGAGCGGTTCCGCGGCGACGCGCCCGAACCCCGCGAGGGGCTGCGCAAGGGGCATATCCCCGGATCGCGCAGCGTGCCCTATGCCGATCTGCTGAACGCGGATGGCACCATGAAGGACGCCGCAGACCTGCGCGCCGTCTTTGACCGCGCCGGGGCGGACCTGTCAAAGCCTGTCATCACCACCTGCGGGTCGGGCACCACGGCGGCGATCATCAACCTCGCGCTGGAGCGGATCGGTGTGATGGATCATGCGCTCTATGACGGATCGTGGGCAGAATGGGGTGCCTTTCCGACAGTTCCGGTTGCGACCGGCGACGCCTGACATGCTGCACCTGCTGGCGTCGCAGGCCGCTGACCCGATCCTTCGGTTGATGGCGCAGTTGGCTGGCGACACCCGCGCGCACAAGATTGATCTGGGCGTCGGCGTCTACAAGGACGCCGCTGGCGCGACCCCGATCATGCGCAGCGTCAAAGAGGCCGAGAACCAGTTGTGGCAGGCTGAGAACAGCAAGACCTACGTTGCGCTGGCGGGTGATCCCGCATTTCTGGACGCGATGCAGCGGCTGGTGCTGGGCGAAGGATTTCCCGCAGGACGCGTGGCGGCCATCGCAACGCCCGGCGGCACCGGGGCGGTGCGGCAGGGGTTCGAGCTGCTGCGCATGGCACGGCCCGGCGCGCGCGTTTTCGTCACCGATCCGACATGGGCCAACCATCTGAGCATTCTAACCCATCTGGGCATCGAAGCAGTCCCGTTCCGCTATGTCGACCCGGCGACGCATGCCGTCGATGTCCAAGGGATGCTGGTCGATCTGGCGCAGTTGCGGGCGGGCGACGTGGTGCTCTTGCATGGGTGCTGCCACAACCCGACAGGCGCCGACCCCGATATCGAGGGCTGGCGCGCGTTGGCCCAGATCATGAACGCGCGCGGCGCCGTGCCGATGATCGATCTGGCCTATCAGGGGCTCGGCGATGGGCTGGAGGCGGATGCAGCTGCCGCGCGCGCCATTGCGCAAAGCTGCCCGGTGGTTCTGATCGCCGCCAGTTGTTCCAAGAATTTCGGCATCTACCGCGAGCGGACGGGCATCCTTATGGCGGTCATGCAAGACGGCACTCTGCGCGATCGCGCCCAAGGCGCGCTGACGCATCTGAACCGACAATGCTATTCCTTTCCGCCAGATCACGGCGCGCGGCTGGTCACGATGGTGCTGAACGATGACACCTTGCGCGCCGACTGGCAGGCCGAACTGGAGGCGATGCGCACCCGCATGACATCTTTGCGCGCCCTGCTGGCGCGGGCGCTGGAGGCGGCAACCGGATCGGACCGTTTCGCCTATCTAACGGGCCATCGCGGCATGTTCTCGCGCCTTGGCGTTACGCCAGGCCAAGTGGACCGGCTGCGCGATGATCACGCGATCTACATGGCACCGGACGGGCGCATCAACATCGCGGGGCTGCATGCAGACACCGTGGCGCCGCTGGCCCGTGCGCTGGTGGATGTCGGGATCTGACGCCTTGCACCCGCGCGCGCCATCGCGTTAGTTGGCGCCCATGTCAGATACTCGCTCCACCCCGCTTATCCAGTCCCTGCCCGCAGCAATCCCCTTTGTCGGGCCGGAAACGATGGAGCGCACGCGCGGCGCACCTTTCGCCGCCCGCCTTGGCGCGAACGAGAGCGTCTTTGGCCCATCGCCCCGCGCCATTGCCGCGATGGAGGCGGCCACAGCCGAGATCTGGAAATACGCCGATTCGACCAGCTTTGAATTGCGCCGCGCACTGGCCGCGCAGAATGGCGTTGCGCCGGAGAATATCGTCGTTGGCGAAGGCATCGACGGGCTGCTGGGCTATCTGGTGCGCCTGATGATCGCGCCAGGCGATGCGGTCGTCACGTCCGACGGTGCCTATCCGACGTTCAACTACCACGTCATCGGCTATGGCGGCACGCTGCACAAGGTGCCCTATCGGGATGATTTTGAGGACCCCGCCGCCCTGATGGCCCGCGCGGCTGAGGTGGGCGCGAAACTGGTCTACCTAGCCAACCCCGACAACCCGATGGGCACGTGGCATGACGGCGAGGCGATGTCGGAGGCGCTGGACAAACTGCCAAAGGGCGCGCTTCTGATCCTAGATGAGGCCTACGTCGAATTTGCCCCCGCCGCCGCGCCGATTGATGCGGGCGATCCGCGCGTCATCCGCATGCGCACGTTTTCCAAGGCGTATGGCATGGCCGGCGCGCGCGTCGGCTATGCCATGGGAGCGGCAAATCTGATCGCGGAATTCGAGAAGATCCGCAATCATTTCGGCATGAACCGGGCAGCGCAGGCCGGGGCGCTGGCGGCTGTGGAGGACACCGGCTGGCTGGCGCATGTTCAGGCGCAGGTCGCCGCCGCACGGGGCACGATCGCCCGCATCGCGGCCGAGAACGGGCTGATCTCCATCCCCTCGGCCACCAATTTCGTCAGCATCGATTGCGGTAGCGACGGCGATTTCGCCCGCGCCGTGCTGGAAGGGCTGGCGCGGCGCGATATCTTTGTACGGATGCCCTTTGCCACGCCGCAAAACCGCTGCATTCGGGTCAGCTGTGGCACGCCGGATGATCTGGCGCTGTTCGCCGCCGCCCTGCCCGGCGCGCTGGCAGACGCGCGCGGCTAACCGCGCGCGATCACCTCGGCCGCCGCGCCCAGCGCCCCCGATCCGTGTCGGATATCCAGCGCGATCAGCCCCGCCTCGATACTGCTCAGCACGCCCAGCACCATATGCGCGTTGACATGGCCCATATGGCCGATGCGGAAAAAACCGTGCCACGCCGGATCGTCCGGCTCGGCCATGCCCAGACCGATGCCCAGTGTCACGCCGGCCTCACGCTCCAGCCACGCACGCAGATCGCTGGCGCGCGGGGCGGGCAGCGACAGCGCCGTGACGGCGCGGCTGCGATGCGCCGGATCGCCAATGTTCAGCCCCAGCGCGCCGCATTGCGCCCACACCTCGCAGGCGGCCCAGATCGCGCGGGCCAGCCGGTCATGGCGCGCCCACACAGCCTCGATCCCCTCCTCGCGGATCATGTCCAGAGCGGCGCGCAGACCATAAAGGTGCTGAGTCGGCGCCGTGCCAAAGAAATACTGATAGAACTGGTCGGGCGCGGCGCGCAGCGTCCAATCCCAATAGGGGCTGACACGGGTCAACCTGCGCCGCGCCTCGGCCGCCTTTTCGCTGAAGAACACAAAGCCGAGGCCCGGCGGCATCATCAGCCCCTTCTGGCTGGCGGTAACGGCAACATCGACGCCCCAGGCGTCCATTTCGAACCTGTCGCACCCAAACGAGGCAATGCAATCGGCCATGAGCAGCGCCGGATGCCCCGCCGCATCCATCGCGGCGCGTACCGCCGCCACATCGCTGAGTGCCGAACTGGACGTGTCGACATGGGTGGCCACGACCACCTTGATCTGGCGTTCGGTGTCAGCGCGCAGAACCTCTTCGACGCGGGCAGGGTCGATCGGGGCCGCGCGGCCGAAATCCATCTTGGCCACATCGGCGCCCAGCTGCGCCGCCATGTCGGCCCAGCCATGCCCGAAGCTTCCGGTGATCAGCGCCAGCACTCCGTCCCCCGGCGTCAGCGTATTGGCAAAGGCCGCCTCCCACGCGCCATGGCCGTTGGAGATATAAATGGCGGCGTGATGCTCGGTACGCGCGACGCGCTTCAGATCCGGCAGCAGCGTATCCGCCATCTCGACCAGCGCGCCGGCATAGATGTTCGGCGATGCGCAATGCATCGCGTTCAGCACCCGGTCGGGCACGACCGAGGGGCCGGGAATTGCCAGATAGCTGCGCCCGCCTGCCAGCGCTCCGCGTTGCTTCGGTCCGCTCATCACCGTCTCCCTTCGGCCTTGATGCCGCACATTTACCGCCAACGGGGGCCGCGTCAATCCACCCGCGCGGCTTGCCTTGATGCACGCGCAAGGCTAAACCCGAACATTCCTGCCGCAGCCCCGAGGCCAACATGACCCCCTTCAAAAGACTGGCCACGTGGGAGCGTAACCTGCGCCAATCCTACAACACCGACCTTTCGACCCCCGAAAACCGGCGCCGCGCGCATATCTACAACCTGTGGTTCGACCACGCCATCCTGCGCGGCATCTGGACCAACCAGTACGAGGTCGCGCCGGGCGTCTGGCGCTCGAACCACCCCACGCACAAGCGGTTTGCCCGGATGAAGGCGATGGGCGTCAAATCCATCCTCAACCTGCGCGGCTCGGCCGGCGCGGCACATTACCTGACCGAAAAGGAAAGCTGCGCGGCACTGGGCCTGACGCTGGTCGATGTGACATTGCATGCCCGATACGCCGCCCCGCCCGAGGATATTCAGGCCCTGATCGACGCCTTTCGCAGCATTGAGAAGCCCTTTGTCATGCATTGCAAATCCGGCGCGGACCGGGCCGGATTCGCCTCGGCCATCTACCTGATGGTGATCGAGGGGCGCAGCGTGGCCGAGGCGCGCCCGATGCTGGGCCTGCGGTTCCTGCATGTGCGCCGCTCGCGTACCGGCGTGCTGGATTACATTCTGGACCTTTACGAGACGCGCCACGCCGAAACCGGCATCGGGTTCGAGCAATGGGTGCAGACCGAATACGACAACACCGCCGTGCAGGCCGATTTCGAGGCCCGTTTCAAGCCTTGGTTCTAAGGCCCGCCCCGATGCGAGCGGCCATGTCCAGCATCCGGCAGGAAAACCCCCACTCGTTATCATACCAGCCAAACACACGGCATAGCCCGCCCTGCGATACGGAGGTTTCGCGCCCGCACATGATGATCGATTCCGGACGCGCGCGCAGATCGGACGACACCAGCGGCCGTTCGGTCCAGCCAAAGACACCGGTATAGGGCCCAGTTTGCGCCGCATCGCGCAGAACGGCGTTCACCATATCCACCGACACCGGCTGCGTCGTCTGAACAACCAAATCAATGCACGACACGCTGGCCGTCGGCACCCGGATCGCGCGCGCCTCGATCCGCCCTGCCAGATCCGGCAGGACCAGTTCCATCTGGCGCCGGGCGCTGGTCGTGGTCGGCACCATCGACAGGGCGGCGGCGCGGCTCCGCTCCAGATTGCCGCGCGGCTTGTCCACCGTCGGCTGGCTGCCGGTATAGCAATGCACCGTCGTTATCTGGCCCGATACGATGCCGAACGCCTCGTCCAGCAGCCGTGCCAACGGCGCCAGTGCATTGGTGGTACAGGACGCGTTTGAAATGATGTCCTGACCGGCCAGCGCCGCCTCGTTCGCGCCCAGAACCAGCGTCACGTCCGCCTCGGCCGCCGGGCCGGATACCAGAACGGCCCCGGCGCCCGCCTCGATCCCGCGCGCGGCCATGGCGCGCTTGCCCGCCATGCCGGTGCATTCCAACACCAGATCGACACCGCTCAGATCCAACTGGCGCAGGTCTGGCGCCGAGTGAAAGGCGATCTCGCGCCCCCCTGCGATCAGCGTGCCCGGCGCGGTGGCGACCTTGCCGGGCCAGGTGCCGTAAACGCTGTCATATTCAAACAGATAGGCGCAGGTCTCCAGCGGCTCGATCTCGTTGATCAGTACCAGTTCGATATCAGTGCGACCCTGCAAGATGATCCGCAAGATGGCGCGACCGATCCGGCCAAATCCATTTATGGCGATCCTGACAGGCGGCTGGGACATCACATTGACTCCGAAAGCGGTATTCCCGCCAATCGTTAGCGCGCCCACGCCGCGCCCGCCACCCCCCTCACGCGGCTTTCATTGTTCCGCAAATACTCCCGCGCGGCGCGCGGACCCGGACCGCCACAAACGCCGCCGCGCCTATTGCGCCCGAACGATTGCCGCTGGTATCGCCATCATGCTAGTGTCCGGCAAAAAACGCAGGGCAGATCCCACCACATGACCGCACTTAGCGAATACGAACGGCTCGAGGCGCAGGGCCTGTGGCGCGCCGCCCCCGGCGATCAGCGCCGCGAGGTGGTAGTGTCAGTTGGCGATGCGACCCTCATCATCACCGATATGCGCGACCGGGCGCTGACACATTGGTCGATCCCGGCGGTCGTGCGGGCCAATCCCGGCCAGACGCCGGCGATCTATCACCCGGACGGCGACACCGGCGAAACGCTAGAGTTGGGCGCAGCCGAATATCAGATGATTGACGCCATAGAAAAGCTGCGCACCGGTGTTGCGCGCCTCAGGCCGCGTCCGGGGCGGCTGCGGCTGGCTATGGTGCTGGGATCGATGGCCGTTGTGGCGGCGCTGGCGATTTTCTGGTTGCCGGGCGCGGTACGTGACCATGCGCTGCGCGTGGTGCCACCGGTCAAACGCGCCCAGATCGGTGCCGCCCTCGAGGCGCAGATGCAGGCCGTGACCGGTCCGCCATGCCGCGCGCCCGCAGGTGCCACCGCGCTGGCGCGTCTGGCCGAACGCCTGCCTGCCCGGCGCGGCACCGGCGCGCTGCGCGTCGTACGCGACGGCGTTGACAGCACCGCCACCCTGCCCGGCGGCACGATCCTGCTGCACCGCTCGCTGGTCGAAGATTTCGAAGAGCCCGACGTCGTCGCCGGCTATATCGTCGCCGAACGAACGCGCGCCCGCGCCTATGATCCGCTGGGCCGTCTGCTGGACCACGTCGGCATGATCGCGTCGTTCCGGCTGCTGACCACGGGCGAGCCGGGAACCGAGGCCCTGCGCAGCTATGCCGAATATCTTCTGACCGACGCCCCGTCCGCGTCCGTGGACAGCGCCGCCCTGCTGGACGGGTTCAAGGCGTGGTCGATCCGCAGCACGCCCTACGCCTATGCCCGCGACATCACCGGCGAAACGACCCTGCACCTGATCGAGGCCGATCCCTTTGCATCGGGCGCCCCGCCAGCGGTGCTGAGCGATGCCGACTGGCTGCGCCTGCAAGGGATCTGCGGCGGCTGAGCCAAGGCTGCGCTGCAGGTTGGCACTGCAAAACGCCGGACCCGCCCCCGGCGTATCCGCGTCAGCGCGAAAGGCCGCGAAACCTTACACTGCCCCACAATATGTAGGGGAATCCTGTCTGAACTCATATGTCTGGGTAAACAGGTCCGCTTCCGCGGTTCTGCGTCATTTCGTACCGAACATCCGATCGCCGGCATCCCCGAGACCCGGCAGGATATAGCCCTTGTCGTCCATCCCATCATCCAGCGACGCGGTTACGATAGGCACATCAGGATGCGCCTCTTTCATGCGCGCAACACCTTCGGGGGAGGCCAACAGGCACAGGAACCGGATATCCTTGGCGCCGGCCTCTTTCAGCAGATCGACGGCGGCGGCCGATGAATTGCCCGTCGCCAGCATCGGATCGACCACGATCACCAGCCGTTTGTCCATCTGGTCTGGCACCTTGAAATAATACTGCACGGGCTGCAACGTCGTCTCGTCCCGGTAGAGCCCGACAAAGCCGACCCGCGCCGACGGGATCAGCTCCAGCATGCCGTCCAGCAGGCCGTTACCGGCCCGCAGGATCGAGATCAGCGCCAGCTTGCGTCCGGCCAGCACCGGTGCGTCCATCGTTTGCATCGGCGTTTCGATCTCGCGCGTGGTCATCGGCAGCTCGTGCGTGACTTCGTAGGCCAGCAGTTGCGAGATTTCGCGCAGAAGCTGCCGGAACACTGCCGTCGAAGCGTCCTTTTCGCGCATCAGCGTCAGCTTGTGCTGGACCAGCGGGTGTTTGACGATCGTAAGATGCTCTTGCATGGGGTATCCTTCCGGCGAATGATTATGGCCTTTTATCCGGATGCAGAGGCCAAGGGCAATGGCCGAGGCAGGCCGCCGCCCCATTCCCGATTGCGCAAATGCGCGCAAGACTGCACACTCAGGCAGGCCCCGGACACATCGCAATGCGGCGGTTGGTTCAATGTTAAACCAAATCACGCTAGGATCTGCCAGATGAGCGACACAAGCGATACGCTACGACAGGCGGCACTGAACTATCACGAGTTCCCCAAACCCGGGAAGCTGGAAGTGCGCGCAACCAAACCGCTGGCCAATGGCCGCGATCTGGCCCGCGCCTATTCCCCCGGCGTCGCCGAGGCGTGTCTGGAGATCCAGACAGACCCGGCAAATGCCAGCCGCTATACCAGCCGGGGCAATCTGGTGGCGGTCGTCACCAACGGCACCGCCGTTCTGGGCCTTGGCAATATCGGCGCGCTGGCCTCCAAGCCGGTGATGGAGGGCAAGGCCGTCCTGTTCAAGAAATTCGCCAACATCGACTGTTTCGATATCGAACTGGACGAATCAGACCCCGAAAAGCTGGCCGAGATCGTCTGCGCTCTGGAACCCACCTTCGGCGCGATCAACCTTGAAGATATCAAGGCGCCCGATTGTTTCATCGTGGAAAAGATCTGCCGCGAAAAAATGGGCATCCCGGTTTTCCACGACGATCAGCACGGCACCGCCATCGTTGTCGGGGCGGCGGCGAAAAATGCGCTGCACGTCACCGGCAAACGCTGGGAGGACATCAAGATCGTCTCGACCGGCGGTGGCGCTGCCGGGATCGCCTGCCTGAACATGCTGGTGAAACTGGGGGCGCGGCGCGAAAATATCTGGCTGTGCGACATTCACGGGCTGGTTTACGAGGGCCGGGCCGAGGACATGAATCCGCAAAAGACCGAATTCGCGCAAAAGACCGATCTGCGCGGTCTGGATGACGTGATCGGCGGCGCGGACCTGTTCCTTGGCCTGTCCGGCCCCGGTGCGCTGACGCTGGACCATGTGCGAAAAATGGCGGCGCGCCCCATCGTCTTTGCGCTGGCCAATCCCACGCCCGAAATCATGCCCGCCCTCGCGCGCGAGGCGGTGCCGGACGCGATCATCGCCACGGGCCGCAGCGATTTTCCCAATCAGGTCAACAACGTGCTGTGTTTCCCGTTCATCTTTCGCGGCGCGCTGGACGTGGGCGCGACGCAGATCAACGACGAAATGCAAATCGCCTGCGTCGACGGCATCGCCGAGCTGGCGCGCGCCACGACCTCCGCCGAGGCCGCAGCCGCCTATCATGGCGAATCGATGACATTCGGCGCCGATTACCTGATCCCCAAGCCCTTTGATCCCCGCCTGTCGGGCATCGTCTCCACAGCCGTCGCACGCGCCGCCATGGCCAGCGGTGTCGCCACCCGCCCGCTGGAAGATCTGGACGCATACAAGGCCAAGCTGGACGCGTCCGTGTTCAAATCCGCCCTGCTGATGCGTCCCGTTTTCGAGGCCGCGAAAAAGGACGCCCGCCGTATCGTCTTTGCCGAAGGCGAGGACGAAAGGGTGTTGCGCGCCGCGCAGGCCATCCTGGAGGAAACCAGAGAGCAGCCCATCCTGATCGGTCGGCCCTCGGTCATCGAAACCCGCTGTGAACGGCTGGGCCTGAACATCCGCCCCGGCCGCGATTTCCGTCTGGTCAACCCCGAGGACGATCCGCGCTATCGCGACTACTGGACCAGCTACCACGAGATCATGAAGCGACGCGGCGTCACCCCCGATCTGGCCAAGGCGGTCATGCGCACAAACACCACCGCCATCGGCGCCGTCATGGTCCACCGCGGCGAGGCCGACAGCCTGCTGTGCGGCACCTTCGGCGAATACCGCTGGCACCTGAATTATGTCAGTCAGGTGCTATCGGATGCCAATCGCCGCCCCCATGGCGCCCTGTCGATGATGATCCTTGAAGACGGGCCACTTTTCATCAGCGATACGCATGTCCGCGTCTTCCCATTGCCCGAAGACCTGGCAGAAACGGCCATCGGCGCCGCGCGCCATGTGCGCCGCTTCGGGATCGAACCCAAAGTCGCCTTTTGCTCGCAATCGCAGTTCGGCAATCAGGGCGAGGATTCGGGCAAGCGCCTGCGTGCCGCCGTTGCCCTGCTGGACGCGAAGCCCCGCGATTTCTGCTACGAGGGCGAAATGAACCTCGACGCCGCGCTGGACGAAGAGCTGCGGGCACGCCTGCTGCCCGACAACCGGATGGAGGGGGCGGCGAACGTGCTGATCTTCTCCAACGTCGATGCAGCGTCGGGTGTGCGCAACATCCTGAAAATGAAGGGGGGCGGGCTGGAGGTCGGCCCGATCCTGATGGGCATGGGCAACCGCGCGCATATCGTGACACCCTCGATCACCGCGCGCGGGCTGCTGAACATGGCCGCCATCGCCGGAACGCCCGTCGCGCATTATGGCTGAACGCGTCAATCGCTGGGGTTTTTGGGCGCGGATCGACGACGGCGCCAGCGACGCGGTGCGCCCATAGGGCCTGCCGATCTTCCTCGCCATGGTAGCGCTTGAAGCGTGACCGTCGCCCCTCTGGGGTCTGGCGCTGCGATGCAGTATCGCGCTAACTGTGATTTCTGGCCTACGCGGTTCGCTATGGCTGCGGGCCACCATCCCTGACCATGAAAGCATCACCGCCCCGCCTTCCAGGGAGGCGTCGGCGCTAGCGCGGCCATCTGACGTCCGCTGGTCAACGCGACGCGTCTTGCCGTGCCCCCTGTCGGCGCTCTAGAAAGGTATCAACAAGCAGGGAGTGCACCATGGGCTACGCCGAGATCTATCAAAGCTGGAAATCCGACCCCGAGGCCTATTGGCTGAAACAGGCCGAGGCCATCGATTGGGTCGAACCCCCGACCAAGGCGCAGTTTGACCGCGGCAATGACATGTATGAATGGTTCGCCGATGCTAAGGTGAACACCTGCTACAATGCCGTCGACCGCCACGTCGAGGCCGGGCGCGGGGCGCAGGCCGCGATCATCCACGACAGCCCGGTGACCGGCACCAAGCACCGCATCACGTATAGCGAACTTCAGGCCCGCGTCTCCAGCCTTGCGGGCGCGCTGCGCGCCAAGGGCGTGGAAAAGGGCGACCGTGTCATCATCTACATGCCCATGGTCCCCGAAGCGCTCGAGGCGATGCTGGCCTGCGCGCGGCTCGGCGCGATCCATTCGGTCGTCTTTGGCGGATTTTCCGCGTCCGAACTGGCCGTGCGCATCGACGATTGCACCCCAAAGGCGATCATCGCCGCGTCCTGCGGGATCGAGCCGAACCGCATCGTCCAATACAAGCCCCTGCTCGACGGTGCCATCGAGCAGGCAACGCACAAGCCCGATTTCTGCGTCATCTTCCAGCGCGAACAAGAGGTCGCCAAGCTGGTCCAGGGTCGCGACGTCAGCTGGTTCGCGTTCCAGTACGGCGTGACACCTGCCGAATGTGTCCCCGTCGAGGGCAACCACCCGGCCTATATCCTCTACACCTCGGGCACCACCGGCGCGCCCAAGGGCGTCATCCGCGCCACTGCCGGCCACCTCGTATCGCTCAACTGGACGATGAAAAACATCTACAACGTCGACCCGGGCGAGGTGTTCTGGGCGGCCTCCGACGTGGGCTGGGTCGTCGGGCACAGCTATATCTGCTACGCCCCGCTGATCCACGGCAACACTACCGTCGTGTTCGAGGGCAAGCCGGTCGGCAACCCTGACGCCGGCACGTTCTGGCGGGTGATCGCCGAGCATGATGTGCGCAGCTTCTTCACCGCGCCCACCGCCATCCGCGCGGTCAAGCGCGAGGATCCCAATGGGGACCTACTGAAAAAATACGACCTGTCAAACCTGCGCGCTCTCTACCTGGCGGGCGAGCGGGCCGACCCCGACACCATCCAATGGGCGCAAAAGGTGCTGGGCAAACCCGTCTATGACCACTGGTGGCAAACCGAAACCGGCTTTGCCATCGCCGCCAATCCCGCAGGGATCGAGGCGCTTCCGGTCAAGATGGGCTCACCCACCCTGCCGATGCCGGGCTACGACATCCACATCCTCGCCGATGACGGAACCCCCAAGGCAGCGGGCGAATTGGGGTCCATCGCGATCAAGCTCCCCCTGCCCCCCGGCACCCTTCCGACGCTGTGGAATGCCGAAGCGCGGTTTCGCAAATCCTACCTCGACACCTTCCCCGGCTATTACGAAACCGGCGACGCCGGCATTATCGATGAGGACGGATACCTTTACATCATGGCCCGCACCGATGACGTCATCAACGTCGCGGGTCACCGCCTCAGCACCGGCCTGATGGAAGAGGTGCTGGCCAGCCACCCCGACATCGCCGAATGTGCCGTCCTCGGCGCCAAGGACGACCTCAAGGGCCAGGTGCCTGTCGGTTTCGTCTGCCTCACCAAGGGCGTCGACCGCCCCAGCGAAGACATCACCCGCGAATGCGTCGCCTTGGTGCGCGAAAAAATCGGCCCTGTGGCCGCTTTCAAACTGGCGGTCGTGGTCGACCGTCTGCCCAAAACCCGCTCGGGCAAGATCCTGCGCCGCACCATCGCCAGCATCGCCGACGGCGAGGATTACAAGATGCCCGCCACCATCGACGATCCCGCCGTTTTGGACGAAATCGCAGAGGCGCTCAAAACCATCGGCTACCCGAAATAAACGCGCGGGGCGCCGCACATACACGCGGCGCCCACCCTCATTCTTCTTGCTGAAAATATCCTCTTCGGAGGGATAAGAGTAAATACGTTAGTGCATTGTAAATACGTGTCTTTTCGGCTGTGACGTCATCCGCAGTGATACACCTGTGTGCGACAATCGAGACATAAGATCAAGTTAGCTTCTAAAGTGTTTTCCGATATTGGATCACATAGCGAGCCCGGAAAATCGTGGGGTCGAGCATCGGGTGGTCCAGTTCAATTGTCAGCGCGTGGTTGGCCTCTGTTCTATTGATGGATACCCCTTGGGCGCTGTTGATCGGCACCTCAAGGCGCTTGATTCAATACGGATCGAATTGAAAGACAATTTAGCAAGCACGGTCGCTCCTTGCCCCCTCAGGATCCACCTAAACATTGCGGAGATGTAGCGGCAAGCTCGGTATACATTTAGAAGCCATCTTGGCGGGAATGCTTATGCCCAGTCTGGTCGCCAAGCTCAAAAAAAAGCCTGAGTGTAGATTTCCATGCAGAAGTGACCCGGGTTTTCCATCGAGAAGTGACCCACCTTTAGATTATGTTTCGGTGGTCAGTCTTGGGTCAAGACATGATTGTCCTCCTTCTTCTTTTTGGCTGCTGCGGCTGAGCTTGCCTTGAAGCGGAAGCTGTCGTTTCCGGTCTCCAGGATGTGGCAGCGGTGGGTCAGGCGGTCGAGGAGTGCGGTTGTCATCTTGGCATCGCCGAAGACGGTGGCCCATTCGCTGAAGCTCAGGTTCGTGGTGATGATGACGCTGGTGCGCTCATAAAGCTTGCTCAGCAGGTGGAAAAGCAGAGCGCCACCCGAGGCACTGAACGGCAGGTAGCCCAGTTCGTCCAGGATCACGAGATCAAGCCGGGTGAGATTTTCGGCAATCTTTCCGGCCTTGCCAAGGGTCTTCTCCTGCTCGAGGGCATTGACCAGTTCGATGGTCGAGAAGAAGCGCACTTTCCGACGATAATGTTCGACGGCCTGAACGCCGAGGGCGGTTGCGGCATGGGTTTTTCCAGTCCCAGGGCCTCCAATCAGCACGACGTTTTGCGCGCCGTCCATAAACTCGCAACGATGAAGTTGTCGCACCGTGGCCTCGTTGATCTCACTGGCTGCGAAGTCGAAGCCGGAGAGATCCTTGTAAGCCGGGAAGCGTGCGGCCTTCATATGATAGGCAATGGAGCGCACCTCCCGTTCTGCCACTTCGGCCTTCAGCAACTGGGCAAGCATCGGCACCGCGGCATCAAAGGCCGGTGCGCCTTGCTCCATGAGGTCGGTGACGGCTTGGGCCATGCCGTGCATCTTCAGACTGCGCAGCATGATGATGACGGCGCCGCTGGCAGGGTCATGACGCATGACGACCTCCGGCGGTTCGGGCACGCAGGCCGTCGTAGCGTTCGACATTCGCCTTTGGCTCATGGTTCAGAGCAAGGGCCTGCGGCGTGTCGATATTGGGCCCGCCTGTCGTCTTTCTGTCGATCAACCGGTGTAGGAGGTTCAGCACATGGGTCTTTGTCGCGACACCCTCTGCCAAGGCCATTTCCACAGCGACCAGCACGGCCTGTTCATCGTGATGTAAGACCAGCGCCAAGATATCGACCATCTCGCGATCGCCACCAGGGCGCTGTAGCATCAAATCCTGCAATTGCCTGAATGCAGGAGGTAACTCTGCGAAGGGTGCGCCATTCCTAAGCGCACCTGGTTTGCGTTGAAGGACCGCCAGATAATGCCGCCAGTCATAAACCGTGCGCGCCAGGTTCTTGTGTGAGCGGTCGATGACGCGTGAGTGTTCGCACAGGATATGGCCTTCTGCCGCCACAACGAGCCGTTCGGGATAGATGCGCAAGCTGACCGGCCGGTTCGCAAAAGACGCTGGAACGCTGTAGCGATTGCGCTCGAAGTTGATCAGACAAGTGGGTGAGACACGCTTGCTGTGCTCAACGAACCCATCGAAAGCGCGCGGCAACGGCATCAGTGTAGCCTGCTCCTGTATCCAGACATCGGCAATGCTGCCGGGCAGAGCTCCGTGAGGGATGTCGTGCCACAGCGCTATACAGCGCTGTTCCAGCCAATCGTTCAGCGCCGCAAGATCAGAGTGCTCCGGCATAGGCTGCCAAAACCGATGCCGCGCGTCCCGGACGTTCTTCTCAACCTGGCCTTTCTCCCATCCCACTATCGCTTCGAGATGACGAGAACCTTCCGCGAAAGCGACCTGATGGAAATGTTTGGAATGAATCGCCCCAGTTTTACCGGAGACCTATAGCTTCATTTCACGCGACCATATCGAGCACGTCATGCTGTGCATAGTAGTTCTCTTCCGCCTCGGCTGGCGAGATGTTTCCGATAGGTCCAAGCAGGCGCCGGTGATTAAACCAATCGACCCAGCCGAGTGTCGCCATTTGCCAGATCCTGCATGTTGCGCCAAGGCCCCTGACGATGGACCAGCTCAATTTTGTAGAGGCCGTTTATCGTCTCAGCGAGTGCGTTGTCATAGGAATCGCCGACACTGCCGACCGATGGTTTGATGCCAGCTTCGGCCAGACGCTCAGTGTATCGAATGGACAGATATTGCCCACCGCGATCCGAATGATGAACCAGTCCGCTCTTCTGAACAGGCCGTCGATCATGCAGCGCCTGCTCAAGAGCATCGAGAACAAAGTCCGTTTTGGCCGACCGCGATACCCGCCACCCCACGATGCGATCAGCGAACGTATCGATGACGAAGGCAACATAGACATGCGGGTGTCGATGCCGGTGGCGGTTTGCGTCGATTGAGCAAGATCGCAGAGCACATTGCCGGTCCGTCACAGGGCGGATTTCGGCTGCGGAAAACGGCGGAACGCGTGTGCAGGAGGATTGCCCTACCAGTCGGGAGCGGGGTCTGCGTCTTCCTCTTCCAGGTCCTCGGGCTCCGTGCTGTCCGGCCCCGACGATGCCCATTCCCGATCGCTGGAAGCCGGAAACTCGGGTTCCAGAGCTCCGAGGCGCCCGGAGTTTTCCGATCTCGAGCGCGCCGCATCTCCTTGCTCAGGAGCAATTTCTGCACGATTGAGAAATACCTTGCGCGGCCAACTCTGGACATCGTCACCTGCGTGCCAAGCGAGGATGCCATCGTAGAAGATGATGTCTCCATTCATATCGATGCGCAGACATTCCCGGCCCTGCCAGCGCCGGAAGAACACCTTGGGCGGTGGCACCCCGGCGTCAGAAGCGGCCACACGGACATCCATCATCATCTCTGCTCTGGATCGTCCATTGGTGCGCCGAAGAGGCGCAGGATCACCTGCATGTTGACGGTCATCGCCTGCAGCTCCCGCGCCTGACCCGCGCAGACCCGTCTGCGCGCCGACCATGCCGAGCTCGCCGAAAACCGGTCCGGCGACGGGCGCCGTCCGTGGCAGCCCGTTGAGCCTCCCGAGCGCAAGATGTCCGATCGCGGGTCCGAGCCGCTCGGCTCCCCCGCCGCATCGCCGACGGTGATGCAGATCCCGATCGACGATCAGGACGCCCTGCGCGCGGCCGGAGGCGATCCGCTGGCGGTGGACAATCAGGGCCGCGATCGCCCGGCGGTTCATGTACCGACCAGTGCTCTGTCGCTGATGCTGCGGCTGTGCGCGACGATCGGCACGCAGGCGCGCGTCAAGGACATCATGGCGCCGGGGGCGGTGACGCTGATCGAGATCGGCCCCGACACGGGCGGCATGTCGATGACCTCTGTGCGCAGCATGCTGGAATCGACGATCCTGCCCGATGAGGCGCAGGTGTGGCCCGCCGTCCTGCTGAAAGATGCGGACCCGAAAGTCGATGGCGTTCCCGATCTCTGCGTTGTCGAGATCGCCATTGAGGACCGCGACAAGCTGCGCATCAGGGGCGCGGCGCTGCAGGGAGTGACGCGGGCTCTGGACGCGCCGTATCCCGTCCTGATCCTCGCCGAGACCCTGGCGCAGCTGCCCGAGGATCTGCGCCGCGCGCTGCCCGACCCGCTGCAGCTTGCGCCTCTGTCGCGCGACATCCTGATGGCAATGATCGCCGCCACAAGCAGCGCCACCGGCAAGATTGATCCCGAACTCTTCGATGCGCTGCCCCAGGATCGCGCCCTCGCGCGCCTGTCGGATGCCTCCCTGACCTTGGCCTTGCGCGCCGCAACCCCGCGCGAGGTTGCTGCGCGCCTCTTGGATACCACCCGGCGGACATCCGATGGCGGCCCCACCCTCGATGACATCGAAGGCTACGGCGAGGCCGAAGCGGCAGCGCGCCGGATGGTCGCGGATCTGCAGGGCTGGTCGGACGGGCGCATCGGCTGGGCCGACGTGCAGCGCTCGGTGCTGCTTTGGGGTCCGCCCGGCACCGGCAAGTCGCATCTGGCGCGCGCCATGGCCGGCAGCGCGGGCGTTGCGCTGGTGCGCGGCAGCTTTGCCTCGTGGCAAGCGATGGGCAATCTTTCCCACATGCTGCGGGCGATGCGCGCCAGTTTTGACGAGGCCGCCGCCGCCCGCCCGGCGATCCTCGTGATCGACGAGATCGACGCCGTCGGCGACCGCGCCGATCCGGACCCACATAATAACAGCTACCGGGCACAGGTGATCAATGCCTTCCTCGAGGCCCTCGACAGCCTCAAATACATCGAGGGCGTGATGATCGTCGCCACCACCAACTTTCCCGACAAGATCGATGCGGCAGTCCTGCGGCCGGGCCGCATCGATATCAAGGCGCAGGTGCCGCTACCGGGTGCGGGGGCGCTGGCGCAGATGCTTCGCGATGGCCTTGGCCCCGATATCCCACCCGAGGAGATGGCGCGCCTGACCCGCGCCGCCACCGGCCAGAGCGCGGCGGATGTCGACGGTGCCCTGCGCCAGGCGCGCAGTGCCGCGCGCCAGGAAGGCCGCGAAGTCGCAGCGCGCGACGTGCTGACCGCGCTCGACCCCGAGGCGGAGGATCACAGCCCGGCGCGCGAGCGACGCATCGCGCTCCATGAATGCGGCCATGCCATCGTCGGCACCTGCCTCGGCCTCGGCAAGATCACCCGGCTGGTTCTGACCCGGCAGGGCGGACAGGCCTGGCTGTCCCATGCCTCCGGCGAGCTGATGCTCGAGGATCTCGAGGCCGAGCTGACCTACGCCCTCGCGGGCCGCGCCGCCGAGCGCCTGATCCTCGGCGTAGCGGCGGCCGGTGCGGGCGGCAACGCACTCTCGGACCTTGCCCAGGCGACGCAGACCGCCATCGGCATCGACACCCGCATGGGGCTCGGCGCCGAGGGGCCGGTCTGGCTCGACATCTCCTCCGCAGCCTACCTGCGAGATCCGGCCAATGCCGCCCGCATCCGCGCCCGACTTGAGGCCGCCGAGGCCCGCGCGATGCGGCTCCTCGAGACCCGCAGGGGGCTCCTGATCGAGATGGCGGCGGACCTCGTCAAAGTCGGGCTCCTCGAAGGAGCGCGGCTGGACGCATGGCTCGCGCGGGCACCTGGGGCTTCGGCGCCGGACATCGGTAGCCATGACAACAGCCGGGCGCTCGCCCCTTCCGAAGAGACGGGGAGCCACGACGCGCAGCATGGGATCAAGGGTGCGGCGGTCGCTCAGAACTCGGGGGCCTCCTGACACGCGGGGCGCCCTCTGCATCGGCGCAGCGGATTACCGCAGGGTCGGCTCCCAAATGGAGTCGACCGAAAACCCAAACCTGAGTCGGAACACCTGCGCGATGACGCGCGATACGATATCGGGAGGAACCCAGACAGGCCAAGATAGTCAGGTGAACCATGAACCATAATAGACAATCGAAAAGGTAATCGAAAAACTATTTCAAATAGCGGGGGGAGGGTCCAGCAGGCTGCTGGTCGCAGGGATCGTGAAATGGGGTGCCCATTGAATGATTCCGAGAAGGGGTCTCGGGGGTATCCCCCGAGCGAGCGATCTTGTTGTAGTTCCGGGGCTCCCCGGGATTGCAACAAGACTAATGAGTACCAGTTCCGGCAATTATCACGGAAAGGTTACTCGATCCGGTAAATGGATTTTCACGGGTTGAGGCGAGACTCGGGACATTGAGATATCCTAGGTGCCACTATGTCCATCCATGCCAAATTTCACAATCCCCAGCTTTCAGCCATCGGAAATACGCCCATCGTTTTTCGGTTTCAGGGGCTGCATCCGAATGATCTTGGCCGCTTTGCGATGCATGACAAGCGATCAGGTGGCGATCTTTCCCATGTCGATCTGGGCAGCACGGCGCTGAACGAGCACCTTTTCGGTGAAGAAGGCTGGAAGAAGACTCTGCTGGCCGAGATTGACCAAGCCAAACGGCAGAATATTCACGCGCATGTGGAGGCTCTGAAGGCCAAGTCGCGCAAGAGAGAAGCCCGCGGTGTTCAGGAGCAAGGCCTGGTCGATCCCTGGAAGCGCAGCCGCCATGGCCCCCTGCGCGAAGGTATTCTGACGGTAAACAAGAAATGGTTCGGCGGCACCGGCCATGCGGATTGGGACCCGGAACAGGTCGGCCGGTTCCGCGCGGCCGCCCTGGCATTTCTGCAGCAGCACTTCCCGGATGGGCAGTTGCGCTATGCCAGCGGCCATGCCGATGAGGAGGCCTATCACATCCATTTTGTCGTGGCGGTCTGGCGCGAACGGATCACCGTCAACCGCGGGCAACAGGTCTTGTTGCAGGCCTCGATGAACCCGCTCATCTATAGCTACGAGCATGCTCAGGATCTGGCGGGAGAGGCGTTCACCGATCTGGGTATCACCCGCGGAGTACGCGATGCCGAGGCACGCCGGGAGGCAAAACGCAACGGAGAGCCGGTGCCTGCGAAGCGGCGACATGTGCCGCCATCACAGTGGCGGGCAGAACAGCAAAAGCTGGCACGGGCGGAAGCACAGCAGACGTTGGAAGATGAAAAGCAGAAAGCGGATAGGATTGTCGAAGAAGGGCGAACCTTGGCCAGCGCCACGGTCCGCAAGTCGCGCAAACGCGCGATCAAGGAGGCGCGTGAGCGCAAGGATAGCGGACAAGGGTAAAAGTCGTGGATGAAACGGGCATTCGGCACAGCTTGACGCGCCGCCTCGATCGCGATGGCCACCGCATCCATGCCGGTATAGCGATCGCAGATCTCAACCAGATGCCGGGCGAGCTGACCGTTGCCGCAGCCAAGCTCGAACGCCGAAGTGTAACGGGGCCGCGACAGCGCAGCGCGCGTCGCGGCGAACTTGGCCTGCTCGTAATCGCTGTGCGCGAAATCCCAGGGATCCGAAGTGTCGGCATAGAGTGCGTGCAGATGATCGCGGCCCACACCCATTAAGGCATCCTCCAGAAGATCTCGTCTTCAGTGACGAATTTCTCGACGAACCCCGCCGACAGAGCGAAGCCCGTAGCATCGTCGGTGATGATCTGCCCCAGTTGTGTTTGATGCGCGTTGATCGCTGTCCGTTTTCTCTCCCGCAGATCACCCGAAGACAGATATATCGGTGCATGTCGGGCGGTGGTCTGCCGGAAATCGGGGTCGTCCCAGCGACACCACAGGGGATAACTGTAGAATGACCAGTCCGGGCGGCGGGTGCGCAACTCGCTGGCGAACCGAGCCGTCGCCTGATGATCTTCATGGTGGTCTTCGGCGGCTGGCGCAAAGATGTGCCGCGCGCCGAAATCCGCAATAATTTGTTCAAGGTCGACCGCGACGGCGTTGGTATCGGCCTGGTAAAGACCGCTGTCCGTCATGCCCAGCCAGGTCAGATCGCGCGCGGATCCGCCGAGGCACTCAATCGCCTCGATCATTTCCGCGCGTCGCCGGGCCGCCATCCGCTGCGACGTCCATTCGGTCGAACCCGGGTGGCTCGCACTTCCGTCAGTCAGGCAGATGACATGCGCGCCCGCGCCCGTGAAGGCCCGCGCCAGCAGAGCGCCGCAGCCGAGGGATTCATCGTCAGGATGCGGGGCCAGCACAACGAGCTTTTCCCTGCCCTCAAACACGTCCGGCAACAGAAGGCTGTGCGCGATATTCACCCGAATACTCCCCAGATGCGACCGTCTTCTCCAACGGCAGTCCGCGCCGCCCGTTGCAGGAACGCATCACGCGCAGCCTGCCGCAGATAGACCGCAAGATCGCGCGCCATGCGTCCGGTCTCGGAACCGGCCTCGAAATGCCGCAGGCCAATGCTCTGTTCGACAGCGCGAATGGCGTCGAGGCCAACCTCTTCGGTGAAGAGCCGCGCCGCGATCGACGTGGCCACGATATCTTCCGGCGCGATTTCCCGATCGATCGTGGCGTCGGCCGCACGCTCGGTCAGTGCCATTCCAGCCCAGACCCGCATCAGCACACTGATAAGACGTGACTGCTGGGCCTCCGCGTTCATTCGTCCCGCAGTGCGGAGCTCGGTTGCGGCCATGTCCAGCAATCCTGCCGCAGCACCGGCTTGCAATGCGGCGATCCGCCAGACGCCACCAACGAAACGCGGCTCTTTCAAATAGTCGCCGGGGCTGCCAACCCACTCGATCCTGTCCGCAGACAGGCCCGTGAAATCGTAGGCCCCCGATGCTGTCGCCTGCATGCCCTGCATGTCCCACGTCGATGGGTCCGCGCGAGCGGTGTCCGTCACATCGATCAGCGCCAATCGCACATCGCGCCCTGAATTTACGGTAACGATGGCATGGGTCACGGTCTCCAGCCCCGAGGTGAAATTCTTGCGCCCGTTCAAGTGGGTATCGAATGCATCCAGCGTGACCGGCACCTCGGCGTCCGCCCCCCAGACCCCGAGCAGGGCGCCCTTTTCAATTCGACGGTTCATGGACGTTTTCAGGTCGCCTGTGCCATAGAGCCGGATCAGATGCAGCGCGTTGATATGCCCCTCCCACAGGCGTCCGACGCTGAGGTTTGCTGCCCCGACTTGCATCAATGCCCGTGCGGTCCGGGCGGGATCGAATGCGCCGTCGTCGGTCAGGTAACCTGCCTGCCGCAACAGGTCGATCGAGCAGGCAATTGAGCGGTAGCCGCGTTCTTCATCTGCGGCGATCGCCCGCAACTCTCGCGATATCCGGACAGGCACCCGCTGATCAGCATTTGGCGGCTGCGACACGACGCAAAGGGATTTCGGTGCTGTCATTTTCTACACCATTCTCAACTGCATCTGGGTCGCCTCGGTGCGCTGGAGGAGATGCGCCCACTGCTGCGTAACTGCGCTCATCCGGAAATCAGGATTGGCCGTGACCTGCGACGGCGACCGACGCCAAGCGCGGATGCGGGCGAGGACTTGCGCCGGGTCGTGCCCGTCCACCTGCTGATCCGCATCCGCAACAATTTCCGCGTTCGCACCCAGCTCCGCATGCACCAGAACGGGAGTGCCGACCGCATTGGCCTCGGCCAGGACCAGACCAAAAGTCTCGGCAAAACTAGTCTGCGGATAGAACAGGCATAGCGCGCGGCGCATCTGCCGGATCAAGGCGGCATGAGACAGCGAGCCCAGAAATATCACCCCCTCGGGCACCGGCCCCGTGTCCCACCGCAGATAGCCGGGATCGGCGATTGCGAGGGTCAGGCTCGGAAGATCGCGGCGCAGGGCAGCAAACTGGCCGAACACCTCGGCCAGCCCCTTGTGGGGCGAACTGGCGAAAAGCAGCCTGTCGGGATTGCGGGCCGTGTCGTCGGGTTGCAAAGTGTCGTCGAGCGGATTGTAGATTACGCGGATACGCGGTGCATCCTCCGTCCCGAGAAAAGCTTCGAGTTCTCTCGCATGTGTCTTGGAAACGCAGATGACGGTAATACCGGCTGCTTTCAGCGCCGCGCCCATCTTGCGGTTGTGACGGCCCGGATAGACATGCAGCCAGAGGAAAATCGGGGTGTCCGGGTATTGCTTGCACAGTTTAATCGCCACTTTCCAGCGGTTGATGACGATCAAGGCGGCGGGGTTTTCCGCATCGTCAAGGTCTTGCAGGGGGCGTAACTGTCCGGCGCCGGATAAATGCCGATGTCTGCGACCGTTCTGAAAGTGGGTGATCGCGAACTGCGGGCCAAGCGCGGTCGCCACACGCAGTACCGTCGCTTCGGTGCCTCCAAGCCCGCCGGTCCCGAGACCGCGCAGATCGTAACCCGCAGCGCTGCACGGATCGATAATCGCCACGGGCGCGCGCCCGGTCTCTTGCCGCATCGGCCTCATTGTGCGGCCACCTGTGCGGCCGAACGTGACGACAGGATGCTGTCGACCTGCGCCGATGTATCGGGCACGGTCGGAATGTCGCGCCGCAGCAGCAGATCGGGGCAGCTGACGAAGCTCACGCCAAGGTTTGGGATATCCACCGGCACTGGGTTTACCGTGCCGCTCTGCCGCCAGGCCTCAACCTTCTTCCAGACCAGTTGCCGGTCCGCCTTGCGCCGGGCGCTGTCGTAATCCGAGACCGCCGATTGCGTCAGGCTGTCGGGGGTTTCGATTTTGGTCAGCAGCAGTTCCGGCACGATCCAAATGATTTCTCCGTTCAGGATCAGCCGGTTGCGAAATTCGCGATCCTCCTCGATGCAATCCTCGAAGCCGCCGAGGCGGCGGAACACATCGGTGCAGAAAAGGCCGGAGTTGATATGCGTCCACTCGCCGGGCACACGGGCGCCCATCTGAAGGTTCGGAAACACGTCGTCCAGCAGGGAAATGTCGCGGCGTATTTTAACGCGGCGCCCGTCCGGCAGGACCAGTTCGTGATGGGTGAGCACAGCGCTGACCTCCAGCCTCTGGCCCGCTTCCTTGCCCGCCAGGCGCCAGTTCAGGCACTCATCGGCACCGATGTCCTGCGCGGTCAGAGCGCGCACCTGATGGAGAACCTTGTCGCGATGCGGAATGTCGTCGGAGTCGTGAAAGGTGACGGCCTCACCATCGGTCAGCAGGAGGCCTGCATTCTTGGCATTTGCCGTGCCGAGGTTGCCCGACAGCCGGATATAGTTGAAGCGCGCGTCGGAAAGGAAAGGCCGCACCGCGACTTCGGTGGCGTCGGTGCTGGCGTCGTCGATCACGGTGACACGGTTGTTCCACCAGCTTTGCTCGAGCGCGGCGCGGATGGCCCCGGCGATCAGATGCGCGCGATTATAGGTCGGGATGATAATGTCGACCAGGGGAGCAAGCGGATCGGATCTCATGTGATGACCTCCGTCATGGGTGGGACAATTGCCTTGCGATAGGCGCGCAAGCTTCTGTCGGTCAGCAGCGCGGCGGGCAGCGGCAGCAGAAGCGTCAGAAGCGCGGCAAGGATCAACGGGTCGCCGGGCTGCACACCGATCAGCAGCAAGACCGACGTGATGAAGATCATCAGGTGGCATCCAGACAGAAAGTCGGCCGCATGGGCCTTGTCGCCGGATTTATCAGTCACCACGAATTTCAGGCGGCTGCCTGTCAGCGCATCGAACGTCGCCTTGGCCGATTGCGGCGCAAGGGCGATGCGGCAGGCCAACGCGTGCAAAACGACAGGAAGTGCCAGCCTGTCGCGCAGCCCGCGCGCAACGACGCGTATCGTGATGTCACACAAGTTAAGCGCGATAGCTCCAGCTGCCAACGTGATGGCGACAGTGTGCCCTTGGCCGGTCAGCAGCCATACCGTCAGCAGCGCGAAGGGAACGAGGGAGAGACTGAACCAGGCGGTCAATTGCGACAGGATGACCAGCCGCTTGTGCAGATTGAAATTGCCCGTGGGGGTGAGGATCTTCGACCCGTGTCTCAGCAGGGTCTGGACGTTGCCGCTGCACCAGCGATATCGCTGTTTCTCGAGATCCCGCAGAGACAGCGGCAGCAAGCCCTTTCCCACGACTTGGTTGATGAAACGCCCGGTGAAGCCAGCATGGCAAAGCCGCACGCCCAGTTCCGCATCCTCGGTCGTGGTGGCACCGGACCAACCGCCTGCGGCGCTGAGCGCCGGTTTCGAGATCACGCAGAGCGTGCCGGTCAGCAGCACTGCCTCGGCCTCGTCGGCGACGGCGGCATTGGTGCGGAAATACTCCTCGAGTTCGGCATCTATTCCCGGTGCGGTGGTGGTCGTGGCAATATAGGATTGCGGAAACTGCACGTAATCCGCCCCGGTCCGGTGCAACGCTTCCGTGGCGCGGCTCAGGAAATCGCGGTGGACGACATAATCCGCATCGACGGTGACTATATGGGTCGCGTCCGCGCCAGTATGCTCCAGTGCAATGTTGAGCGCGCCCGCCTTTGCGCCGCTGACGCCCATCCAGTGAAGAAATGTGATGCGGTCAGGATAGGCCGCGCAGAACCTTTCGACCGGCTTCCACAGTGCCGGATCGGTTGTGTTGTTGTCCATCACGATGATCTCGTAGCCATTCCCGGACCAATCCTGATCCAGCAAGGTGCGCAGGGTGTAGATTACCATGTCGGGCGGTTCCGAATGGGTCGCTACATGGATCGAAAATCGGGGAGTGGCGACATTCCGCTGACCTCTAGTTAGTCGCGCGGGGAGACACGCGATAATCGGCCGAATTCCTATCAAGGTGATCTGAATGACAAGGACCATCGCGCAAATGACTATGCCGACACCCGGAACGATAGCTGCCAGAATCAGCATGATACAGACTACGAAAGGCCAAAGTTTCATTGTTCACACCCAGGCGTTAAATTGCGATAATATTATTTATGATCAGCAGCTTGCAGAATTACTATATCATCGAATCAGCAACCATTTCACTTGCCGTTTAGTGCCCGCGCGCATGCGAGCGACGCATACGCTGTTACCCTTAGAATGCGCGATATGACCGAACCGGGCTTTCAACTGGATTGAATCAGTCCGGCGCACCTAGGGGCTGTTGACGTTTCGGATGCCCAAATCACCTAACTTCTGATTCAAGTGTGGACACCCCTTATGGCAAGGGCTGATTTTGTCTCGTTGCGTTGATCGGTTGCTTTCATATGTCCGGCCTGTTTGTGCGACGCTCATCTGCCGCTGGCCCTGATGGAAATCCGCCGGTGAAGTCCCTGATTAAGTTCGCGTGCTTTAGCGGAACGTTGAATCAGACGGGTTTTCATCACCATTGGCTCGATCGTTACGCATCATCGACTGCCTTTGCCAATTCGTATTGAGCTATTTGCGGTTCAGGCGGGCAGCCTGTATGGTCGGTAGGGTTCTCCTTTTGTCAGGATTACCCGGGCGATGCGGGCGAGTTTATTGGCAAGCGCGACGGAGACGAGCCGGAATGGCTTTTTCTCCAGCAAATCATTCACCCAATCAGTCATAGGGGTCTGATTTTCTTCGCGTGACGCATGACCGCAGTCGCACCTACCACCAGTAATCGTCGAAGATATCGATCCCCCTGTTTGGAGATGCCGCCAAGCCGGGTCTTACCACCGGTTGAATGCTGTTGAGGCGTGAGTCCAAGCCATGCAGCGAACTGCCGACCGGAGCGGAACTGCTCTGGGGCTGTGAATGTCGCTACGATGGCGGTTGCCGTGATCACACCAATGCCCGGAACTACAGCGAGTCTGCGGCTGGCCTCGTTCTCTGAATGCCAAGCCCGCAATTCTTGGTCGAGTGTGCAGATCTTCTCAGTTAGTTCAGCAAGCCGCCGGATCAGGATTGCAAGAGCCCGGAGAGCAAAGGGTGGAAGCTCTTTGTCGATGAACGCCCTGTCGGCCAGCTTCACCAGATTGGCGATGCCAGGATTTACGACCTGATCGAATTCGGCCAAATGGGCACGCAGCGTATTTGCCGCCATGGTGCGTTGACGGACCAACAATGAGCGGGTGCGATGCGTCATAAGAACGCCCTGTTGTTCGATTGTTTTCACCGGCACAAAACGCATTACTGGGCGCTGAACCGCTTCGCAGATCGCTTCAGGGCGCAAAAGGGGGACTCTTTGCCAGGCCATCGGCCGTTCTCGCGGCGGCATGACGACGAAGATACTGGCTCTGACAGACGCACTCGGCAACCTCGTCGATTTCTGCCTGATGCCCCCTTCTCGGCGATTGAAGTCAATCGCCTGCCAGGCAGCGGGACAGGCCCACGGTCTGCGCGAGACTGATATGTTGATCCGTGATCTGTCTGCCGGGCACTTGCTGGCGGATAGGGCTTCGGATGCAGATTGGTTTCGCAATGACCTGCTGGAACGCGACATCATCCCGGTCATACCGCCGAAATCCAATCGAAAATTTCCCGCAACCTTCGACAAGGAAACCTAAAAATGGCGGCACCTGATCGAAAACTACTTCGGAAATATGAATGAAAACAGGTGGATAGCCATGCGCTCCTGCAAGGCAGATCAGAGCTTCAAGGCCTTCATCTCGATTGCGGCAACAATCATTCAGATACGGTGAACGTCAACAGCCCCTAGTCCTGCGGAAACCATGAGGTATCCATGTCGGCATATCGATCGTGAAAATCCGTGAGTGCGATCATCGCATCCTCCCTAAGGATCCGGAGGCGATTCTGATCGCGATGAATGTAGCCGTCCTCTTCCATGCGGATGAATGTCTTGCTGATGTATACATTGGTCAGCCCAAGATAATCGGCAATCTGGCTCTGGGTCATCGGCAGGCGGATCGTATCGGTCATATCCTGATTGGTGATCCGCAGCCGCGCGATCAGGTCCAGCAGCATGTAGCTGACCCGTTCCTGCGCGCTCATCCGGCCCATTGCCCGCAACACATCAATGAGAACAACCTGGTCTCGCAGTGCAATCGACAGCAAAAGCGCCGAGAGCTTCGGAGATTTCCTGAGAATTTCGTCGAGCGACGATTTTGGAAACGGACACAGGCACACCTCTTCGACGGTGCGCAATGTGGTCGTGGCGTGCTTGAGAGCGACATCGGGAAAGCCGACGATGTCGCCGGGGTGATGGATCTTGACGATCTGGCGGCGGCCATCGGGCAGATCGGTATAGCTGAAGGCCCAGCCATGCTTCACGACATAGAGGTCCTTGTTCTCGTCGCCCCCCTGATACACCTCTTGTCCGGCATCGAAATTCCGCTCTGCCTTTTCGAGCGTGGCCAGCCTTGCGCGATCCGCCTCGGACATGGATACGTAATGCGACAGTTTCGTGACGAGGCAACTGGATGTGCTGGACATGTCGACCTTTCTATTTGTTGCCTCGGATATGAAGCCAGTCAAAGATGTTGAGAACTACGAAGATCAGCGCCGAGATGAACGCCGCCTCTTTCAGGAAACCTAGCCCGCAGGCGATGCCGATCGACCCCACGGCCCAAATCGCCGCGCCGCTGCGGACACCTTTCAGTCGTCCGTCGTCGCTGGGCGACATGATCGCCCCCGCTCCAAGGAAACCGATACCGCCAACAATGCCCTGAATCAGGCGGGTGGGATCGATGGAAATGGCATCATCTTCGGCCATGCCGCTCAATGCGAAGTTGAGCGTTACCGTCATCAAAGCGGCAGAGCCGATCGCCACCAGAACATAGTGGAGTGCCCCCACTGAAGTGGTCCACCAACTGGGATAGTATTATCCCATTTCAGGAGGACCAGAGATGGCTGGAAAGAGAGATAAACCCGAAGAGATCGTGCTGAAGCTTCGGCAGGTTGAAGTGTTGCAAGGGCAAGGCAGTTCGATCGCTGATGCGGTTCGCCAGATTGGCGTGACGCAGCAGACCTATTATCGATGGCGCAAAGAATATGGCGGCATGAGCCGTGATCAGCTCAAACGGCTAAAGGAGTTGGAGGTTGAGAATACCCGGCTGAGGCGCGCCGTGTCGGATCTGACGCTGGACAAGATGATCCTGACCGAGGCCGCCCGGGGAAACTTCTAAGCCCTTCCCGCCGCAGACAGTGCATTGACCATGTGCGGCAAACCCTCAGCGTATCTGAGCGCCGGGTTTGCCGCACATTGGGTCAGCATCGCTCGACACAGCGCAAGGTGCCCTGTGGCCCGCCGGACGAAGAGCGGCTGACCGATGACATCATCGCACTGACAGAAGAGTTTGGACGCTATGGGTATCGCATGATCACCGGGATGCTAAACAACAGCGGCTGGCATGTGAACCATAAAAGGGTCGAACGGATCTGGCGGCGGGAGGGGCTGAAAGTTCCGCAAAAGCAACCCAAGAAGGGACGGCTCTGGCTGAACGACGGATCGTGCGTCCGGCTGCGGCCGGAGCGCCCGAACCATGTTTGGTCTTACGACTTTGTTCAGGATCGGACCCACGACGGGCGGGTTTTCCGCACGCTCAACATCATCGATGAATTCACGAAGGAGGCACTGGTGATCCGTGTCAAACGCAAGCTCAACTCAACCGATGTGGTTGACGCCCTGACCGACCTGTTCATCCTGCGCGGCCCGCCGGAATACATAAGGTCAGACAATGGCGCGGAATTCATCGCCAAGAAGGTGCGCGCCTGGATTGGCGCGGTTGGCGCGAAGACGGCCTTCATCGCACCAGGATCACCTTGGGAGAACGGCTACTGTGAGAGTTTCAATTCCCGGTTTCGGGACGAGCTGCTCAACGGTGAGGTCTTTTCAACACTACGCGAGGCACAGATCCTGATCGAAAGATGGCGTCGCCATTACAACACCATCAGGCCGCACAGCTCCCTTCGATATCGCCCGCCCGCGCCTGAAAGTATTCTGCCGATAGACCAGAGGCCGACCATGCACTAACATTCAAACCGGACCACTCGATGGGGGCACTCCACCCCCAGATTGTCGAAAGTCATTATCAGCGCGATAATATGGACAAAGGGTGTCGTCGTATCATTATCCAGCATCCTCGAAACAAATGAGAGAGACCTATGAACCAGTACGCGAAAACTTTAACTGGGTCTCGAAATGCGTGGCGAACAGGATGGCATTCATCGGACGCAAACCCATCCTCGCTGATGTGGTCGGTCAGTTCTCCATCCGCGCCTCGACCTTCTCCAAGAGCACCGTGAACGTCGAGAGCTCCTCGGTCCGCAACATCCTGCGGCGGACTGAAATGCGCAAGAATGGGCTCTGGCTTGGCGATGGGATCGATCACCATGACTGGATCACATCAGCCACGCGCGAGGATCAACATCACCGTTGCAGCTTGGTAGAGCGCGGTGCGCAAGCCAGCATCTCCTGTCCGCGTGATCTGGCCGATGACATCGCGCTCGCCGGACTGCTTCCGCCTCTGCGTCAACCCGGCCCAGGGGCCAACATCCTTCGAGGAGCGGAAACGTTCTGGATCGTCGATAGCAGACTTGGCCGTGAGGGCAACGATCGCGCCGACGCCGGGCATGGTCATCATCAAGCGGCAGATCGGGTCGGATTTGGCGTGATCTCTGACCAGTTTTTCCAGTCCGGCCAATTCGTTTCGCAATGCCGCCCGCGCTCTCAGGATCGGGTCTGCGGCGGTCTCCAGCATCGGGCTCCCCGCAGTCAGCTCCCGGACCCGGGCCTAGAAACGGCCCTAGGCGACCACGCCCATCTTCAGTCCGAAGTTGCGCAAGAGCCCGCGTATCGACAGCTCGAGATTGATGGCTGCCTGCTGGATCGATTTGCGCGCCGTCAGCACCGCCCGCATTTCCTGCGCCGACACCGATTTGCAATGCACTGGCCGGAACCAGCCCATCTGCAGGAGCCGCGCGATGCCGAATGCGTCCCGGCGATCAGTCTTGTCGGCATCGCCTTCAGCGCACCCTTCACTTGCCGGGCTTCCATCAGCACGGTCTCACAACCGGCTTCCGTCAGGTGCTTGTGCAGCCGTTGCGAAAGCGGACCAGCTTCCAGACCCACCGCGACCACCTTGCCAGACAGGGCGCGCAGAGCCGCCACCAACTCCTCCGGTTCGCTGGCCCCCGTCGTTTCCCTGGCCACCTTCCCATGCGCGTTGAGAACGCAGATCGCGGTGCTTGCCAGCGAGACGTCCAAACCGATAAGCAGATCCATGTCGTTGCCCTTTCATTCCGTGTTTAGGATTGGGGCGCGCCTCACGGCAAGACCCCGTAAGCACACATTGCGTGCCAAGGGCAACGACACCTCACATCCACAGTCACGACAAGCCGAAACGGTGACGACCCGGAGCCAGCCCCATTGCGGCATCTCACAAGGATCCGGCGGGCTGAAAGGGCCGTCTAGGGCATGTCCCGGCCCACGCATCGAGTGCCTGGCCGGGCTGATGGATGATCCAGGTGCGCAAAGTATCGAAACCGGTCCGGAACTATGACTTCTCGCGCCTGCCATGGGCCTTTCTGCACAAAGGCTGGAAGAACAGCTGATGACACTACCGCCATGGCGTCCGCCGACAAGGCCAGCTACCCTCGGCGAGCCCGCCGCCGCCAATCCGAAAGCTGATGCGCGGCCAAGCCGTGCTGCCACGCGCCTGGCTGAAAGCTCTCGGCCACGATCCGCGCCTTCACCTCACCCGGCCAGCGCCGATATCCACGCGTCCGCTGCACAACTCAATACAGCCGTCAAACCCGTCCCCGCCATCCGCCATCGTCGTCTCCTTCTGAATGCTCAGAACGAAACTCGCCGTTGGTTCAGTGCAACGGAACCGCAGAAATCAATGGGACGGGGACGGCGCATACGATCTTTCAACCAAGCTCTCGACCACCGGAAGGTGGTTGATCGCCTTGTGAAGCTCTGAAATTGCGGCGCCCTTGGTGTAGACGCTCTCATTCGTATCCTCGCCCTCGTGCCCAATAAGTTCTAACCGAACGATCTTGGGAACCGACGTTTCCCGCGCCAGCGTGTCATTCATATAGTGACGGAAGGAATGCATGCCATAGCCATGCTTGTCGTCGCCGAAGACCAGATTCAGCGCGTTCTCCCAATTATAATAGAGAGTTTCGCCGTACTTCTTCAGCGATCCTTTCACATGCCCCTTCGGCTTCAACTCTGGGAAAAGATCGGAAGACTTCTTCCGCCGAAGCGCAGCGACATGGTCGAGAAGGCCGAGCGCGATCAACCTGTCATGCACAGGCACCCGCCGCTCACCTGCGAGCGTCTTCACACCGCGATTATCGTTCTCCGCGAAGTTGAAGAAGGAAATACCGTTCTCCTCCCGGATATCTCCCAAAGAAAGGGCCGCAATTTCTTCCCGCCGCGCTCCCGTATAGGCAGCGATCAACGGCACCCAGTAGAGCCCGTCCTTCAGGAGCGACTTTCCCGGTTTGTTGCGGAAGCGAGGGCTGTGGCACCCCGTCCAGATATGGTGCTGGAACAGAAGGGCCAAATCCTCAGCGGAAAAGGCCGGGCGCTTGTTGCGGCGGCGCACCGTCTCACGGAGCCGAAGCTTTTTCGGCTGCACCTTGGGATCGATTTCGATACCTTCACCATCCGCCCGATCAAGGATCTGGCGCAGCATATCAAGATGACGATTGATCGTTGTGACAGACAGGCCGACCTTATCGGCCGGCAGGCAGCGAGCGCGCTCAAAGATGTCTGCGATCGGTGCGCCCTCGTCTTTGCGGCTCTTTCCCCAGCTCTTCGGCAGCTTGAGAAGGGCGTCTCGAAAGCGCGCGACATCCGCTTTGTGAATGTGGCGCACATCCTGAATGTCGGTCGCCTTTACGAATAGCGTGGCCGTGGCGAGGCGCATCTTTTCCATCGCACTCAGGGCAGCTCCTTCGGCGGATCCCTGACTCTGCAGCGCCGTCTTCGCGGCGTTCAGCCGGCGGGTTACCGCAAAGATGCAGGGATCATAAGCTGAGGGCACCACATCAGGCACCGCGGAAGGGGCCGGATCCACATGTGCGACTGGCTGAGCTTGCGCAGATGCCACTGGTGTTGACTGGTCTGTCGCGGCCGCAGGCTGGGCAAAATACGCGGCCTTCTGAGAAGACAGCAATGCCTCTGTCATATGCTCAGCGAGGGTCCGCGCAATCTCTGGCTCGGGGTTCAGCCCTGCGCTATCTGCCTGCGCCCAAGCCGCAGCCCGCCCTTCGATCAAAAGTTTGCGCAGGTGCAGGAGTTCGACATTTCCGGGGCGTGTGCTGAGATCGGTCAATTCCATGAAGCCACGCGCAATGCGGTTCATCCGTGCCTCGGACATCACATCCTGCGTGTTCATGGACAGGTGCGTCTCCAGAGCGTAAAGGTCGGCTTCGGTTGCGCCTTCTGTGCGCAAGCGCGCAGCAACATCGTTCGTCACTTCTGCCTTAGGTCCACCCTGCGCCATCAGCTTCCATGCCTGCGCTGTCGCCCAATCAGCGCGCCGGTCGTCTTCCGCGGGCCCGACCGGGTCCGCACCAAACACCACCCGGCCATGCCGGATGCGGCCGAGCTCTTCGGCAATGACATGGCTGAGCCAGGCCTTGGCATCCGCGACGGACAGGAGGTTTTGTGAAATATCGTGCAGCATGCGATCACTCTCGGAAGTTAATTTCCGAGCGATAATAGACGCTTTTCGCAGATCTGAGGTATGCAAAGATAGCTGAAGACAGCGATTTCCTGTGGATAACGCCGGCAGGCGACGGCGCCAGTAGAAGATGTTTCCCCGCTTGAAGAGGTGAAGATGTTTGCTCATGATAGCCCTCGATTAGGGCGAACGCGTCACAAGTCTCTATATCCGTGCGTGACACCATTGTGCGACACATCAGAGGAAGAACACCAAAAATCACTCATAATCAACGCGCTAACATCTCTTGTCCCTCTGACTATCCTCGCCGAAGGCAAAGAAAATTCGTAGAATTTTCTCAGACCCGTGCGAAATCCACGTCGTTCATCAGGCTGGGGATCCGCCCTTCGGTTTCGGCAATGCGGTCCAGATCGATGCGCGCCGCCACCACGCCCGGCCCCGCGCCGCCATCGGCCAGCACCTCGCCCCACGGATCGACGATCAGCGAATGACCATAGGTTTCGCCCCCGCCCGGGATCGGCCCCGTCATCGCGGCGGATACCACAAACCGCGTCGTCTCGATCGCCCGGGCGCGATTCAGAACGTGCCAATGCGCCGCGCCGGTTTTGGCGGTAAATGCCGCCGGGCAGGCCAGTATCTCGGCCCCGCCCTGTGCCAGTGCGCGGAAAAGATGCGAAAAACGCAGATCGTAGCAAATGGCATGCCCCACCCGCGCCAGCGGCGTTTGGTGGATCACCGCGCAGTGCCCCGGATCGACCCGGTCGCTTTCGCGGTAAACCTCGTCAGCGGACAATTGGATATCGAACAGGTGGATCTTGTCATACCGCCCAGCGATGTTGCCATCCGGCGTCAGCATGAAACCGCGATTGATGATGCGCCCATCCGGGCCATCCACGGCGACGGAGCCAAGATTGATCCAGACGCCATGCTGCGCCGCAAACTCCTGCATCCGGCGCAAAAAGAGATGGTCCTCTTCGGGTGCCGAAGGCGGCGCCACCGCCGCGCCCTCGGACTTCAGCCCGCCGCAATATTCCGGCAAAAACAACATTTGCGCGCCGCCCGTCACCGCCTGTTCGCACATCGGCAGCGCCTCGGTCAGCGCGGTCTCCATATCCGGCATGGGGCGCAGTTGCAGGCAGGCAATATCGAGAAAGCGGGTCATGGGCAGGCTCCTGCTGGGAAATCGAGCCGCAGCCTAGGTCAGCGCCGCCGCCAAATGCAAGGCGGCAGCGACGACATAATTCAAATCACCACCACATCCATCGCCAGCTTGTCGATCGAAAAAGCGTCACGCCATGGGCATACGCATCCAGGGTTCTCCCAAGCCATATCTGCACGCTGGGCACCAAAAATCCCGGCGCGCGGATTGGCGGCCGGGATTGGATTGGCAGACAGCGGCGCGCGTTTGCCTTACGCGTCGTCCTCATCCTCGCCCTTATCATCGGGCAGGTTGAACAGGCTGTCGGCGTCGTATTGCTTTTCGGTGACCTCCGGCTCTCCGTGGCCCAACGTGAACGTCTCAAGCCCCTCGATGGCGGTCGGCATCTTGTGATCGTCATCGCTGGACAGGCTCTGCTCGGTGCTCAGCAGCTTGCGGCGATCATCATCGCTCATTGCTTCGCCATCGCGGGCCTTCTTGGCGGCGGCCTTTTGCACGGCGGCGTCCAGTTCGGACTGCTTGCACAGGCCCAGCGCGACGGGATCGATCGGCTGGATATTGGAGATGTTCCAATGCGTGCGCTCGCGGATCGCCTGGATCGTCGGTTTGGTCGTGCCGACCAGCTTGGAGATCTGGGCATCAGCCAGTTCCGGGTGGAACTTGACCAGCCACAGGATCGACGCCGGGCGATCCTGCCGCTTGGACAGCGGTGTGTAACGCGGGCCGCGGCGCTTTTCCTCGCCCTCGGCAGAGGCGTTGTATTTCAGCTTCAGCTTGCGCATCGGATCCTTTTCCGAGGCATCGATCTCGGACTGTTCCAGCTGATTGTTGGCGATCGGGTCAAACCCCTTGACGCCAGTGGCCACATCGCCATCGGCAATGCCCTGAACCTCAAGTTCGTGCATTTCAGTGAAATCCGCGATCTGCTTGAAGCTGAGCGTGGTATTGTCCACCAGCCAGACGGCGGTGGCCTTGGCCATCAGTGGTTTCGCCATGTGTCTCTCCTACAGCTATGAATTCCGGCAAGCCTTCCCTGTCTCCTGTCTCCAGGAGGCCGCGGATCTGGTCCGGGGCGGGTCGCCATTGTCGGGAAACTTGGGGCTGGGTATAGTGCGCAAATTGCGAAATGGAAAGACGGAAATCATGCGCGCGCTGCTGATCCTGCTGCTGACTGCCACCATCGCCCGCGCAGATGGCGAAAAATCGGGCGTGTTCGACTATTACGTGCTGGCCCTCAGCTGGACGCCGACGTGGTGCGCCACCATTGGCGACACGCGGGAGGCGCCTGAATGCAGTGCGGCAGCAGATCGGGGTTGGTCACTGCATGGACTCTGGCCGCAATACCATCGCGGCTGGCCCAGCTATTGCCAGACAGCCCAGCGCCCGCCCTCGCGGGCCATGTCCGAAGGCATGGCCGATATCATGGGCAGCGCGGGGCTGGCATGGCATCAATGGAAGAAACACGGGCGCTGCACCGGGCTTGGCGGCGCCGCTTACTATGCCCTCGCGCGCGAAGCGTATGGCCGCATCACGCGGCCTGATGTCTTTGCCAAACTGTCCAGGCCGGTCACCCTGCCCGCCAATGTCGTCGAGGCCGCCTTTCTCAAGGCCAACCCTGCGCTGAACCCCGACATGGTCACGATCACCTGCCAAAACCGCCGCATTAAAGAGGCGCGGATCTGCCTGTCGCGCAGCTTGGACCCGGTGCCCTGCGGACAGGACGTGGCGCGCGATTGCCGCCTGAAGGACGCACGCCTCGACCCCATACGCTGACCCTGCCGGGCCGTCGCTTGACCGGTCGGCTACAACAAGAGCAAGACGACCGCAGCCAGAGCGTTCAGATCAGCAGCGGCATCATCAAGCTTGCAAGGCTAAGCACCAGAAAGAATCCCGCCATATCGGTGATTGTCGTCAGCAGCGGGCCCGAGGCCGCTGCCGGATCCTGCCCAAGCCGTTTCAGGAGCAACGGCACAACGCCCCCGATCGATACCGCGATCAGCGTGTTTGCGGCAAGGGCGCTGCCGATCACCAGACCCAGCCACGGGTTGCCCTTCCAGACCCAGGCGACAAGTCCGATCAGAATCCCCAGCGCGATACCGTTGATGACCCCGATACTGGCCTCTTTGCGCCATATCCGAAACGCGTCCTTGGGCTGCACGATGCCCAGCGCCAGCTCGCGCATTGTCACACCGACCGCCTGATTGCCCGAGCAGCCCGACATATCGGATACCATCGGCAAGAAGACCGCGATGGCGATGACCGCCGCCAGAATTTCCTCGTAGGCTGAAATCACCGACGCAGCGATTATGTTCAGGACGATATTGGCCGAAAGCCACGCGAGCCGACGACGCGAGCGCAGCCACGTCGGCATCGAGCGCAACTCGTCGCCCACGACACCCTGCCGTTTCAGGCTTTCGCTTTCGGACCGCACCAGAGCGGCAGCCTGCACCGCCGAGCGTGAAACGACGCCGACCAGTCGCCCATCGGATTCCACCACGGGAATCCCATAAAAGTCGTGCTGATCAAAAAGGTCCTGCAAAATATCAAGCGTTGTATCCACGCCAACCGTAACCGGCGTGACCATGATCGCGGTCAGTCTTTGGCTGCGATTGGTCGTCAGCAGATTGCGCAGCGAAACGACGCCGACGGGGCGGCCCTCGGTATCGACCACATAGGGATGCTGACCGCGATACCGCTCGAAATCCGCATCCTCTGACACAATCCCGCGCAAAACCGCCCCGACAGTTGCGGTATCGGGGAACTTGAACGCCTCGGCGGTCATAAGACCGCCCGCCGTGCCATCCTCGTATTCCACGAGGCGGCGGACATCGGCGGCATCGTCGGGATGCAACCGGGCCAGAATGGCATTGGCAATTTCGTCCCCGAGATTGCCGATAATGTCGGCCTGAAGATCGGAGTCCAGCTTGTCCAGCACTTCTGCGGCGCGGTCGGTTGTCATGCGCTCGACCAGATCAGTGGCCGCCTGCACCGGCGCCTCCTCGATCAGGTATGCGGCCAGATCCGCGGTGATCAGCGCAAGCAGGACGTCACGATCTTCGGTGGCCAGCAACAGTAGTTGGCGCAGCGCGCTGGACGGTGGCAACGGTTCCAGCAGCGCCACCAGTGTCTGAGCATCGCGCGCGTCCACCGCGTCCTTGACCCGTTCGCGCACACGTTTCGGTTCGTGCTCAGGTTCAGGTGTTTGGGGCGGAGCGGACAGTGTGTCGCCGTCGATCATTTCGCGGGTCCTCTTCGATTCTTCGCATGCCCCAACGGTCAGGTGCCAGAATGTGCCGTTTCTGGTTCGTGTCGGGGGTTGCAGCAGCCTAGCCCGAAAACCGAAACATGGAGTCGTATTTCAGGATACAGAAAACATCACAAAGGCAGCTCTGTTTTCGCCGAACTGAGTCCGGCCTAGACGCATCCGAAACCCCGAGGGTCGATCAGATCGGTCCTCAAGGGGAAAAACCACGCGATACTGCGCGCCCATGCTCATGGGGTCACGATCTGAATCACACTGGGGCAGTGTCTCGCAACAACGTCGGCCTCCTCGGCCAATCGCAATTGAGCCTACAGTTTTTCTCGATTATCGTCTTGATGATGCACGTTTGGAATGGGCGCCTCATCAACATAATTTCGGGATTTGATAATGCACTGGCTTTTTGATCTTCCCGTCCCGGTTTCGTCCTTTCTTTTCATCGCCGCCACAATCGGGCTGGGCCTCACGTCCTATGGCGTGAGCAGGTCCGCATTCGGCGCCGGGACAGTTCAAGAGACGCGCGACCTTGCCGGGTCTGTCCTTTTTCGCATCGCCGCGTTGCACAGCCTCGTTCTGGCGCTCATCTTCGCGCAGGAGCTGGGATCAATCCGCAATGTCGAAATCGCCGCCGCACGCGAGGCGACGATACTTGGGGACGTCTACTATGACGCGGCCCGGTACGGCGCCGAGCCAACCGAAGAGATCCGGCGCGCGCTGGCACGCTACGGGCGCATCGTCGTCGAGGAGGAATGGGATTCTCTGGCAGAAACCGGTCTATTGACCGACGCGGGGTGGCAAAGCTGGTACACGGCCTATGAGGGGCTTCTGGATCTTCAACCGTCAAGCGCGCGTCAGGAGCGGCTGCTCGATATCATGATCAGCGACATACGAGGCCTGTCGGAATTGCGCGAGTCGCGCGAGAATGCAGTGCGGACGGGCGCATCGGTTCTTTTTCTGATGGCAGGCATATCAGGGATCACCCTTCTTGCGGCCGCCTTTTTCACTTGGCCGCCGACAGCGCTGAATCTGTCGCTCCTGTCATGCTTTACAGGCTATGCCGGTCTGATTATCTACCTCATACTGGCCTTCGCGAACCCTTACCAGGCGCCGGGCGCAGTGCTGCCGGTAGGTTTTGAGCGTTTCTTGACTGACAGCGTAAAAGATATGGCCCAGTAACCGAATTCAGTTTCAACGCACGGCGAAACGGACGCGGGGGCCGCCGTCTCTAGCCAAACTGTCGCCATTCGGATGCCGGTATTTTGCGGGCGTGCAGGTTCGCGGCAGCCCTTCCTTGTGCGGTCGCGCATCGACAGCGCGCCGGGGGGCGAAGTCAAGTCGGATTCAGCGCGCGCATCCAGAATTGCAACGCATGATCCGTCTCGCCATCCCTGTCGATATCCTTCCAGCGAAAACTGGCCACAGCGCCCGGTAGCGGCGCATATCCGCGTGCGCGCCAGAACGGATCGAGCGGGGCGTACCCTGCCGGTTTCAGCGGATGATCGCCCGGCCTTTGCACGCTGCAAAACACCGACATGCGGCGGCCCAGCGCGCGGGCATGCGCCTCGCGCCGGTCGAAAAACGCATGGCCAACACCGCGCCCGCGATATTCGGGCAGCAGCACCGATTCAGCACAGTAAAAGATGTAACTGAGGGTCAGGCCCTGCCCCGCAAATGCCGCAGCAAAATCGTCGGCGTGATCCTCCAGCGGGGCGCCGGTCGACGCGCCCACCAGACGCGGGCCATCAAAGGCACCGACAAGAATCGCTCCGGGGCTGTCACGATAGGCTTGCAGATAGTCCCGCTCGTAGTCCAGATTGCCATCATAGAGGTAGGGATAGCTGCGAAACACGGTCATCCGCAGCCGCGCAACATCATCCAGCGCCGCGTCCAGTGCGGCGCCGGACAGGATACGCACATCCGGCGCGCGCGCTGCCATCAAGATACCTGATTACGCCAGTCGGACAGGTTGTAGTAGGTCGTGATCCGCGTGATCAGCCCATCCTCGAGCGTAAAGAATGTTCCGGCAGGCAGCCTGTAGGCCTGCCCATCCGCTTCGGGCAGACCCTCGTCGGTTTTCAGATAGATACCGCTGACCACGAATTCAGCCGCCGCACGGGTGCCATCCTCGGACGCCATCAGGACGATGTCCGACAGCTCCTCGCGGTAGCATTCCTCCATATGGGCGCAGAAATCGCGGAACATGTCCTTGCCCCGGCGCACGCCGCCCTCGTTGACGTGGTGAGCGATATCGTCCGACAGACAGGCCAGCATGCCCTCGGTATCGCCGATGTTGAAAGCATCGAAATAGTGCTTGATGGTCTCGCTCATGTCTCTTCTCCTCTTGGGTCGCCCCAGCGTTCGATCATATGCGCCAGAATCTGGTCGCGTGATTGGCGGTATGATGTCATCTTGGCCTCGCGCGTTTCGCCAAGGCCCGTCGGGTCCAGGATCGGCCAATACAGCACATCAAGGTGAAAGACGCGGGTCAACTCCAGCGCGCGGCGCTGGCTGGCCGGGCTGAGCGCGACGACCATATCAAACGATCCCAGATCGTCGCCCCACTGCTCCATCTCGTCAAAGCTGCGCGCGCGGTGGCGGGCCAGTTCGACGCCGATTTCCTTGCATACGGCGATGGAAAAGCCGTCGATATCCAGATCGCTTTTGACGCCCGCAGATTGCACATAGGTGCCGGTGCCGTAGAGCTGTTTCATGATACCCTCGGCCATGGGCGAACGCACTGCATTGTAATCGCAGCAAAACAGCACCGAATGAGGGAGGGGAACAGCCATTGCGTCAGCTGCCGAAATGAAGCACGCAGATCAGCGTAAAGAGGCGGCGTGCGGTATCGGTGTCGATGCCGGCCTTGCCCTCCAGCCGTTCCTCCAAGATGCGCGCGCCCTCGTTATGGATACCGCGGCGGGCCATGTCGATGGTTTCGATCTGGCTTGGCGGCATGTTTTTCACCGCGTTGAAATAGCTTTCGCAGATGGCCCAGTAATCCTTGACCACCTGTCGGAACGGGCTGAGCGACAGGTGGAACTCGGCGGCCGGCGCCTCGATCTCGGTCGTCACGGTGAACACCAGACGCTTTTCGCGGATCGACAGCCCCACGCGGTAGGGGCCGTCCGGCACCTCGCGCCCGTCGCGCGCGGGCAGCGAGAAGGTGTTCTCCTCCATCAGATCGAACATGGCGACCTTGCGTTCCTGCTCGATTTCAGGGGTCGGCGCGGGCAGGTTGGCGTCGTCGAGTTCGATATGGCTGATGCGGCTCATGGGGTATCTTTCGCAGATCTTGTTGCGTTAGCAGTAGCGCGGCGGCGCGCGTGGGGCAATGGTGCGTTGGCACCGCGATTGCAAGGCCGCAGGTAAATCCGGGCCCATGCTCTATCGCCTGCGGCATTGGATGGGCTTGCGCAGCGCGCAGCCCCACCCTCCCGCGGAGCGCGGGGGACTTATCCGTTCAGCTTATCCAGACGGGCGCGTACCGACAGGCCATGCGCCTCAAGGCTTTCGGATGTGGCCAGCGTTTCGGCTGCGGGACCGACGGCGCGCAGGGCTTCGGGCGTCATGCGCGCCAGCGTGGTGCGTTTGAGGAAATCCAGCACGCCAAGACCGGACGAGAACCGCGCCGACCGCGCCGTGGGCAGCACGTGGTTCGGCCCGCCGACATAATCGCCGATGGCCTCGGGCGTCCACTGGCCCAGGAAGATGGCGCCCGCATGGGTGATGCGCGCGCTGAGTGCGTCCACGTCGGCGACGCACAGTTCCAGATGTTCGGGCGCGATGCGATTCGACAGTTGCGCGGCGATGGCCAGATCCGGCACGGTTATGATCGCGCCAAAATCGCGCCAGCTGGCACCCGCGATGGCGCGCCGCTCCAGCGTTTTCAGGCGGGCGTCGATGGCATCCGCCACCTTTTGCCCAAATGCCGCATCGGTGGTGATCAGGATCGACTGGGCGCTTTCGTCATGTTCGGCTTGGCTGAGCATATCCAGCGCGATCCAGTCGGGATCATTATCCGCATCCGCAATGACAAGGATTTCGGACGGCCCTGCGATCATGTCGATGCCGACCTTGCCGAAAACGCGGCGCTTGGCAGCGGCGACATAGGCGTTGCCGGGGCCGGTGATCTTGTCCACCGGGGCGATCGTTTCGGTACCGTAGGCCAGCGCGGCGACGGCCTGCGCTCCGCCGATGCGGTAGATCTCATCGACGCCGGCGATCTGCGCGGCGGCCAGAACGGCGGGGTTCAACGCGCCGTCCGGCGTGGGCACGACCATGGCAAGGCGTGCGACGCCCGCAACCTTGGCCGGTATCGCATTCATCAACACCGATGAGGGATAGGTCGCGATCCCGCCCGGCACATACAGCCCGGCGGCATCGACCGGAGTCCAGCGCCAGCCCAGCGTCGCGCCCGCGTCATCGGTCCAGCTGTCATCACCGGGCATCTGGCGCGCGTGATAGGCGCGGATGCGGGCGGCGGCCAGTTCCAGCGCGGCGCGCACATCGGGCGTCACCTGCCGCGCCGCCTGCGCGACCTCCGCAGGGCTGAGCCGCATGGTGGCGGGGGTCAACGACACGCGATCAAACCGCTCGGTCAGGTCCAGCACCGCCGCATCGCCGCGTGCGCGCACATCGGCAATGATCGCGGCGACGGTATCGTCGACGTCTGGGCTGTCCTCGCGCTTGGCGTTCAACAGTGCGGTAAACTCGGCCTCAAAATCAGGCGCAAAATGGTCAAGGAAACGGGGCATCGCAAGCTCCTTGCGGTCAATAAGGGGATGGTGAGCGTCAGTCCGGGTGATGCGGCGCCTTGCCCGAAGGGGCCACATAGGGGCGCGTGACGTCCTTGAGCGTGACATCCAGCGCCTCGACCTCCAGCCGGATGGCACCGTCGCCGGCCAGCGTCAGCAGCACATGACCCGCGCCATCCTGCCCCGGCTCGAACGTGACACTGAGCAGCGACAGGATAAGGTCGGCATCGCTGCGATCGATCCCCTGACTGGCGACGCGCAGCACGCCCTCGATAACCAGCAGCGATTGCACCCGCTCGGGCACGTGGCGGGCGCCGCTGTCATCCTCCCAGCGGAACCGGTTCAGAAGCAGCGCGAAGCGACGCGCGCCCCTTTGCCACTTCATCTCGGTGATGGGGAACACGGCATCCTGCGCCAGCCCCGAGATCACCTGCAAATCCTCGCTATCGAGCGCGCCGAGATTCAGCGCCGCCTCGCGCGCATCCTCGAACCGTGCATCATCGTTCATTGGCCCGACACCCGCTCGATTTTCGCGCCGACGGCGCTCAGCTTGTCCTCGACGTGCTCGTACCCTCGATCGAGGTGATAGACGCGGTTCACCGTCGTCTCGCCCCTCGGCCGCCAACCCGGCAAGAATCAGCGACACCGACGCGCGCAGATCGGTCGCCATGACCGGCGCGCCCTTCAGCCGCGCGACGCCCTTGACCGTGGCGACGCCGCCATGCACGTCGATATCGGCGCCCATGCGGATCAGCTCGGGCGCGTGCATGAAGCGGTTTTCAAAGATATTCTCCTCCAGAACCGATGTGCCATCGGCGATGCACATCAGCGCCATGAACTGCGCCTGCAGGTCGGTGGGAAAGCCGGGGAACGGCGCGGTCGCTACATCGACGGCGCGAATATCGCCGTTTTTCCGCGCGACGGTCAGCCCCTCTTTGGTCTCAGTTACCGACAAGCCGGCCTCGTCCAGTTTCTCGCAGAAGGCGTGCAGCAGGTCGATTCGCCCACCAAGGCACGTCACCTCGCCGCCGCAGATCGCCGGAGCCAGCATATATGTGCCCAGTTCGATCCGGTCGGTGACAACCGGATGGGTGGCGCCGTGCAGGCGATCGACCCCCTGAATGGTGATCGTGTCGGTGCCGTCGCCCTCGATCTGGGCGCCCATGCGGCGCAGGCAGGTGGCCAGATCGACGATCTCGGGCTCGCGCGCGGCGCATTTCAGCACCGTCGTGCCCTTGGCCAGCGTCGCGGCCATCAGCGCATTTTCCGTGGCCCCAACCGACACAATCGGAAATTCGAACGTGCCACCCTTCAGCCCGCCGGGCGCCTTTGCATGCACGTAGCCCTCGCGCAGTTCCAGTTCGGCGCCCATCGCCTCCAGCGCCCTCAGGTGCAGATCGACGGGCCGCGCACCAATAGCGCAACCACCCGGCAGCGACACCTCGGCATGGCCAAACCGCGCCAGAAGCGGACCCAGCACCAGAATCGAGGCACGCATCTTGCGCACGATGTCATAATCGGCCCTCTGGCTGGTCAGACTGTGCGACGACATCGCGATCACCTGCCCGCCTTGCAGCGTCGATACCTCTGCCCCCAGCGAAACCAGAAGGTCCGACATGGTGCGGATATCGCTCAGCCGTGGTGCGTTCGTCAGCGTCAGCGGTTCGTCGCTGAGTAGCGTCGCGGGCATCAGCGTAAGGCACGCATTTTTCGCCCCCGCGATGGGAATCGTGCCGCTGAGCGGGCCATTTCCCGTAACGATGATGCTGTCCATATGCGTGTATCTTTCTGTTTTCTTGAAGTCTAAGCGCTATTTCCAGGCGCAAACCCGGGCGCGCCTGTTTACCCGGCAACCGCCGACGCGGATCAGCTTGCCCAGTGGATTATGCACATGATTGGCGCCCGGCGCGTCGTTCCAACAAGCGTCCGTCTGGAGCTGCGCGACCTGCACGCACCGGCCCTGAATCAGCATATTTCCATCCACCTCAAAATAGCAAAGTGCCGGACTGGCCTGCGTGCGCTGGCGGCGCAGGCAAAGACCGCAAGCGCGAAAGTTATCAAATATTTCACGCGTCATCGCCTTTTTTTACCGTCGGTTGCGCATCTTTGCGCACCCGCGCCTGAGCCTTGCGCCGGGCCAGATTGGCCTTTAACGCCTGCTTCAACCGATCCTCGCGCGGATTGCCCTTGGGTTTGGGCTGTTTCGGGGTGTCATCGCTGCTCATTGCGCTTCTCTACATGAGGCGCGCCGACGGGTCCAGATAAGGGTTGCACGAGACGTCAGAAGCGTCTAATCAGCGCCCGATTGCTGTGGTAGCTCAGTGGCAGAGCACACCCTTGGTAAGGGTGAGGTCGAGAGTTCAATCCTCTCTCACAGCACCAGAAAACACCCACAATACAATCGCTTACGCGCAAGCCTTTCGGGGCGACACGTGCGCTGTACGTGAACAAACGGTGCAGATCCCGCGGCAATCCGTAGAAAATCTTTCCTTACGTCCCGGCATTGCTCGCAATCAGGCAAAGAAAAACCCCGGTGCGCTGGCGGGCGCGTCCGGGGTGTATTCAGTGGAAAAAGCGTCTCTGCTTTCGTAACACCCTATCCTGCCCTTTGGAGAAACCGACTAGTCCGGCAGTTTGACTGGCCCCCATTCGGCATAGGCGTCACAGGGCGATGGGTTTTCGGCATGAAATCCGCCACCCAGATGGCGGATGATCCCGGCCACTGCGTTGAGGGAGGTTTGGACCGCCCCTTCGACCCAGGCAGGTGTCCAGCTGACACCATCGCCCGCCATGAAGATCCCGCGCTCCTGCGGTGGCAGGTCGTCTTGCATGAAGTGGCCGAACATCCGGTGGTTATAGCGGTAATGCCCCGGCAGCGCACCTTTGAACGCGCCCAGGAAATTGGGGTCATTTTCCCAGCTGACCGTGATCGGGTCGCCCAGGATATGCGACCGGATGTCAACGTCAGGGTAGATATTCGCCAGCGAGGACAGCGCCAGCTCCACGCGCTTTTCCACCGACAGGGGCAGCACCTTGAGCGCATCGGTCATCCACGAATAGCTGAGGCAGATCACCGAGGGTTTGTCCGGCCCGTTGTCGAAAAGATAGGTGCCGCGCGTCATGCGGTCGGTCAGCGTCATCGACATGACATCGCGGCCGGTTTTCGGGTCCTTGTCCTTCCAGAACGGGCGGTCGACCATCACGAATGTCTTGGCCGATTGCATGTAGCGGGTCCGGTCCAGCGCCATCCACAGATCGTGGGCAAATAGGGTTTCTTCGGTGTCGATCACAGTGGACAGCAGGTGGCTTTGGCAGGTGGCAAGCACGGCGTCGAATGTCTCGACCCGCTTCCATTGATCGGTGATTTCAAATTTGTCGCCCTGCCGCCGGATCCGGGTGGCTCCGGCGCGGGTGGCCCCGCCGTTCAGCTTGGACAGTGTGGTGCCCGCGGGCCAGTGGGTGATATTCTCGGCGGCATGGTCCCACAACTTGTGCGGGACCTGCGCTACCCCGCCGACCATATAGCGCTGATGGTCGTCACATTCGGTCACATTCACCCGCAGGATTTCCAGCATGGAGTTGGGGAAATCGGAATCCCAGCCGCCGGTGCCGAACCCGACCTGACCAAAGACTTCGCGGTGATGAAAGGACAGCGCCTGAAAGGCGTCCGATGAGGCGACGAAATCATAGAAGGTCCGCTCGTCCCATTGCTCGACGATGGGGTTCCAGATTTCCTTGATCCGGGCGTTGTCCCGGTCGCGGATCGCCTGTTTCAGCGCAGTGAAATTCGCGCCGTCCTCCAGCGCCTTGTCATAAGCCTGGGCGACTTCGTGGAACAGCGGCGGCAGGTCGGCCAGCGTTTCGGCGTAGTGGGTCTTGCCCAGCAGGTCGATTACGGTCGATCCTGCCGCCGGGGTCAGCGGATTGGGGAAAGGTTTGCTTTGGATGCCCAGCTTGTCGACATAGGTGTAAAACCCGGTGGAGGAGACGGGAAACCGCATACCGCCCAACTCCGCGATGACGCCATCGGCCCCCTCAAAGGGTTGCGAGCGCAGGCGTCCGCCGAACTGACCGGCCTCGAACACGACCGGCCGGGCGCCAAGCTTCATAAGTTCATAGCCCGCGATGATCCCCGCCGCGCCCGAGCCGATGATCGCCACCTTGGCGCCATGGGCTGTGTCCGGCAAATGGCCCAGCCCCTTGGGGTGGGTGATCCAATCATCGTAGGCAAAGGGAAAATCTGGCCCGAAGACAGAGACTTTATTCATGTGATGAACCTTTGGCATTGGGGCGTCCATACAGATCTGGACGGCGGTCAGTGAGGTGGTTTTGAAGCTGGCGACGGGTCGCGAGATCGGCGTGGCTTAGGTCTGCGAACAGCAGATCAGGGGCATCCTGGGGCGCGCGGGCAAGGTCGCCGCCGTCCGGGCCGCAGATACAGGACAGGCCGCCATAGGTAAAATCCGCTTCGCTGCCGACGTAGTTGGCATAGGCTAGGTAGATCGCGTTCTCTTCGGCGCGGGCCGGGACCAGCCGGGTGGCGACGCTGTCAAACGGTATCATGTTTGCGGTTGGCACAAGGATCAGATCGGCCCCTTGCAGGGCGAGGCCGCGGGCAACTTCGGGAAATTCGATATCATAGCAGATCGCAAGGCCGACGGACCAGCCGTTCAGCTCGAACACGCCGGACAGCGCCCCGCCTGCGGCGAACTGGATTCGATCAACACCCCCATACAGATGGGTCTTGTGATAGCGATGCCGCTCAACCCCTGCCGAGTCCAGCACGATAACGCCATTGTAGGGTTCGCCTGCCCCCGGCAAGGCAAGGCCAACGACCAGCGCGATGTCATGTTTTATGGCGATGGATTTAAGCGCGTCAGTCAGGGTGTCGGCCAAAGCCGCCAGTGTTTTGCACTGGTCAGGACCGACGTTGTACCCCCCCAGTGTCATCTCGGGCGTCAGGATCAGATCTGCACCCTCGGCCCGCGCATGCTGCGCCGCTTGGTCCAGCGCGGCCAAGGCCTGCTGTGGGTCATGTAGGGGCATGGTTTGCCAAAGCGCGATCTTCAACGGTGCGTCCTTTTCGACTACCATGCGCCGGATTTACCTGCGTTTGCAATGACAGCCAAGGCCGCTCCGGAAAATGCCGCTATTCTTATCATCTCGAAGGCCCCGTCAGAAGAGGCGCCCGCTCGTCGCAAGAAATATCTAATTCCCGTTCACAAGACACGTCGCAAAGCGGTCTTCGACAAGCTCCAGAAACCGGCTGGCAACGCGAGAGGGCTGGCGCAAGGCGGGCAGCAGCAAATCATAGCGAAACGGCTGCTCCGGCAACAGCGGGCGTGCAGCGACGCGTCCTGCACGCGCGAAATACGTCGCCGTAACCGGCTCGATGATCGAGACGCCCGCGCCCGCCGCGACCAACTCGCAGATTGAGGCCGACAGCTGGGCTTCGGCGACGATCCGAGGGCGGGCACCGCCTGCGGACAGGAACAGGTCGGTTTCGGATCGCGTGCCGATCTCGGCCCCGAGCGCGATGAACGGTTGCTGATCAAAATCAGCGGGTTCCAGAACGTCCTTCTGCTCCAGATCATGGCCAATCGGCAGGACCGCCAGCATAGGGGCGGTAAAGATCGGTCTGCGGATGACAGCGGGATGGTCGCTGTCCAGCGCGGCAAAGCCGAGGTCGAACTGCTGCGAACTGAGGTGCTGCAAGACGGCCTGCGAACTGCGTGTGCGCAGCGACACGGTGATGCCGGGTTCCTGAGCGATGAACTGCGCAATGACGTCCGGTAGCAGTTTCAACGCCAGCGCAGGCATTCCGGCGACCGACAGGCTGCCTTTGCGGAAATCGCGGATATCCTCAATGACGCGGGAAATTTCGGACATGCCGACGAAGGACCGTTCGACCTCTTCATATAGGGCCAGCGCCTCGGGGGTCGGCACGACCTGCCGGCCGCGCCGCTCGAACAGGTCGAACCCGGCAGCGTGCTGTAGATCGGCGATCAGCTTGCTGATCGAAGGCTGGGTCGTGCCCAGCACACCGGCTGCCGCCGTGATCTTGCCGGTTTCGATCACGGCGCGGAAGGCCTCGATCTGGCGATGGGTGAGACGCGCGAGCATGGTCAATACATATCCAAAAGGAATGATTTTAATAAATATCACGATTATTCATATAAAAGAAAAGCTGCGACTTTGCCCAAGGAGGAATCGCATGGATCGCACGGACCCTGAAATCACCATTGTCGGCGGCGGCGTCGTCGGCCTGTCCGTGGCGCTGGGGCTGCTGTTGGCGGGCCGCAGGGTGCATGTGCTGGATGGCGCAGACAGTGACGCACGTGCGTCGCAGGGCAATTTCGGTCTTGTCTGGGGACAGGGCAAGGGGTGGAATTTCGCGCCCTACGCCAGTTGGACCAATGACGCGCTGGCCGCGTGGCCCGATTTTGCGCGCAAGCTGGCCGATCTGTCCGGCATGGATGTGGCGCTGGATCAGTCCGGCGGTTTCGAATTCTTCACCGACGCTGCCGAGATGGATGAATTCGCAGGAATGCTGACGCAACAGCAGCGGCATCTGGGCAATCGGTTCAGCCATGAGATGCTGAGCGGCGATGATCTGCGGGGGCAGATGCCGGGTATCGGACCAGAGGTCGTCGGAGCCAGTTTCTCGCGGCTTGACGGTCATGTGAATCCGCTGCGCGTCCTGCGCGCGTTGCGGGGCGCCGTAACGGCCGCCGGCGGGCGCGTGACGATGAGTGCGCCGGTCGCAAGGATCACACCGGTGGCGGGTGGTGGATTCGACCTGTTGATGGCGGGCGGTCAAAAACACAGTGCGGACAAGGTCATCCTTTGCGCCGGACTGGGCGCGGCAAAACTGGCCGCCGAGCTTGGCTTTGCCACGCAGATACGGCCCCAGCGCGGCGAGCTGCTGATCACCGAGAAGCTGGGCGACCGGCTGCCGTTCCTGTCCAGCACGATCCGGCAGGTGGACGAAGGCGGCGTGCAGATCGGCGGAACCAAGGCCGATGCAGGTCTGGACGACAGCGAAACGCTGGACGTGATGGCCGGGCTTGCACGCCACGCGATCACCGTCTTTCCGGCTTTGGCGGACGTGCGCGTCGTGCGAGCCTGGGGCGCGCTGCGCGTCATGTCGCCTGACGGATATCCGGTCTACGCGTGCTCGGCGCGCCACCCCGGCGCCTACCTCGTCACCTGCCACAGCGGTGTCACGCTTGCCCCGCTGCATGCCTCCGTCCTCGCGGATTGGATAGAAGACACATCCGCAGCACCTGATCTGGAGGGCTTCGATGAAAATCGCTTCTCGCTTTCTGACGCCGCCTGAGACGGGCGAGGTCGTGCAGTTTCACTATGAAGGCGAGGCGATCACGGCGCCTGCGGGACTATCGCTTGCGGCGGCTCTTTTGGCCCATTCCGGCGCATTCACGAGGCAAACGGTCAACGGGGCGCCGCGCACGGCGTTTTGCATGATGGGCGTCTGTTTCGATTGCCTGGTCGAGGTTGATGGCATGCCCAATACACAGGCCTGCATGATTCGGGTGCGCAGCGGCATGGTGGTCAAACGCCAGATGGGGCTGCGTGGACTGAGCGGGGGCAATGATGTCTGAGTTTGATCTGATCATCATCGGTGCCGGTCCTGCCGGTATGTCGGCGGCTGCGACGGCGGCCAATGGCGGCCTGCATGTCTTGCTGTTGGACGAACAGCAGCAGCCCGGCGGGCAGATCTATCGCAATGTCGGCCAGAACCGGGCCTCGCGCGGGTGGCTGGGCGCGGAGTATGCGTCCGGCGCGCGACTGGTCGATGCGCTGGACCATCCCGGCGTGACGGTGCAGTCCGGCGCGACGGTCTGGCGTCTGGGCTCTGGGCCACGCGTGGTCTGGTCGCAGAATGGAGTCAGCCATATCACGTCAGCGCCGCATGTCCTGCTGGCGGGCGGCGCACAGGAGCGGCCCGTGCCGTTTCCCGGCTGGACGCTGCCCGGTGTGATGACGGCAGGCGCCGCGCAGATCTTGATGAAGACCGCAGGGATGCTGCCGCAGGGCGCGGTGCTGGCCGGATCGGGGCCACTGCTCTATCTGGTCGCGGCGCAGATGATAGACGCCGGATGCCCGCCCAAGGCGCTGGTCGAGACCCAGACACCGCGCATGATGCTCGCCGCCCTGCCCTATCTGCCGAAAGCCGCGTTTGCGGCAAGGGTGCTGTTGAAGGGGCTTGGCCTGATCCGAAAAATCCGCAAGGCCGGTGTGCGGCGTTACACAGCCGCCTCAGGTTTCGAAGCCACCAGCGACGCAAGCGGCGTGATCCATTTCTCTTTCCGCTCCAAGGGCCAGCAGCAAGATCTGACCTGCGCCCTGCTGTTGACCCATCAGGGGGTGATCCCGTCAACGCATATCAGCCGTGCCGCGGGCATCACGCATGAATGGAACGCGGCGCAGGTTGCGTTTCAGCCGGTCCGCGATGTCTGGGGTGCCACCGATCAGCCCGGCCTGCACGTTGCCGGTGACGGGGCGGGCATCGGCGGCGCCGAGGCGGCCACCGCGTCCGGGGACCTCGCGGCGCTCGATATTCTGCACGCCAGCGGGCGGATCAGCGCCGATACCCGAAACCAGCGCGCGGCAACTGCCCGCGCAATGCTGTTTCGCAGCCGCGCCATCCGCCCCTTTCTGGATGCCGCCTACCGGCCCCCGGCCGAGACCCTGTCACCGCCGGACGATACCATCATCTGCCGCTGCGAAGAGGTAACCGCCGGCGCAATCCGCCAAGGCATGCGCGAGGGCCCGCAAGGGCACCGTCAGATCAAAACATCGTTGCGCGTTGGCATGGGGCCGTGCCAAGGTCGCATGTGTGACGCCACCGTGCGTGGAATCTTGAGCGCTGGCAAAGCATCTCGCATGGGACTGATCGCCCCGCCAAGGGCACGCTCGCCCATCAAGCCGACTAAGCTGGGCGAGATGGCAACACTGACCAACGATCAGGAGGAAACAGCATGAGCGACCCCGCAGCACTGAAGATCGAGGACCTGCACAAGAGTTTCGGTAGCCATGAAGTCATCAAGGGCGTTTCCATGGAAGCGCAGAAAGGCGAAGTCATCGCCATCCTCGGCGCCTCGGGTTCTGGCAAAAGCACCTTCCTGCGCTGCATCAACCTGCTGGAAACGCCGAATTCCGGTGACATCTGGCTGGCCGGGGAAAAGATGCGCATGACGCAGAACCGCCATGGCGATACCGTCCCCGAGGACATCCGGCAGGTCGAGCGGATGCGTGCGCGCCTTGCCATGGTGTTCCAGGGCTTTAACCTTTGGTCCCACATGACGGTGATGGAAAATGTGTTGGAAGGGCCGCTATACGTGCAAAAAACGCCCAAGGCCGAAGCGCGCGAAAAGGCCAAGGCCCTCTTGGCCAAGGTCGGGCTGTCGGACCGCGCCGATTACTATCCCGCGCATCTGTCCGGCGGTCAGCAACAGCGCGTCGCCATTGCGCGGGCATTGGCGATGGACCCCGATGTGATGCTCTTTGACGAGCCGACCTCGGCGCTCGATCCCGAACTGGTGGGCGAGGTGCTGGGCGTGATGCGCGATCTGGCCGACGAGGGGCGCACGATGCTGGTCGTCACGCATGAGATGGGCTTTGCCCGTGACGTATCGACCAAGACCGTTTTCCTGCACAAGGGCGAGGTCTGCGAAGAAGGCCCGCCGTCGCAGCTGTTTTCCAACCCGCAAACCACGGAATTTCAGACGTTTCTATCGCGCATGAATTAACGAACCACCAACAGGAGAGAACCAAAAAATGATCCGTAGAACTGTTTTGACCACTGTCGCTGCCGCCGCACTGGCCGCGATTGCCCTCCCCGCTGCCGCGCAGGACACGCTGCGCATCGCCGTCGAGGGCGCCTACCCTCCGTTTTCAGCCACGTCATCGGACGGCACGCTTGTCGGGTTCGACATTGACATCGCCAAGGCGCTTTGCGCTGAAATGCAGCGCGAATGCGAGCTGGTCCAGCAGGAGTGGGACGGCATGATCCCCGCGCTCAAGGCGCAAAAGTTCGACGCCATCGTCGCCTCCATGTCGATCACCGAAGAGCGCAAGCGCCAGATCGATTTCTCGGACAAGTATTATCAGACACCGGCCCGTGTGGTGGCCCGCAAGGACGCCGATTTTGAGGGCACGCCCGAAGGTCTGGCGGGCAAACGCATCGGCGTTCAGCGCGGCGCGACGCACCAGTGCTATGCGGAAAAGACGTTCCCCGATGCGGAAATCATTCTTTATGGCTCGCAGGACGAAGTGTTCCGTGACCTCGCGCTGGGCCGTGTGGATGCGCAACTGTCCGACAGCCTGATCGCCAAGGAGGGTTTTCTCGATACCGATGCAGGCGTTGACTACGCCTTCCTCGGCGAAGATCATCTGGACATCGAATGCTATGGCGAAGGCGTCGGCATCGCGGTGCGCCAGGGCGACGAGGCGCTGCGCGACGAACTGAGCGCGGCAATCCTCGCCATCCGCGAAAGCGGCGTCTACGGCGAAATCAACGACAAATATTTCGAGTTTGACATCTATGGCGGGCGTCCTGCGTCCGAATGATCTGACTGGCATCGAACAACCGTCAGGGCGGCACCCCGTCGCCCTGACCCGCAACCGGGAGACGCCTGATGGACCTGATACTGGAATACCAATCCCAGTTGATTGACGGAACGCTCATGACGATCAAGCTGGCGCTGACGTCCCTTGTCATCGCGCTGTTGTTCGGGCTGCTGGGCGCCTGGGCGAAACTGTCCTCCAGCCGTCTGGCGCGGCGTCTGGCCGGGCTGTACACGACCATCGTGCGCGGCGTGCCCGACCTCGTGCTGATCCTGCTGGTTTTTTACGGCGGTCAGGTGACGCTGAACAATATCGGCGTGATGACCGGCCTGTGGGGCTATATCGAGGTCAGCCAGTTTGCTGCCGGTGCCTGCACCATTGGCGTGATTTTCGGCGCCTATTTCACCGAAACGTTCCGGGGGTCGATCATGGCCATCCCGCGCGGCCAAATCGAAGCAGGGATCAGCTGCGGCATGTCCAGAACGCTGATTTTCCGCCACATCATCTGGCCCCAGATGGTGCGCTATGCGTTGCCGGGTTTTACCAACAACTGGCTGGTGCAACTCAAGACGACGGCGCTGGTTTCGGTCATCGGCCTTCAGGATCTGGTCTATAACGCGTTCACCGCAGGCCGCTCCACGGGCCAGCTGTTCACCTTCATGGCGGCGGCTTTTGTCATCTATCTGATGCTGACCGCCGTTTCGGATGTTTTGCTGCGCGCGCTTGAGCGGCACTACAGCCGCGGCGTGGTGAGGGCTGGATGATGGAAAATATACTGTCCTATATCCCGCTCGATATCGCGCTGATCGCCGAGAATTTTGACCGTTTCCTATATGGTGTGTGGATCACGCTGAACCTGACGTTTCTGGCGCTGCTGCTGGGTGGGCTGATCGCGATTCCCATGGCGATCGCGCGCGCATCCAGGCACCCTGTCTTCAACCCGCTGGTACAGGGCTACACCTATGTCTTTCGCGGCACGCCGCTGCTGGTCCAGACCTATCTGATCTATTACGGCGTCGGGCAGTTCGATGTCATCCGCAACAGCTTTCTGTGGGATCCGATCCTGTCTTCGGCATGGTGGTGCGCGTTGATCGCGTTCACCCTCAATACGGCGGCCTACACGACCGAGCTGCTGCGCGGTTCCATCGCCGACACCCCAACCGGCGAGGTCGAGGCAGCCATCGCCACCGGCCATTCCTACCGCAGCCGCATGCGCCGGATCATCCTGCCCTCGGCCTTCCGACGGGCGATCCCGGCCTATTCCAATGAGGTCATCTTCATGCTGCACGGGTCGGTCATCGCCAGCACGATCACGCTTCAGGATATCCTTGGGGTCGGGCGCTGGCTGAACGGGCGCTACTATCTGGCCTATGAGGGGTTCATCACGGCGGCGGTGCTCTATTTCCTGATCGTTCTGTGCATCACATGGGCCTTCCGCTGGTTCGAGCGCCGCTATCTGCGCCATCTGGTCCGCCGCACCGAGGAGGTGAAGCCTGATATCGCCCCCACCCCCGTCACCTGAAGCGAGATTCAGATAGCGCATTTTTGCTCAGCTACAGGGTCCGTCTGAAGCGTTGCGAATGGATGCCCTCGTGTTTTGGAGAATGACAAAAACCTTGCTGATCCTTCCGGGGACCGCGCTGATCTACGTCCCGCTTGTGATCCACTGGCTTGGCGACCGTTGGCCGTTTGGCCCCATGGACGGGACGGGTATTCAATGGGTCTTGGCCGTAATACTGGCCATACCCGCACTTGTTCTGGCCGTCAGGACGATGGTCCTGTTCACGCGCGAAGGCCAAGGGACCCCGGCGCCATGGGACCCACCCCGGAAATTTGTCGTGACTGGACCCTACCGATACATGCGCAACCCGATGCTTTTGTCCGTCATTCTCATGATCCTCGCAGAAGCTTTGGCGCTGGGTAGCCTTCTGCTCCTTGGCTGGGCGGTGGCCTTCTTTCTTCTCAACACAGTCTATTTCGCTGTCAAAGAAGAACCGGATCTGGAGCGGCGCTTTGGCGAGGATTACCTGCGTTACAAGGCGAACGTGCCGCGATGGGTTCCTCTTTTGCAGCCCTACGACTCCTAGAGCAGCGACAGATGGCTACTTGCGATGGCTCAAATGTTGCGCGGCTTGTGAATGACGGCAGGGCGGACACAGCGCCGCGTCATCGGATATCAGAAATACGGTCGTCGTGATTTAGTCCTACGACGCCCTCAAGGCGGGGCATCCTGTGCCCCGCCCCCAGCGTCGAATCAGCTGCGGTCGCCACCTTTTCAGTCTTTGCGTGAGCCGCCCTTGTGACCATGCCCGCGGCCGTGGTCCTCCATCGATAGCGCGCCATCGCCGTTGCGATCCATCCGCTCGACCAACCCGCCAAAGCGGTTGTCCATCTCCTCGTCGCTGATCGTGCCGTCGCCATCCGCGTCAAGGCGCTGGAACGCACGGACCATCTTCGTGCGGGTCAGATCGCGGTAGACCGTGTCGAACTCCTCGATGCTGAGCCCGCCATCGCCGTCGGCATCCGCCGCCGTGACCTGTGCTGCGCGGAAGGTGTCGACCTCATCCTGGGTAACTTTGCCGTCCCCATTGCCGTCCATCCGCTGGAACATCTGCTGCATCATCTCAGACTTGCCACGTCCGCCATAGCCGTGTCCGCGACCATGTGAGCGATGCCCGTTGGATGCAGCTTTGGTCACTTGGGCGGAAGCCGCCGGGGTGCCACTTGCGTCCTGTGCGGGCGCGGTCTGCGCAGTCGCAATCGCGGTTCCCGCTGTCAGGGCAATGGCGGCGGCGAAAAGAACGGGGAGGGAGTTTGTCGGTTTCATTTCAAGACCTTTCTTTGTGTTCCTCAAAAGGGGCCAGCGCCCCTTGACCTCAACTTAGGTGCTAATCGCACATTATGTGTGTCAGCGGGCCAGTCGATTTGTCGTCAGTCGTCGCAAGCCTTCATTCTGATACAGCTTGCGACAAACTCGGCATCGGATGGCCGGTCCGGGCACCGAACATGCCCGCGCAGGGCCACCCTACAGCCGTTGCCATGCCCAATTCAGGCCGATCTCTGCAACGGCAGAGTTACTGTCGCGCGCAGTCCACCTTCAACGCGATTTTCAAGCATGATCTGGCCACCGTGCGCGATAATGGTCGTGCGCGCGATCGAAAGGCCCAGGCCCGCACCGCCGGTGTCCAGGTTACGGCTGTCATCGCCCCGGGTAAACGGCTGGAACATGGCATCCAGATGATCTGTCGGGATGCCGGGACCAGTGTCCTCGATCGTGACGATGGCATGTCGCGCGTCCTGCGATAGCGTAACCGTCGCTTCGCCGCCGTAGCGTATGGCGTTGTCGATGAGGTTGCCGATAGCCCGGCCAAGGGCTACGGGGCGGCCCGTCACTTGGACTTTTGCATCGGCACTGAATGTCACGGCGCGATCATCGCAAAGATGTCTAATCAACGCGCCCAGTTCGACCGGCTTCACCTCCTCTGCGTCCCGTCCCTCTTTTGCATATCTGACAAGGCCATCGGCCATCACGGTCATCGCGTCCAGTGTGCGTACCATCGCGTCGCGCAGGTCCGAATCGTCGACCATTTCGGCACGGATGCGCAGGCTGGTCATCGGCGTGCGCAGATCATGGCCCACAGCGGCAAACATGCGCATCCGCTCGGCGTCAAACTGCGATATCTCGGCCTGCATCGCGTTAAAGGCGCGCGCCGCGTCGCGCATTTCCCGCGGACCTTCTTCGGGTACCCGCGCGGTGCGGTCGCCGCGCCCGGCTGCCTCGGCGGCGTGGGACAGCCGGCCCAGTGGTTTCGTCAACAGGCGGGCAACGGCGATGGCAACGCCAAGCACGCAGAGCAGCGACAGGGCAAGAACGATCAGAATCGACTTGCCGTCGACATGGCGGGGGCGGGGTGGCGCGCCGCTGATCACAACGTTGAGCCATTGGGCCTGTCCGCCCTGCGCGACAAGCGGCGCGGTGATGCCGATGAACCCGCCCGTTCGCCCCCCATGCCGCCGGTCAGAGGCACCCGCCCGATGCGGACGCTCGATAGTGCCCACTGTCACATCGTCACGTTTCAGCGTTTCGGCAAGCCGCGCCGCGATGTATTGGGACCGGGTGTCCGTGCCGATTTCGCGCAGCAACGGGGTCTTTCCCACCCTCACCCGCGCAAAACGAGACGACGCCTCCCGCGCAATCACCCGCCGGGCCCGTGCATCGACAGCCTCCATCGCGGAAATAAGGTCCACGACACGCTCAATCACGCGGTCTTCGGTGGCTTGCCGACCAAAGCGCCGCTGTTCAAAATTGAGGACAACCAGTGCAATCGCGTTGGCGACGAGCAAAGCGATCGCCAGCAGCAGGACAATGCGCCCTGCCAGCGCATCGGGAAGAAGACGTCTGAGCCGATTCATCAGCCGGCCTCCGTCACGTCCGCCACCAGCCTGTAGCCGCCACCCCATTCGGTAATCAGGATCTGAGGGTCTTTGGGATTGACCTCGATCTTGCGGCGCAGGCGGCTGATCTGGTTGTCGATGGCACGGTCATATGCCTTTGCCTCTCGCCCGGCGGTCAGATCCAGCAAGGTCGCGCGGCTCAACACACTGCGCGGCTGATCAAGGAAAATACCTAACAGGCGATTTTCAGCGGTGGTCAGCGTAACAACCTGGCCATCATCGCCGATCAGTTTCAGGGCATCCGGGGCATGCACCCAGCCGGCAAAGGCGCGCCGCTCGCTGGGCGGGGCGGCCACCTCGGGCGGGGTGCGCCGCAGGATCGCGCGGATGCGCGCCAACAGCTCGCGCGGGTTGAACGGCTTGACCAGATAATCATCAGCCCCGATCTCAAGCCCGACGATGCGGTCCGTTTCATCCGCCATCGCGGTCAACAGCAGCACAGGCGGGCCGTCATGGGCAACCAGCCATCGGCACAGGCTCAGCCCGTCCTCGCCCGGCATCATGATGTCGAGGACGACGAGGTGAATGGCCGCCTCCTCCAAGATCTCGCGCGCTTGGGCGGCATCCGCGGCCAGCCGTGTTCGCAGCCCCTGCTTGCGCAGATATTGGCTGAGCGGCTCGCGAATATCGCGGGCATCGTCAACGATCAGGATCTGCGGTGCGATCGGGTCTGTCATGATTGTTCTCCTCCGGCGATGTCCGGTTTTCGCTATCCTGAATAGCGTCGTTTTCCGCAGAAATAATAGCAACAGGCGGGCCATTCGGGGAAAGATAAGTGTCGCAAAATGTATCAAGCGGCCGCGGCGATGCGCACCGTGATAGTCCGGCGTCGGTGCTGAAAAAACCCTCCCGCAGTTGGCCCCGAAAGTGGCATGCAGGGCAGTGAACGCCTCAGGGAAAGCCTGCCGAATCCGAAAAAATCGCAACTGTCTTGGAACCGATCTGCACCGCGTCAGTTGTGTGCCCAGAGCGAAGAACAGTAATGCAAACAAGGAGTACCAAGATGAAGACCCTTCTGAGCACAACCGCACTCGTGATCGCAATGACCGGCGCCGTCAGTGCCGAAACCAGCGCCACTGGCTTTGGTCAGGTCGAAATGCAGCAGAGCGATTTCTACGCCTCCAAACTGATCGGCATGCGTATCTACAACGCCGAAAATGCCGTTGAAGCAGACGCGACAATCGCAGACGGCGGTGAAGTCGAGTGGGACGATATCGGTGAGATCAACGATATCATCGTGACCCAAGATGGCACTGTCAGTGCAGTGATCCTGGGCGTCGGCGGCTTCCTCGGGATTGGCGAGCGCGACGTCGCAGTACCGATGGACGAGATCACGGTCGTGCGCGAGGAAGGCGACAGCGACGACCGCTTCCTCGTGGTGTCGACGACCAAAGAGGCGCTGGAGCAGATGCCCGCATTCGAGCGTGGCGATGATATGGCCGAAGCCGAAATGGTCGCAGACGATGATGTCGCCGTCAATGATACGGCGCAGATGACCAATGAGGGCGCCCAGCGCGAATTGCTGCCCCGTCCGGCAGTCGAGCGTGAAGGTTACGCCGAAGTTGAAATGAGCCAAGTCACCGAGATGACATCCGAGCAACTGGAAGGTGCTGTCGTATACGGCGCGAATGACGAAAGCGTCGGCGAGGTCGACAGTCTGGTTCTGGGCGACGACGGCAAAGTGTCCCACGTGGTCATCAATGTCGGCGGCTTCCTGGGCCTCGGCGAGAAGCCTGTCGCAGTGACGTTTGACGAACTCCAGATCCTGCAACAGCAGGACGGTGACGACGTGCGTATCTATATCGACAGTACCCAAGAACTTCTGGAAGCGCAGCCCGAATACGAAATGTAACCCGGGTGATCTGACACACGACAAGGCCCGTCCTTAACAGGATGGGCCTTTTTCATGCGCCTATGGCCGACGCGTCTGCGCTTACAAGGGGCAGTCAGATGCAATCACAGGGTGCTGGTCAGTCAGGCCCGCGACAGCACCGCGCGGGGCCGCGCCCGGTACAGCGCGGACGTCACGAGTCCCGCCAGCACCGCCTTGATCACATCGCCGGGTATAAAGGCCGTGACCAGCATGGTCGCCTCGCCCAGTGTCTTGCCCAGCACCTGCGCCATGCCCACGATGCCAAAAACATAGAGGACCACACCGCCAACAGCAGCCGCAACCCCAGCCGCGACAGCCAGCGGCGCGCTGCGCCAGCTTTGGGTGATGAGACCCGCGACGAACGCGGCAATCGGGAAGGCGAGAAAGAAACCGCCGGTGGGGCCGACGATCACACCCAGCCCGCCTTTGCCGCCAGACAATAGCGGCATACCAAGGCACACCAGCAGCATGAACAACAGAACCGCCATTGCTCCGCGTTTAGCGCCCAGAACGGTGCCGCACAGCATGACGCCAAGGCTCTGCGCGGTGATCGGCACGCCGAAGGGCAGCATGATTGCCGGGATGATCCCCAGCGCGGCGATAAGCGCGGCAAAGAGCGCAATGAGCGCGATATTACGTTCCATGGGCGGACGGCTCCTGTCTGGGGTCGGGGGACGTTGCGCCGGAATTCGCGCCCAACGCAACCAAAAATTCGCGTCGGGCAATCTGCCGACGCAAGTTTTTGAGAATCCCCTAAAGCGTTTCGCAAAAAACCTGAATCACAGCTTTTCGCGAAACGCTTTAAACCCCACCGCGCGCCTTCAGCGCGTCGGCCACATGCTCGGCGTCGTCTATCGCGATCAGGGTAAACGGCAGCACGATCCGCCAGCCCGGACGGCGGGGCGACCGCGCGCGCCACGCGCGTGACATCGCCATGCCCTTGTCCGCCAGCATCGGCGTGAACCGAATGACCAGCGCGATCCCCAACTCCAGCGCGCGCGTGTCCATTCCGAAACGGCGCAAGGGGGACGCCAGCCAGCGCACAACCCGGATCATGTCCGACAGCCGTGTCGTCATGGTGACAAGGTTGGCCAGCCCCACCGCCGTCACCAGCCGCAGCGCGATCACCGCGCCCTGCGCCGGTGTCGCCGTGACCAGATGCCAAAGGCAAATCACCGCCAGAAATGGCCACAGCATCCGTATCCGCGTCATGCCGCTGCGGAAAAACACCGCTCCGGGCGCGACATAAAGCGCCAGCATCACGACAAATGCCGCCCCCTGCCCCGCCGCGCTGTCCAGCGCGAACAGCCCCATCGTGGCAATGCACAGCGCGCCCAGTTTGGCCCCCGCAGGCCAGCCATGCGCCCATGTCTCAACCGGCGAGGTCAGAGATATCATCCATCCCTCCCTGCCGTTCCATATCGGCGGCAAACTCTGCCAGAACATCGCCCGCCAGCCCGTCGCCGGCGATGCGGCCCTCGGCGATCCAGATCACGCGGTCATATCCGGCCAGAGTGGCGGGATCGTGGCTGATATGCAGCAGATGCGCGTCGACCCCGTCCAGATAGCGCGTCAGCTGCATCCGCGTGGGAATGTCGAGGCCCGATAGCGGTTCGTCCAGCACGATCAGACGCGGGCGCATCGCAAGAATCGACATCAGGCACAGCAGTTGTTTTTGCCCCTGACTCAGCGGGTGAACCGCCGCGCCCGCCCAATGGGCCTTGCCGAACTGCTCCAGAATGGCGCGCACGCCTGCTGCCGCCTCGGGTTTGGACTGGCCCAGCTGCGTCAGGCCAAAGGCGATTTCCTCGTCCACGGTGGGGAAAATGATCTGGTGATCGGGGTTCTGGAACAGGATGCCGACCGTGCGGATCGCGGCCTTGCGGTCCTTGGCCACATCGACGCCGAACAGCCGCACCGCGCCGCTATCGGGCGCCTGTAGCCCGGCAATCACCCGCGCGAGCGTGCTTTTGCCTGATCCGTTGCGCCCGACGACGCCGATGCGCCGCTGATCGCCGTGCAGGGTGATCCCATGCAAAATCGCCCGCCCCTCAAGGGCGAGCGATATGTTGTCGAGTGCCAGTGGCTGCGCCAATGTCCATCCGTCCCGTGTTACCGCCCGCAACGTGTAGCCGCGCGGGCGGCATCAAAACAAGGCTCAGATGTCGAATTTGACCCCTTGGGCCAGCGGCAGCTCGTCCGAGTAGTTGATCGTGTTGGTCTGGCGCCGCATGTAGCCCTTCCACGCATCCGATCCCGACTCGCGCCCGCCGCCGGTTTCCTTTTCGCCGCCAAACGCGCCACCGATCTCGGCGCCCGAGGGGCCGATGTTGACGTTGGCAATGCCGCAATCGCTGCCGGTGTCGGACACGAACCGCTCGGCCTCGCGCACGTTGAGGGTGAATATGCAGCTGGACAGGCCCTGCGGCACGTCGTTCTGCATCTCGATCGCCTCGTCCAGCGTGTCATATTCCATGACGTAAAGGATCGGCGCGAAGGTCTCGTGCTTCACGATGTCGGTCTGGCCCGGCATGACCGCAATCGCCGGTTTGACATAAACGCCGCCCTCGGGCGCACCGTCTGCCGCGCCGCCGCCGATGATGGTGCCGCCCTGGGCCTTGGCTGCCTCCAGCGCCTTGTCCATGCCCTGGCCTGCGGCCTTGTCGATCAGCGGGCCGATCAGCGTGGCAGATTCCAACGGGCTGCCGATGGGCAGGCCGCCGTAAGCCTTCTCCAACTTGGCCACCAGATCATCCTTGATGGATTTATGCACGATCAGGCGGCGCAGCGAGGTGCAGCGCTGGCCAGCCGTGCCGACAGCGGAAAAGGTGATCGCGCGCACGGCCATATCGAGGTCTGCGGACGGCGCGACGATCATCGCGTTGTTGCCGCCCAGTTCAAGGATGCAGCGGCCGAAACGCTCGGCCACTTTTGGTCCGACAGCCCCGCCCATGCGGGTCGAACCGGTGGCCGAGATGATCGGCACGTGCTTGGATTTCGCCAGCGCCTCGCCCAGATCGGCGCGGCCGATGACGACCTGCAGCAGGTTCTCGGGCGCATCATCGCCAAACCGCGCCACAGCGCGCGCCATGATGTTGGCCGAGGCCAGCGCGGTCAGCGGCGTCTTCTCGGACGGCTTCCAGATCACCGGATCGCCGCACACGAATGCCAGCGCCGAATTCCACGCCCACGGCGCGACCGGGAAGTTGAAGGCGGTGATGACGCCCGCAGGCCCCATCGGGTGCCATGTTTCCATCATGCGGTGGCCCGGACGTTCGGATGCGATGGTCAGGCCATATAGCTGGCGCGACAGGCCGACGGCGAAATCGCAGATGTCGATCATCTCCTGCACCTCGCCCAGACCCTCGGAGACGATCTTGCCCGCCTCCCAGCTGACCAGCGCGCCGAGGTCGTCCTTGGCGTTGCGCAGCTCTTCGCCCAGCAGGCGCACCAGCTCGCCCCGGCGGGGGGCCGGCACCTGGCGCCATGCCTTGAAGGCGGTGTTCGCGTTCGCGATCACGGCGTCCATGTCGGCACTCTTGGTTTCGGTCAGGTCGGCCATCAGGCTACCATCGACGGGCGAATGGACGGCCAGGGTACCACCTGTCAGGTCGCCCTCTTTCAGGCCCAGATTGGCAAGGACGGTTTTCAGGGATGTGTCATTCGAGGTGCTCATGGCATGCTCCTATTCTGTAATGCTACCCGGTGCGTAAAGCGCGCCGGACTCGGTGGCAAGGAAGTCGGCCAATTTCACCTGCTCCTGCCCGACAAATCCTGCCTGCGGCAGTTTGCCCATGCGCATCAGATCGACGACCGCCAGAATGCCGGCAGCCGTGGTGATCTGGATCGCGCTCCAATGCCTGCCGTCTATCTTGCGCGCGACCGTCTTGTTGATGAAACTGCGTTCGCGCAACGCGCCGTCCTTCATACCAGTTGCCGTGCAATAGACCAGTACCACATCCTGATCGGTGCGCGGCAGGGCCGTCTCGAAGATATCCTTGAGCAGATCGCGCCGCCGCTCCAGCCCCAGATCGTGCAGCAGCATTTTCAGAATCGCGCAATGGCCGGGATAGCGCATGGTGCGGTAAGACACCCGGCGCGCGCGACCCTTCAGCGTTTCGGCCAGCGTGCCAAGGCCGCCGGAGGTGCTGAAACACTCGTAGTCCACACCATCAAGGGCCAGCTCCTCCAGATCCTCCAGCGGAGCCAGCTGGCGCAGATCTCCGTCCACCAGCGCGGTGCAGGGGTTGCAGTATTCGTTGATCAGCCCATCCGTCGACCATGTCAGATTGTATTTCAGCGCGTTCGTCGGATAGAGCGGCAGCGCGCCCACGCGCAGCGACAGTGTATCCAATTCATCGAACTGCGCCGCCAGATCTGCGCCCGCGATCCCGACGAAACCGGGCGCAAGGCCGCATTGCGGCATGAAGGCCGTCTGCGCGCCTTCGGCCAGCTTTTGCACGGCGCGGGTCGCCTCCACATCTTCGGTCAGGTCAAAATAATGCGCGCCTGCGGCCTTGGCCGCTCCGGCGATCTGCGGCGTCAGGAAAAAGGGCGCGGCGCTGATGACACCGTGGTGCCCGTTGAGCGCCGATGTCAGCGCGGCGGTATCGGTCACATCGACCTCTGCGATCCTAATCCCCGCATCGCCCAGCGCCTTTAGCCCCGCCGCGTCGCGGTCGATCACTGTCACCTCGTAATGCGGCGAGCGGTGCAAAAGCGCGGCAATCATCTGTCCGATATTGCCCGCGCCGACGATTGCGATGTTCCAGACATCCATATCTGCGCCCTCCTTATTACCCTACTGTCAGGAATGCAGGCGTCGCTCTGCCCGGTGATTGGCCAGATCATCGCGCCGCCCGGCGCGATGTGTCAAGCGACGGCGCCATTGCCTGCTTGCACCGCCGCCGGGTGGCGGGCAATGTGCGCGGCAAATCTCAGATGACCGGAGGGTTTGATGGACCGCGCAGAGATCGTGCATGAAAACTTTGTCGCCCGCGTATCGTCCGGCGATCTGCCGCAGGGTGCTGCGCCGTCGGATGCGCTGAGCGATACCGAGGCCGTGACGCTCTACCGCGCGCAATGCGTCAGCCGCGCGCTGGATCGCACCAGCCGCGCGATGCAAAAGGCGGGCCAGGGGTTCTACACCATCGGATCGTCGGGGCACGAGGGGATGGCGGCGGTCGCGCACGCACTGCGCCCCGATGACATCGCGTTCCTGCATTACCGCGATGCTGCGTTCCAGATCGCCCGCGCAGGGCAGGTGCCGGGCCAGTCGATCACATGGGACATGCTGCTGAGTTTCGCCTGTTCGTCCGAGGATCCGATTTCCGGCGGGCGCCACAAGGTGCTGGGGTCACGCGCGCTGATGATTCCGCCGCAGACCTCGACCATCGCCAGCCACCTGCCCAAGGCGGTCGGCGCGGCCTATGGTCTGGGACTGGCGCGCCGCCGCCCGCCCGAACATCGTGCCCTGCCCCATGACGGCATCGCGATGGCGTCATTCGGCGATGCCTCGGCCAACCATTCCACCGCGCAGGGCGCGATCAACACCGCGGGCTGGACATCCGTGCAATCGGTGCCCATGCCCCTGCTTCTGGTGTGCGAGGATAACGGCATCGGCATTTCCACCCAAACGCCCAAGGGTTGGATCGCCGCCAGCATGCAGCACCGCCCCGGCATCCGGTATTTCCACGCCGACGGGCTGGACATCTACGACACCGCAAAGGTCGCCGCCGAGGCCGCGCACTATGCGCGCACCCAGCGCAAGCCGGCGTTTCTGCACCTGACCATGGTACGCCTTTATGGTCACGCGGGCGCCGATCTGCCCACCACCTACCTGCCAAAGGCGCATGTCGAGGCGGAGGAGGCAAACGATCCGCTGCTGCATACGGTCCGCCTGCTGGAGGCGGCGGGCGCGCTTGAGCGAGCCGAGGCGCTGAGCATCTACGAGGAAACAAATGCCCGCGTCGCCCGCGTGGCAGACGAGGCCGTCACCCGCCCCCGCCTGAAAACCGCCGCCGATGTGATGGCCAGCATCATCCCGCCCAAGCGCGACTGCGCCCCCACCAACGGCCCCAGCGCCGAGCAGCGCGAGGCAGCCTTCGGTAGCGATATCAAGCAGATGGACCAGCCCCAGCCGATGAGCCGTCTGATCAACTGGGCGCTCACCGACCTCATGCTGACCCATGGCGAAATCGTGGTGATGGGCGAGGATGTCGGCCGCAAGGGCGGCGTCTACGGCGTCACCCAGCGCCTTCACCAACGCTTTGGCACCGACCGGGTGATCGACACGCTGCTGGACGAACAAAGCATCCTCGGCCTTGCCATCGGCATGGCGCATAACGGCTTTATCCCGTTGCCGGAAATCCAGTTCCTCGCCTATCTGCACAATGCCGAGGACCAGCTGCGCGGCGAGGCGGCGACGCTGCCGTTTTTCAGCCAAGGGCAATTTACCAACCCGATGGTGCTGCGCATCGCGGGGCTGGGGTATCAAAAGGGCTTTGGCGGGCATTTCCACAACGACAACAGCCTCGCCGTGCTGCGCGACATTCCGGGGCTGGTGGTCGCCTGCCCCTCGAACGGGCCGGATGCCGCGATGATGCTGCGCGAATGCGTGCGGCTGGCCCGCGAGGAACAGCGCGTCGTGGTGTTCGTGGAGCCTATCGCGCTTTATCCGATGCGCGATCTGCACGAGGCCGGTGATAGCGGCTGGATGGGCACTTACCCCGCCCCGGACGAGCGTATCCCGCTGGATAGTGTCGGCGTGCATGGGCAAGGCAAGGATCTGGCCATCGTCAGCTATGGCAACGGATATTACCTGTCCCGGCAGGCGCAGGAGGTGCTGCACAGCGAAGGGATCGACGCGCGCGTCATCGACATGCGCTGGATCGCGCCCCTGCCTGCGCAGGCGCTGCTGGACGCCACGCGCGGCTGCAAATCCGTGCTGATCGTCGATGAATGCCGCCACACCGGCGGCCAGGCCGAAGGGCTGATGGCGCTGTTTGTCGAGCGGGCCGAACTGCCGGTCAGCCGCATCACCGCGCAGGACAGTTTCATCGCCACCGGCCCGGCCTACGCGGCCACCATGCCATCGCGCGACAGCATCGTCGCCGCTGCCAAGGAGGCCTGCGAATGACCTGCCGCGCCGTTCTGATCTGCCCCGGCCGGGGCACCTATAACAAGCCCGAGCTGGGCTATCTGCACCGCCATCACAGCGGCGCCCCGCTGCTGGACACATTCGACGATCTGCGCCGCGCTGAGGGCCAGACGCCTGTAACCGAACTGGACGGCGCCGAGCGGTTTTCCAATGCCACCCACACCGTGGGCGATGCGGCCTCGCCGCTAATCTACGCCGCCTCCTATCTGGACCGGCAGGCGCTGGCCGAGGATATCGAGCTTGTCGCCGTCACCGGCAATTCGATGGGCTGGTACATCGCGCTGGCCGCTGCCGGGGCGCTGGATGCGGCGGGCGGTTTCACCGTGGTCAACACGATGGGTCGGCTGATGCAGGAAGCCTCCATCGGCGGGCAGTTGGTCTATCCCTGCACCGGCCCCGACTGGCGCCCCGACCCTGCCCGCCGGGCCGGGCTGCTGGACACGGTCCGGCAGATCGATGCCGGGGATGCCGTCCTGCGCCTGTCCATCGATCTGGGCGGCATGCTGGTGCTGGCGGGCGACGAGGCGGGGCTAACCGAATTCGAGGCCTCCGTGCCGCGTCTGGACGGCAGGTTTCCCATGCGCCTGCCGCATCACGCCGCGTTCCATACGGACCTGCAAGAGCCCGTGGCCGAGCGGGGCCGCGCGGCCCTGCCACAATCCCTTTTCAGCCAGCCAAAGCTACCGCTGATCGATGGGCGCGGCGCGATCTGGTGGCCCGGCGCGACCGATCCGGACGCCTTGCGCGATTACACGCTGGGCCATCAGGTGACGCAAACCTACGATTTCACCCGCGCCATTCAGATCGCCGCCCGCGAATTCGCGCCCGACATGTTCATCGTCACCGGGCCGGGCAACACGCTGGGCGGCGGCGTCGCGCAGTCGCTGGTCGCCTGCGGCTGGCATGGTATGCATAGCAAAGCGGGCTTCACCGCGCGCCAGTCAGAAGCGCCGCTGCTGGTGTCGATGGGGCTGGACGATCAGCGCGCCATCGTCACGGACTGATGCGTTTCGCGAAACGCTTTAGGCCTGCGGCCCCCGCAAACCGCGGTCAAACGCGCGGCATGTTGAATGTGAACACAGTGCTATCCGCATCAGACTTCACGGTCAGATCGCCGCCATGCGCGCGGGCAATCTCGCGCGCGATGAACAGGCCCAGCCCCAGCCCCTGCTGCGTGTCGCGTGCATTTGATCGCGCGAACGGCTCGAACAGCATCTTGCGCACGTTTGCGGGAATAGGCTCGCCGAGGTTCGTCACCCACAGATAGAACGATCCATCGCGATCCTGCGCGCTGACGGTGACAGCCGCACCTTTTTCGCCATGCACGACGGCATTGGCCAGCAGGTTCGAAATCAGCTGCGCGATACGCTCTGAATCGCAGCGGATAGGATCGCAGAAATCATACTCGGTGATGATTTCGGCCTCGGGATGGGCCAGGCTGATCTCGCGCACGGTCTGCTCCAGGATCGGCTTGACGTCGTGATCGACATGCTCCTCGATGCGAATCCCGCCGCCCAGACGTGCGCGGGCGAAATCCATCACATCGTCGATCAGCCGCGCGATGCGGTCGGTCGATCCCTGAATAGACGCGATCATCTCACCAATCTGCGGATCCTCGGTGTTGCGTGCGATCACGCGCGACGCGGCGTTGATCGCGGCCAGCGGATTGCGCACGTCATGCCCCAGCACGGCAATGAACTGCTCTCGCAGGCTGGCCTCTTGTTCACGTGTCCTGAGTGCGGCCTCGTTTTCCTTTTCCGCAGTGATGCAGCGCCCGGTGCAGAAGAACAACCCACCCTCAGGCACCCCATGCCACGAGATCCACTCATATCCGCCATCCTTGCGACGGAAACGGTTGACGAAGTTCAGGACAGGCTGGCCGCCGCTCATCTGATCAAATGCGGCCTGCATCCTGTTGATGTCATCAGGATGGATCAGATCGGTGAAATGCTGATCGTCGATTTCTGCGCCCGTATACCCGAGGATCTTGAACCATGCCGGGTTCGTTTCGACAAACCTGCCCTCATTGTTCATGAACCCCAGAAGGTCGGGCGTCACCAACCATGTCAGGCCACTACCATCTTTGTGTTTCACGTCTACTAGTCGCCCTTGATCTGTACAGCATCTTAGTATCCTGCCCGGACCCTGCCATCAAGCCTGCTGCAATATGCCCCCTTCGGGCTGCGCACCGCCAGTCTGCACAGCCCCGGACCGCAGTGTCAGCGGCCCTTCCAGACCGGATCGCGCTTTTCCGCGAAGGCGCGCGCGCCTTCCATCTGATCCTCGGAGGAATAGAGCCGCGCGACGGTTTCATACTGGCTGCGTGCGATCTTGTTCATCACGGTCTGAAAATCGCTGCCTTCGGCGTCGCGCACGATTTCCTTGAGCGCGGCATAGACCAGCGGCGGACCGCCCGCCAACTCATCGGCCAGCGCGCGCGCCTGCGTCATCAGATCGGCGGCGGGGACGATCCGGTTGATCATCCCCCAGCGCGCAGCCTCCTCGGCGTCGATCCAGCGACCGGTCAGCAGCATCTCCATCGCGATATGGTAGGGGATACGCTTGGGGAGCTTGACGCTGGCCGCATCCGCGACCGTGCCCGAGCGGATTTCAGGCAGCGCAAAGCTGGCATGATCGGCGGCGAGGATGATGTCCGCGCCCAGCGCCAGTTCCAGCCCCCCGCCGCAGCAGATACCGTTGACGGCGGCGATGACCGGCTTGTTCAGCCCGCGCAACTCCTGCAGGCCGCCAAAGCCGCCGACGCCGTAATCGCCGTCGACCGCATCGCCATCCGCCGCCGCCTTCAGATCCCAGCCGGGGCAGAAGAATTTGTCGCCCGCGCCGGTGATCAACGCAACGCGCAGATTGTCGTCGTCCCGGAAGTCCGCGAACACTTCGCCCATGATCCGGCTGGTTTTCAGATCAATCGCGTTGGCCTTGGGCCGGTCGAGCGTAACCTCCAGCACATGGCCGCGCTTGTCGGTCTTGATGAGGCTGTCTGTCATGTCTTTTCTCCTGTTCTGATGAGCGCGTCGGCAGCGACAGCGCGGGTGGCGGTGCAGATCAGCGGATTGATCTCGGCCTCTTGCAAATGGGCGGCGTTTTGCACCGCATATTCCTGCACCGCCATGATGGCGGCGACAATCGATGCACGGTCCGCACCCGGCTGGCCGCGATATCCGGCCAACATGGGGGCAATGCGCAGACTGTCCAGCGCCTCGGTGATATCTCGTGCCAAGACAGGCAGGATCAGCGATGCGCTATCTTTGAGCATCTCTGTCAGCACACCGCCCGCCGCGATGGTCAGAACAAAGCCATGCGCCGGGTCGCGTACAACACCGATCAGCAGCTCGGCCACGGTGCCGGTGATCATTTCCTCCAGCAGATAGGCGGGTGCGTTCATGCGCGCGGCGGCCTCCATCACGGCGCCCGGTGTGGCAAGGCCGAGGGCGACCGCCCCCGCCTCGGTTTTGTGGGCGAAACCTTCGCCCTTCAGCACCAGCGGCAGGGGCATCGCCTCGGCTGCGGCGCGCAGATCCGCGGCCTCCACCCGGCACGATTGCGGCACCGTCACCCCATGCGCCGCCAGCGCCGCCTTGCTGGCTGCCTCGCTCAGCACATCAGAAGGGCAGTCGGCGCCCGGCAAGAGCACAGGCGCATCGGCCGCGCGGTGACGCCCCAGCGTGGCCGCTGTTTCGATCGCGGTCATTGCCTCTTCGATGCCGAGCAGCGGGATGAGGCCGACATCGGTGATGCGTTGCGCCACCTCCTCGCTCAGGTTCTCCGGCAGGCTGGCAACGAAGGCCAGAGGCGTGCCGCTTGCCTTGGCCGCCGCCGCACCTGCGGCAAGGGTGCAGTCCCATGCGGCATCGCTGCACCTGTCGGTACGTGGAAAATCGACGACAAGGCAACCCAACGCCACGTCACCCGACAACGCGGCGGTAAACGCCTGCGTCATCGCAGGAACATCATCCCAGATGAACGTGTGGTAATCCAGCGGGTTGGCCAGCGCCACCATCGGCCCCAGCGCGGCGCGCAGTGCAGTATGCTGCGCGGTGTCCAGCAGCGGAAAGGTAACGCCGCGCCCGACGGCAGCATCGGCCATCAGGCTCGCCTCGCCGCCCGAGCAGGACATTGATATGATGCGCTCCGATCGCAGCGGCCCGGCCAGATGCAGCAGCTTGAGCGTCTCCAGCAGCTTTGACAGACTTTCAACCTGCGCAATCCCCAGCCGCCTCAACAACGCCCGCGCACCTGCATCGCTGCCCGCCAGCGAGGCCGTGTGCGACACGGCGGCAGCCCGCGCCTGCACCGATTTCCCCGCCTTGAGCGCGACGACAGGCTTGCCCAAGGCGCGCGCGCGCCTTGCCAGCGCCTCAAAGGCGGCCAGATCTCCAACGCCTTCGATATGTAACCCCAGCGCGGTCACGCGGGGGTCCTCCAGCAGCGCCTGCCCGATGTCCGCCAGCCCGGTCTGCGCCTGATTGCCAGCGGTCGCCACATAGGCCAGCGGCAACCCGCGCGCCTGCATGGTCAGGTTGATCGCGATATTCGAGCTTTGGGTAATGAGTGCGACGCCCTTATCGCACCGCGTGCCGCCATGCTGATCAGGCCATAGCAGCGCGCCGTCGAGGTAATTGATGAACCCATAGCAATTTGGCCCGATGATGGGCATGTCGCCCGCCGCATCCAGCAGCCGGTCCTGCAAGGCATCGCCATCGCCCATCTCTGCCTGCGCCTCACGGAACCCGCTGGCAAAACAAACAGCGCCGCCCCCGCCCATGGCGGCAAGGTCGCGCACCGTGTCGATGGTGGCGTTGCGGTTCACTCCGATGAAGGTTGCATCCGGCGCCCCCGGCAGGTCGCCAAGCGAAGCGTAGGTGGGCAGGCCACCCATCTCGGCACGCTTGGGGTGAACCGGCCAAACCGCGCCGTCATACCCCATGCGGCGGCACTGCTCGGTCACCGAAGCGCACCAGACGCCGCCACCAATGACAGCAATTGAGCGGGGCCGGAACAGACGGCTCAGATCGCGAGTCATGGCAGGCGGCCCTCCAAAACAGATTCCATGCCTCCGGCGGGGATATTTTTAGCAAGAAAAAGGGGGCGGTAACGCATAATTAACCACTCTTGGCCAGTATGAAATCACGGTACAGGCGGGGACGCCGATGACCGTGCAAGGAGAAAGGGTTTCACCTTTCCGAGGGGGGACGCCGAGCAGGCTCCCCCCGTTTTCTTTTTGCTCCAAATATCCTCGCCGAAGGCAAAAAGTCCTTCTGGAGCCACCTGTGCCTCAGGCGCCCAGGGGCCGCAGCAGATCGCGGCTGATGATGTGGCGCTGAATCTCGGATGTGCCGTCCCAGATCCGCTCGACCCGCGCATCGCGCCAGAACCGCTCGATCGGGAAATCGTCCATCAGCCCCATGCCACCGTAGATTTGCAGCGTGGCGTCGGTGACGCGCGCCAGCATCTCCGAGGCGTAGAGTTTGGCCGAGGCGATTTCGCGGTTCGCGGGCAGGCCCTGATCCAGCCGCCAGGCGGAGGCAAGGGTCAGCCAGTCGGCCGCATCGATTTCGGTGATCATGTCGGCAATCTGGAAGCTGACCCCCTGGTTCTTGCCGATTGGCTGGCCAAACTGCTGGCGCTCGGCCGCATAGCTCAGCGCCAGATCAAAGCAGCGGCGCGCGCGCCCCACAGACATGGTGGCAACGGTGATGCGCGTGGCGTAGAGCCATTCGTTCATCACGGCAAAGCCGCCATCCACCTCGCCCAGCACCTGCGCGTCCGGCAGGCGGCAATTGTCGAAATCCAGGATCATGTTCTTGTAGCCGCGATGGCTGACCGATTTATACCCGTCGCGGATGGTAAAGCCCAGCGTGCCCCGGTCGACGAGGAAGGTCGTGATGCGTTTCTTTGGTCCCCTCGGTGTCTGATCCTCGCCTGTGGCGACGAATACGATGATGAAATCGGCGTGGTCGGCGCCCGAGATGAAATGCTTGGTCCCGTTCAGAACCCAATCGCCGCCGTCACGTTTGGCGTTGCATTTCATGCCGCGCACGTCCGATCCGGCGCCGGGTTCGGTCATGGCCAACGCGTCCATCCGCTCGCCGCGCACGGCGGGAAGCAGGTAGCGTTCGCGTTGCTCCCCCTCGCAGGCCATCAGGATGTTCTGCGGGCGGCCAAAGAAGTGCGACAGCGCCATGGAGCCGCGGCCCAGTTCGCGCTCGACCAGTGCGAATTCCAGATGGCTCAGGCCGGCGCCGCCGACCTCTTCGGGAAAGTTGCAAGCGTAGAACCCCAGATCCAACGTCTTTTGTTTGATCTTTTCGGCCACGTCGGCAGGCACCTCGCCCGTGCGTTCGACCTCGGCCTCATGGGGGTAGATCTCGTTTTCGACAAAGCTGCGCACGGTCGAGACGATCATCTCTTGTTCGTCAGTCAATCCGAAATTCATGGTTTTGCTCCTTCATGGGCGGCAGCCAACGCGGCAATACGGGCAGCGACATCGGGACCGGGCGCGCAGGTGCGGCGCGTCTCAAGGCTGACATGCAGCATGAACTGGTCGCAGGTCGCCAGAACCTCGCCATCGCTGGCGCGCTTCATCTCATGCAGGCAGCGCAGCTTCTTGCCCTGCCCTTCGGTCACGCGAGTGTGGACCTCGACGGCGTCGCCCGCGTGGGTTTCGGCCAGATATTTCGTCGTCGTCTCGACGGTGAAATAGCTGAGTCCGCTTGCGATGTAGGCGTCATCGGCGCCGACGAACGCCATCACCTCTTCGGCGGCATCCGAGAATATCTGGCCGTAGCGCCCCTCGTTCATGTGGCCGTTCACATCCGTCCAGTCGACGGGGATCGTGCGGCGCAGGCTGATCATGGGGCTACCGCCCTCCAGCACCGGACGCAGAGTTTTCTCATGCTCGTTCAGCAGACGGCCCGACGCGTTGCCCTGCTGTTTCAACGCGCGCATCATGGCAATGAGGTTGCCGTCGCGCTTGCGCTCCAGCTGGCGGATGGTGAGGTGGCCGGACTGGTCGTCGGACTGGTCCGCGATCATCTGGGCCAGCTCGTCGGTCAGCTCGGGCACGTCCATCAGCTTGGTCCACGGCCATTTGAGGCAGGGGCCGAACTGGTCGATGAAGTGCTTCATCCCGGCCTCGCCGCCGGCAACGCGGTAGGTCTCGAACAGGCCCATCTGCGCCCAGCGGATGCCAAAGCCATAGCGGATCGCGTTGTCGATTTCTTCGGTCGTGGCGATGCCGTCCTTGACCAGCCACAGCGCCTCGCGCCAGACGGCCTCGAGGAAGCGGTCGGCGATATGGGCGTCGATCTCCTTGCGCACGCGCAAGGGATAAAGGCCGACGGAGGTCAGGATTTCGGCGGCGCGGTCGACGATAGCAGGGTCAGACGAGGGCGTCGCGACGACCTCGATCAGCGGCAGCAGATAAACCGGGTTGAACGGATGGCAGACCATGATCTGACCGGGTCGCGCGGCGCCCTCTTGCAGCTCAGTGGGTTTATAGCCGCTGGTGGACGAGCCGATGACGGCCTCCTCAAGGCAGGCGCCTTGGATCTCGGCGTAGACCTTGTGCTTCATCGCCAACCGCTCGGGCACGCTTTCCTGAATCCAGCCGGCGCCGGTGACGGCCTCGGTCACGGTGTCGTGGAAGGTCAGCGCGCCCTCCGCAGGCATGGCGTAGTCATACAGCATCGGCAGCGCGTGGCGCGCGTTGTCCAGCACTTCGCCGATCTTGCGTTTCGCCTGCGGATCGGGGTCGAAGATGCGCACATCCCAGCCATTCAACAAGAACCGCGCGGCCCATCCGCCGCCGATCACGCCGCCGCCGATGATGGCGGCTGTCATTTTCTTGGTCATAAAACTGTCCGTTGTCATGCGCCCTCAGGGCGCGTTGGTTTCGGTGTGGCCGTCGATCGCGATGATCTGGCCGGACATCTTGGAGGCGGCAGGCGAAGCGAGGAACAGGACAGTGTCGGCCAGATCGTCGACCGTGACCCAGGTGCGCATCGACACGCCTCGCACATACTGATCGCGCACATCCTGCTCGGGGCGGTTGGATGCCTTCGCCTCCATCGCCACGACGCGGTCCATGCGGTCACCCGTCACGGCGCCGGGGCAGATGGCATTGACGCGCACGCCCGCCTCGCCCAGCTCCATCGCCAGCGTTTTGGTGAGACCGACAAGGCCCCATTTCGCCGCCGCATAGGGCGAGCGGTAGGGATGGCCCCATTGGCCCGACGTGGAGGACGTAATGATAATGCAGCCCGATTTCTGCGCCCGCATGATCCGCGCGGCCCAGCGGCACGTCAGGAACGCGCCGTTCAGATTGACCGCAAGGCAGGCCTGCCAATCGTCATAATCCAGATCCTCGATCCGCCCCGCAGGGCCGCCGGTGCCTGCGTTGGCGCAAACAACGTCGATGCCGCCCCATGCCTGCTCGACTTGGCCAAGGAAGCTGTCCATCTGGGCCGCGTCCGCCACGTCAGCCTGCCGCACGATAGCGCCCGGCATTTCAGCGGCGACACGCACCGCCGCATCGCCATCCGCATCGCACAGCGCAACGCGGTCGCCCTGCGCCGTGAACCGCCGCGCAAGGCCCAGACCGATGCCCGAGGCACCCCCTGTAATTAGGACGCGGGCGGCCATTTACTGAGGCGCGCGCTTGGTCAGGCGCAGCTTGTCGCGCACGTCGGCAGGGGTCATTATCCTGGCACCCATACGTTCGATGATCTCGCGGGCGCGGGTGACCAGCTGGTAATTCTCGGCCAGCACGCCGCGATCCAGCATCAAGTTGTCCTCCAGCCCGACACGCACGTTGCCACCCGCCAGAACGGCGGCCGCGACATACGGCATCTGGTCGCGGCCCAGCGAAAACGCGGACCAGTTCCAATCGTCCGGCACGTTGTTGACCATCGCCATGAAGGTATTCAGGTCATTCGGCGCGCCCCACGGCACGCCCATGCACAGCTGCACCAGCGCGTCCTTTTCCAGAACGCCGTCCTTGACCAGCTGCTTGGCATACCAAAGATGGCCGGTGTCGAACGCCTCGATCTCGGGCTTGGTGCCCGCTTCCGTCATCATGCGCCCCATCGCGGTCAGCATGCCGGGGGTGTTGGTCATGACGTAATCGGCTTCGGCAAAGTTCATCGTGCCGCAATCGAGCGTGCAGATCTCGGGCTGGCATTCCAGCACATGGGCCACGCGTTCGCTGGCGCCGACCATGTCCGATGCGTCGTCGTTCAGCGGCAGTGGGTTTTCCGGGTCACCGAATATCATGTCGCCGCCCATGCCGGCCGTCAGGTTCAGCACGACGTCGGTATCGGCCGCGCGGACGCGATCGGTCAGTTCGCGGTACAGCTTCAGATCCCGGCTGGCCTTGCCGGTTTCGGGATCACGCACGTGGCAATGCACGATGGCCGCGCCCGCCTTGGCCGCCGCGATGGCACTGTTCGCGATCTGCTCGGGGCTGCGGGGCACATGCGGGCTGCGGTCCTGCGTGCCACCGCCCCCGGTCACGGCGCAGGTGATGAAGACATCGCGATTCATGGTCAGGGGCATGGGCCATCCTTTCGAAAGGTTGCGTCTGTGGTTACCGCATATGGTAACGCTGGCGCCCCGGTCCATCGTGCAGTATCAGACATAAATGATGCAGAAATGGACAAAACTCCAAGGCCTGCCGACGCGCATCGCCTTTGTGCTTTTCGACCGGTTTTCCAACCTGTGCCTTGCCAACTGTCTGGAGCCGCTGCGCGCCGCCAATATGGTCAGCCGGGCGAGTGTGTTCGACTGGCATATCTACACCATGACGGGCGGCGCCGCGTGCAGTTCCAGCGGGATGCAGGTCCTTCCACATGACGCGCTGGCCGGGCTGGAGCGGTGTGATTATCTCTTTGTTCTGGCCAGTTACGACCACGAGCGCCACGATATGCCCCGCACGCGGCAGGCGCTGCGCACTGCGGCCAAGAAGGCGCGGACGTTGGTCGGCATGGATACCGGGCCGTGGCTGATGGCGTCGGCAGGGCTGCTGGCGGGACGGCGCGCGACGCTGCACTGGGATTTGCAGGACGCCTTTGCCGAGCGGTTTCTGGACGTCGAGACCGAGCGCACCCGCCTGACCCGTGACGGGCCGGTCATCACCTGCGCCGGCGCGATGAGCGCACTGGATCTGATGATGGAGCTGATCGCCCAGCATGCGGGTATGGCGGCGCGTCTGGATGTCGAGGATCAGTTCATGCATGGCAGCGATACCGCGCCAAACGCGCCCCAGCCCGATGCGCTGGTGCGCGGCGCGCTGGCGCAGATGCGCGCGCATGTCGAACGCCCCCTGCCCCTGGGCGCTATCGCGCGGCGGATGGGGTGTCAGCCCCGCACGCTGGACCGGCATTTCCGCCGGGCACTGGGCGCGCCGCCCGGCACCGTCTACCGCCATATGCGCCTGTCCGAGGCGCGCAAACTGCTGGACAGCACGCAGTTGGGAATTGCCGAGATCGCAGTGCGCTGCGGCTATGAATCCCCCGCCGCGCTGGCCCGCGCGATGCGCGTGCGCTATGGTGCGGCGCCCACGTCTCTGCGCTCAACCGGCCGATAGCGCGGGAACTTGCGCAGCACGGCCGCGTTGATGCACCGTAGCCGTCATAGCGCGAAAAGGACATAATATGGACCGCCTCGCCCTCTACGTCACGTGGCTCGGCGCAACAGCCATCGCCGGCGCATTGATTATCGTCAGCTTCACCCTGGGCTATTATTCGGTTTGGGCCATCGCCATATGCATCATCGCAGCGGTGATCATCGCCTACCCCAGCGGCAAGCTGGTATCGAACATGATCAAGCGTTGGGACCCCGCGTGGGACAACCGAAGGAATGCACCCAAACCGGATCTGGATCGAAAACGCAGGGCAGACTCCGACCGGATCGACTAATTTGCGGCACGTCCCGGCAGTTCCTGCCTAAACTCGTCAGGTCGCGCTGCCGCTAACTAACCGCATTCGGCGGCGCTTCGCCCTTGAAAAAGGCGGTCAATTTTTGCACCGCCAGCACCCCCATCGCCTCGCGGACCTCCGGCGCGGAAATGGGGGCAGCAATGTTCGTTATTCTCAGATACCCCGGCGGCAATACAGCCGCCCAACGTCGGAAGCACCCCATCATATAGGCGAGGGCGGCGTCAGGAAAACGCGGCTCAATGCATGCGCCCGCCGATGGGCACATCGCTGTCGGGCGAAAGCAGCACGATCTCGCCATCTGCGTCCGCCACCCCCAGCACCAGCACCTCGGACATGAAGGGACCGATCTGGCGGGGCGGGAAATTGACGACACCCATCACCATGCGGCCTGTCAGCGCCTCGGGCGTGTAATGTGCCGTGATCTGCGCCGACGTCTTGCGCTCGCCGATCTCGGGGCCGAAATCGATCCACATCTTGATCGCGGGCTTGCGCGCCTCGGGGAATGGTTCGGCCCGCGTCACGCGACCGACGCGGATATCAACAGCCATGAAGTCATCAAAGGTGATCTCAGCCATTGCGCAATTCCCGCGACCGGTCTGCGGCGGCGCCGACGGTGCGGCGGATCAAACCCGGCAGGCCGTTTTCGTCGTCCATCAGGACCTCCAGCCCCGCCTGCGTGGTGCCGTTGGGACTGGTGACGTTGACGCGCAGTTGGCTGGGCGTCTCGTCCGCCGCCTCGGCCAGCGCGCCCGCACCCGCGACAGTGGCCTGCGCCAATTGCATCGCCAACTCGGGGCTCAGCCCCTCGGCTTCGCCGGCCTTGGCCATACAGTCGATCATATGGAATACATAGGCCGGGCCAGAGCCCGAGACGCCCGTGACGGCATCCATCTGATCCTCATTTTCCAACCGGACGACCTGCCCCACGGCGCGCAGCAGCATTTCGGCCAGATCCATCTGGCCACTGCTGGCATGTGCGTTGCCGATGATCGCCGTGATGCCCCGGCCCACGGCGGCGGGGGTATTGGGCATGGCGCGGATGATCGGGCTTTGGCCGCCCAGCGCCGCCTCGAACGCGGAAATCGGCGTGCCGGCGGCGACCGAGATGAACAGCGTCGTGCCATTTCCCATCGCCTTGAGGGTTGGCAACGCCTGACCCATCATTTGCGGTTTGACGGCGATCAGAACGATACCGGGCGCGGTCGGCAGATCATCTGAGTTGATGTGAACGCCCGCGCCCTTCAGCCAATCGGACGGCTGCGGGTCGATCACCCAGACGGAACTGGCGGGCAGCCCGCCCGACAGCCACCCTTGCAGCATCGCGCTGCCCATCTTGCCACAACCCAGCAGCAGCAGGCCCTTTTCGGCCACGTAATCCATATCCATAACGCTGTCCCCCTTGCCCGTTCTCAGGTCTGCGGGGGCGAGGTTACGCGCGGCCATACGCCTCTGCAATGGCGACCTGCATCGCATCGCGCGGGGTGCGGTCGCCCCACAGGACCAGCTGGAACGCGGGGTAATACCGCTCGGTGGCCAGAACGGCGGCGGTGATGAGTGCGTTGACCTGCTCGGGCGAGGCGCCCTGCCCGCCGGACATCAGCAAACCATAGCGATAGACCATCAGCTTTTGCTCGGGCCAGTAGTTGAAGGCTCCGGTCCAGCACTGATCGTTGATGTCGTTCAGGATCTCGTACAGCACCGGCAGCTTTTCGCCGGGCGGGTCCATTTCGAACGTGCAGACCATGCGCAGCGTCTCGTCATAGGCGGACCACGCCAGCGTGATCGAGTAGGTGCGCCACTGCCCCTCGACCGCCATGGCGATCTGATCGTCGCCCACGCGGTCGAACTGCCAGTCGTTATGTTCGGCCAGGTTTTCCACGATGTCGATTGGATGCAAGTCGTCTGTCAGGAACTGCTCGGACAATGCCATGTCGTCACCTTTTAGGTTTGATCCTGAGATGGGGATCGTTGACGCCCCCAAGCACTGGATGCCTGCGCTATGGGCTGGGGGTACTCCTCAGCCCATTACCAGATATGGTGCGGCACAGTCGTCTACCTGTAAAGCAATTTGTTGTGGATAACCGCAATAAGTTGTGGATGATATCTGCGAGGGACACTATATTCGGCGTCCCCTGCGACTCGGGGCCCGATTCTGGCGGGAATCGCCGCGTGCAAATGGCGTGTCAGAGCGGCGGATCGTCCCGGCGCGTGTCTGCCGCGCTGAGATAGTCAATGCACGCCGCCATCACGCCCAAATCCTCCAGCACGATCAGATCCTCAACCAGAAGGTCCAGAGTGCGGGTATAGGCGATGATCGCATCGTCACGGGTCAGGCGGTCAGGCGTGTCGCGGATGATCTGCTTGAGCGCCCGCGCCTTGGCCAGCCGATCACGTAACACCTGCACATGCGCCGCCGCCTCAGATGTCATACAACCCCCGACCGCACATCGCGTTCCAGCCGCTTTGGGTATGCAATCCCCTCTGGCCACATATAGCCGCCCGCAAGCACAGCCCATGAGGTATCGCCTTGGCGTAAATGCAATTCAAGATGGTAACCTATGGAATTCGTTAAAATACTTGGTCAGCGTGTTGAAATTCAAACGGCGAGTCAATTAGATTTTTCAATGCAGCATCCACGCATGGCCGGGCTTGGCCTGTGCAAACTCCGCGATATTGGTGATGGGGGATCACCCTGCATGGGCTATGGTGCACCGCGCGCAAGGATGTCGGCACGATGCACAGCCTGCGCGCGATCACGCCGCTGCGTCGGGTGGCGTGGGCCGGGACCGTGTTGCCCGGCCCGCCGGAGACTCCTCAGAGAGCTAGCCCTGCTTGGTCGCGGCGGCCTCCAGCGCGTCAAGCCGGGTTTTCAGCGCTTCATTCTCTTCGCGGGCCTTTTGCGCCATGGCGCGCACGGCATCGAATTCTTCGCGCGTCACGAAGTCGCGGTCAGCCAGCCAGCGGTCGATCATCGACGACATTGCCGTCTCGGCCTCCTGCCGGGCGCCCTGGGCCACGCCCATCGCGTTGGTCATCAATTGCGAGATGTCTTCCATCACCTTGTTGCGGGTCTGCATATATCGCCTCCGGCGTTGCGGTTTCGCTGAAATTATGATCTGGCCCTAATATGGGCGCCCGACGCCCTGATCGCAAGCTGCACATGGTTGACTTCTCCCCCGATGCGCGGCCATGTCTGCGCCATGCAAGCCCTGATCCCATACCCCGATATCTCGCCCGAGATTTTTGCGATTTCCATCTTTGGAATGGAATTCGCGCTGCGCTGGTACGCGCTGGCCTATATCGCGGGGATCGTGCTGGGCTGGCGGATCGTGCTGGGGGCGGTGCGCCGCCCGAATCTGTGGCAACACAAGAAGCCAGCGATGACAGCCAAACAGGTCGAGGATCTGTTGTTCTGGGCGATACTGGCAATCATTCTGGGCGGGCGGCTGGGCTTTGTGCTGTTCTATCAGCCGGGCTATTACATGTCGCATCCGGCACAGATCCTACAGGTCTGGCAGGGCGGCATGTCGTTTCATGGCGGTATGCTGGGCGTGTTGCTTGCCTGCGTTGTTTTCTCGCTGCGCAACAAACTGCGCATCCTGTCCGTCGGCGATCTGCTCTGCATGGCGGCCCCGGTCGGGCTGCTGCTGGGCCGCATCGCCAATTTCGTCAATGGAGAGCTGTGGGGTCGGCCCACCGATCTGCCGTGGGGCGTGGCGTTCCCGGGCGCGGCAGCACAGGATTGCCCCGACGTGATTGGCCTGTGTGCGCGCCATCCGTCTCAGCTTTATGAGGCGCTGCTGGAAGGGCTGATCCTGGGCGCGGTCCTGCTGTGGCTGGGTTATCGGCGCGGCGCGCTGAAGCGGCCGGGCTGGATCACCGGGTGTTTCTTTGTCGGCTATGGCGCGGCGCGGTTCATCGTTGAATTCGTGCGCGAGGCGGATATGCAGTTCATGTCGGAGGGCAATCCGCTGGGCCATGCGGTGCAGATCGGCGCGGGGTACGGCCTGTCCATGGGGCAGCTTTTGTCCCTGCCGATGATCGCCTTCGGCCTGCTGCTTTTGCTGACCCGCCCCAAGGCACCATGACCCCCCTGGAGCGGCTCCTGATCGCGCAGATCCAAGAGAGCGGGCCGATAACGCTGGCCGACTATATGGCGCAGTGCCTGATGCATCCGCAGCACGGCTACTATGCCACGCGCGATCCGCTGGGCGCGGCGGGCGATTTCACGACCGCGCCGGAGATCAGCCAGATGTTCGGCGAACTTTTGGGTCTATGCATCGCGCAGGCGTGGCTGGATCAGGGCGCGCCCAGCCCCTTTGCACTGGCCGAGCTTGGGCCGGGGCGCGGCACGCTGATGGCCGACATTTTGCGCGCCACCGGCACGGTGCCGGGATTTCGCGCCGCCGCACAGGTGCATCTGGTCGAAACATCGCCCACACTGCGCGCCGCGCAGGCCAAGGCGCTGGAGGGCGCCGGTCCCACATGGCATGACACGGTGCAGACGCTGCCCGATCTGCCGCTGTTCCTAATCGCCAATGAATTCTTCGACGCGCTGCCGATCCGGCAGGCGCAGCGTGACGGCGCCCAATGGCGCGAGCGGATGGTGGGCCGGGACGGCGACCGCCTGATCCCCGGCCTCAGCGCGCCAGCCGCCCCGCCACCGCTGGCGCACCGGCTGGAGGATACGCAGGACGGCGACATCGTCGAATTCTCCCCCACCGCCACACATATCATGGCCCATATCGGCGCGCAGATCGCGGAACACGGCGGCGCGGCCCTGATCGTGGATTACGGCGACTGGCGCGCACTGGGCGATACGTTTCAGGCGCTGCGCGCGCATGCACCGGCGGACCCTTACGCCGTCCCCGGCACCGCCGATCTGACCGCGCATGTCGATTTCGAGGCGCTGGCGCTGGCCGCCGCCCCCGCGCGGCACAGCCGCATCACGCCGCAGGGTGTGTTTCTGGAGCGGCTGGGCATCACCCAGCGCGCGCAAAAACTGGCAGGCACGCTCAGCGGCGCGGCGCGCGAGGCGCATGTGGCGGCACATCGGCGCTTGACCCACCCGGCGGAAATGGGAACTCTGTTCAAGGTGATGGGCCTTTATCCCGAAGGCGCCGCACCGCCGCCGGGATTGTCGATGTGACGCTGGAAATTCTGACCGCAGATAGCCTCGCCCCCTTGCGTCATGGGTTTTTTACCCGCCGGGGTGGCGCGTCCTCGGGTATTTTCGCAGGCCTGAATTGCGGGCTGGGGTCATCGGACCAGCAGGAAATCGTCACCATCAACCGCGCCCGCGTCGCAGACGCGCTGAAGGTCAGTCCGGACCATTTGCTGACGGTGCATCAGATCCATTCCGCCACGGCGCTGCCAGTTGACGCGCCCATCGACGTGCCGATCGCGCAGCGCCCCCGCGCGGATGCGCTGGTGACGGCGACTCCGGGCCTTGCGCTGGCAGTGCTGACCGCCGATTGCCAGCCGGTTCTGTTTGCCGATGCGCGCGCGGGCGTGGTAGGCGCGGCCCATGCCGGGTGGCGCGGCGCCCTTGATGGCGTATTGGAGGCAACGGTGGACGCGATGGAGGCACTGGGCGCGGCCCGCGCCAATATCGCTGCCGTCATCGGGCCGTCGATCAGCCAATCAGCCTATGAGGTCAGCATCGATTTCATGGATGCTTTTCTGGCCAATGATCCCGAAAACGCCCGCTTTTTTGCCGAGGGCGCTCCGGGCAAGATGCTGTTCGATCTGCCGGGGTTTGGCGTGGCGCGGTTGCAGTGCGCCGGCGTCGGACGGGCCAAGTGGACGCGCCATTGCACCTATGCGGACGAGGATCGCTTTTACTCCTACCGCCGCGCGACCCACCGGGGCGAGGCTGATTACGGCCGCCAGATCGCCGCCATTCGCCTGTAGTCCGCACAAACCTCAGGCGTCGCGGGCCAGCCGTGCCTCCAGCACGTCGAATGGCACGCCGGGCTGATCCTTGGCGCCTCGAATGACCAGCGCGGTCTTGACGCTGGCGACATTGGCGGCGGCCGTCAGTTCCTCGGTCAGGAACCGCTGAAAGGTGCTGAGATCGGGCGCCACGCATTTCAGGATGAAATCCACCTCACCGTTCAGCATGTGGCACTCGCGCACCAGCGGCCAGTCGCGGCAGCGCGCCTCGAACGCGCTCAGGTCCGCCTCGGCCTGGCTTTGCAGGCCGACATTGGCGAACACCTGCACCTCAAAGCCCAGTTCACGCGGGTCGACATCGGCGTGGTAGCCGCGGATATATCCGGCCTCTTCCAGCGTGCGCACCCGGCGCAGGCAGGGCGGCGCGGAAATACCCACGCGCTTGGCCAGTTCGACATTGGTCATGCGGCCATCTGCCTGTAGCTCGGCCAAAATCTTGCGGTCGATCGGGTCCAGACGGGTCGTCGCCATTGCTCACCTATCCTCGGGAATTTCGCGATTGTTATATCAGCCACGCCGGTCGACGCAATAATCTTTCGCCAAAGCGCAAGATACTTGCGCGGAGTATGCCGAAGACGCCGCGATTGCAAGGCCGAATTGCGGGGGGTTTCGCCGCTGGCCGCCCGGGTCTATATCAGGCGCAGGAATTGCAGACCATCAAGAGGGCAGGCACATGGCCAAGACGAAAAAGACCAAGGTTCTGATCATCGGCTCCGGCCCTGCGGGCTACACCGCCGCCGTCTACGCCAGCCGCGCCATGCTGGAGCCGATCCTGGTTCAGGGGCTTGAACCCGGCGGCCAGCTGACCACCACGACCGAGGTCGAAAACTGGCCCGGCGATACCGAAGTGCAAGGCCCCGACCTGATGATCCGGATGGAGGCGCACGCCAAGGCCGTGGGCACCGAGATCATCGGCGACATCATCAGCAGCATCGATTTCACCAAACGTCCCTATGTCTGCCAGTCCGACAGCGGCACTGAATACGTGGCCGACGCGATCATCCTGTGCACCGGCGCGCGCGCAAAATGGCTGGGCCTGCCCAGCGAGGAGAAGTTCAAGGGCTTCGGCGTATCGGCCTGTGCCACCTGCGACGGGTTCTTCTATCGCGGACAGGAGATCGTCGTCGTCGGCGGCGGCAACACGGCGGTCGAAGAGGCGCTGTTCCTGACCAACTTCGCCTCGAAGGTGACGCTGATCCACCGCCGGGACGAACTGCGCGCCGAGCGTATCCTGATCGACCGGCTGAAAAAGAACCCCAAGATCCACCCGATGTGGTTCCACGAGTTGGACGAGGTCTACGGCACCGATGCGCCCTTGGGGGTCGAAGGCGTCAAGGTGAAGCACACGAAAACCGGCGAGATCACCGACATTCCGGCCAAGGGCGTGTTCATCGCCATCGGCCATTCACCGTCGAACGAGCTGGTCAAGGACGTGCTGGAAACCCACATGGGGGGCTATGTCGTGACCAAACCGGACAGCACGGAAACGTCCCTGCCCGGCATCTTTGCCGCCGGCGATCTGACCGACTACAAATACCGACAGGCCGTCACCAGCGCCGGCATGGGCTGCATGGCCGCGCTGGAAGCCGAGCGCTGGCTGGCCGAGCATGGCATGGCCGAAAACGAAGATGTCGTAGAAGTAGCCCCCGTCGCCGAGGACGCCGCGCATGTCTCATGATTTGGTCGCCCAGCGCGCCGAAACCTACGCTGTCTTTGCGGATATCCAGGCCGAATCCGACCTACCCGATACGGCCGATCTCGACTATGCTTTCGTCGCCCAAGGTGCCGCCGACTGGGAGGCCGCCGAGGCGGCGTTGGCCGAGGCCGGCTTTGACTGCGCCCGCACCCCGGACGAGGATGGCACGGCCTATCTGGCCGTGCGCCTGCCCGATCAGCCTGTCACCGCCATGGCCATCTGGCTGGGCGAAGAGGCCGCGACGCAACTGGTACTGGCGCATGGCTTCCTGCCCGACGGATGGGGGTTTTCCGCGTGATGCCGCACGACGGGTACAAGGTCGTACCCGTCGGCGCCGGGTCTCTGACCTGGCAGGGCGGCTGATCCGGCGTCAGGCCTCGGCCAATACAGCCCTGGCCGCGCGGCCATGCAGATCGCCATATTCTGCCGCCACCTGCTGCATCGCACTCAGGGTCGGCAGCTTTGCGGCATACTCTTCTTCGCAGGCAGCCAACATCGCGGCGCGCAGATCTGCCTCGCTCTCGCAGATGACCATGGCGGAGGTGTCAAAGAAATCACCGATGTTGGGGCAGCCCCAATAGATCGGCACGGTCCGGCATAGAATGGCGTCAATCAGTTTCTCGGTGAAATAGTTCTTGTCGCGCACGTTCTCGATCACGACGGAATAGCGATACGGCGCCAGCCCCTCGGACTTGTCAACGAACGGCTTGTAGCCGCGCCCCATGACGTCCAGATCCAGACCGCTATCCGCAGCCCAGTCCACAACCGCATGACGCAGCACATGCCCCTCCTGCGACCGCTTGCTGGACGCAATCAGCGATGTCATGCGCGTCTTGGTAGTATCCAGATCGCGCCAGCCCGGCACCCATGTGCTGCCAAAAGGAAAGAAGCAGCCGTTGGGAATATCCGCCAGCAGCGCGGCATCATGGCTTAGCACGCGATAAAAACGCCGGTAGGACCGGCGCAGCGCCGCCAGATGCGCCCCGTGAATAACCGCCGGCTCCAGCACCGCAATCGAAACGCGCGCCCGCGTGCCGAAGCCCGGCCGCCAGTGCAGTGTCTTGCGGGGAAAAACGATCAGGTGATCCTGCGGCTCCAGATCCCCCAGTGTCCGGCCCGCGATATCGCCCGGCACGCCCAGCGGCCACATCAGCCGGTCCAACGGTATCGCGCCCGGCCGCAGGCCCAGCTTCATGTCATACGGCAGGATCGCCACCTTGGGCGTGGGTAGGGACATGGATCAACCTTTCATGAACACGCGCCTCTTACACGTAAAAGGCGCGCACCGGCAACAGACCAGCGCGCGCCCCTTGATTTTCATCGTTCTATAAATCCTCACCGGCATCAGCCACAACAATCGCCGACGCCCGCAGTCAATGTACCGTGACGGGATCCAGATCGTGCTGGCGCGCCAGCACAAAGGCCATATTGCGGTCGCTGACCAGCGCCAGACGCTCGCCCTCTTCGCTGTGCACGGCATAAAGCGTTTTCAGCCCGCCCACCTGATTCTGCACATCCTCGGGCAGATCCTCGACAGCGACGGGGCGCACATAGGCGATGCGGTTACCCGGCTCGTGCGGAAACTCGAATTCTGTATCCATGATCGTATCCTTCTGAGGTTACTGGCCGCGTTTGTTGATCTTGATCGTCTGAACGACCGTTTCGGGCAGTGCGCGGGTCAGATCGACATGCAGCAAACCGTTTTCCATGATCGCTGCGCCCACCTCGACCCCATCAGCCAGCACGAAACTGCGCTGAAACTGCCGTCCCGCGATACCGCGATGCAGGAACACCCGCTCGCACAGGTCAGCCGACTGGCGCCCCCGGATCACCAGCTGTCGGTCCTCGACCGTGACCGACAGATCCTCTTCGCCAAAGCCTGCGACGGCCAGCGTAATTCGGTAGGAATTGTCTGATGTCTGTTCGATGTTGAAGGGCGGATACCCTTCGTTTCCGGATTTCGCGCTGCGTTCCAGCAGACGCTCCAACTGGTCGAACCCCAGCATGTAGGGGTGCGCCCCCAGTGTCAGTTTCGTCATGTGCCACGTCCTTGCGTCAAGCGACTGGTCAGATTGTGCACCGTCCCGGTTCGGCAACGGCGCGTTGCAATGAATATGGGCCTTCACCCAATTGGGTACAAGGGCTATGCGGGCGTGCAATTTCAGCATATCCTTCGCACAATATCAGCCGGCCAAGGAATGACACGAAAATGAACGCCTACAGCGAGCTTGAGATGAAGTCGGACGATGTGCTGCGCGTCGAGCTGGAGCAGTTTCGCTGCCAGCACCGCGATCTGGATCACGCGATCGACGCGCTGGACCAGCAGCCGATACGCGATGCGCTGACCGTCAAGCGGCTCAAGCAGCAAAAGCTGCGCCTGAAGGACCGCATCGCCTATATCGAAGACCGCCTGTTGCCCGACATCATCGCCTGAATGCGCGCAACGCTTCCGCGAATTTGCCGCGCATCGGTGCTAGACGCTCCTGCCCCGCGCGCTTATGGTTCGCGCCTGAATTAAGGGGGGCGCATTATGCCGCACATCGAGGTCGGGATCATCATGGGCAGTCAATCCGACTGGCCCACGATGAAGGAAGCCGCTGATATTCTGGACGCGCTGGATGTGCCCTATGAGACGCGCATCGTCTCGGCCCACCGTACGCCGGATCGTCTGTGGACCTACGGGGCCGAGGCCGCGGCGCGCGGGCTCAAGGCGATCATCGCGGGCGCCGGGGGCGCGGCGCATCTGCCGGGCATGATGGCCTCGAAAACCCGCGTGCCGGTGATCGGCGTCCCGGTCCAGACGCGGGCCTTGTCGGGTGTCGACAGCCTGTATTCGATCGTCCAGATGCCCAAGGGCTACCCGGTCGCGACCATGGCCATCGGCGCTGCCGGCGCCGCCAACGCGGGCCTGATGGCCGCCGCGATTCTTGCCAATGGCGATGCGGCCCTCGCGCAGCGGCTGGACGACTGGCGCGCCGCCCTGTCCGCCTCCATCCCCGAGGAGCCCAGCAATGACTGAACCCCTAAAAACCGGCGCCACCATCGGCATCCTTGGCGGCGGCCAACTGGGTCGCATGCTGTCGGTCGCGGCCTCGCGGCTGGGGTTCAAGACCTGTATCTTCGAACCGGGCGAAGGCTGCCCAGCCTCCCATGTCGCAGACCGCCACATCGCCGCGCCCTATGAGGATGCAGAGGCCCTGCGCCGCTTTGCCGAGGCATGCGACGTGATCACCTTCGAGTTCGAGAACATCCCGACCTCGGCGCTGGATATCCTGGAAAAACTGCGCCCCGTTCACCCCAACCGCATGGCGCTGCGCGTCAGTCAGGACCGGCTGGTCGAAAAGGCGTTTCTGAACGATCTGGGCCTGCAAACCGCCCCTTTTGCCGCTGTCGATGACGGTGTCGACATCACCCAGGCGATGGCCGAAATCGGCCTGCCGGCGATCCTGAAAACCCGGCGTTTCGGATATGACGGCAAGGGGCAGGCGCGTATCAGCGATCCCAACGAGGCCGAAGGCGCGCTGGCCGATATGAACGGCGCGCCCAGCATTTACGAGGGCTTTGTCGATTTCAGCCATGAGGTGTCGGTGATCGCCGCGCGCAATGCGGCGGGCGATGTGGCGGCCTTTGATCCGGGCGAAAACGTGCATGAGGGCGGCATCCTGCGCACCACGACGATCCCTGCCCGGCTGTCACCGGCGCAGCGCAGCGATGCGGTGCTGCTGGCAGCCAAGATTCTGAACCAGCTGGATTATGTCGGCGTCATGGGGGTTGAGCTGTTCGTCACTACGGATGGTCTTATCGTCAATGAAATCGCCCCGCGCGTGCATAATTCGGGCCATTGGACACAGAACGGCTGCACCGTCGACCAGTTCGAACAGCACATCCGCGCAGTGGCCGGCTGGCCCTTGGGCGATGGCAAGCGGCACTCGAACGTGGTGATGGAAAACCTGATCGGCGACGACATGGACCGCGTGCCGGATCTGGCCCGCGATGGCGCCTGCGCGCTGCATCTATACGGCAAGGCCGAGGTCAAGCAGGGCCGCAAGATGGGCCATGTCAACCGTGTGACCGGCCCCGCCTAGGATTTCGCGCGGCGCGTCCGCTCGACCTTTTTCTTGGTCTTGCCAGCCTTCTTTTTCGCCGCGCCCAGCTTGCGCTGGGGCGGCTTGCCACGGCCCCGTCCGCGCCCTTGGGGCATATTCTTGCCCTCGACGCTGATCAGATCCAGCGCGATCCCCCCCGTCACCGGCGCGGCCTCGGCCAGCCTGACCGTCACGCTCTGGCCCAGCGTGATGATGCGGCCTGAATCGGACCCCATCAGCGTTGCGGTTGCGGCATCGTAATGGAAATACTCGTGCCCCAGATTGCGCATCGGGATCAGGCCATCGGCGCCGGTTTCATCCAACCGCACAAAGGCGCCGAATTTGGCGATGCCGCTGATGCGCCCGCTGAACTCCTCGCCCACACGCTCGGACAGGAACGCGGCAAGATAGCGGTCATTGGTGTCCCGCTCGGCCATCATCGATCGCCGTTCGGTCTGGGAAATATGCTGCGCGGTCGCGTCCAACTGCTCTGCCTCGCCAACGCCCAGCCCGTCATCGCCCCAGCCATGCGCCGAGATCAGCGCGCGGTGCACGATCAGGTCAGCATAGCGCCGGATGGGCGAGGTGAAATGCGCATAGGCCTTCAGCGCAAGGCCGAAATGGCTGAAATTGGCGGGCGAATAATAGGCCTGCGTCATCGCGCGCAGGGTCGACATGTTGATCTGCTCGGCGTGATCCGTGCCTGCCGCGCCGTGCAGCAGCGCATTGATATGCGACGTCTTCAGCACCTGCCCCTTGGCCAGCACCAGCCCGGCGGCCTCGGCCACCTCGCGCAGCGTGTCCAGCTTTTCCTCGGGCGGTTCTTCGTGGACGCGGTAGAGCAGCGGGGACTTCTTCGCCGCCAGCGTTTCGGCGGCAGCGACATTGGCCAGCACCATGAATTCCTCGATCAGCTTGTGCGCGTCCAGCCGGTCGGTGAAATTGACGCTCAGCACCTTGCCCTCGTCGCTGAGGACGACCTTGCGCTCGGGTAGGTCCAGATCCAGCGGCTGGCGGTTCTTGCGCGCGGTTTTAAGGGCATCGTAGGCGGCATAAAGTGGGGCGATCACATCGTCCATCAGGGGCGCACATTTGTCATTGGGCGCGCCGTCCATCGCCGCCTGCACCTCTTGGTAATTCAGCGACGCGCCCGAGCGCATGATGGCGCGGTGAAACGTCTGGCCGATCTTTTCACCGAACTCATCAACGCGCATCCGCACGGCAAGGCAGGCGCGCGGCACGCCCTCGTGCAGCGAACATAGATCGCCCGACAGCCGGTCGGGCAGCATCGGCACGACGCGGTCCGGGAAATAGCTGGAATTGCCGCGATTGCGCGCCTCGGCGTCCAGCGCGCTGCCGGGCGTCACGTAATGCGCCACGTCCGCGATGGCGACCCAGATCACATGGCCGCCCGCGTTTTTGGGATCGTCATCGGCATGGGCATAGCAGGCGTCATCGTGATCGCGCGCATCCCAAGGGTCGATCGTGACCAGCGGCAGATCGCGCAGATCCTCGCGGCCGTTGAGACCCGCAGGTTTCATCGCGTCAGCCTCGGCGATCATCGCGTCGGGGAAGTCGTCGGGGATGCCGTGCTGGTGAATGGCGATCAGCGACACGGCGCGCGGCGCTGACGGATCGCCAAGGCGGTTCAGAATACGGGCGCGCGGCAGGCCCATGCGGCCCTTGGGGCCGGATTGCTCGGCCTCGACCAGTTCACCATCCTGCGCGCCGCCAGTGGATTTATCGTCGACCATCCATTCCAGCGCCTGCCCCTTGTCGATGGGCATGATGCGCCCGCCCTCGGCGCCCTTTCGAAAGATACCCAGCACTTTCAGAGGGTTGGTGCCGATACGCCGAATCAGCCGCGCCTCGTAATGATGCGCCTCGCCCTTGACCTCTTGCAGTTTGGCAAGGATGCGGTCGCCCGCGCCCAGCGCGGGATCGGAGGCGCGGGGGATCAGCAGGATGGCCGGCTCGGCACCGTCACCCTGCCACTCCAGCGGGCGGGCCATCAGATCGCCGTCAGACGTCGCGCGCATCACTTGCAGCACGCTGACAGGCGGCAGGCGGTCAGGGTCGCGGTAGGTCTTTTTGCGCTTTTCCAGATGGCCCTCTTGCTCAAGCTCCTTGAGGATACGCTTGAGGTCGATCCGTGCGGCCCCCTTGATGGCGAACGCCTTGGCGATGTCGCGCTTGGCGGCAAGGGTGGGATTGTCGGAAATCCACTGAAGGATCTCGGCTTTGCTTGGCATCTGATTCATGGTGCGGTGCCTATCACGCGCGCGGCGCGGCGGGAACAGTTATCGCACGGCCCGAGATGGGTGCAGATCGGCAATGGTGTCGACATCGCGCAACGTGTCGACCAGCGCGATACGCGCCCCCGGCAAGCTGTCCATGCTATCGGCCAGCGCATCGGCGCTGGACCAGCGGACAGGGCGCAGGAAACGCGGCGCAACGGCGCGGCTGCGTTTCAGCCCGATCAGCCAATAGCCGCCGTCGGGCGCGGGGCCAAAGACCGCATCATGCGCGCCCAGCGCCCTGAACGCGCGGTCGATATGCGTGCGGCGAATGCCGGGAATGTCGCCACCGATGATACAGGCCGGGCCCGGCGGCAGGGCGCGCATGATACGCGCCATACGGGCGCCCAGATCGCCCCGCCCTTGGGCGACGCGCGGCAGATGCGCGGGCCAGACGCGGCTGGCCAGCCCCTCGCCGTCCGGCGCGACGGCCAGGATCAGCCGCCAGCGTGGATCGTCGAGTTCGCGCAGCAAGCGCGCGGTCTGATGGCGGAACCACCACGCGGCGGGCACCATGCCGATGCCCTGCCCCAGCCGGGTTTTCACCCGGCCCGGGCGAGGCTCTTTCAGCATGACGACCAGCGTGGGGCGCATGTGCTAGCTGAAATAGTCGCGCAGGATACGGGTATAGATCGCCTTGAGCTGGTGGATCTGCTGCACGCTCACCCGCTCGTCCACCTGATGCATCGTCTTGCCGACCAGCCCGCATTCCACCACCGGGCAGTGATCCTTGACAAAGCGCGCGTCGGACGTGCCGCCGGATGTGCTGAGTACCGGGGTGCGCCCCGTCTCGGCCTCGACCGCGCGCACGACCATGTCCGAAAAGGCGCCCGGCTGGGTGATGAAGCTCTCGCCGGAATTCTTCACCTTGAGCGTGCCGGTGACGCCCGTTTCGGCGCAGATCGCGTCCAGTTGCCCTTGCAACCAGTCGGTCAGCCCCGCCCCGCTATGCGCGTCGTTATAGCGGATATTGACGGTCGCGCGCACACTTGCCGGGATCACGTTGGTCGCCGGATTGCCGGTGTCGATGGTCACGACCGCAAGCGTCGAGGGGTCGAAATGCTCGGTCCCTTCGTCCAGCGTGTGAGAGCTGATCCGGTCCACCAGCCGCGCCATGGCAGGCAGCGGATTGAGGGCGCGATGCGGATAGGCAGAATGGCCCTGCACCCCGGTGATGGTCAGCCACGCACTCAGCGAGCCGCGCCGCCCGATCTTGATCATGTCGCCCATCTCGTCAGGGCAGGTCGGCTCGCCCACGATGCAGACATCCATGGCTTCGCCGTTTTCCTGCATCCAGTCCAGCAGCGCGGTTGTGCCGTCCAGCGCGTCGCCCTCCTCGTCGCCGGTGATCGCCAGAATAACAGCGCCATCGGGGGGCGTCTGCTGCACGAAATCCACGGCAGCGGCGGCAAAGGCGGCAACGCCCGATTTCATGTCGGTCGCGCCACGGCCCCACATCATGCCATCCCGGATTTCAGCGCCAAAGGGGGCCACGGTCCATGCGGCCTCATCGCCCAGCGGCACCACATCGGTATGCCCGTTGAAGCCAAAGCTGCGCGGGGCTCCCTTTTCGCCCCAACGGGCATAGAGATTGGCAATTCCCCCGCGATCGACGCGGGTGCAGGCAAATCCCGCCTTGGTCAGAAACGCCTCCAGCAGCGCCAGCGCGCCGCCCTCCTCGGGGGTGACAGAGGGGCAGCGGATCAGCGCAGCGGTCAGGTCAGCGGGGTCGGCAGGTGTGTGCGGCATGGTCCCTCGGCAATTGGCAATGACATTCGCCAATGGCTAGCGCGGATATCCCGGCTTTGCAAATAATGCGGGGGGCGGGGTCGGCCGTGTTCGCCGGATCGCGGAGCTTTGGTAAAAGGCGGGGCCGTCGCAGAAATACCCATTGCCAGATGGTCCTTGCCTCGCAGGACTATCCCGAAATCGCCGCCAATCACACCCGTTCCGTCTGGCGGTTCAGTCCGCCTCGGGATCGTCGTCTGGCTCGTCGCCGAAAAACGGCGTCATCTGCGCGACGATCACCGCGTTCTCGTCCAGCGCGCGTTGCATCAGCGCGCGGTCCTCATCGGCGATCTCATGCCCCTCGGCCTCGCGCTCGGCCAGGGTGCCATAGCCCGAAACATCCAGCGGCGCGGTGTCGGCCTGTTTGAGGATCGCAACCGTTTCGCGCACGGCCTCGCCCTCGTCCACGCCGCTGGCATAGATCACCAGCGCGGCGCCGGTGGCGCCCTTGGGCAGGCCGTCCCCGGCCTTGCGGCCGATTTCAACCAGAAGGGTGTAGACCTCCTGCCGCTTGGGCGCCTTTGGTTTGGGCTTGCCTTCCATCAGGTGCGCAGCAGCTCGTTGATCGACGTCTTGGAGCGGGTCCGCTCGTCCACGCGCTTGACGATGACGGCGCAGTAGAGATTGATCCCGTTCTTGGAGGGCATCGACCCGGCCACGACGACCGAACCGGAGGGAACCTCGCCATACATGACCTCGCCCGTCTCGCGATCGACGATCTTGGTCGACTGGCCGATAAAGACGCCCATGCCCAGAACGCTGCCCTCGCGCACGATGCAGCCTTCGACCACCTCGGAGCGGGCCCCGATAAAGCAGTTATCCTCGATGATCGTGGGGCCGGCCTGCATCGGTTCCAGCACGCCGCCGATGCCGACGCCGCCCGACAGATGCACGTTCTTGCCAATCTGCGCGCAGCTGCCGACAGTCGCCCATGTGTCGACCATGGTGCCGCTATCCACATAAGCGCCCAGATTGACGAAAGACGGCATCAGCACCACGTCCGGCGCGATATAGGCCGAGCGGCGCACGATGCAGTTGGGAACGGCGCGGAAACCGGCCTTCTGCCATTCGGCGTCGCCCCAATCCTTCCACTTGCTGTCGACCTTGTCCCACCAGGCACCGCCCTGCGCGCTGCCGGGCTGGCGCTCCATGTTCTTCAGGCGAAAGCCCAGCAGAACCGCCTTCTTGGCCCACTGGTTCACGTGCCAGGTGCCATCCTCGCCCCGCTCGGCGACGCGCAGCGTGCCACTGTCCAGCGCGTCCAGCGTCGCCTCGATGGCGTCGCGTGTCTCGCCCTTTGTTTCGGGCGTGATCTGGTCGCGCGCCTCCCAGGCGGTGTCGATGGCAATTTCAAGCTGAGCGTTGGACATGGCAGCGGACCTTTCGAAAAATCGCTTTGGGTTGGGATCGGGTATAGGCACGCTGCGCGCAACGCGCAATGCGTCGCAGGCGGTGCAAAATGCGGCAAAACCGGGCAGCGCCCGTGACCAGCCCTCCGGCGCTGGTCAATTCACTGGCAACCGGATAGTTCTGGTAACAACTTAGCAGCCAGGGAAGAGCGCGCATGAAAGACAACCGTACGAGCCAGTTTCGCGACGCCGGATCAGACCGCAGTACCGCCGAGCAGGTGCCGGATACACCGCAGACGCGCGCGCCGGCCTATCGGCTGGCTTTCAATGACATGGATTTCATGTGCCGCGAGGATCTGCGCCCGGTGCGTTTGCAACTGGAATTGCTCAAGCCCGAGTTGATCCTGAACGAGCGCGGAATCAAAAGCACCGTGGTGCTGTTCGGGGGCGCGCGCATTCCCGAACCGTCGAAAAAGGCCGAGGCACGTACCGAAACGCTGGCCGGTCTGTCAAAATATTATGACGAGGCGCGCATTTTCGCGCGCCTGATGACCGAGCGGTCGATGGCGGCCTACGGGCGCGAATTCGTGGTGGCGACGGGCGGCGGCCCCGGCGTGATGGAGGCCGGCAATCGCGGCGCGGCTGACGCGGGGGGCGCGTCGATCGGCCTGAACATCGTGCTGCCGCATGAACAGGCACCAAACGAGTATGTCACGCCCGGCCTTTGCTTCAACTTTCACTATTTCGCGATCCGCAAGATGCATTTCCTGATGCGCGCACGCGCCATTTGCGTGTTTCCCGGCGGGTTCGGCACCCTGGACGAAACGTTCGAGGCGCTGACGCTGATTCAGACCGACCGGATGAAGCGCATGCCCTTCCTGCTGTTCGGCGAAGAATTCTGGCGCAAGATCATCAACTGGGAGGCGCTGGCAGATGCCGGCACGATCAGCCAAGAGGATCTGGACCTGTTCAAGTTTGTCGAAACTGCTGCCGAGGCCGTCGAGATCATCGACAACTGGCACAGCGACCTGTAGCGGCCACACCTTCTGTCATGTGCCGCGGTCGGTTTGACTGCGGCACATGGCCCGAACCGGATCCGGCACGTATCGCGTGCGCGTTGCACCCCAGCGAAAAACGATCACTTGCGGGGAAAACGGGCGGTGCGTCAGTTCGGCCCGGTTTCAGCCTCGATCTGGCGCCGTGATTTGCGCGCACGTTCGGTTGCGGATTTCAATTGGCCGCAGGCCGCCATGATATCTTCGCCGCGCGGGGTGCGGATGGGGCTGGCATAGCCGGCCTTGTAAATGATGTCGGCAAAGGCGTGGATGCGGTTATTGGAGCTGCGCTTGTAGGGCGCGCCGGGCCATTCGTTGAAGGGAATCAGGTTGATCTTGGCCGGGATGCCTTCGATCAGCTTGACCAGACGGCGGGCGTCTTCGTCGCTGTCGTTGACCCCGTTCAGCATGACATATTCAAACGTGATCCGCTCGGAATTGCTGACCTTCGGGTAGGCTTTGAGCGCCTCCAGCAGGGCGGCGATGTTCCATTTCTTGTTGATCGGCACCAGCCCGTCGCGCACCTCGTCCGTGGTGGCGTGGAAACTGACGGCCAGCATACAGCCGATTTCGGCCGCCGTGCGGTGGATTTCCGGCACCACGCCGGAGGTGGACAGGGTAATCCGGCGGCGGCTGAGCTGGATGCCCTCGGGATCCATCGCGATCTTCATCGCGTCACGCACATTCTCGAAATTATACAGCGGCTCCCCCATGCCCATCAGCACGATATTGCTCAGCAGGCGGGTTTCGTCCTTGGGCGCGCCTTGTTCGGGCCACTCGCCCAAATCGTCGCGCGCGACCATGATCTGGCCGACGATTTCGCCCGCTGTCAGGTTGCGCACCAGTTTTTGCGTGCCGGTATGGCAGAACGAACAGGTCAGCGTGCAACCGACCTGCGACGAAATGCACAGCGTGCCGCGCGAATCTTCGGGGATATAGACAACCTCGACCTCGTGACCGCCAGCGATACGCACCAGATATTTGCGGGTGCCATCGCTGCTGACCTGGCGGCTGACGACCTCGGGGATGTCGAGCGTGAATTTCTCGTCCAGTTCAACGCGGTAGCCCTTGGCGAGGTTGGTCATCTGCGTGAAATCGCGGATGCCCCACTGGTACACCCACTGCCAGATCTGGCCGGCGCGCATCTTGGCCTGCTTTTCGGGCGTGCCATGATCGATCAGGATCTGGCGCAGCGCATCGCGCGTCAGACCGATCAGGTTCGGCTTGCCCTCCGGCACCTTGCGCGGGAGGGTCACGAGGTCCTGGGTGATCGGGGCGGTATGGGTCATCTGGGCGGGCCTTTCAGCATCGGATATTGCCCTATATAGGATTCGCCGCGTAATGCCAAAGGGTCTGGCAGGCAAATGAAAAGGAGCGGCCCAACCGGACCGCCCCGCAATTCCCGTTCAGACTGCCGCCTTACTGGCAGCGCTTCTGCGCCTCTTCCATCGCGGCAGTATAGCCGATCAGCGAAAACGTGTCCTTGGTCTGGGTGCCGCGACCGGACCGTGCCGTCAGCACCGCGTCCGAGCCACGCTTCATCGCGGCGATGATCTTGGCGTCGTCATCGGCACTGGCGGGCCAGGCCCAATCCTTTTCGGTATAAAGCTGGAACTTCTCGCCGCTGATGCTCACATCCACGGTCGAGCCGTCGGCAAAGGGGTACCCGCCGGTAAAGGCCACCTGACCGCGCACCCCCGCATCGGGGCGAAAGAACGTCATGAACAGGATTTCGCCACGGCGCACGGCCACGACCTTGCCGCCCTTGGTGTTGACGGTTTCGGTGGGCGCGGACACGGTCCAGCATTCACGCGGGGTTTTTTCGGTGAAAACGCTCCAGGCCGTTTTTGCGGCGACCTGATTTGTGCTTTCGGATTGGGCCGATGCGGGGGTTGCCGCACCGAAACCGGTTAGTGCAAATGCGGAAATTGCCGCGCACAGCGCGCCGCGCGTCACAGGTGATGCCATATCTTGTGCAGCCTCCAAGCTGTCATGAGCCTCAATTCAGTCGCGCCCGCAGGCCGCCCCTGTTACCGGGGTTTTGCTCTTGGCAAGCGCGCGGTTCTTCTCGACAGTGCATCAATAGCCCAAATCGTGCCAGAAACGAAAGAATGAATTGGCGGAAACCCGCACATTGCCTCGCCAAGGAGCCAGACCATGACACTTGCCGCCCTGCCCCCCGTTCCCATGACCGAAATCTGGCGCGGCCCGATAGCCGAAAGCCTGCATCTGGGGCATGCCGTGATCTGCGGGCCGGGCGGCGAGATCGTTCAGGCGTGGGGCGATCCGGACGTGCAGGTTTATCCGCGCTCGTCGTGCAAGATGCTTCAGGCGCTGCCGCTGGTGGAAAGCGGCGCGGCGGATGCCGCCGGGCTGGGGCCCGAACATCTGGCGCTGGCCTGCGCGTCGCATAACGGCGCGGCCATCCACACTGCGCGCGTGGCGAAATGGGTCGAAGGGCTGGGCCTGCGCGAGCCGGATTTCCGTTGCGGCAGCCACATGCCCAAGGACGAAGAGGCCGCGCATGCCCTGATTCGCGCCTATGAGGCGCCCTGCCAGCTGCACAACAACTGCTCGGGCAAGCATGCAGGGTTTCTAACGCTGAACCAGCATTTGGGCGCCGAACCCGACTATATCGAGGTCGATCACCCCGTGCAGCAGGCCTGCCTGCGCGCGTTCGAGGAGGTAACTCAGCACTCCAGCCCCGGCTACGGCATCGATGGCTGTTCAGCCCCGAATTTTCTGACCACCCTGCACGGTATGGGCCGCGCGATGGCATTCTTTGCCAATGCGCGCGAGGGCGCGGATGCGCGGCAGACCGCCGCCGCGCGCCTGCGCGACGCGATGATCGCCCACCCCGATCTGGTCGCCGGCGAAGGGCGCGCCTGCACCGAACTGATGCGCGCCTGCAATCAACCCGTGGCGCTGAAAACCGGGGCCGAGGCATTTTTCATCGCAATCATTCCGGGCCTCGGCCTGGGCATCGCGCTGAAGGTCGCGGATGGAGCTGACCGCGCGTCCGAATGCGCCATTGCCGCGCTTTTGGTGCGGCTGGGCGTGCTGGACCCCGAGCATCCTGCGACCCGCAAATTCATGAACAAGACGATACGCAGCTGGCGCGGGATCGAGGCGGGCATGATCAAACCAGCAGCCGGGCTGCTGGCATAGGACGCCCGCCGCCAGTGGGCCGCAACATCACATCTGAATGATCTCGGCCACCTCGATCGTACCCTTGCCGCCCTCCAGAATCGGGCACCCCTTGGCGATTTCACACGCTGCGTCGATGCCGTCGGCACGCACGATGGTATAGCCCGAGGTCGGGTTTGCCCCGCCATTGTCGGTCACACCGTCGACGCCGACGGTCTTGGACATTCCCACCGGATTGCCGCTGTCGACCATGGCATCGCCGACCCCGTCCATCCAGGCCTGCCATGCGGCCATGGCCCGCTCGCCCTCTTCGGGCGTCTCGGGCATACCGCCACCGTGATAGACAAAAAGAAAAGTGCTGGACATGGTATACGCTCCCTTGCGTTTTGCCTGCCCTCATCAGGCCAGATCAGCCGGGGCAGGCTGGCACAATGATAGCGGCGCAACCCCGCCCTGTCAGCCGGTCAGAAACTCGGACCGCGCATAGCCCTGCAAATACAGCAGCGCCGTCAGATCGCCGTGGTTGATCCGCAGATCGCACTGGGCCGCCACGGACGGCTTGGCATGCAGCGCGACGCCGGCGCCGGCGCGCCCGAGCATGCCCAGATCATTGGCCCCGTCGCCCACGGCCATCACGTCCGCCGCGCCGATACCCAACCGCGCCGTGATCTCATCCAGCGCGTCGATCTTGGCCTGCCGTCCCAGAATGGGCCGGGCGACATCGCCGGTCAGCACGCCATCGGCGATTCCCAGCACATTCGCACGATCCTCGTCAAAGCCCAGCGCAGCGGCGACCGGCCCGGTAAAGGCGGTGAACCCACCCGATACCAGCGCCGTATGCGCGCCATTGCCGCGCATCGTCGCAACCAATATGCGCCCCCCCGGCGCATGGGTGATGCGGCTCCGCAGCACGTCGGAAATCACCGCCTCGGGCAACCCCTTGAGCAGGGCCATACGCTCCAGCAATGCGCCCTCGAAATCCAGCTCGCCATTCATCGCGCGGGCGGTGATCGCGCGCACTTGATCGCCGACGCCCGCGACCTCGGCCAGTTCGTCGATGCATTCCTGCTGAATCATCGTGCTGTCCATATCGGCCAGCAACATCCGCTTGCGCCGCCCCTCCGTGGCCTGCACCGCCAGATCGACGCCCAACCCCTGAACATCCTGCCAGACATCCCACAGGTTGCCGGGCCGCTGCGCCAGGGTAAATTCCGCCGCCTCGTCAGGGGACAACCACTGCACATCGCCGCCGCCCCACGCGTTGCGCAGGCTTTCGGTCAGGCTTGGCTCCAACCCGCCGGGGCGGGCGATCAGGGTGGCTGTGAACATGGGTGAATGGCTCCGGCCTTGATGCGCAGGTCGCACAATTATCCCGCCGCGACGCTATAGCCCGAAATAACGGCTTGCGAAAGGGCCGGACGGCGCATAGCGTTTGCGGCGGGACACCCTTCCCCAACGAAGGGCGCTTATCTGGAAGGATAGCTAAATGGCTATTGACGACCCGGCGCGCACTGACGTGCGCAAGCCCGAATTGCGGCCTGCAAACCCGCGTTTCTCCTCTGGCCCCTGTGCCAAACCCCCTGCATTCGCACTCGAAAAACTGGCTGGCGCACCCTTGGGCCGCAGTCACCGCGCATCTGTGGGCAAGGAGCGGCTGAAGGCCGCGATCGACGGCACCCGCGCCGTTCTGGGCATCCCCGATAGCTACCGCATCGGCATCGTGCCCGCCTCCGACACCGGCGCTGTCGAGATGGCGATGTGGTCACTGCTGGGCCCGCGCAAGGTGGAAATGCTGGCGTGGGAATCCTTTGGCGCGGGCTGGATCACCGACGCGGTCAAACAGTTGAAACTGGATGCCGAGGTCAAGACCGCCGAGTATGGCGAAATCGTCGATCTCGGCGGCATCGACAGCCATAATGACGTGGTTTTCACCTGGAATGGCACCACATCCGGCGTGCGCGTGATAAACGGAGACTGGATTGACGCCAATCGCAAGGGCCTGACCATCTGCGATGCCACCTCTGCCGCCTTTGCGCAGGATCTGCCGTGGGACAAGCTGGATGTGACCACCTTCAGCTGGCAAAAGGTGCTGGGCGGCGAGGCTGCGCATGGCATGATCGTGCTATCCCCGCGCGCCGTAGAGCGGCTGGAATCGTACACCCCCCCATGGCCGATGCCCAAGATTTTCCGCCTGACTAAGAGTGGCAAGCTGATCGAGGGGATTTTCAAGGGCGAGACGATTAACACCCCCTCCATGCTGGCGGTCGAGGATTATCTGCTGGCGCTGGATTGGGCGCAATCCGTCGGCGGCCTGTCCGGCCTGATCGAACGCGCCGATGCCAATGCAGGCGTCGTTGCGGATTTCTGCAGCGATCACGACTGGATCGCGAATCTGGCTCAGGATCCTGCGACACGCTCGAACACGTCCGTCTGCCTGCGCTTCACCGATCCGCAGATCAGCGATGGTGCGGCATTCGCCAAGGCGGTCGCGAAACGGCTGGAGGCCGAGGGCGCCGCCTATGACATCGGCGCCTATCGCGACGCACCGCCGGGCCTGCGCATCTGGTGCGGTGGCACGGTCGAGACGTCCGACATTCAGGCGCTGATGCCTTGGATCGAATGGGCCTACCACGCCGAACTGGCCGCGCAGGCCGCATGATATTCGGCGGGCCTGTGGCCCGCCCCCTCCCCATATTCCATAAGGACGCTAAAAATGGCTCCCAAAGTTCTCGTATCCGACAAGCTGTCTGAAACCGCCGTGCAGATTTTTCGCGATCGCGGCATCGACGTGGATTTTCAGCCCGATCTGGGCAAGGACAAGGACCGTCTGGCCGACGTCATCGGCGACTATGACGGCCTCGCCATCCGGTCTGCCACCAAGGTCACCGAAAAAATCCTCGCCAATGCGCACAAGCTGAAAGTGATCGCCCGCGCCGGGATCGGCACCGACAATATCGACAAGGTCGCGGCCAGCAAAAAGGGCGTGATCGTGATGAACACGCCCTTTGGCAACATGATCACGACAGCCGAACATGCCATCGCGCTGATGTTCGCCGTCGCGCGCCAGATCCCGGATGCCAATGCCTCGACCCATGCGGGCAAGTGGGAGAAATCGCGCTTCATGGGAACCGAACTGACGGCCAAGACGCTGGGCGTCATCGGCGCGGGCAATATCGGCGGAATCGTCTGTGATCGCGCGCGGGGCCTCAAGATGAAGGTGATCGCCTATGATCCCTTCCTCAGCGAGGCGAAGGCCGACAAGATGGGCGTCGAAAAGGTCGAATTGGACGACGTGCTGGCGCGCGCCGATTTCATCACCCTGCACGTGCCGCTGACGGACCAGACGCGCAACATCCTCAGCCGCGAAAATCTGGAGAAAACCAAGAAAGGCGTGCGCATCATCAACTGCGCCCGCGGCGGTCTGGTGGACGAGGCGGCGGTCGCCGATCTGCTGGAATCGGGCCACATCGCCGGCGCGGCCTTTGACGTGTTCGAGGTCGAGCCTGCGACCGACAGCCCGCTCTTCGGCCTGCCAAACGTCGTCTGCACGCCCCATCTGGGCGCAGCGACAACCGAGGCGCAGGAAAACGTCGCCCTGCAAGTGGCCGAACAGATGTCGGACTATCTGTTGACCGGCGCGGTGACCAATGCGCTGAACATGCCGTCCGTTTCCGCCGAGGAAGCCAAGGTGATGGGCCCCTGGATCAAACTGGCCGCCCATCTGGGCGCCTTCATCGGCCAGATGACGGACGAGCCGGTCAAGGCGATCAACATCCTCTATGACGGCGCAGTCAGCCAGATGAACCTGCCCGCCCTGACCTCGGCCAGCGTCGCGGGCATCATGAAAGCGGTGAACCCCGAGATAAACATGGTCAGCGCGCCCGTCGTGGCCAAGGAACGCGGCATCAAGATCAGCACCACACATCAGGACAAATCCGGCGTTTTCGAGGGCTATATCAAGCTGACGGTCGTCACCGACAAGCGTGAGCGGTCGATCGGCGGCACTATTTTCTCGGACGGCAAGCCGCGCTTCATCCAGATCAAGGGCATCAACATCGACGCCGAAATTGGCGCGCATATGCTCTACGTCACCAACAACGACCAGCCGGGCATCATCGGTGCACTGGGCCAGACGATGGGCGAAAATGGCGTGAACATCGCCAACTTTACCCTCGGCCGGTCCAGTGCGGGCGGCGAGGCGATCGCGCTGCTTTATGTCGATGCTCCGGTCCCGCAAAAGGCGATAGATGCGCTGCAAAGCACGGATCTTTTCCGGCAGATCAAACCGCTACAGTTCGACATCGGATAACCCTGCCCCGGGGCCTTCAGTTTTCCCCAAATACTCCCTGCGCAGAACCGGTGCAGGGAGGTGGGTGAACTGAAAGAACGCTTTAATCAATGAATCCCCATTGTTTCAGGAAGGGACTCAGATTTCAAATCCTGCGGTGCGGGATCGTGTTGGCGTAGGTTTTGAGCATTTGCAGATGCCGGTCCGCCCGCTGTAGCGCGTCCAGCGCCGCGTGCCGGTCGTTGTCCGCAATCAGCCCGCACAATACTTCCGAGATCGCAAGGGCGGGGGTCAGCGTGTGGAAAAACGTCTGGCTCTCGATCGAGAACAGGATGGACACTTCGGAAATGGCGATGAGGGGGGAAACTTCGCTGTCGGTGATGGAGACGACAGTCATGCCCTTTGCGCGCGCCAGATCGGCCAGTTCAAGCGTCTGGACGCAATAGGGACTGACCGAGATCGCAAGTAGAACATCCTGCGCATCTGACCGCAAAAGCCCATCCGCACCGGTGCCGGCAGGGCCGTCAAGATGAACGGTCTTTTCGCCCAAAAGCGTCATGACATAGTGGAAATGCCACGCCACCGAGTGACAGGAGCGCAGCCCAAGCACATAGATCTTGTCGGCGCGGATCAGGTGGTCAGCCACCGCTTGCAGCCGGGCAAGCGATTGCGGCTCGCTTAACCGCGCGACCTGAGACGCGAGGCCTTGGAGCATCTGCTGGGCCAGCCCGCCCTGAGCGCCGGGCGCAGCAGTATCGCGCTCCCTCGCCCGCGCGGCAAAGCCATCGGCGCGAAGCCGGATTGCCTCGGAATAATGGGCGCGGATGTCCTCATACCCTGTCAGCCCAAGGAATTGAGCCAGGCGCGTCATCGTGGCAGGTTGCACCCCGGCACTGCGCGCCAGCCGCCTCATCGAGACCAGGGCCACCTCCTGCGGGTTTTCCAGCACATGCCGCGCTGCCAGTTGCAGTTGCGGCGACATGGCGTCGAATCGGGCAATGATCCTGTCGCTCAGGGACTCGCTTTGCAACATTCGATTCACCTCTTTGCCTTTGATGCTTCCGCAGCTTTGTCATGCAAGGAGGGGATCACAAGGTTTTTCAGTGAAGCCTGCCATGTCTCCAAGCTGGCGAAAGATCTGAATGTATCAGATTCTCATTCGCACACCAATCGCTTCATCCGAAGGTGAGTGAAACACTTGTTGCAACCTCGGAGTTTGGTAGCATGATGGGCATGACGCGGGTATGATTCTCCGCAGGGCAGACGAACTGGAACCCAGAATGACCGCACTTCTCCACCGCTCCATCGGCGCAGACCTCCCCCGTGCTGTTTCAGGCAAGGGCATCACGATCACCGATAGCGAAGGGCGCGTTTATATCGACGGCTCAGGTGGCGCGGCTGTGAGTTGCCTTGGCCACAACCACCCCGAGGTGCTGGAGGCAATGCAAACGCAGATGACTGCACTTTCCTATGCCCATACCTCGTTTTTCACCACCGATGTGGCCGAGGATCTGGCAGATCGGCTGACCGCCCGCGCCCCGGATACACTGGACCATGTTTACCTTGTCTCCGGCGGGTCAGAAGCGGTCGAGGCGGCGCTAAAGATGGCGCGGCAGTATTTCGTTGAAATTGGCCAGCCACAGCGCCGCCATATCATTGCCCGTCGGCAAAGCTATCACGGCAACACCATCGGCGCGCTGGCGACCGGCGGAAACGCGATGCGGCGGGCGCAGTTTCAGCCGATCCTGCCCGAAACGCATCATGTCTCGCCCTGCTACGCCTATCGTGACCAGCACGCGGGCGAAAGCGACGCGCATTACGCAACGCGGCTGGCGGATGAGCTGGAGGCGAAGATCCGCAAACTGGGCGAAGATCAGGTAATGGCATTCGTGGCCGAACCTGTCGTCGGGGCCACGCTGGGAGCGGTGCCCGCCGTCGAGGGCTATTTCACCCGGATACGCGAAATCTGCGACCGATACGGCGTCTTGTTGATCCTGGACGAGGTGATGTGCGGCATGGGTCGGACAGGGACGATTTTTGCCTTTGAGCAAGAAGGGATCGTGCCAGATATCGTGACAATCGCCAAGGGTCTGGGCGGCGGGTTCCAACCTATCGGGGCGGTCCTGCTGGCGCGCAAGATATTTGAGGCGTTTCGCGATGGGTCAGGCCTGTTCCAGCACGGACACACCTATATCGGCCACCCGATCGCTGCGGCGGCAGCCGGCAAGGTGCTGGAAATCCTGACGCGTGACGGGATGATGCAGCATGTGCTTGCCATGGGCGAGCGGTTGCAAACCGGCCTCGAGGTGGCATTGGGACAATCGCCCCATGTGGGCGATATCCGTGGCCGCGGCCTGTTCCGCGGGATTGAGATTGTAGCAGATAAAGGCAGCAAGGCACCCTTTGACCCAACGCTGAAAATTCATGCGAAGATCAAGAAGGCCGCCATGGCGCGTGGCCTGCTGACCTATCCGATGGGCGGGACGGTTGACGGGATTAACGGCGATCACGTTCTGCTTGCCCCGCCCTATATTTGCACGCCCGAGGATATCGACCAGATCGTTGACCGCGTCGCGACGGCAATCCACGAGGTCACGGCGGCGCGATGAGCTATCTGATCGCCCGTGCCAGATTCACCCCAACAGTTGCAGGCGACCCTGCGACCACACTTCAAGCGCAGGATGATCGCGCCAAGCGCTTGGTGCATAAGGCGCTGATATGGTGAGATATATGTTCCATCACCCCCACATGGGCAGATTGACGGCTGTCGTTTCACGCCCGTTTTGCCTGGCAACTGGAAGGCTATGCTCGTGACTCAATCCCCTTGCCCTCCGTTGACCGACGCTGAGTGGCCCACGCAGATTTCCGATCTGCGCGATGGCTTTGCGGGCGCGCTCAACGTGTACCGCACGATGGCACACCACCCCGCGCTGCTGCGAGCCTGGGCGCCGCTGCGCCAACATATCGTAAAAGACAGCCGCCTTGGCCCCGTGCGCGCAGAAGTGGTCATTCTGCGCACCGCCGCCCGTCTGGGATCGGACTATGAATGGGCGCATCACGTAAGCCGGGCCCGGGCCATTGGCATGGACGATGCCCGCATAGCGGCGATCCGCGAAATGCCCGATGGCGAAGACGGCCTGATCGTGCGCGCCGTCGATGCACTGATCGACAACAATCGTTTAACACTGGAACAGGAGGCGGAACTGGCAGCCGTCATCGGCCGCGCGGCCGTGATAGACCTGATCGCCACCGTCGGGTTCTATTCTGTCCTGGGATACCTTCTATTGACATATCAGACGCCAATCGACGCTCATGTTGATGCCGAAATGGCCGACAACCCACTGGGCGGTTGACCCAAAGGGGTGATGCTGTCGCCTTTTCTCGGGAATGAGAGGAGGGGCTATGTCATGTCCACATCTCATAACCACAGCATCGCAATTGCGATGACAGCGACGGCTTTGGAGCAATTGCCGAGCACGGCAAGAAAGACCGCGCCCACGCTGGGGCTGCTTCGCTTTACCTGCGGCGGCGATCCTTAGAGCAGAAAGACGCCGGGCGGATCGCGCTATCCTTGGATGGCGATATTGTCGATCAGGCGCACCCCGGCCAGCCACGCCGCAGCAAACAGGCGCGCGGGCTGGGTGGCGGCGGTCAGAAGCGCCAGATCGTCATTCGCGCGCATCTCGAAATAATCGACCCCGGTAAAGCCTGCCCGCATTAGCGCGGCAATTGCGCCTTCCTGCGCAGCGGCGAAATCCTGACCGGCTGTGATGGCTTCGGACATTTCTTCCATCTGCTCGATCAAAACCGGCGCGATGGTGCGGGCGCGGTCCGACAGCAGCAGATTGCGCGAGGACATGGCAAGCCCGTCGATCTCGCGGATTGTAGGGCAGCCATGGACGGTGATCGGGATATCCAGATCGCGCGCCATGCGGCGGACAACCTGAAGCTGCTGATAGTCCTTTTCCCCGAAAAATGCGTCCGTGGCCGAAGTCTGGGCGAACAGCTTGGCCACCACGGTTGCCACGCCTTGAAAATGGCCGGGGCGGTGGATGCCATCCATGACCTCGGTCAGGCCCGAGACGGTGACAGTGGTGGCAAAGCCGCCGGGATACATCTGATCGCCGTCGGGCACATAGATCGCGTCGACATCAAAGCGGGCCAGTTTTGCCGCGTCGGCATGTTCGGTGCGCGGATAGCCGGCCAGATCCTCGGGCGAGCTGAACTGGCGCGGGTTGACGAAGATCGTCACGATCACGCGCTCGCATGTCTGCTTGGCGGCGGCGATCAGCGACAAATGGCCATCATGCAGCGCGCCCATCGTCGGCACGATGCCGATACGCTGCCCTGCCCGTTGCCAGGGCGCAGTCGCGGCGCGCAGATCGACCAGGCTGCGCAGAATCGGCGCGGTCATGCGCCGCTTGCCTTGCCCGAAGCCGATGTCGGCGCCTCGTCGGCGAAGGTGTGTTCAGTCGCAGGGAACGCGCGCGCGCGCACCTCGGCGGCATAGGCGGCAATCGCCGCCTCGCCGTCTGTGCCCAACTGCGCATAGCGCTTGACGAATTTCGGCTTGAACGCCGTGAACAGTCCCAGCATGTCATCCACGACCAACACCTGCCCGTCGCAGCCTGCCGACGCGCCGATGCCGATGGTGGGAATGGCGATCTCCGCCGTGATCCGGTCGGCAAGGCCTGCGGGCACCTTTTCCAGCACCACGGCAAAGGCGCCCGCATCGGCCACCGCCTGCGCGTCCTCGCTGAGATGTTTGGCGCCCGCGCCCCTGCCCTGCACCTTGTAGCCGCCCAGCGTGTTGACCGCCTGTGGCGTCAGGCCGATATGGGCCATCACCGGCACCCCGCGCGCCGTGAGGAATGCAATGGTTTCAGCCATATGCGCGCCCCCCTCCAGCTTGACCGCCGCGGCGCCCGTCTCGCGCATGATGCGCGACGCGCTCTGCATGGCCTGGCGCGGATCCTCTTCGTAACTGCCGAAAGGCATATCGATGACCAGCATCGCGGTGTCCAGTCCGCGCGCGACGGCCTGCCCGTGCATCACCATCATGTCCATGGTCACGCCCAGCGTCGAGGGCATGCCGTGCAGCACCATGCCGACGCTGTCGCCAACCAGCACGAAATCGCAATGCGCATCCATCATGCGCGCCATCGGCGTGGTATAGGCCGTCAGGCTGACGATGGGCGCGCCGCCCTTCATCGCGCGGATATCGGCAGGAAGCGGGGCGGTCTGTCGGGCTGTGGCGCTCATCTGGCGGGCCTCGAAATTGCTGCGTTGCCGCGATGGGTAGCAAGGTTTCGGCCCAAGTTCCACTGTTGACTTGCCGCGCGGGCGCAGGCGGTGATCCGCACGATGCGCTTGCACCGCACGCGCAAACCTCTAGGGGTGGTTTCATGCGGCCTTCACCTTATATTACCCAAGAACCTCGGGCGACTGCACAAGCAAAGGCGTTTCGATACAGTGTTGCCTCAGGGACAATGCGCCGAAACGCTCACGACGTATCGATGTTACGAGTATTTCGACGCCAGGTTGTGTATCAACTTAAACTCGAAACTCTTCAGGAGGCCCGGCTTTGCGGCACATACCAGTGATTTTTCCAGCGTTTTCCTCGGCCCTCTTTTCTGTGGTCTTTCGCGTTTTCCTCTGCGCCCTGCCGCTGACCGCGCCGTTGGCCGGACCGGCGATGGCACAGACCACCGGCGAGGTCAGCCGCGCCGACCTGATCCGTCTGCTGGGCCGCATGTACGAGGAAGAGACCGTGCGCGCCGATCTGCGCAGGCTGGGCTTCAAGGGTGAAAATCTGGAACTGGCGACGCAGCACGCCGCGAACATGCTGCGCGATCCGATCATCGCGGGCTATGTCGCTGATCGTGTGCTGGCGGTGCAGGCCGGGACACCCGTGCCAATCGCGCGGACGCAAGGCCTTCTGTGGGGGGTGATCGATCAGGGGCTGGCCCATCTGCCGCTACGCGATTTGCACTATTACTATTTGGTCGAACAGACCGTTCTCGGCGCCATGCCGACGCATCTGTGCGGTCAGGCCGTGCGCGGCACCTTGTCGCCCGAACGCATGGCCGAGACGACGGCGCGCGCCGCTGCACGGCTGAACACGGCCGGGCTGCGCAATTACTACCGAATTCAACTGCGCGCCGCGCAGCTGGGCGCCCAGCGCGGGCCGCTGACCACCACACCCAAGCGCGCCGCAAAGGCCGAGGCGTCGATTTTTGCCGCGCTGACCCGCTACATCGTGGCCGTGCCTGACGCCGCGCTGGTCATGGACAGCTTTGCCCGGCTGGGCACCGTCGACAATGCGCGCGCCTGCCGGGCCGGGCAATTGTTCATCGCGGCGGTCCTGACGCTGGAAGGTCGCGAACTGCAAGAGGCGCTGATACAGCTCAGCCTGCCGTGACAACCATTCTGGACAACCCGGCGGCGCGGCATCTGTGGCTGCACGCGAACGGTCTGAGCCAAGTGGGAACGGGACCGCCAGATGTGATGGCGTTGATCCGGCAGATCGGTTTTCTGCAAATCGACACGATCCGCAACGTCACGCGCGCGCATAATCACATCCTGTGGTCGCGCAATCCAAACTACCGCGAGGGCATGCTGTGGCCGCTGCTGGGCCAGCACCTGTTTGAGCATTTCACTCATGATGCGTCGCTGATCCCAATGCATATCCTTCCGCTCTGGCAGCGGCAATTCGCACGGCTGGGCGCCAATGCCGCGCGCGGTGCGTGGTATCAGTCCGGCCTGGGGCAGGCTGAAATCAAGGCCATCCGCGCCCGGATCGCCGCCGAAGGGCCACTGTCGACCCACGCTTTTGATACCAAGGCCACCAGCCGCGAGATGTGGGCCCGCCCGCCCCATAAAAAGGCGCTGGATCAGATGTGGTATGCGGGCGATCTGGCGACCTGCCGACGCGAGAATTTCGTGAAATTCTACGATCTGGGCGAGCGTGTCTTTCCAACCCACCAGCCGCAGGACATGGACGATACTGCGCAGATGGATGCACTGTGCGATCTGGCACTGGACCGGCTGGGCGTGGCCAGCTGCGGCGAAGTCCAACGGTTCTGGGGCGCAATGGATGCCGGCGAGACGCGCGGCTGGATGGCGCGGCGCGCACCTCGGCAGGTTGGCGTGACCGACGCCGATGGCCGGGTGCGCACCATGCTGGCCGCGCCGGATCTGAACGCGCGCCTTGCCGCGCTGCCCGCACCCACCGGGCGGCTTCGCATCCTCAACCCGTTCGATCCGGCGATTCGCGACCGGGCACGGCTAAAGCGGCTTTTCGGGTTTGAATATGTGAACGAGATGTTCGTGCCCGCCGCCCGTCGGCGCTGGGGCTATTACGTGTATCCGCTGCTGGAAGGCGACCGCTTTGTCGGCCGGATCGAACTGAAAGCCAACCGCCCGCAGGGCTGGCTGCGCGTCACCGGGTTCTGGCCAGAGGCTGGCGTGCGCTGGGGTGCAGGCCGGTTTACGCGGCTGGAGGCCGAACTGGGGCGGTTCGCGCGCATGGTCGGGATCAACACCGTCGAGTGGTGCGCGCAGGCTGGCGTAACTGGATCAACAAGCTCATCCCAAGCACACACTTGATGAGATTTTCGAACTATCTGTGAGATTTCTCATAACCGCGCCATTGGCGCCGCCTGCCTGATCCCGATCTACAGCACCGGGCCGATCGTCGCGATGACGTTGTGCCAGATGCGTCTGTGCCAGGGCCAGGCCAAAACTGCGGGCAGCGCAACCTCTTCCGAGCGTCCGATGTAGTCCTGTTGCCGCTCAAACACGGCTTGGGTCACGCCCTCATCATGCAAAAGGATGTTGTTTTCATAGTTCAGGTCGAAACTGCGCAGGTCGAGATTCGAGGATCCGATCAGACAGACCTGCCCGTCTATCGTCAGCGTCTTGGCATGTAGCAGCCCGCCCTTGAATTCGTGAATGATGCATCCTGCATCCAGAAGTTTGTGATAGTAGCTGCGGCTGGCGGCGGCGACGATCCAGCTGTCATTCGCCGCCGGATAGATCAGAGTCACGGTGACACCGCGCAGGGCCGCTGCGCATAATGCGTCCATCAACGTCATGTCCGGCACGAAATAGGGCGTGGAAATGGTCAGCGTCGTGTGTGCGCTGGCAATCAGATTTGCGAAAAGCTGTGGCGTGGCGGCGTGGCGTTCCGTGGGACCGACGCCCATCACCTGCGCCGGAAACCCGCCTTTGACCGGCTCGGCCGTCAGCTTGATCCCGTCCAGCGGCGCGCCCGTTGCCTGCATCCAGTCGCTGGCGAACAATAGTTGGTTCTGCGCCACGACCGGCCCGGTGAACCGCAGCATGATATCGACCCAAGGTCCGTATTTCTTTTTGGGAAGGAATTCCGGGTCGGCCGAATTGCGGCTCCCGCAATAGGTGATGACGCCGTCGATCACGGTGATCTTGCGATGGTTGCGCAGATCGATACGGCTGGTCAGCAGGACGCGCGGAAGGTTCTTGAACGACAGCGCGATGGCAAGGTTGACCCCGGCGTCGTCCATGCGCTTCCAAAGCTGCGATTTGATCAAGGCGCGCGATCCCAACCCGTCAGCCATCGCGCGGCATGTCACCCCGCGCCCTGCCGCGCGGATCAATGCCTCGGCGACATCGGTGCCGGTCATGTCGCTCAGCCAGATGTAGTACAGCACATGCACGTGATCGGTGGCCGCATCGATATCCGCCACCAGGCGCGCGCGGGTCGCATCGCCATCCGCCATCAATTCGGCCGCGTTCCCGTCCACTGGATGGAATCCGTTGATCGACCCGGCATAGCGAAATGCCGGGCGGTAGGTCAGGGCGATTAACCCGTCGACATTCCGAGCGTCGCCCATGTAGCTGGACGCCTTGGCCCTGATCTCGTCAAAGACTTCCTTGTGCCGCCTTTTCACCCGTCTGCCGATATCAATTTCGCCGAACAGAGAGTATATGACTGTTCCGAAATAGGGCAACAGTATCAGGATGATGAACCATGCCAGCCGTGCGGGCGGGGACAGATCGTCACGCAGCAATATGCGGACCGTAAAGGTCGCAACCAAAAGCGCATGGAAAATCAGAAGAACTGTCATCGGCTACCCTTTGAAATCTCGATGCGCGTTAGCGGCTGCCATTGGCATCGGCAGGATTGCAGATGCGCAGATGATTGGCCGGGTCGAAAATCTTCATTGATGAGCCCTCGGAATTGGGTGACAGGTCACTGCGGCCCCGGCTTCATCCCAGCCCCGGAAGAACGGCTTTTACACCCGCCACGATCATCTCGACCGAGATCGCCAGCAGGATCATCCCCATCAAGCGCGACATGATCACCCGCATGGTGTCGCTCATGATCTTGCCAAAGTAGGACGCAAAGAACAGGACCACAAAGAGCAGGACGAGGATCGCCGCCACCACCGCGCCAACGGATAGCAGGTCGTCCAGACCCTTGGCATGGCCCGTATAGATGATAAGCGTCGCGATCGTTCCAGGCCCCACAATCATCGGAAACGTGATCGGATAAAAGGCGAGCCCGGACAGATCGCTCATCTGGTCCTTCTCCTGCCCGCTGCCGTGATGAGACGCGATGCTGCCGCCGTTCAGCATGGTCCATGCAATATGGGCCAGGACAGCGCCCCCGGCGATGCGAAACTGGTCCACCGAAATCCCGAAAAAGCTGATGATCTTCTGCCCGGCGAACAGGATCACCACACACATGATCGCGGAAAAAATTGTAACTTTGACCGCAAGCACCCGCTGCTGCGCGACCGAGAATCCTGCGCTGAGTGCGAGAAAGATCGGCAAATTCACGAAAGGGTTCATGATGGCGAAGAAGGCGCCAAACGCCTTCGTCAACTCGGTGAAATCCATCGGTCAGCGCCCTTCTTGTCATTTGTGTCACATGTGCAATCGGACGACACTCGTGGAGAAAACCGTCAAGGTCAACCGTGGCTCCACGGCGTTCCCCGCCATCGGGTTCATCCGGCGACGTGCCAGATCCCTATGGTCGCAACCGCGAAGCCGCCCGGTGGCGTCGGCGCCTTTGCGTCGACATCCTGCTCTGCCTCGTCCGTCTTGGTGAGGGGGGCAATATCCCGAAATTACCCTCGTTCCATGCAGAATATGGCGTCTGGGTTTACTGGAAGTCGCTGGCCGCCACGCCATCCAAGGAGGGCAATGGCGGCAGCAGGCGCGACGATGAGGGGCTTCGGACAGTCATCGCCTGCGACGTTGCTCATTCCCATTCCAGACACCACCCCCGATCAACACGCCTTCGCACGGGCGCTGACGGATGCGGATGAGAAACGGGAGGGGGCGGACTGCCGCCTTGCGCTTGCATCTCGCGAAAACACCTTAAAATTGCGACATTCGCGCCCTTAGCACGTTTCCGGCGTCGGTTTTGCTTGAGCCTGCAGCGAAACTTGACCACACATGGACCGGTCAGCAGATCAGGAGTTCGCGTGTCCCTCTTCCTTGTCGCTCTTTTGCCGTTTCTCGGGGCGCTCCTGCCCGGACTGATGAATTCCGCCGGCCGTCAGGCCTGCGCCGGGGTCACGGGGGCAGTGACCCTGACCGCGCTGATCGGGCTTCTGACGAACGCGCCTGCCGTGTTCGCCGGGGAGGTCGTCACTGCCCGTATCGACTGGCTGCCCAGCATCGGGATGAACGTCAATCTGATGCTGGACCCGCTGGGATTCTTCTTCGCCTGCCTGATTCTGGGCATCGGCCTGCTGATCATCATCTACGCGCGGTATTACCTGTCACGCAATGATAACATGGGCGAATTTTTCACCTATCTGCTGCTGTTCCAGGGCGCGATGGTCGGGATCGTCCTGAGCGACAACATCCTGCTTTTGCTGGTTTTCTGGGAACTGACGTCGCTGTCGTCCTTCCTGTTGATCGGCTATTGGAAACACCTCCCCGAAGGCCGTCAGGGCGCGCGCATGGCGCTGACCGTGACCGGCATGGGCGGGCTGGCCCTGATCGGGGGAATGCTGATTCTGGGCCAGATTGCGGGCAGTTATGATCTGAGCGTCATTCTGGAGCGGCGCGATGTCATTCAGGCCTCGCCGCTCTATGTTCCCGCCCTGCTGTTGATCCTGCTGGGATGTTTCACAAAATCGGCGCAGTTTCCGTTCCATTTCTGGCTGCCGCATGCGATGGCCGCGCCGACGCCGGTCAGCGCCTATCTGCACTCGGCCACGATGGTCAAGGCGGGCATTTTTCTGATGGCACGGCTGTGGCCGGTGCTGTCGGGCACCCCCGAATGGTTCATGATCGTGACCGGCGCCGGGCTGATCACGATGGTGCTGGGGGCTGTGATCGCCCTGTTCAAGCATGACCTGAAGGCGCTGCTGGCGTTCTCGACAGTCAGCCATCTGGGCCTGATCACCATGCTGTTGGGCACCGGGACGGGCTTTGGCGCGATGGCGGCAATGTTTCATATCCTGAACCACGCGACGTTCAAGGCCGCTCTGTTCATGTCCGCCGGGATCATCGACCATGCGGTTCACACCCGTGATATCCGTCGGCTGGGCGGACTGCGGCGCGTGATGCCGATCACATTCGTGATCACCACGCTGGGCGCGCTGTCGATGGCGGGGGTTCCGCTGCTGAACGGGTTCCTCAGCAAGGAAATGATGCTGGAGCAAACGCTGCACACCACGCTGTTCGGGATGCCCTGGCTGGTGCCGGCGCTGGCGGTGATCGGATCGCTTTTTTCGGCGGCCTATTGTTTCCGCCTGATCGCGCATACCTTCTTCGGTCCCGAACGCGACGATTATGACGCCCCGCCGCACGATCCGGGCCCCGGGCTGTGGCTGCCACCCGCGATCCTGATCGTGCCGGTCGTGGTGATCGGCGTCGCGCCCTTTCTGGCCGAACCGTTCATAAAGCTGGTGACCGATGCCGTGCTGGGCGGCGCGGTCAAGCTACCCACTGAGCATTTCAAAATCTGGCACGGGCTGGTCCCGGCGCTGTGGATGTCGATTATCGCGACGGCGGGCGCGCTCACGCTGGTGTCGCTGCACGCCCCGGCGCTACGGCTGTGGGATGCCGCACCGCGCCCCGAGGCCAAGACGATCTTTGACCGCGTTATCGACGGGGCTGTCGGCGTCGCACGCGCGATCATTCAGCCGCTGCATGACGGTTCCTTTTCGCGCTATGGCGCGATCATGGCGGTCACTGTCGTGGCCGGTGGCGTGCATGCATGGGCCACCGGGACGATCGGGCCGGCCACATACGACATGCTGCCGATCGGGCCAATTTCCGTTGCGGCCTGGCTGATGCTGGTCGCGGCAACGACGGCGCTGGTATTCCTGCATCGCAACCGTCTGCTGTCACTGATCCTGCTGGGGATCGTCGGGCTGCTGGTATCCGTTGGTTTCGTCTATTTCAGCGCGCCTGATCTGGCGCTGACGCAATTCACCGTCGAAGTCGTCACCACCATCCTGATGCTGCTGGCCCTTAATTTCATGCCCAACCGCACCCCTGTCGAGAGCACCGTTCTGCGCCGCACCCGCGACGCGGCCATCGCTATTGCCGGGGGCCTCGGGACCATGGGAATGGCATATTACTACCTGCTGCGCGACCCGGTGAGCGAGTCGATCTCGGCCTTCCATCTGGCCAATTCGTACAAGGGCGGCGGCGGTACCAATGTGGTCAACGTCATTCTCGTCGATTTCCGTGGCTTTGATACGTTCGGTGAAATCATCGTTCTGGGCATCGCCGCCCTGCTGATCTACGCCCTGACCGAGGCACTGCTGGACGGCCCCATTCGCGCGCGCCTTCTGAACCGAAAGCCCGATCAGCCTCGCGCAGGCGACATCCACCCGCTGATGATGGTGGTCCTGACCCGCGTCATCATGCCGATCGTGCTGCTGGTCGGCTTGCACATCTTCCTGCGCGGCCACAACGATCCCGGCGGCGGGTTCATCGCCGGGCTGATCGTATCGATTGCCGTGGTGATGCAGTATATGGCCAGCGGCTTTAGCTGGGCGTCGGCGCGGCTGCGCTATCCCTACCACGGCGTGATCGGCGCCGGGGTTCTGGTCGCCGGCCTGACCGGCATGGGATCGTGGTTCTTCGGCATGCCGTTCCTGACTTCGGATTTCACCTATGTCCGCATCCCCCCCTTCGAAAAGTTCGAGCTGGCCACCGCCGCCCTGTTCGATCTGGGCGTATTTCTGGCCGTGGTCGGCGCCGTGATGCTGTCACTTGAAAGCTTCTCGCGCCTCGCGCGTCGCGCCCATGTGGAAGATAGCGAACACGCGATGGATATAGACCCATCGCGCGACAGTCCCGCACCGCCCCAGTCGGCAAAGGAGGTCTAAGATGGAACTGCTCGTCGCATCCGCCATTGGCATCCTCACCGCCGCCGGCCTCTACCTTGTGCAGCGCTTGCGCACCTTTCCGGTGATCATCGGCGTGGCGCTGCTGACCTATGCGGTCAACGTGTTCCTCTTCGCCTCCGGGCGGCTGACAATCGGCGCACCGCCAATCCTGAGCGATGCGCAAACCTATACAGATCCGCTGCCACAGGCGCTTGTGCTGACTGCCATCGTGATCTCCTTCGGGATGACGGCGGTCATCGTGATGATTGCGCTCGGGGCTTATCTGGGGGCCGATGACGACCATGTAAATGACCCCACAGAGGGCAGCGAGACCGACAAGGAGGGCACAGCATGATGCACTGGATCATTCTGCCCGTCATCCTGCCCGCTATCGTCGCGCCGTTCATCGTGCTGGCGGCCCGGTATCACATCGGCATCCAGCGGGTCCTGTCGATTGCGGGCGTGCTGGCCCTTATCGTGATCGCGGCGGGCCTTGCATGGCAGGCCTCGGACGGGACTGTCACGCTGTATCAGCTGGGCGACTGGGCCGCACCCTTCGGCATCGTGCTGGTCGCTGACCGGCTGTCGACTATGATGGTGCTTCTGACGGCGGTGCTGGGCTTTTTCGTGCTGCTCTACGCCATCGGATCGAAATGGGATGAGCGCGGGCGGCATTTCCACGCGTTATTTCAGTTCCAGATGATGGGCCTGATGGGCGCGTTCCTGACCGGGGATCTGTTCAACCTCTTCGTGTTCTTCGAGGTGCTGCTGATCGCCTCCTACGGGCTGATGATCCACTCGGGTGGGCATGTGCGCCTGCGGGCGGGTGCCCAGTATGTGCTGTACAATCTGCTGGCATCGACGCTGTTCCTGTTCGCCCTTGGCGCGATCTATGCCGAAACAGGTACGCTGAACATGGCCGATATCGCCGGGCGCGTCGCCCTGATCGACGCGGGCGGCAGCGTCGGTATCCGCGTGGCGGCGGTGCTGCTGCTGCTGGTCTTTGCGATCAAGGCGGCGGTCGTGCCGCTTCATTTCTGGCTGCCCTCCAGCTACGCCGAGGCGCCGGGGCCTGTCGCCGCCCTGTTCGCCATCATGACCAAGGTCGGCGCCTACGCCATCATCCGCGTCTATACGCTGATCTTTCCGCCCGATCTGGAGGTCACTTCGGGGCTGCAAGGCCTGTGGCTGGCCCCTGCCGCGCTGGCAACCCTGGCGGTCGGCATGATCGGTGTGCTGGCCGCGCGTCGGCTGGACCGTCTGGTGGCCTATGCCGTAATCGGATCGATGGGCATGGTGATGATCGCCATCGCGCTGTTCACGCAGGCGGGCATCGCCGCGGCTCTCTATTACATCCCGCACTCGACGCTGGCATCAGCAGCGCTGTTCCTGATCGCCGATCTGGTGCGCAGCGGGCGGACGGATCTGCGGCTGCGCGCGGCGCCGCAGATCGCGGGCGCGTCCCTGACGGCGGGGATGTTCTTTGTGGCGGCCATCGCGATGGTCGGCCTGCCGCCGCTGTCCGGCTTTGTTGGCAAGTTGCTGATCCTAAATGCCGCCATCGCATCCCCGTTGGTTGTCTGGATCTGGGCGGTGGTGCTGGGCGCCAGCCTGATCAGCCTGATCGGATTTGGCCGCGCTGGCAGCACGATTTTCTGGAAGGCGCGCGCGGTGCCCCCCCTTGAGGACACTCCAGCGCCGTCCCTATCCCCGCTGTCCTACACGGCCGTCGGCGGGTTGCTGGCGCTTTTGATCGCGCTGACAGTTCTCGCCGGCCCGGCGCACCGCTACACCACTGCCATCGCCGCGCAACTTTTCGCGCCGGCGCCTTATATCAGCACCGTGCTGGACACGCCCGGCAAGCTGAGCACACCGCAGGAGGGGCACTGACATGACACGCGCGTTCTACTGGCTCTTGCCGCACCCGTTCCTGACACTTCTGCTGACGGCGGTCTGGCTGCTGCTGCAAAACACACTGTCGCCCGGAATGCTGGTGTTCGGACTGATCCTGGGCATCGTGATCCCCTGGGGGACATCGGCCTGGTGGCCGGGTACGCCGCGCGGTGTCCGGCTGGGCCGGATGGCTGTCTATATCCTGATCGTGCTGTGGGACATCATGGTTGCCAACGTACAAGTCGCCTGGATCGTCCTGACCAAGCCCAACTCCCGCCTGCGCCCCGCATGGGTCGTTGTGCCGCTGGAACTGCGCCAGCCCGAGGCGATCACGGTCCTCGCCGGAACAATTACACTGACGCCCGGCACCGTGTCGGCGGATCTGTCGGACGAGGGGCACAGCCTGTTGGTCCATGCGCTGCATACCGACGACCCGGATGCGGTGCGCGACGAAATCAAGCACCGCTACGAGCGGCGCCTGCTGGAGATTTTCTCATGACCCTCGCCATGGATGTGATGAATATCGCGCTCTGGATCGCCTTTGTGACGGTCGCTGCGGCGCAGGTCATGGCCATGATCCGGCTGATCATCGGGCCGGGTACGGGCGACCGGATCCTTGCGCTGGACACCATGGTCGTGAATGCCATCGGCTTGATCATCCTGCTCGGGATAGCTCAGGGTAGCCACATCTATTTCGAAGTCACGCTGATCATCGCCATGCTGGGGTTTGTCAGCACGGTCGCCTATGCGCGCTTCGTGCTGAGGGGGGACATTATCGAATGATCTGGGAAACTGTCGCAATCTACGCCATTTCGATCTGCCTGATCGTCGGTGCCGGCTTTTCGCTGATCGGCTCGATTGGGTTGCTGAAGTTCAACGATGCCATGACACGCCTGCACGCACCGACCAAAGTGGGCACCGTGGGCATCGGCGCCCTTCTTCTGGCGGCGATAATTCATGCGCAGATATTCGGTGACGGGGCGTTGCATGTTCTTTTGGTCATGGCCTTCCTGTTCGTCACGGCGCCGATATCGGCGAACTTCATGGCAAAGGTGAATATCCACAAGGACGCCTGCCCAACCCCGCCCCCGCCGCCGGAGGACGACACCTGGTCAACACTGAACGTACCCGAAGCCGACCGCGCGCTGGAGAGCGAGACCAAAACCTGACGCATAGACCAGAGCCGCGCGCGCGGTACACATAGTCCCTCGCGCTCCCGTCAGACACGTAACGCTATTCCAAAGTCCTGTTTCCCGGCCTTTCGATCTGCCTTTTACAAGACGACCAGAATGGCGTCGCCTGACGAAATGGTATGGTGAGCGATCATCGATGCCGTTCGGACGCGAACTGTCCCGCGAGAGGATAAGCCATTGCCGGGGCATTGACCTGCGGTTCACGCTGTTCCTAAAGCGTTTCGCGAAACGCACCAGACATATGAGCGTTGCACGCGTTTCGCCTTAAGTTTAAGGCGAAACGCTTTAGCAGGCGCCCAGAGCAGAGCGGCACATCACTCGACGGCATCTGCCCCCTTGCTGTCGCCCCAAGCCACCGGACCGCTATGCGCCACGGGGCCGCGCGCATCCGCGGGCCTTTCGCCAGCGTCCGCCAAGGGATCACCGGTATGTCCCAGATCCAGCGAATACGGAATATGGCACCCGCGTCCACGATCCTTGGCAGCGTAAAGCGCCGTATCGGCCTCCAGCATCAGGCGCGCAATATCCGGATGTGCGTGATCGCACGACATTACCGACCCCGCACTGGCCGATATGGTGCAGAACCGATTCGAGAAGGGGATGGGCTGCGACAATCGTCCGATCAGCCGCGCCGCGATTTCATGCACACGACCCGCATCAGTCAGCCGCGTCAGCACCAGCACAAATTCGTCACCGCCGACGCGGGCGACGGTGTCTTCGTCGCGCGTCTCTTCAACCATGATGCGCGCAACTTCGCGCAGCACATGATCGCCCGCCGCGTGCCCCATGCTGTCGTTCACCGCCTTGAAGTAATCAAGATCCAGATGGATCAGCGCAAAATCCTGCTCTGCCTCGGTCAGTCGTTCCAGCACATAACCCAACGCACGGCGGTTGCGCAGCCCGGTCAGCGTGTCTGTATAGGCTTTTTCCTCGGCCGCGATCATGGCGCCCTGAAGGCGCAGGTTCAGCTTGTGCGACGCCTCCATCGCGGCGGTCTTGGCCTCGACCAGATAGAGCATTTCGACAGCGAGATCAGTCGCAGCAAAATCGCTGCTGGTCAGACCGTAATCCCGCACAGCATCAACAACCGAGATCCCGAAGGACAGATTGATCAGCGCGCCACCGACAGGGGCCGCGCCCGGCGCCAGCGGCACGACGACACCCTTCAGGTCGGTACGCTGTGCGCAGCGCATCCGCAGATGCAGTTTGGTGCCCGCCAGCCCCAGCAGCATCCGTATGGATCCATCGGTCTGTGGGCGCTTTATCTCAAACAGATCGGCAAACCGTGCGCCAATCATCGGCGCCGCTCCGAATGTCTTGGCCAATGTCGGACCGGCATGCACCACACACCCCGCGGCATCAAGTACCGCGTGCATGGGGCACAGCACATCCATCATCGCCGTGGCGTGATCAGACCGGTCCTTGCCTACGTGAACACTCACTTCACTGCCCCTACACCCAGATCGAAACGGCGTCCGCTGGCATGCTCCACCGCCAGCAGCCGGATCTCGATCACTTCCAGACCGTCGCGGCGGCCCTTATGGTCCAGCAGGACCAGCGCGCCGTAATCATCTGCCAGCGCGCGCAAAAGCCCGACCATGACATGTCCGAACCCCGGCGTCCGGCTACGGCAGAGCGCGCTGAAACGCCCATCGCCGCGTTCGCGCAGCTCAAGCTCGGGCAGGGCCAAGTCAGGCACGGCAAGCCGCGCGCGCGCAGGCAGATCGTCCAGCGAGTGCAGAAATTCGGTGAAGGTCGGCCCGCCAAAACGCAACAATCGGCGCAGCGCTTCGACGTTGGGATGCGAGACGAGATATGTTCCGATATCTTCGAGGATATCCTGCAACGGGCGACCCAGCACATCAGCGAGGGCGCCCAGCACGTCATGTGTGACATGCTCCTCATAGGTCAGCATCGCCTCGAATTCGGTATAATCCAGCCCGGCGCGCCGCATCACGGTGCCCCAGACGTCGCGCCCATACGTGTCGCGCACGAAACGCTCTATCGCCCGATTGATCAGCCCGTGCATATCCATCTCCGCTACGTCCCTGGTTCAGATATGCACGGCGCACCTTAAGAATTCACCAACGCGGTCAATTTTGCGGAAACAGCTGCATGCCTCCGACCTCCAGCACCGTGCGCGGCGCGGGGACGAGGCGAAACCGACCCTTGAGAATATCCGCAATCACGTCTTTTGAGACATAAGGGTAGTTGCCTCCCAGAATATCGCGCGGATACCCCTGCTGAAACAGGCGCCCCTCATATATCCGGTATGCCACCAGTCGCGCGCCTTCGTCTGCCGTCGCGAACAGGCCGATGGCGCGCTCGGTATCTTCGGCCGGCTCGAACGGGGCGATCACGATGACACAGCCCGGATGCCCCCCGGTCAGGCGGCGCTTGCAAGATTCGTGGATCTGTTGCCGCTCGTCCGGGTCCAGCCCGTCCAGCGCGCCGGGCGGCAGGCTGCTACCCACCGGACGCAGCGGTACGATGCCTTCCAGCGTGACGATTCCGTCATCGCCTGTGGCCTTCTGGTAGTCCCATCTGGCCGGGGTCTGGCGCGCCCTTTCGATCAGGGCCAGCAGATCACCGTCCTCTTGCGCATCCGCCTGCGACTCGAGCCGGGCCAGGCCGCGTTGGCCTGCGATACCCCATTCATTGGCCATCTCCCACAGGGCCAGATCCCGGTCCGCAGCACCAGACCCCGCGCGGGCGATCTGGCTGGCGGTCGCAAGGCGCTCGGCATTCAGAAGGGGCGTCAGCCATAGCGCCGCAATCGCCAGCGTGACCAGTGCCATCCAGCGGTTGACGCTGCGTTGCTGGCGACGCCAATCAGTGCGCGTCAGCAGCGCGACGGCATAGGCCAGCGCATAGATCAGCGCCACCGCAGCGGCGATCAGTCCCGCCACGCGGTGGGGCGTCAGCCCGTACTGGTCCACGCGCAGCCACACCGCCCACAGCGCCAGCGCAGCGGGCACAGGCAGCATCGCGCTCAGCAGGCGGGTCGCCATCAGCATACCCGCGCCCTGCACCGACACGCCATCGTCGCGGTGGATCGCTGTCGTCACCAGGGTAATGCCCGCCACCGTGACCGCCACCAACGTGGCCGCCGCCGAAAACTGACCAAAGAGACTGGCAAGCCCCCGAAACGGCAGCGCCACGATAAACACCGCCAGCACCACAAGCAGCGCAGGCAACAGCACACGGAGCAGCTGGATCACCAGAAACGGCGACACGTAATCGCGCAGCTCATGCACGATGGCCAGACCCAGGCCCAGCGCAATACCGCTGACGAGGTATGGCACCGGCTCCAGCGCAATGACATCCTCGATGATGTCGATCCCGACCAGACCCAGCAACTGATCCGACAGCAGCAGCACCAGCCAGGCCACCCCGACAAACAGCCACGCGGCCGCAACGCGCACCACCAGGTTCCACGCGGTGTCAAACAAGGCCCCGTAGTGGCGCCATCCCCCATGCCTGTGCAGCCCGGCGGTCACGAACGGCACCCCGATCACCAGCAGATAGACAAAGGCGGCCGCCCCGTACCCAGTGTCCAGAAAATCCTCGACCTGCGCATGGCGAAAGCTGGCCCAGAACAGCAGCAGCGCGGCAGGCACCGCCATGCCCAGCGCCGCCACCGCCGCAAGTTTCAGGCGCACCGGCCCCAGCAGCGCCAGCAGCACGCCAAAGAACCCCAGCCCGGCCGCGATGGGCAGCAATGCGGCCCGCGCGTTGTCCACCATGTCCGGCAGAACATTGATCAACCCCCAGACCGACAGGCCTGCCACCGCGCCGACGATGGCGTATAGCAGCCGCGCGTCACTGGTTTTGGATCTGAGCATCATGGACAGCACTCCGGGTATGATCTGACGCATCGTTTCGCCGCAGCCTACCGCCTTTCACGCCCAAGCTGAACGGGCGATTTTCACCGCAGGCGCCGTCCCGCGCGGCGTGGTCTTTCGCGGCTTGCGCGCACGCCCGGCACTTGCTAGGTCTGGCCTATCCGTTGGGGTGCTCCGCTATGCCGGAGCTGAGAGGCGATACGCCGACCCATCGAACCTGATCCGGTCAGTACCGGCGGAGGGAACGGAGATGGCAGACGCCGCCAATGCGGCCCTGCGCCCCTTTTCCGTTTGTCCCGTCGGTCCTGAATCACCACCAAGGAGCCGACATGAAATCCCTCGTTTTCACCGCCGCCTTTCTAAGCGCCCTGACCGCCGTGCCAGCATGCGCACAGGACAAGATGACCCTCGTGCTGGACTGGTTCATAAACCCCAACCACGGCCCTATCGTAATCGCCCAAGAGCGCGGTTATTTCGCCGATGAAGGTCTGGACATTGAAATCATCGCGCCCGCCGATGCCTCGGCCCCGCCCAAGATGGTGGCCGCAGGTCAGGTCGATCTGGCCGTATCCTACCAGCCGCAACTGCACCTTCAGATCGCCGAAGGCCTGCCGCTGATCCGCGTCGGCACCCTGATCGCCAGCCCGCTGAACTGCCTGCTGGTGCTAAAGGACGGCCCAATAAAGACGATCGCCGACCTCAAGGACAGCAAGATCGGCTATTCCGTTGCCGGCGTCGAAGAGGCGCTGCTGAACGCGATCCTGAATCAGCATGACATCACCTTCGATGATGTGGAAATGATCAACGTCAACTGGTCCCTTGGCCCCTCGGTCATGTCCGGACAGGTCGATGCGGTCATCGGCGCCTATCGCAATTTCGAGCTGAACCAGATGGAGATCGAAGGCGCCCCCGGAACGTGCTTTTTCGTCGAAGAGGCCGGCGTGCCGCCCTATGACGAACTGATCTATGTCGCCAACCCCGAGACGATGGATCTGGCGCTGATCTCGCGCTTTTTGCGCGCCACGGGCAAAGCGACGCAATACATCGTCAACCACCCCGACGACAGTTGGGACATCTTCAAATCCACCTCACCCGAGCTGGACGATGCCCTGAACGCCCGCGCGTGGACCGACACGATTCCCCGCTTTGCCCTGCGCCCTGCCGCCGTCGACATCGCCCGCTACGCCGATTTCGAGCGTTTCCTGGCCGAGGCCGGGCTGCTGGACGGCACGCGTTCTGTGTCCGAACTGGCCATCGATCCGGGTGCAACATCCGGCGCACAATCGGAGGCGCAGTAATGTACGGCGATACCTTCACCGCATGGCGCGCGGACGCGGCGCAGGATTGGCACGCCTACACCCATCACCCCTTTGTCGAGGGGCTGAGGGACGGCACGCTGCCGCGCAAGGCCTTTTTGCACTACCTCGTGCAGGATTACGTGTTTCTCATCCACTTCTCCCGCGCCTGGGCGCTGGCGGTGGTCAAGGCGGACACGGTCGAGGAAATGCGCTTTGCCACGACCACGCTGGACGCGCTGCTGAACGGTGAAATCGCGCTGCATGTCGCCACCTGCGCGCGCGAAGGCATCGACGAGGCCACGCTATTCGCCGCGCCCGAGGCGGCGCAGAACATCGCCTATACGCGCTATGTGCTGGATGCGGGCTACTCGGGCGATTTTCTGGACCTGCTGGCGGCGCTCACGCCCTGCGTACTGGGATACGGCGAAATCGGCCTGCGTCTGGCTGCCGGGCGCGGCGACACGCCGTATGGCGAATGGATCGATACCTATGCCGGGTCGGACTATCAGCAAGCCTGTCGCAAGGCTGGCACGCTTCTCGATGGCGCCATTGCCCGGCGGCTGGGGGCAACGCCGCAGGATAGCCCACGGTGGCGCGCGCTTTCACAGCGTTTTTCCACAGCCGTACGGCTGGAGGTGGGCTTTTGGGACATGGGTTTGCAGGGATGACAGCGCCCGGCATCATCCTGGAGGGGTCCGTCGATATCGACGGCGTGCCCCTGATCCCGCCCATCCGGCTCACGGCGGCGGCAGGCAAATGGACCTGCCTGCTGGGACCGTCCGGCGTGGGAAAGTCCACCATCCTGCGCCTGATTTCGAGCATCGCGGACGAGGCGACGTTGACCGGCACGTTAACTGCCAGTGACGGCGCCCCCCTCGCCGGGCGCGTGGCGCTGATGGCACAATCCGATCTGCTGCTGCCGTGGCTGACCGTCGCGCAGAATGTCACCCTGGGTGCCCGCCTGCGCAACGCGGCGCCGGATGAAAAGCGCGCCGCCGAACTGCTGGACGAGGTCGGGCTGCGCGCACACGCGGAAAAACGCCCCGCCACGCTATCGGGCGGCCAGCGCCAGCGCGCCGCACTGGCGCGTACCTTGATGGAGGATCGCCCCATTGTCCTGCTGGACGAGCCGTTCTCGGCGCTGGATGCGCGCACCCGCGCGCAGGTGCAGGACCTGACGGCACAGCTGCTCTCGGACAAAACCGTGCTGATGGTCACGCATGACCCGGCCGAGGCGGCCCGGCTGAGCGACGTCATCCTCATCCTCGGCCACGGCGGACTGCGCGAACGGCCCGTGCCCCCCGGCGCCCCGCCGCGTGCCGTGGATGACGCGCCGACCCTCAGTGCCCAAGGCGCCCTGCTGGCCGAACTGAGGGCCGGACCATGAGGCGCGTCGGCAGCATCGCCGCCTCGGCGCTCGTCGCGCTGGCTGCATGGCAGGCGCTGGTCCTGCTGACCGGTGTGCCACGATTTATTCTACCTGGCCCTGCGCTGGTGGCCGAAACGCTCTGGACCAGCCGCGCCCTGATCGCGCACCATACGATGATCACGGCCATCGAAGTGCTGGCGGGCCTCGCCCTCGGCGCCACCTTGGGCGGGGCGACAGCCATCGCACTGGCCGCATCCCCCCTCGCGCGCCAGCTGGTGCGCCCCATGTTGATTTTCAGCCAGGCGGTGCCGGTTTTCGCCCTCGCCCCGATCCTGACCCTGTGGTTCGGCTATGGCATAGGATCCAAAGTGGTGATGACGCTGCTGGTGATCTATTTCCCCGTCACCTCGGCCTTTTTCGACGCCCTGATGCGCACGCCCCAGGCCTGGATCGACATGGCGCGCCTCATGGGCGCCAGCCCCGCGCGCATCATGCGCCACATCCGCATCCCGGCCGCCCTGCCCGGTTTTGCGTCAGGCCTGCGACTGGCCGCAGTCTATGCCCCCATCGGCGCGATCATCGGCGAATGGGTCGGCGCGTCCAAGGGTCTGGGCTATCTGATGCTGCTGGCCAATGGACGTGCAAAGACAGACCTGATGTTTGCCGCGCTCATTGTCCTGGCGATCTGCACCGTCCTGCTGCACGCCGCCGTCGATCGCGCCTGCCGCGCCACGCTGGACAGAAATGGCTGACCGGACTCCTTTGGGCAGGCGTCGGATTTGGGTATTTTCACCAAGAAAAAACAGCGATGCGCGCCATTGGTTTTTCTTGGTTCAAATACCCATCAACGCTCGGCAAAAAGCAGCGTCCATAGCGCAGGTCGGCGCGCCTGCAACGGGCGGCTCTTGAAACCTGCGCGCGCGCAGCGTGCTCCTTTTGGCGACGGGTCAATAATCGGTGGGCGCGCCGCCTTCGGATTTTCGGCGGGCGACGAAATCCGCCAGTTCTTCGCGGATGGCTTCGTCCAGGGCAGGTGGCTCGAAACTGGCAAGGATGTCCTGCACCAACTGATGCGCCCGCTGCGCAGTCCAGACACCACCATCGGCCTCCCATGCCTCGAAATTGCGCCAGTCGCTGAGGAAGGGCTGATAGAACGCCGTCGTATAGCGGTCCTGCGTGTGCTGGATGCCAAAGAAGTGACCCTGATCGCCGACCTCGGCGATGGCGTCCACGGCAATCTCGTCCGGGCCGGTGGCAGTCAGCATCGGGTCCATGTAGCGCTGGATATGCTGTAGGATCTCGCAGTCCATGACGAACTTCTCGGGGCTGGCGATCAGCCCGCCCTCCAGCCAGCCCGCCGCGTGATAGACCATGTTGGTGCCCGATTGCACCGCAGACCACAGGCTGTTCGACGTCTCCCACGTTGCCTGCGCATCGGGCACGTTCGCGGCGCAGACGCCGCTGGCGCGCATCGGCAGCTTGTAGAGGCGCGCCAGTTGCCCGGTCATCTGCGTTGCGCGCATGTATTCGGGCGTACCGAACGCGGGCGCGCCGGATTTCATATCGACGTTGGAGGTAAACGTGCCGATCGCGCAGGGCGCGCCGGGGCGCACCAGCTGGGCAAGGACCACCGCCACCAGCGCCTCGGCCAGCGATTGCGCAACTGCACCCGCCATCGTCACCGGCGCCATCGCGCCCGCCAGCGTGAAGGGTGTCACCACCAGCCCCTGCCCCCGCCGCGCAAGGCGCATCCAGCCGTCCAGCATCGGCGCGTCGTGTTTCAGCGGCGAGGTCGAGTTGATGTTGGTGAACATGCGGGGGGTCGCGTCGAATTCGTCGTGGCTGTGCCCACCGGCGATGCGCACCATTTCCATCACATCCTCGACCCGCTCCTTGCCCAGACTATAGGCGTGGCAAACCTTGTCCGTCAGGGTCAGCGCATCGTACATCACATCAAGATGACGCACCGAGGCGTGAATGTCCTGCGGCTCGACCGGATAGCCACCGGTGAAATGGATGCAGTTGAAATACTGGCTTAGCTTCAGCAGGTTGGCGCACATCTCGCGCGTGCCAGTCACCTTGCGGCCCAGCTTCATATCCCAATAGCTGGGCGGCGACGACACGTTGCCGAAGTTCAGATGGCGTCCGCCCATGGTAATGCGGCGGTCGGGATTGCGCGGCGTGATCGTCCACTGCTCGGGGGCTTTGGCCACCTCCTCCATCACGAACTCGCGGCCCATACGCAGGTTGGTGCCGGAAATGGTGCAGCCGGTGCTGGCCCGGAATATCTCAAGTGCCTCGGGGTTCAGGATCTCGATCCCGATCTCCTCCAGAATGCGCATGGCGCCGTCATGGATCGCGGCGATTCCGGCATCGTTCAGCGGCTCGGTCGGGCGGTCGATGTTGAGCGGTGGATTCCACGGCATCTGCTCGATCACCGCCGTGCCGCGACGATCCGCGTTTCCGGCACGGCCACCGGTCCGTTTGCGGCGCTTCAGGTCTTCGGTCATCGCGCGTCCCTCCGTCATGGCTTGGTCCTATCGAACCACGCCACGCGCCGGAGTGGTATTCACTTAGCGGCAAGGTTTGTCGTTTTTATCGTGTCACGCCGCACCGATTGCCGCACATGCAGCAGGTAGAGCGCTATTGACCCGACCACGATGCCCCCGCCCAACAGCATGGCCGGCGTCATCGCCTCGCCCATCGCCAGCCAGACCCAGACCGGGCCCAGCACCGTCTCAAGCAGCAGCAGCAGGCTGACATTTGCTGCCGCCGTGTGCCGTGATGCAAACGATAGCGACAAAAAGGACACCGGAAGGATGATGCAGCCGGTGATCGCGATGGCCCAGACGTTGCCGTCCAACATATGCGCCGGGCCGGTCACGGTTACACCCGCCACGCCGGCGCAGAGCGCGCCAAGTCCGATCAGCAGCGGAATGGGCAGATGCGGGTGCGCGCGCAGCACGACAAAGTTGAATGCCAGCATTGCCGCCACGCCAAGCCCCGCCGCAGCGCCAAAGACCACGGCGCCCGTCGGGGCAACCACTCCGCCCCCGCCCAGCACCGCGATGCCGATCCCGACCGCCACGGCGACGATGGTGAACCATGTCGCGCGCGCCGTCCGCTCGCCCAACAGCAAACGCGCGAGAAGCGCGGCAAAGATCGGCGTCGTCGCGACCCCGAACAGCACGATCGCAACAGGCGCCCCCGCGATGCCCAGCGCGAAGAATGTCGAGTTGAAGAACTGGCAGCCCACGATGGCAATCCCCGCGCCACTGCCCAGCAGCGCCAGATCAGCCCGACGTCTGCGCGATATCAGCAGCCAGATCAGCAGCAGCGCCGTTCCCATGAACAGCCCGCGCCAGCCCAGCATCTGCGGCCCCGCCATGCCCGACAGCCGAAGCAGCATCGCATCCGGCGTCAGCACCAGCGCGCCGAACGCCGCCAGCGCCAGACCAAAGGCCGGGTGCCGTGTCACGCGTCCAGCCAGCCGGGGATGTGGCCGATATCCGGCAGGACATCATCGGCATAGGGCGTCAGATCGGCCGTTTTGGCGATGCCGGTCAGCACGCCCAGCGTGTGCATGCCCGCCGCCCGTCCGGGGATCAGGTCATGCGTGCTGTCGCCCACCATGACCACACGCGACGGCGCCAGCCCCATCTGCTGCGCAAAGGCCAGCAGCGCGCCGGCCTCGGGTTTGGCCCCGTGGCCGGTGTCGTATCCGGCGATGAAATCGAAATGCGCCAGCACGCCAGCACTGGTCAGATGGGCGCGTGCGCCATATTCGGTATCGTTCGTGACCAGCCCGATTTTCAGCCCGCGCGCGGAGAGCCCGGTCAGGAACGGTGCCAGCGGTACGGCGGCGGCCAGCGGCGCAGCGGCAGATGTCAGGCGGATCGCCTCTTCTATCGCGCCAGCGTCTGCGCCCGGAATCGCCCCGGCCAGCAGTTCGGCGCCCTCCCGGTTGGTGGCGCCGATCAGCGGGCTACCCGGCAGAAAGCGGCCCGTAGGCAGATCGAAATCGACCGCGCGCGCCAGAATCTCCGGCGATGTGGCGTGCTCGGCGGCAAGTGCGCCCAGCAAGCCGCGCGTCCAATCGGCCCAGGTGGTGTGAAAGTCGAACAGGGTGCCGTCCTTGTCAAAGATGATCCCTGCGATATCGCGCCGGTTTGCGGGTGCTGTCATGTCCAATGCGCCTCCTGTCCGCCGGGCAATGCGGCGCGCGCGCGCATTAGCGTGTCATTGGCGGCGCCGACCGAGGCGCAAAAATCAATCACCCAGTCGTCGTTCATCATGATGAAATCCAGAACCGCGCCCAGAAAGGCAGGATCGCCGGCGCCGCGCCGCAGGTCATCCTCTCCGGCCCCGGTCGCCCCCATGAAAACCGGCAGTAGATCGTCATTTGCAAGCAGCCAACCCAAACATTGCAAGGCGAGGGTCTCGGCGGATTCCCGCGTATTCGTCATTTGCCTAAAATTCCCGGAAAGGTTTTCTTAACTACTTGCATGGATAGTCGGACGTCAGAAAAGGGCAAGTCAGAAAGGGCGCGGCCCATGTCAGGCAAAATCATGATCGTCGATGCGGTAGCGACCAACAGGATCGTTCTCAAGGTCAAGCTGTCCGCGGCCCATTTCGAAATCTCGCAGGCGACCTCGGGCCGTGATGCAATGGCGATGGCGCGCGTTGTGGAACCAGATTTGATCGTCGTTGGCGCGGCCCTGCCAGATATGGACTGCGCCGATCTGATTGTGGCGTTGCGCGCCGCGCCGGGTACAGCCGTCACCCCCATCGTCGCCCTTCTGCCCCAGGATACAGCGCAGGCGCGCGTTCATGCGCTGAGGGCCGGGGCAGATGACGTCATAACCCAGCCCATCGACGAACGGATCATCCTGGCCCGCCTGCGCGGCCTGCTGCGTCAGCATCACGCGCTTCAGGATATGCGCCTGAACGCCGGGTCCGAGCGTGCCGCCGGTTTCGGCGAGGCGCAGGGCGGCTTTGATCGGCCCGGGCGCATCACCTTGCTGGCGGTCCATATGTGCGACGCCACGGCGCTGCGCACCCGCCTGCGCAGCGCCTGCCGGCACCAGATCGCCACGCTCCGGGCAGGCGGGCCGGTGACGCAAGCGCCCGGCGCACCGGCTGCTGATGTGTTCGTTCTGATGATACCGGGCCGTGCGGGCGATGCCGCCACCAGCGAAATGGCGCTTGCCCTGATGGCCGAACTGCGCGCGGCGCCCGAAGCACGCCACAGCCGTATCGTCGCGGTGGTGCCCAGCGGCTGCCAGCCGCTGGCCGCCAGCCTGCTGGACATGGGCGCCAACGACGTGATCGTGGGCGAGGCCGATCTGGGGGAATGGACGTTGCGGATGAGCCGCCAGATTCAGCGCAAACAGGCCATCGACCGTCTGCGCACGCGGCTGCATGACGGGCTGCGCGCCGCGATGATCGATCCATTGACCGGCCTATACAACCGCCGCTTCGCAATGCCGTTCCTGCGGGAACTCGCCACGGCTCAGGCCCCCGGCGGCAAGGGTTTTGCCGTGATGGTCGCCGATCTGGACCATTTCAAGCAGATCAATGACCATCACGGCCACGCCACGGGCGATCGGGTGCTGTGCCATGTCGCCGACCTGCTGGGCAATGGCGTGCGCGAGGGCGATCTGGTGGCCCGTATAGGCGGCGAGGAATTCCTGATCATCATGCCCGGCGCCGACGGGGACGAGGCCCGCAATACGGCCGATCGACTGTGCCGCCGTATCGCCGCCACCGCCATCATGCCCAAGGGCGAGGCCGGACCGGTGCATGTCACCATCAGCATCGGTGTCGCGATGGGCCGGGGCGGACAGACAAGTGGTGCAGCCGCCGCCAGCGTGGACGCCCTATTGGAACAGGCCGACCGCGCGCTTTACCGGGCCAAGGCACGGGGACGCAATACCGTGACCCTCAGCGCTCGCCCGGCCGCCTGATGCCGACACCATAGCGCGGCAAATCCGCGCGACATGGGGTCGGCGTCGTGTTGCCCCTTTCCTTTTCGACGGTCCTGCACCAAATTGCGCCTGAATCCGCTTAGAGGGCGACATGACCGATCAGATCACAATCCCCACCCAAGAGCGCGAGCTGTGGCCCGCGCTGCGCAAGGGCTTTCGCTGCAAATGCCCCAATTGCGGCTCCGGACCCTTGCTGAAAAGCTATCTCAAGGTGCGCGACACCTGCGCCGTTTGCCGCGAGGATCTGTCGCAGCACCGCGCAGATGACGGCCCGGCCTACCTGACCATCCTGATCGTCGGGCACATCATGGCGCCTGCCCTGCACATCTCGTTCGTGCAGTTCCGCCCCGATCCGCTGGTGCTTTTCACGATCTTCGCCATTGGCTGCGTCGGCCTGTCGCTGTATCTTCTGCCACGGCTGAAGGGCGCGGTTGTCGCGTTTCAATGGGCGCGGCAGATGCACGGCTTTGGTACAAGCGCCTGAGCGTATCCCGGCCGCGAGGGGAGGCAGCCATGTCTGATCGATCCACGCCGATCCGCGACGCGGCGACCGTCATCGTCCTGCGACGCGACGGGGCACAGCGACAGGTCCTGATGGGCCAGCGCGGCGCAAAAGCGGCCTTCATGCCCAGCAAGTTCGTCTTTCCCGGCGGCGCGGTCGATCCCGGCGACGCCGCCGTACCCCTTGCCGCGCCCCTACCCGCGCTTTGCGCCGAACGGCTGGTCGAGGACAGCGCGCCGGGCCTGGCCGCTGCGCTGGCTGCCGCCGCCATCCGCGAGCTGTGGGAGGAATCGGGCCTCATCATCGGGCGCCCCGGCACATGGCCCGATCCGGTTCCGCACGACTGGACGGGTTTCGCCGCGCGTGGCTATGTGCCGGACGCGCGCGCTCTGCAATTCGTCTTTCGCGCGATCACGCCGCCGGGCCGCCCGCGCCGCTTTGACGCGCGGTTCTTTTTGATCGACGCCGACCACATCGCAGGCGATCCCGGCGATTTCAGCGCCGCCAGCGAAGAACTGTCGCATCTGCAATGGGTGCCTCTTCCCGAGGCGCGCCGCTTTGATCTGCCGTTCATCACCGAGGTGGTGCTGGCCGAAATCGCCGCGCGCGGCGATGACACGGCGCCGCCGACCTCGATCCCTTTCTTTCGCAACGATGACGAACAAAGCCTGTTCCTGCGCCTTAACGGAGCAAGCCCACTAGGATCACCGACACCGTAACCAGCGCAATTCCTCCAAATTCGCGCCGCGTCGCCGTTTCGCCAAACACCAGCTTGGCCGCGATCAGCGAAAATATCACCTCGACCTGCCCCACGGCAAAAACGTATGCGGCGTTCTGCAACGTGAAAGCAGTGAACCAGCACAGGCTACCGCCAAGGCCGGTCAACCCCATCCAGACCGCCGTGCGCCGCGCCGCGATGACGCGCCCGATCTCGCCCGCCTCGCGCCAGCGTAGCCACAGCGCCATGCCCACCGCCTGCGATGTGGTCACGACCGCCAGCGCCACCAGCGCGCGCAACAATGCGTCATCGCTGGCCACCTCCAGCGTCGCGCCGCGATAGCCGACCGCCGACACCGCGAACAGCGCCCCCGCGATCAGCCCCAGCGCGGCGGCGCGGTTCAGCAGGCGCCAGCGCGCGGCCCCGACCCCGCCCGACAGGATCAGCACGCCGGCAAGCCCGATCAGGATCGCGGCAAACCCCGCCCAGCTGATCCGGTCGCCCAGTACGATCAGACCGATCAGCGCGGTCTGCACCGTCTCGGTCTTTTTGAACGTGATACCGACGGCGAAATTGCGCGCGGCAAACAACGCGACCATGCACCATGTCGCAAGGATCTGCGCCAGTCCGCCCGCCAGCGCATAGGCCCAGAACAGCGGCGTCAGCGTGGGCAGGGCCACGCCCGCCCACCACAGGTAAAGCGCGGCCAGCGGCACCACGAAGGGCAATGAGTAGGCAAAGCGCGCAAAGGTCGCGCCGCCCGTCGACAGCGCCCCCATGCTGAGGCGTTTTTGCAGCACAAAGCGCAGCGTCTGGAACGCGGCGGCGGCGATAGCGAGAAGGATCCATGCAGACATGGCCCCTCATGCCGCCAAATCAGGGCCGGGGCCAGAGCGGATGCGCCACCGGATCCTTGGCACGCAGGAAATAGCGGCGGAAAATTTGCGCATAGTTGCGATAGACGTAGCCGTCGTTGCGGCCGAGGTAATGCGCCTTGTTCTGTGCATAAAGGCGCGGCAGAAGATACCACGCCGTCTTGGGGTGCATGTGGTGTACGACGTGGTAATTGTTGTTCAGGAACAGCAACGCCAGCGGGCCGCGATCCTCGATCACCACGGTGCGCCCGCTGGCACGATCATGCGCGCGGTGCTCCAGAAAGGTGCGGATCTTGAGCAGTGACATCGCGCCATAGGCAGCAATCGCGTAGGCCCAGACCGGCATGGGCGACGCCCATACCCATGCCAGCACCGGCGCAATGGCAGCCAACTGCCACAGCCAACTGCGCCGGATGGCAATGTCACCCGCACGGATCGCGCGCCAGTCGCCGCGCCAGAAGACGATCATACCCACCATGGGCCCGACGGTGACGCGCCCCAGCAGCGTGTTATTGAACCGCAGCACCGCGCGGGCGATATGTGGCAGGCGCGCCCAGACGACCGGGTCCAGATAGTTGGATTCCGGGTCGTCATAGGGGTCGGTCAGCAGCGCGTCGTGATGATGCGCCAGATGCGTGTCGCGAAAGCGGGCATAGGGCACGAAGAGACCAAGACAGGGCCAGATTGTCGCCTCGTTCAGGCGCTGGTTGCGGAACGGGTGGCCGTGCAGCACCTCATGCGTCAGCGATGAATGTTGCGCGATGGCCAGCGTTGTCAGCAAAATGCCCAGCGGCAACCATATCGCAGCGGCCCATGTCGTCGCCAGCGCCCAAAGCGCATAGACCGCCAGCAGCAACGCCAGCGTCGGCCATTCGACGTCACGCATTGACGCGACCCCAGGAAATGCGCGACCAAACCCGCTCGTACAGGACATAAAGGCTCAGCCCGATTGCCGTGTTCACCACCGCCATCACCCCGCCGATTCCGGCAGAGCCTGTCATGGCGTAGCCGACAAGGCTCATCACCAACAGGCCGTTGAGGTTCCAGATGATCGCCTTGACCATCGTGCGTTTGGGCCGCTCCATAAATCCTCCGATTGGTTACTTTACAAGGACTTGGATAAGGCGTCGGCGTCCGCGTAGCCATTCCGTTTGCAGTTAACATTTTACCGCAATCGTGATAATTATCACCGATGATGGTAAAAACAGACAAACGCGCCCGCGCGACTCTGTTCCGCTCGCGATTGCGCGAAGCGATGGGCAAAAAACGCATGAGCCAGAGCGCGCTGGCCCGCGCCATCGGCGTCGACCGCTCGACCGTGTCGCAGCTGCTGGGCGGTGTCGGTGCGCGCCTGCCCAATGCGCAGGTGGTCGCGGAATGCGCGCGCAGCCTCGGGATTTCAGCCGACTGGCTGCTGGGGCTGACCGACCGGCCCGAAACGGCGGCGGATATCCTGGCCAATTCGCTGTCGCTGACCGAGGCGCCGCGCGCCGCCGTCGATGCGCAGATTTTTGACTGGCACAAGGAGGCAGCGGGCTACAAGATCCGCCATGTTCCTGCCGCGATGCCCGATATGCTGAAAACGCGGGCGATGCTGGAATGGGAATACGCGCCGCATCTGGGCCGCAGCACCGATCAGGTGATCGGCGCGTCCGAGGACCGGCTGGACTGGATGCGCAATGCGCAATCGGATTACGAGATCGCGATGCCGCTCTATGAGTTGCACAGTTTCGTGCGCGCCGAGGGGTATTATCGCGGCCTGCCGCTGGACGTGCGGCGCGCGCAGATCGCGCGGCTGATCGACGTCACCGGACAGCTATACCCGCGCTTGCGGCTGTATCTGTTCGACGCGCGCCGGGTCTATTCGGCGCCGATCACCATCTTCGGCCCGCTACTGGCCGTGCTGTATATCGGGCGCAATTACATGGCCTTCCGCGATACCGAGCGGGTGCAGGCCCTGACCGAACATTTCGACCACCTCGTGCGGGAAGCGTCGGTGTCGGACCGCGAGATGCCGGACTACCTGACGGATCTCGCGGGCGACATGCGGGCCTGAGGCCCCCGTCAGAAAGGCATGGGATGCGCGCGATGAGCGGTGTCGATCTCGCTCAGCACCGCATCGTCGAGCGTGATATCCGCCGCGCCAAGCGCCACATCCAGCTGCGCCATCGTCGTCGCGCCGAAAATTGAGGAGGTCATGAAAGGGCGCGTAAGCGTCCAGGCCAGCGCCATCTGCGCCGGGTCCAGCCCATGGCGCGACGCGATGTCCAGATAGGCCTGAACGGCCGGAAATACGCGCTCGGTCTTGCGCCCGCCCAGATCGCTGACGATTGACATGCGCGAGCCTGCGGGCACGGCGCCGTCCTGATACTTGCCCGTCAGCAGCCCCGCCGCGAGCGGCGTAAAGGCCAGCAGGCCGACATCCTCATGTGCGGACAGCTCGGCCAGATCGGTGTCATAGAGACGGCAGAGCAGCGAATACTCGTTCTGGATACTGGCGACGCGCGGCCAGCCATTCGCCTCGGACAGGCGGAGGAATTGCGCGGTGCCCCATGCGCTTTCGTTTGACAGGCCGATATGGGCGATGGTGCCGCGCGCGACCTCGGCGTTCAGGGCCTCCAACGTGGCGGCGATGTCGTCCAGCACGGCGGCGCTGTCCTGCCCGGACGGATCATAGGTCCAGTTCTGACGGAACATATAGCTGCCGCGATTGGGCCAGTGCAGCTGGTAGAGGTCGATGTGATCGGTCTGCAACCGCCGCAGTGAACCTTCGACGGCCAGCCGTATCCCATCCGCCGTCATCGGCGCGCCGCCGCGCACATAGTCCATCCCCGGCCCGCTGACCTTGCTGGCGAGGATGACGTCGGCGCGCCGACCCGTCGCAGCGAACCATGTGCCGATGATCTCTTCGGTGCGCCCTTGGGTTTCGGCGGTCTTGGGATTGACCGGGTACATCTCGGCGGTGTCGATGAAGTTGATGCCGCGCTCCAGCGCGTGATCGATCTGGGCATGGCCTTCGGCCTCGGTGTTCTGGGTGCCCCAGGTCATCGAGCCAAGGCAGAGTTCGGACACCATCAGGCCGGTGCGGCCAAGCGGGTTCATCTTCATCGCGGCAAATCCTTTTGTCTTTTGGCGCAACCTAACCAGTTCGCGCGCGGCGTCACGCGCAAAGTTCGCGGTCCACAAGCGATGGGCGCATTCAGGGGATATCCCGGTAAACGTTTCTGAATCTCCTTTTGGACACACGCCGCAAGAAACGGCGGGGTGCACAGGTTTATTGGCTGACACCTGATGCCCCATTCTGGGCTTCGCGCAGGTGGCGTGTCCGGGAGCCTCCGGCGGGGATATTTTTCGCAAGAAGAACGGGCAGGCTTGGCTTTGCCGGGCGAGCTGTGCAATCTCGCGGCGGGCCGGGCTGTTTGAGCAGTTGGCATTTTCAGGCGGGAAAGACTGCACGATGCGTATGATGATCTCCTTCGCCGCGCTCTTCTTGTCGGTGATCCTGATGCAGCTGGCATCGGGCGGGCTTGGCCCGCTGGACGCGCTGAGCGGTCTGGCGCTGGACTTTACGACGGCACAGATCGGGCTTTTGGGATCGGCGCATTTCTTTGGCTTTTTCATCGGCTGCTGGTGGGCGCCGCGCCTGATGGGCGGTGTCGGGCACAGCCGCGCCTTTGCGGCATTCACGGCGGCGGGAACGCTTTCGCTGATCGCGCATATGCTGGTGATCGATCCGTGGGCATGGTCGGCCATGCGCGTGGCGATGGGTCTGTGCATCGCAGGATGTTATACCGTGCTGGAGGCGTGGCTTCAGGCCAAGGTCACGAACGCCACGCGGGGGCGTGCGATGGGGGTGTACCGGCTGGCCGACATGGGGGCGTCGTTGGTGGCGCAGATGCTGATCTCGGTTCTGGAGCCGGCGTCGTATGTATCCTACAACCTGCTGGCGATGCTGTGCTGCGCCGCGCTGCTGCCGATCACCCTGACGCGCGCCGAGCAGCCCGAGACGCCGAGCGCGCCGCGCCTGCGCCCCGGTCTTGCCGTCGCCTGCTCGCCTCTGGCGGCAGCCGCCGTCGTCGTGGCGGCGATGAGCAGCGCGACCTTTCGCATGGTCGGGCCGCTCTATGGTCAGCAGGTGGGGTTGGCGACAACGCAGATCGCCTGGTTCCTCGCCGCCTTCGTGCTGGGCGGCGCCCTCGCGCAGTTTCCGGTGGGGTGGCTGGCGGACAAGTATGACCGGCGGCATGTTCTGGTGGGGCTGTCGATCGCGGCCATCGTCTGCTGCGCCGTGACCGCGTGGCTGGGCGCATTGTCGGCCGAGGGAGTTATGCTGACCGCGTTCTTCTTTGGCCTCACGTCCTTTCCTATTTATTCGGTCGCCGTCGCGCATGCCAATGATTTCGCCACGTCCGACCAGCGGGTCGAGCTGTCGGCGGCGCTGATGTTCTTTTACGCCCTGGGGGCTATCGCCGCACCGCTGGTCGCCTCGACCCTGATCGAAGCATTCGGACCGTCGGCCATGTTCGTGATGATCGCGGCGGGACATGTCGCGCTGGTGATTTACAGCATAGCGCGGATGCGCGTGCGCCCGATCAAGGCCACGCGCACGCGCTATGTCTGGAGCCCGAGGACCAGCTTTCTCATCGGGCGGCTGACCAAGGGCAGCCGCGACCCGGAGTGACGGATCCGCAACGCACTGGCAACGCTGTGGCGCTTGCGCTAAAGCGGGCGCAAGCGTTTAAACGAGGGGCGACATGGCACGGCATCTGATCACATCGGCGATACCTTATATCAACGGGATCAAGCATCTGGGAAATCTGGTGGGCAGCCAGCTGCCGGCCGATCTGTATGCGCGCTATCAGCGCGGGCGCGGCCACGAGGTGCTGTTCCTGTGCGCCACGGACGAACATGGCACCCCCGCCGAACTGGCCGCCAAGAAGGCGGGCAAGCCCGTCGCGGAATACTGCGCCGAAATGCATCAGGTCCAGGCCGCGATCGCGCGTGGATTTCGCCTGAGTTTCGATCATTTCGGGCGTTCCTCCAGCCCGCAGAACCATACGCTGACGCAGCATTTCGCAGGCAAGCTGGCCGATAACGACCTGATCCGCGAAGTCAGCGAAAGCCAAGTGTATTCAAACACCGATGGCCGGTTTCTGCCCGACCGCTATATCGAGGGCACCTGCCCCAACTGTGGCTACGACAAGGCGCGCGGCGATCAGTGTGAGAACTGCACGAAACAGCTGGACCCGACCGATCTGATCGAACCGCGCAGCGCCATTTCAGGCTCGACCGATCTGGAGGTGCGCGAGACCAAGCATCTGTATTTAATGCAGGCCGGGATGCGCGGGCAATTGAACGACTGGATCGACAGCAAGCAGGACTGGCCGCTGCTGACCACATCGATCGCGCGCAAATGGCTGAACGATGGCGACGGGCTTCAGGATCGCGGCATCACCCGCGATCTGGACTGGGGCATCCCGGTCAAGCGCGGCGATGCCGACTGGCCCGGCATGGAGGGCAAGGTGTTCTACGTCTGGTTCGACGCGCCCATCGAATACATCGCTTGCGCCGGTGAATGGGCCGAGGCGCACGGGCTGGATGATGCCGCGTGGCAGCGCTGGTGGCGCACCGACAAGGGCGCCGATGACGTGCGTTATACGCAGTTCATGGGCAAGGATAACGTGCCGTTTCATACACTTAGCTTTCCGGCGACGATCCTTGGGTCGGGCGAGCCGTGGAAGCTGGTCGATTACATCAAGTCGTTCAACTACCTCAATTATGACGGTGGCCAGTTCAGCACCAGCCAAGGGCGCGGCGTGTTCATGGATCAGGCGCTGGATATCCTGCCGCCCGACTACTGGCGCTGGTGGCTATTGAGCCATGCGCCGGAATCCAGCGATTCCGAATTCACCTGGGAGAACTTTCAGGTCTCGGTGAACAAGGATCTGGCCGACGTGCTGGGCAATTTCGTCAGCCGCGTGACCAAGTTCTGCCGCTCGAAATTCGGCGAATCCGTGCCCGAAGCAGGTGAATTCGGCCCCGACGAGCACGCCCTGATCGACAGCATCACCGCCCGCGTGCGCACTTATGAGCAGCACATGGAGGCGATGGACGTGCGCAAATCCGCCGCTGAATTGCGCGGGATCTGGGTCGCGGGCAATGAGTATCTGCAAAGCGTCGCGCCGTGGACGACGTTCAAAACCGACCCCGACAGGGCCGCCGCGCAGATCCGACTGGCGCTGAACCTCGTGCGGCTTTACGCGGTGCTGAGCGCGCCGTTTGTGCCGGATGCGGCGGCGGACATGCTGGCAGCGATGCAGACCGACGACGACAGCTGGCCCGATGACGTGCCCGCCGCGCTGGGAATGCTCACGCCCGGCCATGCGTTCACCGTGCCAGAGGTGGCATTTGCCAAGATCACCGATGAGCAGCGCGAGGAGTGGCAGGCGCGGTTTTCGGGTGTGCGCGCCTAAAGCGCCTCGCCTTAAACTTGGGGCACTCACTTAAGGCGAAACGCGGGCAAGGCTCATATATCGCGTGCGTTTCGCGAAAAGCAGTGATTTAGATTTTTCGCGAAACGCTTTGGCCAAAGCAAGGCAGCCACGCTGCAAGACCCCATCATCCTGAACGAAAAAAGAGCGGACCAAACGGCCCGCTCTTTCCAATTTTGCCAAAGCTGACGGCCCTATCAGGCCTCTTCGTCCAGCTTTTCGATGGCCTTTTCCAGATCCGCCTTGGACACTTCCTTCTCGGTCACATTCGCCTGCTCGGCGACGTAATCGATGACCTTGTCCTCGAAGATCGGGGCGCGCATCTGCTGCTGCATCTGCTGGTTCTGCTGGATGAACTCAAAGAACTGGCGCTCCTGACCCGGATACTGGCGGGCCTGTTCCATGATGGCCTGCGTCATTTCCTGATCGGTCACCTGAACCTCGGCGCGCTGGCCCAGCTCGGCCAGCAGCAGGCCCAGACGCACGCGGCGCTCGGCCAGCGTGTTATGCTCATCCGTCGTCTCGATCTCGGGATGGTCGTGGCCCTGAACATCGGGGTTTTCGTCATGCCACAGCTGATGCGCGATCTGCTTGGCTTCCTGCTCGACCATCGAGGGGGGCAGCTCAAAGCTGACCATCTTGTCCAGCTCATCCAGCATCGCGCGCTTCATCACCGCGCGGGCAGCGCCGGCATACTCGGCCTCCAGCCGCTCGCTGATCTGCCCTTTCAGACCGGCCAGATCCTCGGCGCCGAACTTCTTGGCCAGTTCGTCGTCGATCTCGGCATCCTTGGGGGCTTTGACGGCCTTGATGGTGCAGGAGAAGACGGCCTCTTTGCCGGCCAGATGCTCGGCCTGATAATCGTCGGGGAAGTTGACGGTGACGTCCTTTTCCTCCTCGGCTTTCACGCCGACCAGCTGCTCTTCGAAACCGGGGATGAAGCTGCCGGAGCCCAGAACCAGCGGATAGTCCTCGGCTGTGCCGCCCTCGAACGCCTCGCCGTCAACCTTGCCGACGAAATCCATCGTGATCTGGTCGCCATCCTTGGCCTTGGTGCCCTTCTTGCGGTCCTCGAAATCCTGCGCATTCGAGGCAAGATTCGCCAGCGCCTCGTCGACGGCAGCATCATCGGGGATGACTTTCAGACGCTCCAGCGACACCTTGCTGAGGTCCAGTTCGGGGATCTCGGGCAGCGCCTCGTAGGACATTTCGACTTCGACGTCGTCGCCCTCTTTCCAATCCTCGTTGGTCATCTTCACGGCCGGCTCGGCGGCGGGGCGCACGCCCTTTTCCTCGAAATGCGCCTTCATGGCGCCGTCGACGGCCTCTTGCATGGCTTCGCCCAGGACGCGCTGGCCAAAGTTCTTTTTCATCAGCGCGAGGGGCACCTTGCCCTTGCGAAAGCCCTTCATTTCCACTTCGGGCTGCGCTTCTTTCAGCTTGTCCATGACCTTGGCGTCCAGATCCTGAGCAGTCAGGAGCATCTTATAGGCGCGCTTGAGGCCTTCGTTCTGGGTCTCGGTGACCTGCATTGTTCGTCCTTATCCATTGCAATCGGGCCGCGGAGGCGTCCGCAGCGGTCAAAATCAAGGGCTTTCTAGGGGTGTGGCGGGCGCGGCGCAAGCGGAGTCTTTGCCGCCCTAGCCACGCCGCAGTCGCGCGCGCGCATCTTCGATCCCGACCAGCGCCAGACCGGCCACCAGCCCCCAGAACGCGGCGCCGATGCCCAACAGGCTGAGGTTCGACGCCGTGACGACAAACGTGACGGCGGCGGGCGCCGCATGGGCGCCGCTGGCCAGCGCCCCGCTGAGCGATCCGATGAACGGCCCCAGCAGCGCGACACCTGCGACAACGGCGATCAGCGCAGGCGGAAAGTTGGCGAACAGCAGCACCAGCGGCATCGCCACCAGCGCGATCGCACCATAACCCAACGCATAGACCGGCCCGCACAGCCAGCGTTTGCCAGGGTCCGGGTGCGCATCGGGGCCGGTGCAGATCGAGGCGGTGATTGCCGCCAGATTGGTGCTGTGCGCGCCCCATGGTGCGCTGAGCAGCGATGCGATGCCCGTCACGGTCAGGATCGAGCGCCCCGGCACCGGATAGCCCGCCGCGCGCAAGACGGCAAAACCCGGCAGATTCTGCGAGGCCATCGTCACCAGATAAAGCGGCAGCGCCACACCCAGCAGCGCGCCTGCGGTGAATTCAGGCCGGATCAGCGCCATCGGCGGTAGCCCGCCATGCCAGACGGGATGCGCCATGCCCAGCGCAATGGCCAGCGGCACGCCAGCCGCCAGCACGGCCAGCACAGCCCAGATCGGCGAGAACGCCCTGACCACGAAAAACAGCGCCAGCAGCGGCAGAACCAGCGCTTCGGCGCCCGGTATCACCAACGCCGCCTGCGCGACAAAACTGAACAGAACCCCGGCCAGCATGGCAGACGCCACTTCGCCGGGTATGCGCGCCACCGCCCGCTCCAGCGCGGGGATCAGACCGGTCGCGATCAGCATCAACGCGGCAAGGATGAACGCGCCCGCCGCCACCTCCATCGACGTGGCGGTTACGCCGGCAAGCACAGCCGCGCCCGGCGTTGACCATGCGGTAACGATGGGCAGGCGGTGGCGAATGCTGAGAATCGCAGTGGTCGCCAGCATCGACAGGCACAGAACGGTGATCCACGTCGCCTTTTGCCCCTCGCTGGCGCCCAGCGCATCCGCCGCCGACAGGATGATCGCAACCGACCCGCCAAACCCGACAAGGACCGCCACAAGGGCCGAAATGATAACGGAAACACGCATGGAGGCATCCTGACTGGTGCAATTGCCCCCGCTTAGCGCAGGATCGGGCGAAACGTCAGGGGCTGGCAGTGAATTTTCTTGGAAACGTCATCTTTGGTACGGACGGTGGGACTCGAACCCACACGGGCATACGCCCAACAGATTTTAAGTCTGGTATGTCTACCATTCCATCACGCCCGCATCGGCGCGGACAATAAACACCCCGGCGCGGGTGTAAAGCGTCACAGCGCGTATTTCATGGGGACAGCTAAGCGCGCCCCAAGCGCATCGATCAAACCGCAACCATTCTATTGGCCAGCCTCAGATCGCATCTTCTGGCGCGTTTTCCTTGACCGCCTGCATGGCGACATAGGTGCTGGTGCCGGCCACATGCGGCAGGGTGCTGATGCGGTCGGCCAGCATCTGGCGGTAGTCGTTCATGCTGCGGGTGCGGATCTTCATCAGGTAGTCAAAATTACCGGCAATCAGATGCACCTGCTCGATCTCGGGGATCTTGCAGACGGCGGCGTTGAATTCGGCCAGCGCGGCCTCGCGCGTGTCTGTCAGGCGCACCTCGACGAAACTGACGTGGTCCAGCCCCAGCCGGATCGGGTCGATCATCGCGCGGTAGCCCGAAATCACGCGCGTCGCCTCCAGCCGCCGCAGCCGCGCCTGCGTGGGCGACTTGGAGAGGCCGATGCGGCGCGCCAGATCAGTGACGCTGATGCGCCCATCCGTTGCCAAAACATGGAGAATCGCCTTGTCGAACTTATCCAGCTCATTTGAACTCATAGATGCCCCAATTTCCGTCCATTTGGCCTGTGCAAAGGTATTGAACAGGAAAAACATCTTATCTGGACGTGCTAGGATCGGTCAATCGGAGCGTTGCGAAAGATGCTTGCCATCGCCTTCGGCCCAGCCCACCAAAGGATGCCCTTATGCCATACGACACCCAATCGCGCCGTGCAGTCGACCTGGACACCTATGCCGATGAGGCGACGACCATCGCCCGCCTCAAGACCGAGGCGAACCTTTCGCCCGAGGATCGCCAGCGCATCTGCGCCCGAGGCGCCGATCTGGTGCGCGACATTCGCGGTCAGTCCGATCCGGGCCTGATGGAGGTGTTTCTGGCTGAATATGGCCTGTCCACGGATGAGGGTATCGCGCTGATGTGTCTGGCCGAGGCACTGCTGCGCGTGCCCGACGCCGAAACCATCGACGCGCTGATCGAGGACAAGATCGCGCCCTCCGACTGGGGCAAGCATATGGGCCATTCGACCTCGCCGCTGGTGAACGCCTCGACATGGGCGCTGATGCTGACCGGCAAGGTGCTGAAAGAGGACCGCAAGGGCCCCGTCGGCCATATGCGCGCCGCCATGAAACGTCTGGGCGAACCTGTGATCCGCACCGCCGTCGCGCGCGCGATGAAGGAGATGGGCCGCAACTTCGTGCTGGGCGAAAACATCCAGTCCGCGATGGACCGCGCCGCCAAGATGGAGAAGAAGGGCTACACCTATTCCTACGACATGCTGGGCGAGGCCGCGCGCACCGACAAGGACGCGACGCGCTATCACCTCAGCTACAGTCGCGCCATCAGTGCCATCGCGCAGGCCTGCACCCATGACGAGATCGCCAGGAACCCCGGCATTTCGGTCAAGCTGTCGGCGCTGCATGCGCGCTATGAGGTCGCCCAGCGCGAGCAGGTCATGGAAATTCTGGTGCCGCGCCTGCGCAGCCTTGCGCTGTTGGCGAAATCGGCTGGCATGGGCCTGAATATCGACGCAGAAGAGGCCGACCGCCTGGCACTGTCGCTGGACGTGATCGAAACGGTGCTGAGCGAACCCGCACTGGCGGGCTGGGACGGCTTTGGCGTGGTTGTGCAGGCCTATGGCCAGCGCGCCGGGCATGTGATCGATTTCCTCTATGATCTGGCCCAGCGGCACGACCGGCGCATCATGGTGCGTCTGGTCAAGGGCGCCTATTGGGACACCGAAATCAAGCAGGCACAGGTCGAAGGTATCGACGGCTTCCCCGTTTTCACGTCCAAACCCGCCACCGATGTCAGCTATATCGCCAACGCGCGCAAGCTGCTGTCGATGACCGACCGCATCTACCCCCAGTTCGCCACGCATAACGCGCACACCGTCGCCGCCGTGCTGGACATGGCCACCGACAAGGAGGCGTTCGAATTCCAGCGCCTGCACGGCATGGGCGAGGCGCTGCATAACATCGTGATGAAGAACGAGGGCACGCGCTGCCGCATCTACGCCCCCGTCGGCGCGCATCGCGATCTGCTGGCGTACCTCGTGCGGCGCCTGCTGGAAAACGGCGCCAACTCCAGCTTTGTCAACCAGATCGTGGATGAGGAGGTCGCGCCCGAAATCGTCGCCGCCGATCCGTTCCATCTGGTCGATCTCGATGGCCCGACCCTGCCCACCGGCCCGGAACTGTTCCTGCCCGAGCGCGTGAACTCCAAGGGGTTCGACCTGAAACACCAGCCGACGCTGGACGCTGTTGAGGTTGCCCGCGCGCCCTTTGCCACCCATAAATGGGCGGCAGCCCCCATTCTGGCGGCCAGGGCCCAGCCCGAGGAAGCGGTCGATGTAGCCAACCCCGCCGACCCGGCAGGCAGCCCCGGCACCGTCGCCCAAGCCAGCCGCGTCGACATCGAAACGGCCCTGAGCAATGCCGCGCCCTGGGACGCCCCCGCCACCGAACGCGGTGCGGTACTGGCCAAGATCGCGGACCTTTACGAGCAAAACTATGGCGAGATTTTCGCCATCCTCGCCCGCGAGGCCGGCAAAAGCCAGATGGACGCGGTCGCCGAACTGCGCGAGGCCGTTGATTTCCTGCGCTACTACGGCGCCAATGCGCCCGATACCGGCGCCGTCGGCACCTTCACCTGCATCAGCCCGTGGAACTTTCCGCTGGCCATTTTCACCGGCCAGATCGCCGCCGCGCTGGCAGCCGGCAACGCCGTGCTGTCCAAACCGGCCGAACAGACGCCGCTGACCGCACATTTCGCCGTGCGCCTCATGCATGAGGCCGGCGTGCCGAAGACGGCGCTGCAACTCCTGCCCGGCGGCGGCGATATCGGCGCGGCGCTGACATCGGATCCGCGCGTCGGCGGGGTGGCCTTCACCGGGTCCACCGCGACGGCAATGAAGATCCGCAGCGCCATGGCCGAAAACCTCGCCCCCGGCGCGCCGCTGATCGCGGAAACCGGCGGGTTGAACGCGATGATCGTGGACAGCACCGCCCTGCCCGAACAGGCTGTGCAGGCCATCGTCGAATCGGCGTTCCAGTCCGCCGGGCAGCGCTGCTCGGCCCTGCGCTGCCTTTATGTGCAGGAGGATATCGTCGAGGATTTCACCAAGATGCTGACCGGCGCGATGGATGCGGTGGTGATCGGCATGCCTTGGGATCTTAGCACCGATTGCGGCCCCGTCATCGACGAAACCGCCCGCGCAGGCATTGCCGAGCATATCCAGACCGCCCGCGCCGAAGGTCGGCTGCTGCACGAGTTGAAGACACCCAATTCCGGCACCTACATCGCCCCCACGCTGATCCGCGTGGACGGCATCGGCGACATGCAGCGCGAGATTTTCGGCCCCGTGCTGCACATGGCAACCTTCGGCGCAACCGAACTGGACAAGGTGATCGACGCGATCAACGCCACCGGATATGGCCTGACCTTTGGCCTGATGACGCGCATCGACGACCGCGTGCAATACGTGACCGAACGGGTGCAGGCCGGCAACATCTACGTCAACCGCAACCAGATCGGCGCGATCGTCGGCTCCCAGCCCTTCGGCGGCGAGGGGCTTTCGGGCACCGGGCCCAAGGCCGGCGGCCCGCACTATCTGGCCCGGTATACAGCGCATCCCGCACCACTGGCCGGGCATGACTGGGAAGGCATCATGGCGGCCAAGGACATTCAGGCCGCGCTGAACAAGGCGCATAAGGTCGAAATGCAGCCGCGCGAGGATCAGGTGATGCCTGGGCCAACGGGCGAATCCAACCGCCTGACCAGCCACGCACGCGCGCCCCTGCTGTGCATGGGGCCGGGCCGCGAGGCGGCGCAGGCGCAGGCGCGCGCCGTCACCGGCCTTGGCGGTCTGGCGGTCGAGGCGACGGGCACCGTCCCGCCCGAGGCGCTGACATCGCTGACCGGCATCGCGGGCGCGCTGTATTGGGGCGATGCGACGATGGCGCGCCCCTATGCGCAGGCACTGGCGGCGCGCAGCGGGCCGATCCTGCCGCTGATCACCGGGCTGCCGGATTCGGGCCATGTGCTGAACGAGCGGCATGTCTGCGTCGATACCACCGCGGCCGGCGGTAACGCCGCGTTGCTGGGCGGCATGTCCTAACGCTTGACCACGCTGGGACATGGGGCCAGTTTGGCCCCATGTTCCCCATTCGCGATCATAACCCCTCGGGGCGCACGCCCTATGTGACCTACGCGCTGATCGCCGCGAATGTCATCATTTTCATCAGCTATTGGCCACTGATGAGCGATCCGCGCGCGCTGAACGCGTTTTACGTCGACTGGGCGATGATCCCGGCAAAGGTCACCTATGCGGGGGCTTACCCGTCGCTGATCACCTCTACCTTCCTGCATGGCGGCGTGATGCATCTGGCCGGTAACATGCTGTTTCTGTGGGTGTTTGGCGACAATCTAGAGGATGAGATGGGCCATCTGCCCTATCTTGCCTTCTACCTTGCCTGCGGCGTCGGATCCGGGCTGGCGCAACTCATGTCCGAACCTTATTCGCTGGTGCCGACGGTTGGCGCCTCGGGGGCGATCGCGGGGGTGATGGGCGGCTATCTGCTGCTGTTTCCCAAGGCCAAGGTGGATGTCCTCATCATCTTCGTCATCTTCTTTCGCATCCTGCCGATCCCAGCCTGGATCATGCTGGGGCTATGGTTCGGATTCCAGATCTTTGGCGGGCTGTCGATGCCCGCCACAGGCGGAGGCGTTGCCTATTGGGCGCATGCGGGGGGCTTTGTCATCGGGGTCTTGCTGACCGTGCCGCTGCTGCTGCGCCGGGGCGGCCCGCAGTTCTGGGCGCGCAATGAGGGGCGCCCACCCCATCCGCAGGCAAAGTATGAATATGCGCGCACCCGTATCCCGAAAGTGAGGCGAAAATGAAAGCGACATGCCATTGCGGCGCGGTGGAACTGCGCGTGACATTGACGGACGGGCTGAAAACAGCCAGCCGCTGCGATTGCAGCTTTTGCGCGCGGCGCGGGGCGGCGGCGGTGACGGCGCCGCTGGACGGGCTGGAGGTTGTGAGGGGCGCGGACACGCTGACGCTCTATACGTGGGGGACGGGCAAGGCGCAGCATTGGTTCTGTTCGATCTGCGGCATCTACACGCATCACCGGCGCCGGTCGAACCCCAATGAATACGGCGTGAATCTGGGCACGCTGGAGGGGGTGAACCCACGCGATCTGGGAGATATCGGCTGGGTCGACGGGATCAATCACCCGTCCGACGAATAGCCTATTGATTGCGGATGATCCGGGCGAACTTGTCAAAGATCGGCGCGTTGGCGCAGATGATCGCGCCTTCGTCCAGAATGTTGCGTTCGGGCGTCAACGGCTCGACCAGCGCGCCGGCCTCGCGCGCGATCAGCAGGCCAGCGGCCAGATCCCACGGCTTCAGGCGACGTTCCCAGAATCCGTCGTAACGGCCGGCTGCGACATAGGCCAGATCGAGCGAGGCCGCACCAAAGCGGCGCACACCGGCGCAGGCAGGCAGCAGGCGGGCCAGATCCTGCAAGGTTTGCGGCAGGTCGCTGCGCCCCCCAAAGGGCAGGCCGGTGGCAAAGATGCTCTCGATCAGCTTGTCACGCCCGGACACGCGCATCCGGGATTCGTTCATCCACGCGCCCTCGCCCTTTTCGGCAAAGAACAATTCGTCCCGTGAGGGGTCATAGACGACACCGGCGACGATCGCACCCTTATGCTCCAGCGCGATGGACACCGCCCAATGCGCCAGCCCGTGCAGGTAGTTCGTAGTGCCGTCCAGCGGGTCGACGATCCAGCGGCGGGTGGGGTCTGCGCCCGGCTCCTCCCCGCCCTCTTCGGCCATCCAGCCATAAGTGGGGCGGGCGTTCATCAGCTCGGACTTGATGATCTGCTCGGCCTGAATATCGGCGCGGCTGACGAAATCGCCGGCGCCTTTCATCGACACCTGAAGGTTCTCGACCTCGCGAAAATCCTTGGCCAGCGCGCGCCCTGCCTTGCGGGCCGCCTTCATCATCACGTTAAGATTTGCGCTGAGTGCCATTTCGATCACGTCCCTACCTACATCAAGCCGCGCGTATAGGCCCCCAGTGCCTTGCCTGCAAGGGGCTGGGCACGTGTGGCGTTAGACCGGCTCGCGCCGTTGCAGGCGCATCGGGATCTCGCGCGCGAGTTTCATCAGATGCGCCATGAACGGCTTGGTCGCGTCATCGTCGCGGATCGCGGCATAGAGCCGCTTGGTCAGGCCGCCCTCGGTGATCGGGCGCACGACATAATCGTCGCTGCTGCGCAATTCGCGCACCACCCAGTCGGGCAGTACGGCAACACCGCGATTGGAGGCCACCAGCAGCAGGATCACCGCCGTCAGTTCCACCTGCCTGATGTTGGCAGGTTCGACCTTGGCGGGGGTCAGCAATTCGGTGAACACGTCCAGCCGCGAGCGGTCTACCGGATAGGTGATCAGCGTCTGGCCGCGAAAATCCTCGGCCTCGATATAGTCCTTCTGCGCCAACGGGTGCAGGGCCGAGGCCAGAAACACCGGCTCGTAATCGAACAGCGGCTTGAATCCGATGCCGCGCAGCGCCTCGGGGTCGGACGAGACGACCAGATCCACCTCTTCCTTTTGCAGGGCGGGCAGCGCGTCAAAGGCAAGGCCGGGGCGGATGTCGACATCGACCTCGGGCCAGTTATGGCGAAACGCCTCCAGCACCGGGAACAGCCACTCGAAACAGGCGTGACATTCGATGGCGATATGGAGCCGCCCCGAACTGCCGTCGCGCACGCCGCTGAATTCAGCCTCCAGCGCCTCGATCTCGGGCAGCACCTTGTTGGCCACGCGCAGCAGGCGCATCCCCGCCGCCGACAGTGTCATCGGTTTTGAGCGGCGCACGAACAGCTCGACCCCGGCCTGATCCTCCAGCCCCTTGATCTGATGGCTCAGCGCAGATTGCGTGATGTTCAACTGATCGGCCGCCTTGGCCAGTCCGCCCGCGGCGTGGATCGCGCGGATCGTGCGAAGATGCCGGAACTCGATATGCATTATATTAGCGCGCCTCATATAGATCGTGAAAATTATGAATTTGCGTAATTTATGCTGCATTGCGACAAAGGGCTCAAGCCCCACCAAAGGAAATCACGTCATGGCAACGCCAAACATCTCGTTCGAATTCTTCCCGCCCAAGAACCTTGAGGCATCATTTCGCCTTTGGGACACGGTACACACACTGGCGCCGCTTCAGCCGCGCTTTGTTTCCGTCACCTACGGCGCAGGGGGCACCACCCGCACCCTGACGCGCGAGGCGGTCGGCGCCCTGCACGGCTCGGCCGGGCTGAACGTGGCGGCGCACCTGACCTGCGTCGACGCGACGCGCGAAGAAACACTGGCCATCGCCGATGAATTCGCCGCTGCCGGCGTGACCGAGATCGTCGCGCTGCGCGGCGACCCCCCCAAGGAAACGGGCGAGTTCAAACCGCATCCCGACGGGTTCAACGACAGCTGCGAACTGATCGCGGCGCTAAAGGACCGCGGCGATTTCACGATCCGCGTCGGCGCCTACCCCGAGGCGCATCCGAATGCCGCCAATGAAAACTCAGATGTCGAGTGGCTGAAGCGCAAGTTCGACGCCGGCGCAGACGAGGCCATCACCCAGTTCTTCTTCAGCGCCGATACGTTCCTGCGCTTTCGCGATCGCTGCGCCGCAGCGGGCATCGACAAGCCGATCATTCCCGGCATCTTCCCGATCGAGAACTGGACCGGCGCGCGCCGCTTTGCCGAAGCGTGCGGCACATCGATCCCCTCTTGGCTGAACGCGGCCTTCGAGACGGCCGAGCGTGACGGACGCAGCGACCTTTTGGCCATTGCCGTCGCGACCGAGCTGTGCAGCAAGCTGATGAGTGAAGGTGTCGAAGATCTGCATTTCTACACGCTGAACCGGCCCGAACTGACACGCGACATCTGTCATGCGCTGGGCGTTACGCCCAAGGTCGAGCTGCGTGACGTCGCCTGAGCCGCGCCGCAGCCAGATCAATCTGCGCCGCCCTTGAGGGGCGGCGCGGCGCAGTCCTGCCGCGCCGTTTCGTGGATCCACTCCGAAGGATCCCGACCGACCTTGCGGCGCGCACGGATCAGAAATATCTTGCCCCAGTGGCGCCAGGTGCTGACGGACGGCGCGCACGCATCGCACGGATAGCGCCCGCGCCATCCCTCGGGCAGCGGCAGACCTGCGGCCTCGCCCTGCTCCAGCATCCACACCAGCGGGACATTGGCGAGCGGACGCGCGGCCTCGAACCCGTCCAGATGCCCGCCGACATCGGGGTGGGTGCCGCGAAACCAGACCTGCTGCACATCGATATTGGTGATTCCATTGGTCTGCCACAGAACGGGCGTATAGACGACGCGCGTCTCGTCCAGCGCCAGCGCGTGATAGCCTCGCCGCACAGAGCCCCCCAGACTGGCCGAATGAAACGAATGCGACGCCTCGGTCCAGCGCCACAGAACCGGCAGGCGCAGGCCCAGCGCCTTGACCGTGTCCCAGACGCCGACCATCTCGACGGGCACGCTGTCATGGCAATAGGCGCGGTGGAAATCGCGCGCAACCGGCCTGCCCGGCCCTGTCTGGTAATGGCGCCAAGCCAGCCGCACGTTGCGCTCCGTCGCATGTTCGGGGCGCAGCAGGCCAACCATGTCGATCGCGCCCGCCAACGACCGCACGGCATAGGCGCCGCGCGAATAGCCCAGCAGATAAATGCTGTCGCCCGGCCTGTAGCGATTGGCCAGGTATCCATAGGCGCGCCGGATCTGGCGGTTGATCCCGTGGCCCATCATCACGCCAACTGTGCCGCGCCAGTCCTGCCATTGCAGCCCCGCCTCGTAATACAGCGCCAATCGCGCGCCGCGCACATCGCCCAGCAGTTTGTAGGTGAGGCCTGCATTACTCTCGTCACCGGGGGCAAGCGACGACATCGTCCCATCCAGGATCAGAACATGCGTCACCGGCCCGCGATGATCGATCCCGCCCTGATGGCCGCGCCGCAAATCGCGCCCGAACCCCGGAAGCGCCAGTGCATAGATTTTCTTGACCCATTTGCGCCATGACATGTTCGGCTTCGTCCTTTCCCGCGCAATTTGGGTGCCTTTGGGCTAGATATATCTCACGATCCGCCGATTGACAGATATTCCATAGGCCGCGCGCCCTTGCAAATGCGCAGGCATCTGCTGTTGGATCACGCCCATAGGACACAGCGCACAGAGGAGCCAGCCATGGACCGAGTCAGCTTTACCCAGATGAAGGATGGTACGAAGGAGGAGTACGAATTCCTCACCAAGCACGAGATCGACCACACCCGCCACACGGCCGGGCGCCTGATGACCGCGCTGGTCGAACTGGACGCAAGCCTGTCAGGCTACCAGATCACGCGGCTGGGCCATTCGCTGCAATCGGCGACGCGGGCATGGCGCGATGGGGCCGATACCGACTGGGTCGTCTCGGCGCTGCTGCATGACATCGGCGACATCTATGCGCCCTATAATCACGACGAATACGCCGCCACGATTCTGAAGCCCTTCGTGCGCGAGCAATGCACATGGTGCGTCGCCACCCATGGCGATTTCCAAATGCTCTATTACGGCCACCACCTGGACGGCGCCGACCCGAACAAGCGTGAGCGCCATGCAGGTCACCCCTATTTCGACGATTGCGCCGAATTCTGCGAGCGGTGGGACCAGTCCAGCTTTGATCCGGGTTATGACACGCTGCCGCTGGAATTCTTTGCGCCCATGGTCGAAGAGGTTTTCGCGCGCGAGCCTTACGACCCCGCCGTCATCCGCCCCGGCGCCCGTGAACCGCTGACCGGCGCCCCCCGCGCCTGAGGCCGGCGGCGGGATTTGGGTATTTAGGATCAAGAAAAAGCCTGGCGCACTTCTGGCCCTGCGCGGGGCGCGTTGAACGCCAGCGCGGATTTACATGGCGGCAATTTCCACCGGGCTTTCCCTCAGGCGCCGAATTGTCTAAGCCAAAGCCCAAAGCGTTTCGCGAAAAACCTGAATTACAGCTTTTCGCGAAACGCTGCGCAACATATGAGCGTTGCACGCGTTTCACCTTAACTGAGTGCCTCAGGTCTAAGACGAACCGCTTTAGAATAAGGAGCGATCCCATGGCTATGGAAAAGACATTCGATGCGGCCGAGGCCGAGCAGCGGCTCTATGAGGCGTGGGAGACATCCGGCGCGTTCAAGGCGGGCGCCAATGCGGCCGAGGGCGCCGAGCCGTTCAGCATCATGATCCCCCCTCCGAATGTGACCGGCAGTCTGCATATGGGGCATGCGTTCAACAACACACTTCAGGATATTCTGGTGCGCTGGCATCGGATGCGGGGCTTTGACACGCTATGGCAGCCGGGCACCGATCACGCCGGCATCGCCACGCAGATGGTGACCGAGCGCGACATGGCCGCCAATGGCGAGCCGACGCGGGTAGAGTTGGGGCGCGAGGCATTTGTCGCGCGTGTCTGGGAGCAAAAGGTCAAGTCGCGCGGCACGATCATCGGTCAGCTCAAGCGTCTCGGCGCCTCAGCCGACTGGTCGCGCGAGGCGTTCACCATGGGCGGCGCGGCAGGCGATCCCGACAAGGGGAACGGCCCGAATTTCCACGACGCGGTCATCAAGGTCTTTGTCGACATGTATGACAAGGGGCTGATCTATCGCGGCAAGCGTCTGGTCAACTGGGACCCGCATTTCGAGACGGCGATTTCCGATCTGGAGGTCGAGAATATCGACGTCGCCGGCCATATGTGGCATTTCAAGTACCCGCTCGCTGGCGGCGAGACCTACGAGTATGTCGAGAAGGACGAGGACGGCAACATCACCTTGCGCGAGACGCGCGATTATATCGCCATCGCCACGACGCGGCCTGAAACGATGCTGGGTGACGGCGCGGTGGCGGTGCATCCGTCGGATCTGCGCTATGGCGCGATTGTCGGCAAGCTGTGCGAAATTCCGGTCGGCCCGAAGGAGCATCGCCGCCTGATCCCGATCATTACCGATGACTATCCCGATCCGACCTTCGGCTCGGGCGCGGTCAAGATCACCGGCGCGCATGATTTCAACGACTATGCCGTGGCCAAGCGGGGCGGCATCCCCTGCTATCGTCTGATGGACACACGCGCGCAGATGCGCGACGATGGCGCCCCCTACGCCGAGGCCGCTGCCATTGCGATGGCCGTCGCCAAGGGCGAGCGCGCGCTGGACGAGGCAGAGGCGGATACGATCAACCTCGTGCCGGACGATCTGCGCGGGCTGGACCGGCTGGAGGCGCGCAAGCGCGTCGTGCAGCAGATCACGGACGACGGTCTGGCCGTTATGGTCCCCGGCAATCCCGAAGAGTCTGACGGCAACGTGTGCATGGACCCCGGCATGGTGCCGCTGGTCGAGGCCAAGCAGATCATGCAGCCCTTCGGCGACCGCTCCAAGGTGGTGATCGAGCCGATGCTGACCGATCAGTGGTTCGTCGAGACCGCGCAGATCGTCCAGCCGGCGATCGACGCCGTCCGCTCGGGCGAGGTGACAATCATGCCTGAGAGCGACCGCAAGGTGTATTTCCACTGGCTGGAGAACATCCAGCCGTGGTGCATTTCGCGTCAGCTGTGGTGGGGTCATCAGATCCCGGTCTGGTACGGCCTTGATCTGGAACGCGGCGAATTCCGCGATGACGAGAGTGACGGCGCGCTGGATATGGTCGAAATGCAGCGCCTCCTGTGGGATCAGTCGCTGGCGCCGGGCACGGACCGCTACCATGCCGCGCCCGATTTTGACGCCTTGCATGACAAGTTCGACGACGTGCTGGCCGGTCTTCCGACGCCGCTGAATCATGCGCGGCTGGTTGAAGTGGCCGATCGCGGCGAGGCGATGCACGTTCTGGCCGAAAGTCTGGCAGATTATGTGATCAGCCAGGACCCGACGCATCTGCTCTATCCGGTGTGGCGCGACGCGGATGTTCTGGACACGTGGTTTTCGTCTGGCCTGTGGCCCATCGGCACGCTGGGCTGGCCCGAGGACACGCCTGAAATGCAAAAGTATTTCCCGACCTCGACGCTGATCACCGGGTTTGACATCATATTTTTCTGGGTCGCCCGGATGATGATGATGCAATACGCCGTTGTCGGGCAAAAGCCGTTCAGCCACGTCTATGTCCACGCCCTCGTGCGCGACGAGAAGGGCAAGAAGATGTCCAAATCCTTGGGCAATGTTCTGGACCCGCTGGAATTGATCGACGAATATGGCACCGACGCCGTGCGCTTTACTCTGACGGCGATGGCTGCGATGGGCCGCGACCTGAAGCTGTCGAGCGGGCGCATCGCGGGGTATCGCAACTTTGGCACGAAGCTGTGGAATGCCGCCCGCTTTGCCGAGATGAACGGCGCGACGCCTGCCGCGCTGGGTGCGGGTTATTCTGTGCATACGCCCCCTGCCCCGAACGAGACCGTGAACAAGTGGATCATCGGCGAGACGGCGAAGGTGCGCGCCGACGTGGACGCGGCGCTGGGCAATTACCGGTTTAATGACGCGGCGAACGCGCTGTACGTCTTTGTCTGGGGTAAGGTCTGCGACTGGTATGTCGAATTCTCCAAGCCACTGCTGATGGACGGCACGGACGCGGTCAAGGCCGAGAGCCGCGCCACGATGGCGTGGGTCATTGATCAGTGCCTGATCCTGCTGCACCCCATCATGCCCTTCGTAACCGAAGAGCTGTGGGGCAACCTTGGCGAGCGGCAAAAGATGCTGATCCATGCCGACTGGCCCGAATACGGCGCCGAACTGGTCGATGCGGCTGCTGACCGGGAAATTAACTGGGTGATTTCCCTGATCGACGCGGTGCGCAGCGCGCGGGCGCAGATGCATGTGCCCGCGGGCCTACAGGTGCCGATGCTGGTGACGTCGCTGGACGCGGCAGGCAAGGCTGCATGGGACCGCAACGAGATGATGATCAAACGGCTGGCGCGGATCGATAGCCTGACCCATGTCGACACATTCCCCAAGGGCTGCGTCACCGTGGCAGCCGAGGGCGGCGTCTTTGGCCTGCCGCTGGCGGATATCATCGATGTGGAGGCCGAGAAGGCCCGGCTGGACAAGACGCTGGGCAAGCTGGAGAAGGAGATCGGCGGGCTGAAGGGGCGCGTGAACAACCCCAAATTCGTGGCCTCGGCGCCCGATGAGGTGGTCGGGGAAGCACGCGAAAATCTGGCCATGCGTGAGGAAGAGGCGGCAACGCTGCGCGCCGCGCGCGCGCGGTTGGCCGAACTGGGCTAAGGCGCGCCCGTCCCCGGCGGTGGCGTTTGCTGTCTGCCGGGGGCCTCCGGCGGGGATATTTAAGGCAAGAAGAAAAGGCATGGCCCAGCAGGTCGCAAGCGTTGCGATTGACGCCGTTCCTCCGGCTGTTACCAAGAGGCATGGCTGCCATATTTCTGTCGACATTGCCGTTCTTCATGGTCATCGCGCTGGGTTACGGCGCGCGGCGCTTTGGGTTTTTCACCGCCGAGGCGACTGCGTGGCTAACGAAGTTCGTGTTCTATTTTGCGCTGTCCGCAATGCTGCTGCGGTTCTCGGCCAATCTGAGCCTGCGCGAGATATTCGATCCGGCCTTTGTGCTGGCGTACTTATGCGGCTCGGGCGTGGTGTATCTGCTGGTCACAGCGGTATCGCTGATGCGCGGCGCCCGCGCCGAGGAGGCCGCCATCGAGGCGCAATGCGGCGTGGTCGGCAATGTCGGGTTTCTGGGTATCCCCATGCTGGCGATGCTGATGGGCGAGGCTGCGATTGCGGCAGTGATGATGGTGCTGGCGGTAGATCTGATCGTGTTCGGCGCGCTGATCGTGATCGTGATCACCGGCACGCGCGACGGGCGGATGCGCCCTGCGGTATTGGGCACGGTGGGGCTGGGCCTGCTGAAGAATCCGATGATCGTGTCGATCGTGCTGGGGCTGACGTGGTCGGGGCTGCGCCTGCCGATTCCCGGTCCGGTCAACGAGTTTCTGGTAATTCTGGGCGGCGCCGCGACCCCCGGCGCGCTGTTTGCCATCGGCGCGTCGCTGGCCGGAAAATCGGCCGAGCGGCCTTATGTCGCGGGCTGGCTATCGGCCTGCAAGCTCGTGCTGCACCCCGCCGCCGTGGCCGTGGCCGCGCTGCTGGTGTTCGACGTCGCGCCCTATTCGGCGGCGGTTATGATTGCCGCCGCATCGCTGCCGGTGGCGGGCAATGTCTATATGTTGGCGCAGCATTACGGTGTGGCGCCGCAGCGGGTGTCGACCTCGATCCTGATCTCTACGGTGCTGGCGGCGGTGACCGTATCGCTGGTGATCGGGTGGGTTCAGCCGCTGTACTGATGCGCAGCAGGCCGACAGAATTGCCGGTGTCTTAGTCGTTTTGAACTTGGTAACCGTGTGCTAGATAGAGCCGCGACATATACAGCATTCAAGGAGCACCGCCATGGAAGTGAAATCGGAAAACGCTTGTTTCGGGGGCGTTCAGGGCGTCTATTCGCATGCCTCCAAGGCAACGGGAACAGACATGACGTTCGGCCTGTTCCTGCCCGCCGAGGCCAAGGACGGCCCCGTGCCGGTCCTGTGGTTTCTGTCCGGCCTGACCTGCACCCATGAGAACGCAATGACCAAGGCCGGCGCACAGGGCTGGGCCGCCGAGCAGGGCATCGCGCTGGTATTTCCCGACACATCGCCGCGCGGCGAGGGCGTGGCGAACGACGATGCCTTTGACATGGGGCAAGGCGCCGGGTTCTACCTGAACGCCACGCAGGAGCCGTGGGCCAAGCATTTTCAGATGTGGGATTACATCGCCGAGGATCTGCCCGCGCTGATCGGCGCCGAATTTGCCGTGGATCTGGACCGGCAGGCCATTACCGGCCACTCGATGGGCGGGCATGGCGCGCTGACGCTGGCAATGCGTCTGCCAGGGCGCTTCCGGAGCGTGTCGGCCTTCTCGCCGATCTGCAACCCCACGGAAAGCGACTGGGGCCGCAAGCAGCTGACCGGGTATCTGGGCGAGGACGAGGGCAACTGGGCCGCGCATGATGCCAGCGCGCTGATGAAGGACACGGGCTTTGACGGGCCGATCCTGGTGGATACCGGCACGAACGATCAGTTCATCGACCTCCTGAAGCCCGAAACGCTGGCCCATGCCGCAGCCGCGCGGCGCCAGCAGGCGATCCTGCGGATGCAGCCGGGCTATGATCACAGCTACTTTTTCATCTCGACCTTCATGGAAGATCACGTCACGTTCCACGCCGAGGCGCTCTATGCGAGTTGATCTGATGGACCATTACGACCTCATCGTCATCGGTTCCGGCCCGGCGGGCCGGTCTGCCGCCATCCAGGCGGGCAAACTGAATCGCCGCGTTCTGGTCATCGACCGCAAGGACCGTCTTGGCGGGGTGTCGGCCCATACCGGCACAATTCCGTCCAAGACCCTGCGCGAGACGGTGCTGAACCTCTCGGGTTGGCGCGAGCGCAGCTTTTACGGGCGCGCCTACCGGGTCAAGGAAGATATCGGTGCCGAGGATCTGCAAGCGCGCCTGAACAAGACCGTCGATTACGAGGTCGACGTGCTGGAGCATCAGTTCAACCGCAACCATGTCGAAACGCTCTATGGTCTGGCCAGTTTCACCGGCCCGAACGAGGTGGAGGTGCAGGTCGAGGCCGGCAAAACGACGCGCCTGACCGCCGACAGGTTCCTGATCGCGACCGGAACCAAGACACATCGCCCCAAGACCTGCCCTTTCAACGGCAAGACCGTGCTGGACAGCGACGAGTTTCTCAAGCTTGAGACCATTCCGCGCAGCCTGACGGTAATCGGTGCGGGCGTGATCGGGGTGGAATATGCCACGATGTTCGCCGCGCTCGACGTGCGGGTGACACTGATCGAACCGCGCGACAGCTTTCTCGATTTCATCGACAAGACCCTGATCGAGGATTTCACCCACCAGATCCGCGAAAACGGGGTGGATCTGCGCCTTGGCTCGGGGATCGAAAAGATCGAGGACGCGGGCCAGCATGTCGAGGTCACGCTGGAAAACGGGCGCCATGTGCGCAGCGAAATGCTGCTCTTTGCCGCCGGGCGGATGGGCGCGACGCAACGGCTGGGCCTGGACAAGGCGGGGCTGAAGACGGACCATCGCGGACGCCTGGAGGTAGATCGCAAGACGTACCAGACCAAGGTGCCGCATATCTATGCCGCCGGCGACGTGATCGGGCATCCCAGCCTTGCCTCCACATCGCTGCAACAGGGGCGCATCGCCGCGTGTCATGCGCTGGACACGCCGACATTGCCCGAAAGCCCATGGTTTCCCTACGGCATCTATTCCGTGCCCGAAATCAGCACTTGCGGCATGTCCGAAGAGGAGATGAACGAACTGGGCATCCCCTACGAGGTCGGCGTCGCCCGGTTCCGCGAGACATCGCGCGGCCATATCATGGGGCTGGAACACGGCCTGCTGAAGATGCTGTTTTCCCTGAAAACGCGCCGCGTTCTGGGCGTGCAGATTGTCGGCGAAGGCGCGACCGAGCTGATCCATATCGCGCAGGCGGTGCTGAACCTGAAAGGGACGGTGGATTACTTCGTGCAGAACACGTTCAATTATCCGACGCTGGCCGAGGCCTACAAGATCGCCGGACTTGACGCGTTCAACCGCATGCCGATCCCCGACGAGTACAAGGTCCATCGCACCAAGGCAAAGAAGGCCGAGGCCTGACGCGGTGGCGCCTTCCGCGCGGGGCGGCGCGTGTCAGTGGATCAAAATCCACAGCCCCGCCGCCCCCAGCATCGCGCCGAACACGATATTGACATTGCGCGCCCGGCCTCCTTCGCGGAACCGGCGCGCGATCACATCGCCGAAGATGGTCCAGGTCAGGAATGCCGCAAGATTGTTGAGCGTGAAGATGGCCGCGATGGCCACGACGGTCCATAACCCGGATCGCCCCTGATCTGTCAGGAATTGCGTGAACATCAGCGCGATGATGATATAGGCCTTGGGGTTCAGCAGCAGCAGGATGACCCCGTCACCAAAGCCCACCGGGCGCGCCTCGGCGTCGTCATTGAGGCCCGCGCGCATCAGCGTCGCAGCCAACCACAGAACATAGAGCGATCCGGCCACCTTGATCACGGCAAAGAGGCCGGGGAAAGTATTCATCGCCTCGGCAAACCCCAGTCCGATCAGGATCGTCACGGCCAGCGTGGCAAGGTGATAGCCGGCATTCGCAGGCAGCGTGGCACGCAGCCCAAACCGCGCGCCCGCAGCAGCAAAGACCATGTTTCCGGGGCCGGGGCTGAACGCGAGGGGAAACAGGAATATCAGCAGCGGAAGGATGAGAGGTTGCATCTGGGGCGCCTTGCGAATGGTGGACACTACCCGCATTTTTGGCGTAACCGGGTGGCATGGCGACCCGTTTCCTGCGGGATCGCACCCCGCCCAACCAATCGGAGCCGCCTCAGATGATCTATGTCGATGCCGATGCCTGCCCGGTCAAGGATGAGGCGATCCGCGTCGGAACGCGCCATGGCTGGACCGTGCATATCGTGTCGAACGGCGGCCTGCGTCCGTCGCCTCACCCCTTGGTCCAGACGGTCATCGTTCCCGATGGCCCGGACGTGGCCGACATGTGGATCGCCGACCGCGCGGGGCCGGGCGACGTGGTCGTCACCGGGGACATCCCCTTGGCCGCGAAATGCGTCGAAGCGGGCGCAATGGTGCTGAAACATAATGGCGAGCCGTTGACGGCGGCCAATATCGGCAACGTGCTGGCCACCCGCGACCTGATGACCGACCTGCGCGCCGCCGATCCGTTCCGCCAAGGCGGCGGCAAGGGGTTTACAAAGACGGATCGCTCGCGCTTCTTGGATGCGCTGGAGCGGGCGGTCAGGCAGGCCCGCGCCACCTGAAGGACCGTGCAATGACCACCGCCCCGATCGGCAGAACCAAAGAGCAAGGCAACAATACCATGGGCGCGGCCTGCGCGCTGACGGCGATCCTGTGCTTTTCCTTTGTCGATCTGGGTATCAAACTGCTGAGCGAGGGCTACGCGCTGCATCAGGTCGTCTTCCTGCGCTCGCTGGTCAGCATGACAGTGTTCCTCTTTGTCATCATGCCGCTCAGCGGGGGCTGGTCCGCCCTGCGCACCCGCCGCCCCGGCGCGCATCTGCTGCGCGGCGCGTTCATCGTCTGCGCGAACGTGTGCCTGTTTCTCGGCCTCGCCGCCCTGCCCATCGCGGATGCGGTGGCGATCTTCTTCATCTCGCCCTTGGCGATTGCGGTCATGTCGGTGATCTTTCTGGGCGAAACGGTCGGCCCGCGCCGCTGGGCCGCCATCATCCTGGGCTTGATCGGGGTCTTGCTGATCGTTCAGCCGGGCACGGACGCGTTTCAGGCCGCGTCGCTGCTGCCGGCCATCTCGGCGTTGCTTTATGGCGCGATGCACATGGTAACCCGCAAGGTACGTAGTACCGAAAGCGCCACGACGATGACGTTTTATGTCATCCTCACCTTCCTGATTTCCAGCGCCATCATCGGCGCGCTGATCGGCGACGGGCGCTATGCGGGCGGCCCGCACCCGGCGCTGGAGTTTCTGTTGCGCACATGGGCGCCGGTCGCGCGTGCCGATATGTGGGTCATCCTCATGCTGGGTGTCGCAGGCGTCATGGGCAGCTGGCTGATTTCTCAAGCCTACCGGCTGAGCGAGGCGGCCTTTGCCGCGCCGTTCGAATATGTCGCGATGCCGATCTCGATCTTCTGGGGGGTGGCGTTCTTTGACACCTGGCCGCAGCTGAACGCGTGGGCCGGGATCGTGCTGATCGTCGGATCGGGCCTTTACATGCTCTGGCGCGAAAATGCATCCGGCGCCGCGAAACCCAACCCCCGGTATCGCCGATGATCCCCGAGGTGGTCATCTTCGACATCGGCAATGTGCTGATCGAATGGCAGCCCGAGCGGTATTTTGACCGCGTGGTCGGCCCTGCCCGGCGCCGGGCGCTGTTTCAGGCCGTCGACATCCACGCCATGATGCAGCGCATCGACAGCGGCGCGGATTTCGCCGCCGAAATCGCCCGCACCGCCGCCGCGCATCCGGGTTTTGCCACCGAGATCCTGCATATCCGCGACCATTGGTGCGACATCGCGCAGCCCGCCATCCCCGGATCGCTCGTGCTGCTGCGCGCGCTGCGGGCGCGCGGCGTGCCGCTATTTGTCCTGTCGAATTTCGGCGCGCAGAACTTCCCGTTGAGCGTGGCGCAATTCCCGTTCCTGACGGAATTCGACCGCTCCTACATTTCCGGTTCCATGGGCATGGCCAAGCCGGATCCGGCCATCTACGCCGCTGTCGAGGCCGATTGCGGCATCCCGCCCGCCCATCTGCTGTTCACCGACGACCGGGCCGAAAATATCGCCGCCGCCGCCGCGCGCGGCTGGCAGGTGCATCTGTTTGACGGACCCCACGGATTTGCCCAATGTCTGGTCGACGCCGGATTGCTGCCCCCCGGCATGCTGACCCAAGGAGATATCGAATGACCATCACCATGATCCCCTTTGCCGAGGGCGAGGCCAATCTTGACTGGATCGGGCTGTGCGATGCGTTCGAGCGCGGCCATGCCCTGCCCAAGGCCGAGATCGCCGATACCTTCCTCTATCGCGACGATGATACACTGCTGAACCGGTCGGCCTGGATCGACGGGATCGGTCTGGCGGTGAAATGCGCCACAATCTTTCCGGGCAATCCCGGCAAGGGGCAGCCGATGATCAACGGCGTGGTGAACCTTTTCGACAATGAGATCGGCACCCTCGAAGCGATCATCGATTTCCACCTCGTGACCAAGTGGAAGACGGCCGGCGACAGCCTCTTTGCCGCCCGCAGCCTCGCCCGCCCGGATAGCGAAAACATCCTGATCATCGGCGCCGGCACGGTGGGCCGCAACCTCTGGCAGGCGTATCGCGCGGTCTGGCCGAACGCGCGCTTCACCGTCTGGAACCGCACCCGCGCCAATGCCGAGGCGATGCAACAGGACTGCCCCGGTATCGCCGTTGCGGATGATCTGGAAACAGCGGTGCGCGCCGCCGATATCGTCACCTCTGCCACCATGAGCACCGATCCGTTCATCAAGGGCGAGTGGCTTCAGCCCGGTCAACATATCGACCTGATCGGCGCATACCGCCCAGACATGCGAGAGGCGAACGATACCGCCCTTACCCGCGCGCGGATATTCGTCGACAGCCGCGACACCACGGTCGGCCATATCGGCGAACTGAAGATCCCGCTGGCCGACGGCGTGATCCAGCCCGATGCCATTCTGGCCGACCATTACGAGCCCGAGAGGTTCACGCGCACCTCGGATGATGAGATCACCCTGTTCAAGAATGGCGGCGGCGCGCATCTGGATCTGATGACCAGCCGCTATATCCTCGATGCCTGGCAGGCTGCCGGATGACATGGCTGCTGCTTGCGCTGGCGGTGCTTTTCCTTGCCCCCTTCGCGCGCGAGGCAGCCCGCCCGACCATGTCAGGCCGCGCACGACAGGATGCGCCCGGCCAGTTTGCCGACCTGCCCCAAGGACGCACGCATTACCGCTGGCTGGGCGCCGATAGCGGGCCGGTGGCAGTCTGCGTCCACGGCCTGACCACCCCCTCGCCCGTCTGGACAGCCATCGCCGAGGGGCTGGGCGAAATGGGCTACCGCGTGCTGATCTATGATCTCAACGGGCGCGGTTATTCGGATCGCCCGCGCGGCCTGCAGGACTGCGCGTTCTTCGTGCGCCAGTTGTCGGACCTTCTGGCCGATCAGGGCATCGTCAACGATGTCACACTGCTCGGCTATTCCATGGGCGGCGCAATTGTGCCCGCCTTTGCCGCACAGCGCCCCGACATGTTGCGCCAGATCGTGCTCATCGCGCCTGCAGGACTCGGGCATGATCTGGGCCCTGGCTTGCGGCTGATGGCGGGCACCGGGGCGTTGGGCCGCTGGGCGATGCTGTCGGTCTATGGCCGCTCCATGCGCCGCGCCTGCGCGGCCCAAAGGGACCAGCCCGTCAGCGTGCCGGGCATCACCCAAATACAGATTGGGCAGCTGCGCCACCGGGGTTTCATACCTGCGGTGCTGTCGTCATTGCACGGCGCGCTGAACGAACATATGGAACAGGCGCACCGCACCATCGCCGCCGTCGGCGTGCCGCTGCTGGCCATCTGGGGCGCGGCGGATGAAATCATTCCACCATCAGGCAAGGACACGCTGAGCGACTGGAACCCCGATGCCACCCACCACATCGTGCCCCAAGCCGGCCACGCACTGCCCTACAGCCACAGCAGCGATGCCCTAAAGGCGATGCGCCCCCATCTCATACACGTCGCGGGTTGAGCTTTTCGCTCAACTCCCGCCCTGACGTGCCGAATCTGCCAGCCACGCGCCCACCGCCCCAAGGCACCGAACCACATCTGGAAATCAGCATCGAACAGCTTGAGCGCGATCAAAAATGCAAAGCGGGCGGCGCTTATATGCACCGCCCTGCCTTCTTCTTGCTCTAAATATCCACTCATTGAAAATCTGCAAGATTTTCAATGTCGCCGCGCGCAGCGCAAATGAGGAAAGAGGGCGCCGCAGGCGCTCGCTTCCGTCACATGCCCCTCGGTCAGCCGGCGGCGATCATCTCGGACTGCTTCACGATGACCTCGGCCTGCTTGATGCTGGCGATATCCACCAGACGGCCCTTGTAAACGGTCGCGCCCTCACCATTGGCCTTGGCCGTCTCCATCGCGGCCAGAATTTCGCGCGCCTCGGTGACGGCGGCCTCGGACGGGGTGAACACCTCGTTGCACAGCGCGATCTGCTTGGGATGAATCGCCCACTTGCCGACCATGCCCAGCGTGGCAGACCGCAGAGCTTGCGCGCGAAAGCCTTCGTCGTCGGAGAAGTCACCGAACGGGCCATCAACCGGCAGCAGCCCATGCGTGCGGCAGGCCGCGACGATGGCCGTCTGCGCCCAGTGCCACGGATCGGACCAATGCTTGGCACCCTCGTGCAGCATATAATAGTTTTCCTGTGTGCCACCGATACCGGTCGTCGCCATGCCCATCGAGGCAGCGAAATCCGCCGCCCCCAGGCTCATCGCCTGAAGGCGCGGGCTGGCGGCCGCGATTTCCTCGACATGTGCGATGCCGGCCGCGCTCTCGATGATGACCTCGAAACTGATCGGCTTGGTGCGGCCCTTGGCGCGCTCGATCGACGTGACCAGCGCGTCGACGGCATAGATGTCGCCCGCGCAGCCCACCTTGGGGATCATGATCTGGTCCAGCCGGTCGCCGGCCTGTTCCAGCAGATCAACGACATCGCGATACCACCAGCCGGTATCGAGGCCGTTGATCCGCACGCTGAGGTATTTATTACCCCAATCGACAGTGTTGATCGCCTCGATCGTCTGCTTGCGTGCCAGATCCTTGTCATTCGGGCCGACCGAATCTTCCAGATCAATATTGATGACATCCGCCGCGCTGGCCGCCATCTTCTCGAACAGCTTGACGTTCGAGCCGGGTCCGAAAAGCTGGCAACGGTTGGGGCGGGCGGGGGCGGGTGGCTGAAGGCGAAAGCTCATGTGATGGGCCTTTCCGAATAAGGATGTTGCGTACATTTCGCCCTGATCGGTATTAAATTGCGCTGCGGGGCGCAAGCTGATTTCGCACTTGCAGCATCAGCGCGGCAGACGCTTTGGCAAAAGATGAGAAAGTTCGAAGATAATTCGACCAATTGCCTCTCTGCCAAGGGTTGCGTCGAAAAAATGCGTGAATCAGTAGATTAGTGCGCGATTTCGCGTGATATGAACCGTCAAAATGGGTTAAAAGGCGGATATTGCCAAACCGCCACTGGGTGCATGTCTGCATGCAAGCCATTCCAAGGACATCTGCCATGATCGAAACGCCCTATCTTCTGTTTTTGGGCGATGCGCCCGACATGCTGGCGGCCAAGGTCGCCATCGGCATCCGGGACTGGCGCCCTGAAAACGCTGTCGGCCAGATTCGCCTGCCCGGCTGTGGCGCCGATCTGGGCCTGACTGACATGACCTTGGTCGAGGGCCGCGAGGCTGGCGCCAAAACGCTGGTGATCGGGGTGGCCAACCGGGGCGGAGTCATCTCAGCCAAGTGGAAAGAACTACTGATCGCCGCGCTCGGCATGGGCTATGATCTGGCCAGCGGCCTGCACAATCTGCTGCGGGGCGAGGCAGATCTGGTCGCCGCCGCCCGGCAACATGGTCGCACCCTGCACGACGTGCGCATCCCTTCGGTGCAGTATCCCATCGCAAACGGCGAAAAGCGGCGCGGCAAGCGGTGCCTTGCCATCGGCACTGACTGCGCGGTCGGGAAAATGTACACCGCCATGGCAATGGAGCGCGACATGACGGCGCGCGGGATGAAGGCGACCTTCCGCGCCACCGGCCAGACAGGTATCCTGATCACCGGCGACGGCGTGCCGCTGGATGCCGTTATCGCGGATTTCATGGCTGGATCGATCGAGTACCTGACCCCCGAGAATGACGACGACCACTGGGACATGATCGAAGGGCAAGGCAGCCTGTTCCACGTCTCCTACTCCGGCGTCACGCTGGCGCTGATCCATGGCGGCCAACCCGATGCGCTGATCCTGTGCCACGAACCGACGCGCACCCACATGCGCGGTCTGCCCGGCTACAGCCTGCCCTCGCTGGAGCAGCTTCGCGATACCGCCCTGCCGCTGGCGCGCGTCGCCAACCCGGAGTGCCGCGTCACGGGCATTGCCGTCAATACCCAGCACATGACCGAGCCGGACGCGCGCGCCTATCTCGAAAACGTCGAGCAGCGGATGGACCTGCCTGCCACCGATCCTTACCGCTTTGGTGCTGGCGCGCTGGTGGAGGCACTGGCGGCTCTGTAAGTGGCGAGGCTGCCGCAGGGTGGGCCGCGCTGGAATTTGAGTATTTTTGGAACATTGAAAGGCAGGGCGCATGCAGGTTTCGGTGACGCGCGATGTGTTCAGGCTGGCGCAGGTGTTTACCATCAGCCGCGGCTCGCGCACGCAGGCGCAGGTGCTGACGGTAACGGTGAGCGATGGCGCGCATCAGGGGCGCGGCGAATGTGTGCCCTACGCGCGCTATGGCGAAACGCTGGACAGCGTCTCGGCCCAGATCGAAGGCGCGGCGGTGACGGATCGGGCGGCGCTTTACGCCCTGCCCGCCGGAGCGGCGCGCAATGCGCTGGACTGCGCCCTGTGGGATCTGGAGGCCAAACACGCCGGGTGCCGCGTGTGGGAGTTGGCCGGACTGCCCAAGCCCGGACCTGAGATCACGGCCTACACCCTGTCGCTGGACACGCCCGAAGCGATGCAGGCGCAGGCGGCCAAGAATGCGTTTCGCCCGCTGCTCAAGATCAAGCTGGGCACCCCAGACGACATGGCCCGGCTGGAAGCTGTGCGCGCAGGCGCGCCAAAGTCGACCATCATCGTCGATGCAAATGAAGGGTGGAGCGCCGAAATCTATGCCGATCTGGCGCCGCACCTCCTGCGCCTTGGCGTTGCGCTGGTGGAACAACCGCTGCCTGCGGGCGAGGATGAGGCGCTTCTGGGCATGGACCGCCCCGTGCCGGTCTGCGCCGACGAATCCTGCCACGACCGCGCCAGTCTGGCCGCGCTCAAGGGCAAATATGACGTGGTTAACATCAAGCTGGACAAGACCGGCGGCCTGACCGAGGCGCTGGAACTGCGCCGCGCGGCCGAGGCCCAAGGCTACCGCGTGATGGTTGGCTGCATGGTCGGCAGCAGCCTGGCGATGGCGCCCGCCACGCTGGTTGCGCAGGGCGCGATGGTAACCGATCTTGACGGGCCGCTGCTTCTGGCAGAAGACCGCGACACACCGCTGACCTTCGACAGCGCCGGGGTGCACCCCCCCGCGCCGGACCTTTGGGGATAAACCAACATGCGCACAGTTTACGTAAACGGCGATTACCTGCCCGAGAACGAGGCCAAGGTCTCTGTCTTTGACCGGGGCTTCCTGATGTCGGATGGCGTCTATGAGGTCACCAGCGTGCTGGGTGGCAAGCTGATCGATTTCGAAGGCCATGTGAAACGACTCGAGCGGTCACTGAGCGAGCTGGACATGCGCGCACCGGCAGCCATGGACGATCTTCTGACGATCCACCGCGAAATGGTGTCGCGCAATGATATTACCGATGGGCTGATTTACCTACAGGTCACGCGCGGCAATCCGGGCGACCGCGATTTCCACTATCCGCCTGCGGATACGGCGCCGACGCTGGTGCTGTTCACCCAGTCCAAGCCCGGCTTCGCGGCCTCGCCGCTTGCCCAGCGCGGAGCGCGGGTGATTTCAGTGCCCGACATGCGCTGGGGCCGCCGCGATATCAAAACGGTGCAGCTGCTTTATCCCTCGATGGCCAAGATGATGGCGCAGGAGGCGGGCGTCGACGATGCTTGGCTCGTTCAGGAGGGCAAGGTAACCGAGGGCACGTCTAACAACGCCTATATCGTCAAGAACGGGCGCATCATCACCCGCGCGCTCAGCCAAGACATCCTGCACGGCATCACCCGCGCCGCCGTCCTGCGCTTTGCCAGTGAGGCGCAGATGGAGATCGAAGAGCGCAGCTTTACCCTTGATGAGGCGATGCAGGCGGACGAGGCGTTTTTTACCTCGGCCAGCGCGTTTGTCATGCCCGTGGTCGAAATCGATGGCACTGCACTGGGCGATGGCACGCCCGGCCCGGTCGCGACCCGCCTGCGCGAGGTCTATATCGACGAAAGCCTCAAGCGCGCGGTCTGACAGAGCCGCATCCCCAGCTTTTTCTTGGTCAAAATATCCATTGCGCGCCGCTGCATCCCGGCGTGCCCTCTCAGCCCTTGTCGCCGACATTCTGTGCAAACGACACTTTGAATGCGTCCTGTTGGGCGGCGCTGGCCTCGGTCTGGTGGTTCGCTTTCCATTCGGCCATCGTCATGCCGTAATAGATCTCGCGCGCCTCGTCCTTGCCCATGTCGATGCCGCGCTCGTTGGCGGCCTCCTGGTACCAGCGGCTCAGACAATTGCGGCAGAACCCCGCGAGGTTCATCATGTCGATATTCTGCACATCGGTGCGGTCCTCCATCAGGTGCTTGCGCAACCTGCGGAATGCCGCAGCCTCCAGTTCGATTTGTGTCTGCTCGTCCATGTTCTCACTCCCCCTTAACTGTCATCTGGTAGCACGCGCTTGGCGTAGGCGCCGTCCAGATCGGCCAAATTCACCGACAGGCTGTGCACCTGCGGCAGCGCATCGGTCATGACACGCAGGATCGTCTGCGCCAGATCTGATCTGGTATCGTCATCGCGCCCCGGCAAGAGCAACAATGTCGCATGGGCATAGCTTTGCCCCTGCGTGCCCAGAAGATGCGCGCCCGATTGCAGCGTGCGCAGCTTCAGCGCATCGGGCCTCGGGATCGCCGGATGGGCCGCCAGCGCGTCAAACAGCGCGGCACAGAGTGCCTGCAACGCAAGCGGCGATGCGGCCTCCGGGGAATGTTCTACAACGACATGCGGCATGGCGGTCCTTGTCTACAGCCCCTCGCGGGCCAGCGTTTCGACCAGTATGGACGCAAGGCGCGCGCCCCAGGCGCGTTGCTGCGCCTCGGTCCGGATCAAATCATTGCGCAGCTCGATCAGCACGTTGGGCCGGTGCTCTGCGATGGCGTGCCGCGCGATGGTATCGCCCGGCAGGTGGCCCGTATAGGGCTGATTGTCACCGACGCTCAGATCCGGCTCGGCTCGCAGCCGCGCCAGCAGGGGATGCGCCAGCCGCGTGTCCGTGGAATAGAGCAGCCCCATTTGCCAAGGGCGCGGCGCGTGACCGCGCAGCTGCGGGGTATAGCTGTGGATCGACACGATCACAGGTGCCGCGCGCTGCGCCGCCTGCCGGGCCACCGCATTGTGGTAAGGCCTGTGGCAGCGCATCAGCCGCTCGTCCATATTGATGCCGCTGATACCGCGATTGCCCGGAATGATGGTGCCGTCATAGAGCTGCATGATCAGCGTCGGATCATCTTCGCCGCGATTCGGATCGATCACCAACCGCGAGAACCGCGACAGGATCGCGGGACCGTTCAGCGCAGCAGCCAGCGCGCGGCTGACCCCTTCGGCGCCGGGATCATAGGCGATGTGGCGCGCCATGTCGCCCGGCCCCACACCCAGCGTACCCCCGGCCACGAAATCGGGCACCAGATTGGACGCGTGATCGCACAGCACCACCCAGCGCCCATTGCGCCCGGCCCCGTCCACGACGAATGGCTGGTATGTCATATCGTGTAATCCACCCTGTTTCGCCCCTTGTGTTGCATGAAATGCTGGCATCGCACGCCGGGCGATGTTAGCGATAACTGAAACGACGCCCCTCAGCCCTAGGGAATCCCACATATGAGACGCCATCGCAACGTCAAGATCGTCGCCACGCTCGGCCCCGCCTCGGAAACCTACGACATGATCCGCGCCCTGCACGAGGCCGGCGCCGACGTGTTCCGCCTGAACATGAGCCATGGCGATCACGAGGGGATTCGCGAAAAGCACCGGATCATCCGGCAGGTCGAAAAGGATCTGGACAGCCCGATCTGCATTCTGGCCGACCTTCAGGGCCCCAAGCTGCGCGTCGGCGTCTTTGCCAATGGCGAAGAGGAGTTGATCCCCGGCGCCGCCTTCCGGCTGGATCTGGACGCCGCCGAGGGCGACGCCGCCCGCGTGAACCTGCCCCACCCCGAGATTTTCGCCGCCCTCAAACCCGGCGCGACCCTGCTGGTGAATGATGGCAAGATCCGCCTGACCGTCACCGATTGCGGCAAGGACCACGCCAATTGCGAAGTCATCGTCGGCGGCACCATCAGCAACCGCAAGGGCGTGAACGTGCCGGATGTGGAACTGCCGCTGGCCGCGCTGTCGAAAAAGGACCGCAAGGATCTGGAATTCGTCTGCCAGCTGGGCGTCGACTGGCTGGCGCTCAGCTTCGTTCAGCGCCCCGAGGACGTGACCGAGGCGCGCGAACTGGCCGCAGGGCGGGCCGCAATTCTCAGCAAGATCGAAAAACCGTCGGCCGTCACCCGATTCAACGGTATTCTGGCGGCGTCCGACGGAATCATGGTGGCGCGCGGCGATCTGGGCGTCGAGCTTCCGGTTCAGAACGTTCCGCCGATCCAGAAACGCCTGGTACGCGCGTGCCGCGCCGCTGCGAAGCCGGTGATCGTCGCCACCCAGATGCTGGAATCGATGATTGAGGCGCCGGTGCCGACCCGCGCCGAGGTCAGCGATGTGGCGACCGCAATCTACGAGGGCGCCGATGCCATCATGCTGTCGGCGGAATCTGCGGCCGGCCAGTACCCGATCGAAGCCGTGACGACGATGGACAACGTCGCGCGCGAGGTCGAAAGCGACCCGACCTACACCCAGATCATCGAGGCGTCGCGCGTCGCGGTACGCTCGACCGTCGCCGACGGCATCGTGGCGGCCGCGCGCGAAATAGCCGAGACGGCCAACATCAAGGCGATCTGCTGCTTCACCCAGTCAGGCACGACCGCCCTTCTGACCGCGCGCGAACGCCCCCGCGTGCCGATCATTGCCATGACGTCGCTGCGCGGCACCGCGCGGCGCCTGTCGGTGAGTTGGGGAATAAACTGCGTCATGACGCCCGAATTGGACCGCTTCAAGCAGGCGGTCATCATCGCGGCGCGCGCCGCCCGCTCGCAGGGTTACGCGACCACGCTGGACCAGATCGTGGTGACCGCAGGCGTGCCCTTCAACGTGCCGGGCACCACCAACATCCTGCGCGTCGCGCCCTGTCAGGAAAGCATGATCTACGCCACCGATCCCAGCTAGGATCGCGTGGCCCGCTGGCGGGATGACGCAACTTGCCGCCAGACCCGCCTTGTGGTCTGGTCGCTCTGGAAAACTCCGGGTGGATACCGTTTGATCGACCTCGCGCATGCCCTTGTCCGGGCCGTCGGGCGGGTCATCCACCAACGCGCATTGCCCCTTGCGCCGCCGCCCCATCGCCCCTAAAAGACGGACTTCACCCGCGCGTCCGGCCCGAAGTGGCATGCCGAGTCGCGCGTTCGACCGAACTTCAAGAGGAGCCGGAAATGCCCAAGATGAAAACGAAATCGAGCTGCAAAAAGCGGTTCAAGATCTCGGCCTCGGGCCGTGTGATCGCAGGTCAGGCCGGCAAACAGCACGGCATGATCAAGCGCAGCAATAAATTCCTCCGCAATGCGCGCGGAACCACCACCCTGTCAAAGGCTGATGAGCAGATCATCAAGCCGATGATGCCCTACGCGCGCTAAGGAGGATCAGACATGTCCCGAGTCAAAAGTGGTGTCGTCACGCACGCCCGTCACAAGAAGGTCATCAAGGCAGCCAAGGGCTACTATGGCCGCCGCAAGAACACGTTCAAGGTTGCCGCGCAGGCCGTCGACAAGGCCAACCAATACGCCACGCGCGACCGCAAGAACCGCAAGCGCAGCTTCCGCGCGCTGTGGATCCAGCGGATCAACGCCGCCGTGCGCAGCCATGACGAGGCGCTGACATACAGCCGCTTCATCAACGGTCTGGCGCTGGCCGGTGTCGAGGTTGACCGCAAGGTTCTGGCCGATCTGGCCGTTCACGAGCCCGCCGCCTTCGCCGCGATTGTCGAGCAAGCCAAGGGCGCACTGTCCGCCTGAGCCACGCCTCATAATACAAATACCAAAACGCCGCCGGATCACCCCGGCGGCGTTTTTCATGGCACGACCCACTTGCCCGCCTCTTTTTCTTGCAGAAATATCCGGCCTTATGTATCAAATATACCAACCGAACAGGGGGATTATCCGCGGCTGCACTGAGGGCAGTGCTGCCGCGCCATTGATCTTTGGTCAGCGCATTTCGCAGAACGTCTGATAAGCTGCTCTTCGCCAGCCTAGCAGATGCTGCAAAAGATCAGTCTGTGCGATGCTGCTGAAAGAGAAACGGTGCTGCGCCACGACCATCACATTAATGCCTATGTAAGCGAATGTGATGGATATGCGCACCGAAAACAGCGACTTATGTATCGTATTTAGTATTTTTATTTACACGGGTGACACATGGCAGATCAAAGCGATTGGGACTCCAAGGCCGCGAATCTCTTGAAAGCAGAGCTGAAACGTAAAGGCGTGACTTACGCTCAGCTTGTTGAAAGGCTGGACGCAATCGGAATCAGCGACAAAGAAGTGAACATCCGTAACAAGCTGTCCCGAGGGAAGTTTTCGGCGGCGTTCCTGTTGCAATGCCTGTCAGCCGTAGGCGCGTCGCAGTTGCACCTGGACTAGCTCTGGTAACATCAGGGCAGGCTCAATAGGGCAATGGGGGACGCCGAGGCGACATGGTGAACCCACCGGCCCTGTCAAAACAACCGCAGCACCAGAACGATCAGCGCCGCAGGCACCAGCATGGGATGCAGCACATGATCAAACCAATTGCTGCTGCCCCACCCCATGACCCAGATCGCCTGCGCCACAACCACCAGCACCGGCAGGAACAGCGCCCCTTGCCACAGCCCCAGCACACACAGCGCCAGCGCCATGATCGCCACCGGCCACGGCGCATAGCCCAGCCGGTAGACATCGCCCGGAACAGCCCCGGCCGCGCTGGCAAGGAACGCGATATAGAGCACGACGAAAATCACCAGCCCGGCACTGCCGAAGGGCTGAACCGGCACCCCCAGATGCGCCGCCATTTGGCGCAGGATCAGCAGCGGCAACACCACCCCAACCGGCCCCAGCACAGCAATCAGCCCGCGCAGCGGCAGCGTATCGCGAAAAAGCGCTGCGCAAACCGCGCCCAGCGCCAGACCCAGCGCCAGACTGACCGACAGTTCCAGCCCCAGGCTGAACGCCCCCCACGCCATCCAGCCCAGCACCAGCGCCAGCCACGCCGTCGACACCAGCGCGCTCATGTGCCCAGCGCCCAGCTCAGGTTAAAGACATGCGCGCGGATGCCTGCCTTGGCCCCGATGCTATAGGCCAGCACGATGCGCCCGTCCGGCAGGGCGCGCATCATCGGATAGCGGGCGTCTCCGCCGCCCTCCTCCAGCCGGTGCAGTGGGCGCCATGTATCACCGCTGTCCTCGCTGAGCGTCAGGCTCAGGATGCTGCCATCGCCCGCATCGTCATTGACCGCCATCAGTATTCGATCCCCGCCCAGCGCCAGTGCCGCGACGGGGGCGGAGGGGTTGGGAATGTTCATTTCACGCACCGGCGCCCAGCTTTGACCGCCATCGTCGCTTCGTGTCATCAGTAGCCGTGCTGCCCCGGATTCGAAATTGCGCAGAAACGCAACAGCGCGGCGGCTGTCCAGCGGCACGACCATGGGCTGAATCACCTTCATCGGCCCGGTCATCCGGCGCATGTCGCGGACCCGCCCCTGCCCGTCCAACCGCACCAAGGCGCCATAGGTCTGGCCCATCTCGAAATAGGCCGGCAAGGCGTGACTGCCGTCCGCATACCCCACCATCGGCGACTTCACCAAAAAGGACCGATTGAGCAACGGCGACAGATTCAGCTTGCGCGCAACCTTCGGCCCGTCCGGCCCCAAGCGCACATCCGCGACCGACGCCATCGCCCAGCCGCCGACCGACACGACCGTCGCGTATAGCGCGTCCGGCGCTGCATCATTCTGCACGGTATTGCCCAGCGTCACGACCAGTTGCCGTGGCTCGAACGCGTCTGACAGCCCTCCGCGCGTCACGCGTGGCGTTACCGGTGACACGCCGTCCGCGCCAATATCAACGCCAACGATATCGACATCGGCGCGCGCCTCCTGCGAGCCTTCGAACCACAGGATGCTGTAGCCGCCGTCGCGCAGAACGATCCCCGGGGAATGCGCCTCTCCCGCGGACGCCGAATACTCCAGCACCGTCTCGAACATCGGCGCGCCACCCTGCGCCAATGGCGCAGGCACCGCCCAGTCCCACGCCAGCGGTACATCGCGGCGGATCGCCCACGCGCTCAGCCCGACGCTCAGCGCTGCCAATCCCAGGATGGCGATCTGCATGGCGCCGGGGGTCATCAACCGACCTTGAGGATGATCTTGCCGATATGGGCGCTGCTTTCCATATGCGCATGCGCCTTGGCCGCATCGGCCAGCGCATAGGTGCTGTCCATTACCGGCGCGATACGGCCTGCCGCAAGCAGCGGCCAGACGGTTTGCAACAGCGCCCGTGCAATCGCGGCCTTGGCGATATCGCTTTGCGGGCGTAGGGTGCTGCCGGTGATGGTCAGGCGTCGCATCATCACATGGGCAAAGTTCAGCTCGACCTTCGGCCCGCCGAGGAACGCAATCTGCACCAGCCGCCCGTCATCGGCCAGCGCGCGCACGTTGCGCGGGATGTAGTCACCGCCGACCATGTCGAGGATCAGGTTGGCGCCCCCCTCGGCCCTCAGCACATCGACGAAATCCTCGTCACGATAGTTGATCGCCCGCTCCGCGCCCAACTCCACGCATTTGGCGCATTTCTCGTCCGAACCGGCGGTGGTGAAGACCCGCGCGCCCAGCACATTGGCCAACTGGATCGCCGTCGTGCCGATCCCCGAGGACCCGCCATGCACCAAAAACCGCTCGCCCGCCTGCAAGCCGCCGCGCTGGAACACGTTGGACCAGACGGTAAAGAACGTCTCGGGCAGGCAGGCCGCCTGCGCCATGTCCATGGCTTCGGGGATGGGCAGGCAGTGGGCGGCTGGGGTGGCGACGTATTCGGCATAGCCGCCACCGGGCAGCAGGGCGCAGACACGGTCGCCGACCTTCCAGTCGGTGACGCCGCTGCCCACCGCCGCCACCTCGCCCGAGGCTTCCAGCCCGGGCAGATCGCTGGCGCCCTTCGGCGGGGCGTATGCGCCCGCGCGTTGCAGCGCGTCGGGGCGGTTGACGCCGGCATAGGCCACGCGAATCACCACCTCGTCGCCGCGCGGCTCGGGGCGGGGACGGGTGCATAGACGCAGCACGTCCGGCCCGCCCGCCTCGGTGATCTCAACAGCCTGCATCATATCGCTCATCTCGTATTTTCCCTATCAGCGTTTGCCGGACCAATGCCCCGGCAGATCGTTATCCTTGCGCGGCGCGCGGATCTGGCCCAGCAGCGCCATCGGCCCGGCCATCAGCGCGGCGGTCAGCTTGTTATCGCGCGCCTTCGCCTTGATCTTCTCGATCTGCATGACATCGTCGATGCGCCTGTCCAGAAACTCCCACGTTGCCGCATGGTCGGGGCTGTCATCGCCCAGCCAATACAGCACGGTCGAACCGTAGACCCCCGACAAGGTCGCGCGCTTGGTATACCAGTTCACGTCGTCCGAGGTGTCGCCCAGCGCGGTCCAGATATGATCGGCGGTCTGCCACAGCGCACGGGCGCCGTCGGCGGCGTGTTGCGGCAGCGCGAACAGGCTCATGCCCCGGCGCACCATTTCAGGCTCTGCGCCCTCCAGCCGCCAGCGCACGGCGGCCGCGATCCGGTCGCGAAACCGCATGTCGCCAAGATCAGCCGCCGCCAGCCGGTCCAGCATGGCCCGATCCCCGGCCGCGTGATAGGCCAAGGCCAGATCGACCGCCCCGCGCGGGCACGCGGCGCGGGCCACGGCGATGTCCACCCCGGCGTCGCGGGCACAAGCGGCAAAGGCCGCATCGCTCCACCCGTCGAAGGGCACATGGGCACCAGCGGCGTCCAGCAATCGGTCGATAATGTCGGTCTGCATGGCATCCTCCTGTTGTCATCCACCCTAGACATATAGGGCGATCTTTGCTATAGACGCCCTTCCTGCAAATCATGCAAATTCAACTAGGAAGGTGGTGACACCACATGCAGGTTAGTGTTCGCGACAACAATGTCGATCAGGCGCTTCGTGCCCTGAAGAAGAAACTGCAGCGCGAAGGCGTATTTCGCGAAATGAAGCTCAAGCAACATTTCGAGAAGCCGTCCGAGAAAAAAGCGCGCGAGAAGGCCGAGGCGATTCGCCGTGCCCGGAAACTGGCGCGTAAGAAGCTTCAGCGCGAAGGGATGATGTAAGTCACCCCCTTCGGTGCGGTTTTGACCGACACGTATGAGATTGAAGGACCCCCGAGCGTTGGCTTCGGGGGTTTTTTGTTTAGTCAGTAGTAGTTTAATAGATTCCGAGCAAACCCAAGCACTAGCGATAAGTCTTGGTGAAATCTTCAACTGCTGCGACTAACCGCATCTGAACCGATTTTTCTGCGCCTAGTTTCTCCATCTCCCGAACATCCAGACAAAATCGACCTCTGTATTCTCCTCCAAGGAGATCTTCATATCGAAGATTAACCTCAAAGGGCGGAAGGGGAGTATCTATATCTAGAAGATCCGGCCCAAGGGCCAAGCTAAATTCGATTGCTTTGTCCTGCTCAATAACCCGAAATGGGTGGTGTCGCTCAAAAATATTTGTAAACAGTTTATACTTTTCCAAGTTAACGGCAGGTTTTTCAATCTCTAAGTAAACATTCAACGCGGCTCCCGCACCAACGTTTGACAATCTAAAGGTGACCAATTCTCATGCATCTTCCCGTTGCCCAAAATGCGCTACAAGAACAGGATCAGCAGCCGCTTCTCTGGACTTACGTTGCTCCATCAGTGCATTTGCCGCCAAAAATGTCGAGGCGCCTGCAACCGTTAAAGAGATAACTAGAGGCAGAATCTGAATGTAGTCGCTTCGAATAGGGTCACTCGTGCTGAAATCAAGCCCCAAATAAGCTAGCAACGATAGAAAAACTCCTAAAGCGACCCCAACAGCGATTTTACCGTCTCGAAGAAACGTGTCACGACGCTTCAACTTTTCGTGTCTCACCGTGTATCTAGACATAAATCACTAAACTAAAAAGAGATAAAAGCCCCCGCGATTCCGCGGGAGCTTGTTATTGCCGGATCCTGCGCGATCGCGAATGGACAGCCGCCATGGACCGGATGAGGGCTGACGATCGCAATGGCAACGGTTGATACATCAATAGCAGGTCGAAGCCGAAGCCCGACAGTCAGGCCGCCTCCGGCGGGAGTATTTTTAGCCTGCATTCCCCAAGTGGCGTGTCGTTTGAGGTGAAGATCGCCTGTATCCGAGCGCTAGACAAGGATTTTCTGCCGCAAGCGGCACCTGCGGTCGCGCAGACTGCTGGATCTGGACGGATCAGACCGCGAAGCCGCTGTTTCCTTGCCCAGGGGCGGCGTTTTTCAGCGCAGCGGACAGATCTGTCCAGCCGCTTTCGTTCAGTTTGAGCGTGGATCGCGATCATGCGCATAGCGGTGGCGCTCGCAATCGGCGGATAGCGGCGAGGATGGCGCGTACCATCGTGCCGGTGACAGCGACCTCGGCCAGCTGGAAGGTGATGGTGCGGGCGTGACGGACCACACGTGCCCCGATCTTGATCAGCTTCAGTTGCAGGCTGGTCAACGACCAGTCGGCCATGGCCTCGGGCAGCTCGATGCAGCGCAAGAAGGTGGCCAGGTTGTACGCCAGGGCGTGCAGTTGCAGCCGCACCTCATTGTCGCGGAACTTCCGGCACGACAGCCGCGTCCAGCGAAAGGCGTATTTGCCCTCTTTGATGTGCTGCTCGGCGGTGCCGCGCTGGTTGTAGAACCGCACCACCCAGTCCGGCTCCATCGGCAGGTTGGTGACGATGAAGCCGACACGCGGGAACAGTTCGCCCGGATGCCATTCGATCTTGGCGATCACCCGGCGTTCCTTGTCCCAGGACGCCGCCTGATACTCGAATTCCTCGAAGAACCGCTTGACCTTGGTCAGTGACGGCCGCCCGACAGGGCGCGTTAGCCGATGCGCGATCTTGTCCTTGAGGACCGCGTTTGCGGGCAGCCGGATGGCGTAGAAGAACCGCGCTTCTTCCAATCGCTCATAGATCGCCGGGATCGCGTAGGCAGCATCGGCCCGGAAGAACCTGCCACCAAGGTCGCGCTCCGCGTAGCGCGCAATGACGGGGTCGAGAACATCACGCCAGCCATCGGCGCTGTGGACGTTGCCATGGCGCAGGGCGCAGCGTTCCAGCATCCCGAACTGGTTGAACAGAAAGTTGGGGTGATAGCAGCTACAGTCGAAATGGCCATTCCAGGCGGACCCTTCCTGGTCGCCATGGGTCGGGCTGACCGAGCTGTCCATGTCCAGAACGATGTACTTCAGCCCGTTACGGTCATGGAACCGGTCGATCCATTGCCCGTTCAGGTCGGCCAGCGCGGCACGGTTCCCGGCCAGAGCCAGCGTCTCGGTCTCGAACCGTCCCATCTGCGATGCCGAGGCCGCTTGTGCATCGACCGCTCTGCCGCCGACAACTTGGCGCATGACCGGATCGCAGGCGAGACGGTTGGCGTCGTTGACATCCTCGTATCCGGCCAGCCGCCCAAAGACTGATTGCCGGAACAGGCCGTCGAGCCGATGGACCGTGTTCTTGCCAGAGCGAGTATCGCGCAGCGCCGCTGACGCCAAATCGGACAACCCGAGCGCGTCATCAAGCTCGCGCATCACCAGAAGGCCGCCGTCGGAACTGAGCTGCGTGCCGCGAAATTCCAGCCGCACGCGAGGGTCGAAATCCACCCGATCTGCCCGTTGCAAGCCCGCACCCTCTGGGTGATCCATGAAACGCGCCCCTCGCAGCCTTCAACACCATGTTTTATATAGGAAATATAATGGTCAGGACAGCGAAATCAGCGCCTTACTTGGGAAATGTGGGTTATTAACTCTAAGCCCACAAAACCGCTTACATGCAGTCCTTGATCGTCTGCACGTCCGGTCCGTTCGGTGTCCGACCCAGATTGAACGGCGCGGATGCATCCCGCCACTGGGCGTAGTCGGCCAGATATTCCAGCATCGACACATAGACCTTGGCCGAGTTGGGGTTCTCGCAGGCGACCTCGACGATGACCTCGTTGGCCATTTCCTGCACCTTCGCCAGCGTCTCGTCGTCGTAGCGGTTGATCTCCACCGCTTCGTCGAACTTGGCGTAGGCCTCGGTCGCGCGCTTTTCGGTGAAGGCCAGCGACCACATCATCGTGGCATCGGCCGCGATCTGCAGTTTCTCGCGGGTCTCGTCGCTGAGCGCGTCCCACGATGCCTTGTTGATCATCACGCCGAATACCGACGCCGACTGGTGCCAGCCCGGTGTCGCCCAGTATTTCGTGACCTGCTGGAAGCCGCCCGACCAATCCACGTTGGGGGTGGAGAATTCGGCGCCGTCGATCACGCCGCGCTCCAGCGACTGATAGATTTCGCCGCCGGCCATCGACACCTGATTGCCGCCCAAACGCTCCAGCAGCTTGCCCTGCTCAAGACCCGACAGGCGCAGGCGCTTGCCTTGGAGGTCTTCGAGGTTGCGGATCGGCTCGTTCGTGCGGAAGCCCGATTCGTTGTTGGTCAGGCCGTAGGGCAGATAGACCATGCCGAAATTACCGTAGATCTCGTTATAGATCTCGGCGCCGCCCCATTCCTGGATCCAGTTGGCGTAATCGACCGCGTTGAACAGCGACGGCGTGGTTGCCAGCGCGGAAAACGCCGCATCACGGCCCGCCCAATAGCCCGGCCAGTCAGCGCCGGCCTGAATGGTGCCCGATTCGACCGCGCCAAAGACTTCGCCCGACGGGACCAGCGATCCGCCCTCAAAAAATTCGATGGTCAGCTCGCCCTTGGTCAGCTTGTTGGCCAGGTCGACAAAGTGCTTGTCGGTTTCGATCAGCTCCAGCGACGAGGGCCATGTGGTGGTCATGGTCCAGCTTTCCTGTGCCATCGCCTGCCCCGCGAATGCGGCGGCAGCCGCGGCAGCCGCGGCAGCCAGAATGGTCAGTTTAGTCATGCTTACTCTCCCTTTTGTGGTAGCATTTTATTTGGTGTAGAGGACGCTTGGCAGCCATTCCACCAGCGGCGGAAAGGCGGCGACAAGCAGGCACATCGCCACGATCAGCCCGATAAAGGGCATGACCCCGCGGATGATGTGGCCGGTGCGCACTTCCTTTGGCGCGATGGCGCGTAAGTAGAACAGCGCATAGCCAAATGGTGGCGTCAGGAACGAGGTTTGCAGCACGACCGCCATCAGGACGACGAACCACAGCAGGCTGACGCCCTCCATTTCCTGCACGATGGGCAGGAAGATGGGGAAGGACAGCAGCACGATCCCCGTCCAGTCAAGGAACGCGCCGAGGATGAATACGATGCCCATCATCATGGCGATCAGCAGCCACGGTTCCATATCCAACGCGCGGATGATTTCCTGCGTGGCGCGCAGGCCGCCGGTGATGTTGAACACGCCGGTAAAGGCGGTGGCCCCGACGACGATAAAGAGGATCATCGCAGAGGTGCGCCCGGTCTCCAGCATGGCGCCGTAGAAGGTACGCCAGTGAAACCGGCCGCGCGATATGACGATCAGCAGGGCGAGGCCCGCGCCGATGGCGGACGCCTCGGTCGCCGTGGCGATCCCGGCCAGAAGCGAGCCGAGGATGCCGAAGATCAGCACCAGGGGCGGCAGCGCTTCGATCAGCAGCATGCGGATCAGGGCGGGGCGGCTGATTTTCTCGTCCGGCTCGACCGACGGGGCCAGATCGGGGCGGATGACTGAAATGACGTAGACATAGACCGCGTAACTGAGGCCCAGCAGGATGCCGGGGACCATCGAGCCGGCGAAAAGATCGCCGACCGTCAGCGGCGAATAGCTGGCCATCAGAATCAGCATGATCGACGGCGGAATCAGGATACCTAGGCAGCCGGAGGCCGCGATCACGCCAGTCGTGAGCGTCGGTGCATAGCCGTATTGCAGCATGGGCCGCAGGGCCATGACGCCCATCACGGTGATCGATGCGCCGATGATGCCGGTGGTCGCCGCCAGCAGGATCGAGATGAACACAACCGCCAGCGCAAGCCCGCCGCGCACATTGCTCATCAAGAGGCGCAGCGCCTCGAACATTCGGTCGGTGACGCCGGAATCCGACAGGAACCGTGCCATCAGCACGAATAGCGGGATGGCGATCAGCGTGTAATTATCCAGCACGTCGCCGAATATGCGGTTGATGACGATGCCCAGTACCATGGTCTTGCCGGCGATGACGGCGGTCAGCACCGCCGTGCCGCCCAGCACCAGGGCCAGCGGGTGGCCCATGAACAGGCCCAGCACCAGCAGGCCGAACATCAGGAGGGCGATTAGCTCGGGGTTCATTGCAGCACCTCCTCAGAAGTCGTGTCGACGTCGAGGATGATTTTCAACACCTCCGCGATGCCCTGAATCAGCAGCAGGGCTGCCGCAACGCACATTGCCATCTTCAGCGGGTAGACCGGCATCTGAATTGCGCCATAGGTCACCTCGCCCTGATTCCACGACTTCATCGCGAAGTCCCAGGAGCGGGTGGTGAACACGTAGGTGAACGGGAAAAAGAAGATGACGTAGCCCAGCACTTCGATGATGCGCTGCCAACCCCGGCTGAAGCGTTCGGTCAGGATATCGACGCGCACATGCGCCTTGTGGCGCAGCGCATAGCCGCCCAGCATCACGAAATAGAACCCATACAGTTGTTTTGAGATATCAAAGGCCCAGCGCGTGGGGTCGTTGAACGCATAGCGCATGACCACATCATAAATGATGATGGCCGCAAAGAGGATTGCCACAACCGCGACAATGCGGCCGACAACCTCGTTCAGGGCATCGATTGCCCGGATTATGATCAGCATTTATGGTCCACTTTTATCTCCCCTTTGGCGGTTCGGCCTCTTCTGGGCCGTTTGTCATGGCGGATCGGGCTTGCGCGGTCCCGTATGCGACACGCTACGGGGCGCGCGCATGCGTCGCGCCATTCGGGCAGTCTTGTTCTTTCCGGTCGTGATTGCAAGGTGGGGCGTATTTCTACTCGGGCTGCCCTCGGGGCAGGCACCGGTGGCGCCGTGGGCCGTGCGATTGGCCTTGATGCAGGGGGCGCGCTGGCCTATCTGCTGCGATGAATTGCACTGCAAGGGACGCGCCATGAGCCTTATCCGCAAATGCGACACCGCGATGATGACCGCCATCGGGTTGATCCTGATCGCCACCGTCATTCTGGGGCTGGCCAACCCGTCGTTTTTCACGCTCGTGTTCGCCGCCGAGGATGGGCCGGTGGAATACGCCACTGCCCTGTTCCTGCTGGTGGCAAGCATTGTTCTGGCGTCTCACGCGCTGTCACTGTGGCGCAGTGGGCGGCGCGGGGCGGCGCTCTTTACGGTCGTATATGCGCTGATGTTCTTCATGGCGGCCGGCGAAGAGGTGTCCTGGGGTCAGCGGATCATCGGATGGGAGTCCGGCGAATTTTTCCAGCAGAACAACAAGCAGGACGAAACGAACCTGCACAACCTGATGGTCGGTGACGTGCATCTGACCAAATCGCTGTTCGGCCCGGTGCTGACGGTCTGTATCCTGCTGTACCTGGTCGGGCTGCCGCTGATCTACCCCAAGGGCGGGCGCATCGCCGCGCTGGCCGACCGCATGGCCGTCCCGGTGCCGTGGCTGAAGCATGCCGCCATCGCGCTGGTGGCCAGCATCATCATCGCCGTGCTGGACGCGGACCGCAAATGGGAGGTCTACGAGCTGGTCTTCAGCATGCTGGTCGTGTCCATCTTCTTGCTGCCGCAGAACCCCTCAAAGACACGCTGAGCGCTACAGGATCTCGTCCTCGTCAAACAGCGGCGCCGCATCCATCTGGGCGGTGACACCATCGGCTGCCGCCTCACCGCGCAGGGTGCTGGCGACGTGGAACAGCGCCTCGCCCTCATAGACCACGGGCATGTTGCTGCGCCCGATGACGATGCCGGCCTCATCGCAGATCACTTCCTCCTCCACTTCTCCGAAGGGGTCGGAAATGGCACCCAGCACCGTGCCTGCCTCGACCGCGTCGCCGGTGGCGCGGTAGCTGCGAAACAGCCCCCCGACCGGCGCGCGGAACCAGCGCGAGCCCGCGCACATCACCGTCGCGGCCCGCGCCTTTGGCACGCCCTTTTGCCCCACCATGCCAAGGCTTTGCATGACGCGCAGGATACCGGCCATGCCCGAACGCGCGGCCAACTCGTCAAAGCGCAGCCCCTCGCCGGCCTCGAACAGCAGCACGTCGACGCCGGCCTCTTCGGCGGCCATGCGCAGTGATCCCTCGCGCAGCTTGGAATTCAGCATCACCGGCGCGCCAAAGGCGCGGCCCAGCGTGGCAATCCTGTCATTGCCCGGCGTGAGGCGGATCTGCGGCAGGTTGCTGCGATGGATCGCCGCCGAATGCAGGTCGATCCCGACATCGGCGCGCAGCACCACCTCGCGCATGAAGATATCGGCCAGCCGCGACGCCATGGACCCCGTCGCCCCGCCCGGAAAGCAGCGGTTCAGATCGCGCCGGTCCGGCAGGTAGCGTGCATTATTGAGGAATCCGTAGGTATTTACGATGGGCACCGCCAGCAGCGTGCCGGCCAACGACTTCATCGGTGACGTGCGCAGCAGGCGACGGACGATCTCGACCCCGATCACCTCATCGCCATGGATCGCGGCGGAGACAAACATGACCGGGCCGGGCCTGCGCCCGTGAATCACATGCACAGACAGGGTGACGGGGGTGTGATCGGACAGGGTGCTGACAGGAATTTCGACGGTCTCGCGCGCACCCGGCGCGATGGCGTGGCCTGAGATCTCAAACGGTTTATTGTCCGACATAGGCCCTCCGCTACGGCGACAGTTTCAGGACGTATGCGGTTTTCGCCCGCCTGTCTATGCGCGCCTCATCGTGATCCTTGGACAATAAAACAAGACCACGAAGTAAATTTATCTGCTACGCTTCGATCATTCTGCCGCTTCCGACCCTCCAAGATGCGCCGATAGACGCGCCACGGCAGGTCCGGAACCATAGGCGCGCAGAGATAAAACCGGGAGGAGACAGAATTATGACGACGAAACTGGTGGTGGGCCTTGATGGCCACACCTCGGGCAAACGGGCGCTGGAATACGCGAAACGTTTGGCCGAACTGATCGGAGATTGCGAACTGGTAGTGGCCTACATCATCGAATGGTCCCCCTTTTCGTTCCAGACAGCCGAGGAGAACGAAGCGCGCCACAAGCGCCGCGAAGAAGAGACCCAAACCGCGCTGAGCCGGGTGGTCAACCCTGCGGTCGAAAGCCTGAGCGGCAGCGGCATGAAAGTCCGCGGCGTCGTGCGCCACGGCGATGTGTCTGACGCGCTGATCGCTATCTCAACAGAAGAGCAGGCCGAGCAGATCATCGTCGCGCGCACATCCGAGGGCGGCTTTGCCAAGCGGCTCTTTGGTAGCTCCACCTCCAACCTCGTGATGAGCTCGCCAGTGCCCGTCACGGTCGTCAGCTGAGAAGGGATCTCAGACATGAATGTATTTCAAAAGGCACTACTTGCCGCAGCGGCCGTTGCCGCCCCGATGAGCGCCATGGCGCAGGAGGCGGTAACCCTGGACCAGAAGGTCAACGCGGCCTTCGCCACCGCCACCGGCCCCTTCGTAAACCTGATCTTTGCGCCGTTCCCCGGCACAGCCTTTCCATGGATCGTGCTGTGGCTGGTGGTCGGCGCCACGGTTTTCACCCTCTATTTTGGCTTTGTGCAGTTCCGGTTCTTCGGGCATGCGATCAAGCTGGTCAAAGGCGACTATTCCGACCCCAATGACGCGGGCGAGGTCAGTCACTTTCAGGCGCTGACAACGGCGCTGTCGGGCACAGTGGGTCTGGGCAATATCGCTGGCGTCGCGGTGGCCGTAGGTATCGGGGGACCGGGAGCGACATTCTGGATGATCCTCGCGGGGCTTCTGGGCATGGCGTCGAAATTCACCGAATGTACGCTGGCCGTGAAGTACCGCAACGAATATCCCGACGGCACCGTATCGGGCGGCCCGATGTATTACATGAAGAAGGGCTTTAGTGAGCTGGGCCTGCCCGGTGGCGGGTTTTTGGCGATCGTGTTCTCGATCTTCTGCATCCTCGGCTCGCTGGGCGGCGGCAACATGTTTCAGGCCAATCAGGCACATGCGCAGATTGCCGGCATCGTCGGAGATTTTCCGGGCTGGATCACCGGCGTGGTGTTCGCGGGTGTCGTATTCGCCGTCATCGTCGGCGGCATCAAATCCATCGCGCAGGTCACCGAAAAAGTGGTGCCTTTCATGGGCATCCTCTATGTCGGTGCGTCGGTCGTCATCATCGCGATGAACTACCACCTGATCGGGTGGGCCTTCGGCCAGATATTTGCCGGGGCCTTTACCGGGCTTGGGATTGCGGGCGGCTTTGTCGGCGCGCTGATCCAGGGTTTCAAGCGGGCGGCGTTCTCCAACGAGGCCGGCGTCGGCTCGGCTGCGATCGCCCATGCGGCCGTGCGCACGAAAGAGCCGATTACCGAAGGCTTCGTGTCGCTTCTCGAGCCACTGATCGACACCGTCGTCATCTGCACGATGACCGCGCTGGTCATCACCATCTCGGGTCAGTTGCTGATCGATGAAGGCACCGGCAACTACATCCTGAACGAGGCCGGCACGGCAATCGCCACCGTCGGAGACACGTCGGGCGTTGCGCTGACGTCAGCGGCATTTGGATCAGCCATCAGCTGGTTCCCGTATGTTCTGGCCATCGCGGTGGTTCTCTTCGCCTTCTCCACCATGATCTCGTGGAGCTATTACGGTCTGAAGGCGTGGACCTACCTCTTTGGCGAAGGCAAGGGGGCCGAACTGACGTTCAAGGTGATCTTCTGCATCTTCATCGTGATCGGCGCGGCGGCCAATCTGGGGCCGGTCATCGACTTTTCGGATGCGGCGATCTTTGCGATGGCGGTTGTCAACATCTTCGCGCTCTACTTCATGATGAAGCTGGTCCGCCGCGAGCTGAACTCCTACTCCGCGCGGTTGAAGTCCGGCGAGATCAAGGTGTTCGTTCACTGAGACCAACCAGACCTGAGAACATGAAAGTGCCCGCATATTTGTGCGGGCGCTTTTTTGAGTATTTAGGGAACATTGAAAGATCTTGCGCGACAGCCGGGCGCGGGCACTGGTAGGGTTCGCGTCATGACAGGATCTAGTTTTGCCCATCGCCTTGCCGTGCGCAGCGCCCTGCCCCGCCTGAGCGCAGGCGTGCGGGACGTGGTCAATATCGGCTTTCTGGGGCCGCTCAGCGGCCCCGTCGAGAGCTGGGGACTGCCCGGCCTGAACGGCGCGCGCATCTGGGAGGATTGGCTGAATGCGGCAGGCGGCCTGCTGATCGACGGGCAGCGGCACCCCGTGCGCATCCATGCGTTCGACTGCGGCTATGATCCCGACCATTCGATGAAGGGTGCGCGGCTGATGGTGCAGCGCCATAACGTGGCGCTGCTGATGATGCTGGGGGGCGACACGTTCACGCCGGTGCGCGACTTCCTGATGCGCTCCAAGGTTTTGACCTCGACGCTGCTGCCGTCAGATCTGACGCCCGATACGCCGTTGCTGATCGCGCCCAGCGAGCTGCATCCGATCTACACGGTGACCGGCGTCGACTGGCTGTCACGGGCGCGGCCCGAATTGAAGACGGCGGCGATTTGCAGCCAGACCAATGCGCTGGGTCTGCCGTCGCTGGCCACCTACCGCGCCGCGTTCAAGGCGGCGGAGATCGATCTGATCAAGGAAATTCAATATCCTCCCGATCAGACGGACGCCGCCGCCATCGTCGACGCGATGCTGGAGGACGCGCCGGACATCCTGTGCTGGTCCACAAGCTATACGCCGATGGTGCATGCCCTGACCGAGTACGCACATGCCAAGGGGTTCGGCGGGCAGATCCTGTCCTGCACGCTGGACAATTACCCGGCACTGGTCGCGCGCACCTCGCCCGAATTCATCGAAGGGACGGTGTTTCAGTTCCCCGATTTCGACGATCCGATGCTGTGCGAAAAGGCGTTCTTCTTTAACCAGCCAGACAAGTTCTTTGAGGAATACGAGCGCCGCTTTCCGGGCAGCTGGAGCGCGGTCAGCTGGGAATATGTCGCCACGCTGGAAATCTGGCAGGCCGCTGTCGAAAAGGCGGGCAGCCTTGCGCCGACATCGGTGCTGGCCGCGATGAAGCAGCTGGGACAGGTCACGCACGCCTTTGGTCCGGCGCAATGGTGGGGCGACGAGATGTTCGGCATCTCGAACGCGCTGGTCGGCGACTGGCCCGTAGTGACGGTGCAGGGCGGCAAGGCGCGCATCACCGAGTTCGGCTCGATCCCCGCGTGGCTGGACCGCCATGGCGACCTGCTGAAGCGCGAGATGTCGGATCTGGGGCAGCTATGGGAGCAGCGGCTGGCGAGTGGCGGCTGGACGTTTTCCGAGACGTAATCTAGCGACGCAATTGGCAGATTCTGTGCCGGGCCGGGAGTCTACACCGCCCGATCATGGCATCGAGGCGGATCTGACCGGCGATTTCGGTATAAAAATTGGTCCACCGGGCGCGACCACCTGCGGCAGCGCCGCAGCAGGTTAAGCTCCTAAATTTGCTGGCTTAAATGGAGTACTAATTTCACCACCCGCAACCGAGACGCACAATTGGTTCAATTTTATGGACCGAAATGAAACAAAGTTTCTTGCCCGATGAACCAACCCCCTGTTACGCTTTGCCTGAGATCGGCGCGAACTGACCCTTGGACCTGCCCGGTGCGATGACACGCCCGGCGCCTGAGCGCATCCCGATCTCCAAGATATGCGCCGCGCCAAATCTGCGGCCTCAACACGGGAGAATTTCGATGATTTCCAAGCTTATGGCCGCCGGACTATCGCGCCGTACCTTTCTAAAAAGCACCGCCATCACCGCCGTCGGCGCCAGCCTGCCCAGCATGTCGCTGGCCGCAGGCGAGCCGATCAAGATCGGCTTTCTGGCGCCACTGACCGGCGCCGTTGCTGCCTGGGGCAAGCCCGGTCTCGACGGCTGCCAGATCTGGGCCGAGCGGGTCAATGCCGCCGGCGGGATCGAGCTGTCCGACGGCAAGCATCCCGTGGAATTTGTCAGCTACGATAACGAATATGACCCCGCCAAGGCACGCACCGGCGCGACCAAGATGATCCGCGAGGATGGCGTCAGCTTTATCATGATGCTGGGCGGCGACACATGGCCCGGCGTTCAGCCCGTCGCGGACAAGACCGGGATGTTGTTTTCCACGCTGCTGCCGTCTGACCTGAGCCCGGACAGCACCACGCTGCTGGCTCCTGCCGAGGTGCACCCGATCTATCTGGTGACCGGCGTCGATTATCTGGCCGACACCTATCCCGACGCGAAAACCGCCGTGATCTGCGCGCAGGACGACGCGTTGGGCCTGCCCTCGGTCGCGACCTATCTGGCCGCCTTCGAGGCGCGCGGTATCGAGGTTCTGGGAGAGCCGCTGCTGTTCGACCCGGCAACGACCGATTTCGCGCCCATCGTCACGCGCATGCTGTCCAGTAATCCCGATATCATCTGCCTTGATACTTGCTATTCGGACTATGTCCATCCGATCTGCGAGCAACTGTTCCAGCAGGGTTACGCAGGCAAGCTGATCAGCGCGACGGCGGATTTCTATGATCAGATGATCGCCAAGACGTCCAAGGAATTCATGGAAGGCTTCATCTTTCAGTTCCCCGATTTCGACGATCCGGCGCTGGCGGGCGACAACATCAATTTCGAGGATGCGAACGGGTTTTACGAGGCCTACGCCGAACGTCATCCCGGCGAATGGGGCGCGGTCAGCTGGGAATATGCATCGATCATGGACCTGTGGAAGGCCGCCGCCGAAAAGGCCGGCAGTGCCGATCCCGATGCCGTCATGGCCGCGATGAAAGAAGGCGGCACAGGCAAGCATGCCTTTGGCGACGCCAAGTGGTGGGGGACCGAGCTGTTCGGGATCGACAACGCGCTGGTCGGTGACTGGCCCGTCGTCGTGATCGAGAATGGCAAGGCCGTCATCAAGGGGTTCAAGTCGATCCCCGACTGGTATGATCAGCACGGCGACCTGCTGATCAAGCACATGCAGACCTATAACCAGATGTACGATCAGCGCGGCTGATCGCATATTCGCGGCGCGGGGCGATTGTCCCTGCGCCGCATCCTCCCCCTCTTCGAAAGTGTACTCCTATGCTGGATCTTTTGGCCCAGACAGGCCTGAATGCCATCTATGCGGCAAGCTATATCTCGCTCGTTGCGGTTGGCCTTGTGCTGATCTTCGGCGTGATGGGCGTGATCAACTTCGCCCATGGCGAGCTGTTCATGGCCGGCGCCTATGTCGTCGTCGCCGTCTACGCGGACATGCATCTGCCGTTCTTCATTGCCGTCGTCGTCGGGCTGCTGTTCGTCGGCTGTCTGGGCCTTCTGATGGAGCGGGCGTTGTTCAGACCGCTGCGGGATAATCCGCTGGGCGGGCTGGTGGCCTCCATCGGGTTCCTGATGATCCTTCAGGCACTGGCAAGCATGGGGTTCGGCGTGCGGATGGAGTTCATCCCGCCGGTCACGCAACATGTGATCTGGTTTACGGACAGCATCAGCATACCACTGGCGCGCGTCTATGTGATCGTCGCTGCCGTGCTGTTGCTGTCGGCGCTGTGGTATTTCCTGAAACGCACACGGTTTGGATGGGCGCTGCGCGCCTCGGCGCAGGATCCGCAAGCGGCCGAATTGCAGGGCATTTCCATCGCCCAGACCGCACGGATCGCCATGTTCATCGGTGCGGGGCTGGCGGGCATCGCGGGCGCACTGACCGCGCCTTTGGTATCGGTCAATCCGCATATGGGCCATTCGGTGATCGTGACGGCGTTCATCGTCATCATCGTTGGCGGTGTCGGATCGCTGGAGGGGGCGATCATCGCATCGGTCGTCTATGCTTTCGTGCATACGTTCGTCACCACGTTCTACGGCGGCGTCATCGCCGATATCACCGGGCTGTCGCTGATGCTGCTGGTCCTGATCGTCAAACCGACTGGCCTGTTCGGGAGTGCGGATCGTGCTTAAATTTCTGATCTGGCCTGTCGCGGCCATCGCGCTGATCGCCCTGCCCCACGGGCTCAGCTTTTCGCAGCAGGAAATCCTTGTTTTCCTGACCATCAACATCCTTCTGGTATCGTCCTACCGCCTGCTGACGCTGACCGGAGAATGGTCGCTGGCGCATGTGGTCATCATGGGCGTGGGGGCCTATGCCAGCGCCCTCCTGACCAAAGAGCTGGGGGTTTACGTGCCCATCTCGATGCTGCTGGGCGGGGTCGCGTCGGCCCTGATCGCCGTACTGCTCAGCTTTCCTCTGTTTCGCATGAAGGGCTTCTACTTCCTCATCGGCAGCTTTGCCGCGGGCGAGATCATCCGCCTTCTGTGGAAGCATTTCCGCGAGCCCTTCGGCGGCGCCAAGGGGATCAAGGGGATCGACCCGATGCCGGATTTCAGCATCGGGATCTACGATTTCGACTTTTTCGAGCCGGTCAGCTATTTCTACTTTGCCGGTTTCATCGTCATCATCTGCCTGTGGATCCTGTGGCGGATCGAACGCAGCCCCGTCGGCCTGACCTTCCACGCCGTCCACTGGCAGGACAAGCTGGCCGAGGCGTCGGGCGTCAACCTGCGCGCCTACCGGACGCTGGCCTTTGCCATTGCCAGCGGATTTGCGGGTATCGCCGGCGCGCTGCTGGCGCATTACATTGGTACGATCAATCCGGGCAGCTTTGATCTGGATTACATGGTATTCGTGCTGACATGGGCCATCGTCGGCGGCACCGGCACCTTCTATGGTCCGATACTGGGCTGCGTCGTGCTGACCATCCTCAACGAGGTCGTGCTGCGCGAGATGGGCTTTGAGCAGCTGCGCCCGCTGATCTACGGCGCGATCCTGATATGCTCGATCCTGTTTTTGCCCAACGGTCTGGAAAGCATCGTCCAGAAATTCACCAAACGGAGAGCCAAGCCATGAGCCAGTTTTTGCAAGTCGAAGATCTGACCATGCGCTTTGGCGGTCTGGTCGCGGTGGATGCGCTGAATTTCTCGGTCGATCATGGCACGATCCATGGGTTGATCGGCCCCAATGGCGCGGGCAAGACCACGACATTCAACATGATCTCGGGCTTCTACACACCGACCAGCGGCAGGGTGCTGCTGCGCACCGAGGATATATCGGGCCTCAAGATGCACGAGGTCGCACGGCGCGGCGTCGTGCGCACCTTTCAGCACTCGACCCTTTTTGCTGAACTGACGGTGTTGGAAAACGCGCTGATCGGCACGCATATGCCGTTTCGCCCGAACATCTTTGCCGCGATCGTCGGTTGGGACCGCGAGGATCGCCATGGCGCCGAGGCGCGCGCCCGCGAGGCGCTGGAATTCTTCGGTCTGGATCACCTTGTCACCGAACGCGCCGGTGATCTGAGCCACGGCCATCAGCGTGCGCTGGGTATGGCGATCGCCTATGCCAGCCACCCAGACCTGATGCTGTTGGACGAACCGTTCACCGGCATGAACCCCGAGGAGACCCGCCAGATGATGGACCTCATGCGCCGCTTGCGCGAGGCCGGCACGACCATCCTGCTGGTCGAACATGACATGCAGGCCATCATGGGCCTGTGCGACAAGATCACCTGCATGAGTTTCGGCAAATTCCTGGCCGAGGGCAACCCCAAGGAAATCCGCAACCACCCCGCCGTGATCGAAGCCTATCTGGGGGGTGCCCGCCATGTTGCTTGAGATGACCGGCATTTCCGTGAACTACGGCAAGATCAACGCGATCCGAGATATTTCGATTGCGGTGCCCGAGGGCAAGATCGTCACCATCATCGGCGGCAATGGCGCGGGCAAGACGACGACCCTGCGCGCGATGTCCGGCATGGTGCCGATCACCAAGGGCGAGATCACGTTCGAGGGCAAGCGTATCGACGGACTGCCCGCCTCCAAGGTGGTCGCCCACGGCATCGCCCATGTCCCCGAGGGGCGGCGCATTTTCCCCCAGATGACGGTCGAGGAAAACCTGCGCACCGGCGCGTTCCTGCGGCGTGACAAGGACGGGGTCGAGAACGATCTGGAAGATGTCTTTAAACGGTTCGAGCGTCTGCGCGAGCGGCGCACCCAGCGCGCACAGACCATGTCGGGCGGCGAACAGCAGATGCTGGCGATCGGTCGCGCGCTGATGTCAAAACCCCGGTTGCTGCTGATGGACGAACCGTCGATGGGCCTTGCCCCCGTCATCGTCGAGGAAATCGCCGTGATCATCGAAGAAATCAATGCGCAGGGCCTGTCGGTTGTGCTGGTCGAACAGAATGCCGAACTGGCGCTGGAACTGGCGGATTACGCCTATGTATTGGAAACCGGCAATTGCGCGATGGAGGGCCCCGCCCATGAGCTACACGATAACGAAACCGTACGTGCCGCGTATCTGGGCATTTAAGCGCAGCGATCCCGACTGGCAATTGGCGCAGAACTCCGGCTGGACCCGCGCCGACCTGATGTGGGAACGCCTGATGGAGGCCGGGAACGAGGCGTTTTGCGCCGGGCAGATGCCGCGCGCCGGGCGCCTGTTCTTCTGCGCCGACGCGCTGGCGCGGGGGCGGTTCGATGCCGCCGACCTGCGCCGCGCAACCGCACCGGCAGCACGCGCCATGGTGCGGATGGCGCAGGGCAAGGATGCAGGCGCGCTGATCGCCTTGGCGCGGCAGGGCTGGCAGGTTGCCCCCGTCGCCGTCGCGGATATGGACATTCGCCCGCGCATCAGATCCTCGCTGTTCCATCTGCGGCTGGAGGCCAAGCATCGCGGGCAATATCAGGATAATCTGCGCCTGCGCCTTGGCCGTATCACCGAGGAAACGCGCGAGACGCTGGCGCAGATGGACGGCGACGGCACACGCCACCGCCACTTCGCCCGCTGGCGCGGCGAAAAGCCGACCGTCTTTGACGGCACGCGCAAGGTGCTGGCCGCCGCACTGCTGATCCCGGACGCGCCGCCGCGCTAGCGAGGCCCACTGGCGCGCCCCGCAATTTTCGCTAGAGTGCCGCAGGTGAAAACCCGGAGGGCAAGGCGCGTGGCAAGGGACGATCTGAGGGTACTGGTCATCGGCGGCACTGGCCGCGTGGGCCGTATGCTGCGCCGCCATTGGGACAGCGCGCCGCCGCGCGGCATTGCGTTGTCCTGGCAGTCACGGGACGCCAGCGGCACAATCCAGTGGGAGGCAGCGGATGGCGCGGAGGCGCTGGCCACGCATGGCCCCGTCGACCGGCTGCTGATACTGGCCGGTGTCACCCCTGCCGAGGATGCGGATCTGGACCAGAACGCGGTAATCGCACGCGCCGCGATCGAGGCTGCGGCGCAAATGGATGTGGCGCATGTTCTGCTCGCCTCCAGTTCGGCGGTCTACGGCACCGCCAGCGCCCGACCCTACACCGAAGCAGACGCCCCCGACCCCGCCAGCCCCTATGCCACGGCCAAGCTGGAGGCCGAGCGCGCCGTGCTGAAGGCAGGCAACCCGCCCGCCTGCGCCCTGCGTATCGGCAATGTGCTGGGCGCCGACGCGCTGATGGTGAACGCGGCACGCGCCAGCGATGCGCACCCCCTTGCGCTGGACCGGTTCAGCGACGGCAACGGCCCGCTGCGCAGCTATATCGGCCCCGCCACGCTGGCGCAGGTGCTGGAGACATTGCTGCACAAAGGCCCGGCCCTGCCCGATGTGCTGAATGTCGGGGCGCCCGCACCCATCGCCATGCAGACCCTTCTGGAAGTCAGCGGCACGCCCTATGTCATGCGCCCCGCGCCCCCGGATGCCGTGCAGAACATCACCCTGGATTGCAATGCGCTGGCGGGTTTGCACACATTCCCTGACGGCGCCGCGAACGCCGGCTCCATGCTGGATGAATACCACCGGGTCAGGGACGCAAAATGACGCCTTTCAAACGGTTTTTCGACATCATTTCGGCTATCGTGCTGGGCACGGTGCTGCTGCCCGTGATGATCGTCGTCGCAGCGATGATCCTGCTGCGCGACGGACGGCCGATATTCTATGTGGCCGAGCGGATGAAGACGCCGACGCAGGCGTTTGGCCTGATCAAGTTCCGCACGATGCGCCCCGTCATCGGCGACAGCGGCGTGTCGGGCGGCGACAAGCGCAGCCGCCTGACCCGCACCGGCGGGATGCTGCGGGCCAGGCGGCTGGACGAATTGCCCCAGATCCTGAACGTGCTGAAGGGCGATATCAGCCTCGTCGGCCCCCGCCCGCCCCTGCGTGTCTATGTCCAGCGGTTCCCGCAGATCTATGCGCGGGTGCTGCAATCGCGGCCCGGCATCACCGGGCTTGCCACGCTCTATTTTCACGAGCACGAGGAATTCCTGCTGGCCTCTTGCCGGGATGCCGCCGAGACCGACCGCGTCTATGCGGGCCGCTGCGTGCCGCGCAAGGCAAAGATCGACCTGATCTATCAACGGAACAGATCGTTCTGCTATGACTGGGAAATCATGTTGAAAACTGTGTTCCGCCGCCTGCGCTAAAGCGTCAAAATTCTTCCTTCACCGGGCGCGACAGCAGGGCCTCCACCGCGTCCTTGGGGGCGATCTCGCCCGCGATCAGGCGGCGGGTGGCTTGCAGGATTGGCGCGCTCACGCCATGCTCTTGGGCGATGTGCCCGGCGATCTGCACCGTCGCCGCGCCCTCGGCCAGCGGGCGCCCGGTCAGATCCTCGCCCCGGCCCAGCGCCATGCCATAGCCGAAATTGCGCGATTGCGGCGACGAACAGCTGAGCATCAGATCGCCAAAGCCCGACAGGCCCAGATATGTCTCGGCCTGCCCGCCCATCGCGGCGCCAAGGCGGCGCAGCTCGACAAAGGCGCGGGTGATCAGCGCGGCCTTGGCGCTTTCGCCAAATCCAAGCCCGATAACGACGCCCGCCGCGATGGCATAGACGTTTTTCAGCGCGCCGCCCGTTTCGACCCCGGTCATGTCAGCGCTGGCATAGGCGCGAAAACTGTCCGAACTCAGTGCGCGGCACAGATCCAAGGCAGCCGCCTCGTCCCCAGCCGCCAGGGTCACGGCAGTCGGCTTGCCCTGCGCCACATCGGTGGCAAAGCTGGGGCCGGACAGAACGGCCTGCGGATGATCCGGGCAGATATCGGCAATGACGCGGCTGAGGGGCAGCCCAGTGCCCAGCTCGATCCCCTTGGCTGTGTTGATCAGCGTCGCGCCCGGCGCGATCAGCGGTGCAAGCGCGGGCAGCGCGGCGCGCAGACTTTGCGCCGGAATGGCCAGAATGACGGTGCCTGCGCGGCCCAGCACACCCGGATCGGTCGCGGCCTCGATCCTGTCGGGCAGGCTTATGCCCGGCAAGTAGCGCGGATTGCACCGGTCCGTGTTCAGCGCCTCGGCAACGCTGGAATCGCGGCACAGCAGCACCGCGTGCTGCCCTGCCCGCGCCGCCACGCAGGCCAGCGCCGTGCCCCAGGCGCCGCCACCGACAACGACCACTGTGTTATCCGTCATGCTGAATTCCGCCCGTCCCGTGCCGTTGTGTTCGGCGCCCATACTAGCGCCGCGCCTTGGCAGGGGCCACGCATATATCGCGCCCGGTTATCGCGCCCGGTCAATGGCAACGTGGTCATACCAGTGTCGAACCTCACACAACCGGGCAGGTTTACATCCCCGCCAAAGCAGGCCCGCCTGCGGAACCCATCCAACTCTTGCCGGTTGTAATCCGGCGCATATGCGGCGAAAAATCACGCGATATGCAGCTGGGGCTTTCAGCTTGACGCCCTGTGACCGCTTCGTCATGGTCCGGGCCGTCTGTACCTAAGACCTCGCCAATACCTTGGAAAGGGAGAGAGACATGAAATTCACCTTCAAAAAAGTGGCCATGGCCAGTGCCACAAGCCTTGCGATGGCCATCGGCGCAATGGCCCATGCCGACGGTGTGCGCGTCGCCACCGACCCCAGCTTTGTTCCGTTTGAAATGATGGACCGGGAAACCGGCGAAATGGTCGGTTTCGACATGGATATCATCCGCGAGATTGGCAAACGCGCCGGTTTCACACCCGACATCAACACGATGGACTTCAATGGCATCATCCCCGCTCTGCAAACAGGTAGCGTGGATATCGCCATTGCCGGCATGACAATCACCGAAGAGCGCAAGGAGATTGTCGATTTCTCCGACCCCTATTATGACAGCGGCCTGCAGATCCTGATCAGTGTAGACAATACAGACGTCAAGGAAGTCGATGATCTGGCCGGCATGAAGATCGGCACCAAGATCGGCTCGACCAGCTATGATTTCCTGACCGAGAAGTTCGGCGAAGACGCCACGGTCACGCCCTACCCCGGCTCGGCTGACATGTATATGGCCCTGATCGGCGGCAGCGTCGATGCGGTGTTCTACGATGCACCGAACGTCGGCTTCTTTGCCAACATGCGCGGCATGGGCCGGGTCAAGGTGGTCGGTCCGCTCTATGAGGGCCAGCAGTATGGCATCGCCTTCCCCAAGGGCAGTGACCGCGTCGAGGCGGTGAACGAAGCACTGGCCGCCATGCGCGAAGACGGTACCTATGACGAAATCCACGCCGAATGGTTCGGCAAAGCCGAAGAGTGATCCTCTCTCGCGCCATTAGGCACGCATAGAAGACATGGCCGCGCCATCGCGGCCTGCCTCCCCGGGGATGCATCTTCGGGGAGGTTTTCACGTCAACGGATATTTCCCTACCGGAGCCTGATTTGTGAATTCAACATTTCAATTCGACTGGCACGCGGCCTTCGCCTCTGTCCCGTATCTGCTGAAGGGCGTGCCCTACACGCTGTTGATCTCGTTCGGGGGGCTCGCCATCGGGTTTCTGATCGGGATCTTGTTCGGCCTCATGCGCATCAGCCCCACCGCGTGGCTGCGCTGGCCCGCCATCGCCTATATCGAGATTTTTCGCGGCACCCCCGTTCTGGTGCAGGTGCTGTTCATCTTCTACGGCCTGCCCCAGCTGATCGGCGGTCCGATCGACGCGCTGACCGCCGGTATCGCCGCCATCGCGGTAAACTCGGGCGCCTATATCTCCGAGGTGGTGCGCGGCGGCGTGCAATCCATCGAGCGCGGGCAGCGCGAGGCCGGTGTATCGCTGGGCCTGTCGCGCCTTCAGACGTTTCGCTACATCATCTGGCCGCAGGGCTTTCGCCGGATGATCCCGGCACTGGGCAACCAGGCCATCATCAGCATCAAGGATACATCGCTGTTCGCCGTCATCGGCGTGGGCGAACTGGTGCGTCAGGGGCAGATCTACATCGCGACAACCTTCAACGCGCTTGAGGTCTATCTGATGGTCGCGCTGATGTATCTGACGATCACGCTGACGCTGTCGGTGTTGTTGCGCATGCTGGAACGCAAGGGGCTGGTCGGACAATGAGCGGGAAAAACATGCAAAAGAGCGACACCAAGCCCATCGTCAAGATGGAGAAGCTGAACAAACATTTCGGCACCCTGCACGTACTGAAAGATGTCGATCTGGACGTCACCCCCGGCGAGGTGGTGGTGATCATCGGCGCCAGCGGGTCGGGCAAATCGACCCTGATCCGTTGCATCAACGGGCTGGAGGAATTCCAGTCCGGCAGTCTCGATGTGGACGGCAAGGTGCTGCTGCCCAACGGCAAGGCGTCCAAGGCTCTGCAACAGATCCGCACCGAGGTCGGGATGGTGTTCCAGCAGTTCAACCTGTTCCCGCATATGACCGTGCTGGACAACGTCACGCTGGCCCCGATGAAGGTGCGCGGCGCCAGCCGGGATGACGCGCAGCAGACCGCCCGCCGCCTGCTGGAACGTGTGGGCATTTCAGATCAGGCCGAAAAGCACCCCAGCCAGCTGTCAGGCGGGCAGCAGCAGCGTGTCGCTCTGGCCCGCGCCCTGGCGATGGAACCGCGCCTGATGCTGTTCGATGAACCCACGTCGGCGCTGGACCCCGAGATGATCGGCGAGGTGCTGGACGCCATGCGCGAACTGGCCCGCGAAGGCATGACGATGGTGATCGTCACGCATGAGATGAATTTCGCCCGCGAGGTCGCCGACCGCGTGATCTATATCCACAAGGGCGAGATCGTCGAGCAGGGCACGCCCCAAGCGGTGTTCGACACTCCCCAGAACGAGCGCACTCAAAGCTTCCTCGCGCGGGTTTTGACGCACTGAAGCGCGCCCACGATTGTGACGGATCAGGCCCTGCCGGAAACGGCGGGGCCTTTTCGTCTGCACAACTTCCGGGCGGTGGGATCAGCGGCAGGCAGGTCAACGCTGTATTGGAATAAGATTGGGAAACCGTTATGGTCGATTGATTATTTCAATCGATAAAAGGCCAGCATCATGCTCGATAAACTGGAAATGTTCATTGCCCTCGCCAAGGCGAAACATTTCGGCAAGGCCGCTGAGGATTTGGGCATTACGCAGCCGACCCTGTCCACCGGTATCAAGAATCTCGAAGGGCAGTTGGGGGTCAAGCTGGTGTTTCGCGGGTCCAAATATGGCGGGCTGACACCCGAAGGGCATAGCGCGCTGGAATGGGCGCGCCGCATCGTCGGGGACGCGCGGCAGCTCAAGGACGAAATGCGGTTTAAAAAGAACGGCTTGACCGGACAACTACGCGTTGCCGTCATCCCCACCGCTCTGACATGGGCCGCGCAATTATCGGCCCGTTTCAGCGAAAGGAATCCGCGGGTGCGGCTGACGCTATTGTCGCGCACTTCGATCGAAATCCTGTCGATGATCGAGAATTTGGACGTCGATGCCGGCATCACCTATCTGGACAACGAACCGACCGGCAGGGTCAGCACAGAGCCTCTCTACCGCGAACGTTATATGCTGATTTGCAATGAAAATTCACAGTTTGCAGGCCGTATGTCGGTTGGCTGGAAAGAGCTGGAGCGCGAGCGGTTGGCCTTGCTGACACCGGAAAACCAAAACAGACGAATCATCAACCGCCACTTTCAGGATGCCGGCGCAACGCCGGATGCATGGATCGAGTCAGATTCGCCCATCGTTCTGGTGGCGAATGTCGAAAAAGGCGACTGGCTGACCATTCTCGCGGCCGATATCGCGGCGTTTTTAACGCAGGGAAAGGCCCTGCGCCTGATCCCTTTATCTGGGTCCACAGCGGCCCCCAGCGTCGGGTTGGTCGCACCTTACCGCGAGCCGCATACGCCAACGTTGCAAGCCTTGCTGAACGAAGCGCGGGTAATGTCTAATATACGTTGATTGGGTAATCCTATCGGTAGACGAATTTTCGATATTGATAGAAAATGATTCGCTGGAATATTCTGCATTTCGAACAGCAGAAAAGGCCAGCCATGCAATACCCGACGCCAGCCCCGACAGATTTTGAGATCGGCGCATTGATCGATCATCATCTGCACCTCGAGGGACCACTACTGCCGATTCTGCACGCCATTCAGGCCGCATTCGGACATGTCCCGTCCTGCGCCATTCCCGTGATCGCGAAGGCCCTGAACATCACCAAGGCTGAAGTGCATGGCGTGGTGTCGTTTTACCATGATTTCCGCGATGCCCCCGCCGGGCGGCACGTGGTCAAGATCTGCCGCGCCGAGGCGTGTCAGGCGATGGGCGCAAACGCGCTGGCCGAGGGCGCCTTGGCCGAACTGGACATTGAATGGCACGGCACCACGGCCAACGGCGCGGTGACGATTGAACCCGTCTATTGCCTTGGCCTGTGTGCCTGCGGCCCGGCGGCGATGGTCGACGGCAAGGTGGTCGGCCGCCTGAACAAGGCGCGCATGTCCGCGCTGCTGAAGGAGGCAGGCGCATGAAAATCTATGTTCCAATGGACAGCGCCGCCAAGGCGCTTGGCGCCGATGACGTCGCCGCGGCGATCCGTACCGAGGCAGACGCGCGCGGGCTGGACGCGACCATCATCCGCAACGGCACGCGCGGCATGATCTGGCTGGAGCCGCTGGTTGAAATAGACACCGGCGAGGGGCGCCGCGCGTTCGGCCCGGTCACGCCCGAGGACGTTCCGGCCCTGCTGGACGGCAAGATGGCCGGGCTTGGCAAGGTCGAGGACATCCCGTTCCTTGCCCGCCAGACCCGCCTGACCTTTGCCCGCTGCGGCGTGATTGATCCACTGGATCTGGCCGATTACGAGGCGCATGGCGGCCTGACTGGTCTGCGCCGCGCGATCGCCATGACCAGCGCCGACATCATCGCGGAGGTAACCGATAGCGGCCTGCGCGGGCGCGGCGGCGCGGGCTTCCCGACCGGCATCAAGTGGAAGACGGTGATGGAGGCCGAGGCCAGCCAGAAATACATCGTCTGCAATGCCGACGAGGGCGACAGCGGCACCTTTGCCGACCGCATGATCATGGAGGGCGACCCCTTTACCCTGATCGAGGGCATGGTGATTGCCGGGCTCGCAGTCGGCGCGACCAGGGGCTACGTCTATCTGCGCTCGGAATACCCCGATGCCATCGACGTGATGACCGCCGCCGTGACGCTGGCGCAGCAAAACGGTATCCTTGGCCCGGACATCCTCGGCTCGGGCCGGGCATTCGACATGGAAATCCGCGTCGGCGCCGGCGCCTATGTCTGCGGCGAGGAAACATCGCTGCTGAACTCGCTGGAGGGCAAGCGCGGTGAAGTACGCGCCAAGCCGCCCCTGCCCGCGCTGGAGGGGTTCCTGAGCAAGCCAACCGTCGTGAACAACGTGATCAGTTTGGCGACAGTCCCGGTGATATTTGAGCGGGGCGCGCTGCATTACGCCGATTTCGGCACAGGCCGCTCGCGCGGCACGGCGACCTTGCAGATCGCCGGCAACATCGCGCGCGGCGGGCTGTTCGAGACTGCCTTTGGCATCACGCTGGACGAAGTGATCAACGATCTGGCAGGCGGCACGGCATCGGGCCGTCCGGTCAAGGCAGCACAGGTAGGCGGCCCGCTGGGCGCCTATATTCCCGTCACGAACTTCGACGCACCGCTTGGTTATGAAGAGTTGGACGCCAAGGGCGGTCTCTTGGGCCATGCCGGGATCGTGGTCTTTGACGACAGCGCCGACATGCTGCAAATGGCCCGATTTGCTATGGAGTTCTGCGCGATCGAAAGCTGTGGCAAATGCACACCCTGCCGTATCGGATCGGTGCGAGGTGTTGAGACCATTGACCGCATCGCGCGCGGCGATACCTCCGCAATCCCGCTGCTGACCGACCTGTGCGAGACAATGACCGACGGATCGCTGTGTGCGCTGGGGGGATTTACCCCCTATCCGGTCATGTCCGCCCTCACCCATTTCCCAGACGACTTCGCGCGTCAGCAGGAGGCTGCAGAATGAAAGATTTCATCCTACCCACCCCCATCCATGACGACCGCGACATGGGCACCCCCGCCAAGACCGGCGCGCCCGTCACCCTGACGATCGACGGGTTTTCCGTGACCGTCCCCGAGGGCACGTCAGTCATGCGCGCCGCCGCCGAGGCTGGCACACAGATCCCCAAGCTGTGCGCAACCGACAATATCGAGGCGTTCGGATCCTGCCGCCTTTGCGTGGTCGAGATCGAGGGCCGCCGCGGCACGCCCGCCTCCTGCACCACCCCGGTGGCCGAGGGCATGGCCGTGCGCACCCAAAGCCCTAAGGTCAAGAAAATCCGCAAGGGCGTGATGGAACTGTACATCTCGGACCACCCGCTGGACTGCCTGACCTGCGGCGCCAACGGCGATTGCGAATTGCAGGACATGGCCGGCGCGGTCGGCCTGCGCGACCAGCGCTATGAGGCGGGGCGCAACCATTACGATCCGTCCGGCACAGGCACGCTGGCGCAGGGCGACACGCGTGCGCGCGGCGCCGCCGGCGATCTGGGTAACCCCGAATTCATCCCAAAGGACACGTCGAACCCCTATTTCACCTATGATCCCAGCAAATGCATCGCCTGTTCGCGCTGCGTGCGCGCCTGCGAAGAGGTTCAGGGCACATTCGCGCTGACCATCGAGGGGCGCGGCTTTGAAAGCCGGGTTTCGGCAGGCATGGCGGGCGATGATTTCATGGCCTCCGATTGTGTCAGCTGCGGCGCCTGCGTTCAGGCCTGCCCGACCGCAACGCTTCAGGAAAAATCCATCATCGAGCTGGGCACGCCCGAGCGGTCGGTCATCACCACCTGCGCCTATTGCGGTGTCGGCTGCTCCTTCAAGGCCGAACTGAACGGCGATGAACTGGTGCGCATGGTTCCCTACAAGCACGGCAAGGCCAATCGCGGCCATTCCTGCGTCAAGGGCCGGTTCGCCTATGGCTATGCCAACCACAAGGACCGCATCCTGAACCCGATGATCCGCGATTCCATTGACGAGCCGTGGCAGGAAGTCAGCTGGGACGAGGCGCTGACCTTCGCTGCGCAGCGGATGCGCGGGCTTCAGGACAAGTACGGCAAGAAATCGATCGGCGTCATCACCTCCAGCCGCTGTACCAACGAGGAAACCTATCTGGTGCAGAAACTGACGCGCGCGGTGTTCGGCAACAACAACACCGATACCTGCGCGCGGGTGTGCCATTCGCCCACCGGCTATGGCCTGGGTCAGACCTTCGGCACATCGGCCGGCACGCAGGATTTCGACTCGGTCGAGGATACCGACGTGATGATCCTGATCGGCGCCAACCCGACCGACGCGCATCCCGTCTTTGCCAGCCGGATGAAGAAACGTCTGCGCGCGGGCGCCAAGATCATCGTGATCGACCCGCGCAAGATCGATCTGGTCCGCTCGGCCCATATCGAGGCATCCCATCACCTGCCCCTGCGCCCCGGCACCAACGTGGCTGTCGTGTCCGCCCTGTCGCATGTTATCGTGACCGAAGGGTTGATGGATCAGGATTTCATCCGCGAGCGGTGCGACTGGGACGAATTCAGCGAGTATGCCGAATTCATCAGCGATCCGCGCCACAGCCCCGAAGCGACCGAGATGCTGACAGGCGTCCCTGCCGCCGATCTGCGCGCCGCCGCGCGCCAGTTCGCCACCGGCGGCAACGGCGCCATCTACTATGGCCTCGGCGTGACCGAGCATAGCCAGGGGTCCACCACCGTGATCGGCATCGCCAACCTTGCCATGCTGACCGGCAATGTCGGGCGCAAGGGCGTTGGCGTAAACCCGCTACGCGGCCAGAACAACGTGCAGGGGTCGTGCGACATGGGATCCTTCCCGCACGAATTGCCGGGCTATCGCCACGTCAAAAATCAGGACGTGCGCGACATCTATCAGGAGGTCTGGGGCGTCCAGATCGATTCCGAGCCGGGCCTGCGCATTCCCAACATGCTGGATGCCGCCGTCGAGGGCACGTTCAAGGGCCTCTATTGTCAGGGCGAGGACATCCTGCAATCGGACCCGGATACGAAACACGTCGCGGCCGGCCTTGCCGCGATGGAATGTGTCATCGTGCATGACCTGTTCCTGAACGAGACGGCGAACTACGCGCATGTGTTCCTGCCCGGCTCGACCTTTCTGGAAAAGGACGGCACGTTCACCAATGCCGAGCGCCGCATCAACCGCGTGCGCGAGGTGATGAAGCCGCTGAACGGCTATGCCGATTGGGAGGTGACGCAACTTCTGGCCAATGCGATGGGCGCGGGCTGGCACTACACCCACCCCACCCAGATCATGGACGAGATCGCGCTGACCACGCCCAGCTTTGCCGGGGTGTCCTATGACGTGCTGGAGGAAAAGGGTTCCGTCCAGTGGCCTTGTAACGAGGATCACCCCGACGGCACGCCGCTGATGCATGTCGACGGGTTCATGCGCGGCAAGGGGCGGTTCATCGTCACCGAATATGTCGCGACGGAGGAGAAATCCGGCCCCCGCTTCCCGCTGCTTCTGACCACCGGGCGGATCCTGTCGCAGTATAACGTCGGCGCGCAGACACGGCGCACGGATAACAGCCTGTGGCATGATCAGGACCTGCTCGAAATCCACCCGCACGACGCCGAACTGCGCGGTCTCAAGGACGGCCAGTGGATCAAGCTGGCGTCGCGCGCCGGGGAAACGACCCTGCGCGCCAAGGTATCCGAGCGGATGTCGCCGGGCGTGGTCTACACCACGTTCCACCACCCCGACACGCAGGCCAACGTCATCACCACCGATTTTTCCGACTGGGCGACCAACTGCCCGGAATACAAGGTGACGGCGGTGCAGGTCTCGCATTCCAACGGCCCGACCGACTGGCAGGAGGAATATAATGCCCAGGCCGCGCAATCGCGCCGCATCCTGCCCGCGGCGGAATAGGCGTGGTCTCGCCCTGGGTCGCCCATAGCACAGCGGGGGTTTCCGTCCGGCGGGACGGCGCGCGCGACATCGTGCGCTCCCTGCCTGAGGAAACGCCCATCGCCCTGGTCTTTGACGGGACCACGGCGGCGGTGATGATGGCAACGCCGGATGACATCGCGGATTTCGCGATGGGTTTTGCCCTGACCGAAGGGTTCATCACCCACCCGCGCGATGTCACCGAATTCGAACTCACCGCGCACGAGCAGGGCATCGAAGCGCGGTTCTGGCTGAACGGCGAACGCGCGCAGGCGGTGCAAACCCGTCGGCGCAACATGCTGGGCCCGGTGGGCTGCGGTCTGTGCGGGATCGACAGTCTGGAACAGGCGATCCGATCCCTGCCCGTGCTGGGGCCGGGCGCCAGCGCCATCAGCCAATGCGACGTGGCGCGCGGGGCACAGGCCCTGCGCGCTTATCAGCCCCTGCACGACCAAACACGCGCGGTCCATGCCGCCGGATTCCTGCGCCCCGGTGGCAGGATAGAACTCGCGCGCGAGGATGTGGGCCGGCACAACGCGTTGGACAAGCTGATCGGCGCGATGGCCCATCAGGGCATTGATCCGCGCGCGGGTGCGATTGTGCTGACCTCGCGGATCTCGGTGGAGATGGTGCAAAAGACGGTGATCGCCGGATGTCCTGTCCTGATCGCCGTATCCGCGCCGACCGCCCATGCCCTGCGCCTTGCCAAGGGGGCGGGGCTGACGCTGGCGGCCTTTGCGCGCAGCGACGGCTTTGATATCTATTCCCACCCCGAACGTATTCAGACAGGAGCCTGCGATGCAGCCTGACAAATTGATCATGATGGCAAATCAGATCGCCACCTACTTCAAAACCCAACCCGGCACCGGCCAGGCCGAACATGTCGCCGCCCATATCAATGATTTCTGGGAGCCGCGCATGCGTGCCAGACTGGCCGCCCATGTCGCGGCAGGCGCTCAGGGCATGTCGCCCTTGGCGGTGGACGCCTTTGCGTTTGTCCGCGTCCCGGTCGAATAACCGCCAAGGCGCCACGCCGATACGCTAATATCGGACTGCGGCGCCGACGCGGCCTGCCTCCCTATTTCTCGGGGATCAGACCGCGCGGGTTGAATCGCAGCACCAACAGCAGGACAAGCCCCATCGTGAACAGCCGCATATGCGCTGCGGATTCCAGAAGATGCGTTTTCAACCAGCTGCCATCCGTCATACCCGCCGTGATCAGGTCCATCAGCAGCCGCCCCATCGGCTCTACCTGAACCCACAGGAACCAGATCAGGAATCCACCCAGCACGGCGCCGAAATTATTACCCGACCCGCCGACAATCACCATCACCCAGATCAGGAAGGTAAAGCGCAGCGGCTGGTAGCTGCTGGGCGTCAGCTGCCCGTCCAGCGTGGCCATCATCGCGCCCGCGATCCCGCAAATGGCACTGCCAAGGATAAATACCTGCAAATGCCGCCTCTTGACGTCCTTGCCCATCGCCTCGGCCGCGACCTCGTTATCGCGGATCGCGCGCAGCATGCGGCCCCATGGACTGGCCAGCGCCTTTTGCGCCATCCATAGCAGCACCACCAGCACCGCCAGAAACAGCCCTGCATACAGGAGTTTGACATAAAGCGTCGAGGCCATCACCGGATCCAGCCCCAGTCCGGCCGCCTTTTCGACAAACCCCGGATCGCCCTGCAGGTCGATCTCATACGGCACAGGACGCGGGATGCCGATCACATTCTTGACGCCGCGCGACAGCCAATCCTCGTTCTTCAGCACCGCGATGATGATCTCGGCAATGCCAAGCGTCGCAATCGCCAGATAGTCCGAGCGCAGCCCCAGTGCCGTCTTGCCGATCAGCCACGCAGCACCTGCCGCGAAAATGCCGCCCACCGGCCACGCAATGATCACCGGCAGGCCCAGCCCGCCGAGATATCCGGTCGCCGCCGGGTCAATCGCCTCGATCGCCGAGACGCCGGGGTCCAGCACCGCGCGGTAGGCAAAGAACCCGGCCACCAGCAGCACGATCATTGCGGCGGTGCGCGGCCAGCCTTTGCGCATCGCGCGGTAGGTCAGCACAGCGGCGGTGATGGTCGCCGCCCCCATCACCATCGCCAGCACCACGCGCACACCGCCAGCGGCGAAGGCCCCTTCGGTCGGGGGCATCGATATCAGAACCGTGGCCAGCCCCCCCAGCGCGACGAAGCCCATCACCCCGACGTTGAACAACCCCGCGAACCCCCATTGCAGGTTGACCCCCAGCGCCATGATGGCGGAAATCAACCCCATGTTGAGGATAAGGATGGCGGCGTTCCAGCTTTGCAGGACACCGGTCAGCAGGATCAGCACCCCGACGATGGCAAACAGGCCGACATTTTTCACCATGGCGTTCATACCGACTGCCCCTTGAACAATCCCGTTGGCTTGAACAGCAGCACGATCAGCAGGATCACGAAACTGACCGCGAATTTGTAATCGGTGCTCAGCAGCTGCACCAGACCGTCAGGCGCCAGACTGTCGGGCATCATGTAGCCCAGCACCTTTTTCCACGCATAGGTGATCGTCACCTCGGAAAAGGCGATCACGAACCCACCGGCAATGGCGCCCAGCGGGCTGCCCAGCCCGCCGACGATGGCGCTGGCAAAGATCGGCAGAAGCAGCTGGAAATACGTGAACGGCTTGAACGATTTGTCCAGCCCGTAAAGCACGCCGGCAATGGTCGCGAGGGCCGCGACGATGATCCATGTCAGCATCACCACCCGTTCGGGATTGATCCCCGACAACAGCGCCAGATCCTCGTTATCGGAATAGGCGCGCATGGATTTGCCCGCGCGGGTGCGGTTCAGAAACCAGAACAGCAGCGCCACCACGACGATGGCCGTCACCAGCGTGATCGCCTGCGTCGATTTGATCGCCAGCCCCTCGTCCAGCCCGGTCATCGCCTTGAAGGTGCGCGCTGAAATCAGGAACCGCTCGCCATCCAGAAACTGCTGGTCGTCAGGCCCGATGATAAAGCGGACGATACCGTTCATTATGAACATCACGCCCATCGACACGATCACCAGGATCACCGGCTTGGCCTTTTTCTCGCGATAGAACCGATAGACGGCGCGATCTGTGGCCAGCAGCAATAGGATACACCCAAGGATCCCGAAAGGCAGCGCCAGCAGCGCGGTCGGCAGCGGCCCCAGACTGACGCCCATGGACTGCAACCACCAGGTCACAAGAACGGTCACCATAGCGCCAAAGGCCATCGTGTCGCCATGGGCAAAATTGGAAAACCGCAGGATCCCGTAGATCAGCGTCACGCCCAGCGCCCCCAGCGCCAATTGGCTGCCATAGGCAATGCCGGGGACCAAAACGTAATTTGCAAGCGCGACGATCGCGTTGAGAAAATCCATCAGTCAGTCTCTCCGCAGCTGCGAGGCGTGAATTGAAAGCGGTGTCGCATGGTCATCCCCCAAGGAAACTTTTGCGCACGTCCTCGTTGGCCAACAGGTCCTTGCCGGTGCCGGAATAGGCGTTGGCCCCCTGCACCAGAACATACCCCTTGTCGGCGATCTCCAGCGCCTGACGCGCGTTCTGCTCGACCATCAGGATCGGGATGCCGGTGCGCGCCACGTCGATGATGCGGTCGAACAACTCATCCATGACGATAGGGCTGACGCCTGCGGTCGGCTCGTCCAGCATCAGCACCTTGGGCTGCGTCATCAGCGCGCGGCCAACTGCCACCTGCTGGCGCTGCCCGCCCGATAGCTCCCCGGCAGGCTGTCGCCGCTTGTCGCGCAGGATCGGGAACAGATCGTATATCTGTTCCATCGTGGCGGAATAATCATCGGTGCGGATAAAGGCGCCCATTTCCAGGTTTTCCTCCACACTCATGGAGGTAAAGATATTGTTGGTCTGCGGCACAAAACCCATACCCTTGGCCACGCGGTCCTGCGGCGACAGCGCGGTAATATCCTCGCCGTTCAGGCGGACATGCCCCGCGCGCAGATCCAGCATGCCAAAGACCGCCTTCATCGCCGTCGATTTGCCCGCGCCGTTCGGCCCGACGATCACCGCGATCTCACCCTTTTCCACGGCAATGGTGCAATCGTGCAAAATGTCAGGGCCCTTGCCATAGCCGCCGGTCATAGCCTCACCGATCAGAAAAGGGCCGCCCGGCGCCGCAGATACAGCGCTATCACTCGGCCCGGGTTGCGCGGCGCCGGTGCCACGCGGATTGGCAATGGACGCATCCTTGTTGCCCCGGTCGCCGTAGGGATCGCTGCTCATGTTTCTTCTTGCTCCAAATATCCCGGGGGAGCGTTGAATTTCCGCGGAAATTCAACGTAGGGGGCAGCGCCCCCAAAACCACACCAGCAATCGGCGCGCCTCATGCGTTCACCTTGTCACGGTTCTTGAGGCCGGTGCCCAAATACGCCTCGATCACCTGTTCGTTGGCCTTGATCTGCTCCAGCGTGCCGGTGGCCAGAACGCGCCCCTCCGCCATGCAGATCACCGGGCCGCCCAGCCGAGCGATGAAATCCATGTCGTGCTCGATCACGACAAAGGTATAGCCGCGCTCCTTGTTCAGGCGCAGGATCGCATCGCCGATGACGTTCAGCAGGGTGCGGTTCACTCCGGCGCCCACCTCGTCCAGAAACACGATGCGCGCGTCGACCATCATCGTGCGGCCCAATTCCAGCAGCTTTTTCTGCCCGCCCGATATCTGCCCGGCCTTCTGATCGGCCAGATGCTGGATCGTCAAAAACTCCAGAACCTCGTCGGCCTTGGCCCGCAGAGCGCGCTCTTCATCGGCGATGCGTTTGCGCCCGAACCACGTGTTCCACAGCCGTTCGCCCGTCTGCCCTGGCCGGGACCATCATCAGGTTCTCGCGGCAGCTCATCGAATGAAATTCATGGGCAATCTGGAAGGTGCGCAACACACCCTTGTGAAACAGATCATGCGGCGGCAGGCCGGTGATATCAGCGCCGCCCATGGTGACGCGGCCCGATGTCGGCCTGTGAACGCCGGCGATCACGTTGAACAGCGTCGTCTTGCCGGCGCCGTTCGGTCCGATCAATCCGGTGATCGCCCCTTCCTCGAAGGACAGGCTGGCACCATCGACGGCGTGAAAGCCGCCAAAATGCTTGTGGAGATCTTCAACAGCGATCATCCAAATACTCCTTGCCGTCGACCCTGTCCGTGCCATGCATCGTGCACGATCGCCCCAGCGCATCTGCAGACCGTGACATGATCTGCACGCTTATAGAAAAATGCGCCCGTTGCGCAACAGTTGGCTCAGCCGTTTTCTGTGGTGAGGGGCCGCAAGACGGCCCGGGCACAGGCCCGGACCGCCACGACTGCGCAAGACACGTCTGCGCAAGATACGAACAATCAGCGGTAGCCGATTGTCACCATCTCGCCGTCTTTCATCTCGATCTCACGATAGCTGCCGGCGGTTTCGCCGTTTCCGATCAGCTCGACTGCAGCGGCGCCGACATAGTCGATCTCGCCGCCATCCTTCAGGATTTGCAGTGCCTTACCCAGATCACCCGGCAGGATCTCTTCGCCCGGGGCGTTCGCGACATCCATCACCTTGTCCTTGTAGGCCGACGGATCGGTTGACCCGGCGGCCTGCATCGCCAGCAGGATCAGCGCCGCGGCGTCATAGGATTCCGCCGCGAACGTGCTGGTGGAATCGAACCCCGCCGCCTTGCTCATTTCGCTGAACTGATCCGCGCCGTCACCTGCCGCGTTCGGGTGCTGACCAAAGGATCCCTCGGTCGCGCTGGCGAAATTGGCTTCCAGTGTTTCAGACACCATGCCATCGGGGTACATGAACGTGTCGAACGCTCCGGAATCAAGCGACGCGTTCAGGATACCGGCACCGCCCTGATCAATGTAGCCGACCACGACCAGAACTTCACCGCCAGCCGAGGCCAGCGCGCCCACTTCGGCGGAATAATCCGCCTTGCCGTCTTCATGCGCGGAATTCAACGTGACGGTGCCGCCCGATTGCACAAAGGATTCCTCAAAAGCGTCGGCAAGGCCCTTGCCGTAGTCGTTGTTGGTGTAGGTCACTGCGACTTCGCTGATGCCGCGCTCGTTCAGGATGTCGGCCATCACCTGACCTTGGCGCGCATCCGAGGGCGACGTGCGGAAGAACAGCCCGTTATCTTCGACCGTGCTAAGCGCCGGCGACGTGGCCGAGGGCGAAATCATCACGACGCCGTTCGGAATGGCCGCGTTTTGCAGCACGGCGCCCGTCTCGCCCGAGCACATGCCGCCGACGATTCCCTTTACCCCGTCCGAGGTGATCAGCCGCTCGGCCGATTGCACGGCGAGGTTGGCGTCGGTACAGCCGGTGTCACCATCAACCGCAACAATCGTCTGCCCATCCAGGAAGTTACCCGACTCGTTGATCTGATCGATCGCCAGCTTGGCCCCGGAGGCCATGTTCGGCGATATGGATTCCAGCGGGCCGGTGAACCCTAACAGAATCCCCAGCTTTACGTCTTCGGCATTAGCCGCACCGGCCATCAGGGCGGTTGCGGCGCTGGCCATCAGCAGTTTTTTCATCAATCGTCTCCCTTTACGTGGAACATAGGTCCGAGCAGAGTCTAAGCAGAGCGCAGCAGGAAGAAAAGCCTCTTCCATGGCGTCAGGGCGGACAAACATTTCACCCGATCAGCAGGCACCTCGGTATCCTGCAGCCATGCTGAGCCAGCCGGAAACGATTGCGCCATGCCCTGAAACCATCGGGGCATGGCGCATATTTTCAAACCGGTGGCGCGCCAGGGCGCGGACCGACGGCCTGATCAGTTCAGGCTGGCTTCGGTCAGAATCTCTTCAAAGGCTTGCTTGGCCTTCTTGGGCATCTTGGCTTCCAGGAAATTATCCGGCACGGGGGCGTCGGCAACCTGGATCACCATGACCATGCCCATGCCCTTGTGCGGCTTGCATTCCACGCCGATCACGCCTTCGGCGGTCAGTTCGACGTCGATCTCCTGGTTGATCTTGCCGGTAAACTCCTCTTGCCCCTCGGGCAGCATGCCCTTGATGCTTTCGGCGTTGTGGCCCTTGTCCGTCGGGAGGAACTTGACGGTGTCACCGACAGCGGCAGACACGAAGCGCGGCTCGAATACCATAACGCCGGCTTCGCCCTTGTTCAGCATCTTGACCTCATGCACTTCGGCAGAGGCCAGAACGGGGGCAAGCGCCAGCAGCGAGGCGGCGATGATTGTCTTGAACGTCATTTCTTTTCCTTCTTGGTAGATGGTAGCCCGCAGCGATGCATCGCTGCAGGGCCGTTCCCTGGAACCCCCACCCTGATACCTGGGGCGCGTCGGAGGCGTTTTTTTCATGAGAAACCCCATCACGAATGTCGCCTCGTTCTCGTCCAGATCGGCGCGGGAGAACATCGACGGTGTGATACTCTTCCGCCGGTTCTGAGTAAACTGCGACACATCGCCCGGGCCATGGCAGATGGTGCAGCGCTCGCTATGATTTCACCATGGGCGTTGCGCAAATGACCAATCGCCGCAGCGAAGGGCGCCGCCGCCCTCGGCCCGCCAACGTTCAGAAATACCTAAGCCCGCCGCGGGCTTGGCGGCGGCGTCAGTCCGCCACGGCATGCCGGCGAAGCACATCCAGCGGCACGATTTCCAGCGCGCGCATATGCGTGGCGGTCAGTCGGACCTTGGGCGCGCAGCCCTCGTCATGGGCTTGCGCAAAGCGCGCGGCACACAGGCACCAGTCGTCACCGGCGACCAGCCCGGCAAAGCCGAACTCGGGGCGCGGCGTGCTGAGATCGTTGCCGACGTACTTTGAGAATGCCAGAAATTCGGCCGTCATCCGGGCGCAAACAGTGTGACTGCCCCGGTCCTCGGCGCAGGTATTGCAATGGCCGTCGCGGAAAAACCCGGTGACGGGGGCCGTCTGCGAACAGGGGCTCAGCGGCCCGCCCAGAACATTTACGGGATCGTCCTTTTGCATCTGCGCCGCCCTTTCGCTGCTGACCTCCAGCCTAACACGCGCCGCGCCCCCGGCAAGGGGCTTGCGCAAGCGAAGCGTGCGCGGCGCTGCCTAGCGGAACCTGTCTGCCAGCTTTTGCAGGGCGCTGCGGTTGTCGGGTGTTGCGGGCGCACCCTCGGCCTGCGGCGCCGGCTGGGCCGCCGGGGCGGAGGGTTTGGGTTTGTCGCCGCCACCCGGCTGCGTGCCCGCCGATGGCCGCGTCGAAGAGCGTGCCGGTGCGGTCCGCTGCGCGACGGCGTTCTGAAACCGCCCGGCGTCGCCGTCCGCCAGATGGGGCGCGCCGTCGCTGACACCGCGCAGCACATCGTCCAGCCAGTCCTGATCGGCCTTGGCGAAATCGTTCAGCACATAGCCCGGCACCGCCTCCTTGCGGCCCGGATGGCCGACGCCCATGCGCACGCGGCTGTAATGCGGCCCGATATGCTGATGAACCGAGCGCAGGCCGTTATGGCCCGCATGCCCGCCGCCATCCTTGACGCGCAGCTTGCCGGGGGCAAGGTCGATTTCGTCATGGAAAACGGTGATGTCTGTCGACTCCAGCTTGTAGAACCGCATCGCCTCGCTGACCGACTGGCCGCTGAGGTTCATGAACGTGCCGGGTTTCAGCAGCAGCACCTTGGCGCTGCCCAGCCGCCCCTCGCAGGCATGGCCCTGAAACCGTGCCTTCCACGGGCCGAACCCATGATCAGCGGCAATCCGGTCCAGCGCCATAAAGCCGATATTGTGCCGGTTGCCCGCATATTTCGCGCCGGGGTTTCCCAGCCCTGCAAAGATCAGCATGACGCCCCTCTTGGTTTGGTCGGCTTCGGTTTAGCGTGTTTTAACGCGGACTGGAAATGTGGAATGAGCGCCAGGCGCATTGCCCTGCGCACTGGGCCGCACAAGCAACCGAAAACGAAAAACGCGGCCCCCGAAGGGACCGCGCTCGTTCTGCTGGCAAGGTTGAGACAGAGGATTACTCCGCGTCGTCCTCGGCTTCTTCGCCGGCGACGGGTACTTCGTCCGCTTCAACTTCGTCCTCGTCATCGGAATCCGACTTCAGCGCCGACGGTGCCGACACGTTGCAGATCATGAAATCGCGGTCCTTGATCACCAGATCCGCGCCCTCGGGCAGGTCGATGTCCGAGATCGTGATGGTGTCGCCGATATTGACCAGCTTGCGCATGTCAACGATCAGGGCATCGGGGATGTCGCCTGCGGTCACCAGCAGCTCGACTTCGCCGCGGATCGTCGTCATGACGCCGCCCTTGGTGATGGCCGGGCACTCTTCCTCGTGCTGGAAATCGATCGGGATGAACAGGTTGATCTTGGTCGTGCGCTTCAGGCGCATCAGGTCCAGATGCGTCGGCAGATCCTTGACCACATCGCGCTGAACGTCGCGGCAGATGACGCGCACGTCGTCCTGGCCCTCGACCTTCAGGTTGAACAGCGTCGACTTGAAACGGCCCTTCTTGAGCCGCTTGAGCAGGACGTTGAACGGAATGTTGATCGGCAGCGGATCGACGTCACCACCAAAAACGATACCCGGAACCATGCCAGCGCGGCGTGCGGCACGAGCGGCGCCCTTGCCTGTCCCCGTGCGTTCCTGGGCGTGAAGATCAGGAATTTCTCCAGCCATGTGTAATTCTCCATAAGTTAAGGGCGGGGCTCCTCCAAGGCTGTAGCTCCGCGTGAAGCCGCCCGCTTAGAGGAATTGCGCGCCAAGGGGAAGGGGCAATGTCCGCGCCCGGCAATTTCCCGAACCGCCGGCGGGTGCGAAAATCGGGCGCTCAGTCACGGGCATCTAGCGCAGGCTGCGCCCCTGCGGCCCGCAATAGGCCCGCTCGACCCGCGCGATGCGCAGTTCGTAATGGGAATACCACCGCTCGATACCGTATTTCTGGGCAACCAGATGCTGCGCCTGACCCTTCCACGCAAGGATGCTGGCCTCGTCCGCCCAATAAGATACGGTGATCCCCAGCCGCGTATCATCCCGCGCGCTTTCAGCGCCCAGACAGCCCGGCTGCCGCAACGCCAGATCAAACATCGCATCGCCCATCGCGGCATATCCGGCATCGTCATCCGCCAGCAGGCTGGTGAAAATCACCGCGTAATATGGCGGCTCCGGCGTCTGCGCGAACTGCCCCAAGGCGCTCATCCCCGGTCCAGCAGCCGCCCCAGCGGGCGACCGCCCAGCACGTGCATATGCAGATGCGGCACCTCCTGCGATCCGTGCGGTCCTGCGTTCGAGATCACGCGAAACCCGCCCTCAGCACCTGCACCATCCAGCCCCGACAGACGGCAGACCTCGTGAATGGTGCGGGTGAAATCGACGATTTCAGCATCGCTCGCCTCGGCGGCGAAATGGTCATAGCTGACATATGCCCCCTTGGGGATCACCAGCACATGCACTGGCGCTTGCGGCGTGATGTCCTTGAACGCAAGGCAATGGGCCGTCTCCAGCACGGTATCGTTCGGAATTTCACCGCGCAGGATCTTGGCAAAGATATTCTGGTCGTCATACTCAAAGGTCATGGGCTGTCCTTAATCTGCAAACAGGTGGTCGGTGCGCGCAATGCGCAGCGCAGGATCATAGCCGATACTCAGAAATTTCGAGATCGGCACGGCGTTGCTCTCAGTGTCGGCGTTCTGGCGCATGATATAGTGATACTCGAACTCCGCATCGCTGATCTTGTCGCTCTCATAGGTCGCTTCGCCCCGGATCGTGGGCAGAAGCCGCTCGAGCGTCTCATTCGACGTCTGCTCGCCCGCCAGACCGACGCGCACCGCGTGGCCGACAAGGTAGTCGTCGGTAAAATCGCACTGGATTTCCAACAGCCGGGTGATGGACCGGTCGCCGCAGAAATCCTCCAACAGATCCAGATCGCCGGGATCCATGCATATGACCATGCGGTCGGTGTCGTGATAGTCGAACAGCATGCGCAGCAGCGCCCGGCGGTGGCGCGTACGCTTGCTCAGCGTTGCCTGAATACCCCCAAGTCCGGGCAGATCGCAGGCCTCCTCGTTAAAGAGATACTCGGCCGTCGGTACATTCGTTACATGCTGGATCCGATGCAGCAGGCGCTTGGCCACGTGCCATTTCTTGCACACGATGATCATCAGTTCGCGGTGGCGGCCCAGCGTGCTTTCCGCCTCCCAGAAACGCGTGGCGAAACGGCGGCCGATACGCCCGCGCCCGGTGAGAAACTTGAACAGGCTGCGCCCCTCGTCGGAAATCTTGAACAAGGCCGCGTCATCCGCATATAGCGCGGCCAGCCGTGTTTTCAGGTCGCTCGCCTCCGGGCTGATCTTGCGCGCGAACAGGAAATCCTGCCCCAACAGCAGGTCGTAGTGATCGTTGTAAAACGTCTGCGGCATCCCGTAATCCGTGAACATCAGGAAGGTCAGCGTACGCGTCTGAATTTCGCCATCCGGCACGATGTGACGCACCAACGTCTGAAAAAACGTCTCGTCCGGAATCCACGTATTGCGGAAGAAGCGCATGACGTCGCGCCGCTGACGGGTAAAATCCAGGATCCATTCGACCGTGCGGCGGCGCAGGCACCACCACTGGCTGCCGATCTGCACCTGAATGTCCGGCGGAATTTCGCGGTTCAGGCCCAGCCGCCTTTGCAGGTGGAATGACGTATCGAACAGCCACTTGTGCTTGCGCTCGTTGAAAAAGTGGCGGTAGATCAGCCGCTCTTCCTTCATCCCGGTCTTGATCCAGTCGCTTTCGAAGTAATCGAAACTCTCTATGTAATCGACGTCTCTGGCGTCCAGAAATTCATGCGCATAGCGGGCCGATTTGATTGCAGCGCAATCGCCCGACAGCAGGTAAAAATGCGTGGCACGCGGAAAGGCGCGCATGGCCGCCTCGACGGCCAGCAACGTCGCCTGCACCAGCGTCCATTCGCCCCAGCCGCATTTGATCCGCCTGCGCGCAAAACACACGTTCGGATTATCCGCCAGTGCAGCCTTGATCTGGCGAAAGTGATCGCCGCTGGCCCGCCCGTCGAAATGAATGGAGATGCAGTCCCCCACAGCAGTCAACATCTCGGCTTGCGCGATGACGGCCTCGGGATCCTTGTGGCACAGAAGTATGTAGGCAATTTTCGCCATATAGGAAACAGACTAGCCCTTGTTCCGCCGGTTGTTTACAGTGATAATCCCGATCACATTCTGATGAAACCGCAATAGTCGCGTTTTACACGGCAATAAACAACAAGTCCTGAACAGGACATCACAGGCTTGACGAGGGCAGCGACCATGGGGTTTCCCGGCGTATGGATGACGCAAAGCGAAAGCGTGGTGTACCGCGTGGTGCCGAAATGCGCCTGCTCGACCATCGGTCAGATAATGTACTATTCAGACCATGGTGAATTCTTCGATGGCGACATCCACGACGCCAAGGACGGCATGCACAAATGGGTGATGGATGACAGCCAGCCGCTGATCACCGCCAACGTCAAGGCACACAATTCCTACGCGTTCACCTGCGTGCGCAACCCCTATACCCGTATCCTCAGCAGCTTCTTTGACAAGATCTGCGGCATCCAGCGCAACGGCAAACGCTACCGTGGCAAGCTGGTCCCCCTTTTGGTGCAGAAATACGGGATCGAAGTGGGCGGCGATGATGGCAAGCAGGAATTTGACCAGATCGCCAGCTTCCGCCGCTTCCTGCTGTTTGCGCGCGACACCATCCGCTGGCGCCGCCCGATGGAGCCTGACATTCACTGGTCAGCCATGTCCGGCCATATAGGCACCTATATCGCCAATGGCGGCACGTATGATCGCATCTTCTGGACCGAAACGTTCAATGACGGGATGCAGGACGTGCTGAACGCGATCCAGACGCCCCACCAGATTGATCTGGCCACCATTCCGCGCTTTAACGAGAGCGAAGGCCACGGACCCAAACGCGCCCACCCGGTCGAGGAGTATTTTGACGACCTGTCGAGGCATCTGGTCTTTGAGATCTACAAAAAGGATTTCGAGCTGTTCAAATACGACTTTGCCGATCCGTCCAACAAGATGCCCACTGGCGAGATTGATCTGGACGAGGTTCACGCGAAACTGGGCGAGTAACGCTCTTGCCGTGGCGCGTTTTGCGGGGACGGGTTTTGGGTATTTTCACCCAGAAAAGCCGCTAACTATTTCTCAACCAAGCTCCGTCAGTCTCTGAAATGCGGTACAGGCTGGGGAGCCGATGACCGCCCAAGGAAAAGCCGCGCCCCGCTAAAGCGTTTCGCCTCAACTGACGCCGCGAGCGGGGCACGCACCTTTGGGTTTTTCTTGGGAAAAATACCCAATCTGACACCTGCGGCGCACTCAGATCAGGCCTTCTGCGGCAAACAGTGCCTTGATATCCACCTCGGGGCGGGCACCGTAATGCGAGATGACCTCGGCTGCGGCGATGCAGCCCATCCGCCCCGCCACCTGAAGCGGTTTTCCCGTAGCGAGCCCGTAAAGGAAGCCGGCTGCAAACTGGTCGCCTGCGCCGGTGGTATCGACAGGCGCGATACGCGCGACCGGCACATCGGTTCGGGTGTCGCCGCGCAGGATGATGACACCCGCGCCCGAACGGGTGCACACAACCAGGCCCGTCTTGGCCGCGGCCTGCGCCAGCGCCACGTCCAGATCCTCCGTTTCATAAAGCGACGACCATTCATGTTCGTTCCCGATCACGTAGTCCAGACCACCGATCAGGCTGCGGAAATCGCTGCGGTGACGGTCGACGCAGAATGGATCGCTAAGCGAAATACCGGCCATTCCGCCCGCGTTGCGGCAGGCCTCGGCGGCAGCGGCGAGGGCGGCCTTGCCCTTGGGCTTGTCAAAAAGATATCCCTCCAGCAGCAGCAGCCCTGCACCCGAGACGACCTCGCCGGGCACATCCTCGGCGCCCAGTTCGGTGGAAATGCCCAGATAGGTGTTCATCGACCGCTCGCCATCGGGCGAGACGAAAATCATGCAGCGCGAGGTCGGCAATTCGCCCTGCGCCACGGGCGCGTTGACGAAATCGGTGCCCACGCGCGCCAGATCGTCCGCGTAGGCGCGGCCTAGGTCGTCATCCCGCACCCGACCAATAAAGCCGCCCCTCAGGCCCAGCGCGCCAAGGCCCGCGATGGTATTGGCGACGGACCCGCCTGCCATCTGCACGCGATTTTCCATCGCCCCATACAATGCCTCGCCCCGATCGGCGTCGATCAGTTGCATGATGCCCTTTTCGATGCCCATACGCCCGAGAAACGCATCGTCGCTGCGGCAGATCACGTCAACCACGGCATTTCCAATGCCAACCGCCTGATATTTATTCATATTGTCTTATCCTCATAGGGGCACAAGTCGCGGATCAGGCATGTGGGGCACATGGGCTTGCGCGCCTTGCAGTGGTAGCGGCCATGCAGGATCAGCCAGTGATGTGCATGGTGTTGAAAATCGGCTGGAATGTGGTCCTCCAGCGCGCGCTCTACCGCCACGACATCCTTGCCGGGGCAGATGCCGGTGCGATTGCCGACACGAAAGATGTGGGTATCGACCGCCTGCGCTGGCATGTTCCACCACATGTTCAGCACGACATTGGCCGTCTTGCGCCCCACCCCCGGCAGCGATTGCAGAGCGGCGCGGGAATTGGGCACCTGACCGGCGTAATCGTCGACCAGGATCTGGCTCAGCTTGATGACGTTCTTGGCCTTCTGGCGGTAGAGGCCGATGGATTTGATGTGATCCGTTACACCCTCCAACCCCAGATCCAGCATCTTTTGCGGTGTATCCGCCAGTTTGAACAGATCGTGCGTCGCGCGGTTCACCCCCGCATCGGTCGCCTGCGCGCTCAGCGCGACGGCCACGACCAGCGTATAGGCGTTGACGTGGTCCAGCTCGCCCTCGGGCTCGGGCTGGGCGTGCTGGAAACGCTCGAAAATGGCGCGGATCGTGTGATAATCGAGTTGTTTGCTCATAAGCCATCCCTATGGCCGGATTTGCGCCATTGCGCAACATTCGGGTCGCGGCACGCATCACCTGCGCATAGGTTAGAGGGCAACCGCAAGGAGCCGCGCCATGACATCGCAGCACGAACAAAGCTATCATTTCGGCGTCATGCGCCGCGCAATCGATCTGATCGATGCGGGCGGCGAAGGCATGACGCTGGACCGGCTGGCCGCCGAGATGGGCATGAGTGCTGCGCATTTTCAGCGTCTCTTCTCCGCCTGGGTCGGCGTGTCGCCCAAACGCTATCAGCAATATCTGACGCTGGGCCACGCCAAGGCGCTACTGCACGATCGCTGCACTCTGCTGGAGGCCGCCGACGCCGCCGGCCTGTCGGGCACCGGCCGCCTGCACGATCTGTTCCTGCGGTGGGAGGCGATGAGCCCCGGCGATTTTGCCCGCAAGGGGGCCGGGCTGACGGTGTATTGGGGCTGGTTCGACAGCCCCTTTGGCCCGGCGCTGGTGATGGGCACGGACAAGGGGATTTGCGGCATCGGCTTTGCCTCTGAGACGGGCGAGACGGCGGCGATGGCGGATCTGACCGGCCGCTGGCCACAGGCCCATTTCGTGCAGGCGCCCGAGCATCTGCGCCCTTGGGTAGACCGCGCCTTTGGCACTCACGGGCCGGACACCACACCGCTGCACCTGATGGGCGCGCCCTTCCAGATCAAAGTGTGGGAGGCGCTTCTAACCATTCCTTCGGGACATGTGACCACCTACAGCCAGATCGCGCAGGCCATCGGCCACCCAAAGGCCGTGCGCGCCGTCGGCACCGCCGTCGGGCGCAACCCGATCAGCCTGTTGATCCCCTGCCACCGCGCCCTTCGCAAATCGGGGGGCCTTGGCGGTTATCACTGGGGTCTGCCGGTCAAGCGCGGCATCCTGGCGTGGGAAAGTGCCCGCGCCGAGGCATGAGATGCGCGGATTACTGCCGGTTCAATTGTTTTTCCGTGTTGGGCATCGCCCCGTGCATCCCTATAATCGCGCCCAAGTCCGGGCTGATCCGGGCACCCAAACACGAGGCTTACTTTACCATGATCCGAGCAAAGACACCTATCCTGATCGCCGCGGGCGCCGCGCTGACACTGACCGCCGCCTGCGATGCGCAGAACATGGGCGGTTTTGGCGGCCCCACGAACAAGACGCAGCAGGGCGCGCTGATCGGCGGCATCGCCGGGGCGGTCACGGGCGCTGCGACCAGCAAAAAATCGGGCAAAGGCGCGCTGATCGGCGGCGCCATCGGCGCATTGGGCGGCGCGGCCATCGGCAACGCTCTGGACAAGCAGGAGGCCGAACTGCGCCGCGATCTGGAAAACGACCGCGTCCAGATCAACAACACCGGCGACCGCCTGATCGTGACCTTGCCGCAGGACATCCTGTTCGCCGTCGACAGTGCGCGCGTGAACAACGCGCTGCGCGGCGATCTGCTGACGGTCGCGGACAGCCTGCAAAACTATCCGGGCAGCACCGTACAGGTTGTTGGACACACCGATAATACGGGCTCGGCCAGCTACAACCAGCAACTGTCAGAGCGCCGCGCGAATGCGGTTGCGGGCGTGCTGATGGATGGCGGCGTCGGATCCAACCGCATCAACACTTATGGTCGCGGCGAAAACCAGCCCATCGCGTCAAACCTGACGCCCCAGGGCAAGGCGCAGAACCGCCGGGTCGAAATCGTGATCCTGCCGAACGCGCGCTAAGACTCTGATGCAGGGCGGCCATTGCGCCGCCTTGCATCCACTTCTGGCAGCATCGCCGTGACCGTCTCCATCAGATATTTCAGACCCGAAGACGCCGCCGCTCTGGCGCGCGTGATGCACGCGGCCATCCATGCCAACGGCGACTACACTCGTGCCCAACGCAGCGCGTGGAGCCCGCGCGCCATGCCCTCCGACGCGTTTCTGGCGCGGGTATCGGACGGGCGCAACCTATGGGTCGCGCAGGATCAACACGGCGCACCTGTGGGCTTTGTCGAGTTGACGCAAGGCGGATATATCGACTGTTTTTACTGCGATCCAGCGGGCCAAGGGACGGGATCGGCGCTGTACAAAGCCCTCGAATCTGATGCGATGCGCGCGGGCCACGTGCAGCTCACAGTCAACGCCAGCGAAGCCGCGCGACGGTTTTTCCTGCGCCGCGGTTTTGCCGATATCGGGCGTCAGCAGGTTCAGCGACGCGGCGTTACCCTGCATAACTATGCCATGACCAAGACGCTGCCCTAGGCGCGGGCCGGGTGCGATGGCGCGGCGCGGGCCTTGGCCTTTCTTGACCATTGCCCGCCAGCGCGCTACCCGAATGTCCAGCAGCGCATCATCCCAAGAGGACGCCCCACATGAGCAACCCTTCGCTTCTTATCCTGCCCGGTGACGGGATCGGCCCCGAAGTCATGGCCGAAGTGACCAAGATCATTGACTGGTATGGCGCCAAGCGCGATATGCCCTTTGACGTCACCACCGATCTGGTCGGTGGCTGCGCCTATGACAAACACGGCACGCCCCTGCACGACGACACGATGGCCAAGGCCCAGGAGGTCGACGCGGTTCTTCTGGGCGCCGTTGGCGGGCCGAAATACGATGATCTGGATTTCTGCGACAAACCCGAGCGCGGCCTGCTGCGCCTGCGCAAGGAGATGGATCTGTTCGCCAATCTGCGTCCGGCGCAATGCTTTGATGCGCTGGCGGATTTCTCGTCGTTGAAAAAAGAGGTCGTTGCCGGGCTCGACATCATGATCGTGCGCGAGCTGACCTCCGGCATCTATTTCGGCGAGCCGCGCGGCATTTTCGAGGAAAATGGCGAACGTGTCGGCATCAACACCCAGCGCTACACCACGTCCGAGATTGACCGCGTCGCGCGCGCCGCGTTCGAACTGGCCCGCCGCCGGGGCAATAAGGTCTGCTCGATGGAGAAGGCCAACGTCATGGAATCGGGCATCCTGTGGCGCGAAGTCGTCACGGCGGTCCACGCCGAAAGCTATGCCGATGTCGAGCTGTCGCACATGTATGCCGACGCCGGCGCGATGCAGCTCTGCCGCAACCCCAAGCAGTTCGATGTGATCGTGACCGACAACCTCTTTGGCGATCTGCTGTCGGATGCGGCGGCGATGCTGACCGGCAGTCTGGGCATGCTCCCCTCGGCCAGCCTCGGCGCGCCGATGGCAAATGGTCGGCCCAAGGCCCTGTACGAGCCCGTCCACGGCTCGGCGCCCGATATCGCCGGTCAGGGCAAGGCGAATCCGATCGCCTGCATCCTCAGCTTTGCCATGGCGCTGCGCTATTCCTTCGATCATGGCGATGAGGCAGACCGGCTGGAGCGCGCGGTCGAAACCGTGCTGGCCGACGGCGCCCGCACCCCCGATCTGATGGGACCCGAAGGCGGCACACCGCTGACCACCGCGCAGATGGGCGATGCGATCATTGCCGCACTCGACGCCAGCCTTTAGGCCACTCGCGGCGCCCGATCTGCCGGGCGCCGCGCATTTGAGGGATTGCAAACGCCGCGCCCCTCGTCTATCGCTCGCGCCACGGTCGGGCTGTAGCGCAGCCTGGTAGCGCACCTGCTTCGGGAGCAGGGGGTCGGAGGTTCGAATCCTCTCAGCCCGACCAGTTCTTCAAAATCTCTTTTGGTTCATCTTGCGAAACCTGCCTGCCCGGCGCGGTATCGTCGTTCTGTAGGTCATACGAACAGGAGCGCCGAAAAGAGACCGTTCTACGCGCTGACCGAAGAGGCGCAGACGGCACGGCCCCACCCATCGAACAAGCCCGCTGGTCCGCGCATAACCTCACGCCCGAGGATCACGCCGGGGCCACCGTCCCGATGCCTTGGGGGGCGCTCATCTGCGTATGGCTGGGCCGATGCGCAGCTGGATCAGAAGACGCGCAACCTGCATGCTCGCGCATCAGGGCGCCAAGGGGTGAGCGCCTAAAGCGCGACCAGATGATTGTCCCACATCAGCGCCGGATGTTGCGCACGCCGCGCATCCGCGCCAAGGCGCCACAGATCCCCGGTGCCGGACGCCACCAATAGCCCGCCCCGGCAAGCAGCCACGCCACAGGCATCCGCAATTTCGCTGCTGGATTTGTGCTTCGCGTCGGCCACATCATAGGTTTGCACCAGCCCGCCGCGCGGCGATGTCACGGCCACCTCGCGCTGCCCGGCGGCAAAGGCCACACTACCGATATAGCCCTGCATCGCGCGCAATTCAGCATCGGGTGCAGAACACAGCCGAACCTCTGCACCGCGTTCGTGCAATCCCACCAGCGCCTGACCCTCCTGCCCGCCCTGCCATTGCAGGCCAAAGGCAACCTCGCCCGCGCGAGACAGGGCAATGTGGCGGATCGACCCCTTGTGCATGCGGGGCGGCAGAGTCGCCGTTTCGGCCACATTCCCATCGACGATATAGGTAAGGTTCGGCTGCATGACGGGAATGTTCAGCTTGGTCCGGCCCGACGCGGGATGCGTTTCGATCCCGCCATTGGCCACGACCAGAACGTCACTGCCGGGCATGCGCCGTATCTCGTGCGGACCAATGCCGCCGCTGCCGAATTCGCCCGCGCGGGTGTAGCCATGCGCCGCGTCCCAGATGCCAATGATACCGCGCGCGGCCTCGTAATCGTTCTCGGTCGTGTAAAGCCAGCGGCCATCCAGCGAAAACGCGCCGTGGCCGTAGAAATGCCGCCCCTCGGGCGCGCTCAGCTGCGCGGTCTCGCGCCCGGCGGCGCAGTCGATGACGACGGCAAAGGTTCCGGGGCGGCGCGCGAACGCGACAGCCTCGGGGCGGGTGGGATGCGCGGCAGCGGCGTGGCCCCTGCCCGGCAGCGCGATGCGAAACCCCAGGTCCATGTCCGGCCCGATCCCGCACAGCACAAAGCGCCCATCCGCCAGCCCCGCCGCCGACAGCCACGCGGGCGCGCCCGCATCGGCCCATGTCGCGGCGGGGGCAAGCCCCGTTGCCAGAAGCCCGGCGATGAAGCCCCGCCTGCTGGCCATCCGATCAGTCCCCGTCCATCGCATTGAACCCGGACACGACGCCCAGTTCCGGCCCCAGATCGTCCCTGACGACCTCACGAATATGGCCAATGGATTGTTGCAGCGATTCCACCCGCAGCCGCCCATTCGGGTCTGCAACCCCGGCAAAGAGCGGATCATCCAGCGCCGCGGCATCACTCAGGGCGACCTGAAAGGCGTCTTGCAGTGTCGCGGCCAGCGCCGGATCGCGCTGCGCCAGAATGGCGGCCAGATCGGCCAGCGTCTCGAGCGAAAGCACCACGTTGCGCAGGGGGCGGCCCGATCGCCACGCCTCGGCCCGTTTTGGATGCGGCGCGTCGAACGTGCCCAAGGGGCGGCCCAGCCGCGTATCGGCGGTGAACTGAAGGCCGTATGTCAGCGCCTTGAACAGCTCCTGCACGGCCTCATCTGGCGTGCGGTAGGGGCTGTCGGCGCCGGTGTTTTGCATGGTGTCGCCGTAGCCGCCCTGCCAATCGGCCAGAATATCCTGCGACAGTGCGGCGATATCGGCGGCCATCACCTGCACCAGCTGGCAGCGGTACGCGGCATCGCCCAGCGCCTGTGTGCCCGCATCATACAGCATGAATTCCAGCGCATAATAGCCCCGCGCGGCGATGGAGACATCGGAGTAGGCATCCGCGCTGTCCGCCACCGGATCGGCGTCCGCGATCAACCCGTGCAGGCTGCGCGGTGTCAGCCCGCGCGTGTCGGGCCAAAAGGCCAGCGCAAAGGCGCGGTCCCCGGTTTCGCTGGGACCGAACCGCAGGTGGCTGACAGAAATCCACGCATCAAAGGCGGTGTGGTAGGCAGCGCGCAACGCCGGGGCGTCGGGGGCACAATCGCTCTGAGCAGCCTTTGCCAGCGCGCCGCCGGTTTCGGCCAAGGCAACATAGCGGGGCAGCATGTGATCCCCAACGGCGCGGCCCACCACATCATCGGCGCTTTGCGCCCCGGCGGCGGCAGGCAGAAAAAGGGCGAGGCAAACAGCGGTCAGGCGCATAGGTTACAGGCTTTCCAAATAGGCGATCAGGGCAGCGCGGTCATCGGGCGGCATGGCGGCGACGGTATCGCGCGCGCTCTGCGCCTCGCCGCCATGCCACAACACGGCCTCCAATAGCGACCGCGCCCGCCCGTCATGCAGGAAATAGGTGTGACCGCTGACACGTTCGGTCAGGCCGATCCCCCACAACGGCGCAGTGCGCCATTCACGCCCATTCGCGCGCGCCTCGGGGCGGTTATCGGCCAGCCCCTCGCCCATGTCGTGCAGCAGCATGTCGGTATGCGGCCAGATCAGCTGAAAGCTCTGCTCGGGCTGATCCTTCAGCCGGTGTGTGACGAATTTCGGGCGATGGCAGGAGGCACAGCCGGTATGGTGAAACACCTGCTTGCCGCGCAGCACCTCGGGATTGTCCATATCGCGGCGCGCGGGCACGCCCAGATTGCGGCTGTAGAACGTCACCAGATCCAGCCCCTCGGCGTCGATCTCGAATGCGCGGTCATCGCCGTCGCCGTGTGGCGCGCTCTGGCAGGCATCCTGAATGGTAGTGCATTCACCGAACGGGTCGCCAAACAGCGGGTTGGAAATGCCGATATCGCCCGCAAAGGCGCCGGCGCTTTGCTCGCGCACTGTGGGGGCGCCGGCCTTCAGCCCGAAACGGCCCAGCATCGGCATGTCGAATTCGGCGGACCAGACGATATTGGCCCGCCCCGAAATGCCATCGCCGTCGGCATCGTCGGGGTCGGCCCAGTCCAGAATGTCGGCGGCCGGGATCGCCTCAAGCAGACCCAGCCCGATCATCTGCGGCGCCACGCGCGGGCTGAGCATCGCCTGGGGATGCAGCGGACCATAGCCCAGATCGGCGGCGGTGTAGGTGGGGCTGCGCAGGCTGGCCATCTGCCCGCCTGACAGTTCAACCGGGGTTTCCGCATAGTCGATCTGCATCCGGTATTCGGCGGGGATACCCGGCAGCGCATGATCCTGCAATTGCGTGCCATAGGTCGGGTCGGGCGCGGTACCCAGATATTGCGCGATCTCGGTGATCTGGGCGGCCTCGTCGGGGATCGACACACGTAGGAACATCGACACCGAATCGTCATCCGGCCCATCGGGCGGGTGGCCGCGCCCGTCCTTGATATGGCAGCGCTGGCAGGACCGCGCATTGTAAAGCGGCCCCAGCCCGTCGGAGGCCAGCGTGGACGAGGGCGAGGAGACCCAAATCTTGCGAAAAAGGCCGTTGCCGACCTTGAATTTAAGCTCGTCCTCAAACGTGATGTTGCCGGAGGCGTCGGAAAACGCGTCTGCCGTATCGCGTACGCGCACGGTGGCGGCGCCAGCGGGACGCTCTTCAAATTTTTCGGGTTTGTCAAAGTCGGTGGCGGGCCGCGTGACCGTTGCCACCCTGCCCGCCTCCTCCCCCGTGCGGGGGAGGATATCCAGATGCGGCTCGTCCAGCGGGCCGGCCATGACGCGGCCGGCCAGCATCAGTGCCATTGCGCAGAGTTTACTCCGCCTCGTCCATTTTCGATGCGTTAAGCTGCGCATATTTCTCTTCGCCCAATTTCTCGACCAGATCGAGCTGCGTTTCGAGAAAGTCGATATGCCCCTCTTCGTCGGCCATCAACTCCTCAAAGAGGTTTTTCGAAACGTAATCGCCCACTTCCTCGCAATGTTTGCGCGCCTCGGCGTATAGTGTGCGCGCCTCATGTTCGGCCTCCAGATCGCATTCCAGCGTTTCCTTGGGCGTCTGCCCGATGCGCAGCGAATCCAGCTTTTGCAGGTTCGGATGACCTCCCAGGAACAGGATGCGCGCGATCAGCTTGTCGGCGTGCTGCATCTCTTCGATGCTTTCCTCGCGGCTCTTCTTGGCCATGTGGCCAAGGCCCCAATCCTCTTGCAGGCGGTAGTGCAGCCAGTATTGGCTGACGGCTGTCAGCTCGGCGCGCAGGGCCGTGTTGAGATATTCAATTGCTTTCTTGTCGCCGTTCATCTTGGATGTCCTGTGTTGCTCGGACCCGAAGGCCGCGAAGTGTCATGGGAACTTCCATCTTATCATTTTTGCGCATGGTTGAAAGGAAGAGCGGCATGCATCCCCCGCAATCTGCCGATTTACCCAAGGCGCGGTACACCTTGCCGGGCGTGATGAGCGCCGTCGGGTCCGCGGCCCTCATCCAGTTGATCGCGGCGTCTATGTCGTGATTGGTGATGCTCTGGCAATGACAGATGATCATGACACTTCTCCTTGGCGCAGGCCCGGCTTAGAATTCGTAGGCGATGACGGTGCCGATCGTGTGGGTCTTGTCCGCTCCCTCGCGGCCATAGCGGTAGCCAAGCGACGCAAAGACATTCGTCGCCAGTTCCATTTCGCCGGTCACGGTCGCCAGATGGTCGATGCGCGCGCCGTCCAGCTTACGGCTGGCATAAACGCCCGACACAGTGACGGGACCGAACGGCGCGGCAAGGCCGACAGAACCATATTTGGCCGCTGTGGATGTGCCGGCGAAATCGGTGAAATAGGCCATCTCCGCCAGCAGCTCGACAGGGCGCCCCAGATCGTAGGTATGCGTAGCGCCCACCACCGCGCCCCTTTGGTCATGTGTATCGCCCGCGCCGCGTGCAAGGTTTTGCACACCCGCGCTATAAGTCGTCGCGCCCAGTTCGCCAGCCATCGTGATGGTGATACTGTCCGGCCCGCTGGTGTTGCCGACACCGCCGTCCAGCAGGCTGCCCGGCCCACGCCTGCGGCCCAGCGACTTGCTCAGGACCGAGCGGTCAGCGTTGAACAGGGCGACCGACACGACATTCTCGGACGCGCCGATGGCAAAGGGGATCAGCACCGCGCCGCCGATCTGTTCAGTCAGCTGGTAATCCTCGGCGAAATCGGCACCAAAGATGCCGGGCGCCTCGTCCCATGCGATGCCGAAGGCCGGGTTGAACTTGCCCAGAATGATCTCACCGGCGCCGAAATCATGCGCAAAGAAGAACTCCTCGGCATACAGCCCGTGATCCTCGAACACGCGGTCGCCGGTGGCGTCGATGATCGGCTCGAAGGTCAGCGCAAGGTTCAGCGACGACGACGCGCCGAGGGCCATGGTGATCGCCGCCTCGATGGTGGCGTAGGTATCGCTGAACTCGATGGCTGGATCGCTAGAATCGACCACGGTGTCATTCTCGATCTCGACCGAGAATTCCGCCGCAAACGGGCCGTATTCCCATGCCAGCGCAGGCGAGGCCGATAACAGCACCAGTGCACCTGCAATGGGGGCCAGTTTGGTCATGAATTCGTCTTTCTTCTGTCTTTGCATCATCTGGTCAGGTTGCCCTACTGAAACACGGCATCGGGATCATCCAGACTGTCGGACCCCTCGAACGCGATGGCATCCACGCCCAGCACGGTCACGATCCGCTCGATCGTGCGGGTCTGATCGACCAGCCCGTCGACACCGCCCATGACCAGCGCCTCGCCCGCCGCGTTGCCGCGCGCCAGCATCTGGTCATAGGCCGTGCCGGCCTCGGCTGCGGTCTTGATCCGGCCCAGTGCGCGCATGGTGGTCGACAGCTTGGTCTGCATCTCGCCATCCAGCGCGGCATCGGTTTCAGCCACCAGTTCGGACAGCGACGGCCCGCTGACCATGCTGCCATCGATGCGGATATATGCGCCCAGATAAACGTTCTGGATCCCCAGACCGTCATAGTAATGGCTGTTATGCGTATTGTCCGAGAAGCAGTCATGCTCTTCCTCGGGATCATTCAGCATCAGGCCCAGCCGCATCCGCTCGCCCGCCTGTTCGCCGTAGCTGAGGCTGCCCATGCCGGTCAGGATGGCGGAAATGCCGGCATTCTCGTCTCTGGTGACGGCCTCGCGCGCGGCGCCGCCCTCGGTCCATTGCCCGGCCATCCAGTCCAGATCCGAAATCAGCAGATCGGTCGCGGCGCTCAGGTAATCAGCGCGGCGATCACAATTGTCGTTAGTGCAGTCCTCGCCCGAGCCATAGTCGGTCCAGGGCCGCTCGCCCGTGCCTGCATCGGTGCCGTTCAGGTCCTGCCCCCACAGCAGGAATTCGATCGCGTGATAGCCGGTCGCGACGTTCGCCTCGACACCGCCCGCCTCGTGCAGGGTATCCGACAGCAGGTCGGGTGTGATCTGGCCTGCGTCGATCTCTTGGCCCGACAGGGTGAATTTGGGGTTGGCAATCACGTTCAACGCCTTCAGGTCGTTCTCGTCCGAGGCGCCGCCATAGGCCGCATCGACATAATCGATCAGCCCCTCGTCCAGCGGCCACGCGTTCACCTTGCCCTCCCAATCGTCGACGATGGGATTGCCGAAACGGAACACCTCGGTCTGCTGATACGGCACGCGCGCGGCGAGCCATGCAGCGCGCGCTGCCTGAAGCGCCTCTGCCGACGGCGCATCAATCAGCGCTGTCACCGCCTCTTTCAGTGTGCGCGCGGCGGCTGCGCTGTCCTCGTACCCGGCAGCGGCGATGTCCGCATAGGTGGTCAGCACCTCGGATTTGGTCGCGGCAAAGGCGGGCAGCGTCAGGGCAAGCCCAAGCGCGGTCGTGCTGAGAAAGAGACGGGTCATAAGCAGATCGATCCTTTAGTGAAGCGTTTTCGGCACAGCGGCGCGCCGTGCCAAGTCACGGGGCGCGGCCAGCGCCATGCATTTCAGGGCCAGCCCACATTCGCAGGCAAGTGAGGCGAACACCGGCGCCATGTCGGCGCGCACGATCAGCGTTGCCATCAGCAGCGCATCCTCGCGCGCGCCCTCGGCGGCGGCGGCAATGAAATTGGCGAAGCATGATTCATCGGCGCCAAGGCATTTGCAGGTGACGGCATGGCGCATCAATGGGCGGCGGCAGTGATCCGCGCATAGCTCCATCAGCGTTTCCCACGCATCAGACGCGGCGGTGCCATGATCGGGGCCCAGCGCGGCGGCGAAATCATCGCGCACGGCCTGCCGGCTGCGCGCGCCATCACACCACAGGCGCAGGTATAGCACCGACGCGGCCTCCAACCCCTCCATATGGGCCAGTTGCCCGACAGGCGCGCCGCCGCGGGATGTGGGTTGCGCGCTCATTTCGTCAGGATCAGCTTGCCCGCGCGGGTGATGCGCAGGGTATAAACCTTGTCGTCCAGCACGATACGCGCCTGATCACCATTCATCACCAGTTGCTGCGCGTCATATGTGGGCAGATCACTGGCGATATGGCCGATCTCGATTGTTTTGGGCTGAAGCGTCATGTCATAGCCTCCTGGGGGGCACGCGCACGATCCAGCATCCATTCCAGGCTGAACCCCTCAATACCGCCGACGTCCTGCCATCTCTGGGCGGTCTCGGCGGCGCAGGGGCGCACGGTTCCGCTTGGAGCGGTCTGTGGCTGGTCGGGCAATGTCTTGGGCCGCATCGCGCGTCCTATCTGTGAACATCCGTCGGCTTCCCCATGCGCTATCGCGCCACATCGCGGGGTGGCTGGTAAGTTTCTATTCCTGAGTGAATTGATAGGCTATGTCAATCCGACTTATTTGGTCGGAAACATTTTTTTACTTTTGATCCTGATCTGCCTGCGCCGCAGACGCTTGCCTTTTTCGAAATGCATGGCGATGGTCGGCGTCACCACCCTACGCCAAGGAGCCGCCCATATGCCCCCCAACAGCTATGTCTCGACGCCCGCGCATGACAGCTATGACGTCGTCATCATCGGCGGCGCCATGATGGGCGCGGCGACCGCGTGGTTCCTGACCCAGGAGGCGGATTTCGACGGGCGCATTCTGGTGATCGACCGCGATCCGACCTACGCGAAATGCTCGACCGGGCACACCAATTCGTGCATCCGTCAGCAGTTCAGCAGCGCCCTGAATGTGCGCATCTCGCAGTTTGGCGCGGATTTCATCCAGAACCTGCGCCACTACATGGGCGGCGACGACCGGGTGCCGCAGCTGAAGATCCAGAATTACGGCTACATGTATCTGGCCGATACCGATGCAGGCGCCGATGCCCTGCGCGCCAGCCATGCGGTGCAGATCGCCGAGGGCGCCGGAACGCGGCTGCTGACCCCCGATCAGATCGCCGCCGAATACCCGTTCTACGCGCTGGACGATATCACGCTGGGCAGCATCAACACCAAGGACGAAGGCTATTGGGATTACATGGCCGTGTTTGACTGGTGGCGCCGCTCGGCGCGCGAGCGGGGTGTGACCTTTCTGGAAGGCGAGGTGATAGCGATCAACCACAGCCGGAGCCGGGTTGACAGCGTCACGCTGGCATCGGGCGATACCATCGCCTGCGGTCAGCTGGTCAATGCGTCCGGCCCGCGCGCCGCGCGCACGGCGGCAATCGCCGGTATCGATATCCCCGTCGAACCGCGCAAACGCTACACTTGGACATTCTCGGCCGCACAACCGCTGGACCGCGAACTGCCGCTGACGGTCGATCCCTCCGGCGTGCATATCCGGCAGGACAGCCGCGACACCTACATGGCCGGCGCGCACTGCGATATCGACCCCGCCGTCGACCCGGACGATTTCGAAATGGACCATGACATCTGGATGGACCACGTCTGGCCCGCCATCGCCACCCGCATCCCGCAATTCGAGGCGATCAAGGTGCTGCGCGAATGGGCCGGGCATTACGCGATGAATACGTTCGACCACAACGCCATCACCGGCCCGCACCCGGAGTTAACGAACTTCTTGTTCCTCAACGGATTTTCCGGCCACGGCCTGCAACAGGCGCCCGCCATGGGGCGCGGCACCGCCGAATGGCTGACGCATGGTGCATATCGCACGCTGGATCTGACACCGTTCCACTTTGGCAGGATCGCGGCAGGCGAGCCATATGTCGAAACTGCCATCATCTGAAGGGTATCCCGCATGAAGATCGTCCGCACCGACGCCGAACTCCAGACACCCATCGTCGATGCGGCGCTGCGCAAGGCAGGGCATGATCTGATCACCCTGCCCGATGGCGTGGACGAACAGACCCTGATCGCTGCTGTCGCGGAGGCGGAGCTTTTGCTGATGTGCTACGCTCCCGTCACTGCCCGCGTGATCGACGCGGCGCCAAAGCTGCGCGGCATCGTCAAATACGGTGTCGGCATCGACGCCATCGACATCCCGGCAGCCAAGGCGCGTGGCATCACCGTCGTCAACATCCCCGAATATGCCGAGGAAACGGTGGCCGAGGGCGCCTTTGCCCTGATGATCGCATTACCGAAGAAGCTGATCCCGCTGGCCCGGGAAATGCGCAGCGCAGGCTGGGCGTGGCCCGAGCCCGCCTGGCTGGGCCACGACATCGCGGGCAAGACCGTGGGCATCGTCGGCTTCGGCAAGATCGGGCGCAGCATGGCGCGCATGTGCGGCCAGGGATTCCGCGCAAATGTGATCGCCTACAGCCCCCACACCCCGCCCGGCGACATGGAGGCGGCGGGCGTGCGCCACTGCGACACCCTGCACGACCTGCTGACCCAAAGCGACGTGGTCAGTATTCACAGCGTGCTGAACGCAGGCACCCACCACCTGATCGGCGAGGCCGAACTGCGCGCGATGCAGCCCCATGCGCATCTGATTAACGTCTCGCGTGGCGCCATCGTGGATGAGGCGGCACTGGTGCGCGCGTTGCAGGAGGGCTGGATTGCAGGCGCTGGTCTGGACGTGTTCAGCGACGAGCCGCTGCGCCGCGAGGGCCATATGATCAGCCCGCTTTACGACATGGATAATGTCATCTTGTCACCGCACCTGACATTCTACACAGCCGAGGCGATGGAGCGGCTGGAGCGCGAGACGCTGGAGCGCTGCAACGAGCTGCTGGAAGGGCGGCCCGTGCTGGTCAAATCCGCCGACCCGCGCCTGCAACGGCAGACAGGCGCGCGCTACCTCTGAGAAGCGGCCAGAATGGCACCCACGACAATCTCCAACGCGCGGTCCAGATCGCCGCGCGCAATCGTCAGCGGCGGCGACAGGGTCAACACGCAGCCTTGGCTGATCTTGAAGCTGAGGCCCGCATCGAGGCAGGCGTAATAAATCCCCTCGGCCAGCGCGTTGCCCGGGGTCTTGCCCTCGCGCTCCTGTACGATCTCCACCCCGAACATCAACCCGCGCCCGCGAATATCGCCGACGATGGCGCAGCCGTCCAGCCGGTCGCGTAGCAGGGTCATCGCATAATCGCCCAGCTCTGCCGAGCGCTCGACAAGGTTTTCGTCCTCGATGATTTCCAGCGTGGTCAGCGCGGCGCGGGCCGTCACCGGGTTTTTTTCGTGCGTGTAATGCCCGATGGCGAAATCGCCGCAGACGTCCAGATCGCGGCGCGCAACGCAGGCGGCAATGGGCAGGATGCCCCCGCCCAGTGCCTTGCCCATCGTGACAATGTCGGGGATCACATCGTCATGCTCGAACGCGAACATGCGGCCCGTCTTGCCCAGACCCGTCGGTATTTCGTCGAAGATCAGCAGCGCGCCATGCCGGTCACAGGACTCGCGCACGGCCCTCCAGAAACCGGGCGGCGGCACGTAGGGAACGGCGCGCATCGGCTCGGCGATGACGGCGGCGACGTCGCCTTCACGCTCCAGAACGTAATCGACCATCTTGGCGCAGGCGAGTCCGCAGACGTCCGGCCCGGAGTGGTTATAGGGACAGCGATAGCAGGCGAAGGGCGCGACATGCTCGGCGCCCGGGATCAGCGGGCCGGCGATATGGCTGCGAAACGTCGCCTCGCCGCCGACGCTGGCCGCGCCCATGCCGGCACCGTGGAAGGCATCCCAGAAGCTGACCGTCTTGAACCGGCCCGTCGCGGCGCGCGCGATCTTCAGCGCCACCTCGTTGGCGTCCGATCCGCCGGTGGTGAACAGCGTCTTGCCCAGATCGCCGGGCGCGATGCCGGCCAGCTTCTCGGCCAGCGCGACGGCGGGTTCGTTGGTGAAACGGCGCGGGGCGAATGGCAGCGCATCCATCTGCGCGGCAATCGCGGCCTTCAGGCGCGGGTGACCATAGCCGATGTGATGCACCGAATTGCCATGGAAATCCATGAAGCGGCGGCCATCCATATCCTCGATCCAGATCCCTTCGGCGCGTGCGATGGTCGACACGCAAGGGCTGCTGAGCGACTGATGCAGAAACGCATCCGAATCCCGCTGCAAAAGCGGCGCGGAATTCGGCCCGATGGATTTCTTCAGCCAATCCTTACGCGCGCGCGAGGTGTTGGATTCGCCCTCGGTGTGAACGATCTGGGTCATCCCGGCCACGGCAGGGAGTATGTCTTGACGTTGGTAAAGAATTTCATCGCCTCGATCACGCCTTCCTTGACGGCGTTGCCGCTGTCCTTGATGCCGCCGAAGGGCGACATTTCGATCCGGTAGCCGGGCTGTTCCCAGATGTTGCAGGTGCCCACGTCCAGCCCGTTGATATAGGCAATCGCGCGGTTGAGATCGTTGGTACACACGCCCGACGACAGACCGAAGGGGGTGGAGTTCGAGATTCTCATCACCTCGGCATCATCATCTGGCACGCGCACGATGGGAATGATCGGGCCGAAGGTTTCGTCCATCACCAGTTCGCTGTCATGGGGTACATGATCGACCACGATGGGCGGCAGCAGCGCACCCTGACGCGCGGGGTGATAGAGGATTTTTGCGCCCAGTTTCTCGGCATCCAGAACCCGGTTTTCAAATATCTCGGCGGCCCTGGCATGCACGACGCAGCCCAGCTGCGTTTCGGGGTCCATCGGATCGCCAAACTTGATCGCCCTGGCCTTTTCCAGCACCAGCGGGACAAACCTGTCGGCCACGGACTCCTGCACCAGGATACGCTTGATCGCGGTGCAGCGCTGGCCGGAATTGCCGGTGGCGCCGGCCACCGCGATGGTTGCCGCCTTCTCCAGATCCGCGTCGCTCAGATCGTTGCAGATGATCAGCGGGTCGTTCCCGCCCAGCTCCAGCGCCTGCCGTTTGTAGCCCGCCTTGGCCGCGATCATCTTGCCCACCGGCACGCCGCCGGTGAAGGTGATGATGTCGATATTCGGGTTGGTGATCATCTCATCGCCGATATCGCCGGGCCAGCCGGTGACGATCTGGAACATCTCGGGCGGCAGACCGGCCTCGTAGAGGATGTCTGCCAGCGCGATGGCGGTCAGCGGGGTCAGCTCGGTCGGCTTGCACACGACGCAGTTGTTCGTGGCGATCGCCGGGGCGATCTTGTGGCTGACCATGTTCAGCGGGTGGTTGAAGGGGGTGATCGCCGAAATCGCGCGCACAGGTTCCCGCATGGTAAAGATTTTGCGCGGCTTGCCGTTATGGGTCAGATCGCACGAGAAGATTTCGCCATCATCGATCAGCGCCTGCGAGGCCGCAAAGTTGTAGACATCCTGCGCGCGTTTCGTCTCGTAGATGGCGTGCTGGTGGCAGATGCCCAGTTCCAGCACCAGCCATTTGGCCAGATACTCGCGCCGCTCGCCGATCAGCTCGCCCGCGCGCTTGAGGATCTCGCTGCGCTCGTAGCGGCTAAGCTTGGGCTTGTAATTCGCCGCGATCCCGAAGGCGCGGCGCGCATGGTCGGCGGTGCCCGCGGGGACGGTGCCCACGACCTCACCGGTGTAGGGATAGGTTACCTCGATCACGGCGTCGGTAAAAACCACCTCGCCGCCGATGCGCATGCCCTCATGGCGTGGCTCGATCCGGGTCATCGGCAGATCCTCCATGTCAAAGCGCCGCGGCTGTGGCGGCGACGTGGAACGCGTCGAAGTTGCGTAATTCCGGCTTGCTGGGCAGATCAATCTTGCGGTTGACGATGAAGGGCACGACCTGCTCGGTCAGGCCGCCATGGCTGCGCAGCGGCTCGTTCAGGGCGGCAAGGTCGTGGCGATGTTCGGAGGTGCCGATGGTCATGTTCTCGGTCGAGATCATGACGATGTCGCCGATGCGGTCGGCGGGCAGTTCAAAGCGTTTCACCGCCTCTTCCTTGCCGATGACCTCCAGCAGTTCGTCATGCTTTTTCAGCTTGGCGATGATGTCTGCGCGGTCGGCGCCCTTGGGAAGATAGGCCGTGGCGAAACCACCCAGCGCGCCGTGGTGGACGACGTAGGGGTCGGTGATCGGCAGGATGACGCGCGCGGCGGCCTCCCCCAGCCACTCGTCCATCAGATCCTGAACGTAGATGACCTGCGGATCGCCATTTGCGTCATGCTTGGGCTTCATGCCGTGATCTGCGGTGACGACGATGGCGGCGCCCATGTCGTCCAGCTCGCCCAGATACTTGTCGAACATCTTGTAGAAGGATTTGGCCTCGGCATCATCGGGGGCATATTTGTGCTGCACGTAATCGGTCGTGGTCAGGTACATCACGTCCGGCTTCCAGTCGCGCAGCAGCTTTACGCCCGCGGCGAATACGAATTCCGACAGTTCGGCCGAATAGACTTTGGGCTGCGCCATGCCCAGCCATTTGCTGGCGGCGTCCTGCCCATGCTCGGCCTGTGTGGAGCTATCTGACTTCTCGGCGGAGAAGCATTTGGCACGGTCGTCGTCAAACGTCAGTCCCGCGCCCAGAAGCGCGCGCAGCTTGTCCTTGGCGGTGACGATAGCGACGCGCGCCCCGGCCTTGTGGAATTTCGAGAATACCGTCGGCGCGCGAAGGAAACGCACGTCGTTCATCATCACCTCTTCGCCGGTGTCGGGATCATAAAGGTAATTGCCGCAGATCCCGTGGACGATGGGCGGGCGGCCCGTCGCGATGCTGAGGTTGTTGGGGTTGGTGAAGGACGGGATCACCGAATGGGCCAGCCGGTCGGTGCCGGTTTCCTTCATCCGCGCAAGGTTCGGCATCAGCCCGTCCGCGATCGCCTTTTCCAGATATTCCGGCTCGCAGCCGTCCAGACAAATGGCGATCGCACAGACCTTGGGCGCGGGGTATTCGCGGTCATTGGCGGTAACGGGGGATTTGATCGGCATATGTTCAGTCCTTAGATTTCAGGCGGCCAGCTTGGCGCGTTCTGCCAGCGCGATGGCCGGCGGGGTGGCGTCCATGACGCCCATTTCCTTGAGCGATGCACCGGCGGCTTCGACCACCTCGCGCATCACATGTTCGTCCATCTGACCGATACAGCCAACGCGGAAGCTGTCGACGATGGTCAGCTTGCCGGGGTAGATGATGAATCCCTTGTCCTTCATCAGCTGGTAAAAACGATCGAAGTCGAATTTTTCATCCGCAGGACAAAAGAACGTGACGATGATCGGCGACAGCCAGCGATCCTTGAGCAGCGTCTCAAAGCCGAGGCCGCGCATCCCCTCGACCATCACGTCGCGGTTGCGTGTGTAACGCGCGCCGCGGCCGTGAACGCCGCCCTCTTCCTCGTGCGCGCGCAGCGCCACAAGGAACGCGGCGACGACATGGGTCGGCGGGGTGAACCGCCACTGCCCGGTCTTGTTCATATGCGCCCATTGCGCATGCACATCCAGGCTGAGCGAATGGCTGCGCCCCTGCGCCGCCTCCAGTTCCGCCTTGCGCGCGATGACAAATCCAAAGCCGGGCACGCCCTCGATACATTTGTTGGCCGAGGATACCAGCGCCTCGAACCGGATTTTCGAGGGCTGCAAGTCGACCGCGCCAAAGGCCGACATCGAATCAACCAGCAGCTTGCGCCCCGCCGCATATGTCACTTGCGAGATTTCCTCGACCGGGTTCAGGATGCCGCTGGACGTCTCGCAATGGATGGCGATCACATGGGTGATCGCGGGGTCGTCAGCGAGGATCTGCGCCACCTCTTCGCCGCGCGGGGGCAGGTAATCACCCTTGTCCAGCACCACATGATCGCGGCCCAGATACTCCAGCGTCTGCACCGAGCGCTTGCCATAGGCGCCATTGGCCAACACCAGCGCCTTGCCATCCCTCGGGATGAACGATGCCAGCATCGCCTCGACCGCAAAGGTGCCGCTGCCCTGTATCGGCACGCAGTCAAAATCATCCTGCCCTTCGCCCAGCATGTCCAGCAGGCGGGTCCGCATTTCAAGCGTCATGGCGCGAAAATCATCGTCCCAGCTGCCCCAATCGCGCAGCATCGCCTGTTTGGTGGCGAGCGACGTGGTTAGCGGCCCGGGGGTGAGAAGATAAGGTTCGCCCAGATGGGGGGGATCGATGGGGACGCTCATGTTATGCAACTCCAGAAACGGCGGGTCACAGACACGATTGCCGCAAGCCATTCCATATGTAAAATTGCATTAATCAATCAATCCATAGGCACAACTTATGCGCCTGCAAAGGAGCCGCCATGCGTCACAGCCAACTGCGCGCCTTTCATCACGTCGCGGCCCTTGGCGGGTTTTCCCGCGCAGCCGAGGCGCTGTTCCTGACCCAGCCCGCCATTTCCGAACAGGTGCGCAAGCTGGAGCAGGCGCATGACGTGCTGTTGTTCCACCGCGAGCGCAAACGCGTGCGTCTGACTGAAACGGGCGAGCATCTGTTTCTGCTGACCAAGCAGCTGTTCGAGGTCGAGCAGCGCATCGCGGATTACATGACCGAAACCCGCGCGGCAGTAGAGGGCGAACTGCGCATCATCGCCGACAGTGCACATCACGTGATCGACCTGCTGGGCCAGTTTCGCCAGCGCTATCCCGGCGTCACCGTGTCCCTGCGCAGCGGTAACACCGAGGAAATCCTGGCCGAACTGCGCAGCTACAACGCCGAAATCGGCGTGATCGGCGAAGCGCCCTCGGGGCCGGACATGACAATGCTGGATCTGGGCGAGGCACCCATCATCGCCTTTGCCGCGCGCGGCCTGCTGGGCGATCCCGCCGCCGGGCTGACACTGCACGAGGCCGCGCAATTTCCGCTGATCCTGCGCGAGGCCGGATCGAAAACCCGCGCCAGCCTGGACGATGCAGCCGCCCGGCATGGGCTGGTCCTGACCCCCGCCATCGCCGCCGAGGGACGCGAGGCCGTGCGCGAAATCGTCGCCTCGGGCGCCGGGATCGGGTTCGTCTCGCTGGCGGAATTCGGGCACGATCCGCGCATTGTCCAGATTCCGCTGAACGGGGTCGATCTGCGCATGCGCGAGACAATCGTGCATCTGGGCCAGCGCCGCGAGGTGCGGGTGATCCGCGCTTTCATGGAGTTTGCCCGCGCCGGGGCGCCTGCCTGACATGTGCATTGCCTATATGTTGCACTGCGTTTCGCGAAAAGCTGTGCTTCAGGTTTTTCGCGAAACGCTTTAGCGCGTGCGCCAGGCCTGCGTGCGCCCCAGAATACCGCGCGATGCGATCAGGTGAAGGATCCGCGCGCCTGCATTGGTGTAAAAGATCATCATCCCCATCGCCGCCGCCGGGGCAATATCGCCCGCATCGTCCATGTTCAGCACCGCGATAGAAGCCAGCGCAGTGTCGTGCGAATACAGGAACACGACAGCCGACACCGTCGTCATCGCGTTGACGAAGAGGTAAATCGAAATATCCAGGATCGCAGGCAGGCACACCGGCACGGTGACCCGCGCGAACAGCTTCATCGTAGGCTGTTTGAGCGACGCCGACACCGCCTCGAATTCGCCGTCCATCTGTTTCAACGCGGTCACGGCCGTCAAATGCGAGACGGTGTAGAAATGCGTCACCGTCGACACCACCAGGATCACCATCGTCCCGTAGATCATGTTCAGCGGGTTGTCGGGGTTGTTGAAGAAAAAGATGTAAGCAAGGCCCAGCACCATCCCCGGAATGGCCATCGGCAGCATCGCGAAACCCTGAAAGATCGCCCGCCCGGTTTTGAACCCCTTGGATTTCTCGACCAGATAGGCACCAAAGAACACCACCGCCGTGCCGATCACAGCCGTCAGCAATCCCAGCTTGATCGAGTTGTAATAGGCCCCCCACCCGCCGCCATCCATCCGGTCAAAGCGAAAATTCCTGAGACTGAGGCTGAGGTCATAGGGCCAGAACTTGACCAGCGCCGCGAACTGGCAGATCGCAATAATTCCTACGATAAAGATGGCGATCAGCGTGCAATACAGCAGAAACAGCCGGTCCATGCGGCGGTTCGGCTTTGGCTGAAACGGCACCGATCTGGCCGACAGCGAGGAGACCTGTTTCGACTGCACCATGCGGTCGATGGCAAAGGCAAGGATCGCCGGGATCACCAGAACCACGGACACCACCGCGCCCATCTCGAAATTCTGCTGGCCGATGACCTGTTTGTAGATGTCGACCGCCAGCACGTTGAACTGCCCGCCGATCACCTTGGGCAGGCCGAAATCGGTGATGACGAGGTTGAACACGACGAACGCCGCCGAAATCAGGCCGTAGCGCGCGCCGGGGATGGTGACGGTCCAGAAGGTCCGCCATGGCGACGCGCGCAGCGACGTCGCTGCCTCGAAAAGCCGCGCATCTGAAATCGCCAGCGCGGTCGATATGATGATGAACGCATGCGGAAAGGTAAAGAAGACCGACCCGATCACGATGCCGATCGGCCCATAGATCGTGGCGCCGAACAGCAGTTCCTTCAGCATCCCCTGATTGCCGAACAGATACACCAGCGCGATCCCCGGCAAAAGCGACGGCACCAGAATCGGCATCATCGCAATCAGGCGAAACACGCCCTTGAACCGCATGCAACTGCGGTTCAGCGCATAGGCGAACCAAAACGCCAGACCGACAGTGACAACGGTACTGATGACCGCGATCAGCAGCGAATTCTTGATCGAGTTCGACAGCACAGGGGTCGAGAAATATTCGACAAAGTTGGAAATTCCGCGCGATTTCACGGGTCTCAGCGTGACGCGGCGAAACGTGTTGCTGTCCAGCTGCTGCCACTCGGTCCCGGTATGCAGCCTCGATCCGACCAGATAGCGACCATCCTCGGCGATACTGCGGATCTGGTACTCCACCGGGCTGCGAAAGCTGAAATCGGGGAAAAGCTTGGTCACGCCCAGACGGCCATCGGCATTGGTATTCAGATCGTCCGGCGTAAACGCCGCCATCTGTTCGTTCAGCACGGCACCGTTCAACACGCTGCCGTCAAAGGTTCCGGCCTCGTCCGAGACCTGAAATTCGAACACGGACAGATCAAACCGATAGGTCGAGAAGGATTTCGAGAACATGACATAAAGCGGCATCACCAGCGTCACGACCAGGTAAAGCGCGATCACTATCATGCCTGCGCGCATCATTATGTCATCGCGGCTCAGCTTGCCGCGGATCGCACCGCCGACAGGCATTTTCGATCGGGCGTGCATCGGGGTTGACTCCACCATCGTTCAGCCCCCGGTCGCGTCAAAGACCATGACGCGGCTTTTCGGCAGTTCGATCATCATGCGCTTGCCTTCGCTCAGCTCCAGCCGACGCACGGCGTTCATCGAAAAATTCGCGATCAGCGTGCCCTGCCCGAAATGGTCGCTGGCCAGATGGCACCGCCAATAAGAGCCGAGAAATTCCATATCTGTCACCTCGACATCCAGCGTGTTGGCCTGCGTCTCGACCTCGCCCGAGGCGTCCGCTTCGGCACCGTGGGGGATCACATCCTCGGGGCGGATCGCCATGACCGCGCGGGCGCCCTGCCCTATGGCATGCGGCGCACATTCCAGTTGCGCCTGCCCGCAGGTGACGCGCTCTGGCCCTGTGGCGACCGCGTCGAAATGGTTCATGTCGCCGATGAACCCGGCAACGAACAAGGTGCTGGGATATCGATAGATTTCGGTCGGCGTGCCGATCTGTTCGACCCTGCCATGATTGATGACGACGATCCGGTCGGCCATCGACAGCGCCTCTTCCTGATCGTGTGTCACCATGACGGTGGTCACGCCCAGCTTGCGCTGAAGCTCTTTTATCTCGTGGCGCAGATGCACGCGCACCTTGGCATCCAGCGCCGACAAAGGCTCGTCCAGCAGCAAAAGGCCGGGGTTGGTGGCGATGGCACGCGCCAGCGCAATGCGCTGCTGCTGCCCGCCCGACAATTGCGCGGGATATTTCTTGCGTTGCTCCTCCAGCCCGACAAGCTCCAGAAGCTCACTGACCCGCGCGGCGATCTCGGGCTTCTTGCGGCCGGTATTTTCCAGACCGAAGGCGATGTTCTTCTCGATCGTCAGGTTCGGGAACAGCGCGTAGGACTGGAACACAATACCGAAATCGCGCTGCGACGGCGGCAGGTTCGACACGTCCGCACCAGCCTGATGGACAGAGCCGCGCGTTTGCAGATCCAGCCCCGCAATGGCGCGCAAAAGCGTGGTCTTGCCGCAGCCGGACGGGCCAAGAAAGCAGATGAATTCGCCTTCTGAAATGTCCAGCGACACGTCGCTGAGCGCCAGAAAGTCATCAAAGGCTTTCCACAGATTCTCGATCTTCAAATACGCAGGGGCTGCAGCCATCACCTCGGGCACGTCGGGATCGTCCTTATCTTGGGATAGGTTTTTGAAAGTATTTCTGGGCCAGGAGAGACGAAGGGCGACCGATGCCGCCCTTCGCTATCTGCCTATTCGGCTTCGGATTTGCCGTCGTAGCGCTTCTGCCACTCTGCGAGGATGCCCGCCCGATTGTTGGCCGCAAATTCGAAATCATTATCGATCATCGCCTCCTCCAGCCCTTCGGGGAAGAATTCGACCGGTTGTGCGATGCCGGGAATGGCAACCACGGCATAGCCGACGTTGTACATCTCCATCGCGCGCTCGGTGACGGTGAAATCTACCAGCTTCTGCGCGGCTTCCAGATCGTCGGTGCCCGCAACGATGGCCGTCGCCTCCATATCCCAGCCGACGCCTTCGGACGGCACGATGATGTCGATCGGCGCACCGTCGGCCTTGGATTTCGCGCCCCTGAAGGCAAAGGAAATGCCGATCGGGATCTCGCCGGACGCGGCCAGCTTGCACGGCTTGGAGCCCGAGTGGGTGTAGCGCGCGATATTATTGTGCAGCGCGTCCATGTAGGCCCAGCCGTCATCTTCGCCGAACATCTGTAGCCAGCTCGACACATCAAGGAAGCCTGTGCCCGACGAATTGGGGTTCGGCATGATAATCTTGTCCGCGTATTGTGGATCGGTCAGATCCTTCCACGAGGTGGGCTTTGCCAGACCCTGCTTTTCGGCCTCGACCGTGTTGAAGCAGACGGCGGCGACCCATGCGTCCATCCCGACCCATGCAGGCGGTGTGTCCTTGTCGACGAATTTCGGGTTCAGCTTCTCGATACCGACAGGCGCGTAAGGCTCCAGCAGGCCTTCGGATTTCAGCAGCAACAGCGACGTCGCGGCAAGGCCCCAGACCACGTCGGCCTGCGGGTTATCCCGTTCGGCCAACAGTTTGGCCGTGACGACGCCGGTCGAATCCCGGACCCAGTTGATCGTGATGTCTGGATTCACCTCGTTAAAGCGTTCGGCGTAGCGGGCCAGATCCTCGGCCTCGACGGCGGTATAGACGGTCAGTTCGGTCTGGGCGATGGCGGTGGTGGCCATCAGCATTCCGGTCAACGCGCCAAGCGCGCCTTTCACCTTGAAATTCATGGCAGTCTCCTCTGTTGCGTCGGGCGCTGACCCGGCTGATTTGCTGCACGCTCGTATTATGGCGGCATTGCAACAGGACTGTGACAGATCCGGCCCACAAATGAAATTGATTTACCCTATCACATCATAGGAAAAATCTATCATATGTCGGCCCGCTGCGTCCCCAACAGGCTGTCAGTCTTCTGCTTCGTCCTGAATGTTGCGGATCAGCCGCGTCTCCAGCAATTGGCCGTTGCGGTACAGGATCGGATAGGCCACGGCGGAAATATGGCCGTTCAGATCGCGCAGCGCGCGCAACGTTTCCAGATGCACATCACTGGATTGAAAGCTGTCCGCGCGCCCGTCCGACAGACGTTGCAGGTGTCGCTTGCGGCTGCGCCGCTCTTCCTGCTTGATCTCGGTTTTCTCCATGACCAGCAGGCGCGCGCTTTCCAGATCGTCAGAGATCAGTACATTTCCGGCCAGCCGGAAATTGGCGCGCACGGCCTCGAACATATGGACCAGCTCGGCCCAGCCCTCGGCCGAAAGCGTGATTTGCTGATCGGATTTTTCGGCAGCGGTACGCAGGAACTGCCCGGCCAGAAGATCGCCCGCCGCCTCCAGCCGGATGGCGTATTCCATCAGGCTGCGCACTGTCTTGGCCTCGCCCTTGGAGTAGGCCTCGATGGGGATGGCAGCGACGTATCGGCGGATGTCCAGCAGCGCGGCATTGACCGCCTTGTCCTGCAGCTTGACCGCGCGCATGCCGACCTTGTCGCCGGAGTCGTAAAGGGACTGAATCGGCTCGAACATCCGCTCGACCAGCCCCATCATGCGCAAAAGCTCGCGCTTGAGGCTGGCGATCGCCATTTGCGGCGCCTCCAGCGCGCCGTGATCCAGAACGCTGATTTCGTCGTGGCGATCGGGCGCCGCATGCACACGGCTGGGCAGCATCGCCAGCATGAGGTATCCCAAAGGGCGGCACAGCGGCAGCGCGACGATCAACAGCGACAGGTTGAACGCGATATGCGCGTAGATCAGCGACTGACCGGGCGACACGATCAGCAGATGCGACGGATCGAACCCGAGGTTGATCACCAGCAACGCCGCCAGCGCCCAAGTGCCGCGCAGCATCATGTTGGCGATAGGGATGCGCCGCCCCTCCAGATCCATGCCGCGCGTGAGATAAACGGGAATCGCCGCACTGCCCAAATTCGCCCCCAGAACCAGCGACAGACCGGCGGCAAAGGGGATCGCGTCAATATGCACCAGCGTAACGCACATCAGGACCGCCGCCACGCTGGAATGCATGATAAAGGCCAGCGCGGCGCCAACCAGAAACGCGGTGATGAAATCGCGCGCAAGGTATTGGGCAATGGCCGGCAGGAATGCGCTATCCTTGATCGGTTCCATCGTCTGGCGCAAAAGTTGCAATGATATCAGTATGAAGGCGATTCCCATCAGGATCCGTCCCGCCTGCCGCCAACGCCTGCCTTCGGTTTTCACGAACAGGAACCCGCCGACGGTCAGCAGCAGCGGAATCAGCCAATCCAGCCGGAATGACAGCACTTGGATGATCAGCGCCGACCCCAGATCGCCCCCCAGCACCACCGCCAGCCCCGCCGGAAACGCCAGATATCCCGCCGCCGCAAAACCCGAGGTCAGCAGCGCCACCGCAGCCGAGCTTTGCAGGATAAGCGCCAGCATGATGCCCGTCGCGCCCGATCCGATCAGGCTGGTGCTTTCGGTCAGCCAGCGCTGAAACGACGCGCCAACGCTACGCTCGATCCCCGTGCGGACCATGCGAACGGCAAATAGCAGCAGCATGATCGCGCCGGACAGGTTCAGCAGAAAAGTGAGGATCGCCATCGCCTAGCTATGCCTCTTACTACTGTGATTTGAACTCGATTTCATGGTGGTCAGGCCCTCCGAACGCGGTAGAAACCACATATATGCACGATATCCCAGCGATATTTAGGCGCCACCCCTGCGAACCAGGCGCAGCTTTCTATCAACGCCGAACAGGTTCGACCGGCCATCGTTGATGGGTACGCGGCCGAGAAACTGATCTAGGCCCGCGTCGGCCCACCAGCGTGTTCTCGGGAATATCTGCTCGCGTATCGGGGCTGAAACGGGACGCCTGAACATACCGGAACAATGCAACACCCCCCTTCATACACCCCGCTTAACACTCTAAATTCAAATGATTAATTCTTTTCCGAATTCGTACGCCAGCCTCGCCTGTCGCGAGAAAGCGTCAAATAATTCACAAGACGTGCAGCCCTAAGTTGTGCTATAATAACGTCACGAGTCGTTAACGTGGCCAAAGGTCACGAACTGTTCTTTGGCCTATTTCCCGCAGCGTGTCGGGCGCTTGATCTGGTGCCCGCAATCACAAGGGGGCTATGACATGCAAGCCAAGACATCTTTCACTCGATCCGATTTTATCATCGAAGACCTCGTCATCAGCATTGGCGGAGGCAGCCGTGGAAACACCTGGCTGCCGGGGCCGGATGACGAAACCCCACCCACGCCGATTTCACCGGTCGCCAGCGTCTTGGTGAACATGGGGACGATCGAAACGGTCCGGGCCACCATTCAGCAGGCGCTTGCGTCAGGCCAGGGTCTGAAATCAATCGGTCGCGCTTTCGTTAAGGGCGCCCCCGACGCCAATTCTGCAATTCAGACGGCCATTTTCGAAATTGGCGCGGCCGTGGTCGCAAGTGCTGCATATGCGTCGGCGGGAAAAGGGTCGGTCGGATATCCCGACCCCAATTGCGGAGGAACGTCGCTGGAAACGATCCCGACACCGATCACGCCCGTTGTGAACATCGGCCGTGACGTCCATCAGGTGACGGAGCTTCCGCGTCTGCGCCAGCAACTGACCGAAACGATGAAATTTGTCGATTCGGCGGTACGGGCCAGAAGCCCGAACAGAGACGAGGTCGGAATTGTTCGCGAGAATCTGGAAAAAGCCCTGAAATCGCTCGGGTGAAATCGGGATGCCGGGACAGATTGCGAACCTGTCGCTGCGCGCGCTGACCTTGGCGACCGCTCTGCCGCCAAGCGACGTGCCGAAGATAGCGCGCTGGCTGTACCGGTATGGCACGGCGCCGCGCGGGGTCATGCAGGAAATGGCGTTTGGGTCGGGCGACCATCCGATGGCGGTGCTTGAATTATCCCAAGGTGGCAGGGCAAGAGGGATGCTGGAACACCACTACGAGGTCGCGACCTATCCCGGCTGGCTTGGGTTTTCGCGCGTGACGGCGCCCCTTGGCACCGGGGCGACCTGCAAGCTTTACATAAGTCCCAAGCCAGAAGCCTTGGCTGCTGTTTTCCCGGTCCTTGCCGAGGTCTTTGATGCAATGCAGGTGCGTGCTTTCAAGGTGGGGCGTGGACTGGACGGGCTGTTGCGCCCGGACAAGATCGTCGCCCACTTTGACGATGTGGACCATTTGCATACAGTCGCGGCAATTTTGCGCAAGAGACTTGGCCGATCTCCGGCTCAGGGTGTGCCATTTACCACCGCCCTTGGGCCTGACGGGATGCTTTCTTGGGGCATCGATCCACCAGTGGGAAGCGTTGCGGTCAGTTGGCGGTCCTGGGTGACCCATCGCCTTGCCGAGGCGTTGGTCGTCCCCCTCGGTTTCGGCCAGAGCCGCATTGAATCGGTTTGGGGCAGGATGGCTGAAATCGGTGTTGACCCAACCACCTGGACCGTAGGCCCTGACACGTTCTTGGCCACGCAATGAACGGCCTGGACCTGTCCAAGACGCGGTTCATCCTGCCAGCTGACGCAGAACTACTACCTGTGTGCGATTTATCCCCGTCGCTTCGGGCCAAATTGGGTGCCGTTGATGAAACCGCCGTCGTGATCACAAGACCCGGATTTCGCGCCACAACGCGTCTGGTCCCGGCGCCGATGGCCGCCCTTCTGGAAGAATTCCGTGTCGAAAGCCTCGTGACCGAAGCCGTGATGCGGTTCAGTCGGGCGCAAGAGCAAGATCCGCTTGAGATTCTGGACATGGTATTTGACGGGATTTCGACCCTGATCGGGGGCCGCATCCTGCTCGCCGGAACCGAGGCCGACGCACAAACGCTGGTTCCCAGCCTCAGGTCCGGTCAGACCTTTTGCGGCATCAGGATCGAGCGGTTGGTCAGATCGCTGAACGACAGCGAGGTTTTCTACGGCCGCACAGAGACAGGCGCGGCAGTCGCGCTGAAACTGGCACGGGACGGACGCGCCGGCGAAGCCCTGCGCAAGGAGGCGGGGTTTCTGGCACTGCTCGACGGGCAGAGCAGCCCACGGCTTCTGAAGCAGGGGCAAAGCAAGGGGCGGGAATGGCTGGCGCTGGAGTGGCGGAGCGGGGTGCCGATTTCTGTCGCATCACAGACAGCACGGGCATCGGGCGACAAAAGCCGACTGTTTCGGCTGGTCGCCGGGCTGCTGGACGCATACGCCGCGCTCCATGCACGTGGTATCGCACATGGCGATATTCATCCCGGCAATCTGATCGCCGATGCGCGCGATCAGATCACAATCCTGGACTTTGGTCAGGCGACGCTCTCGGCCGACTCACCGGCGATAGACCTGACGCGGACCGGTATTCCCTATTTTTACGACCCCCAGATGGCGCAGGCAATTCTTCATGAGAGCTTTCCACCGGGCGCAACTGCGCTTGGCGAGCAATTCGCGTTGGGCACCTTGGCCTATCTGCTGATCGCCGGTGTGTATCCGATGCATGGTGCGGCAGAAAGCACCAAGATACTGAAAAGTATCGTCAAAGACAGGCCCTTGCCCTTCGCCGCACAGGGAGTTGACTCTTGGCCACGCATCGAAGCAGTCCTGCGACGTGGATTGGCCAAGGATCCGGCTGATCGCTATCCGGACACGGCGGCCTTTTCGCGCGCTTTCAGGACAGCCGGCGCTTCGCCCCGCAATGCGCCCGCAAGCGTGCCAGCTGACACCTTCGAAATTTTGCGCACCGGTGTCGTCCTGGACGGCTGCGTGCCACATGTGATGGCCTGGCTCTGTTTGCGCGCCGCCATCGTCGGCGCCGATGCCGACCTAGCGGCACTGGCCAGCATCTCGTGCGCGCGCGCAGCCCCTGGATGGGAGGCGGCGTTCGTCGCGGCGCAGGTCGCCGGGGCAAGGTCCGACTGGTGCGACCAGGCCGAAGCGGTGGCCACACTCACGGCCGAATTACGTGACCGCAGGACGTGGAATCCGCGAATGTTGATGCATATTGCGCATCTAGTTCGGGGCCGGGCCACAGACCGCCCCATCGACGCGGATACGATGCTGACATTTACCAAAGCCAGCCTTGGCAGCCCGGCTGCAAGAACCGAGGGAGATGAAAGCGTTCTACATGCAAAACTTGAGCTTCAGAGATCCAGTGTTCTAGCGCAATCGTCCGATACAAGAGAGCAGCTGGATCGATTGAGAGGTGGCTCAATATGGCTCTGGTCACTGGCCTATGACATCTATCAGGACGAGACATATTTAGACCGCGCTCTTGCAGCTGAGGTGCCACAAAACCCGATCCACCACGGTTTTGCGTGCCTGCGCTTGCATCAGCTTACGGGCGATATGCATTGGGTCAAAGCGGCACTGCGTGACGCCAACACGGCTTCCTTGAGTCCGGAATCGATTCTTCTGTCGATCGAATGTGGCGCCCCAAGTCGTGCCGAAGCGCCGCTTCTGACCGGCCTTCCCGATCTGTTCGCGCTGAATGATCGTTTGAAGTTTTTCTAGGCTCTCGGCCCACCGGGCAGATCGCAGGGGCGTGGATTTCGCCGTTCGTTCCGCTTCCGAATGGAAGGCAGCGCGCGGAGGCCCCGCGCCCGCATCCACCGTTGCTAAAGCGTTTCGCGAAAAACCTGAATCACTGCTTTTCTCGAAACGCCCGCGACATGCTAGCATTACACGCGTTTCGCCTTAAATGAGTGCCTCAAGTTTAAGGCGAAACGCTTTGAACCATGGCAAACCTGAACTTATGACATGCATCATCCGTGCGTGATAAATCTCAATTACAGGACCTGAAGATGATCCAACAGCGACCCGATCTGATTGCCGCGATCCGCGACCGATTTGCCCATGTGGACACCTGTCCGTTTCAGGGGCCGCGTATCTTCTTTGAAAATGCGGGGGGCGCGCTGACGTTGAAATCCGTGGTCGACACATCGGCCAAATATGCGGCCATTCCCGACAATCAGGGGCGCGATAACCCCGCCGCCCATGCCTTGGTTGACACCATCAACACCGCCAAGGCCGATCTGGCGGTTTTGATGAACGCCTCGTCGGGGCAATTTTTCGCCGGGGAAAGCGGCACCGAACTGCTGTTCCGGATGATCCGTACCGCCTGTGTGAACGCGCCCAAAGGTGCCCGGGTGCTGGGCAGTTCGATCGAGCACCCGGCCAGCCGCAGTGCAGCGCGCCGCTGGGCCGATATCGCCGGGCTGACCTATGTGAACGTGCCGCATGATGATGCGACCGGGCGGGTCACGGCGGCGGATTACACGCGGCTGATGACACCGGATGTGGCCGTGGCCACGATCCTGCATGCCTCGCCCGTCACTGGTATCGGCATGGACGTGGCGGCGATTTCCGCCGCGATCCGCGCGGTGGCGCCAGAGTGTCTGATCATCGTCGATGGTATCCAGCACGCGGCCCACGGCCAGATGGATCTGGACGCCTATGACGTGGATGGCTACGCGATTTCACCCTACAAGATGTTCTCGCGACACGGCTTTGGCATCGCGTGGATTTCAGACCGGCTGAGCGCGCTGCCCCATGACATGCTGATCAATGCCCCGACCACCGGATGGGAGCTGGGTACCCGCGACACCGGCGCCTATGCCACGATCTCGGATGTGGTCCGCTATTTCGATTGGCTGGGCGGCGAGGTTTCGACCGAAACCGATCCGCGCGCCCGGATCAATACCGCAGGCCGCGCGATCCGAAGCTATGAAACCCATCTGACCGATGCGATGATCAACGGCACCGGCAACCTGCCGGGACTACGCGAGATGGCGCATGTGACGATCCTGGCCGGGGCGGACAACCCGGCACGCGAAGGGCTGGTTTCGATCGTGGTAGCGGGCACGCCTTCTGCCGAGGTCGTGACGCTGTTGAACAATCAGGGCATCCGCACCCACACCCGCAAGGCGGATCACTATAGCGGCAACGTGCTGGACCCGCTTGGCCTGCCCGATTGCATCCGTATTTCGCTGTGCCATTACAACACCGAACAGGAAGTGGCGCAGTTGCTGGCGGCGCTGCGCGAAATCGGCAGGGACGGCTGACGGACAACCCTCCCGTAGTGGGCGCCCGGTGACAGCCGGGCGCCCGTGTCTTTACGCCGTGCGCAGGCGGCGGCCTGACAGATGCAACACGATCTCGATAGCGGCAAGCACCAGCATCGACAGCCCCACCAACGGAAAGAAGATTCCGGCTGCCACGGCCATAAGCAGCAGCGTGCGCGGAATCCGCCAGTCCGTCGGCACCGGCGGCACACCAAGCGCGCCAGACGGGCGGCGTTTCCACCACATGACCGCCGCAGAGCAGCACAGCATCACCATCGCCGCGCAGGCCAGCAGCAGGACAATCTGATTCAGCAGCCCCCACTCCTGCCCCATATGAACACTGATGCCCCATTCCGCCCAGCGCCCCAGCATGCCAAGATCAGCGAGGTCGGCGTCAAACAGCACCTCGCCGGAGTATTGGTCCAGATGGATCACCCGCTCATAGGTGATGTCGTCAGGATAGACCGAAGCGGTAAAGACGCCCTCCGGTCCGTTCGGCATGGAGATCGCGTAACCCGGCACGATGCCGAGATCCTCGACCTTTGCCACGACGGTATCCAGCTTCTGAGGGACGCCATCAGCCGCCCCGGACAGCGGCATCGGCTGATTCTCCATGATCCACGGGGCGCGGTCCACGGCATCTGACACAGGTTGGGTCGAGACCGGTAGTTTCGACCAATACCCATCCGTCATCCCGATGCCCAGCGCATAGGAATATTCGTAGAACTTTCCGCCCCAGACCGAGGACCACGGCAACCCGGTCATCGCAAGAAAGACGATGAAGCCACCAGTGTAGAGCCCCGTGACCGCGTGCAGATCCCGCCACCACGGACGCCCGCGGCTGGCCTTGATCGACACGGTGCCCACCTTTCGCCCGCGCGGCCACCAGAGGTAGATGCCCGTGGCAACCAACAGCACCATCCACCCGGCAGCCATCTCGATCAGCCGGTTACCGATCCAGCCCACATATTCAAGCGAGTGAAGTTTGCGCACGACATACATGGCAGGACTGCCCGGTGCGCCGGCATCCCAGAGGCTGCCAAGCACCTCGCCGGTGTAGGGGTCGACGTAGAGCGTGGTCTTCAGCCCGTCCGCGCCCAGAATATCAACCTCGGCGCTACGGTCTGATGCTGCGGCGGGTGTATAGGCCTTCAATGTACCGGGGTGCGCGTCCAGCGCTTCGGCGGTGATTTGCGAAGACAAAAGCGGGGCAGTCGCCGCCGGCTCTACGAAGCGTAGTCGGCTGTATGCGGCGTCGTTGATTTCGTCCTTGAACAGGTAGATCCCGCCCGTCACCGCGAGGATGAGAACAAAGGGCAGGACGACGAGTCCTGCGATAAAATGCCAACGCCAAATGGCGCGATAGAGCGCCGGGCTGGGCGCATTTAGGGTTTGCTTGGTCATGGGTCCATTCCACATGGGTCGCCGCTGTTGCGGACGAAAGACAAAGGGATGCCTGGCGGGCGTGCCGCCAAAGGCCGGTTCAAATGCGTGACGGCGCAGGGCCGTCAGGCGAGAACCGGGGGCGCCCGTGGAGAATGGTTGAGTTCGCGCGCCTGTGCGGCGCGGTAAAGATCGCCCAGCCGCCGCACGCCGTCATGCGGTGTCAGCAGAACGGCAACCCCGCTGTGTCCGATTGCAGGGGCTTCGGGCAGGCCATGACAGAGCGGACAGCGGTGATCATGCGCCCGACCTTCACCGCACAGATCCCCACCAAGCCCGCCATGGGCCGACTCGGACGCGGCAAGCGCCAGATCTGCCCGGTTCGGCGCCAGCATTCCAGCCGACGTCATGCCGGTCACGGCGACAAGAATCGCCATGAGGCAGGCAAGGAGAGTGGCTGCGGGCCGGATTTTCATGGCGACTGAATGCCACGAAAAGGCCTGACGCGAAAGAGCGCAAATTGGCTGATCCGCCCATCCGAAGCGGTGGCTCAGCCCAACGCGGACGTGATACCATTGCTCACGGCTGACCTTCCCCGGCGGACGAGGACCGAGTGCGCAGTGCCGGGACTGCCCCGCGGCCAAAGTCGACTATTTCTATCCATCGCTCGTGAAGTAAGGGATTTTCGGACCCTGCGATAGTTCGCTTGCCGATTGCACCAGCGCTTGGGCATCGAGACGGAAATGCCGGTAGAGATCAGTAATGGTTCCAGTTTGACCGAAATGTTCGACCCCATGCGAGATCGTCCGATGTCCCCAAACCCCGCCAAGCCACGAAAGCGTTGCCGGATGGCCGTCGATGACGGTGATCAGTGCACAACCGCGGGGCAGGTCCCGCAACAGGGTTTCGATATGTGACGCGGCGCAGGCGTCCCCTGCGGCGCGGGCTCTTTGGGCGGCAGTCCAGCCTGCGTTCAGGCGGTCGGCAGATGTCACGGCCAGAACACCAACATCGCGGCACCCCTGCCCGATAAGGCCCGCCGCCTTGATCGCCTCCTGCGCAACGGCGCCTTGATACGCGATGACAACCTCGCAGTTCGGTCCCGGTTTGCGCATCCAATACGCCCCGTCGATGGCCCCCTGGCGAAAGGCGTCGTCCACCCGCGTCCCCGGCTGTTCGATCGGATTCGTGGTCAGCCGCAAATAGACGGAACCGCCGGTCTCGTCGCGCAGCCATGTCCGTTCGTCCGGGACGCTTTCGCCGTCCTTTTGCAAATAGCTGAACGCCCATTCCATGATGACGGCCAATTCATCAGCAAAGGCCGGTTCAAACGCGGCAAGACCATCCTGAGACATCCCGATCAGGGGGGAGGCGATGGATTGATGCGCGCCACCTTCTGGGGCCAGCGTAACCCCGGACGGCGTGCCAACGATTATAAAGCGCGCATCCTGATAACAGGCGTAATTTAGCGCATCCAGGCCACGGGACACGAATGGATCATAGACCGTGCCGATCGGGATCAGGCGTTTGCCGAAAATCGAATGCGACAGCCCGGCAGCCGCCAATAGCAGGAACAGGTTCATCTCTGCGATGCCCAGCTCGATATGCTGACCTTCGGGGGCAAATTCCCACTTTGAGGTGGACGGGATCTTTTCGGCCTTGAATGTGTCCTCTTGATACGCGCGCGCAAACAGCTTGCGACGATTCACCCATGGGCCAAGGTTGGTCGTGCCGGTGACATCGGGCGAGGTCGTGACGATCCGTTCGGCCAGTTGGCTGTCACCCTTGGACAAATCATCGAGTATTTTCCCGAACGCCATCTGGGTAGAGATTTCGCGATCAGACGCCAGGGTAATCGCGGGAACATCAATCACATCGTCATGATAGCGGCGGCGACCATCGGCAAAAAACGGTGTCTTTGCCAGCTGTGTTTCAAAGACAGCTGGATCGGCAATGGTTGCAAACCTGTCCCATTCCTGACCCGGCGCAACGCCCATATGTTCCTGCCATTGCGCCATCTGGGTCTTGTTCATCAAACCGCCGTGGTTGTCCTTGTGGCCCGCGATCGGCGTTCCCCAGCCCTTGATTGTGTAGGCAAGGAAGCAGACCGGGCGGTCATGGTCGATCGCGGCAAAGGTGTCGGCCATCGTCTGCACGCAATTGCCACCCAAATTCTCCATCAGTTCCGCAAGATCCACGTCGCTGCGCCGCTCGATCAGGGCGGTGACGTCACCTTGATCGCCCAGAGCCTCCATCAGACGTTCGCGCCAAACCGCACCGCCCATGAAGGTCAGCGCGGAATACAGCTGATTGGGGCAATCATCGATCCACTGGCGCAATTTTTCCCCGCCCGCTTCTTCAAAGGCTGCGCGCTGCAGGTGGCCATATTTGACGCGCACAACGTCCCAACCGAACGCATCAAAAATCTGCTCAACGCGCTTGAACAACCCTTCGCGTACGACGCCGTCCAAAGATTGGCGGTTGTAGTCGATGATCCACCAGCAATTGCGCAGATCATTTTTCCAGCCCTCTTGCAGGGCCTCGTAGATGTTCCCCTCATCCAGTTCTGCGTCGCCGACCAAGGCGATCATACGCCCCATTTTTCGCTCACCGCCCCAAGCCTTGGCGTGGACATAGTCCTGCACGATCGAGGCGAATGATGTTACCGCAACGCCCAGCCCAACCGACCCGGTAGAAAAATCAACGTCATCAACGTCCTTGGTGCGGGACGGATAGCTTTGAACGCCGCCATAGCCGCGAAAATTCTCCATCTTTTCGCGTGTCTGATGGCCCATCAAATACTGGATCGCATGAAATATCGGGGATGCGTGGGGCTTTACCGCGACACGGTCTTCGGGCCGCAATGTCTGGAAATAGAGTGCCGTCATAATCGACACCATCGACGCCGAAGAGGCCTGATGCCCCCCGACCTTGATCCCGTCCGCCTTTGGGCGAATGTGATTGGCGTTGTGGATCATCCAATGGGACAGCCACAGCAAACGTTGTTCAATGGTTTTAAGATACGGTGTCATGCGCTTTCCCTCAGGCGGCGTTGCGGGCAGGAGGCCGAGGCAGAGCTTGCGCCAAATCGGCAATCACATCATCAATTCCTTCTAGGCCAATCGACAATCGCACCAATCCCTCGCTGATGCCATGCGCGGCGCGCTCTTCCTTGGTATAGGTCGAATGGGTCATGCTGGCGGGGTGTTGTACCAATGTTTCGGCGTCGCCCAATGACACCGCGCGCGTGATCAGCTGCAATCTGTTCATCATGTCGATGCCCGCTTGCATCCCGCCGGTCAGCTCAAAGGCAATCATGCCGCCAAACTGGGTCATCTGCCGCTTGGCCAGATCATGTTGCTCAAAACTTTGCAGGCCCGGGTACCAGACCTGTCGCACGCCAGGCGACTGTTCCAGCATTTTGGCCACCGTGGCCGCACTACTGCAATGGCGGTCCATCCTAAGCTCGAGCGTCTTGATCCCGCGCAGCACAAGCATCGCATTGAACGGCGCCATGACGGCGCCCGTCATATCCTTCATGCCCTGAAGACGAATTTCGCTCACAAGGTCCGCCGGTCCAACCAATAGACCGGCGACGACATCGCCATGCCCGCCCAGATATTTCGTCGCCGAATGCAGCACAATGTCAGCACCATGTTTGATTGGCTGGGTCAGGTATGGCGTGGCATATGTATTATCAACGACGACATAGGCGCCATGTTCATGGGCGATATCGGAAATTGCCTGAATATCGACCAACCGCATGTTGGGGTTTGCAGGCGTTTCAAAATAGACGATTTTGGTCTTCTGCGACATCGCGGCGCTCAGGTTTTCCGGATTGGTCAGGTCAACATGGGTGATCCTGACCCCGAATTTCGCCAACCCGTGCTGCATGAACGAAAAGGTGCAGCCATAAAGCGTTTTGTCCAGGATGACCTCATCACCCGGCCCCAGAATGGTCCACATCGTCGCCGTGATTGCCGCCATGCCCGATGCCAGCGCAAGCCCTGCTTCGGCCCCTTCCAAAACGGCGATGCGGCGCTCAAGCAAGTCGCAGGTCGGGTTGGAAATACGCGAATAGATGTACCCCGGCTGTTCACCCGCGAACATTTCGCCTCCCGCTTCGGCGGTTTCAAACGCAAAAGTCGACGTCAAATGCAATGGCGGCGTCAAAGCGCCCTCGTTTTGCATCGGGTCATAGCCATGGTGGATTGCCAAAGTCGAAAAGCTGACGGGAAAATTGCGCATCTGTGGCTCCATAGGTGTTTGACCAGAAGGATAGACCAGTTTCGGCAGGGAAATATTGCCGTTTATGCCGCAACACTCTATAGTATTGGCATAGTATGCCAATGGATCGCCATTATGGATCAAAAAGATCGCCAAATCATCAGGGCCTTGCAACGAAATGGCCGCATGACCAATCAGGACCTCGCCGCTGAGGTAAATCTATCACCGTCCCCATGCCTTCGCAGGGTGAAGCTGCTTGAGCAGAGCGGCGCGCTGAAAGGATACAGCGCCGACATCGATGCCGAAGCCTACGGCTTGCCTGTCTTGGTAATCGTGAGGATTAGCCTGACCGGCCATACCGAGAAAACTGTCCAGCAATTTGAGCAGCAGATCAGCCGTGTGGACCAGGTGCTGGAGTGTTTTGTCATGACCGGCCCGTCGGATTATCTCTTGCGAGTCGTCGTCGCGGATCTGGCGGATTATGAGGATTTCGTTCGCAAACGCCTGCACCCAATCGGTAGTATCGGATCAATCGACAGCAGCTTTGTCTACGGGGTGGTCAAGAAAACAAGCGTCTTTCCAATGCTTGGCTGACGCCAGAGTCGGCCGGTTGGAAGTGACACCAGAGCGGACATTTATCGCAGTCCCGCGAACGGTGAAAGAGCCCCACACTGCCCCGCCATGAAAAGATGCGCTCATGAAGCGGGCGTTCAGATCGTATTTCTCCCGACTGGCACCTAAGCTATCTTTGGCGGTGGTCCGGCCCAATACCCCGGCTGCACTATCTCCGTGCAGCAACTCGATTGTACCGGAAATAATGATCGTCACGACGAACAGGGTCAGGAACCCAACCATCAGCCGTTTCAGAAGAATGGTCAGGATTGCGTTCTTCTATACCACTTTCATCCACGCAAAGCCCCTTACACCCAGACCATAATGACTCAGGTATATGTCGACACGAACAGGGGATCTATTTGGCTGCTTAGATTTCCTCGATGTCTGGCTGGGCTGAGAGGAGTGTAAATGTGGAACACTTCCGCCACCATTGGAGGCTGCGCCTCGGTGGCGGCCTTCGTGCTTGATCAGGTGACGAAGGCGCTTGCCATCGCCAATGCTGGCACGCTTGCAGGCGCACCGGGCGCTATACCGGGCGTCGATCCCGTATTTCATCGCAATGCCAGCGTCAGCTTTGGCATGCTAGATGACGCTGGCTGCCGCTTTGGCGCCGACGCCTAATGCAAGATTTTGGGATGTGATGCTTGTGCCACTGCGTCTGGCGACATGGTCGATGGGACTCGGCTTGCATCGCCTGCAATCGTTCTGCGGGTGCCGCTATCGGATCCGAACCTGACAAGGACGGTCAGCGTAGGTAGCGCGCGTGGGGAAGGCGGCCAGTGTCCCGGCCACCCCTGTTACTCCTCGTGTCTTACTCTTCGTGCGCCAAGGCACCCGTTGCCATGCGCCTGCCGACGTCCTCGGTGTCTCCGGGCGGTTGCGGATTGCGATCGGCCGCGTTCAGAAGCCTCAGCGCATTGGCAACGACGACGAGCGACACCCCAACGTCCGCCGCTATGGCCCCCCACATCGACGCCATGCCGAGGGCGGTCAGGCCGACAAACAACACTTTCGTCGCGAGCGAGATACCGATGTTCTGGCGAATGATCGCCATGGTGCGCCGTGAGTGTCCGATCAGCCAAGGCACCTTTGCGATGTCATCGGTCATCAGGGCGATGTCCGCAGTTTCGATGGCCGCGTCCGAGCCGACCGCGCCCATTGCGATGCCGTAATGGGCGCGTGCCATCGCCGGGGCGTCGTTGACGCCGTCGCCGATCATCGCAACCACGTCATGTGTCGCCACCAGTTCCTCGATGGCGGCCACCTTGTCCTCCGGCAGAAGCCCGGCCCGGACGATGTCGATCCCAACCTCCGCCGCCACGGCCCTGGCGGTGCGTTCGTTGTCGCCGGTCAGCATGACGATGGTCTTGACGCCCTGCGCATGGAGTTGCGCGACTATGGACCGGGCGTCCGGTCGGATGCGGTCGCGCAGCTCCAGCACGCCGTGCAGACCCTCCTCGTCACCGATGGCGACCAGCGTGCTGCCAGCGCCTTGGATCCGGTCGCGCAGGTCGGCGGGGATGACGCCGCTGAACCCCTTCTCCTCGGCGAACCGTTCGGACCCCAGCCAGATCGCGCGCGTCCCTGATTGACCCTCCAGTCCGCGACCGGGCACTGTCCGTGTATCCTGAGCGGGCGCGACGGGCGCGCCATCCCGCTCGGCCCTCGCCAGAATGGCGCGCGCCAGCGGATGCGACGACCGCGCTTCAAGTGACGCCGCAAGCGTCAGCAAATCCACCTCTGACGCGCCGCAAAGGGGATGGACCGCCGCCACCTCGGGTTCTCCCATCGTGATGGTGCCGGTCTTGTCCATCGCCAGCGCCGTCGTCCGCCCCGGAGCTTCGACATAGGCTCCGCCCTTGATGAGCACGCCCGCGCGCGCGGACGAAGCGAGCGCGGCCACGATGGAAACGGGCGTCGAGATCACCAGCGCGCAGGGGCAGGCGATGACCAGAAGCACGAGCGCATTGTAGAACCAGAACCCCCAGGCGCCGGTGATGAGGGACGGCACCAGCGCGATGACGATGGCCAGTGCCATGACAGCGGGCGTGTAGATGCGTGCGAACTTCGCGACCCACTGCTCGACCTCGGCACGGCGGGAATGTGCGTCGCCGACCATTCGGATGATCTTGGCCAGAACCGTGTCCGCAGCCGCCTTGGTGGCGCGCACCGTCAGCGTGCCCTCGCCATTGATCGTCCCGGCATAGACCTCGTCGCCCGGTTCCTTGGGGACCAGTGCGCTTTCGCCGGTGATCGGCGCCTGATCGACGGCGCCGACACCGTCCGTCACCTCGCCGTCCAGCGCGATTCGATCCCCGCCGCGCGCCACGAAGCGGTCGCCAACGGCAACCTGTTCAGCGGGCACGGTCGCTTCGCTGCCATCAGGCCGGATCACACGCGCAGTTGGCGGTGCGAGATCCAGAAGCGCCGAAACGGCATTGCGCGCCCGCCCAACGCTCCAGCTTTCGAGATAGAGCGAAAGCGAGAAGAAGAAGGCGACGGTGGCAGCCTCGAAAAACTCGCCCAAGCCGATCGCCCCGGCAACGGCGACAACCATCAAGAGATTCATGTCCGGCGAGAGCCTGCGCGCCGAAGACCACGCCTTGGGGGCGACCAGCCAGACGCCACACAGTATCGCAAGCGCAAAGAGACTGACCTCGAGCAGGGGCATTGGCGCTTCGCCATGTCCCGCAAAGAGGTCAAGCGCACCGCCCATGCCCGTCTCGACGATATGCCACAGAAAGCCTGCCGCCCAGAACCCGCCGCTGAGGGCGGTGAACCGCTTCTGACGGGTGAGATGGGCTGCCTGATCCGCGGCCGCATTGTCCGCATCCCATGGTTTCGCGCTCATGCCTGTGCTCGCGACCAGCTTGAGGATTTGATTGTCCGCGACGCTCGCCGCGCTGTCGAGAACCGTCATACGCCCGTTGATGACGTCGAAGGCCAAATGCTCGGCGCCGCCCACCGCTGGCCCGATGACCTTGTTCAGAATGGAAATCTCCTCGGCGCAGTCCAGACCGCTGACCTGAAAACTGCGCCCGTTGGTGGGGCCGGGCGCGGGAGGCGCTGCGCCTGCACAGCAACCGCCTGCATGTCGCTCCTGCGCGCGCGGGGCTGCGTGGGTGTACCTGGGGTCTTGGGACGATTCGGATGACATGATCGGGCCTTGGGTTGTTGAATGCCCGCCTTGGATAATCCCTACAGTCACTAGAGCTGCAAGAGGGAATCGACGCATTCTGCGCAATCGTGTGTTGGAAACAAGATCGCCCCGGGCGCCCAGTTCAGCAGCGCGACAGGCAGCACCTCCCGCCGGGCTGGGTGTTTCGCCGCATCGCTCAGTAGCGCGTCGTCATGCGGTGGCCGGGCCGATAAGTCAGTTTTACATAGGTGATCGCCCGCCCTTCCCACCATGTGGACCGCTCGATCGTGAAAACCGGGTCGCCGACTTTGCTGGCCAGATAGCCAGCCATTGGCGGGTCTGCCAAACCCGCTGAAAAGCTGATCTCGGCATCCGAGAACGGAATGGTCGAAACCAGCCATTCGTTCGGACCTGTTTGCGAAAAATCAGCGTCTTGCGCCTGTGGAAGCGCGGTCAGATTGATCCACCTGTCTTCGTGCTGATACGGGTCGCCATCCGCGTAATGCATGCAGATCAGATGCAGCCCCTTGCTCCCTGCCGGGAGCTTGAGCCGCGCACGCAGCCAGTCTGGCGCCTCCTGCACCGTGCATTTGGCAAGGGAATAGCGGTATTCGGCGCCCTTGTCCTCAATCTCGCTGCGCACCAGCGGGATGTCGAACCGCGCCTGCCGGATCGGACTGGCCCGCACGCGTGTACCGGCCTTGCGGCGGCGTTCGATAATGCCATCATCGGCCAGTTCGCGCATCGCGCGGTTCACCGTCGCCCGGGCGCAGCCATAGATCCCGGCCAACTCGATCTCATTGGGAACAAGGCTGCCGGGGCCCCAATCGCCCTTGGTGATCCTGGACAGGATGTCGGATTTTACATCCTTGTAGGTGGCTTTCATGATCACGCCTTCATTAAGACTGCATTTATTCACTTATAGCCTGTATTTAATGCCGAACCAAGACTGCCAGACGCATCTGTCGCTAGCTGGGAAAAAGCATCAAGACAAGACCGATGGCGAGGCCAAGCGTCACCCGATTCTGATGCCCGCTACGATGGGTCTCGGAGATGATTTCGTGACTGATCACGTAGAGCATCGCACCAGCCGCGAATGCGAGTCCCCAAGGAAGGAGCAGCTGCGACAGGAAGATAACGCCGGCCCCAATGAGGCCCCCGATCGGCTCAACCAGACCGGTCAGCGCGGCTATACCCCAGGCGCGGAATTTCGGATAGCCCTCGCCAAGTAACGAGACAGCCACGGCAAGACCTTCGGGGAAGTTGTGGATGGTGATCGCGATGATGAAGAACCAAACGCGCCTTAGCGATGCAGCCTCCGGCCCCTCGCGCCCTGACGTAAAGTGTTCGTGTGGCAGGCGCTCGCTCATAAGCGCAACCGCGCCCATCCCGGTGTGATCCGCAAGCCCGAACGCCGCGCGGAAGGTTGGTTCGCTCTGTTTGGTGCGGGCGCTGCGAGAATTCTTCTCGCGCAGCCCCCGTATAAAAACGAGTGTGGCAATTCCCGCCGACGCTCAGCGAAGCCCCTGTAAGATCGTCAGATGCAATTTGAAATACCTGCTTGTAATTCCAAGCTCAGACCGCTCCTCCATCCACTAGAGGTTGAAGACATTTATTCAAGAAAACCAGTGTGTAACGGTTCTGTCAGTAGCACGCAGCCCTTGCAGCGCAGCCCACCAAAATCTACATAGACTATAGGTATTATGGAGATTTCTATGCTGACGATCGGCAATTTGGGGAAGAAAACTGGCACAAAGGTACAGACAATTCGTTACTATGAGCAAATCGGCCTCATGCCAGAGCCAGGCAGGACAGAGGGCGGCCAGCGACGTTATGGAGATACCGAACTGGACCGCCTATCTTTCATTCGCCACGGGCGTCAGCTGGGCTTTCCGCTCGACGCCATAAGAGAACTTCTGGATCTTGGGGACCATCCGAACCGCCCATGCCACGAGGCAGACTCGATTGCCCGGCGACAACTCAAGCAGGTGGAGCAGCGGATCGCCCGGCTTGACGCCCTGCGCACTGAATTGAAGCGAATGGTTCAAGAGTGCAGCGGCGGCAGATCATCAGATTGCCGGGTGCTCGAAGTGCTCCGGGACCATTCCGAATGCCTGACGGACCATGAGAGGATCGGCGCCTGAGATTTCACTGCGAGAACCTCAGGCACCGCAGGTCGGATAGCTCAATCGGGTTGGTTGGTTCAACAAGAACAGGCTTGGGGCATGAGCGGGAAAGCCGAACCGCGGAGGGCGAGCTGTGCCAGAACTTAGCAACTGGCATCTGGGAAAAGGCACCTAAGAAAACCACTGGAAACTCTCGCCCCTTCAGCCTGAGGCGCGGATTAGCTGAATATGCGATATCATCGGGCTCTAGGTTATGCCGACAAGATCGCGGCGCAGTGGGGAATTAACCATCTTATTGCTTGGGTCGAAACCCTGCGCCAAGAAGGAATGCAGATCGAAGTAACAATTATCGGCGACAAGATTGCCGGTGCCGCCACGCCTGAAGCCAACAAGATCTTCCGCAAGGAAATCGCCGACGCGCTGGAGCGTATCGGCGCCCGCCGCCTTGCCAACGCCGCGTGGTACTCCAACAATCTGGCCGCAGGAAAACGTCTGATTGTCCGACTTCACGCCCAAGAGGTGCGCGGTAGCGCGCTTCAATTTGGCAAGGCAATCAACGTCGAGCGCGTCGACCAGTTCATATTCGCGGCAGGAAAGCGGTCAACCTCGGGACTTGATCGTTACTCACGACCTGCACCTGCCGAAGCTCATCATCGGCACCCGCTTCGTGCTGCGCGATTGCCTGGTGGAGTGGATCGCCCTGCCCACGGATCGCGAGGCTTGCTCCGCATACGTGGGCAGGTCGGCAGACACCCGGATGATCTAGAACGCCACATGGAATCCATCCGGCCATGTGAAGGTTGGTGTCACATCGCCTGTCCGAAAATAACAGCCAAGCTGCTGAGGTCCAAATTGGTCTGCATCAGCAATTTTCTCGGCGTCATACGTCCAGCGAAACCTTGTGGAACGGTTCTTTTGCCGGACCTCAGGACATGCGCAGGCTGACAATCAGGTAGGAAAAACTGAACCGCAACTTCCTGTCAATGGTCCATAACTTCGAAATCAGATGTTGGGTCAATTGCGTCCAGACCCTGGGTTACTGGCGTCTGACTGCCAGCCAGCGTTTCCATTCCGGCCGCCCGCCCGAAAATGCGTTCAGATCCACGTTACCATTGATACCCGGCACGGTGCCGGTGCCGGTATATTGCCAAAAGCTCCAGTGCTGGCTCGGATAGACCTCGCGCGGGTGTTTCGCGGTCGAGCGGAGCCAGAACTCTTCGCTTTGCATCTGTCGCATTTGGTTCTCGCGATAGAATTCGGGCGTCGTATAGATAATCGGGCGCTGCCCGTAATGGCGTTCCAGCATGTCGAGAAAAACCTTCGCCTCGCGTCGAACGATTTCACTAGGGGGCCGCTTGCGACAGGTGGGCGAGAATGGGTTCCACTCCATGTCCAGTATCGGTGGCAGAGCTCCTGCTTCACGCGGGACATTGCGGACAAACCAGCGAGCCTGATCTGCGGCAGAGGTACAGAAATAAAAGAAGTGATATGCGCCGCGAGGAATGGACACACTGCGCGCGCCACGCCAATGATCGCCAAATCGCGGATCAAGCATGTCGCCGCCCTCGGTCGCTTTGATAAAGGCGAACTGTACGCCTGCGTCACGCGCCGCCTGCCAATTGACGCTGTCCTGAAACCGCGCAACATCGATGCCGTGAATATCGTACCGGTGCGGCGCGTGGCCATGCTGCCACTCGACAGGCGCCCGTTCGCCAAATCCACTTGTGCCGCCACCGTTGTCGAGCGGGGGTGCTGACGCGCAGGCGGCAAGCATCAAGAAGGTGAGAAACAGAAAAGGGCGGGTCATCGGCGCGGCTCCTGCGGGGGACATATCTAATATGCAGGGAAACGCGCCGGGGCGCCACTAGGATATCTGCCGCCTACGCCTCTGACTGGCGCCGCGTCGCAGCATTCGCACTGCTGCCAGTCGTCCTGTGTGCAGCATTATTGCTGGTCGATAGCGGCAGTCCCGGAAAAAGTGAGCGTTTGCATCGAAAACTAGCAAGAGCGGATCGCGAATGTTCGTATTATGTGCCGGATCGTGGGTCGTCATTTTTGACGGCAGCTATCAGCACAGGGAGATGGGCATCAGCGCACAGTCAGATTCGCCCGGCGGTCCACTCCCGAAACTTTGACGCACAGGCGCCCCCTTTGCCATAGTGAACTCCCTGACGCAGAGTACCGGCTATCTCGGATTTAGGGAACAATATTCGAGTGACCCATGCAGCCAGTATGACCATGCACGTCGCTGTCAGGACAGGATGAAGAACACCTTTCGCACAGTCGTAAGGTTCTCCCAGATGCCGTCAAAACCTGCCGCCACGACAAAGCTGTCCCCCGCGCCGAACTCGCGCGCCTGACCAGAGCTATCCGTCAGGCGCACATCGCCATCCAGGATATGGCACAATTCGTCATAGTCGCATTTGCACCGCTCCTTGTGCGGGCCGGCCTGCCAGATGCCCGCTATTGCGCCTTTTCCCGTGTTTTCAAAATGACGCCAGCTGCGGCTTTCATACCTTTCAGGACTTGCCCCGGAGAGCACGGACGAAATTGCCACCTTTAACGAAGCATATGAAGGCGCGACCAGCAGCGTTCATCGCCGCTACAACAACTTTCGGAAGAAACGCGGCCTGCCCGCTCTGCCGCCTCCGATCTTTCTTGAGCCGTCACCGATGCTGAACCTGATGCTGGCCCCTCGTGCCATACGCTACCGCCGCGAGGTGCCGCTGCCGCAGGACAGATTTGTCTTTCTCGAAGGATGCGTGCGCACCGAAAGCCAGTTCGAGCTGCCACGCCTTCCGGTGAGCGAAGGTCCCATGGTCTATGTCAGCTTCGGATCTCTCGGGGCGGTTGATACGCAGATGATCAAACGGATGATCGCCGTGTTCGAAACAATCGAAGCGCGATTCCTGGTCAATGTCGGCGCCATGATCGAGGCGTATGACCGCGTACCGGACAATGTGTATCTGGGCAGCTGGTTCCCCCAGCCTTCGGTGATCGGGCAGGCTGCGCTGGTCATCCATCACGGCGGCAACAACAGTTTCTGCGAAGCGCTCTATCACGGGGTGCCGTCGCTGGTGATGCCGTATTGCTGGGACGGCCACGACAACGCGCAGCGCGCGCAGGCCGCGCGCGTCGGCAACCCCAGCACGGCTAGAGGCATGTCGGGGGCGTTTGGCAAAGCTGCCAGCCGGTCAAGGAATCCTTTGGCCGAGGCAGGCGCAGTGCCCTCGCCATAAGTGGCAGCTAGCACGATTACCCGCTCGGCGCAGCTATATCGGTGCGGTGCAAATTGCGACATCGGAGCGGCGTAAACCTTATGTCCCGCCCGCGTCAATGCATCATGCAGTGTCGCAGCAAAGCCCCATGTGCTACCCCCTTCGCTGCCAACCAGCAGGATCGTGTCGGACTGTCCTGCCGCGACATTGCCTGTGATCCGGGGCCTCGCGCGGCGGGCTTGCACCCAGAGGATGACGCCAGTCACAGCCATGAACGGCGCACCAAGTGCCATCAGCCCGAGGATGACCCCCAACCAGGCCATGCCTTGTCCCGTGTGCAACATGTATATCGTCTCGTTGAAGCGTTGCCATGTGCCTGCATCGGCCCAGATCAACATCTCCCCTGTTCCCTGATCGAGATATCCCTCGCCCGTGTTTGTTTTCAGCATGAACACATCGGTGGGGTCGTCGGGATAGGGAAAGGTCAATTCGCGCAAGGAGTCTACCGGCGTATCGCGCAGCAAAGCCATCGTGCCGGGGGCGGCGCCGGTCTGGCCACTGACTTCGGAGGGAAACGCAGGGGTGCTGCCCTGTGGGAGCAGATCAAAAGTGCTGGCGGTCATAAACAGCGCGGTGGCTGAAGATAGAAGAAGCCCGACGACTGTCACCCGTGCAACTTCGACATGCAGCCGTTCCATCAGTGGACCACGCAGACGTGAGAAGAAACGCCGCCACCCCCCTGTCCGCCGTGCTGTCAGCATCAGACCCGAGATCGACAGCACCAGAAGCGAAGCCGCCCCCGCCGCGGCGGCCAACCGCCCTGCGTCGTCCAGAAACAGCGAACGGTGCAAGTTGGTCATCCAGCGTTGAAAGGCAGATGGTTCGTAATCCGCGACACCAACACCTGTCGCGGGGTCGATAATCAGTGCACCGGGTTGTCCAGCGTCAAAATAAAATGCGGTTATCCGCCCGGATGGTGCGCGGCGGATCTGTTCAACGCCAGGGTAAGCGATGGCAATGCGATCCGCCAATGTGGCGACGGTCAGGCTCCGGTCAGGTTGTGCGGGGGCCTGCACAGCCTCCAGTGCGGGAAGAACGCTCAGCACCGCCCCGCTGAGCGTCATGGCGACGATCAGCAGAGCCGCGATCAGGCCGGGAAATTTGTGCAGGGCGCGCAGCATGGCAAGGCTCCTTTGGTACGGATTACATGTCGAAGGTGAAATCGCGGATGTAGCGGCGACCGCTTGTCGGCTTGCCCGCGCCCGTTGTGGTCAGCGGCACGACCACTTCGGACGGGCTGTCGCGCATGTCTTCTACCGAGGCGTCGATATGCAACTCATAGCCTGCGTCAAACAGCGTATCCGCAAGATCGAGTGTGATTTTCAGCTCTCGCCCTGCTCCAACGCTGGCACCGGTGATACCGTTGATCTCTGCTGTGTTACCGCCTGTCGCACGATACCAGTCGCTCAGATGTTCGTAGTATTTCGACTTGCCACCCGCCATCCAAAGGCTGCCCATATAGGTGCCATTTGCATCAGTGACATAAAGCGCAAGGTAAGCGCCATCGCCGCCATACTGATTCATGTTGGCAGTCAGGGTGACGGGGCGGGCAAGCGCCGGACCTGTAAGAGCGGTCGTCAGCGCCAAGGCAGACAGAAGGGTTTTCATTGGGAGTCTCCATTGCGGGTTGCGTTCGGTTTCTTGTGTTGGATCAAGCTGATGCTTTCCTGACGCAACGCACGTTAATGCTTCAGCTTGGCGTCAGGTTGGCCCTAAAAAGAAAAACCCCGCCGCGCTTGGGGTGGCGGCGGGGTTGGTCAGCATTGCGTTTTGCAAAAGCTATTGCTGAACAACGGGCGCTGTGCCGGGCGTGAACAACCCGTTTGCAGGTGGCTCGACAGTTCCGGTCGGAGCGGCGTTGTTGCGTTGACCGTAATCATCGTCGTCGTCGTCGTCATCTTCATATTCAAACTCGACGATTGCCAATGTCGCAGGATCAACCTTCACCTCGATTTCGCGACCGCTCGCATCGCGGCCTTTGATTTCATAGCAACCGTCATCGGTTTTGATCCGGCGCACGGCCCATCCTTGGGCTTCGGCCATTTGCTGCACCGCCTCGCGCGGTTGCCAATCCGCCATCGGCACGCGACAATCATCGTCATCGGCAAGGGCGACACCTGTCGCACCAAGGCCCAGAAGTAGAGTTGTGGCGATCAGATATTTCTTCATTGTTCCATCTCCTGAAACCTGAGTTGATGACCCTTTGTCGCGCACTGACCTGACGCGTACCTGAAGTGGGCCAGCTTTGTGCTTCAGGTGCACGTCAGTTTTGTCGGTGATAGAGGGCTCACAAACGGAACAGGAAAAGACGGATATGCGTGTGCTGCTGATCGAGGATGATACGGTGTTGGGTGCTGCGGTGCGCGACCAGATTGCCGCTGACGGGCATTCCATCGACTGGGCCACGCGGCTGGATGCAGCAAGCGAGTATCTGGATGTCGCCGCCTATGACCTGATCCTTCTTGATCTGATGCTGCCTGACGGGCGCGGTCAGCCGTTTTTGCGCGCGCTTCGCAAACGGGGCGATGTGACGCCAGTGATCATCCTGACCGCACTCGACCAGATCAGCGACCGGATTGAGGGACTGAACGCAGGGGCCGACGATTACATGATCAAACCCTTCGATCTGTCCGAGCTATCGGCACGGGTTGGCGCGGTTGCGAGGCGCTATTCCGGCAACCCGAACCCGTTGGTCACTCTGGGCGATCTGGAGATCGACCTTGCTGCGCGGTCTGTCTGTCGTGGTGGGAAGCCGGTGGCGTTGACAGCCCGCGAATGGGTACTGTTCGAGGCTTTCGTGCAGCGTCCCGGACAGCTTTTATCAAAGGCGCAACTGGAAGAGCGGCTCTATTCTTTTAGCACCGAAATCGAAAGCAACACGATTGAGGTTCATGTTAGCCATCTGCGCAAGAAATTGGGGCGCGCGCGGATCGAAACGGTACGCGGCCTGGGCTATCGGCTGGGTGCCCCATGAGAATGCCTAGTTCCTTGCAGGGTCGGTTGGCGCTAGCGCTTGGGTTGGGACTTACGGTGCTCTGGCTGACCACAGCATGGGTGACGGCGACCTTGCTACGAAGCGAAATGGACGAGGTGTTCGATTCCACGTTGGAGGAAACCGCACAGCGCATCCTGCCTTTGGTGGTTCTGGATATCATCAGCCGCGAGGAAGAGGGGGTCGACCAGCGCATCGCCACCCTTCGCGAGCATGAAGAGTTCTTTACTTATGTTGTACGCGACGATCAGGGGCGCGTCCTGCTGCGCTCGCACGCAGCAGAAGACGCGAATTTTCCGGCGTTCGAGGGAATGGGGTTCCGGCAAACCGCCACGCACCGACTTTACTATGACGCAGCGCTGCAAGGCACGATCACCATCGCGATCGCCGAACCACTCAACCACCGGGCCGAGGTGGCGCGGGAGGTCCTGGCCGGGCTTGCCCTGCCGCTGATTGTCATCATTCCATTTGGCCTGTTTGGCGTGTTCTGGATCGTCCGGCGCAGCCTGCGGCCCGTCCGTCGCTTCAGCGGGGCATTGACCAGCCGTGGCACCCGCGATCTTTCGGCGGTCGACGAGGAAAGCCTTCCGGATGAAATCAAGCCGGTGGCAGAAGCGGTCAATGACGTGCTGGACCGGCTTGGGCATGCGCTTGCCGCCGAGCGCAGTTTTACTTCCAACGCTGCGCATGAATTGCGCACTCCGGTCGCAGCCGCGCTCGCACAGACCCAACGGCTGATGGCTGAAACGGGCGATACCAATGCCGCGCAGCGGGCGACGGCGATTGAGGTCGCGCTCAAACGCCTGACCCGGCTTTCCGAAAAACTCTTGCAACTGGCACGCGCCGAAGGCGGGCGGTTACGCTGTGAAACCAAGTCGGATCTGCGCCCTGTTCTCAGCATGGTGCTGTCTGAATTCGACAAGGCGACGGGACCAGCGCGTATTGTAAGAAAAGTCACGGATGAACCTGTCTTGTCAGACCTTGACCCAGACGCTTTCGCAATCGTTGTTCGAAACCTGATCGAAAATGCCCTGCGTCACAGCATTGCTCAAACTCCCGTTGAACTGCAACTGAACAATGATGGGACGCTGCGCGTGATCAATGATGGCCCGCCGATTGCCCCCGAAATCCTGAAGCAGCTAACAGCGCGGTTTGAGCGTGGGCAGACAAGCGCAAGCGGCAGTGGACTGGGTCTTTCCATCGTTCAGGCGATTGCCGTTGGGGCGCAAGCAAAGCTAAACTTATATTCCCCGGCGCAGGGCTGGCCCGAAGGGTTCGAGGCGGTGTTTCACCTGCCGGGCTAAACACGCATTAGAATTTCCCCTGCCGCAGATAGAATCCCGAGATGTTCTGTACGCAGTTATTGCAATCAAAAATCTTTCTGATAGTAATTGATCACTACCTTTTGAGATCTCCAAATGAATACGCTATGAAAATCACGCCCGGAACGTCGAAACGATACCGCGTCTGTTTTTCAAAATCAGTGCGGCAGCCCTTCGACGCACATGATTGTGGACCATACTGGCATCGTCCAGGCTGGCTAGTTTCGGCACTTGGACGGGCAAAAACAAAGAGGTGACCGTTGAGAATTCACCGCGGATTTCGTTTACTCCCGCCTGTCGCAGTCGGTGTTGCCGTCGCCGTCTGGCTCATTTCGACGGCCGAGCCGCCTGCCCGAGTAGATGAACATGAGCGCAGCGTTGTTGCACGCACAATCATAGCAGAAGTGATGCCTGTTCGGACGATCGTTCGGGGATATGGCAATGTCCGCGCTGCACGCAGCTGGGAAGCAATCTCAGAAATCTCAGGGACCATCATTTGGCGTCATCCCGAACTCGACACCGGCAATGTACTTGGCGCAGGCACCGTGGCCCTGAAAATCGACGCGACAGTTTATGATCTGGCAGTTGCACAGGCTGAGGCCGACTTGGCCGCACTAGAGGCTGATATCGCTCAGCTTGACACCGACGAAGCCAACACCCGGCGATTGCTGGCGCTGGAGCAATCACGGTTGGACCTGACCGAAACCGAACTGACGCGCATTCGGGATCTGGTCGCGCGCGGTGTCGCTTCGCAGTCAACAGTCGACGGGCAGGAACGTGCCACATTGCAGGTTCGCCGTGTCGTGACCGAGTTGCAAAACGCCCTGGGACTGATCCCCAGCCGTCGCAACCGGCTCGACGCGCAAATGTCGCGCACGAAGAGCGTTCTGGCCCGTGCTACTCGTGATCTGGCAAAAACCGATATTGTTGTTCCGTTCGATCTGCGCGTTGGGACGGTTCATGTTGAGCGGCATCAGTTCGTCGTTGCGGGTCAGTCATTGGTGACGGCGGACGATATTGGCCAAGCCGAGATCATTGCGCAAATTCCGGTGGTATCGTTCCGGCGTCTGCTGGGGGGTGCCAGCCCTGACGAGCCAGCAGAATCTGCGGTCTTGCCCATAAGTTTCCAAGGAATATCCGCCGAAGTGCGGCTTGTCTCGGACACATCCCAAACATGGCCAGGGCGTCTTGTCCGCGTGGAAAGCGCACTGGACCCGCAAGCCCGTTCGGTGCCTGCGGTTGTCACTGTGGACGATCCGTATGCTGGGGCCAATCCGCCGATGCGCCTGCCGTTGGTGCCGAACATGTATGTCGAGGTTACGCTCGACGGTCCGGTGATTTCTGCAAGCGTGACGATACCGCAGAGCGCTGTTCACGAAGGAAACATTGTCTATCTGCGCGATGCAGACGGGCGTCTGGTCCTGCGCGAAGTCTCGGTTTCATGGCGCCAAAGTGGGCAGGCCATCATCGCGAAGGGTATCGCGCCCGGTGAAGAGGTCATTCTTGACGATCTGGTGCCTGCGATCCCCGGCATGATCGTGCGTCCGGTGGAGGCCAACAAATGATCCGCTGGTTCGCCGGACACCCCACTGCGGCCAACCTTTTGCTTGTCCTGATCCTCGCCGCTGGCGCGATGGCGGCTCCAATGCTCAAGCGCGAGACTTTTCCAGACTTCCGCCCAGTAGAGGCGGAAATCAGCGTGAAATATCGCGGCGCCACAGCCGAAGAGGTCGAGGACGCGATATGTCGGCGCGTCTGGGATGCGGTCGAAAGCGTCGAAGGGCTGGATGAACTCGAATGCACCGCGCAGAACAGCGTTGCCCGCGCCGTGGCAACGATGGGTGCCGCAGGCGACAGCGCCCGTTTCATCAATGACCTGCGCACCGAGGTCACCGCAGTCGACGACTTTCCGGGTAGTGCCGATCCGGCCATCGTACGCGAATTGCACCGCACCGATCCTGTCACGTCGGTAGCAATTGCAGGCGATCTGCCGCCCGCACATCTGGAGCGCTATGCAGCGGAGTTACAGGACAGCCTGTCGGCCCTGCCCGGTGTGGCAAAAGTTACGATGTCGGGATTTGGAACGCGGCAATTCCGCATCACGGTTCCCCGTGCGGTGATGGAGCAGCACGGGCTGACGGTCTCAGGCCTTGCCGCGCAAATCGACGCGCAGAGCGTTGACCGCCCTCTGGGCAGTCTGGAAACTGAGGATCGCGAGATCAGCCTGCGTTTCACCGACGAGCGCCGCAGCGCGGCAGGGTTGGCAGAACTGGTGGTTCTGTCAAAGCCGAACGGGGCCGAATTGTCGCTGGGGCAGATTGCAACCAGCACTGAGGGTTACACACCCGAGGAGGAACGTGCGTTCCTTGACGGCCAACGTGCCGTTTTCCTGCAAGTTGACAAGGCGCTTGATGCTGACGCGCTGGAAGTCTTCGATCACGTCGAGGAGCTGGTTTCAACCGAACGCGCCGCGCTGCCGGATACGGTGCGGCTGGAAATCGTGAAGGACATGACCAGCATCGTGCGCGACCGTTTGGTGATGCTCGTGCAGAACGGGGCAATCGGGTTAGTTCTAGTCGTCGCGGTCATGAGCCTGTTCTTCCGGCCCGGTTTCGCGATCTGGGCGGCAATGGGCCTGCCGGTGGCCTTTTTGGGCGCATTCGCGGCGATGGCGTTGCAAGGTCTGTCGCTGAACATGATGACACTTGTGGCCCTGCTGATGGCGATCGGGATCGTGATGGACGATTCCATCGTCATCGCCGACTCGATTGCCGAAACCGCCGCCCGTGGCGGATCGCGCCTTGATGCCGTGGTGCAAGGCACGCTGGCTGTCATGCCCGGCGTGATGGCGTCGTTTGCAACGACCATCGCGGTCTTCGGCCCGCTGGCTTTTCTGGCCGGTGAGTTGGGTGCAGTGCTGGAAGTCGTGCCGCTGGTGTTGATCGCGGCACTTGCGGCCAGCGTGGTCGAGGCATTCTGGGTGCTGCCGCACCATCTGAGTCACGGATTGAAAGGCGCGGACAAGCCGCCTTCACGGTTTCGCGCCGGTTTCGACCGCCGGTTCGAGCAGTTCCGTGAACAGCGGATCGGTGCCATGGCGGATATGGCGATCCGGCGGCGTTATCTGGTGACAGGCATGACAATCGCTGCGCTGCTTATCACCGTGGGATTAATGGGCGGTGGCTATCTCAAACGCGAGGCAATCCCGGCGATTGATGGCGATGTTCTGGAGGCGCGTATTCTGATGCCGCAAGGCACGCCCCTGACCCGCACGAGCGAGGTCGCGGACGACGTGATCGCAGCCCTCACCCGGATCGACACCGCTTTGACGCCGGATCAACCGGACGGTGCTGCGCTGGTGAAAGCTGTGCAGTTGCGCTTCAACCAGAATGCCACGGCGGGCGAATCCGGGCCCCATGTTGCCACGATCACTGCAGATCTGCTGGGGGCCGAAATCCGCACTGTAACGCTGGATGAAATCGTGACACTTTGGCGCAAAGAGATCGGCGCGGTGCCGGGTGCGCTTGCGATCTTGTTGACCGAACCAAGCATTGGGCCGCAGGGGATTGCCATCGAAATCCGCCTGTCTGGTCCGGATCTTGACATGCTGGCCAAGGCCGCCGATGCGCTCCAAACCGAGGCCGAAAGCTATGCCGGTGTCTTCAATGCCATCCACGATCTGCGCCCCGGAAAACCCGAGCTTCGCCTGCGCCTTGCCGAGGGGGCAACATCGCTGGGATTGACAGCGCGCTACGTTGCAGATCAGCTTGGGGCCGCTTTCTTGGGGCGGGTCATTACAACGGTCCAGAGTGGCGACATAAGCCATGAGATCGAGTTGGAGCAATCCTCTGAGGATCGCGATTCCCGCGACGACCTGCGTGATTTCACCATCGCCCTGCCCGATGGCAAGAGCGTGCCGCTTTCAACCGTAGCACATCTGAACGAGGCACGCGGCTGGTCCAGCATCGCGCATGTGAACGGCAAGCGCACCGTGACCGTTCAGGCCGATGTCGATACACGTATCGGGAATGCCGATGCGATTGTCGCCGAATTGAACACGAGGTTCCTGCCGCAACTGGCGGCCAGTGTGCCGGGCCTGCGTTTTGAAATCGGCGGCCAAAGCGCAAATTCGGCCGAAACCGTCGCCTCGATCCTGCGTGGTTTCATGATCGGGCTGGTGGGTATCTATGTCGTGCTGTCTTTCCAGTTCCGCAGTTACGTGGAACCGGTGATCGTGATGCTGTCGATCCCGCTCGCTTTCATCGGTGTGATACTGGGCCATTTTATCATGGGCTATAACATCTCGATGCCCTCCTTGATCGGTGCCGCGTCGCTGGCTGGCATTGTGGTTAACAACGCGATCTTGCTGGTTCAGGTCATCAAAAGGCATGCCGCCGATGGTATGGAACTGGCGCGCGCTGCCGGTCAGGCCAGTCGCGAACGGTTTCGCCCTATCCTGATGTCGGTCTCGACCACGATGATGGGGCTCATCCCGCTTTTACTGGAAGGTAGCACTCAGGCTCAAACCCTGAAACCGCTGGTGATTTCGGTGGTATTCGGGCTGTTTTCCTCGACCGTCCTCGTGCTCATCGTGTTGCCGTCATTCTACGCAATTCTCGGTGATCTGGGATTGGCGAAGGTCAAAGGTGGAGAACCGGATATGCAAGCTCGGAAAAAGGGATCGACTTCAAAATGACCCATAGAACCAAAAACGGCTTTATTAGTTCAGAAACAATGCCGGGTGGCATGCACAGCAACGGCATGTTGCGATGTTTGAAAGTCGCAACCCTAGCTCTGGCCATCATGATGGCGCTCTGCATAAAAGCCAACTCACAGCAATTGCTTTCGGCAGAAGAGATCGAGAGCCAGATCATCGGGCACAGCTTTCAGGGCAAAAAGGGAATTCTGTCGGTTTCATTGCATTACGTCAGGGATGGCACCGTGACCATGCAGTCGCCGATCGGAGCCGGAGCAGGAAACTGGAGGCTGAGCGACAACCAGCTTTGCGTGAAACTATCCAGCGGACCCCGCAAGGCAAACGAATGCATGACCTTCGTCAGCCAACTAGACGGGACCTATCGCGCCTCGAACGGATTGCGGCTGACGGTAATGAAGTGACGGCCAAACAATATCCATCACGTGCCGCAGAGGCGAAATCGCGGCCTTTCACCCCTGGCGCTGATACCCGACCAAAGCAGAGGTCCCCGCCGTGCCTTCGAATATTGCCGTCTCCAGATTTCGGGCGATCCTCTCGGCCCGGATTATCAGATAGTTTGCCCCCGCCGATGTCGGCGCGGTTTCCTCGTCCCCCCAATCATCAGCGCGCCACTAACGGATCAGCGGCACATGCCCGCGGCCGCGTATCTCCTACCTACTCGACAAGCTTTGGATACCGGTCCGTCGCATAGAGCGCGTGACAAGCCGTGCAGGCTTCGATCATCCGACTAAACTCCACATGTTGCCGCGCCCGGTCACCATCGCGCGCGGCCTCGGCCAGTGTGGCAGAGATCTCGTGGAAGGCGCGGTCTCGGCTGACAAAGTCCTCGGGCACTGCGGCCATCAGGTCCTGTTTGTCCTCAGGGGTCATGGATTGCTGTAGAATAAAACTGTCATGGATCTTTTGCGCCAGCTCTGCGACACGCGCATCGTCACCCGCGATCAGATACGAAATGATCTGGTGGCTGGCATCCTCGATCGACAGCATTTCCTTGCGCAGCAATTCCCTCAGCTTGGGCGTCAGATCCGGCGAGACTGGGTTGACATCTTGCGCCGCTGCCCATCCGCTGGTTATCGCAAAAACTGCCGCAAGAGCGGAAGACGCCGCCCGGGTTGACCACGTCTTTTTGGTAAGTCCTGTCATATCAAATTTCCTTTGTTATTCGTCATTTCAGTCAGTGTTCGCAAACGGATTCCGATCAGGTTGACTCGCGAAGTGCTACGCCGACGATGGCACCCCAGACAATTGTGCGCAGGCTCATCGCGCCGACCGTGCGCATCTCAAAGGCACCGCCGAACACTAGATGAACACCGAAGGCGACCATGACCAGTATTGTTGCGAAGAGGATTCCAATCGACAAGCGTACCGCCCAGGATTGCCGCACAAACAGACCGAAGCCTGCCGCGACATAGGCAAAGCCCGCGAGGAAATTGAACCACAGCACGAAGGGAACAGCATGCCCGACCGCTGCCCGCGCCTCGGCGCTACCGAATAGCGCACGGCCCCCTGAAAATATCGTCAGCAGGCCGAACAGAACCGCTACACCCGCCGCGATCAAGAGGCTCCGTCGTCTGTTATACATGTGTAATAGTCCTTTTCACAAACGTCGGACGTATACCGACAGTCTATTTTTGAAACACGTAGGTTCCGGGCGCGTCATCAAGGGCCGGATGGCGGGACTTAGGATCATCCATGTCCGGCGGAGCAACCGATTTGCCCGCACGTTCGCCCAGCCATTCCGCCCATGCCTCCCACCACGATCCGTCTCTTTCAGGGGTCTCACGCATCCAGGTTTCGGGATCTACCTGACGCTTCGTCGCGCCCTTGGTGCGGATCCGGAAAGTCCGGCGCGGATGATCCGGCTCGGATACGATCCCGGCATTGTGACCACCGCTGGTCAGCACGAAGGTCACATCGGTGTCGCTCAACACGTCAATCTTGAAAACCGATTGCCACGGCGCGACGTGATCCTTAACCGTCCCCACCGCAAAAATCGGCACCCGTATATCAGAGACATGAATCGGGCGTCCTTCGACGTTGAACCGTCCCTCGGCCAGATCGTTGTTCAGATAAAGCTTGCGCAGGTATTCCGAATGCATCCGCATATGGCATCCTTGTGGCGTCCGCATTCCATGCCATAAGGTCGAACATCGGCTTGCGCTCGCCCATCAGGTAGTCGTGGATCACCCGCGACCAGACCAGATCGTTCGAGCTTAGCATCTGGAATGCGCCTGCCATCTGAGACGTATCCAGATATCCCTGCCGCCACATGACGCTGTCGAGGAAAGAAAGCTGGCTTTCGTTGATGAACAGCCCCAAATCGCCCGGCTCGGTGAAATCGACCTGACTTGCCAGCAGCGTGAGCGAGGCAAGCCGGTCATCGCCATCCCGCGCCATCGCGGCGGCTGCAATGGACAGCAGCGTTCCGCCCAGGCAATATCCGACTGCTTGGACCTTCCGCTCGGGAAGAATATCGCCGATCACGTCCAATGCGTTCATGACCCCAAGGCGACGATAGTCGTCCATGCTCAGATCACTGTCTTCGGCGTCGGGGTTCTTCCATGAAATCATGAAGACCGTGTGGCCCTGTTCGACCAGATACCGCACCATGGAATTGTGCTGCGACAGGTCGAGAATGTAGTATTTCATGATCCAGACCGCGGGACGATCAGGATCGGCTCAGCCCGTACTGTGTCCGTGAGTGGCTTGTATTGGATGAGTTCGATCAAACGATTGCGGTAGACGATTTTTTCCTTTGTCACCGCAACGTCCCGGCCCGGCCGATAGGAGTCAACTTCGTCGGGCACCTTTCCGGCCAGGGTGTTCTGCATGTCCTGCACGTAATTCTGCGTTCCCCTGACCGAGTTCAGACCGCCCTCTTCGCGGGTCTTCTTCAGGACTTCGGGGTTGGTCCATGGGAAGTTGAAGGGCGAAAACATGTCGAGCCCCTGACGCGTCAAGAACTGCAATTCGCGTTCGTGCTGGGCGGTCACACCGGGCACATCGGTGACCACATTATGCCACCATTGCTGCTGCATCAGGAAACCCTGATGGATCACGTTGAACGGTTTCATTTTCCAAGCGTCGTCACGAAAGCGATGGTCCTGCGGCAGCGGCTCGATGCAGGCTTCGGCGTTCTCGACGGTGCCCGCACACTCAAACGCATAACGGATGTGGCGGCGCGCCTTTTCATTGGCCTTTTCGACCAGTTGCAACTGCTTGCCCGGAGCCGTCGTCATGTGTGTTGCCCAGTCGAACCAAGCCCCCATCAATGCGGCGGGCGAAAGACCATGGGTGAAACGAGACAGCCAGACCTGGGTGGTGTGATCAAGGGTCTCATGAATAGTTGAGTTGGCATCGGCATCGCGTTCAGTTTCCGAAGCCTGCGGGATCGTATCACTTTCAACTGTGTCCATTACCTTATTGACCGCGTCACGAACATCATCAGCCTTGGCACCGCTGATCTCAGGTTTGTTTTTGGAAGTGGTCTTAACGGGCTTGGAGCCCTTTTGGACTTCACGCAATTTAACCACAGTTTCTTTGCTTTCCTGTTCCATCCGTCCCCCCTTGAGTTTGCGACTTCCGACAGCTTGCGCCCGAACCTTTGGAGTTGCCGAGGTCGATCGAATCAAGATAGTAATTGATTACTATGTTAAATCAAGCCATGATGTTTTGCGGTACAAACGGTGAGTTCCAGACATCATAAGGAGGTCTTTCATGTTCACAGGCAAGATCAACACTGTAGCCGATTTTCTGTTTCTCATGATGCTCATGCCACTGGGCATTCTAACCGAGGTTATTTTTGACGCGCCGCCATTTTTCGTTATCACCGGCGGTATCTCCATGGTCTTGGCCATGGGATGGCTTACTGTTGCGGTCTGGCAAGCAGAGGCAATCCAATGAACACATCCCGGCAAAAAAACCTCCCGGCTGAGGAGCGGCGCAACGTCACCGTTGAAGCGGTGGTCGATCTGGCTGGCAAAACCAATCCTAATTCGATCACGACCGCTGCAATCGCAAAGCACATGAACCTGACGCAAGGCGCTCTCTTCCGGCATTTCCCAAACAAGGAGGCGATCTGGCAGGCGGTCATGAAATGGGTGGCCGAACGCCTTATGGCGCGCATCGAAAAAGCCTCCGAAGGCATAGACTCGCCGGTTGAGAAGATGCAGGCGATGTTTCTTGCGCATGTGACTTTCGTTTCCGAGCATCCCGGCGCGCCGCGGATGATGTTCGGCGAATTGCAAGGTGCCAAGGCAACACCAGCCAAACGCTTGGCGCGTGCCATGCTGAAACAATATGCAGTGCGTCTAAGTGATCTGATTGAGGCCGGAAAGGCACGCGGCGAACTGCGCGCCGATCTGGATGGAGAGGCGGCAGCGACGCTTTTCATCGGCACAATCCAGGGCCTTGTGATGCAATCGCTGATCGCGAACGACATGAGCCATATGGTCGAGGATGCGCCGCGCGTCTTTGCGATCTACAGACGCGGAATCATATCTGGATTTGAGCAGGGCAAAGGAGAATAATTATGTCGCGCCGGGTTTCGATCCTTTTGGTTGTGGCGGTGCTTGCCGGGTTTCTGGGCTATGCTTTGTGGAGGATCTTTCTGGCGCCCAGCGGCCTGCCGCCTGAAGGGTTTGCGCTCGGGAATGGCAGGGTGGAGGCCGACCTCGTCGATGTCTCGACCCGTCTGTCCGGTCGGGTCGCTGAAATTGCAGTGCAGGAAGGCGACCTTGTCGCGCAGGGTGACGTCCTTGCTGTGATGGATACCATCGAGCTGGCGGCGCAGAAAATGCGCGCAGAAGCTGGCGTGGCCAGTGCCGAGGCCGCTGTGGCGGTGGCGAAAGCCGGCGTGACCAAGGCACAAGCGAACCTTGCGCTTGCCAACAGCGAACTGTCCCGCGCCGAAACGCTGAGCGAACGCGAGGTCATCACACGCGAAAATCTCGATATTCGCCGCACCGAAGCGCAAGTTACTGAAGCCGGGCTGACTGCCGCACAGGCCGAGGTTCGCGCCAAGGAACGCGCTGTAGACGCGGAAACCGCAAGCCTGCACGAGATCGAGGCGCGGATTGCCGACAGCACGCTCTATGCCCCCCAAGCGGGCCGTATACTGTACCGCCTGACCCAACCCGGCGAAGTGCTGGGCAACGGCGGCAAGGTGCTGACACTGGTCAGCCTTGGCAACGTCTACATGGAGTTCTTTCTGCCCGCCACGCAAGCGCCGCGCGTGCGATTGGGCGATGAGGCTCGGATTGTCGTCGATGTCCGGCCTGATGCCGCCATCCCCGCGATTGTAAGCTTCGTCGCACCGCAGGCGCAATTCACGCCGAAACAGGTCGAAACCATCGCCGAGCGCGAAAGCCTGATGTTCCGCATCCGTGTGCGCATCCCGCCTCAAATGGTCGAGGCGCGCCTGGCTCAGGTCAAGACCGGTGTCCGTGGTGTGGCGTGGGTCCGGCTGGTAGGCGAGGACGGCAGCATGACAGGCTATGTCGCCGACAGGGATGCGGTAATCTATTCGCGGGATGATCTAGTCCATGTACTGACCGTCACCGCGGCCGACCCGGCGATCGGAAACATCACCCTGTTCGGGCACAGCATGGGAGGCTGGCTTGTTGCCGAGGCCTTGCGTCAGCTCAGGCTGGGCGGTCAAGACAACGTGATCGACCGGTTGGGTAATGTGGTGCTGGCCGCGCCGGATATCGATGTTGACGTTTTCCGCCGCCAGATGCGAACCATCGGCGCGCTGAACCCTCCCATGACCCTGCTTGTCTCACCAGATGATCGTGCGCTGAAACTCTCTGAACGTCTGGCAGGCTCGCGCAGTAGAGTTGGCAGAAAGGATGTCAGCGATCCTCAGGTACATACATTGGCAGCTGCGAACGGTATCCGCGTGATCGACATCTCAAATATGGACGCTTTGGATAAAAGTAATCACAACAGATTTGCCGCCTTGATGAAAGTGCTCCCACGCGCAACGAAAACCACATTCGCTTCGCTTGTGCATGCGGGTACGTTCATCCTTGAACCCGTAAGCGCCACGCTGGTGTCGTCAGGTCAGTGATACCGCTTATGATGATACGGATGAGATCACCTTGCTTGGTTTGGTCGCCGAGGATTCCCCGACGAGGGAGTGGTTGACTGGTATAGACGTTGCCAAGACGCCTACTGACGCAGTACGGCGGTTGGGACCCTGTCTTACAAAAGGATCAGTGAACGGACAACAAGTTGTCCTCCTGGATCGCTCCACGCCGGTGGACAATTTCCGTCTCAATTGGATGGTCCGATGACATTGTCATTTACGGGGCCTTTTACATTACAGCGTCTCGAAGCCCGTCCAGTATAAGTTTGACCACTTGTCCAGTAGTTTTAGCGACTTGAATATTCATCGGTGTTTGTTGCAATGGACTGACGCAGAAGTCTCGCTCCAAAAGGATCCTCGAATACCTCTTCGGTGCGACACTGCTCTACAAAATCAACGCCAGCGCGACGGCCCGGATGCGTGGGCGGCTCGCGCCGAACGGCAGCACGGAAATCCGTGGCTCCTTCGGCGAAAGCTCCACCACCCATGTCTCGCTGGCCACCGCCATCTGGCTGCAGACCATCGTGCCGCTGAGCGCGGGCGATACCGTCGAGTTGCAGGGCTATTTCCGCGCGCAGGACGGCTACTTCGCGGCCGAGCACACGTCCTTCTGGGGCGCCAAGATCGGCTGAGGGACGCATGAGGATCGATCATCGAAGGACATCACCATGACAGAACGCAACTCCCTCGCGCAGGAGGTCGGCGCGGCCTTGCGCGACCACGGCATCACCGCCGCCATCACCGCGCTGATCGGTGGCACCATCGCCCTGCTGGCCGCCGTTTCGCGCAGGGCGTTCACCAACGACGCGATGCTGGCCCGGCTGGACCGCGAGCTTTTAGCCGAGCGCGACCGCGTTGATCGCCAGCGATCCGAGGACCGCAAGAGCGACGCCGACCGGCTGGAGCGGATCGAGACCGATATCCGCGCCATGCGCAATCTGATGTTCGACGCATTCCAGCGCGGCCACAGCGACTGACGAATATTCCCACCACGACGCCGACCCAACCGACCCGCCCCGGAGGCGGGTTTTGCATTTCCGGAGACCCGACATGCCAACGACGACCTACACCCATTTCCGCGACGTGCCCGAGAGCGCCTGGCGCTGGCCGAGCTTTTCGCCCGCCGAGATCGCCAGTCGCCGCGAAGGCGCGCTCAAGATCAACACCGAAGCCATGGACATGCTGCAGACCCTGCGCAACCGGCTCGGCAAACCGCTGATCGTGCGTTCAGGCTATCGCAGCCCGGCCCACAACCGCGCCGTCGGTGGAGCGCCGCGCTCCAGGCACATGCTCGGGACCGCGTTCGATATCGCCATGTCGAACCACGACCCGGTCACGTTTGCCGCGGCCGCGCGCGCCGTGGGGTTTCTCGGTTTTGGCACCTATCCCCGTTCAGGCTTCATGCATATCGACCTCGGCCCCGCGCGGTCCTGGGGCGAGCCGTTCCCCGCACGCGCCACGTCCTTCGTGGCGGAGGTGCCGCCCGCCCGCGAGGTGCTGGCCGAGAGCCGCACGCTGAAAGGCAGCGGCGCGGCGGGGGTGGCGACCGTCGGCGCAGCAGGGGTCGAGGTGGCACAGGACGTCTTGGCTGAAACCCAATCCGCCATCCTGCCGCTGGTACCCTACCTCGACACCCTGCGCTGGGTGTTCATCACCGTGGCCCTGTTCGGCATTGCCGTCGCCGTCCACGCGAGAGTCGACGACTGGAAGCGAGGCCAGAGGTGATGGGCTGGGCCGCGGCGCTCCTCGCCAGCAGCCCGGCGCGCAAGGCGCTGGGTTTGCTGCTGGTAGCCCTCACCATCGCCCTGTTCCTTTTGAACCTCCGCCGCGCCGGTGAGCGTACCGGGCGGCTGGCGGAGCGTCTTTCAAACGAAGAAGACCCATGAAATCCACCGCCAGATGCTCGACGCCGCCAGCCGCCGCCCTGCTGATCGCGATGCTCTCGCTCAGCGCCTGCGCGACGGCCAGTTCTGACGCACGCCCGCCATGTCCGCCCGTGGTTCCCTATAGCGCCACCGACCAGGCGCGCGCCGCGGCCGAGGTGGCGGCGCTGCCGGAAGGTGCGGTCGTGGTCCAGATGCTCAGCGACTTCTGTGGTTGCCGCCCGTGATGCAAGAATTTTTTGACCCTACTTGCGCGTGATCGAGTGCGAACTTCTGTCAGGCCTCGTGATGCGGCACTTCCATTAGCCGCGGGCCGGGATGGTGATCAGCGGATTGGGTCCAAATCTACACCTCGAGCTTTCAGCTCGTATCGCTGAACTGGTTTTCTCAATCCGGATCTGTTCGATCATTTTGCCCATTCAGGTCGTCGTCTTCTCACACCCCCTTGGCACCGTCGCTAGCGGTTCGACATGCGCATCATGCCGCGACTGCCAGCGCCGGATCCTTGTAATCCTCGTTTTTTGTTAACATCGCCCAGATCTGCCGCGCCATCTTGTTGGCCAGCGCGATTGCGACCAGCATGGTGGGTTTGCGCGCTAACATGCGTGACAGCCAGTTGCCCTGCGCAAGAGTGCGCCGCCCAAGCCAGCCCAGTCGCGACATTGCGCCCATGACCAGAAGGCGTCGGATGTCGGCCTGACCGGCTTTGGTCATCCGCCCCAAGCGCTCCTTGCCGCCCGAGGAATGCTGCCTGGGTACAAGGCCCAACCAAGCCGCAAAGTTGCGCCCGGTTTTAAAATGCGCCATGTTTCCAGCCCGAAAGCTTCCACCGCGATGGCCGTCAGCGGGCCGACGCCTGGCATGGTCTGCAGTCGGCGCCAGCAGGTCCTGGCACTCCTCCCGGATCAGCGCGGGCAAATCTGAAGTATCATCGTCCACAAGCGCTGTCATGCGATCAAGGTAGCGTATTCCTACGGGAAAGACGTCGCCATGCTCATACAGCAGAGCCCGCAAGGCGTTCACATCCGCGGTGCGCTGATGAACTAGCCGCTCCCGGCCACGGAAAACCGCCGCGCGGGACTGCTGCTCAACTGTCTTGGGCTCCACGAAGCGCATCTCGGCCTGGCGGGCCGCGATGACGATCGCCTCAGCATCGGCGGCGTCATTCTTCTGGCGCTTCACGAACGGGCGCACGTATTGCGGCGCGATCAGCTTCACCTCGTGCCCAAGCGCTTCCATTTCGCGCGCCCAGTAGTGCGCGCCACCACAGGCTTCGAAGATGATCAGGCAGGGGGCCTGCTGGGCCATGAACGCGGGGAACTGCTGTCGCGTAAGTTTCTTGCGAAACTGCACCTCCCCCGAACGCAGGGCTGCGTGGACCTGAAAAACATTTTTTGCCAGATCGACTCCGATCATCATATCGTTCATCTCGCCGTCCTCTCTGTTGTGTGGCCTTGAACACCACAACCTTGGCACATTGCGATGCCGTCGGGGAGGGCGGCAACCACTCCATCTACGCCGTCATGCGCGATCAGGCGCGGGCGTGCTGGTGAAAAGGGGCCGGGCAATTGTCTGCGGGAAGCGCCAGACGCCTCGACCGCAACGTCACGCCCGGCCCGCTTCACGGATTCAAAGAACGGCAGCGAGTCGCTGCGCGGCCATGATGGCATGCGACCACGTCCTCTGTCGCGCGCGGAAATGGGCACAATTGTACACCTCTGGCGGATCAAGTGTGGTGCTTGGTTATCCTGCGATCAACCTTCGCCGCGCCAACACCAAGGTCTGCACAGCGGACGAAGCGCCATTTCGCTGCGAATGCGCCAATGGCTGCTATGAGCGTTCCTTCGTTCGGAATCGGCCTAAGATAGCGAAGCTGCCCAGCTCAAAAAGTCCTTAAAGAGGAAACGAACGCCCTTATCTGGAACAACCCAGTCGGCCTTCGACTCTTTGAACCATAGTGAGCCTAGATCAGTCTCGCTATCCGCTAAGAGTTTTTCGCAGTACGTGACTAATTCCCGCACGGCTTGATCGCCATAGCTTTGTCGAAAGTCTTCATAGATTTGGTTGCGCCCGTCTGGGGTATCGGCCCAACCAGGATGAACGACATCTAGGTCTTGATGAAATTGCAAGGTGAAGTCGTAGAATGATTTCGGCGGCGTCATGTCAGTCAATCCTTGGATAGGATGTGATAATGATAAATCCATCCGGCATGTCCGGGGCGTGCTCAATAACAGTACCCACACCAAATGTCTGCCGGAGTTGTATCGGAGATGACGCGCGCCGAGTGGTTCGGTATGCCTCAAAGCCTGTTATTGATTCAAAATCACTTGTTATGAATGCTCTACGCAATTGGAGTGCCCCCACTGAAGTGGTCCACCAACTGGGATAGTATTATCCCATTTCAGGAGGACCAGAGATGGCTGGAAAGAGAGATAAACCCGAAGAGATCGTGCTGAAGCTTCGGCAGGTTGAAGTGTTGCAAGGGCAAGGCAGTTCGATCGCTGATGCGGTTCGCCAGATTGGCGTGACGCAGCAGACCTATTATCGATGGCGCAAAGAATATGGCGGCATGAGCCGTGATCAGCTCAAACGGCTAAAGGAGTTGGAGGTTGAGAATACCCGGCTGAGGCGCGCCGTGTCGGATCTGACGCTGGACAAGATGATCCTGACCGAGGCCGCCCGGGGAAACTTCTAAGCCCTTCCCGCCGCAGACAGTGCATTGACCATGTGCGGCAAACCCTCAGCGTATCTGAGCGCCGGGTTTGCCGCACATTGGGTCAGCATCGCTCGACACAGCGCAAGGTGCCCTGTGGCCCGCCGGACGAAGAGCGGCTGACCGATGACATCATCGCACTGACAGAAGAGTTTGGACGCTATGGGTATCGCATGATCACCGGGATGCTAAACAACAGCGGCTGGCATGTGAACCATAAAAGGGTCGAACGGATCTGGCGGCGGGAGGGGCTGAAAGTTCCGCAAAAGCACCCCAAGAAGGGACGGCTCTGGCTGAACGACGGATCGTGCGTCCGGCTGCGGCCGGAGCGCCCGAACCGCCGCACCTCCTGCACCGGCTGGCCGGGCGTATCGCCGGGGAACAGCCACGGTGTGCCGCTTGGTACCGACAGCTGGCGCTGGCGCACGATGGCGGCGGTCTCGTCCGAGATCGGAACGCGATGTGCCCGGCGCTGTTTCGTCATCATCGGGGGCTTCGACCAGCTCAGATGTTCAAGGTTGAACTGTTCGAAGCGCGCCTGCCGCACCTCGCCCAGCCGCGCACCGGTCAGCATGCACATGCGGATGATGTCGGCGGCACGCCGGTCTTCTGCCGCATCCAGTGCGGCGCCGAGGCTGGTGATTTCCTCCTTGGACAGGAACCGCTCGCGGGGCGTCTCGATGCGGCGGTGAAAGCGCTGGGCGGGGTTGTCGGCGCACCAACCCCATTCCACCGCCAGCGTGAACATCTTGCGCAACACCTCTCCCATCCGGTTGGCGCGCACCGGCGTAGGCTTTGCGGGCTGCAGCTTTCGCGCCCGGTTGTTGGGTTTGTCCTTGTGCGGTCGCGCCCGGCCTTCGGCGATCTTGTTCAGCAGCTTGTCGACGTCGGTCGAGGTGATTTCCGTTACAAGTTTCCGACCCCAGACCGGGGCCACCAACTTGGCCAGCGAGGCACGCTGGTCGGCGGCGTTGCGTTCCGCCAGCTTTGGCAGATGCTGGGCGCAGTAGCGCTCGATCAGGTCGTCCACACGCGGCGCTTCGCGCAGCGCCCCGCGCTGGGCCAACGGGTCAGCCCCGGCATCGATCTCGCGGCGGATTTCCTTGGCCCGCTCGCGCGCCGCCGACACCGGCCATTCCGGCCAGCGCCCGAAGGTCATCCGGCGCTGCCGCCCGGCGTGGCGATAGTCGATCGTGAACGCCCGCCCGCCACCGCGATAGATGCAGGCCGCGAACCCGCGCACATCGGTGTCGAAAATCTGGTAATCGCGCCCAACGATGGGCACGGCCTCGCGGAGTACTTTCTCGGTCAGCTTGGTGCGTTCTACCATGTGTTCTGTCCTCCTTGCATCCGACATGAGGCGTGGTTTCGCCGTACTATCAAGGCAAGCATGAACGGCAGGGTGGCGGGGAGGCAGAGGGTGGCGGAAAGGTCGCCCTATTTGCGCCACCCCTTGTTTTACTGGCGATCCGGCGCTGGACGGGGCGGTCGTCGGCCATAGCCATGGCGACAAGTGGCCCCTGGCGGGCGCAAAACGATGCCGAAAGACCCGGAATCAGTGCACCAGACCAAGCGATTTTGTAAATCTCCAACAAATTCAATGGGTGGCAGGGGTGGCGTGCCGGGTGCCACCCCTTCTTTACCCGCCAATGCCGGTAAATCACCTGTAAACCCCGGTGTTCGCAGGTGTTTGCGGCTTTGGACTGCGTTTCGCATCCGCCACAACCACGGGCCGCGCGGCGCAGCTTCACCCCACCTGACCCGCAAAACTCAAGAACACCCAATAAAACAAGGGGTGGCACAAAGGTCGCCGCCTTTCCGCCACCCTGCGCCTCGCCGCCACCCCTTCGCCTCTGCGCTCACTGATCTCTGCAAACGCCCCCCGACACGACCAGTCACGGGGCCAGAACAGGGAGCCCCCCAATGCCGCATCTCGGATCGATGCCAGAATCGAAAGATAAACCCCGCAAGCTGCTGGTCGGCTGGATCAGCCGTCTCGACCTTGCACTGGAACTCGGCCTGTCGGTCGACACGTTACGCCGCTGGGAGGCCCAACGCACCGGTCCGCCCTGCGTGCGCGCCGGGCGCAAGGTCTATTACCGCCGCGCCGCAGTCGAGGACTGGCTGGAAGAGCAGGAGCAGGCCGCCCCGCGCCGCCGCCGTGCCGGAGGGCGCCGGTGATGCACAAGTCAAATTGGCCCGCAGACCGACTTGCAGAGGCCCGGGCCGTCCTGGCCGACGTGGTCCATCATTCCAATCACCTGATCCAGCTCGCCTGCAATGTGCTCGTTCAGCATGGCGAGACGGAACGGGAACGCGAGGACGCCCGCATCCTGCTGGTGGTGGTCGATGCACGGCAGCCAACCCGAACCGCCCAGCAGCGGGATCAAGATGGGAGGGGCGCGCAATGAAGCGGCGTGGAACCCCCGAGGCCGATCTGCAGCGTGCGGTGGTACAGGCGTTACGCGTTGTCCTGCCGCGCACGGCCATCATCCATCACTGCGCCAATGAAGTGACCGAGGCCGGGCCGCGCGGCGCAAAGCGCCAGGCGATCCTCGTCGGCATGGGCGTGCATGCGGGTTTTGCCGACCTGATGGTGCTCTGCGACGGGCGCGTTCTGTTTCTGGAACTGAAGGCCCCGAAGGGCCGATTGCGCCCCAACCAAGAGGCGTTTCGCGATGCCATGCTGGCACAGGGCTTCGGCTGGGCGCTCGTGCGCTCGCTCGACGACGCGCTGGGCGCGTTGGCCGATCATGGCTTCACCAGCCGTGTCCGCCCAGCGCGGAGGGTTGCATCATGAGCCACAAGGCAACCGTCTGGGCCATCCAGCAACGCGGATTGAAGCCTGCGACCAAGATCGTGCTTTGGTTCCTCTGTGACCGGCACAATCCGGACTTCGGCTGTTTCCCAACGCAGGTACGATTGGCCGACGACGCGGAAATGTCGGTCTCAGCGCTGAACAACCATCTCACTAAGTTAGAGGAGCTGCGCCTGATCCACCGGGTTCGCAGCTATGATCCGCGCACCCACAAGCGCAAAGCAACGCGCTACATCCTGGGGTTCGAGGATGGGTTTCCACCAGAGCCAACTCCGAAAACCGGAGATGGAATTGCAGGAACGGAGAGAGAACAGAACGCCGACCCAACTCCTGATTCCGGACATGGAGCCATCTCCGGATTTGCGGCAAAGCCATCTCCTGATTTTGCCCAAAGCCATCTCCGGAATCCGGAGATTAACCTTGTAAGAGAACCCCTAAGTAAACCTGTAAAGGAGGAGGAGGACGCGGCTGCGCGCGATTCCGATTTTGATCGGTTTTTCTCAGAGCTGCTCGGTGCGCTGGGATTCGCCGCCAATGCGACCCTCCCGACCTGGTGGCAGGGTTGGCCAGCGCGGTTGCACGTTCGCCGCTGGATCGATGACCTCGGGTTGCCTGAGAAACGGATCATCGAGGTCGCGGCCGAAACCCGGAACGAGCACCCCGATCCGCCCGACGGCCCCAAAGCGCTCGACCGTGCCATGGAGCGCGCCGCCCAGCGCGATGCGCAGGAGGCTGCCGCAAATGTCAGAGCCCTGAAATCCAAACGCAGCCGCAAGACCCACGGTAAGCCACCACCCAGCCCGGATGAACTGGCGGCCTACTACGCGGCCAAAGTCAACTCCGACGAATACCTGCCCAGCGGCATGATCAGCAACGCCATGTGCGAGGCGATGCTGGCGCGCGGGCTGGTGACGGCGGACAGGCTGCGCCAGCGGGGGGGGCGGTGAATGGCTTGGTGTCACGTCCCCGGCACGGATTGTCCCTCTGCGCAGGCGGCGGAGGCCTTGATCTGGGCCTCCTGCTCGCCGAGCCCGGCTATCACACCCGCGCCTTTGTCGAATGGGAGGCCTGGCCCCGAACTGTGCTCATCGCCGCCCAGCGCGCGGGGTATTTCGCCCCGGCGCCAATCTGGGATGATCTGCGCAGCCTCAAAGCCCGGCCCTTCCGCGGAGCCTTCGACATCGTCCTCGCCGGATATCCCTGCCAGCCCTTCAGCGCCGCTGGCAAGCGCGGAGGTGCCGACGATCCCCGCCACCTCTGGCCAGAGGTCGCCCGGGTCATCGGCGAGTGCGCTCCGGAATGGGTCTTCCTCGAGAACGTCGCCGGGCACATCACCCTCGGCCTTGAAACCGTGCTGCGAGAGCTTTGGGACATGGGCTACACGCCTGCGGCGGGCCTGTTCAGCGCGGCAGAAGTCGGCGCGCCGCACCAGCGACAGCGCATCTTCATCCTGGCCCACACCGATGAGCCTGCATCCCGGCACCGCCAGTTACAATCCGGCAGGCAACAGCGACCTTACGGTGCAGCAAATGCAGCCGTTGGCCAGTTCCACAATGTTTTCCGCAGGGCAATCCTCATCCGCACAGGATGTCAAAATGTCGCCGTCGACGCCGACGGTGCCGAATTCGTTGACCAGCACAGCCAAGCGACGCCCCTTTGAATGGGTCATCAGGTGGCGGATCAGCGTAGTTTTGCCCGAGCCGAGAAAGCCGGTGATCACGGTCACGGGGATTTTGGCAAGGTCGGTCATTTGGGGGCCTCCATCGGGGGAATACGGGCAAGGCTTTGCTTGCGGAAAATCACGGGGCGTTCACGCCACGGCACAAGGCCATCGGCGGAGGCGGCATAAGCGGCGGCACCTGCAAGGATTTCGACACTGTCGGCACGGCTCAGCCGTCCATAGACGTAGGTCCATTTTCCGGGCGACGACAGTGCAACAGTCGCCCCTTGTGAACAGGCCGACAGGCATTCAACCGGCACGATCTGCACCCCTTCCGGCGCACCTGCCTCGGTCAAGGCTGCGTGCAGCAATGCGCCGGGGCGTGGCGCATCGTCCTGTGGCACCTCGCCAGCGCGGCAAGTCATGCAGACATGCAAGGTAGCGGTCATTGGCGGGTCTCCTTTCTGGAGATCAAAAGGCGCATGGCGGGCTTCCGGTATTCGCTGACGCAACGGTCACTCCTCAACGAAAAGCGTCGTGATGGCGGCAATTGGCGTCCCGTCCACGGCAAGCGGGCCGTGGGTGTTACTGTTCAGCGTGACCAAAACGATCACCTCGCCTTGCGGCAGACGTGGAAGATGCATCCATGCGCCATAAAGACGGCCCAGCTTTTCACCGTTGACATAAACATGCGCATGCCCCTCGCCCGGCACATCCACCAGGCCGACGGCCCGGGGCGTGAAGGTGAAGTTTCCGGTATGAACCTGAAGGTTGTAGCCCTCGATCGGATCGCGGGTCAGCTCAATTGCAATTTCGGGCGCATCGAGTGCGGGCACCTCAAGCGCAGTGGTGTGCGCGATATCATGCGCGCTGCCGCTGTGGCCCTTAGTCATGCCGCCATGCACAGCAGCATAACCGTGATCGTGCCCATCAAAAGTGACCCCACTGCCCGCAGCAAGCGTGAAGCCTATTCCGCCACCGAACACCAGTCCGATGGCGAAAAGACCAAGCGCCCTGTTCATGCGCCAACTCTCGCTGTGTCGTGCGCCTCCTCCCGCCGCCAAAAATAACCGGCGAAGGCGCCCAGCAACACCCACGCGGCCAAACCGACGCCCAAGGCCCGCGCCGCGAAGAGGGCAGCGATTTCTGGTGGCACTGTGCCACTAAAGCTGTCCGGCTCTGGCGCGCCGATCAAATGAGGTGCTGCCAGCAAGACCACGGCCAGACCCCGAAGCGCCCAATTGCGCGCAAACGCAAGCAGCCACAGCGCCACCCCCGCCGACACGACCGTGGCAAACCACCAGACCTGCCTCGCACCCACCTCTGCCGCCGCCACGCCCGGAACCTCGGGCGCAAGCGTAAAGGCCGGGGCAAGGTGGAATGTGACGAAGCCCGCAATGCCCCAGATCATCCCCATGCGCCCATCTATCTGCGCGCCGCGCCCCTCGGCCACTGACATCATCGCCAGCAGGAGCAAGCCATAGCCCGTATAGGTCAGCATCGTGAAGATCACGCTCAGCCCGTCACGAACCGCATCAAACCCCGGCAACACCGGATGCGCGGTGACCGGATCGGCCCCGAAATGCAACAGTTCTCCACGCTCATAAAGCTCCGCATGCAGCAAAACAGGCTGCACGAATGCCAACTGTAGCAGACCGGCAATCAAGCCAGCTACAGCACCAGCGAACAACGCGCTGGTCAAAAATTTAGAGAACATCCGTTAGTGGCAGGGAAAGCCGGTGGCGTGACGCACATCGTGGGCGGCGTCATGCAACGCCGAGGCCTGAACGTGGCCTGTCAGGGTAATAATCGCCAGTCCCAGAACTGCCGCGAAAAGCGCGGGCAATATATCAGCGCGCAACTTGCCATGGGATTGGCCCTGAACTTGGGTCAGTGTAGTCATTGTAGCTCTCCTTACCGTCCACCCGACGGCATCGCGTTTCAATCGTGCTTGGCAGGTCTCCTGGCTCGCGGGTCGTGGCTGTTTGCCCGCCTTCCCCACCGCACCCGTCGTCGGGTTTGGCAAGTGGCATGAGGGGCAACAGCTCACCGCTTACAGTCGCGGGGGCGGCTCCAGCTTCGGGCGGCTGCCCTTACTGAATTCCCTGTTAGGTTCCACACATTTCTGCGCTTTTCGGAACACCAAGCCTGCTCATATAACCAGTTTGGTTTCGCATAGGCAATACGATTTTCGCTGTGTCGCGAAGCCAGACTGTTTCACAAGGAATTTCCGGTGGTAAGGTGTGCAATCTTCCCGGAAGTAAGGTGCTTCATTAGCAAAACTTGTTTGGCAAGACGCATGAGGAGATACTGATTGAAAACGAGCAGAAACACGACCGCGCGGTCATCTCGATGCTACGGCAGGCCGAAGGCGGCGTGCCGCTTGCCAACCTTCGGTCGCAAGAATTATCTCTTCATGGGGCAAAAGGACGGCGGTAAAGTCGCAGCCATCGCCTACACGCTTATCGAAACCGCGCGCATGAACAGCGTCGACCCAGATGTTTGTCTTCACTGAGTGCTCGACCGCGTCGCAGATCACAAGATGCCCCGCCGCGACGACCTCATGCCGTGGGACTGGGCGGCGGAATAAGTGTCAACAACAGTCAGACGGGACGTGTGTGGACGCCGCCAGCTGCCGCCCTCGGGACCGCGATGCTCTCGCTCGGCGCCTGCACAGTGGTTCTGATGTTCGCCAGAGCGTCCGCCCGCCATTGATGGAGTACAGCCGAGCCGAACAGTCAGGGATGGCCGACGAGATTGAAGCGTCACCTGAGGGCGCGATGATGATCGACTGGCTGGCGGATTACGCCGTGACGCGGGACCAGGCACGGGCTTGCGGATGATCTGGACGGACAGGTCGGATATAACCCCCCGTAAAGTAATATGCGGCGGGACCGCCTAGAGATAGGCCCGATTTGTTTCACAAGGTTGCGTTTTCAATCGTACCGCGGGAAATTCCACGCATCTGATAACGCCACACTGCATCATCGCACGCCATGGCCGAAGAGTACCGCGTCAGGGTCACCGGGTCATCCAGCACTGGTCAAGCCAGTCCGAAACGCTACCCGGCCAGCCGCGTGACGCACCGCGCGTGTCGGGATGGTTATCGGAAGTGAGGCGGAAGGAGATCATGGCGCGATGCTGCCACGGTTTTTTTTTCGCAGGGCCGGTTGCAAATCGGTAAGCGTTATATGGCGGTAATCGGTTCCAGCAAACCGCAAGTCGCGTTTTTTTGCACGCGGTGGCCTGTCGCTGCCCGCTTATGCACGCTGGTGCGGTTTTTCTGGTCCGGTGTTGATGTGGCGTTGATGTAAACCGGACAAGCAAAAGCCCGACTGATTAGGTCGGGCTTTAAGCTTTTGATTTAGCGCTGTTATTTGGTTGCGGGAGTAGGATTTGAACCTACGACCTTCAGGTTATGAGCCGAAATATCTGCGATTCCAATAACTTAGATATTTCAGTGACTTACGCGCCAAGCCTTTGATTCCGCGCATTTTCTACTCCGACGACACCCGACATTGACCGGGTTTCACCGTCACCGACCGCGCCAAAACGGTGTATGCGGGTTGAGGTGGCGTTGAGGTGGCCGATCCCTTATCTCACTGGATCATGATCGCGAACGGCCCTGAGCTGCCATTCATCACGGTCACCATTGCTGCATATAAACGCTTGACCTCCCCCTCCCCACTGAAAAATTCCCGACTGGGGTAAGTCTGTTTCTTTGAAAGGAGGCGGATGAAGGGCTTTGAAACAGAAAAAATATCCGACCAATGCAATCAAGCGATCGTTAGTGACGAGAGTCCGTTACTAACGATCGCGAACTGCGGTTCGGACGATTGTGTGATCACGCCAACAGTGTTTGCGGAATCGGTGTAGGAACATCTATCTGTGACAGGCTGGCCAAGAGAGCCTTGGCATTAGCTAAGCGCACGGCTGTTGCCTTTTCAGGCTTACGTTGAGCCGTTTCATTCCAGGGATCATCGTAACCATCGTGGGCCAAAAAGACCGCAGTAGCGGCCAGCTCCAACTCGATCGAGTCGGCAGCAGCGGCAAGGGTTGCAAGGCTATGGCGTGGGTTGCCTTGTTCAAGTTCTTGAACATTATCAATAGTATACGTGGAATACGTCCCACCCCATGCCGTTTGATCTTGGCGCTCATTGAGGTTTCCAAACAATGCACCAAACTTTGCAGATGAAGCCAACTCTTCACTGAAAGGGCCGTAGTGCTTGTATGCAAAACGAAAGCTATCATCGAGACCCGTCGCAGTAAGCAGGTACGCAATCTTCTGTAACCGCGTCCGACCTACGATCCGACCACCTGCATCTCGAATGAGATTTGTAACTTCTTCTATCCTAATATCGGACATCAGTTGATCTCCCCTTCAACAATATCTTTTATTACCTGTAAGGCTTCAGCGTCTGATTCATCATAGTATGCGCGAGTCAGCCTATAAACACTCAAAGATTTCACTATCTCGGACCGTTGCCTGATGTCGATCAACTCGCCACCATCGGTACGCACGTTGATCTGCTCAGTATAGCCATTGCTACCACCACCTGCCTTGTAGGGCTTTCGTTCGGCCTCATCTGTGATGATACGGGGAACGACTGCCTCTTGCTTCTTTTCCCATTCTTGTAGCTTCACCACCGCCGAGGCGCAACATTTTTCAATTTTCTCTATATTTTGCAGGTCCATCGAATTGTGGGGGTCACATCTGTGGGTAATTTCCGCCCGAATGTCATAGCATTTGAAAAGTTTCCGGTTCAGGAGACGATCTGAAAACTCCGAGAGGATTGGATCATCTGCTTCAAGTAAAAGCTGAAGTGCGCCCCAAACAGCCGTGTCGTCTAAAGCCAAGGCTGTTTCGAGGCTCTCAGGTTCCTTGGCAAACTTGATCAGTGGATGGTTCGAAGGTAATCCAGTTTTCCCCACAGCGTCATCTCCAACCAACTCGACGAGTCGAACCAGAACTTCCGCGAATAACTTCTCAGCACCTCGTGTGGTCTTATGAAAATAGATTGTCGGGTAAAGTTGGAATAACCCCAGAACATAAGATTCAGCCGCTTGTATCGCCTTCGGGCCGATTACGAAGGTCGGTACTGAACCAACAGCCATATCGTCAACGCCAGTTGTCACTTCACCAATGTCGAGATTGGCCAACAACCAAGTCAGATCAATGGCAGCATGTTCACTTCCTGTCATCATCCGATCACGCTGCATGTAATCAAGACGGTCTGCGTCAAATTGACTGGAAACAACTGAGTTGTGAAGCGTGATCTTACCTTCTTTCTTAATCATGTTAGCAACACTTGATGCGAAACCATCCATGATATCTGCATTCAGAATTTCAGCAATTTCGCCATTTCGAATAAGCTCATCGCTCATAACTTCATGATCGGCCAGCTTCAACTTCAGACGCTTTCCAACGGTTTCAAAAGCGTGGCTGAATGGGCCATGACCCACATCATGCACTATGGCAGCAGCCAAGGCGATTTTCTCACGTGACCCCTGATCATCTGTCTTCTTCCTGACGATCTCCATAAGTTCTCTAGCCGTATGAAACACGCCGATGCTGTGAGCAAACCGCGTATGCGTTGCGCCTGGATACACAAGTTCGGAGAAGCCCAACTGCTTTACTCTACGCAGCCGTTGAAACGGTCTGCTCTGAAGCAGCTTCCATACGACGCGCTCAAGCTCATCACGAGTATCAAACTCAATAAGATTATGGACGGGGTCTCGAACTCTTTGAATAGCCACGCTGTAAATGTTCTCTTATTGTTCTAATCGGGGATGCCTATAAAGTCAATGCTACAGCATTGTGTGATGCCTGCAAGCCCTAGTGGAAATCACGACGCGACACACAACCTCTCGATATTGGTCGATTTTGCTGGTGCGCCGCCGAACTTCTACACAGCATCTTTCGAGCACCTCAAGATATCTCAAGACTCTTTCCTCAAACAGTCCGCTCAAACCCTTGATGGTAGTTGGGGATCGAGACAATTTATCGCGGTCTTTACTTAATTTCGCGGCACCTGGACTTTTGAGCTCAAGGGTGCTGTTCGCTGTAGTTAAGAGGGTCAAGTACCGCCAAACGTCTGCTTCCCAATACGATAAAGCCAAAATTCGCAGACGCAGCGAATGTCGGCTTTTGCGCCATCGAGCCTTAGAGACATCTCCGGGTGGCACGCCGTCGTCACATCACTGCCACCCTGCGCCACCCCGCCACCCCGGCCGACATGCTTCGCTTGCTAGCGGCGCGAATCTACGCGTCATGTGATGACGACTGGAGGGTGAGTTGCATGGTCAACCGATTGCGATTGAATGAAAAGTCTGTGCGCGAGGCCGAGCCAGCGCCGGGGCGGGACTATCAGATTTTTGACACCGATGTGCGGGGGTTCGCGGTCTGCATCTACCGCTCGGGAAACCGGGCCTTCACCATCGATTATCGACATGCCGGGCGGCAGCGGCGGATGACCATCGGACGCTGGCCGGAATGGTCGACCACGGCCGCGCGGGAGCGGGCAAAAGAACTGCGGCGCGAGATCGACGCAGGGGGCCGACCCGCTGGGGCAAAAGGAGACCGGGCGCGATGCGCCGCGCATCAAGGACATGATCGAGCGGTACACGGAAGTGCACCTGCCACACCTCTCGCCCACCAACGCCTCCGACCAGAAATCTATGCTGGCCAAGCTGGTGGCTCCGGATTGGGGCAACCGGCTGGTGACAGAGATCACACCCTACGATGTGGAAAAGCTGCTGAACAAGGTGGCGGTAGGTCGCGCCCGACCTTCGAAAGCCAAGCCGAACAACCGGGCGCGGAAGCTGCAGGGGGGCAAAGCCGACCCCAGTGCGCGCCAACCGGACCGGCGAGGTGCTGCGCAAGATGTTCACCTATGCTGTCGGCTGGGGCTGGCGCGAGGACAATCCGGCCTCGAGTTTCCGCCGCCGGATCGAAAACCCACGCGAGCGCTTTTTGAGCCATGAAGAAATCCGCAAGCTGGCCGAGGCGCTGGAGACGGCTGAGGACCGCCGCGCGGCTGACATCATCAGGATGTGCATGCTGACCGGCGCGCGCGTCGGCGAGGTTCGCCAAGCGCGGTTTGAACACTTCAACCTTGAGCATCTGAGCTGGTCGAAGCCCGCCAGCATGACCAAGCAGCGCAAGATCCACCGCCTTCCAATCTCGGACGAGGCGGCGGCGATCGTGCGCCAGCGCCAGTTGCTGGTGCCGCGCGGATGCCAACTGCTTTTTCCCGGCGATGTTCCGGGCCAGCCCGTGAAGGAAATCCGCCGCTTCTGGGCCAATATCCAGAAGCAGGTCGGGATCCCGGATGTGCGCATCCATGATCTACGCCACACCTTCGCTTCACTGCTGGTCAGCGGCGGCGCGTCGCTGGAAATGATCGGCAAGCTTCTGGGCCACAGCCAGATGCAGACGACACAGCGCTACGCCCATCTGATGGATTCGCCACTGCGCGCGGGCGTCGATGCTGTGGCCGACGCATTCCGGCCCAAGCCGAAACTGGTCCATGATTCCGGCGAGGAGCAGAAGACGGCATGATCTTCCGTGCCTCGGTGTTTTGATGATCAGCAAGTCTCGCGCAGCGATTTCCAAATCGGGGTGAGTTTGCGCCGGATCGTCCGCTCATCCGGCACCTCGCCGCTATCTGACTTTTTTCACGAACCATTCCTGCACTTCTCCGACCCACTCGGCCTGTGTTTCAGGAACACCGTGTTCATGAACGCGGCGAATGAGCGAGATATACATCTCATCCCAATCGTAGCGCGCGGTCGATCCTATGTGCGATGCCGGGCGCCGCAGAAGATCGAAATCCGCTTCGAAACGGCGAACGTCCTCGGCCATGATCAGCAGGTCCGCCAGCGTGACCTCGATCCCACTCGAGTGTTCCGATAACGAAACGTACTCCTCCTGGCCCAGCGGCCGCACGCGCCAAAGCCGACAGGTGGTAGGGCCAGTTCCGCAACGCCGGAACATTTGGAGAATGTCAGTGACCAGTACAGCCCCAAATCCTGAAAGTGGCTGCAGGCCGTTGGGAAAGCCACCGATGGCCGTGACGATGTTAAAACGACCGACCGACGCCCAGCCAGCAATGTCGGCGAGCGAGCATTCCCAGCGGACCGAGGCTTCGTGTAATGTGAAATAAACGCGCGGTGGCAATGCCATGCCTCACCTCCTTTCTTATCTATTTGGCGTTGGCCAACATCCCGCACCATTGACTGAGGCGATCTCAGGCCTGGCAGGCGGGAATGGGGATCAGCCGCGCGGAAAACCCGCGACGGCGGGGCGGCAGGGAATGATCAATCTCAGATCAATAACCATCTCATCCATATCCGCCTCCTTCTCCGTCTGATTCTCAAAACCGCTCTCCTTAAGGATGAACGCCAGAACAAATCAGGAACACAACCGAACTCCGTTCTTGACAGTTGAACTTGCTGATTGATTCGTTTCGATCCAAATCGTCCCCTCGCAAAACGTCAATAAAACAAGGGGTGGCATCGATGCTGGCAAATGAGCGCCACCCTGCGCCACCCCGCCACCCCCTGCCGATCTGTTCTCGCTGTCTGACGACATCCGCCCACGCCGGGCGGCGAACAGGAGGCAGAGATGATTCAATCACAGACTGAACCGGAGACGACCGCCACAGCCCTGCTGTCGGGCTGGATCAGCCGCAAGGATCTGGCCGATGCGCTGGGCGTGACGGTCGACACCCTAGGGCGATGGGAAGCCCGGCGGGTCGGGCCGCCCTGCGTGCGGGCGGGGCGCATGGTGCTCTATCGGCGCCGCGCGGTGGAGGACTGGCTGGCCGCGCAGGAGATGCCGCGTGCCAAAACGGCAGGAGGTCGGCGATGAACGCGCCCACCCCCGTTCGCGGACCCCACGCGCGGGACGCGGCGCGCGCGGACTGGATCGACGAGCGGCGGCGCGAAGCTCGCGCTGTCGTGGCCGACGTGGCCCACCATTCCGACCACCTGATCCGGCTCGCCTGCAATGTGCTGATCCGCCATGGCGAAACACCGCAGGAACGCGAGGATGCGCGCATCCTGTTGGTCGTGCTCGATGCCAGGCATCCCGGACGCGGCGACCCCCAACCGGATCCGGAGGTGTCGCGATGAGCAAGCGCAACCAACCGGAAGCCGAGATCCAGCGCGCCATCGTCCAGGCCCTGCGTTTAGTGCTACCCCGCGACGCCATCGTCCATCACTGCGCCAATGAGGTGACCGAGGCCGGGCCGCGCGGTGCCAGGCGGCAGTCGATCCTGGTCGGCATGGGTGTCCATTGCGGCTTCGCCGATCTGATCGTGCTTTCCGGCGACGCGTGCTGTTCCTCGAGGTCAAAAAGCCGGACGGGCCGCTTACGCAAATCGCAGGAGGTGTTTCGCGACGCCGTGCTGGCGCAGGGCTTCGGCTGGGCGCTCGTGCGCTCGCTCGACGACGCGCTGGGCGCGTTGGCCGATCACGGGTTCACCAGCCGCGTGCAGCTTCCAGCGCGGAGGGCGTCGCCATGAGCCATGAAGCCACCAACTGGGCGATCAAGCAGCGCGGGTTGAAGCCCACAGCCAAGATCGTGCTCTGGCACCTCTGCGACCGGTTCAATCCGGATTATGGCTGCTTTCCCTCGCAGGCGCGGCTGGCGCATGATTGCGAGATCAGCCGGGCAACGCTGAACCGTCATCTCGACGGGCTGGAGGCACGCGGACTCATTCGCCGGATCAGGGTGATAGACCCCAAGACCGGGCAGCAGCGCCCCCACCCGCTATCTGCTGGGCTGCGAGCCAGGGTTTACGCCGCGCGGACCGCGCCAAACCGAGGGCGATTCAACCAATCCCTTCGAGGCAGGAGAGGCTGAAACCCCATGTCCGGATTTGAGACACGGGTCACTTGCCGAAAAATCGCATATCGACAAGGGCTTGTCGCTCGAGACAGACCCGAACCCGTGTCTCGTTTCAGAACACGGGCCCGTGTCTCAGTTTGGCGCAAACCCGTGTCTCAAAAATGACGATTCCCGTGTCTCAAATTGCGACACTAACCTTGTAAGAGAACCACTAAGGAAACCAGTAAAGGAGGAGGGAGGACGCGCAGGCGCGAGATTCCGATTTTGATCGGTTCTTTGCAGAACTGCTCGGCGCGCTGGGCTTTGCCACCGATGCGACCCTCCCGACCTGGTGGCAGGGCTGGCCAGCGCGACAGCACGTTCGCCGCTGGATCGATGACCTCGGGCTCTCCGAAGATCGGATCATCGAGGTCGCGACCGAGTCCCGCTGCGATCACCCCAATCCGCCTGATGGCCCCAAGGCGCTGGATCGGTTCATGGAACGCGCCGCCCAGCGTGATGCGCAGGCTGCTGCGGCAAATGCCAGCGGCTGGAAAACCAAGCGGCAGCGCAAGCGCGACGTAGGCCCTCCACCCAGCCCGGACGAGCTGGCGGCGTTCTATGCGGCCAAGGTCAACTCGGAAGAATACCTCCCCAATGGCATGATCAGCAGCGCCATGTGCGCGGCGATGCTGGAACGCGGGCTGGTCACGGCAGAGCGGCTTCGGCAACGGGGGGTGCGGTGAATGGCATGGTGTCACGTCCCCGGCACGGGTTGTCCCTCTGCGCAGGCGGCGGAGGCCTGGATCTGGGCCTCATGCTCGCCGAGCCCGGATATCACACCCGCGCCTTTGTCGAATGGGAGGAGTGGCCGCGCGCCGTGCTCATCGCCGCCCAGCGCGCTGGGTATTTTGCCCCGGCGCCAATCTGGGATGATCTGCGCAGCTTCGATGCCCGGCCGCTCCGCGGTGCTTTTTGACACCGTGCTCGCCGGGTATCCCTGCCAGCCCTTCAGCGCCGCCGGAAAGCGCGGCGGGGCCGATGATCCCCGCCACCTCTGGCCCGAGGTCGCCCGTGTTATCAGGGAATGCCGTCCCGCATGGGTCTTTCTCGAAAACGTCCCCGGCCATGTCAGCCTCGGCCTTGAAACCGTGCTGCGAGAGCTTTGGGAGATGGGCTACACGCCTGCGGCGGGCCTGTTCAGCGCGGCAGAAGTCGGCGCGCCGCACCAGCGGCTCCGCATCTTCATCCTGGCCCACACCGATGAGCCTGCATCCCGGCACTGCCCGCTACAATCCGGCGGGGAACAGCGATTTCACCCGCAAGGCGGAAGCGCTGGCGCTGGGCATCACCAACTGGTCGACGCCGAAGGCGACGGACGGAGCGAAGGGTAGCCCGGCCAGAGCTATGGCTCGGGCGGGATGCCTCCCTGCCAGCGCAGGCGGCACAATGGCAGACGCCGGTGGCGGACGATCAGGTCGACCGGCTACGCGGCAAGATCAACAGCCGGGGCGAGCCCAAGCTGAGTGCGCAGGCGCTGCAATGGCCAACACCGGCGGCGCAGAACTGGAAGGGCAGCAGTCCCGCCAGCATCACGCGGTCCGATGGCAAGTCCCGGATGGATATCCTGCACTATCGCGCGGAACAGGGCTTCACCCACCCGGACCCGGCGACCCCGCCGCATGGGCGGTCCTCGCTGCACGCCCCGATCTCGCGCCCGCTCTGGGCTTCAATGATTGCCTCGCATGGGCGGGTCGTATCGCGGCGGATCCTGAAAGCCCGGGCGCGGCGGCGGCTCAATCCGCTCTTCGTCGGATGGCTGATGGGCTGGCCCATCGGGCACGCGCTCTGCGCCTGCTCGGCAACGGAGTTCACCCGCTGGCAGCAGCGCATGCGTGGCGCTCTCTCGCGGCTGCCCATGGCCTCGGGCCCTTGGATCTGGCGACCGAGCCAAGAGCCGGAGGGCCCAGCGCAGATGACTCTCTTTGAAGGATGGCTGCCATGAGCATGCAGGGACGGATTGCCCGGGCTGGCGGGACAAAGGTGAAACGCGCGCTGGGCGTGCAGGCGGCGCTGGAATGGGCGTTCCGGGTGGAAAAGGCACAGCTGGAACTGCCACCGCCGAAGGATGTGGTCGAGGAAGGCTATGGGTTTGGTCTGGAGTACGTCTTGATGCAGCGTGCCGCGCTGGGCTGCAAAGTGGATGGTGGCCAGCACAAGATGGGAAGTTACACCCATGCAGATGCCGAGGTCATCGCCGCCATCGTCGCCGGAATGCCCGACGCGCTGGGCGGCATCCGCATGGCCATCCGCGTGGCGGAACTGGCCCGCGCCGGACTGACGCCGGACTGGATGCCCGGTGTCGTGCCGCGCTGCGTTCCGGTGGAAACGCGGCAAAATCAGCATGGCATTCGGGCCGTGACGGAAGTTGTGGGCACCGAACGGGTGCTGACCCAGGGCAAATGGCGGACAGTGGAGGTGCTGGTCTGCCCCGTCACCTGGCACCGCACCCCGAGCAGATCACCTCCGCCCGGCGCGGCTATGAGGATTGGTGGCAGGCGTTGGATTGGGTGCGCGACGGGCTGGTGGTGGGGCGGATGTTACGCGATGTTGAGGTGACGGCGGCAATGCCGAAGGTGCAGCCATGGCGGTGATTGTAGCAGCGGCCTCTCTGGAAACGGCATCTTGTCAAATGGCATATAATCTATATATTTGTGTCACAGGAGATTTACCATGCAGTTTGCCACAATCGAACCCACCGCGTCCCGCCCGGACCTTCCCGCCATCACGGACGAGGAGGCGGCCGCCCTCGCGCGCACCACCGTGAACCTGTTCCGCGCCTGGCAGCTCAGCGATATCGAGGCCCGCACGCTGCTGGGTGATATGGCCCAGCGCACATGGGCGCGCTGGAAGGACGGCAGCATCAGCTGGATCGACCGCGATCTGCGGGCGCGCATGGCCATCCTGATGGGGATTCACAAGGGCCTGCGCTATCTCTTCAGCGATCCCGCGCGCGGCTATGCCTGGATCAGAAAGCCGAACGCGGCCTTCAACGGCCAAAAGCGCGCTCGACGTCATGATGCGTGGCGAGATCACTGATCTGATCGATCTGCGCAGCTATCTGGACGCCGAGCGTGGTGCATGGTGACAGCGCCGGTGCGCCGCGTGGTCTGGCCGCGCACAGCCCGGATCATCCGCTCGATCTATCCGCCGATTGACCTGTTCGAGGACATTGCCGACCCTGCCGATTGGGAGGCGCTGGCCTCGCTGAGGCCAAGTTCAACCCGCGTATCCGTGACAGCATCGGCGATCTCGCAAAAGGTCCCCGAGGACCGACGCATCACAGGAACCGGCGCAAGCTGGGTCATGGCCCCCTTTGTTCACTGCTCGCCTTTGCGAGTGGGACGGTTCACCGATGGGACGTTTGGCCTGTACTACGCGGGCGACAGCACCGAGGGTGGCGATTGCCGAAACCATCCACCACCACACGAAAACCATGCTGGTTACGGATGAAGCCCCCGGCTGGACATCGCAGTTCCGCGAGCTGATCGGGTCTGTCGATGCCGAATTTGACGATGTCTCCGGGATGGATGACCTGCTGCACCCGGATGACTATGCCGCCTCTCAGGTCTTCGGTGCCCAGCGCCGCGCGGCGGGCTCCGACGGCATAACCTGGCCCAGTGTGAGGTTTGCGGGCGGCAACTGCATCGCCGCATTCTGGCCGGATGTGGTTCCGATCCCCGCACAGGGGGGCGCATTTCGCTTATCACTGGAATGGGAGCGCGGTCGATTATGTTAAGAGGCTGGATACTGGAGAGACCATTGGGGTCCATTAGCATTGAACCGGAATGATCAGACGTTGCAGTGCAGCCTACTCACCACTACGATTAGATCGGCTACGGCTACCGTAAAAAGCTCAATTCATTCAATAAAATGCCGCCATCAACTGATCTAGCATCTCATCAGGACTGCAAAACTCGCTCATGAACCAAATTGCTCACAACAGGCTCGTCTCTTTCATATGGTCTATCGCTGACGACTGCCTTCGCGACGTTTATGTCCGGGGAAATACCGTGATGTCATCTTGCCGATGGTCGTGCTGCGTCGCCTCGATACCCTTCTGGAACCCACGAAAGCCGAGGTTCTAGAGGAGGTCCGCTTTCAGAAGGACGAAATGAAGGCGATCGAACTGGACGATGCCCCACTCAAGGCGGCCTCCGGTTACGTATTTTTCAACACCAGCAAATGGACGTTGAAACAGCTTCACGCCACCGCCACCAACAACCAGCAGATCCTGTTGGCCAACGTGGAAGACTACCTGGGCGGGTTCAGCGACAACGTCAAAGAGATCATCCAGCGATTCAAGCTACTGGAACAGATGCGCCACATGGCCGACAAGCAGGTCCTGCTGGACGTGCTGGAAAAGTTCATCTCGCCGTACATCAACCTGACGCCGCACCTGCTCGAGGATCCCGAAGGCAATGCCATGCCCGGCCTCAGCAACCTTGGTATGGGATATGTGTTCGAAGAACTGATCCGCAAATTCAACGAGGAAAACAACGAAGAGGCGGGCGAACACTTCACACCGCGTGAGGTGATCCACCTGATGACCCACCTGGTCTTCGATCCGATCCGGGACCGGCTGCCCCCGTCATGACCATCTACGACCCCGCCTGCGGCAGTGGCGGCATGCTGACGGAATCGCAAAACTACATCATCGACCCCGAGGGCCAGATCAAGGCGACCGGCGACGTCTACCTTTATGGCAAGGAAATCAACGACGAAACCTATGCCATCTGCAAATCCGACATGATGATCAAGGGCAACAATCCCGAGAACATCAAGGTCGGCTCGACCTCGTCCACCGACGAATTCGCCGCACATCGTTTCGACTTCATGCTGTCCAACCCGCCCTACGGCAAAAAGCTGGAACAGCGAGCTGAAACACATCAAGTGACGGCAAGGATGTCATCGACCCCCCCGCTTCAAGGTCGATCTCAACGATTACTGGGGCAAAACCGAAACCTTGGACGCCACCCCGCGCTCCAGCGACGGCCAACTGCTGTTCCTGATGGAAATGGTGGGCAAGATGAAGTCCACCAAGGACAGCCCCATCGGTGCGCGCATTGCGTCGGTGCATAACGGCTCCAGCCTGTTCACCGGCGACGCGGGCAGTGGCGAATCCCAACATTCGCCGCCATATCATCGAAAACGACATGCTGGATACGATCATCCAGCTGCCCCCAACGTAACCTGTTCCACAACACCGGCATCACCACCTACATCTGGCTTCTGACCAACGCCAAGCCCGAGACGCGCCGCGGCAAGGTCCAGCTGATCGACGCTAACCTGCTGTTCCGCAAGCTGCGCAAGAACCTTTGGCGACAAGAACCTGCGAATTCGCGCCTCAACATATCCGACGAAATCGTCGCCGCGCATCTCGCCTTCCAACCGGTCGAGCGCCGGATCGACGGGAACGGTGATCCGACAGGCATGCTGCCGTGCAGATCTTCGACAACACCGATTTCGGCTATCACAAGGTCACCATCGAACGCCCCGACCGTCGCCGCGCCCAATTCAGCGCGGAACGGTTGGAAACGCTGCGGTTCGACAAATCCTGCGCGAAACCGATGGCGCATCTTTGGGCCGAGCATGGTGAGGAGAGTCCTATCAGCCCGGTTTTCACCGGAAATCGCAGGCCAAGGCGATCCAAACTTTGGTGCGAGGGAACAGGGACATCACCCTGAACGCCAAACAGCGCGGCAAGCTGGTCGATACAGGCGCTCTGGGTCCGTCTCAGCGCATCTGGCTGCTTCGCGGTGGCGGGCATGCAGCTGATGCAGCCTGTCGGCAAATTCCGAAGAGACCGCCGATTTCAACGCCTTTCGCGATAAGGTGGCCAAGATCCTGAGGGCCCGCAAGATCAAGCTATGGCCCGCTACTGAGCGGAACGCGATCCCTGAACGCGGCTCGGCTGGTATCGCTGAGGATGCGGAGAAGGGTCGTCGACAAATCCCGCAAACTCCAGCGCGTCTGAGCTGGAAGGCGATCACGCGGCCCGGTTGGGCTGTGACTTCGGGAGGAGCTTGCTGATTTTGGTCTTTATCGCCAGCCCGACGGCAATTTCCTGACCTATGAGGAACCAGTGCAGTGACTTGAAAGCGATAGCGAGGCAGTGCCGCTGAAAAGATGCAGTGCATCCACCGCTATTTCCGCGCCGAGTGCTGCGGCCGCATGTGGCCGAAGGCCGGATTGAACTTGGATACGGTGAAGCATCGGGTACGAGATCAGCTTCAACAAAATACTTCTACCGCCACAAGCCGCTGCAGCAGCCCGGATGCCGTGACGCAGGATATTCTTGCGCTGGAGTGAAAAGGCCGATGCCGGGCTGATGGCAGATATTCTTGGGGTCGAGATCGCTACCAAGCTGGAGCCAGCAGAGATGAGTTTGGCGGCGTATCCGACCTATGGCAGCTTTGGCGACAGCGGCGTTGAGTGGATCGGCGATGTCCCCTAGCGAATGGCGAAGTCGAGCCTTAGCGCCAGTGCGTCTCTGCAAAGAAAACCGGGGAAAAAAAGAAACACGCGTATGAAGCAAAGAAACGCACCGTGCTGTCTCCTCAGCTATGGTCGCGTTATCGTGAAGGACGAGTATCAAGCTTGACCGGGCTGGTTCCCGAAAGCTTCGGAAACCTATCAGATCGTCCAGCCCGGTGACATCAATGTCATTCGTGGCACTGATTTGCAAGAACGATAAGTGACGAGCCTTCGAAACCGGACTAGCGAAAGACGCTCCGGCATCATCACGTCCGCTTACGCCGACAAACTCCAGGACCGAAGGCGCAGATCAACCAAGTTTTCCTGCATTATCTGCTTCCATTCTTACGACGTGAAGTAGAAGGTCTTTTATGCCTTGGGTTCAGCCTTCCCTACGCCAAAACCTGTCATATCTGGATTTCGAAATACCTGAAATTGCCCTATCCCATCCCCAGACGAACAGCGCGCCATTGCGGAGTTTCTGTAGTGGGAAATGCGCGAGGGTGGAGGAGGCGGTGCGGATCAGGAGGCGCAGATCGCCCTTTGCGCGAGCGACGGCAGATCCTGATCCAGCATGCGTTGCCCGCGGCTGAACCCCACCGCGCCCCGATGAAGGACAGCGGCATCGACTGGATCCGGCCAAATCCCAGCGCATTGGGAGGTGAAGCGATTCACCAAAGTAGGAAGATTCCAAGAAGGCCCCGGTATCATGGCTGTCGATTTTCACGACAGCGGCGATGCCATTGATCCGGATTTCAGGCGTTCGTGGCCGTCAAGTGTGTTTCTGGAAGGCTGCAATTTCTTATCGACTGCTCAACTTCGCCGAAAATGGGATCACTTCAAACTGTCCGGGGGCGACCTTGTCATCAGCGGCAGCGCGTCGACGGAGTTTTTGTCTCAAAAGTTGGCCCAGAGGCGGCAGGGGCTATTCTCTACACAGGCCTGATGAAGCT